>CAYSPY010000014.1:0-3257 GCA_964433325.1 uncultured Candidatus Peribacteria bacterium | reverse complement strand
GGAGCAGGAGCAGGAGCAGGAGCAGGAGCAGGAGCAGGAGCAGGAGCAGGAGCAGACCCCCAGGCCACAGGCCAGCGCCGGTCAGCGGCGACCCGGGAAGGGGCGGTAGACGTGGCCGCCGTCGACGTGCTGGCTTCCGCATCGACCACTGTCGTGGCCGCCAGCCCCAACTGGCGCACCGGCGTGATGCAGAACCGCGGGCCGAACTCCATCTGGTTCTCGACGGATGGACCCGCCGCCGTGGCGACCGGGGTGGAGCTCGCGTCCGGCGCGTCCATCGGGTTCACCCTGGCGCCTGGTGAGGCATTGGAGGCGCGAGCCTCCACCGCTGACCAGGCGACCCCGGCGAACACGCGGGTAGAGACGTCGGGGATCCCTGGATGAGCACGCGCGGATGGAGCATGACGCTGCGAGCGACCGACGGTGACCGCCTTCTGGCGTCGGCTCAGGGCTTCAAGTGGGAAACGCCGATCTCACAGATGGCGAGCGGCGTAACCATCGGCATCTCCTCAGGTGTCCAGCACTACACGATGTTCCCGCTGTTCCCCGGTGAGACGATCAACGGGATCTTGGTGAGGGTCACGGGCGCCGGAGGAGCGTCCATCACGCTGTTGAAGCTCGGCATCGTGGCAATTGGTGGCGGACTGCTGGCGTCAACTGCCGACGTCAAGGCTGCGTTCAACGGGACAACCGGACTGATCGGCGGTGACCTGGCCGCGCCCTACACGCCGTCCGCATACGGCGCGGCATATGCGTGCATCGTCGCGACCGGTTCGACGCTCCCGACGATCGCGCGTGCGAACAACGCCTACGCGGCGGTGGCGTTCGGGGCTGGCGCCGTCGGCGGCGGCCTACGGTCTGGGCTGACCGACATCAGCGCGTCCGCGCCATCATCCGGGGCGCAGCCGCACATCTACTTCGCTGGCTACTAGGCCTCGTGACTGCATCTGTCGACACGTTCAAGCGGCTGGTCACCGACGGTGCACCGACCTATGGGACTGCGACCAGGAAGTGGTTCCGAGGGTCAGCGACGCCTTCGGGTGCCCGGGAGGGCGACGTGTGGACGCCGTTGCCGGTGGCGCGGCCGTGGATCATCGACACGGACTGGTGGACGGACGTCGATGACGTCGTGGCGATGCGTGTCGCGGCCGCGTGCGAACGTGCCGGCCTGATCGACATCAGGGCGATCACCTTGTCCGCGTCTTTCGTCACGGCTGCCGGGTCGTTGGACGCGATGATGACGAACGAGGGCCGCCCGGGGATCCCCATTGGGCGGATCACCAACTCGCATTCCCCGTCGGGGTCGCCGTCGTACCAGAACCGGATGGCTTCGGAATGGGAACACACGGAAGCCGGTGGGCCGTCGACCATTGAGTCCGCCGTCACGTTGATGCGCCGGACCTTGGAGGACGCTGAGGACGGCACCGTCGACATCGTGGCGATCGGGTTCACGAACAACATCGCGGACCTCCTTGCCTCTACTGCGGATGGCGTGTCGAGTCTCACGGGATCGCAGCTCGTGGACCAGAAGGTCCGGCACCTGTGGGTCATGGGTGGGAAGTGGCCGTCCGGTTCGGAACACAACTTCAACGAGACGAGCGCCGCGAAGGCCGCCGCATCTGCGATCTGCCTCGGGTGGCCCACGCCGATCACGTTCCTCGGTTACGAGGTTGGGGCGAACGCATTGTCGGGTGGGACGCTTCGCACCCTGCACGCCACAGACATCGTCGCTGAGGCTCTCGTCGACCACGGGTCCCAGTACGGCCGGAACTCCTGGGACCCGCTGCTCGTCCGGTTGGCCGCGCTCGATGACCTCGAGTTGGCGGGGTACACGGCGGTCACGGGAACGGCGTCGGTGAACACCTCCTCGGGTGCGAACTCGTTCTCGGTGTCCCCGTCCGGTACTCACCGATACGTGGTGCGGTCCCAGGTGAACTCCTGGTATGAACGGGACCTTGCTGCCCTCCTGTGGCCCGATGCCGTGGCGGACGCACCACCGCGACCCATGATGGTGTTCCGTGAGGGTGAGTGGGTTGCCGCAGAGCCGCGTGAACGGGTGCTTGGTGGCCGGTCTGTCGCGAAGCCGTCACGGGCGACGGCAACCGAATCGGATGGCCTCATCATGCATTTGCATGCCGGTGACCTGTCGGACACGGCGGATGGCGCGACGTTCCGTGACTGGCCGTGCCGGATGCGTGGGCTGTCGGTTCGTGCCACTTCGGCAACTGCGGCCCCGACCCGTCGCGCATCGATTGGTGGGAAGGCGTGCGTGGAGTTCACTTCCGACGACTTCATGGTGTCTGCCTATAACGTCGTTCCGAGGGACGCGACTGTCTACGCGCATGTCCGGTGGGCGTCGCTGCCCTCTGGGTGGCAGACGATCATCGCTGCGGAGCACCCGACCGGTGGTGAACGCGGCATCGGCATCAGGAAGGCGAACACGGGTGAGGCGAACGTCTCGACGTTTGCCGCTACGGGTGCGAAGAACAGCACCAGCGCCGCACTCCTACAGACCAACACGTGGCATACGATCGCCGGGCGGTTCCTGATCGACACGACGGGAACGCCGACGGTCACTGCCGCCTTGGACTCCGTGATCGAGACGCCGGCGGACATCACAGGTGGCAACACGAACCTGATCTGGGCGCCGTTCACGATCGGCCAGCGAACGGAGGCGAACAGCGCGGAACACCTTGTTGGCTACATCCGCGAGATCCGCGTGTACGACCGCGCCCACGACGACGCGACCATAGCAGCGGTCATCGCGGAGATGTCCGCATGAGCGTGATTGCTGCGCCGGCATCGACGGTGGAGGTCTCGGCCACCGGCTTTGGGCCAGGCCTTGAAGGAGCACTCGGGGTCAGAGTCGTCGATGCCCCATCGGACACGACCGTCGTTGCCAGGTTCACCGCGACGGTCTACGAGTTCCCGGCTGGCTCCGGCGTGTACGCCGCGACGTTCACGGCACCGGCCAGCGCTGGCACCTACCAGATCGTCTGGGACGACGGCGCCGGTGCGTACGCCGTGGAAGACCTGGTGGTCGCGTACGGCAACGTGCCGAACGCGGCTATGGGCACCGAGTACGTCACCAGCGCGGAGCTGAAGCAAACCCTCACCCTCACGGGCCAGACGTTCGCGGACGCTGATGTGGATCTCGCCGTGGCCGCGGCGTCGCGCGGCATCGATGACGCGTGCGGCCGCCGGTTCTGGCTCGACGCGGACGCGAACCAGGTCAGGTACTACGACGCCACCGACCC
>CAYSPY010000013.1:0-4204 GCA_964433325.1 uncultured Candidatus Peribacteria bacterium | reverse complement strand
CCTGCTCCTGCTCCTGCTCCTGCTCGGCCGGGTCGGGGGCCTCGGTGGTGAGGCCCCCACCGGTCGCTTCGGAGGGCACGGCCTGGAGGTCGGCGACGTCGTGGTAGTCCTCCAGGAGTCCGAAGCGCTCAGCGTCGGCGCGGCTGATCCGGTGGCCGGCGGCGACAAACAGGCGGGCGGCGTCCGGGTGGAGGTCCGGCACCAGGCGCTCGCCGTCCTCGGTGAGCCACAGACGCTCCCGGGCGATGAGCCACCCGGTCGTCTCCTCGATCAGGCTGGTGATCTTCAAGCCGGTCATGCCAGCGGGTCCTGGTAGAACAGGACGACGCTGAACCGGCCGGCGGTGAGGGCCGCCACGGCGATCACGGCGCTGATGTCCCGGGCCGCCGTGGTCCGGACCACGGCGCTGGCCGACAGGTCGTTCGCGGCGGTCAGGCCCGGGATGATCTTCTTGCGGCCCAGGGTCCAGGTCGCGACCGCGATCGCGCCGATGATGTCCCCGGCGCCCTCGACCTGCACCGCGATGGTCGCGGAGCCGCCGCTGGTCAGGGCGGTGTGCACCTCGATGTACCCGCCGACGATGGTCGCGCCGGACGGGATGCCGGTGGCGCCGATCAGGGCGATGGTGCCGACCGCGCCGCCGTCGGCGGCGAAGTCGTAGATGCCTCGGGCGGTCTTGATCCGGGGGCTGGTGAGACCCTCCGGGACCGCCGCTTCGATAATGCCCATCGTCCGGCCTCAGATGCCCGTCACGGTGCAGAACGCGGCACCGCGGTAGATCACCAGGGCGGCGCGGATCCCGGCGCGGACCGTCTGCATGCCCTTGGTGAAGTTGTCGTTGACCCACCCGATCTGGACCTCGAGGCCCCGGCGGATGTAGAGCTGGCTCATGGCGGGGCTGAAGTCGCCGACGAGGCCGGTGTTCAGGGTGATGGCGTCGGACATGACGGCGGTGAGGCCCCAGATGCGGTCCGGGCCGGGCTCGGAGGGGGCACCCCAGATGTAGATGCCGTCCGCGGTCCGCAGCAGCCGGATGTCCTGCCAGTCCGTGGGGTGGAAGACCGCGGCGTTCGGGAACGCCCGGCCGGTGACCCGGACCTTCACCATCGCCTTGTAGACGGCGTCCGGGGTGGGGTCCGCGCCCTTGGCCTGCGTCTGCAGGTTGGTGGCGTTCAGGTACCCCTGGATGTTCGGGGCGTTGTCGTCGCCGTTGAGCAGCTGGCTGTCGAGGCGCTGCAGCACGAAGAAGCCGAGGCGGCCCTCCACGTAGCTCTGGGCCTGCTCGACGTCCTCGAGCTGCTCGTCGGTGACGGGGAGGCTCGTGCCGATCGACCGGACGGTCTTCGACCGCTGCGTCAGGGCGAGGCTCGACTCGGCGTACGAACCGGCCTCGGCGCGCTCAGCGGCGGCGCTCGTCGCGGTGGTCTCCTCCATGTAGACGACCGCGGCCTGGCCGGTGGTCGCCTGGTCCACCAGGTCGATGACCTGGATGGGGCGCAGGGCGGACTCCACGACCCGGCCGGTGCGGATGGACTCCGGCGCCCAGCCGGCGCTCGTGGTGAAGTTCGCGGCGCGCAGGCCGTTCAGGTCGATGTCCAGCTCCGCCATCGGGCCGGGGGCGCGGCTGCCACGCACGTGTCCGGTGTAGGCGGCGCTCTGGACGAACAGCGCGCCGAGGCCCTGCGGGACGGCGTCGAGGCGGCGGCGGCCGTCACCGGCCGCGGGGTGGATCGCTGGCCGCTCGATGGCCGACAGGTCGCGGGTCCGGGCGGCCATCGCCTCCAGGGACTGGAGGGTCTCGATCTCGCTGGCGGTGGCGTCGATCTCGTCGTTGAGGGCGCGGATCGCGTCGACCTTCGCGGCGCTGTCGCCGTCGAGGGCCGTGACCTTGGACATGTCCATGTCCGTGCCGGCCTGCTCGAAGATGGTGTGCAGCCTGGCGCGGCGGTCGTCGAGGGTGCCGCGCAGCTCCTTGAGGGTGCTCATGCTCCTGTGGTCTCCTGGTGTCGGAGGCCGGCCCGGCCGCGTTCGAACCGCACGCGTTCGCGCAGTGCCGCAGTGGACCGGTCTGTGGGTTGTCTCTTCGCCTCAAGGACCCCATTCAGGGCCGTGACGGCGCGGTCGAGCTGCTCTGCGCACGCAGACAGGCGCGCTTCTTCGTCCCAGGTCAGGTTTCCGCTGGGGGACTTGGTGAGGATCAGGGTGGAGACGGTGAGGCTCTCGGCGCTCTCGCGCACGGCGTCCGCCTGATCGGCAAGAGAAAGGCCGCTCGTGGCGGCCTCAGGGGAAGGTTCGTGGTCGTGGGTGCCGGCGGGGCCGGCGTGCGCGCGGGCTGGTCGCCTGCGCATCGGTGTCGGGCGGCCCGTGAGGCGTGAGAGGACCCCGTCGAGGGTGTCGACGCGGTCCGCCATCCCTGCCTGGACGGCCTGGTTGGCGGTGACCATCCGGCCCTCACCGAACCCTGCGCGGACGTCGTCCTGGCTGACCCCGCGGCCGGCGGCGATGTCCGCGATGAACATGCCGTAGAACTCGTCGACGCGGGCCTGGAGGGCCGTGAGGGCCTCCTCGGTGAGCGGCTGGAACGGGTTGCCCTCGGTCTTGAACCGGCCGGCGCTGATCAGGGTGGTGGCGACCCCTTCCCGCTCGAGCTTCGCGCTGATGTCCTGGTGGGCGGCGTACACCCCGACGCTGCCGACGCTCCCCGATGGGGTGACCACGAGCTCCGTGGCCTGCGCGGCGAGCCAGTACGCGGCGGAGGCCGCGTCGGTGTTCGCGACGGCGATCACGCGCTTGCGGGCCCGGGCCTCCCTGATCTGCTGGGCGGCCTCCGGGATGAGGTCGGTCATCCCGCCGGGGGAGTCGACGTTCAGGACGATCGTGTCGACGGTGTCGTCTGCGACCAGGTCACCGAGGTCGCTGGTGAACTGCTCGACGCTGGTGCCACCGCTCATCTGCGCCATCAGCGACGCGCGCGGCATCAGCACCCCGAACATGGGCAGCACCGCGACGTCACCGTGCTGGGACGCCATTGGGGCGGGGCGTGCGGACTGGATGCGCGCCTGGATCTGCTCGTCGGTGAGCTGCTCACCGTGGACGCGCCGCTCGATGACGTCCTGGATCACCAGGAGCGCCTCGGGGCGGATCGCCCACGGGGTGTCCCTGACGGCTCGCAGAACATGCTGGTACCTCACGCCGGGACCTCCTGGTGGTTGCCGTTCATCAGGGCGGCGGCCCTGCGGTCCTGGACCCGCGCGTCGCTGGCGGGCACGAACGTCCGGACGCCGCGGCCATCAGCCCGGACCTCCGCGACGTTCAACGGGATCAGGAACACGTCGTCGCGTTCGTCTTCGACGGGCCACCCCATGCCACGCCGGCCGTCGGCGCGAGTCGCCCACCCTCCGCGCACCGCGACGTCGAGGCGCTGCACCAGGCGGTCCTGGTCGGGCTGGAGGACGCGGACGCGGGTCAGGTCGAACCCGACGCGGGTCATCCAAATGTCGTCCTGCGGCTGGAAGTCCGGGAGGAGCTGGAACCAGATGTCCTCCGCAAGAGTCGCCTGCGTCGGGATGATGGTCTGCTCGTAGGCGGCCTCGCGGGCCTCGCTGAAGTTGCTGAACGTGGAGCGGTCGAGGCCGGCACCAAGTCCGGCGACGATCGCGGGGACGCCGAGCACCGCGGTGACGCGCTCCTCCGGGATGCGCCGCAGCTCCTTGAGCAGCAGCTGCTCGGGCGAGAACCCGAACTGCTGGATCTTCGTCGGGGCGGACATCACCAGGGCCTCGCCGCGGCCGTCGCCGGAGAACCGCTCCCGGATGTAGGACTTGGTCTCCTTGACGTCGTCGGGGGTCGGGGGCCGTTCGGTGTCGGGGCTGACCAGCAGGCCGGGGACGCCCATGTTCCGCAGCAGGGAGGCGGTGAAATTCGCGGCCTCGTCGTCGGTGAACACCTCGCGCAGGACGCTCTTGAGGGGGGCGCGGCCCTTCCGGGGGTCGTCACCGTCGAGGCCGAACCGGAAGTGCACGACGTCCCCGACGGGGAGCTGCATCGCGGTGGTGTTCGCACCGCCCGGCCGGTACTCGTAGTGGGTGATGAACGTCCGCTCGTCGCCCTTGGGTTCGACGGTCCAGTGCGGCGCCCACCAGATCTCCACGACGCGGCCGGCGCGGTTCCGGATCTTGATCCAGTAGGCGTTCCCGTCGACGTT
>CAYSPY010000012.1:0-7424 GCA_964433325.1 uncultured Candidatus Peribacteria bacterium | reverse complement strand
GGTTCTGGCTCGACGCGGACGCGAACCAGGTCAGGTACTACGACGCCACCGACCCGTGGCTGTGCCGCATCGACGACCTGGTGGAGCTCACCGGCGTCGACGTCGACCCGAACGGCACCGGCGTCTACGACCAGGCGTGGACCATCGGTGTGGACTTCACCCTCACGCCCATGAACGCGGCGGCTGATGGCCGGCCGTGGGAGCTGTTGAACCGACACCCGCAGGGCCGGTACCCGCTGCCGACCGACTGGCCGCAGGCCGTCCGTGTGACGGGGCGGTTCGGGTGGCCGGCGGTGCCGGCGGCGGTGAAGAGCGCCACGTCGATCATCGCGGCCCGGTTGCTGAAGCGGGCCCGTGAGGCGCCGTTCGGTGTCGCGGCCCTCGGCATCGACGCCGGCAGCGGGATGATGCACAGCGCCCGCGTGGCGGCCCGTGACCCTGACCTGCGGTTCCTGCTGGCAGGTGTGCAGCGCAACGGACGGGGGTTCGTCTAGGTGGCCGGGATGCTGGAGATCCGGGAGGGCCTGCGGGCGAACATCGAGGCGGGGGTCACCGACTTCCAGGTGAGCGCGTACATGCTCGCCAACCCGACGCCCCCGACGATCCACCTGTTCCCCGAAGAGGTGATGTACGACGAGGCTATGGGCCGCGGCCTCGACGAGGTCCGGGTCACCGTGCAGGCGTTCGTCGGGCTGGTCAGCGACCAGGGCGCCCAGGTGCGCCTCGACGAGCTCCTGGCCCCGTCCGGGGCGGGGAGCTTGAAGGCGGCGGTGGAGGCGGACCCCACCCTCGGCGGGACGGTGGATGACCTGCGGGTCGTGACCGCCACCGGCTACAAGGTCTACTCGGTTGGGGGGCAGGTCAGCAGCGTGCTGGGCTGCGAGTGGACCGTCCACGTCATCGCGATCGGCACGTAGAGGAGAAGCACTGTGGCTGTTCTCACCGTCCAGACCGTCGTCCGCTCAGGGGTCGGTCCCACCTATGCGTCGTGTGCCGGCGGCGGCGACAAGTTCCTGCCGGACGCCACGACGTTCCTGCACGTCAAGAACGGCAGCGGCGGCGCCCTCACGGTGACCGTCGCCGCGGTCGCGACCGTCCTTCCGAACCTCTCGGTCGGCAACGTCGCGGTGAGCGTCCCCGCCGGTGCGGAGCGGATGATCGGTCCGTTCCCCGCCCAGTTCTTCGCCAACAGCGCGGACGGCAACGCGGACATCACCTACAGCGGCGTCACGAGCCTCACGATCGCCGCCGTCAAGGTCAGCCAGCCCTAGAGGGGGATGAAGTGAATCGCTACCGAGTGACGGGCCCCCGGCCGGTGCTGGACGCCGAACCGGGTGAGGTCCTCGAGCACGAGTTCACCACGCAGGAAGAGCGGGACCTGCTGGACGCCGGCCGGGTGGAGATCATCCCGCGCCCGTACCTGGTGGTCGGCACGTCCCGCGTGCACGACACCGACCCGGGCGGCACGTTCACCGCGGGCCTGCCGGTCGGCCAGGAGGCCGCCCTCATCGAGGGTGGCCACATCGAACGGGTGCCGCACCCGGCCCCGTCCGAGCAGGACACGGCGGCCAGCAAGGGCGCCGGCAAGCAGAAGACCACGGCCCGCCCGGGTGACGTGGCGACCACCACCACACCGGAAGGGAACTGAGTCATGGCCAAGCTCGTGCTCCGCGACGCCTCGATCGTCATCAACGGCGTCGACCTGTCGAACCTGTGCGCCAGCGTCGAGATCTCGACGCAGGCCGCGGACGTGGAGGTCACCGCGATGGGCGCCGCCGGCGTGCAGCGCCTTCCCGGCCTCCGGGACGAGTCGATCAGCGTGACGTGGCGGCAGGACTACGCCGCCGCGAAGGTCGACGCCACCCTGTGGCCCCTGTACTCGGGCGGCACCTCGTTCACCGTCGACGTGAAGCCGACCTCGTCGGCCGCCTCGGCGACGAACCCGAAGTACACGGGGACCTGCTACCTGCTGGAGTACCAGCCGATCGCCGGTGACGTCGGGGACGTCGCCACCGCCGACACCACGTTCGTCGTCGACGGTGCCCTGACCCGCGCGACCTCCTGACCTGAGCGTGGCGGGGTTCGTCACCACCCACGGCGTGCAGGAGCTCGTCCGGGCCCTCGCCCAGGCGGGCGCGGAGCTGCCGAAGCAGGTCCGCAAGGAACTGCGCGCCACCGGGAACCTGGTGCGCGACGACGCCCGCGGCCGGTTCAGCAGGTACGACACTCGCAGCGCCGCCGGCATGCGCACGTACGTGCGGCGCCGCGGTGTCGCGGTGGAGCAGTCCATCGGACGGACCACGGGACGCCGGCCGGACTTCGGGGCCCTGCAGATGCGGGAGGCCCTAGTTCCGGCCTTGGAGGAGAACACCGAGGAGGCGTTCCGCAGGTTCGATGAGACGGTCGACAACGTGACCCGCGCGGCGGGCCTGACCTAGATGGAGAGGTGGAGCAGTGGCTGACGACGGGGTGTTCCTGATCGACGACCGTGAGTACGCGATGCCGACGTCGTTCCGGCTGATCGACCCGGTGCTGATCCGTGAGCTCACAGGCCTGGAGTGGATGGAGTTCACGCAGCGCCTCGACGGTGTCGACGCGGACGACCCGGCGGCCGGCGACACCGATATGGACCCGGTGGTGCTCCTCGGCCTGGTCGGCGTCGCGGTGTGGCAGCAGCACCCCCGGTGGAGCAGGGAGAAGGTGAAGCGGTACGTCGGCGAGCTGGACATCGCGGCCCTGTCCTTCCAGGGCGGGGAGGCGGTGGGTGACCCCCCGCCGGTGCCGGGCCCCGACCCGGCGAGCACCTCGAGGACCTCACCCGCGCCTGTGAGCGTGCCAGTGGAGGGGTCAGGGTCGGCTCCGATCCCGCTCTCTTCTGGAACGCCGGAGTCGGGTACTGGTTCCCAGGACTTCACCCCGGCCTGATGGATCAGGTGCACCTGCACCAGTACGCCGGGATGGGTGAGTTCATGCGCAACGCCGCCAGGCGCCGGTAGCGGAGGCCACCGGTGGCCCGTTCGATCAGCGTCCAGTTCACGGGGGACGTCAGTCGCCTGCTCGCGGCGTTCGCCGCCGCCGGCTCGGCGGGGAAGGCGTTCGGCCGGACGATGGACGCCCGGATGCTCGGCGCCGGCCGCAGCATGACCCGTGGCCTGACGCTCCCCGTCGTCGCCGGGTTCGGGTACGCGGCGAAGGCCGCCGGGGACTTCGAGACGGAGCTCAACACGTTCCAGGCGGTGTCGGGGGCGACGGCCCGGCAGCTGGAGCAGGTGAGCAGCGCAAGCAAGAAGCTGGGGGCGGACGCGAAACTCCCGGGCGCTTCCGCCGCCGACGCGGCGGTCGCGATGACGGAGCTCGCCAAGGGTGGCCTGTCGGTGAAGGAGTCGATGGCGGCGGCCCGCGGCACCCTGTTGCTCGCCGCCGCGGCGGAGACCGACAACGCCACCGCAGCGACGATCGTCGCCGACACCCTCAACGCGTTCGGCCTGGCCGGCAAGGACGCCGCGCGGGTGACGGACCTGCTGGCCGCATCGGCGAACGCCTCGACGGCGTCGATCGACGACATGGCCCAGGGCCTCAAGCAGAGCTCCGCCGTGGCCAAGCAGGCTGGTGTCCCCGTCGACCAGGCGACCGCCGCCCTCGCCCGCCTGGCGAATGCCGGGATCAAGGGCAGCGACGCCGGTACGAGCTTCAAGACGATGCTGATGCGGCTGATGGCGCCCGCCGGGGCCGGGGCGAAGAAGATCAAGGAGCTGGGCCTGGAGCTGCGGGACCAGCAGGGCAGGTTGAAGCCACTGCCGGCCCTCGCGGACGAGTTCACCAGCAAGCTGAAGGAGATGACCCCGGCGCAACGCGACGCCGCCCTCGCCGCGATCTTTGGCTCCGACGCGATCCGCGCCGCGAACGTCCTGCTCACCAAGGGCGGCGCAGCGCAGGACCAGATGCGCAAGAAGGTGAGCGAGCAAGGCGCCGCCCAGAAGGTCGCCGAGGCGAAGATGAAGGGGTTCAACGGTGCCCTGGAGGCGTTCTCCAGCACCGCCGAGACACTCTCGATCACCCTCGGCGCGATGCTGCTCCCCGCCCTGACGTGGGTGCTCCGCGGGTTCACGAACCTCGCGGCCGGCATCGACGGCCTCCCGGGCCCGTTGCGCGGAGTGGCGATCGGCCTGCTGACGGTCGTCGCGGCCGCCGGCCCGATGCTCATGGTGATCGGGAAGATGGTCAGCCTGTTCGGGGAGATCAAGTCCGCGGTGGAGTCCGTCAAGTCCGCGATGGTCACGCTCAACACCACGTGGTTGGCCCTGAACCCCATGCTGATGTTCCTGGCCGTGGCGGGTGGCCTCGCCGTCGCGATGGCGATGCTCACCTCCAAGTCCACCACGGCGGCATCTGCCATGGGGGAGCTGAAGAAAGCGGCGGACAGCGCCCGGGACGCGGTACTCGGTTTCCGTGACGCACTGCTCGGGCAGAACGACGCGCAGACGACGTTCCGGCAGGCGACCCTCGATCACGCGGATGCGCTCGAGCGGTACGCCGACGTGCAGCGACGCGTCCGCAGCGGCGAGATCACCGGGGCCGCGGCCAAGCGTGAGCTGGCGGCCGCAGAGCTGGCGGTGCAGCGCAGTGAGAACGGTGTGGCCCGTGCCCGCGTCGGCATCGTCCGCGCCAACAAGGACGCGGCGACGTCGGTGAAGGAACTGACGGCGCGGCACAACGAAGAGCGTGACGCCGCGTTGAGGGCTGTGCAGCGCGCGCGCACCGCCGCGCAGGTCACGCCCAGCGCGTCGACGATCAACGCACGCGCCACCGCGGAGAAGGCCCTCACCGACACCCTGAACCGGCAGGCCGCGGAGCTGAAGCCCCTGATCGCGGAGACGGCCAAGGCTGGCCGGGCCAACACCACCGCGGGCAAACAGGCCCGTGAGATGAACGCGGCGCTCCGCGCGCAGCGAGACGACATCGCCCGGGCCCGCGAGCAGATGGGCCCGACCTCGAAGGCTGCGAACGCTGTCGGCACGGCAGGCCGGAACGGTGCCGGCGGCATCCGTGCCCTGAATAGCGCCGCGAAGTCGACACCCGGCGTGATGGCGACAGCCGCGGCAGGAGCGCACTCCGCCGGTGCCGCGATCTCCCAGGGCCTGATCAACGGGATCCTCTCGAAGATCGGTGAGATCCGGGCGGCGTCCGCCCGGGTTGCCCGGGAAGCCGAGGCCGCGCAGCGCGCTGCGGCGATGATCAACTCTCCGTCCAAGGTGTTCCGCCGCCTCGGCCAGTGGATGGGCGCCGGCACCGCGAAGGGCCTCGAGGACTCGATCCCGTCCGTGCGCAGTGCGGCGGCGAGCGTCGCCCGTGAGGCCGGGACCTCCACGGCCAGTGGACTGAAGTCGAGTGGCGGCAAGGTCGACGCCGCCGCGAAAGAGCTCGCTGAACGGGCCAAGAAGGCCCTGACGGCCCGCATCACCGCGCAGAAGCAGGCGATCCGCACCGCGTACGAGCGTGTGGCGTCCGCGGCGATGAAGGCGTTCGATGACCGCACCGATGAACTCGCGGCCGGCCGGCAACGCGGGTTCGACGGTCGCGCGGCGGGCATCGACCAGGCGCAGGCGGCCCTCACGCCCGCGGAGGCGGAGATCCAGCGTCTGGAGGGCGCCCGTGACGCCGCGCGTCTGGTGCAGGGCCTCGCGGACGCCGAACGTGACCTCGCCGCCGCCCAGGCGGAGGGTGACGCGAACGCCGTCGCCCAGGCCCAGCGCGCCGTCGATGACGCCCGCCTGGAGCAGCAGCTCGCCGGCCTGAAGGAGCGCGCCGCGGCCGAGCGGGCGGCCCAGGACGCAACCGCGGAGGAACGCCGCACCGCCCTGCAAGAGGAGATCGACACCTCCAACCGGCACTTCGAGGCGATGCGGCAGATCCAGCGGGACAGCCTGGAGGCCGCCCTGGAGGCCGAGAAGAACAAGCTGCTGCGCGGAAAGACTCAGCAGGAGCAGGCGCAGGCGCAGATTTTGGCCATGCTGGACCGCGCCGGAGTCGACTACCAGACCGCGGGGGAGCGCCTCGGCGACATGTTCGCCCAAGGGCTCCGCAACAGCGTCGACACTGTCGCCGGCGCCGCGGCTGGGCTTGCTGACACCTCACTGAACCTCCTGAAACTCAAGGGGTTGACCAGGAAGGGTCCCGTCAAGGCAGGGAGCTTGGCATCGACGGACTTCGCCGACGGCTTCGACCTGCGGTCCTTCGCCGGTGCTACGAACGCCCTGAACCTGAGGTCACCGCTGCCTGCTCCGCAGGCACCTGCAGGTCGCGCTGGAGCGCCGACGGTGAACGTCACGGTGGTGGATCGCACAGCCGCCGGGATGTCCCGTGAGCAGGCCCGGCGCCTCGCAGATGACATCGCCCCGGAGCTCGCCCGGAGGGTGACCATTGCCGTCTGAGGCCCGCCGGTGACGACGCCGTACGACACGCGGGTGGCGTGGTCGAGCAAGCCGAGCAACGCGTTCACGTTCGGGACGTCGACCCTCGGTGGTGGGGATGTCCTGACCGGCCAGTTCAGCGCGAGCTTCACCGGCGCGAACGACAACGTCTCCGACGTGGTCCGGCGGATCAGCATCGACCGGGGCCGGGACAGCTACATGGAGCAGATGCGCGCCGGCCGCGCCACCATCGTCCTCAGGGACACGACGGGCCGGTACAACCCGAAGAACGCGGCGAGCCCCATCGCCGGGCAGGTCCTGCCGATGCGCCCGGTGCGCGCCACCTGCACGCTCGGCGGCACCACATACGGGCTGTTCTACGGGTTCCTGCGGTCCGTCGAGCACGACCCCCTCACGTACGAGTCGACGCTGGAATGCGAAGACCTGCTGATGTGGATGAGCCGGGTCACCCCCGTCATCGCAGCGGGGGCCCTGACCACCGGCCAGGCCATCGGAATGGTGTTGGACGCCGTCGGGTGGACCGACATCCTCATGCGCGACCTGGACGTCGGCGACACCCTCCCCGCGGGCGCGTTCACCGCCGACGGGTCCCAGTCGGCCCTGGACCTCATCCAGGGACTGCTGGAGGCCGAGCGCGGCGTCTGCTACGTCAGCCGCACCGGCGTGTTCGTCTACGAGGACCGGCGCGCCCGTGCGGCCCGCACCAGCAGCGCGGCGTTCGCCGGTTCGATGAGCGCCCTGCGGCCGGGCATGGACCTCGACCGGATCCGGAACCGTGCGACCGTCACCCGCGACGGCGGGTCACCGCAGAGCTTCCAGGACGGCAACAGCATCGCCGCCTACGGCGCCGCCGACGGCGAGGCGATCACCACCCCGTACCTGGAGACCGACGTGCAGGCCGCGAGCCTCGCGGCGTTCATCGTCAGCGAGCAGCGCGACCCCAGGGCCCCCGCCCGCGACCTCACCCTGTTCAACAAGACCACCGCGCTCTAC
>CAYSPY010000011.1:0-8159 GCA_964433325.1 uncultured Candidatus Peribacteria bacterium | reverse complement strand
GGTGCTGGCCTTGTCGATTGTGACATTGCAGGTACATCCAAGCTCCTCTGGGATGCGACAACTGGAAGATTCAGCTGTGGTACTGATACAGACACTGATACGAATACGACGTACACAGCAGGCCAGAACATCACACTTACGGGCAATGCATTTAGCTTGAATTCCACCATCACCGGAGCCTTGGTTCGTTTCAACACTGTGTCTGGTTCTACTATTTATGCTCAAACTGCTCTAAATGCATCCGGCAGCTTGAGCGTGGATGGTACGGCATTCTTCAACGGCAATGCTCCACTGAAACTCACAGAAGCAGGCTTCTACGGATGTACTGCACTCGAAACAGATGCAGATGGTGACATTGTCTGTGGATCTGATGCAGATACGAACACAACCTACACCGCAGGTCAGGGCCTTGGGCTCAACGGAACAACCTTCTCCATTAACGCCACACTTACAGGCTCCCTCGCTCGATTCACAACTCTCTCCGGTTCCGTTGTTACTGCAAAAACCTCTTTGGCATCTTCCGGAACCTTGGTCTTCGAAGGCGCAGCCTCGGGTGCTTCTCTCTACGTTGCAACATCTCTCCAGGGTGCAGGTCTCGTCGATTGTGATATCGCAGGAACGTCAAAACTTCTCTGGGACTCAACAGCTGGCCGCTTCAGCTGTGGAACTGATACAGATACCGATACCAACACGACGTACACAGCAGGTAGGGGACTTGGCCTTACTGGAACAAGCTTCTCGCTGAACGATACAATCACTGGAGCATTAGTACGATTCACTACGGTCTCCGGTTCCACAGTCTTTGCAAAGAATCAGCTCAACGCGAGCGGTTCATTATCTGTAGAAGGTGCGACAGTGTTGCAGGGTACAACTGTTCTAGGTGACAACGCTGCCGATGCCATTATCTTTGTAGGCACACTTGCATCAAATTTTGTACCGTCAGCGGCAGAAGTATTTGATATCGGTTCGAGCGCCAATTACTGGAACAATCTCTACGTGAAGAATGGCAGCTTTAAGAATCTTGCATCTGGTGCACTTCTTCATGCAGAGAAATCACTTACCACATCCGGAACACTCGTCTTCGAAGGCGCAGCATCCGGATCTTCCTTATATATCTCCTCATCCATCCAGGGTGCTGGCCTTGTCGATTGTGACATTGCAGGTACATCCAAGCTCCTCTGGGATGCGACAACTGGAAGATTCAGCTGTGGTACGGACACAGATACCGATACCAACACAACCTACACAGCAGGTAGGGGACTTGGCCTGACTGGAACAAGCTTCTCGCTGAACGATACAATCACTGGAGCATTAGTACGATTCACTACTGTCTCGGGTTCGACAGTCTTTGCTAAGAACTTGTTGAGTTCCAGCGGAACGTTGGTGACCGAATCAGGTGCGATCTTCGATGGTGGAACGCTCTATGTTGATGCAACAGGAAATAGAGTAGGGATTGGAACAACAGCTCCAGCAGCATTGCTTCATATTTCAGGAGCATCTTCTCCATCATTCCAGTTAACTTCAACGGATAACACTTCTACATCTATAACTGGCGACGCAAACCGTACCGCTGCAGGAAACGATTTGTTATCAGTTGGAGGAACATGGAATGGTAATAGTGTTGCAAGAATTGCCTTCCGTTCAGGTGAGGATACAAGCAATAAGGATGACGGATACATTCGCTTCCTCACATCCAACGACGCATCCACGCTCACAGAGCGCATGCGCATTGAGCAAAATGGTAACGTGGGAATTGGAACTTCCTCACCAAAGGGTCGCTTCCATGTCGTTGGTTCTGGTGCATTTACGGGGACACTCTCGGGCTCAGTTATAATGGCCAACACCCTACGTTCCAGCGGGTCACTCGTATGGGAAGGAGCCGCATCCGGTGCATCTCTTTACGTAGCAACATCGATTCAAGGTGCTGGCCTTGTCGATTGTGACATTGCAGGTACATCCAAGCTCCTCTGGGATGCGACAACTGGAAGATTCAGCTGTGGTAGTGATCAAACTGGAGCAAGTTCTTCGTTCTCTACAGGCAACGTGCTTACTATCGGAGACGCACGTTGGGTAAAGAAGAGTGGAGACACGATGACAGGTACGCTTGTTATTAATCCTGCATCAGGGCTTGCACTCAACGCTCGTGGAACAATCTCCGGTGCGCTGATTACGCAGAACGGTGCAGGTAGCAACTACTTCATGGGAAATATCGGAGTAGGCACAACGAACCCCCTTGCTCGCATTCATTCCTATAGAGATTCATCAAATGCTACCTATAGCGCGCTGTTCGAGGAAGATGGTACAGGCGACGCTTCCATCTCGTTTGTGCTGACAGGAGTAACTCAATGGAGTGCGGGTATTGATAACAGTGATAACGATAGCTTTAAAATTGTCAGAGGGTCCACACTCGGAACAAATGATTGGTTTACAATTAGCACTGCAGGATTGGTAGGACTGGGAACCTCGAGTCCCGGTTCCAAGCTCTCCGTTTCGGGTTCAGTTGTGATCGGCGATGCTATTGGGTCCAACGCAGCAAAGGCACAATTGGATGTGAAGGGCACAATCTCTGGCGCACTTATTACCCAAAATGGTGCGGGTAGTAACTACTTTATGGGAAAGGTAGGCATCGGGACGACAAATCCTACCTATAACCTTGATATTATCGATGCAACAACACCTCGATTGATGTTGCAGGACACAACGAACAACTTGCAAATGTCTATTCATGCAACGGATACAGCGGGACGCGTCGGCACTATCTCCGATCATGGCATGCAATTCCTCACGAATAACTCCATTCGTGCGACGATTGATGCAGGTGGAAACTTCGGTATCAGCACTACTACTCCAAAAGCCCGTTTCCACGTTGTTGGTTCCGGTGCATTTACTGGCACACTCTCCGGTTCAGCGCTCAATATCCAAGGTGGAACAAGTTATATCCTCGGAAATCTCGGACTTGGTACGACAAGCCCTCAGGTTAAGCTGCATATCAGCGATACTGGTTCGGAATTTTTGCGCATTCAAGACATGGATAGTGCATCAGCAATAGCTGCTAATCCATATATTTCGTTTAGAACATCCGATAATACAGAAATTGGATACATCGGTGACGGAGGCGGGGCCTCTGCTTTCTTTGGAGTAGTTGCTTCTACTGGTTCAGTGATCCTTGACTCGGTACAGGCACAACCTATTCGCTTCCTGACAACAAATGCAGAACGTGCTCGCATAGATGCTGGTGGTAATTTTGGTATAAGAACAACAGCTCCTAAGGCAGCTCTCCATGTCGTCGGTTCCGGTGCATTTACGGGCACACTCTCCGGTTCAGCGCTCAATATCCAAGGTGGAACAAGTTATATCCTCGGAAATCTTGGTGTTGGTACAACATCTGTCTCCGATGCAAAATTGGAAGTTGCTGGTGTAATAAGTGGTAGCCAGCTCAAGATTCATAGTACTCAAACAAATGCATCAAGCTTTGGATCAATCTCTGCTGCCTTGGAAGTGCAGGGAGCAGTTATCCGCCTTGGTGATGCACAAGGAGTAGGCCAAACATATTCGAACGGACTCGGCATCAAGTTCTACGATTCAGGCGTCCGCCATGCGAGCTTCACCTTCGACAACACTAATAATAAATTCATTTGGGGTGCTTCCAGTTCTTTAGGTGACAGTCTTGCATTGGATGCCGGAAAAGACGGCCTTGTCTTCGACATGACAAACGAACGCTTGGGTATCGGCGTACCAACCCCAGGGTCATCACTTGCTGTTTCAGGTGCAGTGATCATTGGTGGAAACGTTGGAACAGCATCTGCGAAAGCGCAGTTGGATGTGAAGGGTACAATTTCCGGCTCGTCTCTTGCACAGAATGGTTCATCCGATAGCTACTTTATGGGAAACCTCGCTATCGGACGTTCGAATGCTCTCGCCAATTTGCATGTTCAAGGTTCGACCGGTCTCGCCATTTGGGATACGACCAGCATGGCTGCAGGAGTAGGTGGACTTATTACCTTGGTTGGAAAATATGACACATCGGGCAATACAACGACTGCTGCAACGATTCAAGCGAAGAAATCCAATGCAGTTTCGGGTGACTATGGATTCGATCTTGCCTTTACCACTCGTCTCAATGGTGGAGCTGCAGTCGAGCGTATGCGCATTACGGGAACAGGGGCAGTTGGTATCGGTACTACTACACCAAAAGCCAAGCTCGATGTGCTCGGAACCATCTCTGGCTCACTCATTACCCAGAATGGTGCGGGTAATAACTACTTCAGGGGAAATGTGGGAGTGGGGACGATGGCACCAGCGGCGAAACTGGAAGTGTACGGCGGGAATATCATTCAAAATGACGGCACGTACACACTCACACAAAGCGCGGGCTCTCAGATCGAAGGCAGCAATCATATGATCCTAAAGGCCTCTGCAAGCTATATGTTACTGCAGTCTCTCGCCAACAGCATTCTATACTACGGAAACAGCGGACACATCTTCTCGAACGGCGCCGGCACGGCGGAATGGGCGCGAATCAGTTCTGCAGGGCTGGTGGGCCTCGGGACCGCCACCCCCGGTTCCAAGCTCTCTGTTTCCGGTGCAGTTGTAGTTGGAAATAACATCGGATCAGCCGTCGCCAAAGCACAACTTGATGTAAAGGGAACAATCTCCGGTTCTGCGTTGTCCATCAATGGCAACGGCAATAGCAACCCGATCACATTATTGAAAAATTCAACGTACAACAGCGAAGCTTCTGGTGGAATGTACATCATTAGCGCTATTGCGGATACTGGCCTGTTGATGGGTGCAGATGCAACGAATGATGTGAGTTATATTCAATCCCTGCAGCATGGGACAAGCTACACTAACAGGCCATTAGCCTTGCAACCAAATGGAGGTAACGTAGGCATCGGCAGTATCGCTCCCAAGGCAAAGCTTGATGTCGTCGGAGCCATCTCCGGTTCGCTCCTTACTATGAACGGATCAGGCTCGTCCTACTTCATGAGCTACAAGGTTGGTATTGGAACAACATCTCCTGAATACAAATTGGATGTAAACGGCCAGATACGTGCGAAGGCAACATTTAAATCATACGCTGCTGATGGCTTTGATACGACCAATGGTTTGCCTGGGTTAATTGTCACGACTCCAACCGCCAATTCCAGGCTCATGATCGGTTATCAAGACGGTGGTGGTGGACAATATCACCCAGCGATGAAATTCCTGCACTCAACGAATAATGATTATAAAATGATCATTTCCAGTCATAATGGCGCGACCAATGAACGTTTCAGTATCTTGGATAGTGGTAGAATTCAGTGGGGATCCGGCGGTGCAACAGCGGTTGATACAAACCTCTTCCGCTCTGCCCCAAATACACTCCATACAGATGATAGCTTCTCGGCATCAGGAACGCTGATGTTGGAATCCGGTGCTTATATTGATGGAAACACGATGGTTATTTTGGCTAATAACAATAGAGTTGGTATCGGAACAAGTACGCCAAAAGCAACTCTTGATGTTGTCGGTACGGTATCTGGTTCCACCATCTCCAGCTTTGGTTTAACTTCCTGTAATGGTGATAGCCAGAAACTTCTGTACAACTCCTCCACACAGAAATTCACCTGTGGTAACGACCAAGGTTGGGTGCTGCTTGATACAGTCACCGCAAGCGCCAGTGCAACGGTGGATATGGATGCAGGTATTAGTTCCACCTACGATGAATACATCATCGAAATCGATGGCTTAGTTCCTGCAACTGATGCAACAGATCTGTTCATGCGAATCAGTACAGATGGAGGTGCGACCTATAAATCCGGAGCGTCGGATTACTCGTGGACCGTTCATGCTGTCGGTAGTATCGATGACAGTAGTGAAGATGGAGCTGACTCGGAAATTACGATGAACTACCAGTTTGCAACGTCTCGTTTAAGCAACGTATCCAGTGAGCCGTATCATGGCCGCGTCTATCTGACGATGCCATCATCAAGCGCATTCAAGCCTGTCATTGGGTTTGAAGGAACCTATATTAATAGTGGAGCGGGAAATCAGGCGAATTATGGAATGGGTTACTATAATGCTGCCTCTGCTTATAATGCAGTTCGCTTCTTGATGTCCTCTGGAAACATTACCTCCGGTACATTCAGATTGTACGGAGTAAACAAGAACACAGGTGGTGCGGACGTTGCCGAGCAGTACTACTACAGTGGCGGTGATATCACAAATGTGCCAAGCCCAGGTACGGTTGTTCGCATCGATGCGACAATGCCTGCCCATGTAACGGCAACTACCCGCGCGTATGATTCCATGATGATGGGTGTGGTTTCGACCCAGCCTGGTCTGCTCTTAAAGAATGCAACAGAGATGAAGGGAGGAGTTCCTGTAAACGTTGCCCTTGCCGGACGCATTCCTGTTCATGTGAACGACGAAGGTGGACCAATTGCTGCTGGTGATTCGCTTACCGCTTCTTCGACACCTGGTGTTGCCATGAAAGCAACGCAGCCTGGGCCAGTACTTGGTAAAGCACTCGAACCTCTGCCTGCAGGTACTGCGACTGGTACGATCTTGATGTACGTCAGTCCGGGTAACAATGATCCGGTAGCTGGAAGCCTCAAGATTCTTGCGTCATCGGGTACGCAGGTGAATGCGCTTGGCCTCAATGCGTCGCTCGCTCTCTATACAAAAGATTTGTCGAGTGGTGCACTGCTTAGCTTGAGCACAGATGAAACTGATGCGTCGAAAGATATCTTGAGCATCAAGTCCAATGTGACTTCGACAGGCAACACTGTGCTCCGTATTACAGCGGGTGGTTCCATCTACACAGATTCTACCTTCAATAGCCAGGGTGCGGATTATGCCGAGTGGTTCCGTCATAGTGGCTCTATTCCTGTGCCAGGTGAAGTTGTCTGTATCGACATCACTAAGCCTAACACTGTACAGCGTTGTACCGATGATGCAGATAGCAACGTGATGGGTATCATTTCTACAAACCCCGCATTCATTGGCAATAGTATTGGTGGGGCAGGCGGTATTATTCCTCCGGGTTACGCACTCGTCGGTCTCATCGGTCAGGTCCCTGCGAAGGTAATCGTCGAAGATGCAGAAGGAGCAATTCGCCCTGGTGATAGCCTTACTCCTGCATCTACACCTGGATACGCTCGTAAGGCTAAGGCAGGTGAATCCACCGTGGGTGTAGCTCTTGAAGGATTGGAATCCGGACAAGGTGTGGTCAATGTCCTCATCTCTCGCCGCAACAGTTCCCTCACAGTCGATGCTGTTGGGCAGAAAGTCCTCGACACGATCGCTGCGATGGAAATTGATGATGAAGTAGAACTGATGGTCAGCTCTGCTCTAGGTAACCTCAATGTCGATCAGCAGATTACAGACGAAGTAAGCCGTCAGATCGATGTGATCACGGCACAGAATGCAAGCATCGAAGAGCTTGCTCTGGATATCGCTCGTCTCAAGGATCTGATTGCTGTGCTGCAGTCCCAGACCGGCACGAGCCTCCAGCCTCTAGCCTCTAGCGGCCAGTGGCTAGAGTCCAATGGACACCTTGCAGCATCTACATTGGAACTCGAAGACACTCTTACAACTGGCGGCAACGCTCGTATCGGTGGCGATCTGAGCATTGATGGCACACTCAACGCATCTGCCCTCTTTGTCCCAAATGGCCTCACGATCGACGGAGGCGTCGTGATGAACGGACTTCTTGATACGGAAGAAATCCATGTCTCTTCTGGAGCAACCATCGATGGAACCCTTACGATCAATGGAACATTGAACTTGGCTTCAGGTGCAACCTTGAACCTTGGCTCTGGTGCTCTCACGATGAGCGAACTGATCGTCGAAAATGCACTGTTCGTGATGGGTGACATCACCATCAAGGGCATGGCAACCTTCCTTGGCGACATCAACGTGCAGGGTGAACTCGTCGTTAGCAACAAGCAGGCAGGGTTCGCGATGATTCCGAAGAGTGGCACAAGTGTCACCGTATCCTTCGGTAGCGGATTCAAGGCCGTGCCTGTGGTGACAGCATCACCAGATGTTCCTGTTCTCTACGGTGTAAAGGCGACAAGCACAGGCTTCACTATTCGCTTAGCGGGTCCTGCAATGGAAAACGTCACCTTCTCCTGGATCGCCCTTGGTGTCAGTAATCCAATCATGCTGAATGC
>CAYSPY010000010.1:5645-9813 GCA_964433325.1 uncultured Candidatus Peribacteria bacterium | reverse complement strand
GATATATCCAATTCTGAGTAATTCATTAGGTTCTTTATCTGTTGTTGTCCCTTGTAGTATCTGATGATCATGATCGGATATAGTTGCGGCTACTCCTTGAAAGCAAGGATTATCTAAGGCTCTAGTTAATGCGATAGTCATTTCCCGTGCAGCAATTGCTACTTCTGGCCCTAGTGGAGACTGATTATTATAGTATCCAACGGCAGGATTTCCTTCGCTATCTATCCAAAAAGTATAATTAGTAGCACTTGTTAGCATTTTTCTCGGTAATTCAGGCATATATCCTTGCCAATAATTACGTTGTAAATCAGTTAATCCATCTGCTTTATTTAATCTCATATTCTGGTCTGTATATTCGATGGACTCGATGGGTTTAATATATGGAGACATATCTTCTGGAACGGCGACTCTAGCCAGTTGGAAAAGTACTCCTGCCGCTGCTTTTCGATCATAAACTCCGCTTAGAGGGGGTATTTCGTGATGATTGCCTCTTCGTTCTGCCATATAATTATTGATTATAGCCACTTAAAAACATTTTGTAAAAAATTGCCGATTGCTAAATTCATACTATTTTTTTAACTGTAAAGAAATATTTCTTTGAAGAGGTTGTTGTTGGAGCCGGTCTCTAGCATTGACTGCATTGTTATATAAAGTTGAACATTTTCTACATCTATCTTCAATAGGTCCCAAACAATATTCTTGAGATATAGTTACATTTGCTTCTTCTAATTCAGCAATTCTTTCATTCATTGTTTCATAATGAATATTTAGTTGTAGAGGACCAATAGGTATTTCGTATCTAGGCATATTAATTTTCTTTGGTTATTTCCTTTAAAATTGATATAAATTTATCAACTTCTGGTTTTGAGTTGTAAATATGAAGACTCACTCTGACAGAGTCACCACTAGAATCTTTCTCCACTAAACAATGATTTCCAGTTCTAACAAAAATGTGATTTGAATTTAGAATGAAACCGACATCATTTGCAGATATTCCAGAAATATTAAATGAAATAATCCCATATCCAACAGCGCAACTGCAAGTTGCAACACCGGGGAGTATTTCAATTTGGGGGATTTTTTTAATATTGTCAATTAAGTAAAGAGTTAAATCTAAAAGATGCTTTTCTATTTTTTTGATGCCAATTTTGTTAATAAAATCAATTGAACTGCCGAGTGATAAGATACCAACTATATTAGGAGTTCCTGCTTCTAGAAACACCGGATTTTGATTGGTTTTAATGATTTCATTTTCTAAAGTAATATCTGAATTGCCTCCCAATAAAAATGGATGTATCTGATTATGAATTTTTTTATTTATATACAGAATTCCAATTCCTGTTGATGCGAACATCTTGTGTCCTGAAAAAGATACAAAATCTGCTTTGATCTGTTTAACATCTATTGGAATATGCCCGACGCTTTGACTGCAATCAAATGATAGTAATATATCTTTGGGTATTTTGCTATGAAGCTCTTCTAATGTTGTTTTTGATCCGTAAACACTATGAATGTGGGTTACAGTAATTAAGCGAGTCCTAGCTGAAATTTTTGATAAAATATCTTCAGTGTCCGCTTCTCCAGTGTTGTTTATCCTATATGGAATTAGGTTTATATCTATACCAAAATTTGATAAGTTTTGTTTAAGGTATATCCAAGGATATATATTTGAGGAGTGATCAGTTGGACTATAGAGAATCTCATCACCCGTCTTTAAATTATGAAGTCCCCAGCTATATGTTACAGTATTGATGCTTTCGGTTGAACCTGAAGTAAATATGATTTCTTCAGAAGAAGCATTAATAAAAGCAGCGACTTTCTCTCTTACAGCATCAATTTTTTCTGTTATCTTATTTGTCCATGTATAATTTCCCCTACCAACATTTGATGTAGAATCTTCTAAATATTGGTTGATAGTATCGATGACACTTTTTGGTTTTTGAGTTGTTGATCCACTATCAAAATAGATAATTTCTGGATTTCTAATTAACGATGGAAACAATTTTTTAAAATCTTTCATTCTTTAATGTTTTCTAAATGATTGCCTGCATCGCGCCAAGCGACAATGCCTCCTTTTAATGAGCTTGCAGAATAGCCTTTTTTGTTTAAAAGTGCAGTGTATTTTTTAGATTGTTCACCGATTGGACAAATTAACAAAATCTTTTTATCTTTTGGAAATGGCATGCCTTTAAGAATCATACCTTCTAGCTGATCATCTCGAATATTTAAAGATCCGGGGATATGTCCAATTCGATAAGCCATATTTCCGCGAAGATCGATCATAATTGTATTATTTTGGTTTGTCCAATTAATTGCTTCTTCAGTTGAAATTTGAGGTGTTTCATCAATTTCTTTATCTGTTAATTCCAGAAGTATTTTATTGGGATTACCAAAAAGATCTGGTCGGCGCTTTTGGAAATAGGATATATACCATTCAACTCGATCGCATACAATGAAAACTGCTTTCTTTTTAGTTTTAAGATTACTATCAACTTTTTTTAAATAATCAATTGCTGCAAAGTAAGTAGCGCCACTAGTAGGTCCCGCTAATACCCCATATTTTTTTATTAAATCCATAGTAGCTTCAATGGCATCTCTACTCTCAACTGACAGAATTTCAGAATAAAAATCTTTTTCAAATAATCCGACATCCCACATTTCGAGGATAGATCTAATCCCTGGGATAAAGTCTGTTTTAGAAGCGACAACGCCAATAGTATGAAGTTTGGAATTTTTTTCTTTTAGAAAGGTTGCGGCGCCACGACTGGATCCAGTTGTTCCTAAACCACCGAAGAAATAATCGACTATGCCGATATCTTCAAATATTTCTTTACCTGTTGATTGATAATGTGTGTCGATGTTTTTCTGATTAGTATACTGTGAAGGGTGATAATATTTACCTGGATTTGTATCTATTATTTGCTTAATTATAGAGAAAACATCATTAGGCGTAGTCGGGTCTGGGCATTCTGATAGTCCTGGAAATTCTTCGATGTTTGCGCCAAAAAGTTCTAAAATTTGTTTAACCTCTGGTATTTTAACTCGGTTAGTTAAGACCTTTAAATTAATTCCATAAACAGATGCAATTATATGTAAGGCTTTAGCGGTATTTCCACTTGATGTTTCAATAATTGTTTTTCTATTCTTCTGTATATCTAAAATATCATCTTTGATCATTCCCCATGCAATTCTATCCTTAACGGAACCAAAGGGATTATAGAATTCTAACTTTGCAAAAACATCAATATTTTTTAAACCATGGACTGAAGGATCTAATTTAAGAAGGGGTGTGTTTCCTATTAATTCGGTAATATGGTTATAAATCACAGATTAACTTTTGCTCCAAGGTGTATAAATTTCATCTAAGTACCAACAAATTTTTTTACTTGTCTGAGTAATAATTACTTTTTTAGGTTTAGGTTGCATTAATGCTTCTGAAGCTGATAAATCCATTTGATATGCAGCTGTATTAATGAATATAACAAGATCTCCAATTTTCGGAAGCTTTTCTAAAAAAGTTTTATGGTTATAAACCATGTCTCTTTCTAGACAAAGATTACCTCCGAAGAAAACTCCAAATTCTCCAATTTCATAATTTTTTTTCTTTTGGTATAAAATAACCGGATCAATCATTACTTCCTGATCTACTGGAACTAAGTTATCACGTTTAATATCTAAACTTATTAAATAATCTTTATTAGTTAATTTTTTAATCGATATAATGGAACATACGGTAATACCTGTATGGTCAACTAAAGATTTCCCCGGTTCAATAAATAGCTTAATCATATTTTCTTGAAATGTTTTATCAACTTGTCGGTTTTCACTATCTAATAAATTACTGGAGAGTAATTCTTCAAAGTAGCTAATTCCTGATTTTGTATCACCGTATTTATGAAAAATTGGGATTCCTTGAGTTTGTGATCCTTCTAGTCGTAGTCCGAAATTTATCCCGTGCCAGGCGAGTGCTTCTCCTTTGCCTGAAAGTCCTAATTTTAGGGATTGAACATAATCTTCCCAACCGTCTTTGTTTTCAATAAATACTTGCCTAAATCCGCCGCCAATATTAATTACTTTTGGAGATAGGCCAACGCTATATGCTTTTTCAAAAAGTTTCAAACAACTATCTAGTGCTAAAACTTTCTCTTTAATTTCGTTGGTATCTAAA
>CAYSPY010000010.1:0-5635 GCA_964433325.1 uncultured Candidatus Peribacteria bacterium | reverse complement strand
AAATGGAATGCAAACCCAATGAAATCAATGATTGAAGCGTTCTTTGCCAAAATACTAAACACCTTATCAATTTCAGAAACAGAGATTCCAAACCTACTTGGGCGTGATTCGATGCCATAAGAAGAAGATGAAAAATCTGTTAAGCGAATTAATATTTTTTGCTTTGTATTTATAATATTTTCGGATAATAAATCTACGATCTGTTCAAGCTCTGAAATACCATCAACATTAAGTAAGATTTTTTGACTAATAGCGAGATGTAATAAATCCTGATTCTTAGGACCAGTTATCTCAATTTGCTCAGAATGAAAACCATTTGAAAGAGCATTTTTCAGCTCATTAACCGATGCAACATCAATGCCTATTTTTGCGTATGATGCTTGTTTAACTAATCCTTGTGATTGATTAGTTTTGTGAGCGTAAAATAACTCTGCTGATATTTTATGTACATCGATAATTTCTTTGAATTTATTTATATTTTCGGTAAAAATTTCGGGGAAGATGATATTTAGAGGTGACCCTAAACCCTTAACTAAAGATAATAAAGTTATTTCTTCTTCTAAGAAATTGTTTATCCTCGGATGGATTTTAGGTTTAAGGTTTAGCATATTAATGTATGAAATCACAACAGCAGCTATGTTCAGGACAGTACCCGCAGTATACCTCTTGTTGAATTTTCTCGTTCGAAACTTGTAATATCTTTAATTGATTTTGCATCCCTTTCAAAAAAGGATGGGAACCAGCAATTAAATAATTAGCTTTTGTTGGGTCTTTTACAAATTGCTTAATCATAGAATCGGTAATATAGCCTTTTTGATAATTACCTTTAACTATTATGTTTTTCTCCTTAGTAAATGTAGGAATAAATGTGAAGTTAGAGACAGATTTTTCCATCTCTTGAAATTCACCTAAGAAAGGCGCATCGATGACAAAACGATTTGAATTGAATAAGACGATATTGTGAGATGATTTTTGAATAATAATTTCTTTTACCAAACTTCTCATTGAAGTGATTCCCACTCCACCACTAAGAAGTACTACTGGTTCTTCGATGTTAGAAGGTATTTTAAAATTGCCTCCTGCTTTATCAATAACAACAATATCACCTGCTAAAAGAGATTGATATTTTAGTTTAAATTCTGATTCGCTGTGTCTTACTACTAGAAGTAAGGACTCTTCACTGGGAGCACTAGCGAATGAAAGGTATCTATCGTCATTTTTAAGGGTAAGGATCGTATATTGACCGGGATTATAGCTGAAATCAGTAGGTTTTTCTAAGAAAACAGCTAATGTATCTTTTGCAATAATCTTGGTATTGATTACTTTTGTTTTAAAATGTCTTTTTTTCATCAAACGATCTTAGTTTTTATTTATAGAGTTAGTTTAGCTATTTATCAATACAATCTATTAATTAACTTATCTAGTATATGTCCAAAGTAGGTATTGCTGCAATTGTAATAGGCAGAATAAGATTTATATCTTTTGAATTTCTTTAGCTCTTTTAATAATTTGAGATAGTTCCATTAATTTATTCTAATGGAAATGGTAAGTGTGTCAATGAGACTTTTTTAAGTAGAAATGACTAATTTGCAACCGACACTGAATTAATTATCTATCAAAAGTTGACAGTCCACAGTTGAATATGACATATTAAGCCTATAATGGAAAGATACGAGATGTTCGATTCGTTACCGACACTTTCTGAAAATCCACCTCTGCGGGTTGGAAGTCTACCAACTGGTAATGAACTAGCCTTGGATTTATACAGAGGGAATATTTTTGGTATCGGACAAGATATTCGTCAAAAAGATGGTTTAAGTCCCTTACAACAAGACTTGGCCGATATCTTTGACCATATTCTGCAACCTGGTTGGAATAATTCTGGCTACGAAGGTAATGAAACTTATTTTGTTGGCTATTATCTTCACCCATTGCGAGAAAAACTAGGTGATGTAAACCATGACTACTTTGGAAAACCTCGCGAAACTAAAGCTAATCGAAGAAAGCTCACTCCGGAGCAGGCCTATATTGCTAATTTCGATCCCAAATTTTTAGACGGAAGACACGTAACATCCAGCGCCACTTATCTAAACGGTGATGTTCTTAATCGTTTATTAAATCCTCACGGCTATTACTCAAGTTACTTTGGTGCTAGGCATCCAGAGTTCAAAGCTAGGTTAGCTAATAAATCAGTAGAAGCACGTGATACTATCAGACATCTGTATCAATCTGGTGTGATGATACTCCACGCTAGATTTGATAACCTAGAAAAAGTCAAAAGCCATCTTAGAGGATACGTAAATGATCAATATGATAGATTTAAAAGTACTATAAAAGCAGCAGAATTGGATTTAGAACAATACGATAATATGCCAGATATGCCTGCTTCTCCTTTACTCACTCCACCGCGTGTTTAATAATAGTTAAGAATTTAAATTAGTTGTTATGACAGATTATCAATCTGACCGCAAAGAAGCAAATAAACATACCACATGATGTTGGGGCAGTTTTTTAATTGCTCGCACTGAGCTTGCCGAAGTGTACCGCGTACGGGAGTCGAACCCGTGATCTCAGAGATGAAAGCCCTGTGTCCTAGGCCACTAGACGAACGCGGCGAACGTTACTTTTCCTAAGTAGCTAAAGGATTTTATCAGATTTGAGCTCAAATTGGTAGCTATCGGTTTAAATTGATAAAAGGAGTGGATGCACCGCTGACTTGAGGAAGAACACCATTCCATTTTTCTATAGCTCGTAGTTCTAATAAATCAGCAGTTAAGCTTTGTTGTTTTAATCGATTGGCTTCAGCTTCACCACGAGCGATATTAATAGTAGCTTGAGCAGTGGCTGATGCTTCTTGGGTTTTGAATAGAGCTCGTTCTGCCTCTTGTTGAGCAACTTGTTTTTGCTCGATAGCTTTATTAAATTCAGGAGAGAAATTGACATTAACAATAGAGACGTCATCAAGAATAACATCGAATTTAGTGAGTCTCTCTGAAAGTAATTTATCGACATCCGCTTTTAGTTCAGCTCTTTTGGCTAAAACTTCAGAAGCAGTTTTTTGTGCAGTTGCTGCTTTGACAACCTCATTAACTGCTGGAACAATAATTCGATCTGTGACAGCGACTTTATCACCAATTTGTTGATAGATCTTGTTTACTTTGGAAGAATCTAAATGCCAATTTACAACGATATCAGTATTAACTGTTTGTAAATCTCGGGAAGCGGCTTCGGCTTTAACATCGGTTTTTTGAGTTCGGACATCCATTTCAATTACTGATTCTATAATGGGAATACGAAAGTGAGTTCCTTCATTGAGTACTTTATTGGAAATTCCAGAGAAGCTATTAAAAACGACACCTCTTTTACCAGCACCGATAATGACAATTGGAGAGAGGACACTGAGCACGACAATTAAGATAACTATTCCGATAACAATTGAGACAAAAGATTTTCCAACTTTGGCTATTGGGTTTGGATTCATACCTTATTTATAGCATCGTTATTATCGATACACAATATATTTTGCTTATAACATGAAAGTTTTACTAGATTCAGTTTAACAAAAATTGATAAATAATACTGATTGAAGTTAGGCAATTCCTATTATTTCTGGATCACGATATTGTAATAATGTTTCGATTCCTTCTTTTTTTTGAGTTTCTATATTACCTTCTTTGACTGATTGAACTAAATTTCTGACTTCATTAGCAACATGATACATTTTTTCTTTATTATTAAGATGTTGAGAATAATGTTCACTATCCTCAATTACTTTAGAATAACTCTGACCAAATCCTAATATTTCTATTGTTAATGTAAGTGGTAATCCATTAACTTCTGTACGAAGTTGTGCTTCTTGTTTCCAACTTGGAACCATCTCTAGCATTCGTATGGTTCGTAATTCATCTTCTGTAATATGCCATAATTTTCCTTTTACTTTGTTTGGTCCTGGTTTTATTGCATAGCTGGAAAAACTGTGTCCCCAAACAGTCTCTAATGTTTCTCGCGATTTTTCAGGAATGTCATTCATAGTTTGAACGCATAATTCATATCCATGAAGTGTATAGTCTTGATCCTCCTCAATTACACGTCCGAGGAGAGCTTCCATAAACTTTTTATCCGCGAATGCTCCAAATCCAAAGAATGTGATTGGTTCAGTCATAGATTCATTTTAAATCGTATTTACTTAATGTTAAATAGGTCCAAATTGGGTGTTGACAAGTGCTTTTTTCGATGGTAATATGCACACACTTGTTTTGAAATCTTGTCCCTCGGGACATGGATGGTTATTAGAGTTAAATCTAAATACTTAAGGCAAGACAAGTTCTCTAGGAAAGCCGCTTCGTGCGGCTTTTTTAGTGGAAAAAAATAGGTGATTATATGGCAAAAGCAGGTGAGCGAGTAGCTATCTTAATGATAAAAGATCAAAATGGTCAGGTTCGTTATGGCCAAATTGATGAAAATATACCTGAAACTGCAGAAGGAAAAGTATTAATAGTTCATCCAGATACTCGTTGGGCATTAAAAAAGGGTTTGATGACTGGTGCACATTCAGAAAGAAAATACGATTTATCGACGGTGCTTAAATTTGATATGACTGAGCAAAAGGATGAAACCTATTTTCAAATGCTGGATATTGCTCAAGACGTGGCGGAGGAGACAATTCAAAGATCTAGATTTGGTAAAAATGGTTTATCTCATCAAGTTGCAGCTAGAACTGGATTAGTTCCAGCAGATATAAATTGTATGCTGAGAGCTGTTCGAGCTGAAATGGCGATGGAAACTGTTTTAACTGAACATCGTGATTCACTTAGAGTCTATGGTGAAGGTATGGCGGATATTTTAGCTTTAGGTCAAAAATTCAAACCGAATAAAAAACCAGAGATATTAAGATGGTTGAATTCTTGGAGTGGGGGACGGTTAGCTGATTTAAACAAACATTTATCTAGATGTCCAAACTTTTCGAAATCTGTTTTTCTTCCTTTTGAAATTGCCGCGTTCAGAAGATTTTATGAGGAGAGAATGAATAATGAGTGTGGGTTAAGTAGTTTAGATAAAATTTTATTAAATGGCAGAATGCATGTAGATCCTAAATTTGGAATTCAGGATAGCTATCAGGAGATATATAAAAGAACTGGATTATGGTTTGATGATGCTGTGGCGACGAGACATTTGAATGTGTTGAGAGGACGATTAGCTATTCGAGCTTAGGCTTATGGTGCGACCGTTGAGAAATAATCTTTAGCAGTATATTTTTGCCATTGATCTTTAAAATTAATGTAAATAACGTTTCGTGTCTGTTTTAAGAGATCAACTGACCATCGTTCAGTTCCCCATAATTTATTAGGATTTTCAGAACTAGCGTAAGCTTTAATAGCAAATGGATTTGAATCTTGTGTATCTAACATGTAAATAATATTTCCAGAATAATCATTTAGATTTTCGGCACAATTCACATTTAAGATAACGGTTTTTTCTCGATTATAAGATTGAGTGCTGCCATAAATTGGCACAATCTTTTTTAGAAATGCTTCGTCGGATTTGAAAGGAGCTCCTGATGGATAGTAAGTTACTAAGAATCCGCGGGATTCTTTTTGAGTAGTACTAGCCCAATAATAATTTTGGGTATCGACAT
>CAYSPY010000009.1:0-18723 GCA_964433325.1 uncultured Candidatus Peribacteria bacterium | reverse complement strand
CAGGACCTCCACCATTCCCACTGCTAGAAGTCTGTGCGGGACAAGCAGGGAGACACCCTTCGACACATTCTCTGTATTGCGCAGAGCACTGCGACCTACAGGCACTGGGGTTGGAGTCGTATTGGCACAGAGCATTACAATCTGCACTTTCTTCCATGCACCCTAAAATGCAGGATTGCGAATCTGGGTTGCAGGGACACATGTTGAGGTCTTCGTCGTCGACACGGCAGATCGCATTACAGTCACGCGATTGCCCTGTGCGGTTGATGTCTGCAACACATTGGTTATAGCACGTACGCTGATTGCCTTCGAGCGGACAGTCTGGAGGAATGACATAGGAAAGACCAGAACCTCCGCCGCCAGTCGTAATACCGATACAAGGGTTTTGATTGTTGCACTCTTCTGCCGATGAGTTTTGGGAAGAGCCGCCGGAAGAACCTGTGGTATCTGTTCCGCCATCTCCAGTGTCGCTTCCGCCATCGTCGCCTGAATCATTACCAACGGCTCCTCCGGTGAGGTCACCGCCTGCGCCTGAACCAGCTCCCGCCCCGGCGCCGGCGCCGGGACCTGAACCGGAACCACCGCCACGAGGAATAGCACAGACATCGTTGTAGCACTGGAATTGTCCTGTATACGTACCTACTTTTACCCTCCACCCCGTGTCATCCATTACATAGCAATTTCGTTCACCCGGCTCAGTACAAGGATTATCACAAGCACCTTGGTATGGGGTCTGCTCGCACCATGTTGCATCACAACCATTTAAATCCGGTTCATCACAGCGACAGCCGGGGTCATAATTGCCATCTGCATCGGGGCAGCTGCCACAGTTATGTCCAACTCCTATATTACATGTTGGTGCTTCACACCAAATACAAATAAACCCTGAACATGATTCACCAAGTCCACTCGTCACCTGTGCTTCGTCAGGATCTTGGATAACTCCATCACCATTGGTATCTAAATCTTCACAGCAATAGGCAGTTCCTGCGTCTGCTGGGTTACATGTTTCCGCACAATCCTGAGGACAGCTCTGTGCGTTCTCTCCAAAATTCTGCTGACAACCATCTTTGCCACAGGTATTACAGGCCGCGCTGCAGGCAGTATCCGTGGTGTAGTTCGCACAGGCCACATTTCCTTCTTCCTCATGAGGGGAGCACATGCCATAAGGGCCTTTGCCCATACAATCCCAACATGTTTTTGCAGGACAATCTTGAGGACAAGTATCTTTGTTCTCACCCAAGTTTCGCTGACAACCATCTTTGCCACAGGTGTTACAAAAAGCGCCACACGCATTTGAATCATTAAACTGACCACAAGCCACGCCCGCCTGTTCATCATGAGGGGAGCACATTCCATACGGACCTTGTCCCATACAATCCCAGCAAGTGTGCACGCCTGCCTGTCCTTGTAATGGAGTCGATGACTGCGTGACATATGACACCACGCCAACAAGGAGTGTTATTCCCAGAATGCCAATAAGAACAAAACGTGAGCGCATGCGACAAACTCGATTCTACGTCTAAACGAACAAATGCGGACTTGCCTTTGTTTATTTTTTCCGTCTAAACGCATACCCAGCAGCCGCTCCGGCAAGCATCACAGCAAGAGCAGCGGGGCCTGTGTCTGGGGTAGAGGGGATGGATGGATCTTTGGTGATGATGGGTGACGATGAAGGATTATTGGCGATAATGATAGGATCCTGATCTCCGATCTCCGATCCCGGATCTTTTGTGGTGAATGGAAGCTCGATAGTCGTAGCTGGAAGGGTTTGTGTCGGTGCTGTACGTTCTGGCTGACACAGCGGTGAACATCCGTCATTACGTGCCAGATTCCCATCATCACACTGCTCAAGTGGCGTATCCGTTACGCCGTCACCACAGCGCTGAGGTGTACAGTCCGGACGGCAAACTGCGTTTGGCAAATAGCTATTGAGGGACCCTTCATCACAGCCCTCCCCTGCATCCAGCAGCGCATTACCACAGAATGGTGGCAACGCTGTTAGCTCGGTTGGGGTTAGGCAGCGGTTAAGAATACAGCGGCTTGGATACGGACAATCGGTATCGGTGATACAGACTGGCGGGATAGATGTCTGTGAGCTACGAGGGTCATATACAACGATGTATGTCCGTGATGAATACGACGAACCAAAGGCAATAGGAAGCGATGATTGCTGAGGAGATGAGCGTGGTGGCGGAGGGGGTGGTGGTAGATCAAAGCGATAGCGGCAATTCGCACTGCAAGCGATGGAGGTTTGCATCGACGGTTCACATTCTTCGTTATTGTTACGCTGGACGATGCCATCGCCGCAGAAGCCAGTCGTGATGTAACAGAAGTTGTCGCAAGAATCGTTGTTATTCGAATTCCCATCATCACATTCTTCGATACCGCTTCTGCGACCATCGCCACAATACTGATTACGCCGTGAGGATGACTGATCGTTATAACGACAGCTGCTACTACAAACACCCGTGTCTTCTAGGTCTGGTTCACATTCTTCGCCCAAGCGCGATTGGATAATACGATCCCCACAGTATCCATTCTCTAAATAGCACACATTGCTGCAACCATCATCGTTGCTGAGGTTTCCATCATCACATTCTTCGCTGCACTCACGCAGGTTGTTGCCACAGGTTCCAATGCAGGAAATGACACTACTTCTTGATGAAGTACTCATTGATGAAATTCCAATACACGTAATACAGGGTAGATCTGGAATATTCACACAAGATTTATTTTGTGCAGCACAATAGAGCGCCCCCCCATTCTGACATTCGTTATTAAGACAAGCTGTAGTGATGGATGAATTCTGTGACGATTTTTGCGATGTATTTGATCTATTAGATCCAGCGGAAGTGCTTGATCCTTGCGATCCATTCGACGTGATTGAGCTTTGTGAACCATTACTCTTATTGGACGAATATGTGAAAGAACCGTTCGAACTTTGTACGCTAGTCGAGATGGTCGAAGACCCCCCAGAATGTGACGATGCCTGAGACACTATTGACGAGTTGTTCGATGATGTAACTGAACCGTTTGACGATGATTTTTTGGAGGAGGTTGAACCTTTCTGACAACAGAACAGATCTGTTGATTGGCCGACTGGGCCGCAGTAGCCAGGATCTTTCAACTGCCCTCCTTCTTGTAAGCACGTCCATGCCGATATGCATACATCGCCAACAAGGCAACCATTCGAACGCGATGATGCAGCAGAATTTTTAATAGACGATGTTGACTTACCCGATGAAGTCGACTTTGCAGAGGATGCAAGACACTCATTTGGGCTACAAGGAATTTCTTGCAGAGGTCCGGGTGTTGGCGACTGGCACACGCCATTCACGCAGGCAACGGACCATGGTGTGCAGCGCTTTTTACACGCACCATCACTCGTTTTTCTACAATCACTGCAAAGTGGGTCGGGCACAGGGCAATTACATTGACCAATAGATTGCGACGCAGCTGAACGTGATGACGGTGGGCGTGAAGATGCACTGGATGGCTTGGATGACGTTGATTGTGATGTAGGCTTGGAAGATCCCGGCTTAGAAGAACCGCCAGAACCACCACAGGATGTGCCACAGCGAAGTCCACAAATAATATTGTTGTACATGCAGCTTTTGGTACACAACTGATAGGCAGCCAAATCCGTAATACCCATACAGCTGTTGATGCAGGATTCCATCTGGCTGGTGCAGTTTGCATTACACGACACCACTTCACTGTCTGGCTTGCATTCATTGCCAGGGCAAATAGGCGGCTGTGCATCCATGCAATCATTCTGTGCATTGATACACACCAAAGAACAGCTGTTCACACCAGCAGGGCACGGAATGAGACAGGTGTAATACGGAACAACACACGCTTCGATCATATCCTGATATTTAACACACGCAGGACGTGACGACGCACCGGAAGAATTCCGTGAAGAACCTCCGGATGATCCTGTTGTATCTGTTCCGCCATCGCCAGTATCACTTCCTCCGTCTGCTCCTCCATCATCACCGACCGCACCGCCCGTAAGATCTCCACCCGCACCCGCACCCGCACCGGCCCCGGCGCCTGCGCCTGCACCGGAGCCAGGACCTGCACCACTACCATTACCGTATTTGTCACAAGTTCCGCCAATGCCGGCAGTATCCAAACAATATAAATTCGCTTTCGCATAGCGCTTACCATCTGCCCCTAGTGAACAAGACATATCAGTATCATCACACTGACACGCAGCCTTCTCGTCCCCCGAAAGAATCATTTCAGTAGTATTACCATCCCCATCAAGGTCATCGACGTCTGCCTGACCAACAAGTTCGCACCGCGCACATGTTGTCATATCGTACCCGTGGCATGTCCCAAGAACTCGACAGAAAGGAACATCACACGAACCGCCTTGGCCACTGTACTTTTCCACTCCTGGCGGCGTACCGGTTTCAGGGCATGCATCAAACTTAGCCATATCTGCATCACTACAACAAAATTCTACATCTTCTCCGCCTACTCTTTCATCTTGAAGTTTATCCGGCAGAACACATCTATCGGGACATTTCCCTATTCCCCCCACATATTCACACGTACGAAATTCACAGGTTGGAGTCATGGGGGTAACCAGCCCTGCTGAGCAACAGGGTTGCGACTGATCGCAACGCTCACCCGGTTTGAGCATGCGAGTAAGGGTGGAACATTGTGGGAAAGAAGCTTCGTCACATTTGGGATTACAACTGCCAAATGAATCACACTCCTTATAGTTAATACCAGATGGGCCACATGGTGTTCCATACGGCGCTGTACACGAAAGCATGCCTGTCGTCCCCATGGGCATTTCGTGGCGTGTCCAACCATCAGGACATGCATCGGCTATCGTTCCATAGGTCATACAACTATTTGCTGGAGTGGGAAGCACTGCAGCCTGCATGAAGCGATTTATGCCGACTACAATTAGTAGTACAGCTGTTGCAATGCCTACGCCAATAAAATGCCACTTTCGCACGAGACAAAGTATAGAGGTAAAGAAGTAAGGAGGTAAGGAGGTATGGAAGTAAGGAGGCATTCCATATATTTTCACACCCTTACCTTTTTACTCAATTACTTCCTTACTTGATCAGCTCTCTTTCTGAAAGCCCATCCAGCGGCAGCCCCAGCAAGCATCACTGCAAGAGCAGCGGGGCCGGTATCAGGTGTGGACGGAATGTTGGGTGAATTGGGGACGGTAGGTGCGTTGGGTTGATTGGGTATAGCTCCCACTTCCGATCCCCGATCACCGATTTCCGATCCTGGATCTTTCGTCGTAAATGGAAGCTCGATGGTTGTAGCTGGAAGGGTTTGTGTCGGAGCCGTGCGTTCTGGCTGACAGGTTGGGGAGCAACCGTCGTTGCGTACCAAGTTGCCATCATCGCATTGTTCGAGTGGTGTATCGGTAATACCGTCTCCACAGCGCTGAGGTGTGCAGTCGATACGACATTGTGCATTTTGTGCATTGCTATTCAAGGATCCGTTATCGCACCCTTCACCTGGGTCGATCCTAGCATTGCCGCAGAAGACCGGGAGAGCTGCGATCATGTCGGGGATAAGGCAACGATTGAGGATACAGAGGCTTGGATACGGACAATCTGCATCTGTCGTACAAATAGGGCCAGCAGCGATCACTTGAGGATTCCTTGGATCGTACGTAAACGGATAAGAGAAGGATTGACCCGCGGAAGAGAGCTGCTGAGTAATAAAGATCTGTGAAGAGGTAGAATTGGGGGGCAACAATGGAGGTGGCTGATTAAAGAGATAACGGCAACTATTGGAACAAGCGATGGATGTTTGAATGGAAGGCTCACATTCCTCGTTGTTGTTTCGCTGGACGATTCCATCACCACAAGAGCCGCTGGTGCGATAACAGAAGTTGTCACAAGAATCTACGTTATTTGAATTGCCATCATCACATTCCTCGGAACCCGTTCTGCGACCGTCTCCACATGTGAAGGATGTTCGAGAAGATGATTGATCGGTGAATGTGCACGTGCGGGTATCACACTCACCAGGGTCTTCCATATCCGGTTCACACTCTTCCCCTAAGCGGGATTGGATAATACGATCGCCGCAGAATCCCCTTTCAAGGAAACATACGTTACTACAACCATCATCGTTGTCCCTGTTTCCGTCATCACATTCTTCTTCACATTCACGCAAATGATTGCTGCATGTAGCAAAGCACGATAGTGGCGGTTCGGAACTGAGGGAACGAGCGCTTTTAGCAGAAAAAGATCCATTCGAGAACATACTCGTAACGGATGTCTGGGAACCTGTAGACCCATTTGAACCTTGGGAGCCATTGCTGACATTAGAACCGTTACTACCGTTGGATCCATTGGAAGAGGTAAGAACACAGAGAATGCAGGGGAAGTTTGGTGTGTTGATACAAGCCTGAGGAGGTGTAAGTAATGCGCAGAAGATAGCGCCACCATTCTGACATTCGTTATTAAGGCAGTTGTTGATGACGGAAGAATTTTGAGAGAAAGAAGATCGGTTCGATGCGGAGGAGAAATTGCAAAGCCATGGGTAACGAACACAGAAATCATTGGAAGAACGAGAGCCGTTGGACCCTTGTGAACCATTACTACTGTTGAACCCTTGAGAACTGTTACTGCTATTGGAAACCTTAGATCCATTACTGCTGTTAGAGTTTTGAGAAACACTTGATACTACGGAAGATGCTATGGATGACATGCCAGATTTATTGGATGATGCCGATGAGACCGCGGAAAATGACGACTTTTGAGAAGCAAGGGACGACGTACCTGACCTGTTTGACGATGAACGACCAGAGGAATTTGAATGCGATGATGCTGCAGAACTTCTGAGGGAGGATGCCGACCATGCAGATGATGGACGGCACTCGTACTGCTCACACAACACTTGCTTAGGTGGCCCTGCCGTTACAGGTGGCTGACATACCCCGTTGATACATGAAACTGTCCACCCTACACAAAGCTTTGTACATACACCACTACTACTCGTTGTTCTGCAGGCAGTGCAGACCGGGTCGGGTTCGGGGCAATTACAAATAGCAGTAGATTGTGAAGATCCGGAACGAGAAGATGGCTTGGATGATGCCGATTCCGATTTGGGCTTGGACGAAGGTGCTGAAGAAGTGCCGGAACGAGCCGAGGATCTGTTGCTTGTTGGGTTACTGGATGTCTGCGCAGGACATGACCTGCCACACGCAGTGATACATTCCCTATTTTGATTGCTGCACTGGGTTCGACAGGCTGTCGGATTATTATCGTAGTTACAGAGTGCACGGCAATCTGTGTGCTCATCTGAACAATCTATGACACACTCATTGAAATCTTCGTTACATGGGCACATCTTAAGGTCTTCGTCATCAGCTTGGCACTGTGCGCTGCAATCTACGAATTGCCCCGTCTGGTTAATGGACGCTACACATTGGTTGTAACATGTACGCTGGTTACCTTCCAGCGGACAACCGGGAGGGACAGCATACGTAAAACCGGATTGGCCGCTAACCGCGGCAATACACGGGTTACTGTTGTTACATGCTGCACCAGAGGAATTTTGGGAAGACCTACCGGAAGAGCCACCTCCGTTGGTATTTGTTCCGCCATTACCAGAATCAGTCCCTCCATCATCGCCTGCATCATCACCAACTGCTCCGCCGGAGTTGTCGCCGGATGGAGTCCCACCCGGACCTCCTGGTCCACCCGTACCTCCCGGGGTATTGCCACCGGGTCCTCCCCCCGGACGCGGAATGGCACACGTTGAAGGGCCATCACCAAGACTTTCCCAGCATTGTAACTGACCGGTGTAATTACCCACTTGCACTCTGTAGCCATCGTCATTGACGATATAGCACCCCTGCTCACCGGGGTCATCACATCGATCATCACAATCACCGGTATAGGGCGCAGTACACCATGATGCACCGCAACCCTCCAAGTCCGGTGACTGACAACGACATCCGGGGTCATAGTCCCCGTTTTCATCCGGGCAGGATCCGCAATTGAATCCGGCTCCGATGTTACAAGCAGAAGGAGTTGAGTAATCGGGTCTATTATCCTGCGTACGGCCCCAGCACCAAATACAGGCGGCACCTGAACATTGCTCACCGATGCCACTGGTAAGCTGTGCCTCACCCGGATCCTGGATGACTCCGTCACCGTTGTCATCGAACTCCTCGCAACAATATGCGGTTCCATTATCTTCGGGATTGCATATACAGCCACCGTTAGCCGTAGGAGTCGTCCCCGCTGGACATTGGCAATTATTTTGGCAGCCTATTCCCCCATCACACTCTTCACCCTGCTGTACGGTTTTATTTCCACATGTAGCGCAGCCAAACATACATTGTGACCCCGCACAGTAATTGCCAACCCCTGGGCACATCGCAGTCGGCGCTAAAAGATTATCTGGGTTTGCATCATTACAAGGACACGCACCATTCACACATGCCCGGCCTCCTCCACATACAAGAGAAAGTTGCGCGGTCAGATTGTTCCCACTATTCGAAATCGTTTTGTTGTTCTGATAGATAACTGCAGCAACTGTTAGACAGAGGACAACACCCAGCAAGATGATGTAGCGCATTTTTTGCTGCATGATTTTTGCCTTGATCATATCCTTTCCCCCTCTTTTTTTATAGAGAATCCATAGTACATATCACTCAGTATCTACCTACATTTTTACATGCTATACATCTTCATCTTTTAACAATATTTTTACAATTTTTTACGTCTCCATGCATACCCAGCAGCTGCTCCACTAATCATAATGATGATTGCAGCAGGACCTGTATCGGGTGTTGCAGGCGCTGGTGATTTGGTAAGTATGGGCTGACTATTGTTCACTATCCGCTGTCCGCTGTCCGTTATCCGATTTCCGTTTTGATCAACCACTTCTCCGTTCGGTAAGCGAGTTACGGAAGACGGATACGTATCGGTGAACGGCAACTCCACCACTGTCGCTGGCAACGTTTGCGTATCATTATTGCCAGCAGCCATACGCTCTATTTGGCACACAGGAGAGCATCCGTCATTGCGTACTAGGTTGCCATCATCACATTGTTCGAGTGGTGTATCGGTAATGCCATCTCCGCAATGTTGTGGAACACAATCAACGCGGCATGCTGCATTTTCTGCATTGCTATTGAGTATCCCATTATCACAACCCTCTCCTGGGTCTAACCTGGCATTGCCACAGAAAATTGGGAGAGCGGCAATTTGTTCTGGAATAAGACAACGATTGAGAATACAGCGCGCTTGCGCCGGACAGTCACTATCCTTTGTGCAGGCAGGGAGCGACGATGGGAATGAAACTGGTATTTCACCAGCAGCGTAGAATTGCCTACTGGATATCGATGTATCATCGTAGGTTAGATTTTCTAACAATATCGAGTTTGACGATGATCCCCGGGATGCCATTGGCAATAGCACGGGTGGTGGCTGATCGAACAAATATCGACAATTGGAGCCGCATGCGATGCCAATATTGCCGGAAGGCTCACATTCTTCATTGTTGTTGCGCTGGACAATGCCATCACCACAGGAACCCGACGTGAGGTAGCAGAAATTGTCACATGAATCTCTTTCATTGGAATTGCCGTCATCACATTCTTCGATGCCCGTGCGCCTGCCATCGCCACAATAGTGAGGAATTCCACGCGATGAATCGACATTTGTAAACTGGCAGTTACTACTACATATGCCTTCATCTTCTAAGTCTGGTTCGCACTCTTCCCCTAGGCGCGATTGAATCACGCGATCGCCGCAATAGCCACCTTCCAAGTAACAAACGTTGCTGCAGCCATCATCATTCTCAAAATTTCCATCGTCACACTCTTCGCTGCATTCGCGCAGGCTGTTGCCGCATGTCCCAATACACGAACCCTGGCTCGCGACGCTGCTACGCGCAGAGGAAGTGGAATCTCCAACACATGCTAAACATGGCAAATCCGGAATTGCCAGACATGTCTGACCATTAATGGAACAGAAGAGAGATCCTCCATTTTGGCATTCATTCCCAAGACACGACGAACCAATCACTGATGTTGTACTGGAATATGCACTAGCATTCGACATAGAACTATCGTTGGTGCAGAGCCAAGGATATTGAATACAGAACGACACGGACATCGTCGAACTACGAGAAACATTTGATCCGTTAGAACCATTGCTGCCATTTGAATATGTACTTCCGTTCGAACCATTCGAACCATTACTACCATTCGAGCCACTAGATCCATCGGACCCCTGAGAGTTATTGGAACCGTTCGAGCGATTGCTCCCATTCGATCCATTGGAGTTTGTACTGGCATCTGACCGACGTGATGCAGATGTAGCAGAATTTGACTTATTATTACCGGATGACGGCTGACTACATGGCTGCATCGAGAACACAGAGGATACTGATGAATTGTTTGAATGGGCGGAAGAGCGTATCGAAGACCGCAGTGAAGCAGTGGAAGAAAGTTGAGCCGCAGTACTTGAAAATGCACTACTCACCTTACTACTAACCATACTACTAACAGAACGCTGTGATGACCTGATGGATGGTGCAGAAGAGGTGGCTGCAGATAAGAAGAAAAAAGCGTCCACATTACCTTCTTCGTTTGAAACATTTTTCGCATGCATCGCAAAGTGAACAACTCCGTTTTTTATCGATACATCATCGTCATCAGGCTCAGAAATTTTTCCATCTCTCCAGCTTTCAGGGCAATACCACGAAGTTTCCGAGCCGTTCCCTGCATTACAACGAAGGTCTGTAATCTGCTTCCCTTCTAACTCTACCGTTCCATAGTACGAAATATGCCCGCCATCTCGTGGGTGTCCAAAAGGACTGAGGAGTACACGATTCTGCGTAAGAGATAATCCATTCACTCGATTATAAAAATCCGCAGTGCCTTTCAATCGCGTGATTTCCACCCATTCTCCACTCGCAATGGTGACAACCGGACGATTGAGATCACTACTTGTGGGGCCATCGATATAAATCACCGGAGGAAGGTCTTGCGAGGGGTCAGTCGAATCCACACGTGTCAGTGTCACACGTATACGCTGAGGAGGGGGTGTAACCTGGGCAACTGGAGCCTTTGTGAAATGAAGGAAGTCGAGGAGGGAAGCGATGAAAGAAGTTTTTTGAGGCACATCATTTACAGCAACACCGGAGGTTCCACATGGGATTGATGATGCAGCTGAACTGCGTGATGATGGGCAATTATTCACAATTGTGCATTGTCCGCTTTGGCATTTTCCCTCCCCGCAACATCCAGTGAGGAAATTACAACTAGGCGCTGGACAATCGCTATCAACGCTGCACGTATTATTCCTATTCGCAACACACTCAATACATGGGAAATCTGCGGTTATGGAACATGCTTTTCCTTGCGCCCCACAAAATGCATCTCCCCCATTTGCACACTCTGTCCCATCGCATTGTCCTCCAACTGGAGACTCGCAACACACGCCGACTTGCTGCGAAACTACCACGCCATTTTCATACGTCGTATCCTTGCATGTGCCACCTGTGGAAAGGGTTGTGCCAGGGCAAGTTTGCGCAAAATAACAGTTTACAGGCCCCGTGGCATTTACGATGGAACACTCTGTTACGACATGCGTTTGGCTCGTTACAGATGCAGACCGAGAAGAAGGAATTATTGAAGAAACTGTCGAACGTGCAGAAGACTGTTGACAGTTCTGATCGGGCGGACAGGATGCGACGGAAGTCGATTTTTTGGACGATTGAGTGTCGCCGCACACACCGGACTCATTGCAGGTCCACCCCGTACTGCAGCACGCGGCCTGTAATCCCGAAGGGCAAACCGGCGGCATGCCAACACAGGATTCTGCGCAGTACGAATTGTCGGCGCAGAGGAATTCCCGTGCTACTCGGGACTCTGCATTACCATAGACACAGCTGCCGTTTTGGCAAGCTGCCGCGATATTCATGCAGTTCTGCGAACAACCGATCTGCGTCCAGCGACAAGAGGTGGTACACGCGAGCCCGCCTCCACAGTCGGCATCAGTGGTACAATTGCCAGCTGATGTCGAGCGTGCTGAAGAAGGCGCGGAAGCAACGCCACATGCACCAAGGTTCGTTCCACCTGTCGGATTGTTGCACGTACCGCTACAACAATCAGAGCCCGTAGTGCAGTTGGCCCCCGGCCATGGGTAACACGATCGTGCGGAAGAATTCTTTGAATTATTCGACGTAGACGCATTGGACCTCGCCGAGCTACCGATCGATTTTTTCGATGCAGCAGAGCAAGCCGACCCGCAACGTATGCCGCAGACAATGTAATCTCCTGTGCATTTTTTTGTGCAGGTATTTACACCGGGGGGACACACTGACATGCAAGAATTATACGTCGCTTCACAGGTGTTATTGCATGTGTCTACAGTTGCAGCATCAACGCAGTATGTCCCAGGGCAAACATTGGAGCAATTTGCATCTTCACACGCAAGCAATACATCGCGACATGCCATGGAACAGCTGTTCGCACCAGGTGCGCAGGGAACATCACAATCGTAATACCCCTGCCAGCAATCAGCATTACACGTATTCCATTCTTGAGGAGTAATACAGCTCGTGCGGCTGGAAGAATTCCCAGAAGCCGATGATGGTTTCCTGGAAGTTCCAGAGGAAGGATTTCCTCCACTGCTTGGATTTCCGCCACCGGAAGAAGGGTTCCCTCCACCGGATGATGGATTACCACCCCCCGAAGAAGGATTGCCTCCGCCTGAGGAAGGATTTCCGCCACCCGAGGAAGGATTCCCTCCACCGGATGATGGAGTAGGACCCGAGGATGAAGGCGTGGGCCCAGATGACGAAGGGGTAGGACCCGAGGATGAAGCGGGCGCAGAAGATGGCGGAGCAGACGACGTAGCAGGGCCACAAGAATACGAGCCGGAGGGAACACACTCGAACACAATGTGATAATCCTTGCCACACCCCCACATAGGGTCCCCACAACCTTGGGAGCCATTTCCAAACCCGCATTGGTTTAAGTTGTTACAGCCATTGCCAGGGCACGCGGCCCCCGACTGACAATCTTCACGATCATCATAGCGATCACACTCACCACCCACGTAGTAACACACGCTCGATGCACCGCCTCCACTATCCATCCCGGACATCATGCCTGAATAGCAGTTCATCGTTTTGGTGACATACGCATCGCGCACGACAATGACCTGGCCCGCTGGGCATTTTATGCCTGCACCCCCTTCTCCAAACGTATAGTCACACGTACCACCGCTACATGTACAAATACCTGTAGGACCGCAGTTCGTGTACGTCACATCTGCAGCTAAGGGAGGACTATTTTCTTTATCCAGAAACATCACCATCACCCCAACAACAAGTGCCGCCCCCGTGAAGAATGATACGACACTGCCGATTCGTGAAAAAAATTTCTGCTCCATATCCTGTTTTGGAGCTTACAGATAAGAGAAGAAGCGATACAGCTGGGTGTAGTTGCATTCCTATAAAACAATGATTCTATTGTAGTAATTCTATTGGGTTACGACGGTCGTTGTGATATCCGCACGCAACCTCTCATAGACAATTTTTGCGACCTCCGCACGGTTGATGGACTCATCGGGACGGAATGCCCCTGTTTCTATACCCAGTGCATCTTTGTCTCCTGTGATAATGCCACGCGTATACGCAAATGCGATGTCTGCCTCTAATGGATGGCCGATTGTATCTTTAAAGTTCGAGAAAAGTGGGGGCACACTATCGCCAAATGCATCATCAATCATCGCTACCACTTCGGCACGCGTAGCGCTGCGGTTAATGTCGACTGCTGGGTCATTTACAATACGCATTCCTTTACCTTCTGCGCACGATACGAATGCTGCGGCCCAGTGACCGATTGCCTGTACGTGGAGCGGTGGAATAAGCGCGCACTGTGCCTCATCAATTTTTGCAGCTTTGAGTGAAATTTTTAACATTTCTGCGACCGTGACAGAGTTACCTGGACCAAATTCCCCTGTCGGCTGCCCAAGCGAATCTTTATAACCAGAGACTATCCCCCAGCTTGTGACAGAAGACACATAGGGGCCGAACCAGTCGCCATCAGTGACATCACGGAACTGCACGCCAGCAAGATCATCGAGGGTATTTACCAAGTCACTAAAGTCCGCAGCATGCGTGGTTTGCCATGCTACAAGCTCGCTTTTAAGCTCATCCAATTCATCGAAAAATGCCTCTGTCAGTGGGATTGCTGAAAGGAGTACTGCAAGAGCGGCGACAGGGAGGGCGAGACGACGCATAATTGAAATCATTCTATTCCTATATTCAATAGAATTGATAATGCGTTTCCCCTCCCTTTCTGGGGTAAATTGATAATGGATAATTGAGAATTGAGAAAATAATCGACGCATTTTCAATTCTTCATTCTCAATTTTCAATTCCGTCAGGCGATCGGCACGCTATACGTAAACGTACTTCCCTTCCCCGGTTCGGATGCAACACTGATATCTCCTTTTTGTAATCGCATAAAGTTCCGTGCGATATACAGACCCAATCCTGTACTAGCAGAAGAGTCGGTATTAGAACCTTTTACTCCAGCGCGATTAAAGAGCTTTTGCATAATATCTGGCGGCATCCCCTCTCCTGTATCTGCCACATCGATGTACCCCATGGATGCATCGGATCGCATGCGAATGGTAATACCACCCTGCTTCGTATGCTTGATAGCATTACTGATCGCATTCGTAACTGCTTCGGCCATTTTGTCTTTGTCCGCGAGCACCATCACCTTCGCCGCAGCATCATCAATCGTTAGGCTAAGCCCCGCCTTTTCCAATGCAACGCGATAATCACGTAATGCACGCTCAGCAATATCCCCGAGTGAAACAGGCGCAACTGCGACTTCGATCACGCCACGATCAATGCGCGACACGTTCAAAATATCGTTAATAAGGTTACCGTTTTGAATGGCTACATCTTGGAGCTGTGTAAGAGCAGTTTTTAGATCTGGCGTCACAGGGCCATTATCGCCATCAAGCATACTTTCGATCGTCCATCGCATGGCTGTCACTGGCGCACGCAATTGATGGGAGACGAAGGACGTAATGTCCTGGAGCGTGCTATTTCTGGCTTCGAGCGCTGTATTTAATTTCTCATTTTTACGTTCAGCACTCGCAAGAGCGAGCACTGTCAGGACGGTCACAAATGTGAGAACTGCACCTGCCAAGCTAATGCGAAGGCGAACACTACGTAGCACTGCATACGCTTCTAGTACTGGCTGCTGTGCAACTACCAGCCATCGCGAAGGGCCTACTGCAACTGATTGCATTACCGCAACCATCCGCAGACCCGTGAGGGGATCAACGTATTCTTGCTGTAAGAAACGCTCGTGTGTCCGCACATCTTCTAGTAGTGGATCGATGCGATATCGCTGGCGTAACTCCAGGTCTGATTCGATAGATGGATGCGCCACAGCAATACCGCTTCCATCAAGAATAAAGACGTGGCCCCGCTGGCCTAGCCGGATGTTTTTGAGCCAACGATCGATCTGGTCTGTGCGATATTCAAAGACTAATACCGCAGATACAACTCCTTCTTTATTGCGAACAGGAGTAGCAATCGCAACAACTCCCGCGAGTGGATCGTAGGGCCGCACGTACATATCAGAAATCACTGTCTTCCATTCTTGTGACACTCTCGTATACCAATCGCTCTCTGCTTGGCTTTGGGCAAACACCCCTGGTGCTTGAGGATAGTCGGTCCACAGCACTCCTGCTGGGTCTGTGAGAAACACACGATCAATTTGCGGGTAAGCGAGAACAATTGCGCGTAGACGCTCACGAATCGCTAAGTCATCACGCTGTTCAATGGCATCTAATGTCCCACTCACCGATGCAATGGCATGGGCAAGTTCGGCCATACGGAGGAAGTCTTGAGTGAGCATCTGGCCCGCATTCTGTGCTGCAGCGATATTTTCACGCTCAACTTGATTGCGAACAGACTGCGACGCAACTTGGTAGGAAAAGAGGCTCAGCAGCACAATCGGCAAAAAGGCAGCCAAAAACGGCAAACTCCACCGAAGCATTGCCCAGATATGAACAATCTTTGGATTGCTAACTGCCGATTCTGGGGAAATTGCCATAATCCGCTCATTGTACCATAAATTGGGGGTATTCGGAAGCAGGGAATCGAGGGGGCAGCGGTACAATTGGACACCATGAAGGGGTATCTACAGTCTATTCGGGCTAACGGTGCAGCATTCCTGCCGATCGCATTTTTATGTGCAGGAACTGTCAGTTTAGCCGGAATCTCTACGTTTTTAGCCGCTAATACGGTTGGCCTGCCTGGCGGAAACAACGCTATGGGCGTAGAGGGATTGGGCGGGGTAGAAGGTGGAAATCCGGGGCCATCATCGGCATCCAATCAGTGCTTTTTACTTATAAGCACCTGCCTACCCAATGAGCCACGATGCGGCAACGAACCGATGGCTATGCCGATCCTTTGTACCGACGCACGCTGCACATCAACTGCCTGCGTAAAAGCGAGTGAATATAGGAGTTCGACCGCTGCTTCTTCCAAGAACAATAGTGGAACGAGTAATCCTATGTGCGTGCTCCAGACCTTCTCGTGTGCCAAAAACGCCCTTCCTTCGTGTTATAAGCGTATTCGTAGTAACCAGCTGGAATGCCGTGATTCTGCGTGTGGAGCAGGTTCGTGTATCGCCCTAGAAGTCTTTGTGACGAAGAACACCTTCCAACCCTGGGATTTGGGCAAAATGGAAGGCCCCTTTCCTCGCAGTGAAACCATGTGTGTCATTGAGCGCTCGTCTTGCCCACCCAATGATCCTTCGTGCCTAAGCCCCGTCAGTATTGAGCAAATCCCCTGTAGCGATGCTCGTTGTACGAGTGGCGCTTGTACACGCATGACTATTCAGGTCGATGAAGGCGATAATATCATTGGGAATGCGACGGTTGTCCCCGTCGACCCATCAAAAACTCCACCATCCAACCCTGGAGAGCCAACTCGCGAAAACCCTACAGGGACAGAGGAAAAGCCGACTATTGAACCAACTGTAGGTGAACCTATACCAACTGTACGACAGCAGGGTCCTATCCTTGGATGCTTTGCGGAAGACGGATCGTGGACAGTAGATCGCACGCTCTGCGCGGCTGACCAGGCACGCTTTACGCAGGGCCAACAGCAGCCATCTCCTGCAGCAGCTTCACCAGAAGTTTCACGTGAAACACGAATGCAAATTGAGGAGCAATTCGTCCCTGATACACGTAAAGCTGCCCTCGTACAGAACCTGCTGTCCCTGACTATTGAAGCAGTAGGACGCCTCTCCCTGATTCTAGAAAACCCAACGTTATCCAATGAGCTCCGCATAAACCTGAGCAGTACGATGGAATGGTTACGTGCTGTACAGCGCACAGCTGCCGAAGAAAGTCAGTCAATTAATGACCTGCAATTACTCGCAGATGAAGTAGGACAACGCTTGGTCGAGACCCAACTAGCGGTCATTACGTGGGCCGAATCATCGGGCCGCCCGGCGCTGCCACCACCACAGACTCTCACTGATAAAATGGATAAAATCCTCATGGCTCTGCCGTCTGCTTTTGGCCTTCTACAAGCGGAAATGATTATGATCCCCCAAGAAGCACTGACGGGCTTTGTCGAGGCACAAGCAGTGTATGAATTAGTAAAACCTGCATGTCTTGCCAACAGCAATACCTGTGGGGAACTCAATAAAGTGATCGATCTACTCGTCCCCGTTGTCGCATCACTCAAGACGGCCATTGATACAGCTGGCAGACCTGACTTAGAGGTGCAGATTGATTTATTGATGCAATGAGTTAACTGGTTAGCTTGTCAGCTAGTTAGCTTCTTAGGCGAGTTGTCTTTTATAAAACAAGCCTGTCGTCCGAAGACTACAGGCTGTTTGTTGGAGGCATTCACCTACTCCATGTCATCGTGGCTTTCAGGCTCTCGCTGGTCGCGCGGCTCTCCGCCATGATAGTCACGATCCGCCTGACCCGGGCTGCGACGCTCATAGGAGCGCCATTGTACCTCGCGATTAGTAATCCTCACTTCTGATGCACGACCTGCGTAGTCTCCGAACTTCTTCCGACGCTGATCACTCATTCCTCTACTCCTTGCCGAATGCCTTGGGGATATCCCGGCTCCATACCGGGAATAGAATTACTATATAACTGAATGTAATTCAGTCAATTATGCCTTAATACGTTCAATAGGCACAAAAAAACCGCCTATGAAGGCGGTTCTTGTATGCTAGATATAAAAGCTCAAAGTCCTGGCATCGGCCTACTCTCGCGGCCCAAACGGGCGACTACCATCGGCGCTGGTGGGCTTAACTGCTGAGTTCGGAATGGGATCAGGTGTGACCCCACCGCTCGAGACACCAGGACTTTAAGCTCTTTGGTGGAAAGAACAAATAATAAAGGCCGACACGCCCCGCTCCTATCTAAGCGGGATGAATAAATCCAAAAAGAGATTTGTACACACAGTCGTGGGCATGAATAGCCCGCCGTCTGTGGCACAGGAACAGTACAGTTACGTTCGCTTTTCTGCGCAAGCGCATAAAACAGAACGAATGAAGAATGTTCAATTGCCCGTTCGTATCACTCGGCTGAGTACATTACTGTACGTACACCTGTAACCGATCTAGCAGGTAGTCTTCCTGCGGGCTTATGGGGAAACGCAATCTTAGGAGGGGCTTCCCGCTTAGATGCCTTCAGC
>CAYSPY010000008.1:0-20904 GCA_964433325.1 uncultured Candidatus Peribacteria bacterium | reverse complement strand
TTGCGGTATACACGCTTTCCAAGCGTGCGCACTAGGCCACTATGCGACCTCTCCATATTGCTGAATGGGTGCATAGTATAGACAGAAGAATCACACTCACAAGCATTTAAAACAGCCCGTTAGGGCTGTTTCATTCTCAATTCCCTGCCGGGCGTAGTTCCACGGGAACGAAGCCTGGTCAATTTTCCATTCTCAATACTATCGCGGCGTAGTCCTCCAAGGAGGACGAAGCCGGATCATTTCTTCTTCGTTTCAATGGTGCAACTGCAGCATGTCACCACGGTCTTCTGCAGGAAGAACAAACACAGAACTAATGCCACAATGGAGAGCGACCCCGTGGATGTACCAAATGCAAAGCCACTCGAAAGCACGTGTGCCTTAAAGACGCCAACCAATGCTGCCAACGTAACAACGGCATTCAGTACGAGTGATACCAATGACAATGCCTCGCACGCAGCGCAGGCCATGCCTTTTTTCTTAGACTTACCAAACATAGAGAGGAGGAAGGAAACGTATGCAACTTTACGCCGTATGAGGCTTGGTCAACAATTCTGTACGAGTGAAATGGATTGACGAAATGGTTACTATCCCCTGAAAACTAGTAAATTCTAGCGGTGTCACCCTGAGCCCGACGAAGGGTGAATAGCGCGTGTATGGTTCGTCGCGCTCACCATGACACGCTCGTCCTAGTTTTGAAGAGATAGTTGTCGACAAAATCACACTTCATTACCTCCTTACTTCCTTACCGTCGAGTCTGTATTCTGTACCTGTATGAAAATTTCTCTTGAATGGCTGGGTCAGTTTGTCACCTGGACGGAGTCCGACCCTACTGTCATCGCCGAACGCCTTACTCGTTCTACTGCCGAGGTGGAAGAACTAGAGGTGCAAGGGGCATTGCTCGCACACTGCTGCGTGGGGGAAATCGTATCACTTGCACAACACCCTGATGCAGACCGCCTCAAAGTAGTGGAAGTAAAAACTGATAAGGGGACGAAGAATGTTGTGTGTGGCGGAACCAATTTGTACGAAGGAATGCTGATCGCTTTTGCTCATGTTGGAGCCACGGTAAAGCACGGCAAGGAGACGGTGAAACTCGAACCCATCAAAATTCGCGGCCAGCAAAGCGAAGGCATGGTCTGCGCTGCAGAAGAGTTAGAATTAGATTCTGTCTTACCGCCCAAGCCAGAAGATGGCGAACGTGCAGTGATGGATTTGTCACGCCTAAACAAGAAGATGAAAGCTGGCGATAATCTACGAGATCTCCTTGGGCTTAATGACACGGTCTTTCACTTTAGTAATACCGCAATTACCGCACGACCCGACCTCTTCTCGCATATTGGCTTTGCACGTGAGTGTGTCGCACTCGGCCTCGCGAAGTGGAAAAAGCAGGAAGTATGGAAAGCGCCAAAGGCTCCTGCAAAAGGAAAAAGCCTACCTATGAAAGTGGATTGTGCAGATCTTGTCCCCCGCTACCTCTCCGCCTCACTCACGATGGAAGGCCTAGGTGAAACACCTGAGTGGATGAAAAAGCGACTGTCGTCCGTTGGCATTCGTAGTATCAGCCTGCCGGTCGATATCACCAACTATGTGATGATCGAAGTAGGGGTCCCGATGCACAGCTTCGATGCAGATGATATCGAAGGAGTAGTACACATGCGCCTGAGCACCAAAAAAGAAAGCCTGATGACGCTCGATGGCAAAAAATGGGACCTGCCCGAAGGCTGCTTGGTATTGAGTGATGACAAAGGTGTGTTCGACCTGGTCGGTATTATGGGAGGACTTCGCAGCAGCACGAAAGACTCCACAAAAAATATTTTCCTGCACGCTCTGTCGATTGACCCTGTCACTATTCGCAAAGCGATTATTGGCACAGGGCTCCGCACCGATGCATCAACCGTCTACGAAAAAGGTGTGCCCGGTATCACAACCGAACAAGGCTTTTACCGCGCGCTGGAATTGATGCTCGAACTTATCCCTGGGGCAAAGCTTGCGTCAGAGATTGATGAAAAAGGACACAACGGAAAAGCTGCGCAGATTAGTATTTCTGGCGACGAGGTACGCGCATCTCTTGGCTTACAAATCAGCGATAAAGAGATTGTAAAAATTTGGGAAGACCTGGGGTGCGAGGTGAAAACGGAAAGCGGGAAACGGAAAGCGACATCAAAAAAGGCAGACCGCGATCCGCTATCCGCTATCCGCTTTTCTGTAACACCACCATTATACCGATTGCGTGATATTACCGGAGCCCATGACCTCATCGAAGAAGCAGGACGCATTCATGGGTTTGATAAAGTAGAACCGGTGATGCCAAGTGCGCCTATGCAAATGCCTAAGCGCGACATGCGTCTCCACAAGCTCCGCGAAGATTTAGCGCGCAGTGGATACTGGGAACTTATGCCACTCTCGTTTGTCAGCCCACAATTACTCGAGCGTTGTGCCTTAGATCCCAAAGATGCAATTAAGGTAAAAAACCCAATCGGTGAGGAGACATCGCTTCTGCATACATCTCCCCTTCCTCAACTCTTGGCACATGCCGAGCACATGCTCCCGCGCGCAGAAGGGTCACTCAGTACCTTTCAGTGCGCCAACGTGTTCGATGCAAAAGGCAACCAGACATTCGCTCTCGGCATGCTCCTATCTGCAAAGGAAGAAACGGACTTACTTAATGATCCATTCTTGATGGTAAAGAGCCAGATTCTTGATGCCATTACTGCAACCGGCCAGAGCGTCGAAATTCATGAGATGAAAAAGGCTCCCGACATCGCTCACCCGGGTAGATGTGCGAGCATTATGTTCCGCGGAAAATCGATCGGTGAGATCTACGAAGTTCACCCGAGTGTGCGCACTCGTTTCGGTCTCTCTCACCGCAGCGCCGCTGCAACACTCGACCTATCAACATTGCTCTCATCGCCCTCGCCAGTACCAATGCAGAAAAAGCTTTCGAGCTTCCCTGCAGTCACCTATGACGTCACTGTAAAGCGCACGCAGAAAGAAGCGCTGGGTCCGCTACTACGAAAGCTACGTAGTGGGAGTGAGCTCCTAGAAACCGTATCAGTCCAGGACTTGTATGCAGGAAAGCCGCTCGAGAAAGGCTCCTACAATCTCACCTTGCGGTTTGTGTACCGTGCGAAAGATAGGACGCTGACGGAAACGGAGGTAAAAACAACTCATGAGGGTGTACTCAAACTGATGAAGGATTAACCGAATAACAGAATAACGGTGGCCTGTTACTCTGTTATTCTGATCTCTGTTATTCTCTCCTCGTATGTCCATCGTCACAAAGACAGGCGACAAGGGCGAAACTGGCCTTTTTGGTGGCCAGAGAGTTCCCAAAGATGATCTGCGCATCGAAACAATCGGGACAGTGGATGAGCTCAATGCCACCCTCGGGTGCGTTCTTGCAGGTCTACAGAATGCAGAAACCCTGCATGGATGGCTTACAAAGACGCAAAATGTCCTCTTTCGAGCGGGTGCAGACTTCGCCACACCGCACGAAAACAATAAAGCGGTCGTCCCTCGCATCGAAAAAGAGCAGATTGAAGAAGTTGAAGGGTGGATTTCAACCTTGGAAGAAACCCCTTTACCTCCCTACTTCATTTTGCCAGGGGGGTCGAAATCTGCAGCAGAACTACACCTTGCGCGAGCAATTTGCCGTCGAGCGGAACGATGCGCCGTCTCCCTTTCGAGGCGAGCAGAGATCGGCACAGACGTCATCAAATACCTGAATAGGCTCAGCGATTTCCTATTTCTCGCCTCTTTAGAGGCAAATCGACTCGCAAACGTCGAGAATATTCGCGTTTCGTATTCCTAGAGTCACATCCGCTTGACGGGTATCCCCTATGTTCTGTAGCCTTCACCGGCTTTTTTCATTCAAAAAACATGTTAGGTAAGCTCAAATGGCGTCGGCGTCTACGTAAACACGGTTTCTTGTCTCGTATGATGACAAAGGACGGTCGCCGCGTGCTCTCACGCCGCCGTTCGGCCGGCAGAAAGCGCCTAACGGTGCAGAAAAAGACGAAGTAACGCGAATTTCTAATTCGCGAGAATAACAGGGATCCGAGTAACTGAGTAACAGAGGCTTGTAGCCCGTTTTTTCGTCCTGTTATTCTATTATTCTGTTATTCTAACCCCGTGCTGCGCTTCCTCCACACGCTTTCGGCCATCCTCTTCTATGTCCTTGCCGGGACATTCTTTCTGGCGCTGATGCTCGCGACGAATAACGTTGCCGCACATGCCTCACGTGTATGGATGGATATCAGCGACCTACCGCTCTTGTGTTCGGGACTGCTGTTTGGAGGGCTGAGTTTGTACAGAAGCATTCGACGTGACAGCGATATGTCGCACGCACTCCTCGCAGGTATTGCCCTCCCCCTCCTGATTCTCTTTTCTATCTTCCTGATTGCTAATTTCCTTCCCGTTTCGTGATCATGTACACACTCGATACTCTCCCCTCCGGCCTGCGAGTTCTCACTGCCCCTGTTGAAGGCACTGCCGCTATTACAGTGATGCTCTTTGCAGGTGCTGGGTCACGCTACGAGAAAGACTCTGAGCGCGGCATTAGCCACTTTTTGGAACACATGTTCTTTAAGGGCGGCAATAAGTACAAAACAACCGAAGAAGTAAGCGCTGCCATTGATGGTGTCGGTGGAGACTTCAATGCCTTCACGGGCAAAGAATACGCAGGCTACTACGTGAAGGTAGCTGCTAAGCAGAGCGACCTCGCATGTGACGTGCTCAGCGATATGATGCTGCATGCAAGCTTTCCACCAGAAGAAATCGATAAAGAGCGCGGAGTGATCATGGAAGAAGAAAAGATGTACCAGGACACACCTATGTACCGCGCTGGTTGGGATTTTGAGGAAGTGCTATTTGGCGATCACCCACTTGGGTGGGACACGATCGGTACAGAGAAAGTGATTATGAGCGTGCAGCAGGCTGACTTTAAAAAGCACCGCGATGCTCTCTATACAGCTGCAAACACGGTACTTGTTTTTTCCGGCAATATTACACGCGAGCGCGCCTTGGAACTCGCAAACCAATACTTCGCAAACCTCGATGGCGATGCCAAGCAAACATTCGACGCACTCACCAACTACGGTAGCAAAAAGATTTTCCTCCGTGACAAAAACACCGAGCAGGCGCACTTGGTCCTCGGTGTCCCCAGCGTGTCATCACAAGACCCCGAACACTTCACACACAAAATGCTCGCGGTCATCCTGGGCGGTAACATGAGCTCCCGTATGTTCCTACGCATCCGCGAAGCTCGTGGACTCTGCTATTACATCTCCACCGAAACCGATAGCTACTTGGATGCAGGAGCCCTCTCGACGCGCGCAGGTGTAGACCAGAACCGCTTGGACGAAGCGATCAGCGCCATCATTCACGAATATGATGAATGTGCAGCGCACGGTGTGACCGACATCGAACTCAACCGCGCCAAGGAATACTTGAAAGGAAAAATCACCCTCGATTTGGAAGACAGCGAAGAGCGCGCGCACTTCTACGGTAAGCAGGTGCTGCTCTACCCTGGTGTCCGCGACCTTCCTGAATACCTGGCTAAGATCGATGCTGTCACAAAAGAAGGAGTCGACGCGCTGGCAAAAAAACTTCTGACGCGCGATGCACTGCGCCTGGTCGTCATCGGCAAGAAGTTAGATGAAGCGCGCTTTGCTGCCTTGATGAACAGCTGAAATATCACGGGAAAACTTGCATGCACGCTCTGTGTACCGGAGAATGCGTCCGTTTTCCCATACATTTCTATGACTACTACTCGCATTTTTAGCTCCGCCGTTGCCGCCATGCTCTGTATCGGCATTACTGCACCAGCATTCGCAGCTTCAACAACGGATGAAATTCTCGCTAAGCAAAAAGAATACCAAGCTGACGACGTATGCACTGGCCGCACCGAAAAAAACCTTGGTAAATGCATTGGTGACGCTCTTAAGCGCATCAAGGCACTCCGCAAAGAATTTTCCGACGCTCTCGATGTCGAGCGCAAAGCTTGGTATAGCGAACATGCAGGGCTCGGCGTAAGCACCGAATATTCCAAGGCATTGCAGGAATTTATCGCTGGCACAACTGCAAAGCGAAAGCTCTTCAACGACCAACAACGCATCATCGAAAAGCTGTTCTTCGATTCACGGAAGGATGTACGCGAAAATGCGACATCGACGACGAAAACTTACACAACCGACGTCAATGCAGCAGCTATGGAGGCAGCAACCCTCAAATGCTCCAAAGAATCCGATGCACGTGGCCTACGCCTGTGTTTGCGTCAGCAACTACGTTTGCTCGACCCAAATACTCGCCAATTGAACATTAGCCCTACTGGAACGCGGTCAAACTGATTCAGCACTTGCTTTTAAGGGCTAGTCTCTGCAGAATCCCCACCTTCTAATTTCCCCCTACCCACAATGGAACGTACCCTGATTCTCCTAAAACCTGACGCTGTCACTAAGCACGTCTGCGGCAATGTTATTAACCGCTTTGAGCAGGCTGGTTTCACGATCCGCGGCTGCAAGATGATGTATTTAAGCTCGGAAATCCTCCGTGAGCACTACGCACACATTGCTGATAAGCCATTCTATCCATCCGTGGAAGAATTTATGCAGAGCGCTCCTGTAGTCGCCTTGGTCCTAGAAGGAGACGATATCATCGCCAAGATGCGCGAAATGCTTGGTGTCACAGACTGTCTACAAGCCGCACCTGGCACTATCCGTGCAGAACTCGGCAGCAAAGAAGAAGGCCTCAGCAAGATGGTGAACATTGCTCATGCATCCGACAGCCCAGAAGCTGCTGAAGCAGAAGTGAAGCGATTCTTTAAAGACGACGAACTGTTCGCGTACTAATACCCTCTCTAAAAGTCTTATAACGGGGATCGCAAGGTCTCCGTTTTTTATTGTTATCATGCACACCCGCACCCCTCTTTACCCCTCGAAGCTTCAGCGGAGTGGGGCCCTTCTTTACACTGACACACTCCCCCATTCTTGCACGCACATCCAGGTGCTGTGCCCTCCACGTCTAACTTAAACCGCCCATCACGATAATCGATGGTTGAGCCGCCGATTACAGTAAGGGTAATAGGTGACGCGCTGACCGTAATATCCATTTTCTGAAAAAGAACATCGTCAACACCGGCTTTTTGTACTATCTCCATGCTATATCCACCCGCTTCATCTATCCCCACCTGTAACACAAACCCTTCCCGTCCCTCCGTTGCTAAAATATTAGAGAGCGCAGTTGCCGCATCATCCGTAATCGTCATTGTCTGAGGTCGCTCAGGACGGCGTGCAAGCATGACATGAAGGTCTGCAAGCAGGTCATTCATATCTTCTTCTTTCATGCTGTGCATCTGCATTGCCTCTTCTAAAATTTCCGCACCGCCAATGCTGCAACCGCTGCAGTGGAGTCCATACGTTGCAAACACACCTTCGGCTTCTGGCAGAATGGTCAAAATATCTGCCACGCGCATGCTGCGTGTCAGAATCTGTTTTCCCGGCTTTGTCGCTGGCAAAGAAGACATGGGTGACTTATGGTAGCACCATGTTCACACAGAACCGCCTTCTTTCGCTGACAATTCTCCCTATCGCAACCCTCTTTGTAGGGTGGCAATTAGGCGCAATTAGCCAGGCAGGCCAAATTGAGGAGCTTAAACAACGTTTGGACGGACTCTCGGGTATCACACAATCCGGCACGGTTATTGGTGACCCTGAGAAAGAAGTTGATGTATCGCTGATGTGGAATGTGTGGCGACTGTTACAGACAAAATACATTGAACCTAACGATCTAGAGGCCAGAAAAATGGCCCTTGGTGCTGTTGCTGGCATGGTGAGCGCAGTGGGTGACCCTTACACAGTCTTTATGACGCCCAAGGAGAATACGGATTTTCGACAGGGTCTGAGTGGCCACTTACAAGGAATTGGTGCGCAGCTGAGCCAGAGCGGAACATTCGTCGTAGTCGTCTCGCCTATCAAGGGCTCCCCAGCTGCAAAAGCTGGTCTACAACCCGATGACGTCATTCTGCAGGTCGACGGAAAAGACATTACAGGGCAGGGTCTGGAAGAAGTTGTGAGCCAAATCCGTGGCCCCAAGGGCAGCACCGTCAAGCTTGGCATTGGACGCAGGGGAGAAGATGACTTGCTGAACATTTCCATCACGCGTGATGACATCACTGTCCCCAGCACGGAATACGAAGTGAAACATGGCACGGGCGGTGACATTGGCTATCTCGCAATCAATCAATTTGGCGACGAGACAATCGGTGAGGTGCAAAAGATTGTGGAAGGTGTTGATGCAAAGAAGTTAAAAGGATTCATTATTGACCTTCGCTACAACGGCGGAGGCTACCTCGATGGTGCTGTCGACTTAGTATCGATGTTCCAGAAAAAAGGCAAAGTGGTCGATGTAGCAGGTAGAGGCGACGAGCCTCAGCGTCACTTTGTAAATGGCAGAGCGGTCTTGGCAGATATCCCACTCGTCGTGCTTGTAAACGAAGGCTCAGCAAGCGCATCCGAAATTACGGCGGGTGCACTGCAAGATAACAAGCGTGCCACCATTGTTGGCGTAAAAAGCTTCGGCAAAGGAACGGTGCAAGAAGTGATTGATCTACCGGGTGGAACCAGCCTTCGTGTCACCATTGCTCACTGGCTAACCCCCAACGGACGAAACCTGAGCAAAGAGGGGGTAATGCCCGATGTGATCGTCGAGCGCACTCGCGAACAGATCATTGCAGGGGAGGATCCACAGCTCGATAAAGCGATGGAGGTTCTGCTGAAGTAAAGAGAGCTAGAAGCGAGAAGCTGAAAGCTATAAGCTACTAACCGTGCTTCGACTCCCCGCCTCTCTCGAACGTCGTCTCGCAGAGATCTTCCCCAAGATCCGCGACCGCGAGCAGTTTGTAAAAGAAACGCTCGAAGAAGCACTCGTAAAATATGAACCCGCAGAAGAAGAAAGCGGTGACATCATGATCGGAGGAACCCTCCATTTATTTTCCGATGGCGGCTCACGCGGAAACCCCGGCCAGGCAGCTATCGCCTATATTCTGGAAGACCCCATTCGTGGCGAGGTGCTAAAGGAAGGAAAGGAACGTATTGGGGTTGAAACCAACAACGTCGCTGAGTATCGGGCATTAATTGAGGGGTTAAAGGCAGCTGAGAAGTTCCACCCCAATCGCCTTATCTGCCATTTAGATTCTGAACTCGTCGTAAAGCAGCTGAATGGAGAATATAAAGTGAAGATGCCGGCATTGCAGGTATTTTTTGATGAAATCAAAGCGATAGCCGACACTCTCTCGGATGTCGTCTTTATGCATATCCCCCGCGAAGATAACTACCGAGCCGATGCGCTGGTAAACCGCGCGCTTGATGAGCTACCGCCCCCATCCTTTGATGCTAATCGTCCGGGCGCGCCACAGCAGACTCTGTTCCATGATAGGCCCGTATCATCACAAAACCCCGGGGATGAGTATCGAAACAGTTTGAGGGGGACGGGGAGGTAATTGTCACCCTGAGCCCAACGAAGGGTAATTTCATGTCATGGTTCGTCGAGCTCACCATGACATGCTCTTTCTTCATTTTCTTTTTTCATTATTCATACGGTTCCTGCACACTACCCCTGTGCATCTTCGCCCATCCCTCCTCGGCATTGTCGCGCTCATCGGACTTTTCCCCGTGTCTGCCAGGGCCGCACTGCCAAACCTTACCTATCGTCACAAGCACTTCCTGTACACCATTAATGCGAGTGCGATGAGCAATTGGCAGGGACAACGTGAGGTATGGACCTACAATGGACAAGTTGTGAGCCCTCCAGCAGAGCTGCGTATCGATGGCGACATCGTCCCCGCTCTACCCGATGGGTTTTCGAGGTCACTCCAACCATCGTGGAACCTGGATGCGATTGCCGAAACCATCCGCCAAAAAGTAGCTATGCAATTGGAGCGCCCCGCAGGCAGCGTAGTGATTAGCCGTAACGCATCCGGGAGCATTGTCTTTGGAGGGGTAGGATTCCCCGGGCGCATCGTCGATGTGCAGAAAGCCGCACAAATGACCGTCGATGCATTAACAATGGGCGTGACCGATATCACTCTGCCCGTCACCGACACGCAGCCACAAATCACTGTCCTAGATGAGGAACTAAAAGCACAGGGTATTACAGAAGTTGTCACCATCGGCGAATCAGATTTCCATGGCTCCACACAAAACCGCATCCATAACGTTGTCACCGGACTTAATCGGTTCAACGGACACCTGATTGCGAAAGACGAAACGTTCTCGTTTGTAAAAGTGCTTGGGAAAGTAGATGCATCCACGGGTTACCGCAAAGAGCTGACAATTATTGGCGATAAGACACTGCCCGATTACGGTGGAGGACTCTGCCAAGTAAGTTCCACTGCGTATCGTGGCATTTGGGAATACGGCTTCCCCATCGTCCAACGCAAAAACCACAGCTTTGCCGTGCATTACTACGCGCCCCAGGGAACCGATGCAACGGTGTACCCACCAAACGTCGATATCAAATTTAAAAACGACGGACCATCAGCCCTCTTAATGCAAACCGCGATCGACATCCCCAATACCAAGGCTTATTTTATCTACTACGGCACACGCGACGATCGTAAGAGTACGATTACCGGGCCGTTCAGCTGGGGCTACACTCCTGCCCCTCCACCACGAACAGAAGAAACAACGGAAATCCCCGCAGGAACCAAGCGGAAGGTTGGCGAAGCAGTCCCCGGTCTCCATGCTGCGTGGTTCCGCACAGTCGTACAGAACGGCAAAGAAACGACCCAGGGAACTTACTCGATTTATCAGGCACGTCCGCTCTACTGGCAAATCGGTGTCGACCACCTTCCAACTGGTAGTGGCAGTTTAAATGAGGCCCCCGCAGGAGAAGCAGTTATATCTGACTAAGAGCTAACCCTCTCGACTTCATCGGCCTCGATGCATGCTCATCAATAATGCCATCCAGGAGAGGGGCTAGTTCATGATGTGCAGGAGCAAGTTCCGCGAGCGTATCGAACGGCAAAGGCGAAGCGGATGCATGTAAAAATGCACGCAAGCTATCGGACAGCCCCATGATTCGGTCATCTCCGTTTTCGGTAGGGAGTAACCCCAGCAGATGAAAAAGCCTCGTTTGGAATGCTGTGAGTGCCCCTGCTTGGTCGTGCGACGAGTGATGCAAGAATGCACAGAGGAGATCGAACACCGCAGGCAGAGGTTCACTGTCCTCAATCAAGGAGAGAACAAGATCCATGCCAGTACTTCGCTGAAAGAACGATGCAAATGAACCAGTCTCAGACTCATACGCACCATGGTCCGCTGCCCCGACAATTAAGTGGTGCTCCCCATTTTCGACGATATCTACTTTTACTCTGCGCATAGGTAGCAGCGATCCCCCCATTTTACTGCCAGGCTTACGAACTGCCTTTGCTCGTGCAGCCATGCGTCCTTTCTCGCGTGTCAGGAGCACACAAAACCGATCTGCTTCGCCCACATCCATCGCACGCAGCACCACCGCATCAAGACTCATTCTGCGTGTCATAGGTTAAGCGGAAAACGAGAATGAAACAGGGAGCTTACTTCGTACGCCAACAATCGTACCCGCAAAGGAGAGTGCGGGAATCACGACGATTTGGACGAGGAGGAAAATAGGGAGAGCTGTGTAGAGGAGTGGCACTGCCTCTGTTTGCAGCGCGCGGAACGGCGCTTCCAATGCGAACGCAGGCATAAAGACTGGCAGAAGGAACAGAATCGCACCCATCAGAAGCGCTGCAATAACCGCGGCTGCAAGCAGCAACACGGTCATCTCGAGTGCAAAGGGCAGTAGTACATTAAAGGACGAAGCACCTAGTAAATGTGCAAGCCGCGGTTCATGGCCACGTCTGGCCGCCGCGCGCGACACCCACTCAAACACTGCAGCACAGAGCAGTAAAAACATCACCACCATAAAGACAATGCTGAGTGTGGTGAGTCCATCGGTTACTTGCAGGAGGGTACGGATTTCCTGTTCGTGATCGGCCCCTGCTGTTAGGAATGATGGGTCCACTACCTGCTTCCAGCGACTCGTCTGCAAATCTGCTGCAAGCGCGTTATACGATTCAAGCGAGGTGAGCGTCACCGAAAAGACATCGGGGAATGGGTTATCAAAATCATACTGCTCCAAGAATGCGACATCTTCGGGGTGCAGGGCTTTTTGGCGTTCATACACTTGTTCTTTTGAAAGGAATGTTACTTCTCGGACCGATGGATGAATGCGCAATGCTGCGTAGAGTTCTTGGATATCTTGCTCGCGTGCAGTGGAAAGGACTTCTAGTTGTAGTGCCGAACGATCGGTGAGCAAATGCCCCACTGCGCGCACTCCTACCAAAAAGGTGAAGAGCATCTGCGCTAACAACATAAGGCAGACGAGCATCGCCAACGTAAACCCGGACGTCCGATCACGTCGAATATGGAGCAAGACACGGTTGAACAACGGGCCAATGGCACTCACAGAAGACATGGCTCGATTTTAAAGCTTCTGGCTTCTGGCTTCTAGCTTCTAGAACAGAATCCCTAAAAGCTGAAAGCTGAAAGCTAGTAGCTCGTCACACGTGCTTCGTTTCCAATTCATCTTCCAATAGATGTTGTTCGATGCGCTCGATTGCAGCAACGCACTCACGTGCACGTGGATTGTCGGGTTCTAAATCGAGTGCGCGCAAAAAGAGAGCACGCGCCTTCGAGAGGTTACGCAATTCTAAGTATGCGGTCCCAAGGTCACACAATGTGAGTGGATTTTCACTGTCGAGGTTCAGTGCACGCTCAAGCGTAACCACTCCTTGTGGCTTTAAGTCGCTGCGAAGAAGTGCCCACCCAAGACATCGTAGGATTTCTGGGTTGTTCGCCTTCAATCTGTTGGCCTCTTTCAAGCGCTTGAGTGCTTCGTCCCACTTTCCTTCACGGGAGCGCAGGTATCCAAGAATATAGTGGCCAGTATAGCTGGAAGGGTCCAATGCAACAGATTGTGATGCAGCAATATCCGCACGAGAAAAACGCTCCAACGACAATTCATTGTCAGCAATCTCTTCTAAGGCGGCAACGTTGCTGGGGTCTTCCAAGACTAAATCCTCCAAAATCATGAGCGCGCTCACATAATCACCTGCGAGCTTGAGTTGTTCCGCACGCTCTAAGCGCTCCAAGACATCCGGTGGCAATTGACCATGGTCAGTCATATTGGACCCATAATACGCCGAAAACTGCCTCCACAACAGTAATTGGAGGACAAAGTGGAGGGATTCAGGGGGGGCTAGTTCGTAAGGAAGTAATCGATGGTACGTAGAATTGCGTATGCACCAAACACCACTGCGAGGCTTAAAATAGCGCCCATCATCAGATCCTTCCCTTTTTGCTTGTAATCTTCTTTTGCGCCCGAAATGGTGACGAAAAACGCGCCAACCGTAAACATCGCCATCGCTACCGCAGCAATTGCACCAGCTAGATACGCAATAATACGCTCAATAATGCCCCAGAACGTAAAGGATGTGCCTGTTGCAATGGTAAGGGAAGCTGCCTCACTCCCCGATGGAATGAGGATGAATACCAAAAGCAGAGCAAAAAGGACAAAGAATCTGTTGAATCGAGAGGTCATACGCCCCTTAGGATACTCCGCCAACCTGATTGCATGGAAGCCTTTCGCCCACCTACACTGTGTACCTCATGGAGGACCGTGATTTGCCACCGGAAACATCTGGGTTCCAGAGCCGTTCCTTGAACGGACAAGTTCCGCGTGTCTATGTCCGCGAGCCAATCACCGTCCCCCTGCAGAGGAATCGACTAGTACGAGAGCGAACTGGCGGAGGTACGAAGGAAAAAATTTCCTCAGTCATCGCATTCCTTCGCAGTCGTGGTCCCAAGCGTTTGATTCGCGAAGGAGTGTTGATTGTAATGGGACTCGGTCTGCTCTACGGCATTTTCCTGTGGGTTACGCTCCCCGACATTTCGGACCCACGCAGTTTGATTGCATCACAGAGCTCCGTAATTGCAGACCGTAACGGCGAGGAGCTCTATCGACTCTATAGCGAAGAAAATCGCGCCTTCATTGAAAGCTCCGATATTCCAAATAGTCTAAAGCAGGCAATCGTTGCGATTGAAGATGAGCGGTACTACACCCGTGGATGTCTGGACATGCGGGCGATCGCCCGCGCGTTCTTCCGCTTTGGACAATCAGGAGGAGCATCGACCCTAACACGCCAGCTCGCACGTAATGCGCTCGATTTAAAAAACGAAAACATCATCAGTCGTAAGCTGAAGGAAATCGTGCTCGGTTGCCAACTGGAAAGCACCTATAGCAAAGACGAACTCTTGGCTCTGTACCTCAACTGGATTCCATTCGGCCAGAATGCATATGGAATAGAGCTCGCGAGTCGTACCTACTTTGGTGTCCCCGCAAAAGACCTAAGCTTGGCACAATCCGTGATCCTTGCCTCTATCCCCCGCGCACCATCGTATTACAGCCCGTATGGCAACCACGTACGAACAAGTGTGTCAGCAAAGGTGCAAGAAGATATCACTGCAGGTCGCATTACAAAGGCATCACAAATTGCGGAAGACGAAGCAGCAACGGGGTTACTTGGGACAATGATCGGAACGGGGTCTACAGCTTTTTATATAGGAGGGCGTACAGACCAAGTGCTGCGCAACATGCAGGACTTGGAATTTATTGATGAAGCGACTCGCCTCGCAACGCTTGAGGAGCTAAAGACAATCTCGTTCACCAAATATCGCGAAGACATTCGTGCCCCCCACTTTGTGCTGTGGGTAAAACAAGAAGTAGAAACGTTGCTTGGTGGTGAATCGGATGACGACAGCGTGCTCAACCAAGGAGGGCTCACTATTGAAACAACCCTCGACTGGAAATTACAGCAGATTGCCGAAAGCTTAATTGCTGCAAAACGTGAAGATATTGCCAAGGTCTACGAAGCACACAATATTGCGCTCGTCTCTGTGCAAACGGGTACAAACGAAATCCTCGCGTATGTGGGCAACGGCGATTACAACGACGAAGAGCATGACGGTCGTGTCGATATGGCACGTGCTGCTAGGCAGCCAGGCTCGAGTTTTAAGCCGTTCATCTATGCAGCCGCATTCGAAAAAGGATTCGGCCCCGCAACAGTGCTCTACGATGTGCCGACAAGCTTTGGCCCCGATAAGCCACAGAACTTTGATGGTAGTTTCTGGGGCCTCACCAATATCCGCAAAGCGCTTGCAGGCTCCCGCAATATTCCTGCCATCAAAGCATTCTTCTTAGGTGGAGAAGAAGGCCCTATTCTCGACCTTGCTGCGCGCATGGGCATTGTTACCCCCCGCGATCAGAAGCGAACATTCTTGGAAGATAATCCAGACTTCCAATACGGTTGGCCACTGGCCTTAGGAGCTGGCGAAGCACCACTGACCGAGATGGTGCAGGGGTATGCAACCTTCGCAGGTGGAGGTGTCAGTAAACCTCTCGTCGGTATTAAAAAAATCACCGACCGCCGTGGCAATATTCTGTACGAAGCCCCAGTAAACGAAGGAACTGATGCGATCGACCCACGCGTTGCCTACGAAATCACCTCTGTACTCAGTGACACTGCTGCGCGCCCCGGCGAGTTTTGGCAGAGCGTGCTCTCGGTCCCTGGCTTTCAAGCGGCTGCTAAAACGGGCACGAGTAACAAGTGTTTGGACCGTGGAGAAACTGGCGGATGCACCGAGCGTCGTCCGTCCGATTTGTGGACAATGGGCTTTACCCCAAACCTTGTTACAGGAATCTGGATGGGTAACGCAGACTCTTCTCCTCTCGCTGCAAAGGCAGAGTCCCTCTCGCTTGCGTCGCCTATCTGGAAAGACTTCATGGTAAAGGCACACAAAGAATTAGAAGCACCTGTGACTGCTTTTAGTATTCCGAGTGGTATCGCACAGCCACAGATCTCGACCCTCAGTGGCCAGCTACCTACCGAATGCACACCAATTGATCGCAGAGTGTCCGACGTGTTCTTGCAAGAAAATTCCCCCACACAGGATGACCCAGCGTGCGTAAAACTAACGGTCGATAAAGTAACGGGGCTGCTTGCCTCTGATGAGTGCCCAGCCGAAGCCGCCGAAGAGCGTAGCTTCTTTGCGCCACAAGAAGTGCTCGCAACTCGCTTCCCCCAGTGGCAAGCCTCGGTGATTGAATGGGCAAAGGGGCGCATGTCGAGTTACGACACACTCACAGGGCTCTTTGGCTCCGGTGCTCCACTCCCCTTGCCACTCGCCCCAACAGAAAGCTGCACCCTCGCACTTACCCCAGGCCGCCAACAAGCACCGACACTACGCATCGATTACCCTGTGTCAATTGCAACGTATCCATCCTTCCAGCCACGGCTGACGCACACGGCTGGTTCTGGCATTCGCGAAATTCGTTTCGAGATCGATGGCAAAGCTGCTGGTTCGCTTACAAGTGCGCCATTTGAAGGGCCAGTCCAAGTCCCACGTTCTATCAAAGAAGGTGGTGAGCACACACTCACCGTTACCCTTGTCGACCAGTACTACAACACTGCAACTGATGAAGTTACATTCCGCTTCGAAGAAGATCGTAACAATCCTTCGATTGAATTCACGTCACCCCGCAATGATCTATCTGCAAAAACAGGAGAGACATTAACACTCGAGGTTGATGCGACAGATGACGAAGGAGGTATCAAGTACGTGCAGTTCTACCTAGATACACGCCTACTTTCGACCAAACCCACAGCGCCGTACAAACTCGATTGGAAGCAGGATTTAAATGCAGGGACCTACGAGCTGCGCGCTGTTGCAACGGACCTTGCAGGCAACGAATCGGAAGATAGTGTGGAGCTGACGATTGAATAGCTCCACCTCTCAGCTGCGTCACGATTATGCGCTTTTGCAATGCCATTCGCTCGCAAGATGCGTGACTAGGGGTAAAGTTGAAGGTTGCGTGGATACGGTCTTTCACATGGAAGGAGGACCACATGGATAAACAGGCACGGTACGATATTGATCATCCGGATGCCGAAGAGATGCGACGGCTTGCCGAAGATCACCGCCGTCGGATGCGCTTCAAGGCGCACTACAAGAAATGGAAATGGTGGTATGACGTAAAAGAATCGATTGGTGAACGGTTCATGGTGCTATGGACAGTAGGAGTGGTCTACGGCACGTTGCGGTTTATCTTCGCGATTGTTCTTGCGTGTGCAGTGCTCACAACTGGGTATTATCTTCTTCATAACCCTCACAACTATCGAGAGCTGCCCACAGTAGAAGACATCATGAAGTTGCCGAACGATGAAGAGCCACCTCCACAGGTCCAAAAGAAGGATGTGAATTTGAAGATGTAGTAATTTGTCCGCCGTATCCCGCAGAGACCTCTAGCCACGTGCTGGAGGTTTTTATAGTAGCAACTCCATTCGTATGTCACTCTCACCTAATGGAAGCTCACCCTCAAGCAAAGGCCTATTCGCAATACAAAAACCCAATCGCTCATACAATCTACGCGCTCTCCTGTTAAGGTCGGAGACCACTAATTCCATATGCGATACCGGGAGCTCTTTGCGGCTGAAATCGATGAGTAATTGCATCGCTTCTTCGCCATACCTTTTGCCCCACTCTTCTTTTTTGCCAATGACAATGCCCGTATGCACACGGCCATTAAGAATGTTTAAATGACAATCACCAATGAGTTCGTTGCCCTCTTGTAGAAAAATAGACGCCATCCATACATTCCTAAAGGATTGAATAGTGCGAAATAACTCATATCTACGTTCAAGTGAGGGGAGGTGATTATCTGCAAATTGAGAAACTTCCGGATCACTCATCCATGTGTAGATCTGTGGAATTTCTGCTTCCGTGGCAGTGCGCAGATTAATTCGCTTCCCTGAGAGCACCTCAGGTGGGTTGATCGCTGGCTCTGGCGTGTTAATCATCAAAATAGAATCACATCTGCCCCATTACCTCCTCGCTGATATCTGCGTTCGTGTGCACTTCAGATACATCGTCATCTTCTTCGATCGCTTCGATCACATTCATCAGCTTCTGCGCGGTTGCTAGATCATTGATCGCGGATTTCTGCGTCGCCATATATTTAAGGCCAGCAGACTGAATCTCGAATCCGTTTTGCTTGAGGAAGTCACGAACCTTCGTCCAGTTGGTCATGTCGGTTGTGACACTCACGGTATCTGCATCTGCTTCGACATCCTCTGCCCCAAAGTCTATCAGCTCGAGTTCAAGCTCCTCCAGTGACTGTGGCGTGACACCTGCCTTCGTCGCAGACACCACGCCTTTGCGTTCAAACATCCATAGGACCGAACTACTTTCGGCAAAGGACCCACCATTCTTCCCGAGTGCCAATCGCACATTACTGAGGGTGCGGTTTTTGTTATCGGTCAGACATTCGATAAGAAGTGCCGTGTTCCCAGGGCCGTACCCTGCATACACAATTTCCTCCATGCGATCCCCCTTTAGTTCACCGGATCCTTTTTTAATCGCACGTTCAATGTTCGCATTCGGCACACTGTCCGCTTTCGCGTTGTCGATCGCGGTTCGCAACGACGGATTCATCGATGGGTCACCCCCCTTCTGCGCGACGATTTCGATGAGCTTTGCATGACGCGTGAAGATTTTTCCGCGAGCCTTATCAGCTGCGGTTTTCTTGACCCGAATGTTATGCCACTTACTGTGACCTGACATAGGCGATCATTTTAGAGGTTTTTGAAGACAGAAAAAAGGCGGCCTGTGGCCGCCTCTCTCGTAACTCGTATCTTATGTTCTCGTGTCTTATTTTCGGTACGCCAACATGCCCATGAAGCGCGCCTTTTCAACGGCCATCTTGAGCATCTTCTGGTGGCGAAGACAGACGCCGCTGTAGTAACGAGCGCGGATGTTTCCGAAGTAATCGATGAATGGCTTCATTGCACCGTAGTCTTTGTAATCGATATAGAGTGTCTGCTTTGGGTCAGCAGGCCCTTTGCCGGAACCTGGTGTGCAGAATTCACACTTCTTTGAACGGGGGTCAGCCCGGTTCTGATTCTGATTGTTGTTGCGTCGTGGAGTAGCCATGGGAGTTGTAAGGTAGGAGTGGGTAGAAAGAAGTCAGAGGATCACAGTTCGAGATCCTTGTCAGAAATAAGCTTATCGAGCTCCTGCGTGAGCGCTTCGCCAGTCATTGGCTTAGCCTCGGCGTCTGGCTTCTTGGTTTCTGCAGCCTTTGTCGTGCGGCGTGCCTTGTCGACAACCTGCTTGAGCTTCTTGTCTTCACGTTCCTGGTGCTTGCGCTCACCTTCCAGGCGGTGTGTCTCTTTCCACTTCTTCTCACCATCAGCGTACGACGTGATCTGATAGTTCTTTGGTGGTTTTACAATCATGTGGCGAAGCATGCCCTTAAGAATGCGTAGCGCTTCGTCCATTTCCTTCAACTTGGATGGGTCGATCTCCATATAGAAGATGATGAAGTTACCTTCATCGAAACCACCGATCTTGTACGCAAGACCGCGGCGGCCCCAAACGTCCTTGAAGATTTCCTTGGCTCCGGCTTCATCGAAGATTGCCTTGATGCCTTTCAGCAACTCAGCTTCTTCCTTCTGGTTCATCGGGTACGGGTAAAGAACTGCGATCTCGTAGAGACGCACTTCGTCTGATGTGGGGGTATAGTTGACCATAGCGCTAACGTGGGTAAAACCTGGTCCCGAAGGGGAGCAGGGAAAGCGGACGCGAAGAATAAGGACGGACTACGGCAACGTCAAGAGAAATCGACGTAGTTGGGGCTACAGAGCAGACGCTGTTAACGTCACCGTCGCCTGGTACACACCTGGTGGTTGGATCTTCTGTGACCCAATTTCCGCTCTAAACTGCATCACTTCGGTTGATCCGCTTATCGCCGTCCTGCTTGTGCGTGTGACCACGGTATAGCTCCCCGTGCCCACATTCAGCCATTTTTCGCTACCCCCATCAGTCCCCCATTTCACATCGGCATCGGTAGAAGTGGAACGCAGTCGTCCTCCCCATCTGGCATCCGTATTGGCCACAGACCATGTTTCGGGTGTTTCTGCGACTGCTGGCGTAAATGGAGCGATCGTATTTTCGAACTGATTAATAAGGTAACCGGTATTGGTTCCACCACTTCCCGTTGCAACTACCCACGTGAGGGAATATCCCGCATCTGCATCGGTAATCACCGTGCACGAAGCAGAGCCTGTCGCCTGTCCATTCTGTACTAATGTCCCCAGGCTGCTCACATCATCACAATCCAAGGAAATATACGCATTATCTGCTGTCTGGCGGTAACCCGCGTTTAAATCGTAGTTATCGGAACGATTAGGCCCGATGTTCGCCTCACCGATCGTATCATCCAATATATAGAAGGTAGATTTAGCCGCTTCACCACCCCCCACCGCCTGTACATCCGTTGGAATCCAGTAATTGGAGGCTTTTGGACGCGTTGTTTGGGCATGTGCAGTCGCTGCAATGCAGAGCGTGAGGACGGCAATAGTGGAGAGTATTTTTCGCACGAACCAATCATAGGGCATATTGCAGCCAAATTCCTGTTGACTCCCCTTTCAAGCAGGGTAGAATCCCCCGGCTGCACCGAAGTGAATTGTCATTCACCAGGTTGTCAGATTTTTTGACTCACTTTATTGCATTCGGCCTATCGGCCTGCATTCGTGGGTTTCTGTGGTTCATTCACAGCATCGTGTAGTAGAGAGATGTGTTCGTCTTGAACTTCGGTTCAAGTACGAACCCCAAGAAATTCCTTTATAAGAATTTTATAGTGCGGAGGCACTCAAAAAACTCAATACACTAGTGATCACTCGATCACGAGTCACAAATCTCTTTTCTAGATTGGTTGTCCGCAAGGGCAGCGAATCTTTTCGAAGAGTTTGATCCTGGCTCAGAGTGA
>CAYSPY010000007.1:0-71558 GCA_964433325.1 uncultured Candidatus Peribacteria bacterium | reverse complement strand
GAGCGCCTGGTTTGGGACCAGGAGGCCGCGAGTTCGAGCCCCGCCGTCCCGACCACTAAAAAACCCCAGTGTATGAAAGAGTCCACAAAACTAAATCTTCAGCGCATTGGCCTTGTTGTGCTCCTGTTGATAGCTTTGCGGATTGCTGCATTATACGTACTGAATGACAAAATCATTTCGACTATTGCGATTACAACCCGGCTGCCGTCGCTTTGCACGCCTCTTCATTTTCTAAAGACATCGCTCCCGGACCGTATTATGAATGGCACAGATGCATGGAAATGCTACGAAGAAGTTGCAATTGCACTCGACAGGCCAGAAATATGCCTTTCCGTGAATTATGGAGGAGACGCAGCTGTGTGTTTTACGCACTTCGCAGTGTCTAAGAAAAATGTAGAATATTGCGATTGGGCTGATGGGACGTTTAGCGTCCCAAATTGCTATCGTACACTCATTAATATGGGCGTGGTTACCGAAGATGCCTGCGACCTTATTGGCGCAAACCAGCCAAGAGATTGGGGTGCGGCGTCTAGAAGCATTTGTAAGTATGGTCCATTGGAAAGCATTTCAGGCCCGGATATTTGTGAAAAAATGGAATCTTCGTTCTATCGTGACAACTGTTTTCAGCATTTTGGTCTCTTATAACCTCTGTACGTGATTTGAGGTTAAAATATGTCCGATAGAGCATCGTCGGCAATAATATGGGTTTAAACAAGAGTTTAGACGATATTATTTGCTATTTTCCTTTAAAAATTGTTAGATATACTAAACATCCTTTCAAATTTCTCCTATGAATCGTACCCTCCGCATCCTCTCTGCAGCCCTCCTGATTGTGCCTTCGCTGGCACAGGCAGCCTATTATCCAACGAGCTACGGTGTTTATTCCCGTGCAATGTTCACTCAAACGGTCATGGACCGCACGGGTGGTGCGCGTGATGGTACAAACTGTTTCCCAGACGTTACTACGCAGTCGTATGCCTCTGCGGTATGTGCTGCAAAGCTCCAGGGAATTGTTAGCGGTGGTGCTGATGGATATTTCCGCCCTGATACGCCGATTGCGTTTGTAGAAGCAGCAGCGATTGTTCTTCGTGCAGATGGATTCCACGCAACGTCTGGTTCCCCTTGGTATCGCAGCTACTTGGAAGAGGTCGCAGATCGTGACGCTATTCCACAGTCTGTAAACAATATTCTCGACCCTATTACAGCATCACAGGCCGAGGAACTTATTAATGAAGTATTGAACGGCAGCTCTGGCAGTAGCAGCAGCCACCATTCGAATAGTAGTGGGAATCAAAAGGATAATAATGACGACGATGAAATCGACCTTTCCATTGATGTGTCGGATAACACAGTTGAGCCCGATGACACTGTTACATTCCGCATTCGCCTGAAGAACGTTGATAACGACGATCTCGACAATATCGATGTCACAGCAGAGTTTGACGAAGATGAGTTTGAATTCGTGTCTGCAAGCGATAGCGGAGATTTGCAGAGCAATGACGAAGAAGTGGAGTGGGACAGTATCGACGTTGATGAAGATGAGACCACGACGATTTTACTCACATTGCGTGTCGATGAAGACGCAGATGAAGATGATCGTTTCGATATTCATGTAGAAGTTGAGGACAGCGAGGCCACAAGCTCCGTTCGTATTGAGGAAGACGATAATGATCGCAATGATGACGATGCTGTTCGCCTAACAGTGACAGATTCGCCAGACCCAGTCGAACCAGGTGAAAACATCCGCTACACCATCAAGATCGAAAATATGGAGGATGACGACATTAGTGTAGATATTCGCGCTATTCTTGATACACAGGTCGATTTCGTTTCCGCAAGCAATGGTGGTGACGAAGAGCGAAATGAAGTGGTATGGAGCAATATCGATTTGGATGAAGACGAAGAAGAGACTGTCACACTCACTGTGCGTGTTGATAGTAGTGCTGATGATGGCGATACGATTCGACTCGATGTCACGGCAAACGATGATGAAGAGACGGAGTCTACTCGTGTGGATGACAATGGCAGCAACAATAACAATACGGGTGATGAAGACATTGATGTCTCTATCACAGACTCCGATGATCCAGCAGAAATTGGTGATATTGTTGAATATCGCATCAAGCTCGAAAACCAAGAGGACGAGGATGTTTCCATTGATGTTGTTGCAGAACTGGACGAAGGAATGTCCTTCATCGATGCATCTAATGGGGGTGATGAGGATGACGACGAGGTGCGCTGGGAAGATATCGATATCGACGAAGATGATGATCGAACCATTACACTCAAAGTTCGTATCAACAGCGATGCAGATGATGGCGATACGCTGACGCTTAAAGTAAGCGCAGGCGATGGTGATGACGAAGAAGACACGGAGATTGATGATTAACGGAATGAATAATAAAAAACACTGTCACCTCGAGCGTAGTCGAGAGGGCAGTGTTTTTTTAAACGTCACGAAGTTACATATTCTATTTCTTTCTACCGAATCCGATCGCGAGTGAAACTAATGCGAGAGCTGTGTAGAGATAGTCTTCGGCACGGTTAGTGGTCATAAAGCCAAGAATATCTCCGTTCATGGCAAAGCCGAGAACGGCGACCACAGCGAAGACAATACCAAAGAGAATTAGGAATAAGCGTGCGTATGACACGCCACTTGCAGCTGCAGCAATACCGATGACACCTGCAACGATATGGATAATGTTGAGCATATTATCGACTTCAAATAACCCCAGAACAGGGTTGCTCACAAAGCCGAGAACTCCGAGGACAAAAAGAATGATTCCCAGTAACCAGGTAAATGACTTGATCATATGCAGGGAGAGAAGGGAGAAGAGTACGTAATTCATACTATACGCAGGCGAATTATAAATCGGCTACTTGATACAAAATTTGCAAGCCAAATTCCATTTTAGAATTTTAAAGTGTCACCCTGAGCCCGACGAAGGGTGTTTCATAAAAATGTCATGGTTCGTCGGGCTCACCACGACATTCCTTGCTATACTTTTTCCCTGATGAAGGCAGTCACAAACGAACCTCTGGCATACCGTCTACGCCCGCGAAAGCTCGAAGAATTTGTAGGGCAACAGCATATTGTCGGGCAGGGGACTGCGCTTCGTATCGCTATTGAACACGATGCTCTTACATCGGTAATTCTTTCTGGCCCGCCGGGTACGGGTAAAACAACTCTTGCTCATGTAATTGCCGAAACAACTAATGCGCAGTTCATTCAGTTGAATGCCACGATGAGTGGTATCAAAGAGTTGAAAGAAGTGTGTGGGGAGGCTCAGCGTGTGCGCGATTCGCTGGCACAGAAGACCGTTCTGTTTGTGGATGAGATTCATCGCTTTAACAAGGGGCAGCAGGATGCATTACTCCCATACGTTGAGAATGGTGCTGTAGTTTTGATTGGTGCTACGACAGAAAACCCCTATTTCGAAGTAAATGCCGCTCTTGTATCCCGCTCTCATGTGTACATTCTTAAATCCCTAGGTGTAGAGGATCTTGTGCTCATTCTTAAGCGTGCACTCACAGACGTAAAGGGCTATAGCGGGGCAGTGAGTGTGACCGATGAAGCACTCGAGCGAATTGCGACCGTTGCAAATGGTGATGCGCGTATCGCGCTCAATGCATTAGAGCTTGCAGTACTTACCACTGGTAACCGTATCACACTTGAGCAAGCGGACAAATTGTTTAAAGAAAGGGGAGTGCGGTACGGCCAAGGTGGAGACGATCACTACGATACGATTTCCGCATTCATTAAAACATTACGAGGCTCCGACCCCGATGCGGCTCTTATCTGGTTATTTAAAATGTTGAAGGGTGGCGAACCCCCACGTTTTATTTTTCGTCGCATGGCTATTTTTGCCTCCGAAGATATTGGCAATGCAGACCCACGGGCCTTACAGATGGTGATGAGCGCACAACAAGCATTCGAATTTGTCGGGTTACCAGAAGGGGAATACTTCTTAGCGCATGCATGTGTGTATTTAGCCCAAGCACCTAAGAGTAATGCGATTACCAAGGCGATGGGTGGCGCACGGCAAGTTGTGGAATCATCTCCCACACTCGAAGTGCCCAATCACTTACGCAACGCTCCGGTAAAAGGCATGAAGCAACAAGGGTACGGTGAGGGGTATCAGTATCCGCATAACGTCGAAGGGGCAGTGGTGTCGGCGAATTACTTCCCAGTAGGAGTGCGACCTCAGGATCTCTATGAGCCATCGGATAGGGGGTTTGAAGAAGAAATTAGGAAGAGAATTGCCAATTCAAAGGCAATTATCAGGGTAAGTTATCCTGAGCCCGTCGAAGGATGACAAAATAGAAAAATATTGTTATTACACTATGTAAAGGCTAGTATACCTCGCCTATGTCATGGGATTCAGAGCACCATTTTCCAGATCGATGGCGAGATCAACTTACGGCGTTTGCTGAAGAAGCATCAAGCGAATTGATAATTGATCGGAGGGTTATGGCATTTGAAGAAGTGATAACACGTTTATCAGAACAAGTGACGAATCGCGTGAATGTCGTTTGCGAATTTGGAGAGCAAAAAGTAACCTTAGACGAAAATGGCGGGATTTCTAATATTCGCACTGCCATCAACGCAACCTCAGAAGATATATTTCTTCTTGTCACTGTATTACGCAAAATTTGGGATGACCCGCATCATCCAGATTGGCATAGGATGAAAAATCTATATCTGTGGAACGACTCATTTATCCTGCGTTTGTCATCCTTTCTATTTGCTGAATATGGCGAGGATGCAAAGACTCTTGCGAGTTTGGTTTGTGCATGGGCAGAACTCGACGTATCTGACAAGCTTGGCTATCGAATAGACCTCCCCTCAATTCCAGAGTATTCACGAGCCAAAATGGATAGAGAGATGATTGATGTTATGTGGATGTATTCTCCACCGGAGGGGAAATATACCGAAGAGGACACTTTTTCAATCGGCCATTTTTCGTCTTTCACCTTTCGAAATAGAATATTGAAACATAAAACATTCCAGGAGGCAGTGAATGTTCTTTTGCGCTTATTGGCGACAAAAAAATCTGTGCGCGCAGAGGCGCTACTTTTGTTACAGAATTTTCGCCACAAGCCTCACGATTCTCTTATTCAAGTTATTGTAAAACTTGGCTACGACACGCTTTTAGAAATGGAGGCCATGACGGAATATGATCTATGGGAGAAGCTGGAGCGAGGGCAGCTAAGACAGGCATCACTCGCGTTGATATCATGTGTTGATCAGAAAAATATCGATGCTGCTAATGCTGTTGCTTTAAAAGAAGGCGATCCAGAAACACTGCGTTATTTACAGAACGATGATGAGCGAGAGGTCTGGAGAAAGGCGAATGCATATCTTTCTTCTCATGAGCCAGAGCCGCGAATGCGGATTCGGGATAAGCTTCCATGCGAAAAGTACAGAGCAGAATTAAAAAGCTTGCGTGAAACGTATCAATGGGATGCATTGGGTGCGAAAGAAAGAGAAATTATTAATCATGTATTTTCAGAAGTTGTTTGCATCGAATATGCCTATGCAGAAAATGAAGATAGGCCACATGATGAGATTAGCTTTAAAACAGGTGTACCAGTTTATGCAGTGGAAAATCAGCGATTGAATTGTTTTACGGGCCCATGGCTTATTGCAGCATTATGTCTGGAGTGCGGCATTCCGTATCATCGATTATTTTATTGCAATGTTAATGAAAATTTTGATGGTGCACATGCAGGAAGTCACGGTTCCCTGTTTATGCATTACAGCGATGGTTCAATGGGATTTATTGATTATAGTTACAAGCGATCCAATCGATCTTTTTTGTTAAAGCATGTGAAACGACCATTGGATCAAAAAAGACTAATACAATTGCTTGGTGATGCAGAAGGTTGGGGAAAGCAAAATATGAAAATTCCTGGTGACCCCGTTCATTTATACGTGGATCACGATGTGGCTAAGTTGAACCATCTATACACCGACATGCACATCTTGCCTCTTGATGTGGGTTTTGGTGCAATTCAAATGCTCCACACAGGACTGTCGTTTCGGGACCAAGGTCGAATGGAAGAGGCACTCGAAGCATTTGAACTCGGACTTACAATGTTTCCCACTAGTCCAGATTTACTCTGTCAGTGCGCAATTATCCACTATGAAAAAGCAGATATTGATCGTGCAGAGTGGCTGATAGATCTTGCTCTAAGTGAGTACCCTAATCATCTGTTGAGTAAGTTTCAGAAGGCTAAAATTCTTCATGTCCGAGGAAAAATTGATGATGCGACTGTTCTGTTTAATAAAATTGGATTTGATCAGCGAGAAATGTGGGGAGATACTTCAGTGAAGGCTCAGGCCAATCGGTATTGTGTAAATAATCAGTTAAAGATGATGCCAGATATCGTTCAGGCAGTTATGGATGCCGAGCATGCGAAGAGAGCGTCAGGTGAATCAATCTTGACACGCTGCGAAGATTATTTACTATAACCATACGTCGTTTCTCATTCACAAGACCCTAGACACAGAAGGAGTCCTTATGGCCAAGAAGAAAACGCCCGCAGAGCTGCGAAAGGAGAGGGATCAACTCCAAGCACGTTTACGCGAAGTGAACGCTGAGCTTGGTGAAAGTGAGTCACCTCCTCCTCGGCAGGTAAGCAGCGGAACTGGGGCAGCAGGCCCCACACTTCCTGCCAGTCGCCGCTCCATCGAGTAACGACTATGAATGATGGCTTGCCGTCATTCGGCCCCTCGAAAGAGGGGTTTTCTAAATTTGCAAAAAATCATAAAATGTTCTATAATAAAACTACACAAAAACCCTTATGCGCACTCAGTCAGTATTTACCCTCCGCAATGTCCGGTCGTTTGCGTATCAGCATGACGATCTGCCTGCATTTCATGCTGCGTATTTGGTGCTGACGTTTTTGGCTGCTGCGCTTTTTAACCTGGGTTTTTTTGCGCTTTTAGTCGTGTTGCATATGGCGCTGGATGTGTACAAGTACCGCGATGTTCATCGATTGTCGTGGGCAAAAACCGTTGAGGGAGTTATTCGCGAAAGCTTGATTGATACAAGCCTCTTGTTGATGGGGCTTGCGGTAACCGTGTATTTGCATCCATCCCTTGCGTTATACACGGGTATCAAAGGAATGATGCTTGCTGAAATCACGCTTATCCGTGCGGTTGGAGTGCTCGCTCCCAAGCTTAAAATTTTGTATGACTTCTTGCATATCGTCGCACAATTGGATCACTATTTGCACCGAAAACACCCTCAATTAAACAAGCCAGCGTCTGTTGTTGAATATGTCGCACTGTTTGGCATGTTCATTTCCCTTGGGCTTCTGTTTATTGCTCCTGCAGCTCTTGGAATGCATGCGGATCAATACATCGGAATCCTCCTACAGGAGATGATTCCGTGGACGCACTGAAAGAGCTTCTTAGCTGCATAGCTACTTAGCTTCTTAGGAGTCTTTTTTGCTTATTCCATCATCAATAATATTGCCATCACGCCGATACCGACAACGATTCCGATAAGTTGGACGAGCGATCGGTGAGGGGCAGTTTCTTTGTGGAGTTCAGGAATCAGATCCGACCCGGCAATGTAGAGGAAGTTACCAGCAGCGAATGGAAGCAATACTGCAGCGACATCAGTAGAAGAAGTTTGCAGCGCAATAATGATAAGCGCTCCAACAATCGAAGAGAGAGCTGTACCAAAGTTAAAGAGGATCGTTTTTGCGCGTGAGTAACCGCTGTACAGAAGAATGCCAATATCGCCGATTTCTTGTGGGATTTCATGGAAGAGCACGGCAACAGTTGTCGCGATTCCAAGTTCAATATTTACTAAATAGCTTCCCGCAATCAGCACGCCATCAATACCATTGTGCAGGAAATCTCCCACCAAATTCATAATGCCTAGCGGGTGGTGATGGTCCTTACATTCCACAAAGTGGCAGTGATGCCAGTGAATGAATTTTTCCAAAATGAATGAAGCGAGAATTCCCCCAAGAACGATTAGCCACGACATACTTGTCGCACCGTCTTCTGACATTTCGGGCAGCATGTGCAGGAAAACATCTCCAAGGAGTGCGCCCGTCGAAAAACTCACAAGTGTTGGCAAAATACGACGCAGCACAGATTCATGCATGAGTAGCAGAAACACGCCACTGAGCGATACAAGACTGACGCCAAGGACGCTGCCAAGGATTAAGAGTGAAATGTGGGAATCCATAGAAAAAAGAGAAGGGGATTAGCGTGAAGAACAAGAGCGACATGTACCACCGATTTCTAAGACAGGAGAAGCGTGTTTAAAGCCGCGGCGTGAGGCCTGGGCTGTTGCCTCTTTGGAGAGTTCCGGACTGCAGAATTCTTCTGATGTTCCGCAGTCGTGGCAATGTAAGTAAGCGTGCAGACCCTGCTCATCGGGGTGTGAACAGAGCACAGTTCCACCTCCGCAAGCGTGCTTATGCGCAAGTCCTGTTTTAATGAGCATGTCCGTGATGCGATAGATCGTAACAGAGTTAAGTGGCAGATTATGCTTCTTTTCAATCCACTGTTGTATCTCTACTGGTGAAGCAGGGGACTTCATCGTATGTAGTGCTTCTAGCACCAACCTGCGTGGTTGAGTGTCGCGGTAGCCGTTTTTGCGCAGTGCATGAATAAACCCATCTAGTTTCATGGCCGCACTCTACTGCAATACATTTACTAATGCAATATATTTGCAATAAAGAATATTTACCCTAATGACTATGGTGATGATTTGCATCAATCATCTCCGGCTTTGTCCGTATAGCCATTTTACTCGCAATCCACGTGGTGAGTGGCACAGCTGCAAGCAGCCCGATGGACCCGACGATCGTGCGGACAATTTCGGTGGCGATAGGTTCCCTGCTTAGAAAAATCCACCAAGGTTCACCATGTGGAATTCCCACAAGTAATAATAGAAGCGATAGTGATGTTCCAGCGTATGCAAGAATCAGTGTATTAATGGCAGCCGCAATATGATCGGACCCAATTCGAAGTGCACTTGCATAGAGCTCGCGTACATTCCAACGGGGATTCGCACCACGCAGCTCAAATACCGCAGACGCCTGAGAAATCGTCACATCGTCGAGTACACCAAGTGTTCCTATGACAATGGCGGAAAGAAGTATTCCTGTCGTATTGAGGTTCGGGTAGTCGGCAAGCAGGAAAAATATTTCTTCATCCGCGGTTCCGGTTAAATGTGCGTACCCAGACCAGATCCATGCAAGGAGACCAGTAAGGAGTAAGCTCCCGCATGTTCCTGCGAATGCAGCGGCGGTTTTCTTATTCCAGCCGTGTGTCAGTACAAATGTGACGATCATGATCACCATGGATCCGACCAGCGTCACGAGTAGTGGAGAATTGCCGGCGAGAATACGAGGTACGATAAATAGCAGGAGCACGGCCAAGCTTACGATCATCCCTGCAAATGAGCGTAACGCTCGTATTCCTCCAAAAAGGATTGTGATACCAAGAAACAAGGCGGCAAGCCATAAAAGGGGAGTTCTGCGGACTATGTCCGACATGAAATATACACGCTCACCATGAAGCATTTGCGTTTGAACAATCACAGAATCTCCCGCTTCGTAGAGTGGAGTTCGTCCGCCAAGAGTATCAAGTGGGGTAGTTGTGATGGTGAAGGTCTGCTCATCGAATGCGCCAGTTGTTCCGGTAAGTTGCCACTCTGCACAATCATTCGTTCCGTCATCGCAGGCAATACTCTGCTTCGATTCAATGAATGCTTCGAAGGACTCTTCCATGCTGTCTTCTGCTTGTGCATGGGAAAGCACGGGCGTTACAAGAAGGCCAAGCAAAAGCAGAAGATGCATCATAGTGCGCAGTATATCAGTTTAAAGAGGCGCTCCTTCCGGAAAAAGAAGTTTCTCCACACGCAATGCTTCGTCGTGCCAAATGCGACTTTGATCGGAAGGCAGTCCGTTGCCGTAACGTTTCTGGAAATCCTCGAATCGCTCCTCAACCGTTACTACTTTATCAACCATCACGCGCTTGTCGGCATAGAAAAGCAATTCTTGTTCAATGGTCGTTCGCTCGGGGGAGGGTAGCTGGAGGCCGTGCACTTCGATGATTGTTGCAAGTGCGTCATACCCGTAGTCGCATAAGAAAGACGCGCATGCGGCTTCGTGCTTGAGTCCGTTGTAGCGAGTTTTCCATGTTTCCCATATTGATCGAGTTTCCGCATCGTATGTGTCCAACCCGGGGCCTGCTCCGTCGCGGAAATCCACAAAGCGAAGTAAGTCATGCAATTCACAAGCGCGTTGCAGTGCATCTATCCGCACGACTTGTCCACGCTCGATCATGATGCTTCCCAGCCGCTGTGCAAACATGGCAACCGTGTCGCAATGTGCGGCAATATGTACAGGCAGACGAACTGTTTTTCTCCATTCTTCCACATCGCGCCTTAATGGAAGGGGAATGTCTTCAAAGCGAATCGTGCAAAGCCGTTCATTTCCCTCCTCTTGCAGATCAATACAAATCCTCGGTCGTGTTTCTATGTTTCCCATCCGGTCCGCCCATTCAATACAACGAATGCCAGTATGTTCATCACTGCCAGAAAGAAGTTCTGCTGTGCGATCTGATGGCAGTCGATATAAGTCCAAATGCAAGAATTCACCATGGGAAACGGTCTTATACCGCTGCTCCAGCGCATAGGTAGGGCTTAACACAGGATGAGCGATTCCCAGCCCCTCGGCAAAGCCCTGGACGAATGTTGTCTTCCCTGCGCCTACTGGTCCATTCAGGTGAATGTCGACTGGCAAGGTGTAGATGCTAGATGCCAGAGAATAGCCGCATAAATGCGTTTTTTTGGCGTCAGTGAGCCGAATTTGGAGGGGGCTGATCATTGACTTTTTATGATAAAAATGATATTATAGTAACGAACATACACAACAAAAACCGTTATGCAGCGTATGCGTTTACAGTCGGCCAGAAAAGCGGGATTTTCAAAGAAAGTGCTCCGTAAAAAGAAGGACGCACCTCGTCAGACGTGGAAGTACATGAAGCAGAAGTCTTCCTTCTTAGTTGCGACCTTCTCTCTTGCTGCCTTCGTTACAGGTAATATGCTTGGGCAGCACGGTTGGTATGCATTCTGGAAGGCTGCACTTGGCCAGTACGACGACACACTTATTACCTATACAGGAACGGTTTCCCCAATTTCGCTTGTTCCCGATTACCAGCGCTGGTCTACCTACGGTGGTAATGGCACGGAAAACACGTATCGCCAGGTTCCAAAAGATCTGCTGATACCACTGCCTCCCTATAAGCAGGCAGAGCAAAAGAAAGATTATGACCACTCACCAGCGGGTGACGTGTACTCCGTTGGTCACATGGGTTCGTATGATACAGGAGCAGAAGGTGAAGGTAGCCACATTGGTGTAGATATCCGTGTTCCAGAGGGAACTCCTGTTCGCGCTATTGCGAACGGATTCGTCGAACGTGTATCCGAAGATAAGAGCGGGTTTGGACTCTTCATTGTTATTCGCCACCCACACATGCCAGACCCAGATCAGCCTCAGGTTGAAACGGTCTTGCATTCTGGTTATGCACACATGAGTGCGCAGTACGTGAAAGAAGGTGACGTAGTACAGAAGGGTCAGGAAATTGGACTCTCTGGAAAGACAGGTGCGGTCACAGGTCCTCATCTTCACTTCCAAATCGATCGCGATACTGCCCCTTGGCATCCATACTGGGCATTCAGCTACAGCGAAGCTCTTGCAGCAGGCCTTAGCTCGTACACTGCCATTAACAGTGCATTCCACCAGGATCGTGGGTATGAACTTACGGTGAACCCGCTCTTGTATGTGCAATCCGATTACAAAGCACCAACACTTAAAAATGGTATTAATAAAACAATTACCAAAGCATCGTCTTCTGCTCGTAAGTTGACCGTTGCAGACCGTAAGGCTGCGCGACTCGCGAACAAGCCGGTGGTTGTCGCTATTGCATCCAAGAGTTCCTCCTCTGCATCCAAGGTGTCATCTAAGTCTTCCTCTTCTACCTCTTCTGTTGCATTAGCTGTGACAGAAACCCAGACAGTTGCAACCGAGGCAGATGCAGCACCTAAGAAAGATGCTCCTGTCCTTATTGTCCCAGATTCCACTAAGCCTGCCGTATCTGTAGAAATTGAGCATACTGCGCGCTACACAGGTCGTAACTGGATTAATGTTCGTATTACTCTGCTTGATAGCGACGGGAAAACTGCCAGCGAATCTACACTCAAAAAGGATGTGTATATGCGTACAGCCTATGGCGAGGCAGAATTTGATCCACCCATCCTTTCGCCGCTCGACTTTAAAAATGGTGTAGCTGAAGTAAAGATGCTCCCTCGTGGACGCCGCACAGTGGTGATTCAAGTGGAGCCTTTCCACACCATGAGCACCCCGATGGAATACAGTGAAAAATAAGATGGAGATTTCAGATAAGAGATATCAGAAAAGAGCGCAGAAGCGCTCTTTCTTTTTTACTGTCATCTGCAATCTGATATCTGAGATCGACAATTACTTATCCATTGTCCTTCGTGTTGTTGGGAGTGTCGAACGACCACCCATGCTAAAGCTTACTGAGAGAGTCGTTGTAGCCTCTGCTTTGTTGGTAGCAGGGTCATACGTGCTGTAGCCATCAACCCATGTATTAAGGGAAGCGCTGACGATTGTTGTCAGCTTCTTACCCAAAAGCTTTTCAAATACTGCCTTTCGCTTGTTGAGGCGAGCAGACAAATCATCAAGCACGCTCAGTTCGAATGTCTGAGGATCCAAAAGTCGTACATCCCAGTTTGCTGCGCATCCTGCCTTTTCCACTGCATCGCTAATGCGCTCTGCAGCGGATGTCTTTACCACGCGGATAAAAATGCTCAAGTTCGCACTGAATGATTCAGTCGTCTCACCCATTGGTCCGTAGTAAGGGTAAACGGATACAGCGCCAGTCTTGCGGACACGGCCGTCGGTTCCAACTGCAGCCTTAATGTCATTGAAGATTTTTTCTGCAGCAGCTTTGGCGCTTTCGCGTGTTGCTTGTTTGCCGAGGTCACAGTATGCGTTGAGCGCGACGAAGTCAGGCGTGATTTCCTTGGTAACTGTCGCGTCGACCATTACTCCTCCGTAGTTTGGGTAATAGGGCATCGACAGTCCACCACGTCCGTCGAGCATTGCAGGTGTAGCAGGTGCTGCATCAATTGCGTTCATAAGGTCTTCTTCTGTTACATCGGTAATCGAAATTTCTTTAGCGCTAGAGCTTGTGACGGCAGTAGCAGCAAAAGCTGATGCAGGACCAGTAAGAATAACCGAGCCGGTAATAAGGGAAGCGAGTAATCGCGTATTCATACAATGAAAGGGAGAAAATAGAGATGCGTGTGGAAACACAGAAGAGTATACGACAAAGAACCCGAAAGGTAACAATAAGGTTGGTCTATTTCCTAGTCTTCCAGAATATTATCGACAAAATGTCTAAGATGTTTTGATCGATAGGGATGCTGAAGCTTTCGTATGCCTTTGCATTCAATTTGTCGGACGCGTTCACGGGTGACTTTGAAAATCCTTCCTACTTCTTCCAAAGAATAGTTGTACCCGCTTCCTAATCCGTAGCGTAGCTTTATAACTTCGCGCTCTCGATAGGTCAACGTTTTTAACGCCTCATCAATTTTTTCTGATAGCAATACACCTTCTATTTCAGATTCTTGCCTGCTTTCCTGCTCCTCAGGGTAAGGGATTGTATCTTTAAGATATTTCCATTCATGCCCCCTTGTTTCCATTCGTTCTGCTGGGTCTTCTTCATGACGAGACGGGACTGCGTATTCAGTATCTCGTACGTAGGATTCCAGACTGACTGGGCGTCGATGTATACCATCCATTGCGGGATAACGGTGCTGCTTTTTAATATAAGTTTCTAAGTGTTTTCCAATATAGGGCCATAAGTAGGTTGTAAGCATTCCACGGCTTGGGTCATGAGCACGCATTCGTTGAATTACAAATAAATTTCCTTGTTGAATAAGATCCAAAAGATCTACCCCAGGCCGAACTTTGGTGCGAGCAATTGCAACGACCATTCCCATGGCTGTTCGAATAAGAGCTTGTGTATCATTTACGTTCTCCACGGGTCCTCTCACTTTTTCCGGTAGGGCAATCTTGGATTCATCATCTTCACTGATCAGTCCTTGTAAGATGATTTGTTCTTCCAACGTGGTTTGAACAGTTAGGAGCGTGTTACTCAATCGATTTATAGCGGATACGTTCACGACTTCCTTGTTTTCCTTCTCTATAGCTTCATCCACATCGTCTTCTTTATTTAAAATTACGAGCATGTTTCGTACTCCTTGTAGATGACGATCCATGTCAGATAGGAGTGTTTTTTTGCGCATGCGGGAAACTGGACCAGTTCCCTCAATTGCATTGAGTGCGTCCAACGTTGCAACCATGTCAGGTATAGATGCAAGGAGTGTGACAAACATTGGAGCTTTATCCGGTGCGGACATGCCGCTTGCTAGTAAGCTGTTTAAGATAGTAATGCCATTAGGGCTTTCTGCTGTGCGCATGTAATTCGCCCAATCCATAATTAGTGTTCTTCGGAGAGGGAACGATTGGAACTCTTCATTTAAACGCGCCACATAATCTGCTCGTGTTTCCAAAGCTTTTGATGGTGGCAATGTTGCTGTTCGAAGAAACTCCGCGAACAAGATTTCGGTGCGGTCAATCATCTCACGAAAAGCCTCGTCGTTAGATAGAGAGAGTGGTTCTTGCAACAAGCGCGATGTACCTTTCGATTTTCGAAGAATGTTTCGATAGGTGCAGATAGATTGATGAATAATGCCTGGATGAGTTTGAAGCTCTGCTAACTCTCGAAGGCGTTCCGCTTGAGCGCTAAATTCGAGTTCCTTGCGTTCATCCTTACTAGGGAGAGGTTGCTGCATAATGCTCTCAATATAAGGATCACGGGGGTATTTGCCGTCGTAGAGCGGTTGGTCCGATTGGAGCACTCTCATGCCAGAATGATACGTTTATTTGCATAAAATGCAACATTTTTTGAATATTGCAATTTTTCTCAAACCTATGAATAATATGTGCATGAACGAAGCTCTACAGGAGGTATCACCGGAACTAGTCAACACCCCGGAATACCCGGAGCTTGATGAGCTTATACATACCATTCGTGAGGGGATGCGTTTACTGATGGAGGACGATACAAAGGATGATGAAGAGTTGTTACCAGAAGAAATGCAGCGCTTGGTCTTTAACAGGCAGCTTTTAGAAGAGATGGAAGAGCAGATCCCGCGCCTTATGGCTGAACCGGATTTCTCTGTGCGTGTGAACCAATTGCGAGGGCTCGGAGGTCTTGCACGTTTTTTAGCCCAAGGAGGAATTGCAGGACATATTCGGCAACCAACAGGTGCTGGTAAAACTGTGCTCTATGGGATTATTGCTCGTTTACTTAATAGGAAAACTCTTATTTTAGTCCCAACAACACCTCTTTTGGGACAGACAAAGCGGGAGCTTGCAGAAATCGTAGGAATTCCCGAAAGTGAGATTGGTCTCATTGGAGGTGAGTATAATGATGCAGGGGCGAACAAGCAGTTCGTCATTTGCTTGTACAATGTGCACCTGAAACGTACGCGTGATCCGGAAGACAGTGCATATAAACAGGAGCTGGACCGTACGTCTGTTGTGATTTGTGATGAAGCACATCGCTCCCTTGGAAAAGGAACGGTAAAAAGCCTGGAGGATCTAGGTCTGCCCCCTGTGAAAGCAGATTCAACTAACAATCAGCAGGCAGAGATGCCTCATCGCGTATTCCTAGCATTTACTGCAACGACAGAACTTCGTGATAAATCAGTTTCCGATGTTTTTCCAGAACTTATTGCTGAAGAAAATCATGAAGACTTAGTTAAGGCAGGCATTCTTGTGGGATATCGCATTCGTAAGGCGCGTAAATCGATGATTTATACAGATGAACTTGAGCAGATGAGTGACGAGCAAGAGGAAAAGGTTATAAACCGTGAAGATGTCTGTGGAAAGATCATTGCCGATTACCTAGAAGTACGCGAGAAAGGAACAGCCCCACTGTACCCAGTGGCTTTCTGTGTAAGCCACGCACAATGTGAAAAATTTGTGAGCATTGCAAAAAGAAAACGCGTTCGTTGTAGCATTGTGACAGGACATGAGCAGGCAAAAAACAAAAGAGCCAAGGAAGAGGCGGAAGCCGATCTTTTAGCAGGGAGAATAGATATGATTGTGACAGTGGATCTTTTGGGGGAAGGATGGGATTTCCCTCCTGCAAACATGGCACTGATGGTTAGAGCTACCCAAAGTCCTCGTGTGTATATTCAAAATGCTGGTCGCGTTGCACGTTCATTCGATAGTGAAAAAAGTGTGCGTTATGCACATAAATTGCATGCGCCGTATAAAAAAGAATTTGCATATGTCATCGAGCCCGAATGGGAAATTGGGTATCGCAAGGCTAAGCAGAAGCAGAAACGTGTTGCCACTACCAAACGAGAACGCCCCGTCGACCTTGCTTCGGCCATGGGGTCATTTGGTGAAGATGCGAATAATCTAATGAAACGCGATGACGGCAAAGAGGTAACATTTATTCAGACACTCGAAGGAGACGCCGACGGACGTGCGCTCTACATGGGTGAGACAGTTATTTGCATCAACGATTATGTAAATCTCCCAGAGAAGACTGTGGATTCACAGCAAACACTTATTCGCATGATTCGCGGTGTATCCGAGCGAGCGTCTATTCATTGTATTCCCAATATTCGTATAAGTACGACCAGATCTTCGCTGATCTATTTTGAAAAGGATCTTGATTTCGCAGTAAGCGAGTGGAGAAAGCGTACTTTTCAGCATGTATCGACGTTGCAAGCACGTAAGACTAGCCTAGCCACCATTGAGTGGCATCTATTAGATGATGCAACAGATGAAGTTAATATTGTTGACCAAGGGAATGAGCGAGTGGCTATTGGATTGCGTGGTATTCAGAAGCTGTTAGAAGCACAGCACAATCGCAAAATTACTCTTAAGCAAGTTAGCGATGCTCTCGATATTTTCCGCTTCCTTCCCGTTAAGCATCGCACGGGTCGTGCTCGTACAGGGAAAAAGACCGGCAATGCGCGGGTTGAGGCATACTGGAAAGATGAGGTAATCGACAAGATTCCGTCCATGGTGGAGAAGCGCTATCAACTAGATCCACAAACAAACGAAGTAGAAATCACGTTGCCAGATGGTACTGGTCGTATAGCAATTGGTATGGAAGGGATTCTGGCCATACCAGCGATTGAAGCTTCCAAATACAGCTCTTGGCAGGTGAATAATATCCTCACGTCACTGCGTATTGGTCGTATACCATATTTTGTAACCCGTCCCCATCCGTCAAAGCCAGACAACAATGTACGCGTGATGTCGTTCTGGAAGGATGAAATTATAGAAAAGCTAGAAAAAATTATCAGTCCTAAACATCCAGTTGATGCTGTTACTGATCGTGTCTCTATCCCAGAGGCAGGTGGTCGCATCGCAATGGGTATCCATGCAATTTTAATGCACCCCCGAGTCTCACGCTTAAAGATGAGAGATCAAGAAGTGAGAGATTGGGTTAAAAAAACCCTTCTTCCCGTTGAGGGATATGGGGTTACGAAGCCATCTATAACCCCCAATGCGGTATCGTTTAGACCACGAGTGACATACTGGTTAGATGAATTTGAAACCGCTTTGGAATCACTTGAAGAACTTTCACGTCTTAACCCTCAGTCGCTTCTCCATACAGACTCCGAAGGCTTTTTCCTTGTTGAATCCGTAAGAGATAGTAGAACAATCGAGAGAATCGGAACGCTCGAATTGTTTGCAAAAAAATGGCAGATCGACCCTGAAGTTTTGCAATCTGCTGCTGCATTTCATTCAATACCCGTTCTATCGCAATCTCTCCTAGAGCGTTTCCCAGCGATGGTTGATATTGCAGATACACCCTACGAAGAGCATCTACTCCGTCCCTATAGATCGGTTGTCACAAGACAAGACGGAACTGTGGATTTGCCTTTTGTGCAGCAGGGAAGTTCACCACGTTTGCGCACGGCCATCACACTCGATGCATTTGCTAAGGCAATTGAAGTAGAACTTGCAGAATTAGAGCAGTTGATAACAAATGCCGGAGTGATGCCTGTCCAACGCTTGGAGTGTGTATCCCAAGACGTAACTGCAGCCTTGCCACAGAGTGGACTCCTATCGATAGAGGGTACTGAGCCGGGTCAACGATGGAATATCGTTGTATCAGAAGATGACCAGCAGAGTGTGCTTTGTCATTCATCGGGCTTAACTCTTCCTACTGCTGTTTACTGGGTAGATCTCCTGGAGCAGAAGTTAGAACTATCGTAAGGAGGTTTGGCGACTGTAAATCCACAGGCAAGCCATGATCAGTACCATGAAAATTCCTGCAATCAACTTTTGCGTGGTATCCAAAAATAACGCGGTTGCACCAAAGACAGTACCGAGGCCTGCGGTGAGCGCGATGATAGATCGGGGATTCCATCCTTTTGCGAGTAGTCGGTGATGCAAGTGTTCACCGGACATGCTCCCTCTAAAAGGGGATCGTTCTTCGAATAGTCGTTTAAGGATGACAAATGCTAAGTCGATAATAGGGACTCCCAAGGACAAGAAAGCGGTTGCCACTTTTCCTCCTGCATACACAGTCAGTACGCCAAGCATCAACCCAAAGAACATCGATCCACTATCACCAAGCACGACTTTGGGTGGCGGGAAGTCAAACAAGAAACTTCCAAAGGAAATTGCAGCTAAGGTAAACGCGATGAGGGCAATTTCTGGCTGGTTCACTCTGTCACTCACCGACAAAAACCCAATCGTCAAAAACCCAATTGTACTGAGTGCAGTTGTTTGCCCTGGGATTCCATCAAACCAGTTGAGTGCGTTTGTCGTAAGCATCAGCCATACAACTGTTACGACGATGCTCAGGAGGGGGAGTATGCCATTAAGGTCGATCACAGCTGTGCCCATCAAGCCTTCCAGTGGGTTCGTGATCGAGCAAATACGTCCACCAACACAATCGCCACTCATCACAACTGCGAGTGCAGCTACTGCCTGAATACCTAAGCGCAGTGCCGGAGGCAGTTGTTTTCGGTCATCGATAAAGCAGGTGATTGCCATCAACATCACAGCAGTTATCACTCCTAAAGACTTCGTGTTTAGCCCTTGTAGAAGCGGAAAAATGGCAATAAATACAAGTGGTGCGATGATCCCAGCGGGGTAGGGGAGTCGTCGACGCTTGAGTCCGTAACGATCGGGGAAATCGAGTAAGTTCCAGCGTGGAAATGTGCGCACAGCAACCAACATCAGCGCGTATGTAAGCGCAAATGTAAGCAGGGGAGTAGTTGAAAGGGGAGTGAACACCAGAGCAGCTTATAGCTTTCAGCATTCAGCTTCTAGGTAGTTGACTGGAACTCATTCTTGGTCGGTATTTTCATTGGGGCTTAGGTCGGCTTCACCTACACTGCCAAGGCATGAATTCGTATCGAACTCTTTCACAGGCAGAACTTTCTGGGAAGAAGGTTCTGCTACGTGCCGGGTTTGACTTACCGATGGAAGAGGGGCGTATTACGGATGAGTCACGCATTGTCGCAGTTGTGCCAACTATGCGATTTATTCTCGATCACGGTGGTGCTCTTCTTATTATGGCGCATCAAGATCGTCCGAAAGGGAAAGTAGTGGAGTCGATGAGTCAAAAGCCTCTTGTGCCGGTGCTCGAACGATTGCTTGGATGTCCTGTCCAATTCGCTTCGTCGTGTACGGGGGCCGACACTAAACAGATGGTGGACGCTCTCACACCCGGTCAGGTGTTGCTGCTCGAAAACCTACGATTCGATGCGCGAGAAGAGGCGAATGATGAAAGTTTCTCGAAAGAGCTTGCGTCGCTTGCAGACGTCTATGTAAATGATGCGTTTGCCAACTGCCACCGCGCACATGCGAGCATGACGGGTGTACCAGCACTGATTCCTTCCTATATGGGGCTAGAGCTAGAACAAGAGGTGCAGCACCTATCTGCGGTGCTCGAGAATCCTGTGCACCCACTCACATTAATTGTGAGCGGAGCAAAAATTGAAACAAAGCTCCCTGTTATTTCTGCCTTCTTAGATCGTGGGGATCACATTCTCCCCGGTGGTGCGATTGCAAATACTCTCATTCTTTCTGCGGGACATAGCGTTGGTACATCTCTTGCCGAACCATCCTTTGCTCCGCAGGGAAAGCAGATGCTGGAGGCAAAGTCCCATGCAACAATTCATCTCCCGACCGATGCGATTGTTGCGGCGTCACCTGATGCTGCTGCCTCTGCACATGCAGAGCCAGTGACAGCGATTCCAGCCGATCAAGCAATGTTTGACCTTGGTCCAAGCACCGCAGCTGCGTATGCAACATTGATCAATGAATCTCAAACGATTGTATGGAATGGGCCTCTTGGAATGTACGAGGTCCCAGCTTTCTCTGCTGCCAGCATTCGTATTGCAGAGGCACTTTGTAGCGCTGCGGCACGTGGTGCGACGGTCATTGTTGGTGGAGGCGATACCATCGATTTCCATACGAAATATGCTCTCGATATGAGTGGGTACACATTCGTTAGTACGGGTGGTGGTGCGATGCTCGAGTTTTTGAGCGGTGAAACTCTCCCAGCGCTCGAGGCGTTGCGTGCGTCTTCTTAAATATTGTTCGACTTGAGTGAGTCGTTGAATTTTTTCAATCATGTCATCTTCATCTTCCTCTTCCTCATCGTCGATTCAGGTCATTTTTCCTCATCCTGAGGAAGCATGGTCCGCGCTGGCAGAGAGATTAAAAGAAACACATGGAGATATACTCCTTATTCTTTCGGGGCGAGAAGATGAACTCTTGTCACAGCCCGATATCCGAAAACAGTTTCTTCTGAATTGTAAAAAACTCCATCAGCGACTACGCATTGCAACCAAGCACCCAGGGATCGCTGCAGAGGCGCGTGCAGGGGGTATTCGCGTTCTGGATCGTACCAAACACGTTCGAACGTTACTTGCGACAAATCCTAAATTGAGCGAGGCGCTGCGTATCTTTTCCCCGCAGCTGTGGCGTCAGCAACTTAAGTCGAGACTCCAGCGCATGGGGCTGTTGTCGGTCCCACGTTTACGCATTTTCTCGCTCGCTGGTATCAGCGGTCTCCTTTTTTTCGTGGTGATTTTTAAACTGCTTCCCTCAGCTGAAATTCGTGTGCGCCCCCGGCAAGAAGCAATCAGCCAAACCGTGAATATCTTCTTGGTGCAAAGCGGTGCGGTGCTAGATGTATCCGATAAGGTGCGTCGCGTTCCGCTACTTCCAATTGTTGTCCCTGTGCATAAGGCTGTGACGTTCGATCACATCAGCAAAGAATTCATTGGGACGTCATCCCAGATGCAGCTGACCATCATCAATAAATCCAAAGATTCCTACGCACTACGTCCAGGGACACGTTTCACTAACCAAGCAGGCATGGTGTTTCGCATTATCGACCATGCCATTGTCGATGCAGGCTCGGAACTTACTGTGCGCGCTAAAGCAGAAGACGTCGACTTGTATGGGCAAATCATTGGCGATCGTGGAAACGTGCCAGCGGGGCTTAAGTGGGATATTCCAGGTCTTGCGCCCGAAGAACGTGCAATGGTGTATGGGGAAAACCGCAAAGCAGCAGCGGGTGGGACAACTGCCTATCGCACGGTGCTTCGCGACGAAGACCTGGAAGTTGCTCGCAAGCGCTTAGAGCAAGAGCTACTTTCGGATGCCAAGTTGCAGGCCGAACAGCAGCGTGATGATTTAAACCAGATGGATAAAACCAAATTCTTGGTGCTCCTTAACTACCCCGAACTCACTAAAACGACCTATACAGGCTTTGTGCTCCCTACGCAGTTCTTGGGGCAAGAAGTGAACTCCGTGCCTGTGGAAGGTGGTGTTACGTACACGATGTTTGCGTACGATGCAGATTTTATTCTGCACGCATTGCAGGGTGAATTGCGATCGCACGTGCGGGAGGGGAGTCGATTGCTCGATGAGCAAATTGGTCGCGAAGACCTGATTGCCCACGTGATCGCCTACGACGATAACTTGTCATGGATTAAGCTCACAGTCGACTTAACAGCGCGCCAGGAATACATCCTCGATGCGCTTTCGCCTACAGGAGCACTCTTTGGGAAAGAAGTACGCGAAAAGGTCACCGGTGTTTCGCAGGTAGATGCGCTGCGTATCATCCGAAACATGCCCGAAGTAGACCAAGTAGAAATTCACCAATGGCCACCGTGGAGTCGTATGCTCCCGCCTGTGGCTGCGCATATCTCTATTGTTCCCTACTAACCCATGGCCAAGACGAAACAGGCTTCCGGCTTGTGGGTTCATAAGATGATGCGTCTGTTTGTTGGCATGTGCATTGTCATGCTTGGGTTGTATCTTGCGGCCTACGGATACGTTCATCATGGGTTTACGGGTAATGCCGTTTTCCCGGCAGATTGCGCAGTCGTCTTTGGGGCAGCGGTCTATAGGGGATCGCAGCCAGGGCCTGCTATCACCCGCAGAGTAGCCGCTGCAGCGGATTTATACCGCAATGATCAGGTAAAAACGCTGATTCTGACCGGAGGTAGGGGAGAGGGCAATGCAAGGACGGAGGCAGAGGTGATGCAAAGTTATGCAATACGACAGGGAGTAGATCGTGATGACATTGTGATGGAGAACACAGCCCGTTCCACATGGGAAAATATTGAGTATGCCCGAAACTTGACACGCGATTGTAAGAGTGTGGTTGCAGTGAGTGACCAGTATCACTTAGGACGCATCACGTTACTGGCATGGAGGCAGGGGTGGTTTGACCTGCAGACATACCCTGCACAAGATCGCGAACCTGTCGCTGGTATTGAACGTTGGTCGTTCCAGCGAGAAGTATTTGGCGTGCTCTATTATGGGCTATTCCTGGATACGCTCTGGCAGATTGCGCCTACGGCAGACGTATCAGAGGCCCCATAAATGCTCTTGTGCTTTCTCATTGGTTAACATAAAATGCATTATGTTAAGTACGATAGATCGATGACTTCTGCTCCCCCGTCACTCTCTTCGGCAATCACCCGCTACTTACAATTTCTGCAAACAGAAGAAAATAAATCGAAGCTCACTATTACGAACTATCGCCAATCACTAGAGCTTCTTACCAAACTACTTCCTATCACTTCCGTCAAACAGTTCGATAAAAATCGCATTCGTGATTATAAGCAGGCACTCGCAGAATGTAAGACGCGACAGAACGGGGAAATGGCTATACGAACACGAAATCATCACCTCACTGTCCTCCGTGCCTTCCTCCGTTATTTGGTCCAAGAAGAGGAGTTAGATGTCTATCCCCCGGACCGTATAAAGCGTTTTAAAGAAGAGCAGAGGCAAGTGAAGGTATTAACAGCAGAAGAGTTAGAACGTTTACTGGATGCGCCAGATTTGGATAAGCGCGAAGGAAAGCGCGATAAGGCGATTCTCGAGTTATTCTTCTCTACTGGCCTTCGCTTAGCAGAGCTTCGGTCGCTCAGTGTAAAAGACTTAAACTTCGATACACGTGAAATGTCGGTGCGTGGAAAGAGGTCTAAAATTCGTGTTGTCTTCCTCTCCGATAGGGCTGTTTTTGCGCTACAGGACTACATGAACACGCGTACCGATCACCTCTCCCCTCTTTTTATTCGTCATCCCGAGAGGGCAACGAATGTGATGCCACCCGGTGAAGAATTTAGATTATCGCGCATCAGCATTTATGAGATTGTGAAAAAGCACGCAATGGCCGCAGGCATCGTCACCAGCCCTTCGCCCCATACCCTTCGCCACTCCTTTGCGACGGATTTGCTGCGTAATGGGGCAGATTTGCGCAGTGTGCAGGAGTTGTTGGGGCATAAGGATCTCTCCACAACGCAGATCTATACACACGTAACGAGTCCTCAGCTCAAGGAGGTGCATCAAAAATTCCACGGAAAAGCAAAGTCCAATTAACGTCTCAATTTTCCTGACTTTTTGAAGAAACTGCTTTTCGCGAGCTTGCATCATCCCTATGATGATCCCGGTTTTATTTATCTTTTTCCGAACTTTTCTCATGGACTCGCAGAACAACCCTTGGTTCGCGGCAACGATTGGTCTTGGAGGTCTGATCGTCGGCTACGTTATTGCAAACGGCATGGGCGGCCTTCCAGTAGGAGGCATGCAGCCAACTCCAACACCTACGCCTACTGTTGCGGACAATACGGTCCCAACTCCAGCGCCGACAAACGACACGCCACCAACGGTCGACGATGATCCATTCATCGGTGATGAAAACGCGCCCATTACGGTGATCGAATTTACCGATTACCAGTGTCCATTCTGCAGCCGTCACTTCACGCAGACATATAGCCAGATCAAGCAGAACTACATTGATAGCGGCAAAGTGAAGTACGTATCCCGCGACTTCCCATTGAGCTTCCACCCATTTGCGCAGAAGGCATCTGAGGCCAGCGAATGTGCAGATGATCAGGGTAAGTTCTGGGAAATGCACGACAAGCTCTTCGAGACCCAAGCGGTTTGGAGTGGTGGTGCTGATGCTACGACAACCTTTAAGCAGTATGCAGCGGACCTTGGCTTGGATGTTGCAGACTTCACATCCTGTCTCGACACTGGCAAGTACAAGGATGAAGTCGCGAAGGACCAGGCAGATGGCTCTGCATCTGGTATCGATGGAACTCCTGGCTTCTGGATCCTTGGACCAGACGGTCAGAGCCAGAAGATCAGCGGTGCGTACCCATACGAGACCTTCAGTGCAGCATTTGATGGGATGATGGAGTAAGTATCTCTTTGAATGTGAAAATTGGCCCCTCGTCCATGAGGGGCCTTTTTTGTTCCATGACTAGTATGTGGAGAGGATCATCGACCCCACTAGCACCAGTACGGCAGATGCAAGAATGCATCCCACAATCCTTTGCGTGATTCGCACATCTGCCTCATGAGCTTCACGATGCTCAATGGCTGTCATAACGCGCAGTACATTCCAATGGACTCCCATTCGATTGATGAAGCCAAGGGAAATTAAGCAGCTACACGTGAAGTACCATAAGCCGACGTACAGACACTGTTGATCGAAGCTTGTAAGCGTCAGCCACTTCTTTCCAAAGCTGAACGTGACGAAGCTTACTGCGAGGCCCACCATGACCAATAAAGGACGCTGCATGAGGTTCTCCTCTTTGTTGTGGCTTGATTGCAAGGAACTGCAATTATTGTAATGAAAATAAAATTTTATGAAAATAAGCTTGCATTCATGGGTGTACGAACGTACACTCTGTCCATGACTTCACTCCCCTCCCTCACCAGCGGGTACTCCCCCACCGGGTCGGGCGTGGTCATCGATTGTTCTTCTATGGCTGAAAGTCCTGGCGATCTCGATCGTCTTATAGCGTGGATGAGCAGCTGTCCTCGCAGTAACGGGATGCAGGTCTACCTACCATCCGTCGCTCACCGGGCATCCATGCAACGGTTACAGCGTTCTCTTCAGTCTATTGGTTGCACGGTCACACTTCGTGTAAACAGCCGTTCTGCTTCTGCCCTTTCTTCCCTTAACTAGATGTCACGCGAAACACGCAACGCCGGCCTTGCCTATCTATTTTCTCTGCTGATCGTCGTCGCTTTTGCTTCTATTCCCGCATTCGCGTTATGACCTCCCTTCTCCGTTCACGCAACTCGCCATTTTTCATTCTGGTCGTCTTAACACTCTGTGTCTTTAGTATTACTTCCCTTTAGCTGACTATGATGTTTTTCGCTTTCATTCTCGGCTCCGTCGCTTGTCTCTGGATGTTTAGGAGTGCGGTGGTGTAAGATGAGCGGTGGATGCAGCTTGGTTACTCTAACCGGCATCACGGAGTCCCGCGCTCCTTCCTGGGGAGTAGCGAGCAAAGTAATCTTTCATTGGTAGATGCAGAAGAACACGGCCTTTTCCATGCGATGGCAGGACATCTCCCTCCTGATTATTTAACGAGGCGATCAATGTTGTCATCTGTCGATTGGACGGATAGGTATGGGAAAATGCTTCCAGCAGAGGTCTTTGAGGATGTGCTTAATGAATTAACCCCATCTGATTGGGGAAGCATGTATCAACCAGGGGCGATACGTTCTGGTTTTCAGCATGAATGGGAGGAGAAAGACTTTGCGAAGGGCGCAATTCATGTGCAGATGCAAATTTGTCGTGAACAATACGATGTAGCCGACGCACTTAACTCAACATTGCGAAGGCAACATCTTTCTCCGCGTAGAGTGTATTTCCGAAATGCAATTTCCAACTTTTTCCACGAGGAAAATCCAACCGATGTACTTCGGAAATATTTATTAGATGTAAGCGACCATGATGTGAAATGGATAAAGCCACTCAGTATGTCCGTTCGGTCACGATTATTAACTGCTTTGAAGGATGGCAAACCTGAAAAGCCTTCAGTGCGTCGAAGTCGAGACATGGAAGATATCATGGTAGAACATCGAAGGCGTCTGGCGAGCTGTATGCATAGTTGGGAACCGCGGGTGACGACTTTTGAGACATTTATTGCTTCTCATACTGAAACAGTTCCGATGTTTCGGGATTATTTGCAGTTTCGGGAAAGGCAGGCGTCTTAATCCTTACACCTGAATCCTCGAGAACAGCCAGCTTCCAATCCAGAGGAATACAGCTGATACGATTGCGAGTACGGCGATATCCGTCGTATAGTTAAATTGCATCGTGCCTATCAATGCGCCACGTAGTCCATCAACCCCATACGAAAGAGGGTTAAGTCGTGTAAGAATGGCAATGGGGCCAGGGAGGTTTTCGAGTGGGAATAATGCTCCACTTAGGAAAAAGAGGGGCATCACCAAAAAGTTCATGATGAGTGGAAATGCCTGCATATCTTCTAGTACACAGGCGATTGCTGTGCCTAATGTCGTAAACAGCAGCCCAATAAGAGCCATAAACAAAAACACCATTGGTAATGCAGCCCAGCTTTCGGGGCGGAATCCACCAATAAGCGTGATAACAAAAATGAGCACACCCTGGAAGACTGCAACGGTCGTTCCACCAAGCGTGCGCCCAATCATAATGTTGATTCGTGGGACAGGTGCGACGAGGGTCTCTTTTAAAAATCCAAACTGACGATCCCAGAGGATTTCAATTCCACCAAAGATAGCGGTGAAAAGAATGCTCATGGCAATAACACCAGGTGCAATAAATTGCACGTAACTCCCCTGTCCTGCACTTTCAAAAATTGGGCCGAGTCCATAACCAAGTGCGATCAAAAACAGGATGGGCTGCCCTAAGGATCCAACGATACGAGATTTTGATCGCGCATAGCGCTTAAGTTGTCGGAGCCACAGGATGTAGATAGTACCCATAAAAATGATATTAATGACGAGAATTGCCACCACCTGCCCATACTTGGCGATGCTGGCGCATTTTGTCCGCAGCGCTCGCATTTTCATCGCGAATAGCGTTGCCCGTTAAAGCGAGGAATGCTTCTTCAAGTGTAGTGGTAGAAGTTTGCTTCAAAAGTTCTGCAGGAGTGCCCATTGCAACGATTTTTCCATGATCAATAACGGCAACTCTGCTTGCGAGCTTCTCGGCTTCTTCCATGTAATGAGTTGTTAAAAAAACGGTGACACCTTCGTCTTTGTTCAATTTTTTCACATAGTCCCATAAGTGATTACGTGTCTGTGGGTCCAGCCCAATGGTTGGCTCGTCCAAGAACAACACTTTGGGGTGGTGGAGCAAACTACGTGCAATTTCTAGTCTGCGCTTCATACCACCAGAAAATTCCTTTACGAGACTATCTTTACGGTCCCATAGGTCGACGAAAATCATCAATTCTTCAATACGCTTTTTGCGAATGTCTTTTGGGACACTGTATAAAATTGCGTGGAGTTCCATGTTTTCTTTTGCTGTTAGTTGATCATCCAGACTCGGGTCCTGAAAAACGATACCGAAGGATCGTCTCGCCGCACTCTGGTCATCGACTGGGTCATGGCCATCGAGTTTTACACTCCCCTGCGTTGGACGAAGGAGCGTTGTTAGCATTTTAATGGTCGTGGTCTTCCCTGCCCCGTTGGGGCCAAGGAATGCGAAAATCTCACCTTTTTCGACGGTGAAACTAATATCATTCACAGCTGTGAAATCCTTAAACTTCTTGGTAACGCCGATGGCTTCAATGATTGCATGGCTCATAGTTAGATACTCGAAGTATACCGACAGTATGTCGGATAAAGGAAGAAAGTCTTACAGTTTTTCTAATGGATCTTCACAAACTTTCTCTTTCCCACTTTCACAATCCCCTTCTCGGCTAGTTGATCATGTGATTCCACAATTGTTCCATCAATCGATACAGCTTTCTGGTCAATCAATCGTCGTGCTTCCGATTTACTTGCAACAATTTTTTCGCGCACAAGTAGATCAATCAGCAACTCCCCTTTCTCGGCTTTAGCCTCCGCAATTTCATCTGGTACGCCACCCTTTGCAACCGATGCGAATTCCTCTTCTGCTTTTAATGCCGCGTCTGCACTGTGGTACATCGTTACAAGTTCACGAGCCAAGCGCATCTTAAAGTCTTTCGGGTTTGCACCATCACGCATCTTTTGTTCGATGCTCAAAATTTCCTTAAGTGGCACATCTGTGCAGCATTCCAAATAGATTGCGATTAAGTCATCTTTGATCGACAGAGTTTTTCCGTACATGTCCTTGGGTGTGTCATCCAAGTAGATACAGTTATCGTAGGTTTTGCTCATCTTTCGGCCATCCGTTCCCTCAATCAGTTTGTTCGTGAGCACAAACTTCTCGCGCTTGCCGTAGGCCTTTTGCAATGTGCGGCCTGCGAGCATGTTGAACTCTTGGTCTGTCCCACCAATTTCACAATCGACATCCAAATGAACAGAGTCGTACCCCACCATCAATGGGTACATAAATTCGTGGACACCGATAGGCTTATCTTCACTCATGCGCTTTTCGAACATGTCACGCTGAATCATCTGCTGCACGGTAAAGCTACTCGCGAGTTTTGTGATTTCTTCAAATCCTAACTTTTTAAGCCACTCGTGGTTATACGCGATTTTGATCTTCGTAAAATCCAGCACCTTCGATGCCTGCTCTTTGTACGATTGAAAATTCTGCTCTACCTGCTCAAACGTAAGTGCTTCACGTTGCATGTCTTTTCCTGTCGGGTCACCGATCATTGCGGTAAAGCTTCCGATCAAGAAAATCACTTCGTGTCCGGCATCTGCAAAGTGCTGCAGCTTGCGTAGTTGCACAGCGTGTCCGATATGCAAATGTGCGCCGGTAGGATCAATGCCCAAATAGACCCGGAGCTTCTTCCCCTCTTTCAATTTTTGTTCCGCAAGTTTCTGCGGAATAACTTTAGCAACGCCACGGGTGAGGAGTTCGGAACTGGACATGGCGCCAGTGTAGCTTAACCAACTGGATATGAGCTATTGGAGGCAAATCAATGGTTGCCAAAATATATAAAAAGTGCATTAATATATATGAAGCGTGTGCTTCGGCTTTTTCCCTGTGGAACAAGCATGAACCGTTAACATCACTGGCTGGAGAGGATTTATGATCAATAAGCGCAAGGTGTATCGTCGGGTGCTTAAGTGTTGGTGGGAGACGATCTTTTGCCTGTTCGTCTTTGTGGTCGTTCTGGGCATCATCGTTTTTGTCAGTGCGCGGGTTGTCCCCCCGCATGTGATGCTGGAAATCCTGGCATCGGGATTGGCGATGTCCTGCGTCATGTTCGTCTTTTCCGGCATGATCCTTCGGTATGTTTCGGGTGCAAAAGTCGCAACACGCGAGGAGTACCCGTTTCTTCACGAGGTTGTCGATGAGATTATGAACGAAACGAAGTGGAGGTTTCCTCCGTGGATGTGTCGGCCCACGCTCTACATCATGCATATCGGAGATATTCCCAATGCAATGGCCTTTGGGCCCGGGATCCTTTGGTACGCCTATGTGGGCATTACGCCGATGCTGTACGAGATGTCGACGAGTCCAGGGGGTGAATTGTTCGGCAGGCAACTCGAGGCTTCTGAGATCGAATTTCTTCGTCTCAACTATCCGGAGATTCTGGAAAATGAAGATCTGATGACGCTGTACATGAAGAAGCGAAAGCTGAAAGGGATCATTGCTCATGAAATTGCGCACATTCGATGTGGTGATGTGGGGTTACTCTCCCTTATCACCATTGTCCGCGGAATCGTCTCGAGCGTTTCAGGAACATTGGGCAAGACTTCTGGCGGCACGAGTGCCGCTGCAGGAGTCGGCATGATTCTGAAGCTCATCGGTGATTACATCCTTCCTCTTGGAACCAGTGCCATGCAATTGGTTCGTGAGGTTACAGCCGATGCCCTGGGAGCCCTCTATACGGGTTGCCCTGAACCACTGATGGACGGTCTGCGTATGTTATCCGAATATGGACAACAGCAGTATCGTGATAAGCCTAATCGTCCTCAAGACTTTCTCAAGAGTCTGATGATTTCCCATCCCGACACGGATCACCGTATTCAGTTTCTCGAAGCTCTCAATTCAAAGAAGAAAGAAGGTTGTTGAACATGACGCATGTTGTGCAAATCGGACTGTATGCAACGTTGATCATTGCGATTGTGCTTTCCTTTGTGGTAGGAGCACTGTGCTCCCGCCGCAAGGGATCAACACGTGAGGCCATCCTCGACATCGGTTTGCTTGTGGGCTTTCTGGTGCTTTTGTACTGGGCGTTCCCCTATGCCTTTTCGTTCGTTGTCTTTCAGGGGATCATTCTGCATGGATTCGGGGCCGCCCCTGCTGTGGTGGGAATCTTCATGGCTATCTACGGTCTCAAGCTTGTGACCGGCGAGCCCTCCTTGATGGCGGCCATTGCTTCCATTAAGAAGAAAATCGAAGAGGGTAAAGAAGAAGATAGGTCCACGCGGGTATCCACTCGCAAGCGACCTGGTCGCCTCTCAGCGGATTCAACCGGAGAGCCGCTGATGCCACTGCAGAGCAATGGAGTGCTCTACATTCTCATGGGATTGCTTTTCATTTTTGTCGGCCCGGAGCTCGTACTCACACTCAATCATGCTCATCTTGCCAAGGTCTATACGTTCGAGAAGCGAACGGACATGGTGGTGATGAGTAAGAGTGTTCCGCGATTCACGCCACAGGAAGTGGCATTCGCGAAACTGCGCGCGTCGCTCAGCTCATCCGAGTACCGGGTTGACTTGGAGCATACTCAACCTTGTGATGTTGATGGTGGCTTCGGATACGTTGCCACGTTGATGCCACAGGGCATGATGAATATTTTCTACGGACAAGTCCCCGGCTTCCTAGTCTATGACGACCACCCGGAGTTACCCGAAGAAAAGCGCATCCGCCGCATCAACCAACCGTTTAAATTCGGGATGGGGATGCAGTGGACGGATAGTATCTATCGTCGCCTCGCTCGCTATAACCCGTTCTGCACGTACGGCGAGCCATATGCGCTACAACTGTCCACAGACAAGGACGTCTTTACGCTCGTGGTTCCTAAGATCTCCTATCGCTTTGACCTCCCCTGCTTCTGGGTTCCGTACCAGAGCGGCATCGTGCTGGTTAATGGCGATGGGCAATTGAAAGAACTGTCGATGGATGAAGTTAGGAAGGATCCTGTCTTCAGTAAAAAACGCTTGATGTGTGTGGACCTGATCCGTCTGATGACGGAAAAACAGATCTACGACGAAGGGTATCTGCGAGGTTGGTATACACGGCCGGGTCTTATCAAGATCCCAGCCATGCCGGGGAATGCTCGGCAACCATTCTTGCTCACGGACGAAGATCACAAGGAGTATTACGTTACCCTTACTGAGCCGGTTGGAAACCAGGCCTTGATGCGCGTCTATTATGTTGATGCAACGACTGGGGAGCGTACGCGGTTCGATTGCGATCCAAATGCGCCAATTCCCGGACCGGAGGTATCCGTGCAGGCCGTCAAAGCCTTGCAGGGGTACAAGTGGATTGAACACGATTCGAAAGACCAGGACGGAAACTTTCACATCGTGGAACCGCGTCTGATGTCCCCGGAAGGTGAGATGTCGTATCTCTTCAGTGTGGCGACGAAGAACTACTTCGAAATCGCACTGACCTGTGTGGTGGAACCGCGTAGTAATCAGCTGCACTCCTTCACATCGCGTCGGGCGTTCGAACGCTGGATGCGTGGGGAAAAAGTGCCCGAGGGCCAAAATACCCTCAAGTTGCAAGAAGTCGATGATCTCATCGAACTTCTGAAACAGTCAGTTGAAAAAGCAGAATCTCTCAGAAACTGAAAGGAGCATGCAGCCAGTGATACTCGAGCCAGGTGGACCCCCACCTGGCTTTTTTTTCCATACAAAAAAGAGGGGAGGAGGTGCTGCGTCAACAACACCTCCTCTTTTCGCTCAACCGCTGCTGGCAACAGGAGCGACCCTCTCGAAAAAATCGAGAGGAGATTATCCTAATGCATTGGCCTATGTGGTCAATAGCAAGAAAAAGGTGACTGCGGATCCAACCGCAGCCACCAGGGGGGGCCAGGGCACACACCCCGAACCAAAACGATAATAGTATCTTATTTGCGGGCATACAACGGCTCAATTTCCACCTATACTGCAATGGTGCATCAATTCTCCCCTATGAATCCCTGCCGGCTAGATATCGCCCTTTTTACCGAAGGAGTGGCCATTAGCCGTATTAAAGCGCGGGATATGGTTAAAGATGGGTTGGTATTGGTAAATGGGAGAATTGCACGGAAGCCGGCGACGATTATCGAAATTGCAGATGTTATTGAGGTGTCTGCAACGGGCGAACCTGTTACCGAAACACGATTAGAGGCGATGGATTTGAAGTTGGAAGTTATCTATGAAGATGACCTCTGTATGGTTATCAATAAACCAGCAGGTATCCCCGTTCACCCTGGTGCGGGTATTCCTCGCGATGCAGCGACCATTTTGCATGGCATCGCATTTCTCTTCCAAGAGCGTTCAATCCCCTTCTCCAGTGCATCGGTGCTGGTGCACAGACTCGATAAAGACACGACAGGGTGCATTCTGGTCGCAAAAACTCCAGCTGCTCATAAAAAGCTACAGATGCAGTTTGAAGAGCGAACCGTTCGTAAATTCTATTTAGCAATTGTGGCAGGTATACCTCAGCCTCCTTCTGCGATGATCGATGCGAGCATTGGTCGTAGTACTATGGATAGAACAAAGATGACGATTCTTGGCTCCAGCAAAGCGCGTGAAGCACGTACTACCTATCGCACACTTTCTACTGCCAAAGGCGTTGCACTTGTTTCGTGCGAACTCCATACCGGTCGTACACATCAGATTCGTGTACATATGCACGGCATTGGTCACCCGATACTGGGTGATCCTTCGTATGGTATTGGGTCGAGTGAAAAGCTAAGCCTCGCATCTGGTATTGATTACTTGTGTCTCCATGCCTGGAAGCTGACATTCACTTCACCCGCTGATGGTAAAGATCACGAAGTCTCCGCTCCCCCACCACCTCGCATGAAAGATGCCTTAAAGCGACTGGGATTGAAGGATTCATTTTAGAGCGATTTTGCTGGTGGTTTGAGCGTGCACCCGGATAGAATTGATTCTTGATCACTTCTCCTTTTGTATGACTACGTATCCTCATAACCTTGCCGTCACCAGCCTCCCGATTTTAGATGTGATGAAAGAACGCTGGAGTCCACGAGCAATTTCACCAATGCCCGTAGAAGAGGAGAAAATCCGCACACTCTTTGAAGCCGCACGCTGGGCTCCAAGTGCTAGCAACCTCCAGCCATGGCGATATATCTATGCAACAAAAGATGATGGTGAAGATCGTGCAAAACTGGAATCTCTTTTACAGGATGGAAACAGTTGGGCAAAAAATGCGTATGTTCTTGCAATCTCTTTCGCGCATACCACGCGTACCAAGAAGGATGGAACGGTTTCCATTAATCCTCATCATATGCATGATACGGGTGCAGCAAGTTCCTATTTAGTGCTCCAGTGTGAGCCGCTGGGGTTAGTTAGTCACCAGATGGCCGGCTTTTACACCGAGAAAGCAAATGAAGTCCTGGGTGTTCCCTCTGACTATGTTCCCGGCTCAATGATTGCCATTGGGTATCCTGATGACCCAGCAGAATTACCGGAAGCATTGCAGGAACGAGAAAAACTCCCACGTGAGCGACGTGCGCAGGAGGAGTTTGTCTTTAAGGGAAAGTGGCCTAGCTAAGCTTATGGATTGTAGGTCACCGTGTACTCGAACCTATCGAGGATTTTATCCTCGGCATTTCGCGCAATAATGCGGTAGACGTTCGTGCCGGGCTTGAGCGTGTTATATTCGGTCTTAGCGATGTAGTTCCAGAATGTTGCGCCAGACTTATATAGCTGGAGCTTGTAGCCGTTTACCCAAACACTCGTTGTCTCCTTGGGTGTTGTACCTTCTAGCAAGAACTCGCTGCCTGTTGCTGTAAAGCTCGTGCCTGCGGCTGGCCCAGTGACGCTGATTGTCCCTGGCATAAGCGGGTCGTTATTGGGCAAATCTGTTTCCTGAACCACAGGGGATGTACTAGACGGTGTTGTTCCCCCTCCAATCACTCCTTCGGTCCCAGCTTCGACATTCACGGTAATGCGCACGGGGGCACTACGGTTGCCTGCCTTATCCAATGCGACGATGTCGTAGGTGTTTACACCATCCTTCAAGTTTCCAAGAGCCTTGCTGGCAAGGTAGCTCCATGTTGTGTCGCCCGAGCGGAAGAGCTGCAGGCGATAATCGTTCACAATTACCCCTTCTGTCCCAGATGGGACCGTACCGCTAACAGTGATTTCATCTTTCTGTGTGCGGTATGCCTGGCCATTCCCAGCAGGAGAGGTAATAACGGGTGTGGCAACTGTCTGTGACCCACGGAAGACCGTGCGACTTTCCTGAGCAAGGACCAAGCCTCGTGCATCTAGCGCTTCAATTTTAAGTGTTGTTTCCTTGGAATCTTGCAATGATAGCTCTTGGCTAAATGTGCCAGCGGCACGGTTGATGACGGCATCATATCCATTTACACGTACGCGCTCGATAAGTGCACTCATGCGTCCTTCAACATGTACGGTGGCAGTGGTGACAGTCGCAGAGTCTGATGGGGCTGTGACCACCAATGGCTCAGTATCAACAACTTGTCCGCTACCACTCACAACAGGTGTTGTCGGATGTACGACAGCCAGTGCACGAGATTCCATAATGAATGCTCGCTGAGCAGCGAGGGGTTCAATAGCAGAGCGATATTTGTAAGGGTCAGTTCCAATTTCCCCAACTGGCAGCTTGAATTGCTGCCCTTCTCCAATAATGATGGGAGTTGCAACACCGTCAATTGTTACGCTTATACCCTGTCCATCTGCATTAAAGACAAGAATTTGGGATTCTTCCAACACAGCTTCTGTGTCGCTTGTGAGCTCAACGCTATACAGCGGCATCGCAATCGTACGAACGATGACACCCGAATATGTCTGGAGGGTGGGAGTTTTTACCCATAATGCTCCTTTTGATGCGGTGAGCGTCCATTCGGATGCTTCCAAATCTTCAATATCTTTTGTAACAGTAAATTCAGTTCCACCATCCATACGAACGGTTGATGTATCAAAGAAGCGTGCCTGTGCATTGCCACTCGTACCCGAGACTACGCGGTCACCGGGGTAAATTTTCAAGCTGTCCTCAACTCGTTGTAGTAGACCTTCTTCTACAGCAACGCTTACTGTTCCACCCTGTTCAACGGTTAGCGTTGCTGCGGTTTGCTGTGAACCTGCCCCACCGAATACCCAGAATACGAACTTTGTTGTTCCGTACAAAAGCAGTCCAAGTATCAGCAGAAGCACGAGGCTTCGGATGATGGAAGGAACCACGGAAGGTGCTGCCATTGCGTAAGGGCCACGTCGGGCTCGGTGTCGTCGGAACATAGGGGGAAAATGGTACGGGACAACTTCTGCCCTACGCAAGCACATTCGCACTCTTCGAGCAAAGGGAGTGAACAACGAAATTGAGAATGGAAAATTGAGAATTGAGAATTTAAGGTTAAATACCCTCGTTTTTCAATTCTTCATTCTCAATTCTCCATTTGGGTCACGCAGTGACCCTCTCTACTTCCTCTCTTGTCGTAATCTTCTGTTCAATCAGGATTTCACCCCATTCGCGCATGCTCAAATACCCGTCTTTGTGTGCCTGTTCAGTGATTTTCGTTTCACTTTCCTGGTTCAAAATCAAATCGCGCATTGCGTCACTTACTGTTAGTAACTCTGGTAACACCATGCGTCCACTATAAATAGAAGGGTCAGCAGAGTTGTATTCGCCAGCTTTCGCTGTGTCGCTGAGTGTGCGGACAAGGCGCTGAGCCAATACTCCGCGTAGAGATGGCGCAAATGTATACGGGCTTACACCCATCGAGAGCAGACGTGGAATAGCTTCAATAGCGGAGTTAGTGTGAAGTGTTGCAAGCACTAAGTGACCTGTAAGAGACGCATCAATCGCGGTCTGTGCTGTTTCAAGGTCGCGAATTTCTCCGACCAGCACCACGTTTGGGTCATGGCGTAGGACGGAACGAAGCCCGGATGCGAAGGTGAACCCATGGTCGGGGTCGATCTCACTTTGGACAATTCCTTTAATTTCATATTCAACCGGGTCTTCTAGCGTAATGATATTGCGCTTGGTTCCAATTACAGTGCTAAGTAGCGAATACAGTGTGGTTGTTTTTCCGGAACCGGTTGGACCAGTCACAAGAATCAACCCGTTCGGGAGTTTTACCAGCTCCTCTAGTTTTTGTTTCATATCACCCGGGAAGCCGAGTGTGGTGAGTTCTACGATACCGCTTTTAGGGTCTAGTAGACGCAGTGTGACTGTTTCACCAAAACGAGATGGAAGTGTTGCGACGCGCACGTTGACCATGCGTCCTTCTGTTTGGAATGTGTACTGTCCGTCCTGCGGGACATTGGTGATGTTCAGCTTAAGTTTAGAATCGAATTTAATTTTGCGTAAAAACTGTTCGTATGTTTCCTTTGTTAAAGGAGGCAACGATTCAAGCATGCCGTGTAAACGAATTTCTAGGCGCACCCCCTCCTTTTCAGGTGATGTGTGAATATCAGATACGCCAATCTTCGCGCATTCCTGCTGCAAGCGGTCCAGCATCTGGTCTCCAGGAAGGCCGGTGAGGTCAGGAAAATCCATCTCATTATTATACCATAGAAAGGATATTTCTGCCATCGGTTTGCTGTCTAGAAATAGTCTATAAGTCCTGAATTTATGCCTTATAGACGGTTTATCCCCTATCCCCTTTTTGAGGCAGATAGAGAGATCATAAGAAGTGTGAAACAATCGCGATGGCCCGATTTTTGCTCTATCCTCTTGGCCTCCGATGCTGCTTAAACGATCCTCCTCCAGCCTCTCCGAAACCCAGAAAAAACGTTCGCTGGTGCAACGAATGGTTGTGGTGCATGGGTTTTTGTTGATGTGTGGGCTTCTCATTGTCTCTCGTTTAACAGAGCTCCAGGTGATCGATAGGAGTGATTACTATGCGATGGCTCAGTCCCAGCACTTTGGGGGCGTCAAACTCCCCGCACAACGTGGAGAAATTCTTGCGACCAATAGTAAGACTGGCGAAACGAGTATTCTTGCAACCAATACAACGCTCGACCTTTTGTATGTCGATCCCCTTGTTGTCGACGATGCCGCGATGGTTGCCGAGAAGCTTGCGGACTTTTTGGTGACACCAGAGTTTCATGAGCTCTGTTCCAAAGGTGATCCATTCTGTCCGCGTGAACTCGTCACCTTTATTGGTTCACCCTATGCCGCTGCGTACGATCCTCTGTCTCTTATTAATCAGCTTTCATCGGGGGCACTCCTCGAGCCTCTTGCAGGGGCCCTCGCCCTGCCCTCTCCATCCGATATTAAAGCACCAGATATCACAGAAGTCCGAAGGCTCTTTGCACGTGATATCGAACGGCGTATCTCGCAGAAGCGTGTGACGTTCGTTCCTATTAAATATAGCGCTACCAAAGACCAAATCACGGCGGTCAGCGAAATGAATATCGTGGGTATTTACATCAACGATGAGCAAAAGCTGATCTTTGCTGACCCAGAAGAAGTAAACCAATTAAAGCTATCCGCTATCAGCCGAAAGCTCGCCCCGGCACTAGAACTCGATGCATCGAAGCTTGCGTATTCCCTGCGTTCCCGACCACTTCGTTATGTGCCAATCCTTCGCCAGCTTCCTCCGCATTTGTCCCTAGAGGTAAAACAGTTAAAGCTCGCGTCTCTTAAAGAGACAAATGCTGCTAGGCAGAATGCTGCGAACCGTGCAGCAGCCGAACATATTCAAGATCCGCTCCGTGGTATTGCGCTCATCCCCGAACATTGGCGGTTCTACCCCGATGGTTCTATCGGCTCTTCGGCAGTTGGATTTTTAAATAATAGCCAAGAAGCACAATACGGAATTGAGCGCACGTTCGACTCACAGCTCCGCGGACAGGAAGGACTCATTAGCACCGTAAGTGACTTACAAGGAGGTCAGATTCTTACATCCGATCAGACGATTGTGGACCCGAAAGACGGCGACACGGTTGTCCTGACGATTGATCCGTTTGTGCAGAAAGAAATTGAAACCATTCTTGATCATGCAGTTGTGGAATACAAAGCCGACGCTGCCCAGGCCATTGTGATGGACCCTTACACTGGTCGTGTGATTGCTATGGCGACTGCGCCTGCGTTTGATCGCAATAACTACGCAGAAGTGTATGAAAAAGTTCCCGTATATCTGCCGCCGTCCGAAGAAGCATTGATAGTGGTCGAGATCTATAACCCTATTAATAACGCTCGTATTCTTAAGGAATACATGAGTAACGCATTTTCAGCAGAATTCCGCAAAACATTCTCCGAAAAAGTGCAGCAACAATTAGTTGATGCAGAGAACATGTATGACCTCCATGACCTTGCACGTTATTACGTCTACGAAGGGGAAAATGCGCGTTTCGAAGTATTCCCCACCAGTATTAAAGGTGTGTGGCTTAAATATAAAAATACGATTGGTGTTGGTGCGTACCTTAATCGCACTATCCAAGAAATCTACGAACCAGGTTCCGTTATGAAACCGATCACCATGGCGATTGCTATCGACCAAGGGGAAATTCAACCAGATGATATTTACGATGACATCGGGCCGGTGAAAGTCGACGAGTACGAAATCAAAAACGCTCTTCTTAGTTATTACGGCAAGGTGAGCATGACGGATTGTTTAGCGTGGTCCATTAACACCTGTATGACGCACGTGTCGGGAACCCTCGGTCGAAAACTCTTTGAGCGTATGATCACGCGCTTTGGGTTTGGGAGACTGACGGGTATCGAACTCGATGATGAGTTGAGCGGTGAAGTGCGTCCATGGCGTCGTTGGAGTAGCTCCGACCTTGCAACCGCTGCCTTCGGACAGGGGTTCTCTGCTACGCCGCTCCAAGTAATTACTGCCTTCTCTGCTATTGCGAACGGTGGAAGGTTGATGAAGCCCACAGTCGTGGATCGTATTATTCACCCCGATGGGTCCGAAGAAATCACAGAACCCCAGGCAATTGACCAAGTTATTACCGCTGAATCATCACGAACGATTACCGATATGCTTGTGCATTCCAGTGAGTATGGGTTTGCGAAGAGCGGTACGGTCCCTGGCTATAAGCTCGCAGGCAAAACTGGTACGTCACAGATTGCCGGCCCTGGTGGACGCTACGAATCTGGAACGGGCTCCACCATCAACACCTTTATGGGATACGCCCCACCCGATCACCCCAAGTTTATCTTGCTCGTAAAAGTGGACCGTCCAAAGTTCCGTGAGCGACTCTTCGCCGAAGCAACCTCCGCTCCCCTCTTTAAAGAAATCGCGACATTCCTGTACGACTACTACGGTATTGAGCCGGATGAGAAATAATTTTTTAGAGTGCTAGATAGAGTTTGACAATCTTCTTACTGCGCTTTGAACTATTTGGGGCTTATTGTTTTTTTTGCATTAATATTTTTATTTTTTTAAGTAATGCCTGTACTCGCATTCTAAGAGCTTGGGGGCTTATTCCTATCACTTCTGCTACATGGGTGCTTGGGACAACCTCGCTGCCCAAAATGCCCGTACGCAATTTGAGAATCATTCGTTCGTCATCGCTTAACTGCATAATCACTCGCATCATTACAGCTAGTGCCTCCGCCTCATCTATAGAACCAGGAACATCAATTGAGTCCCCTTCAAGTGTTTCCATTAATGGGTCAATTGTACTTTCATCATCAACGATGTGCTTTTGCTTTGGCACGGCTGATAGATATTTCTGTCGTGCTGCAAATTGATCTGGAGTGAGCCCCAATGCCTCTGCGCATTGTGCGTCTGTTGGTGTTGTGCCTAGCTCCTTTGCGAGAGAAAGTGTCACCTTTCGCAACTTTGCCGAAAACTCTTTCAAATACCGAGGAATATGTAATACAGGATATCTATCTTCAATAAAATTGTGCATTGCCTGCTTAATCCAATAGGTCGCGTACGTAGAAAATCTGGTTCCTAGTGTCTCATCAAATTTTCTTACTGCGGTTAATAAACCAATATTACCTTCACTAATTAAGTCAGGTAGTGGTGCGCGGTTTGTAAAATTTCGGGCAATATGCACAACTAGTCGTAAGTTCGCTTGTATCATTCGTTCTAGTGCACTTTCATCTCCTTGTTTTATTTGAATTGCTAAATTGATCTCTTCTTGGTGCGTTAAAAGGGGCACTGCATCAATTTCCTCGAGGTATATCTCAATTGGATACTTGACCCTATCTTTTTCGGCTTGAGTCATCATACGTTGGAATTAATCGTATCAGGAAGAATTGAGTCGTACAATTTACGACATTCGTCCAAAAAGACTAGTTTCTACGACATGAGTGGCATCTACTTCACTGTCACGCTCTTTGCCAAATTCCTCGGCATATCAGGGTCCTTTCCTCTCTGTACCGCAAGTTCGTATGCAAGCACTTGGATTGGGATAATGTTCACGAGTGGCTGCGCGGTTCCTGCATCTGGCACTTTAATCCATTCGTCGAAGATCTCATTGTTCTCTGGTGAAACGCCAATCACAAATGCACCGCGTGCTTTTACTTGCACAGCATTACTGAGGACGTCAGGCGTTACTTCGTCATTTCCCATCAGCACAATACAAGGAGTCCCCTCTTCAATCAGGGCGATGGGCCCGTGCTTTAGCTCTCCTCCTGCAAATCCTTCGGCGTGGATGTAACTCACTTCCTGGATTTTAATCGCGCTCTCCATGGCCATCGGGTAGTTCCAGCTCTTGCCGATAATGTAGAGGTCTTCTTTTTGCTTAATGCGCTCAGCAAGGTGTCCCAAACGCTCAACATAGCGGGGGTTCAACATGTCGTTGATCATCGACGATGTTTCTAGCAACAACTTTCGTCCCTCATTTAATTTTCCTGCGAGTGCGTAGGATGTCAGGAGTAACACTGCCATTTGCCCTGTGAGCGCTTTAGTGGATGCCACTGCACGTTCGGGGCCAGCATTAATGTGTAGCGTGTAATCGGCATTGCGATCAATGCTAGAGCCTTTCACGTTTACGATTGCGAGTACCTTTGCACCTTTACTCTTTGCGACGTTCATTGCTTCCAGCACGTCAGCTGTTTCTCCGCTTTGGCTTACGACAATCAGCAAGCTCTCGGGCTTTAAAAAGTGGTGGTACATCTTGAACTCGCTCGCAGCTGCGACGTTGACGTGGTGCTCTGCAACAACCGAGAAAAAGTACTCTGCAGCCATGCAGGCTTTGTGCGCTGTTCCACACCCAACAAGGAATGTCCCTCGTGCAGCTTTAATCGCTTGTGCGATTGTGGTGATTTCTTCTTCGTCTTGGTTCACCGCACGTGCAACGGATTCCTTCTGGTCCATGATTTCTTTCAGCATGTAATGTTCGAAGTCACCTTTCCCCGCTTGTTCAGCATTCCAACTGATTTCAATCTCACGCTTCATTCTTTCTTCTCCTGTTGCGATATCCGAGAACAAAATACTGTTCCCATCAGTTACAACCATTTCGCCATCGTCTAAGTATTGCACTGTACGAGTTTCCTTCATGAACGCTGGCGTGTCTGATGCAATAAAGAAACCAGAGTGTCCGTTATCGCGCTCGACTCCTACGATGAGCGGGCTCCCCGTGCGTGCAGCAACAATGGTATCGCTTGTCGTGTGCACTGCCAGTAGCGCGTAGCGACCGGTGAACCGCTGACACGAAAGTCGCACAGCATGTGCGAAGTCATTCGTCTCTTTTAAATATTCTTCAATTAAGTGCGGAATCACTTCTGTATCTGTCTGCGAGAGGAATGTGTGGCCCTTTGCTTTTAGTTCGTCGCGTAGTTCCTGATAGTTCTCGACGATTCCGTTATGAACAACCGCGATTGTTTTATCTTCGTTTAAATGTGGGTGTGCATTCTCACGTGTTACACCACCATGTGTTGCCCAGCGTGTGTGGCCAATAGCCAGGCTGCAATCGGTGCTGAGGTCACGGCCATTCACTCCACTAATTTTGCCGATCTCCTTTTGGGTCGATAGCGCGCCATGTTGCTTCCAGGCCACTCCCCACGAGTCATACCCGCGGTATTCCAAGCTCTTAAGGCCTTCTACAGCTAATTCAGTGGCGTCATTTCGTTTGCCGACGTATCCGAAGATTCCGCACATAGGCGGTATTGTAGAGGTGCTACTTACCGGGTCAATCAAGTTTCCTGTGTTTGACATACCTATAAAAGAGGCCAGAATGCGTTCAATTCAGGCCATGTTGGCTTGAGTAGAGAATCTTGGTCCTTCACAAAGGAGTTAGTCGTGAATCAGCGTTCCATCTCGCATCGGAATCGTTCCGCAGGTTTGCTGGGGGGAATCCTTGGAATCCTCACTCTCTCGTACGTCTGGGTTTGGGCATGGCCTCTGGGTTGCCTTTTGGGCGTGGTCGTCGGGTATCACTTCGAGTCCATCCTTGAGATGGCGCTCAAGACGGTGAACCTGGATAGCAAGACAGTCTGGCGTCACATGCATATTCGGCGGCCGGCACTGCATTGCACTCTCCTGATCCTTGCGCGCCTTCTGAACGTCGTACTGTGCCTGGCGTTGGCGATCGGCGTTGGCATGAAGGCACGACAATACAGCCACGAACATGGTCCAACAGTCGGCATCTTGCTTCTGTCCCTGGTTGTGTCAGTGGGAGGCATTGCATTCTTTTATGTCGCATTGCTTCATCCACATTCCAGCAAAGATCGAGGATACGGATACTTTCGGCTCAAGGGTCCTGGCCGGTACTTTTTACAGGAGATGCTTCATACGATTCATGCTCAGTTCTATGCCACGATGGTTGCTTTGTTTATGGCCGCATACATCGTGATGGGTTTCATGCTTTTTGTGACCGTTGGTTTACCGCGTGCTTTCTTTCTGGCAATGACAGCTACAGGTCACTGGCTGTGCCTCTCCATCACCTTACTTGTTACGGCGATCGCGGCGTACTACATGCCGGTGTCTGCTACGACATTCCAAATTTGGCTGACGGCGTTCACCTGCGGGGCATGTTCGGGAATTTTTGCCGACTTGGCATGTAGCTTCGGCGGAGAAATCCTGAAGCGTACTCGCTTATACGCATGGCTCAGTGTCAGCCTCGAAGATCGTCTGAAGTGGTATGGCGACGCTAGTAGTACGTTGCAGAAGAAATGGGGACTTGATCGTCCGGTGTTTAGTCTGCATTGAGTATTCAATGACTCTCCTTGAAAGACCCGAAGCCCGGTGCATTTGTGCCGGGCTTCTTTATTGCTTTAGGCTTTTAGATGGTAATTTATCCTTGACCCCATCCCTCCCCTTCCCTACTATCCCCGCACTTTCTTATGCCTAGAACCAAATCCGCCAGCAAAAGTGCCCGCCAGAGCGTCGACCGACGCGAGAGACTCATGCCGTTTAAAACGCGCATGAAAACCATGATTCGCAAGATTACAGATGCGACAAAGGCAGGTAACAAGGACGAAGCAAGCAAGCTTTTGCCTCAGGTGTATAAGGCAATCGACACAGCATCCAAAAAGAAAATCATCCACAAGAAGACTGCAGACCGCCGCAAGTCGTTGGTTGCACGTATGGTTGCTGCGAAATAGCTTTTCAGCTGGTTAGCGAGTTAGCTTCCTAGCTTTTCGACATGTTCGACATTTACGAGCTTTACCGCTAATTTTCAATTCTCAATTTTCCATCCTCAATTTCGCTTTTGCGCATCCTTTCTCTCGACCTCGGCAAGCGACGCACAGGTGTTGCCTTTGCCGATGACGCAATGGGTATCCCCTTGGCGGTTGATACTATCCAAAGTAAGAACGAAGAAGACCTTGTGGGGCAGATTCTGCAGCAATGCGACGAGCGAGATATTGATATTATCGTGATTGGTCTCCCCCTTTTGCCGTCGGGAGTTGAAGGCGAACAGGCAGCCTTTGTTCATTTTATAGGAGATAGGCTCGAACAGACCGGGATTCATATAGAGTATTTAGATGAACGTTACACCACATCGAAGGATACGTCGTTTGATGGAGATGCGAAGGCAGCATGTGATCTACTGCAGATGTATTTGCAGCGCTCGTAAATTTTGACGGATGCACCTGAAAATGCTCTACATGTAGCCAATTTCATAAGATAAGGACAAAAATCCTGTGTTTGTATACTTTTGACTCTGGGCGGAAGTAGTTTTATAGACGTTTTTTGCTTATTTTACCTTTAAATCAATATTTAAGTCATTATATGATATTTGACAAATATCAAAAATGCTATATTTTAGATAGCCGCTCCTTGCACCACTGCCCTCGTACGTAAAGAACCAAACTGTGGAAAACAGTCCAGACGAACCTATGGATAATCTTTTGAAATTGTCAATGTTCTGGTAAAACGAGGGTTGTTCACTTTTCCCCGCCCCACCACCCTTATGGCAGACGCCTCTTCCACCATCACTCCGCAGCAAACTGCTGCGAACACCAAGATTTCGGTCAATCTGCAATCCTTGCTTGATGACCTGTTTCTTGTTCTGACAGAAAAAGAGGCGACCGTCATTCGTCGACGCTTCGCGTTGCAGGGTCACCCCAAGCAAACGCTGGAAAAGATTGGCAAGCATTTCAAAGTGACGCGTGAACGCATTCGCCAGATCGAAGGAATCGCTCTCTCGAAGCTTCGCCGCACAGTTCGCACAACTAAACTCAATGACGTCAATGATTTGGCTAAGAACGTGCTTCGTGCCCATGGGGGTGTGATGCGCGAAGATGAGCTTATTTCGCAGGTGCTTAAGCGCATGCCAAACTCCACAGATCTTGATGGAGCTGTCCTCCGCCTCTCCTTCTCGATTGATACAGAACTCAACTCCACATCGAATACTGGCACATTTGTCCCCTTCTGGCGCTTGGAATCCCTCGCAATGGAAGACATTTCGTTGTTGGTTGAAAACATGGTTAAGATCCTCAAGAAGCGCAGATCTTGCATGAAGAAAGACGAATTGATGTCCGCAGTCCAGGGTATGAATCTATTCAAGGATCGTATCCCCAGCCGCGAGCTTATCAACAGCTGTATGACCATCGATGAGCGTCTTCGCGAAATCGACGAAGGTTGGGGTCTTACAGAGTGGCGCTTCGTTCGTCCTCGTTCTATCCGCGACAAGGTCGAAATTATCCTCCGCAAAACTGGTCAGCCACTGCACTTTATGGATATTGCTAACCGCATCCGCGAAGCACACTTCGATCACAAGAACGTCACTGTTCAGGCTGTTCATAACGAACTTATCCGCTATCCACAGTTTGTTCTTGTGGGTCGTGGTCTCTACGCACTCCGTGAATGGGGCTTCGAGCCTGGTACGGTTGCCGATGTTATCGAAAGCATCCTGAAGGAAAAGGGTCCCTTGTCTAAGAAGGAAATCATCAACGAAGTTGCCAAGCAGCGCACCGTCAAGGTGGGGACAATCTCCCTTAACCTGCAGAAAATGCCATACTTCGTACGTGTGGGTCGTGCTGTCTATGCCTTCGACTCGGCAAAGAAGTAATAGTGATTTACACCAAAGACTACTATAATCCGCTCCTGATTGGGGCGGATTTTCGTTTCAGGCCTTTCTTTCTTCCCATGATAAGTCGCATCGCCATGTACCGCATTGTTGCCTTATCACTTCTGCTTGTTGCAGGAGTGGGGCTCTCGTCGTGTAAGCAAAAGCCAGTGGATTTGCCAACGGGCACACAGACACTGACAGGTATTTTGCTCCCCGTTCCCTTTGCTCTCGATAGACGTGGAACGCATCAGCTGACTGTCCAAGGTACTCCTGTGTACTTAGTAGAAAGTGCACGTGTTAATCTTCGTACGCTAGAAGGCATGGCCGTGGTTGTATCAGGTCATGTTGAACGAAATATTGACCCCAACGCATTGCCTGTCTTAGTTGCAAGCGGTGTGACCATGATCAATCCCCTCTTTCGTACATGGGATGTTCCACAATTTAAAGTATCACTTGATGTTCCACCGGAGTGGAATCCTTCATTCTTCCCTGATGGCGTGCGGTTTAGTGAAACAGGTGGATCCGTAAAACTCTCGCTACATCCATCCCTTGCTGCAACTTTGCCCCCTGGTGATTTTATGCAAATTGGTGGCAGGACGGCAGTACGCACGACGGCAACCGGCTCCGAAACAATCTTTGTTCAAAACGGATCATCCATTTTTGCTATTCAGCATTACTTGGATGACCCATCAACATCGACCACTTTCCCCCTAGTCCTTCGCTCCATTCGATTCAGTAGAAGCTCTGCCATGTCTGTTGGGTCTTCTGTTTCAATGGGAACGGGGACGACAGTTACAGGGAATCCGTGCGGAGGTGTTGCAGGAATTTTGTGTCCCTCTGGTCAGTTCTGTGAAATCACGGATATGGCTTCCAATAGCGGACGCTGCAAACCTCTCAAGCGCTGACGCAAAGGTGTACATTCATACACCAACATCAATACACCATCGTGCAATAGCAAGTGTTTGACCGGGGACTTTCGCTGAGTGATAGTGGGTGTACGTTCGTATACTTCAAGAACGAATCTTTTTTCTTCCCATTCATTTCCTCCCGCCTTACCATGAAGACCTCCGCTTCCTCTTCCTCCACTATGACCGCTACCTCAAAATCTTCAGCGACAGATGCAGCTAAAAAGCCCGCATCCGCTGATGCACTTAAACTTGCGTCGATTAAAAACGCGTTGGATCAGATTAAAAAACAGTACGGTGATGGTGCGATTATGAAAATGGGCGAAGGAGTGAATCATGATATCGAACGCTTCTCGTCGGGGTCTCTGTCTCTCGACCTGGCCCTTGGAGGTGGTGTTCCCCTTGGACGTATTATCGAAATCTACGGACCAGAGTCATCGGGTAAGACAACATTGTCGCTCCATGCCATTGCAGAGATTCAAAAGAAAGGAGGACGCGCAGCCTTCATCGATGCAGAGCATGCGCTTGACCTGGGCTATGCAAAGAAGATTGGTGTTGATATCGATAACCTCCTTGTCTCCCAGCCAGATGATGGTGAGCAGGCGTTGGAAATTACTGAAACGCTTGTACGAAGCGGTGGCATCGATTTAATTGTCATCGACTCGGTTGCAGCGCTTACACCGAAGGCCGAAATTGAAGGAACTATGGGTGATAGCCACATGGGTTTGCAAGCCAGGTTAATGAGCCAGGCTCTACGCAAGCTCACTGCAATTGTCAGCAAAACTAACTGTTCTGTCATTTTTATCAACCAGCTTCGTATGAAGATTGGGGTGATGTTCGGTAACCCAGAAACAACTGCCGGGGGCAATGCACTTAAGTTTTACGCATCTCTACGCTTAGACGTTCGTCGTATCGATAAGATCCTCGATAAAACTTCTGGCGGGGAAGACGGCCAAGAAGTCGTCGGTAACCGCACTCGTGTAAAGGTGGTGAAGAATAAAGTCGCTCCCCCATTCAGGCAGGCAGAATTCGATATTCTGTATGCCAAAGGTATTAGCAAAGAGGGCGATATTATCGACCTAGGTGTGAAGTACGGCTTCATTGAAAAGGCTGGTGCGTACTTCCGCCAGGGTGAAGACACGTTGGGCCAGGGTCGCGAGCAGGCGAAGCAGTTCTTGATCGAACACCCAGATGTTGCAGCAAAATTAGACAAAGAAATTCGCGCCAAATCGAACGAGATTGTCGCTTAACCCTCATGGAATACGATTTCGGCCGCAGCAATGCGGCCGTTTTTTGTGTTCATCAATAGTTGTTCAGAATCCTAACGGCGGTACAATGTCCTTCCCTCTCCGCTCATGACTCAAAACACGTTCGACGCACCGCCGCATTCACCCGAAGCCGAACGCACCGTTCTGGGCGCGCTGCTCTTAGATCCAGATGCCATTTTGAAGGTATCAGACTTCCTGAAAGCCGAAGATTTTTATGATCCTGTTCATAAGCAGGTCTTCCAGGCGATGTTCGATTTATACACGAATCACGTGCCGATCGACTTCGTGACAGTCTCTAGCAAGCTTGCTGATAACAAGGCGCTGCAAGATGTTGGTGGGAGTGCGTTCCTCGCAGACCTAGGGTCCTCTGTGCCAACATCATCTCACGTGTTTCAGTATGGGCAAATTGTAAAAGCAAAATCTGTGTACCGAAGTATTATTACAGCAGGGCGCACTATTACAGGTCTTGGGTTCGAAGAAGATCGTGCAATCCCAGAACTCTTAGATGAAGTGGAGAAAACAATTTTCCAAATTACCAATACCTTCCTAAAGGAGCGATTCGTGCACTTGCGCGATATTTTGGACCAGCAATACGAAAAATTTGCAGAACTCCATGCAGCGGGTGAAGAAACAACTAAAGGTGTCCCAACAGGCTTTAGCGGCCTCGATTACAAGTTATCTGGCATGCAGCCAAGCGATCTTTTGATCCTTGCAGCTCGTCCTTCGATGGGTAAAACCAGCTTAGCGATGAACATTGCGGTGAATGCTGCCGTTAAATCACGTAAAACAGTGGGTATCTTCTCGCTCGAAATGAGCAAAGAACAGTTGGTTGATCGTTTGTTCGCTTCAATGCTCGGTGTCGACTCCTGGAAACTACAGCGCGGAAAGCTTGACGATAGCGACTTCCAGAATATGGGGCCGGTAATGGATGAACTCTCTAAAGCAAATATTTTTATTGACGATAGCTCAGCGTCGTCTATGGCAGAATTCCGCACGAAAGCGCGCAGACTCCAAATGGAACATGGGCTCGATCTTCTCATTATCGACTACTTGCAGCTGATGAGCACAGGCAATAGCAGCTACGCAGGTAACCGTGTACAGGAAATTTCGGAAATTTCACGTACCGTTAAGCAGGTTGCGCGCGAACTTCGTGTTCCTATCATCGCGCTCTCGCAGCTCTCACGTGCGGTAGAAGGGCGTCCCGATAAGCAGCCTCAGCTCTCGGACCTTCGTGAATCGGGGTCCATCGAGCAAGATGCCGACGTGGTGCTCATGCTCTATCGCGACGATTACTACAACGAAGATAGCGATCGTCAGGGTATTTGTGATGTATTCATCCGCAAGCATCGTAACGGCCCCACAGGGCGTGTAGAGCTCCTCTTTAAGAAGGAGCAGATGCGCTTCTATGACATCGACAAGGCTCACAGCGACGATGTAGAGTAGGTCTAACCATGAACGACCTATTAACGCTACCGATTCGACCGGAATTGCCGTTGGATAATATTCTCGGATACACGGTGTTTGCTTTCCTATTCACGCTGGCACTCGTACCGAATTTTCTCTCGTTCTTGCAGCGCAATAAACTCGGTAAACAACTACGTGTGGAAACAATGGACGGTCGAGAAGCCTCTATTTTCCGTATGTTGCATCAGAGCAAGAGCGGAACGCCCACAATGGGAGGATTACTTATTTGGGGATCCATTGTATGTACCGTTCTTATCTCTCGTGTGTTGTCGTATTTTGGAACAGTTGATCACTCATTGTTTCAACGTGGACAGGTGTATCTACCACTTTTCATTTTGCTGAGTATGGGAATACTTGGGGCGATTGATGATTATCTGAATATTGCAGGTTCGAATGAAGATTTATGGAAAAAGCAGTTACGTGCTATTAAATGGTTCTTTTCTGTCGCAACTTTCATACTGGGCTGCACGGGATTGCTTGTCGCTTTTCAGGGCCTAGAATACCTACTTGTCGCAGTTTCCAATCCTTTAGTTGCATTCGCATTATATATTTTTGCGCTTGCCTACCTGGGTGCAATGACTGCGGTTATTGACGATATCGTGAAGTGCTTATCAAGAAACTCCTATAAAAAAGGAGGTATATCGGCAACTTCAAAATTTATTACGCTCCTCGTTATTACTCTACTGGGGGCTCTATGGTTCTATTACCGCCTGGATTACAACAGCATCCATGTTCCCTATGTAGGGGATTTCAAGCTGGGCATATGGTACGTGCCCGTCTTTATGTTTATCATGATGGGAACGGCAAATGCAGTAAATGTCACTGACGGTTTAGACGGTCTTGCAGCGGGACTTTTGGCGATCGCTTTTGCCGCCTTTGGCATTCTTGCCTACATGCAAGGGCTGGTTGTTCTTGCTGGTTTTTGTGGGGTCTGTGTGGGGGCTATCGCTGCATTTCTCTGGCATAACGTTCCGCCCGCATTATTTTTCATGGGCGATACGGGTTCACTGGCACTGGGCGGAACCTTAGCAGTAATGGCGCTAATGATTGACCAAGCATTAGTGCTCCCATTGATTGGTTTTATCTTCGTTATCGAAATGCTGTCAGTCCTTATTCAATTGGCCAGCAAGCGTTTCCGGGGCGGCAAAAAAGTATTTCTTGCAGCACCAATTCATCATCACTTCGAAGCACTTAATTGGGGTGAGAGCAAAGTAACCATGCGTTTTTGGATTGTCGGTCTCTTTATGGCATTCCTTGGAATCATCGTTGGTATTGCGGGCTAATTAATCCCAGAACGGTTCCTTGAGCGCCTTCTCAATCACCTGCTCTAAGGTGTTTGTTTGTTCAACACGTACAGGTTTTCCTTCTAGCTTGTAGACACGTTTCATCGAACGAAATGTTCCCCATGGGTAATAGCGAATGCGTCGTGGTCGTGCAGGAGCTCTGCCTTTTGGTTTTGCCCCCGGTTCCGCAGCTGGTTCGTCATCAATTTCGACAACAGGAGACTTCATCGCCAAAGCTTTTGGCTTACCATCAGCTTTCCACTCCACTAATCCCACGACAATTTTTGCGTCGGGGTCGACGTAGACGAGGTCGTCCTCCTTATACTGAGGAACAACTGCCGGAGGTGTTTCATTCTCTGTCATGTGCTAAGAGTATAACAAATATATGTCCTGATTGTTGAAGAGTCCTTATAGTAGGTTAATACGACGTTTAAGGCCGTATTTTGTGATCCTCGGGCTGTGAAGGTTCTGGTGATAGGGGTGGTGGAGGTGGTGGGCTCATTGCTTCACGACGCTCCTCGACTGCTTGGATATCTTCGGGATGACGGAATGCTTCGTGGGATTCTCCTTTGCGGAATTCCTGTAATTTCCAGCAGGCATAGAAGGTGCTGACGAGCCCCCCGGCAAAGGCGAAGTACACACCAAAGCGAATATCCATGCGTGTGTAGTCGTAGGTGACGTTGATGAGTACCGATAATGCAGCAAGTGTCAGAATTGTTGCCTGTCCCGAAAGTAGCACGCGTGCGATTTCCCGGTGCTTCTTTTTCATCATCACTGGTCCACCGGCCGCAGGGACGATTGTCAGAACTAACACTCCTGCATACATGAGGGCGATGAGTACGCCTAGCCACGCTGTGAAGAATTCGACACCGGAGTATGACGCAAATTCATCGCTTAGCCACTGGCCCGATAGCCATGGGAAAAATACAGAAATAAATGCACCCAGAGATGCACACGTCAGAATCCGTTCTTCGAGATCCAGTGACGTAAGAAGGCGTTGAATGCGAGAAGTCATGTGTTCTAGATGATACACTGTCCCTATGAAATTGGCGATCGACATCCGTGAAGCATGTCGTACACATCTTGCAGGCAAAGGACGTTGGACGCGCGGGTTTCTTGTGGAACTTCTGCAGCGCGATTGTCAGTTGGTTCTTTACACAGATGTTCCCCTTCCCAAAGAGATTGCAGATGCAGCCTCGGGTGCGGAGGTTCGCCATATCACCGCACGCGGAATCTGGTGGCACGTAGCAGTAGCGCGCGATGTACTCAAAGATTCTTCTATTGATGCCTACGTGAGTACCGTCAGTTACATTGTCCCATGTTTACTCCGTGCAAAAGTTCCGGTTATCACCGTTGTGCATGATCTCATCGCATTTCGCCATGAGCCCCATAACAGAAAGTCGACATGGATCGAGCGACTCACTCTTCGAACAGCTCTCGATTATTCATGCCAAGTGTGTACTGTCAGTCGCACGACGGCAGATGACTTGCTGAAGAAATTTCCATCCGTTGATCGCACAAAAGTCATTCCAATTTTTGCTGGCACGGATATTGCCGTGCAAAAAACAATTTCTAATGCCAATGGTTGCGTGCTCTGTATTGGCACGTTGTGTCCTCGTAAGAACCAACTGCGATTAATACAAGCACATGCACTGCTCCCAGAAAAACTTCGTGTACAACATCCACTTGTCCTTATTGGTGCGCGTGGGTGGAGCGATGCAGCGATTGTTCAAGCTGCCAAAGAAACGCCGCATGTACGGTGGGTTGGTTCGTGTTCCGATGCAGAGCGAAATAGTTTGTTATCCCAGGCAGCGGTCTCAGCATTCCCCTCTTTGTATGAAGGCTTTGGATTACCAGTGCTAGAAGCATTTGCCTCGGGCACACCAGTTCTTGCCTCACGCAATGGGAGCCTTGGCGAGGTTGCCGGTGATGCAGCTTTTACGGTTGATCCGCTCAACGTGCAGTCGATCGCAGAAGGGCTTCAAGAAATGCTCAAAAACTCAGATCTGCGCTATTCCTATGCAAAAAAAGGCTTACTACAGGCAAAGCTCTATACATGGGAAAAAACAGTCGATCTGTTCCTGGGGGCGCTCGACGGCATTGACAGACGAAGGTGAACGCTTGAATGTAGGGGTATATGCATTCCTTTCGTCGCATTGGCCTAACGGTAAAGCCTCATCTAGCAGGCAAAGATGAAGCGGTCGATCATGTGCTACGAATTCTTCGTACGATGAAAGTCGATATTTTTATTGATTCCATTGCCATGGAAAGTGTCGCCTGCGTCCAAGAGTTACCGACGATTGCAGATGCTCCTCTTCTAGATGCAATGTTGGTAGTGGGCGGAGACGGCACGATTCTCCGTGCAGTGAGAGAGCTCAAAGATTTCTCGACGCCCATCATTAGTGTCAATCGAGGGCAGTTGGGTTTCCTTGCAGAGATTTCCATTGACGAAGCAGATGTATTGCTCCCAAAGCTTCTTTCGGGAGAAGGAATCATCGAAGAGCGTACGTGCTTGTCGGTGGATGTGTTACGCGATGGGAAAAGTATCTTTCAATCCTTTGCGCTCAACGAGGCAGTTATTTCCCAAGGTAGCATTGCACGTTTATTGGATCTTCGGACTGATATTAATGGAGAAGCACTTGCAGTCTTTCACGCCGATGGGGTGATTGTTGCAACGCCCACAGGCTCAACAGCGTATTCGCTTGCGGCAGGTGGGCCCGTCGTGCACCCAGGTCTCAATGCGCTGATTCTGACTCCTATCAATCCTCATAGCCTTACGCAAAAGCCCGTCGTCATCCCTGGTAAGAGCATCATCGGTGTCGATGTCCTGCAATCCGATGGTCAGTTTGGCGAAACACACGTCAGTCTCACATTGGATGGGCAAGTATATTTTGAACTGACGAAGAATGACCGCGTTGTTGTCACCACTCACAGTGAAAAAGTAAAATTTATCCGCCGTCGCGAAGATACGTTCTTCCATACACTACGGACGAAACTGCGGTGGGGTGAGAGAGTGTAAGTTAAAACTTGTATGGATACAGCAATGCCTTTTCTATAGTTGCTTTTGCGTGAGGTATTTCTACTGTGGGAGGAATAATAAATGTGCGGTTCTGCTCTTCAATAAGCATGCCTTTCTGAAACACACGAGTATATTGCGTCGAAAGAATTTCATATTTTTCGGACGTTCCTCCTTCTTTGTCGTAACCTAAAAGAGCTGTGAGTAAAGGGTTCTTTCTCATGCAGCAATAGATATAGGCAATTGATTGATCTGGTGGATTCCAAGCTGTAATCATGTTGGATTCCCGAATCCATCGCGTCGCCTTCCTTGAGGGAATTTGGTTGTAAGGAAGTGGATATTCGTATAATTCTAAGTTCATAAAGTGACGAGCTGCTGTTTGTTCAATAACTTCACGTAGCTCTTGAGTTTGTTCATCACGCATTTCAAACACACGTTCTTGGGTTGAGTCTCCTCCTTCCCATTCTACGTATGCAACACGTGGAGGGGTCAGAATTGTCACTGCCCGATCATACTCAGCGGATGGCATACCTTATTCTTATAACCATTCTTTCTCGATTTCAATATCAACTTGTTCTTCCCTGCATTCTACGCAAAACCCTGCGCAGAGTGGATGCTCCATTGCTTGTTGTATCAGTGGATAAAGCACATCAGTCCCCTCTTTTCCTGCAAACAATGCTGATGATGGTTCGAACACACGAACATCTGGTTCGAGTCGTGCATCTTCTGGGATGTATGGTGGATTCGAAACAAGCAGGAATGGCTCTGTGATTGCAGGGAAAAAATTGAATCCGGATGTTTCCATAAACTGAATGCGATCTGACACGTTGTGTGCGTGCGCATTTTTTTCTGCAACACTGAGTGCTCCTTTGCTCATGTCCGTTGCAATTAAGTGTAGTGATGGTTGTTCAAGTGCGAGTGTAATGCCAACACATCCACTTCCTGTCCCCACATCAATTACTAGCTGAATGGGTGTGGGTCCATTCTTCCACTTACTCCAGATCACAATCTCCTCATCTGCTTTTTGAGTGATTGGAATTTCTTTTCCATCAATCATCTGTAGTGCAGTTTGTACAAGGAGTTCCGTCGCTGGACGCGGGACTAATGTGTCACGTGTCACCGTGAACATGCGACCGTAAAATTCTTTTATTCCCAAAATCAGTGCAACTGGCTCATGTTCCATGCGTCGATGGATGTATGACTCCCACTTCTCCTGTTGATCTGCTGTAAGTGCTACCTCTGGGTGAGCCAGGAGATGTGTACGATCCGTGTCTAAAACAGCAGATAGCAGCACTTCTGCATCCATTCGATTGATCCCCGACATCGCCAGTGCATCTTGTATGGTCATACAGGTATCATGCCACAGTGTCTCTTATAGCGATTGATTGTCGGTTTGCAGGCCTAAATGCGGGTCTTGGGCGCTATACGCGTCTCCTGGTGACAGAGATGCTCAAGCAAAAGTCCGATATTTCTTATGTACTGATTGTTCGTCATAAAAAGGAGCAATGGATTCCAGTAGGAGCAAAGGTGATTGAGGCGGATATCCCCCACTATTCTCTTGCCGAACAACTCATGCTCCCAGGAATCATTCGTTCCCTTAAAGCAGATCTTCTGTTTAGCCCGCACTTCAATGTGCCATTTTTCTGCCCTATTCCGTTTGTAGTCACCGTGCATGACTTAATTCTGCATCGTTACCCAAACAATGCATCGTTCATGAAGCGTGCTGCCTATCGTTTGCAAATCGGTAGGGCTATTCGTAAGGCAAAATCCATCATTGCTGTGAGCTCGTTTACTGCATCAGAAATTGCAGATGCGTATGGTGCTGATGCGAAGCGTAAGACCGTAACTGTGCTAGAAGGAGTTGATGATTCGTATCAGCCCTCTTCTGCCAGTGAATGCGCGCGAGTCCGTACACAGTATCAGCTGGAGAGGCCTTTCTTTTTATATGTGGGGAATGCAAAGGAGCATAAGAATGTTCAAGTGCTCCTCGATGCATACGACCAAAGTGGCATCACGGATACACAATTAATTCTTGTGTCATCAGGGCCTGAAGCTGCGAAGTTAAACCTCCCAGAAGGGGTGCGAATTCTTCGCAATGTTTCTGACACAGACTTACCTTCCCTCTATTCAGCTGCACAATGCTTGGTCACAGCTTCACTTTACGAAGGCTATTGTTTGCCCGTTGCAGAGGCTCTCGCATGCGGTTGTCCAGTGATTGCTTCTCATCGTACAGCTATCCCCGAGACGGCTGCGGGTCATGCCATGCTCATTGAGCCTACTGTCTCGTCGTTTGTTGATGCATTTAAGCATCCACCTGCACGTAAAACCCCCGTCGTTGTTGGTACGTGGAAGCAGGCAGGCAAAGCGACACAAGAACTTCTGGTTGATTTAGTTGGATAGCAAGCATGTCGTGGTGAGCCCTTCGGCTTCACTCAGGGTGACATCCTTTTAGGTTGAAATAAAAAAAGCCCCGATTGCTCGGGGCCTCTTTTTTTGATGAGTGATAGTTCTTAATCCGAAATGGTAATGAGCGCTGAAGCCGGAGAAAGAATATTGATACCACTTGTTGGGTTTGTGATCGAGAAGGTGAAGTCATCATCCCCTTCGCTATTTGAGTCGTCGACAATAGGAATGCTGATGATCTTACTTGCTTCACCTGGAGCAAAGACAAGTGTGCCGGATGTGTAGGTAAAGTCTTGGCCGGAAATTCCAGAGCCATTCATTGTCTGGTATTCCACCGTAATCGTTGACCTTGTACCACCTGTGCGTTGCACAATGATGTCTACCTTCTTATCACTTTCTGGAATTGCATACGATGACTTTGCAAGTTTTAGCGAGCCGCTGCCATATACAGTTTCGCTGTCGTTATCATAAATGGATACAGTTGCAGAGGACGTGTTGAGGTTTGCCCCACCAGTTGGTGATGCAAGCGTAAGGTTAAACATCTTTGCACCGTCTACAGCGTTGTCATCAATAATAGGAATGGTGAATGTCTTACTTGTTTCTCCTGCTGCAAACGAAAAACTTCCGTTAGTGGTTGTATAATCTGTGCCGCTCGTTGCAGTGTTGTTGGACGTAGAGTAATTCACGCCGACAGTCCCTGTTGTTCCACCCTGCCGTACGACTGTCACAGTAATGTTTCCTAGGTTCTCGTTTACGCCGTAGGTCAACGCACTAAAGGAAAGCGTTCCGTTGGGGTTAGAAGATACGCTGCTGGAGGTTGAGGAAGTCGAAGAGCTTGTTGCTTCATTATCCATAATCGTGAGTGTTGCAGTGGAAGGCGTACCAAGACCAACACCATTCCCTGGGCTGCTAAGAGTAATCGTTGCTGTTTCGTTTCCTTCGGATGCGGAGTCGTCCAAGATCTTTACGTTAAATGTCTTACTTGTTTCCTTGGAGCCGAAGCTGAGCGTGCCTGACACAACTTCGAAGTCCGTGCCCGCTGTTGCAGTACCTGCTGTGACTGTATAGTTGATAGTTACAGAGCCTTCATTGCCACCCGTACGTACAACGCTGATAGTTGCATTCGTTGTATTTTCGTTCACCGAGAACGTGCCACTCGTGAAACGCATTACACCTTTAGGGTTGTAGATGGATGATATAGAGGATGACGATGAGGAAGAGGAAGATGAAGACGAGCTGGATTTAGATGAGCTCGAGCGAGTCACAACTTCTGTTCCATCAAGTGAATCCTTGAAACGCTGGAGCATGACTGCGACGTCAGCACGCGACACAAAGTCTGCTGGGTGGAACGTTCCATCAGGATTTCCTTTAATAACACCGTCGCTGTACATCTCACCGACAGCCTTATCAAAGTACGAACCTGCGGGTACGTCACTAAAGACACTAGAGCCAAGAACAGTTGCGCCGATACCGGTTGCAACCGATCCGAGCAGTGTTCCAACTGCAAATGCAGCAAGAGTTGCTCCTTTAAGAGTGGGTTTCAACATAAAAGAATGGAAGGAAGTGTCGCCAGTGTGGGAAACGAAGCGCATCAAAGCAATAGACGGGAGCATGCGTCTATGCTGCGGCGACTTGTGATACCATCAACTTCTTCCCACAATGCATATATGGATAAAGTTTCTTCCGTTATTGGTTCTGTCCTTCGTCGTCGGGGGTTACGGGATCATGCGGAGGGTGCGCTGGTAGTACATCGGTGTGAAGCATGGATGAGCGAGCATATGCCGCATGTTCGAGAATTTGTGGTTGTTCGTTCTTTTAAGGACGGAATTTTGCTTCTTGCCTGTTCGAATTCCGTTGCAGCGCAAGAATGTACAGGTGCGAGTGACTCTTTGCTCAAGGATTTACGCGCCAATTGCCCTTTTGCCACTATCAAATCAGTGCGGGTTGATCGCAGCTAAAAGCCCGAAATTGCGCTTGCACGCCCCTTTAGCCTTCCCTACACTGTCGCGGCTATGTTGGTTATTCGCCTACAACGCACCGGCCGTAAGAACCTTGCAACGTACCGTATTGTCGTTGCGGAAAAGGCAAATGCGGCAAAAGGCAAATTCCATGAGATTGTTGGGCATTACCTGCCTACCCAGAAGGAAGCTGTTTTCAAGGTAGAAGCAGAGCGTGTAGAACACTGGGTCAAGAATGGTGCTATTCCAAGCGATACAATGGCTCGTCTTCTAAAGAAGAACGGCCTTAAAGGTATGGAGAAGTTTATCGCTTCTTATTCAAAGAAGCGTTCTAAGAAGGCTCCTGCCGAAGAGCCAGCAGCACCAACTCCCGCTCCTGCAGCAGAAGCAGCCCCAGCAGAGACGCCAGTTGCAGAAGCTCCAGCCGCAGCAGAACCAACACCAGTTGAAACTCCTGCAGAACCAGCCGCAGAGGCTCCCGCAGCTGAAGCACCTGCTGGTGACAACGCCTAATAGTGCGTGTACGATATCGACCGCATGACTGATTCAGCTTCCATGAACGACGTTCCCGGGCTTGAGTTTCTCCGGTACGTTCTTTCGTCCGTTGTCGAAGACAAGGACTCATTGTCGATCGAAGGAAAGATCGATGAACTCGGTGTTCTTTTGACGGTGAGCGTCGGTGACAAGGATATGGGAAAGCTCATTGGCAAAGGTGGTCAGACAGTCAAAGCCTTACGCACATTGCTCCGAATTATCGGCGGCAATGTTAATCAGCGGATCAACCTCAAAGTGCTTGAGCCGGCCTGATTTTATTTATTCGCAGGTCGCAAACCTGCACCTATTCCTTTCTCCCCTTTTCCATGCTGCAGGATCTACTAGCCGAGGGCAGTCTCCTCGATATTGTTGCTACATTTATTGCTATGGCGCTTATTGCAGCGTCCATTCTCTGTCTCGTGTTTATCATCATCGGAGGTATTTCTTTCATTCTTTCTGCTGGTGATGAAGACAAGATCAAGAAGGCTGTTCACACAATTCGCTATGCGATTATCGGTCTTATCGTCACATTCGTCGCATTCTTTGCTGTGTCCTTCCTGACACGTCTGCTGGATATCCCCTTTGAATTGAACTTCTCTACCATCGTTGATCTGATGCAGGAGATCTTCCAGTCTCTCCAGTAAAACGACTCAAATACGAAATAAGGAGGCCTGCATTGAGCAGGCCTTTTTTGTTATGATGAATGTATGTCCACTCTTGTATTTCGTAATTTAGAGCAGGAAGATTTAAAAAACCTTCTTGCTTGGCATCAGGACGCAGAACTCGCCAACAGGTATGGTGGTTCAGATTGGCCCCAGAAATTATGGAGGATTATGCAGAGCGATAAAAATAGACAATGCAGAATAGCTTGTTTAAATAATGAGCCGATTGGATATGTGGATATAGAGCTCCATCCAGATGATCATTTAATGTGGATTGGATTAGCAGTGAAGCCGGAACTTAGAAAACAAGGATTCGGAAAAAGAATTTTAGAAGAATTTCTTACGATTCCATTTACTCAGAATTTCAAAGAAATATGGGCTGGCATTGAATATGACAACATTGCGAGCAGAAAATGCTTTGAGAATGTGGGGTTCGAAGCAAAAAATATTGAACCTGATGAAGAAAATATTTTGGATTATGTTTTAACGAGGTAAATGGTGGGCGCCAGAGGATTCGAACCTCTGACCCTCTCGGTGTAAGCGAGATGCTCTAACCAACTGAGCTAGGCGCCCGACAACAAGAGGATAACACAGAAATTCTCCGTACTGAACCCACTTTTAAGGCCAAATACTGCCGTATTTTTACTATTGTATTTATGAATGGTCTGATAAACTCCTCCCATGAACTTTATCGTTTACATTCAGGCATTTCTCTCCGTTCTGCTGCTCTTGGTAATTTTGCTGCAGCATCGCTCAGCTGGGCTTTCTGCCACTTTTGGTGGGAATGATTCCGCATATGTGCAGCGTCGTGGAGCAGAGCTCTTCTTGTACCGTGCGACTGTTGCGCTTTCCCTCGCATTCTTTGTCCTAACGGTTCTCGACTGGTACGTTTAAGTCACCCGATGCTTCGACCTCCATCCAAGTTTTTAGGAGCGCTTGTTGGTGCGTATGTGCGCTACGAGCGCTGGGTGTTTGTATTTCTGGGACTCATTCTTGCGGGCAGCTTTATCGCGATGCTGGGCAAATTTTATCGCGACAGCACCATGATTATTCCCGCAAATGGTGGAACATACATCGAAGGGTCTGTTGGAGATCTCCAACCGCTTAACCCGTGGTTTTCGGTGACGAATGACGTTAGTCGCGATGTAGTCTCGCTCGTGTTCTCGGGGCTTTTAAAATATAACCCGCAAACAAAAGATATTGAGGCAGATCTCGCAACGTACGAAGTATCGAAAGATGGGAAGATATATACCGTCAAACTTAAACCAGATTTGTTCTGGCAGGATTCCACCGAAGAAAAGCCACATCCTGTTACTGCTGATGACGTAGTATTTACGTATAAAACTGCGCAGGATCCAGATTTCCCAAACAGTTTGCTCCGCCAGAACTTCCAGGGTGTGGAAGTTGAAGAGATTGATGAACGAACAGTGCAATTTAAACTCGATCAGCCCTACAACTTTTTCCCGAGTAACTTAACATTGGGGCTTCTCCCCAAGGCGGCATTCGAAGGAGTTCCCGTAGCGTCACTCGATCAAACATTGGATTTTGGATTCGCTCCTATTGGTGCTGGCCCGTACAAGCTTAGGAGTATTGTCGAAACCGAACTGAGTACCGAAGTAACATTGGAACGTTGGACACGAAAAATCGAGCCGCAGTACCGATTGGATCGTATCGTGCTGCGTATTTTCCCGGATTATCAAACGCTTCTCTCCGATCTCCGAAACCTTGATGGTATTCGCTTTGTGCCACGCACCGAAGACGGTAAACCTGTCATTCCAAATCGTTTCCAGGCAGTCGAATATTCGTTGCCACAGTATGTTGCGATGTTCTTTAACCTCGATCGCACAGTTATGAAAGATAACAAGCTGCGACTTGGCCTGCAGCTAGGCACTAACAAAGAGACAATCGCTACTACGGCTACGCCAGCTGTTGCTGTCGATACTCCCCTCTTAGAGATTGATACATCTGATTGGCGCTACAGTTTTGACCCCGCAGCAGCCCAGGGTGCACTCTTTGAGTCGCAGTGGTACTTCCCCGAAAAGATTCGGTTACAGCGCTTGCTCGAGCAGCGCGAAGCGAACCAAACGGGAGATTTAAAGGCAGAGGCTGTCGTATTCTTGGATACGGGTGCTGTGCTCACGATTGGTGGGAAAGCGAATGGTCTCAGTGGGAAAGATCAGTTGAATGGTATTCCGCTGCAGGCTAACCCAACGGAGTCGGGTAGTTGGCTTGTTGCGCTTCCAACTGCACGTGGAACAGGTGCTCTCAAGATTGGCCTCAACTTGCTACGTCTCACAAATGACAAAGGACGTATTCTCGATTCTGTGTATGTACGACGCGTGTCAGATGCTATCGAGTATCGCCGTGCTACCAATGAGCAGCAACTTGTAGAACAGTTCGTACAATCCCGTGATGGCAAGCTCCCTGCTGATCAGCGTATTACTGTTGCAGATTTGTTTATGGATCATTCGTATTTGCGCCGTAAACTACCGACTGATCCCATTGGTATTCGTTTAAATGATCGTGGTGAAACACTTTCTATCACGATTCTTACAAGCCCCTCCCCTGCAATATATAAAAATGTAGCAGAGGAAATTAAAAAAGAATGGGCAACGCTGGGTGTGGATGTAAAAATCGATATCCCCGAAACACGTTCCGCCTTTGAGGAGCGTCTCTTAAAGCGTGACTATGATGTTTTGCTCTTTGGACAATCACTCTTGAATAACCTTGATAGCTATCCGTACTGGCATAGTAGTGGTGTACAGCGTGTAACCGAGAATAGAGGCGACCTTCGGCTGGATGCCTACAACTTGTCCCAGTACGCTTCTTTTGAGGCTGATGCACTGCTGGAGACCATTCGTGGTAATGGGACAGAAGTCGATCGCCAGAAGGCGCTCCAAAAGCTCCGAGACGTTCTTAAGCGCGATGTGCCCGCAGTATTCCTCTACTCACCTCAGTACACATTTGCCTACCGAGAAGGGGTACAAGGGGTCGAACTTGGCCACCTTTCGTTGCACTCCGACCGGTTTTTGACGATGTATCGTTGGTATGTGAAGGAAGATAGGGCATTTAGACCAGGAAAAGGATGGCTAAGCTTTTTTGGGTGGTTGTCAACTCTATTCACGAAAGAGGAGCCGTCTATGCCCGTCATAGAGGCTGAATCGTCATCTTCATCATCCGTGGCGGGATCTTCTACCCCTTCATCCAGCCATTGACCCGGAGCCACGGTTCCAGTAGGATCTTTTAGCCCTTTTCCCGGTTTACACATGGAAATCTTTCTTCTTCAGGACGTTCCTGGCATTGGCAAGAAAAACGACCTTTTATTGGTTGGTGACGGTTATGCCTTGAACAATCTCCTCCCCCGCCGTGCTGCACTTGTAGCTACACCGCTTGTACGCAAGCGTTATGCGGAATTCATTAAGCGCCGCGCGCAAGAGCGCGAGGACGAAAAGGCAGCCGCTACAGGAGCCGCTCAGGCACTGTCGGGCAAAACTATTACCTTTGTTAAGAAAATTACCAAGACTGGCAAGCTTTACGCTGCTATTACAGAGCAGAACATTGTCGACGCGGTCAAAGAACAGCTCCAGGGTGCTATCACCGAAGAGATGGTCAAGATCGACGACGCAATCAAGTCGACTGGTACACACCAGATCATGCTCCAGATGGGTGAACAGGTTGTTCCCCTCTCCGTTACAATCGAAGCAGAGAAGGCAGCGTAAGTATCAACTACAAAGCGTTCAAAAGCGGTCACGAAAGTGGCCGCTTTTTTTAATCATTAATATGTGCAACTAACTGTCTAATGGTTTCGTGCAGCATTTCCTGCTCGATCATAATTTTTTCGGGTTCGAGTTGTATCGTATCTCTAAAATTACTTGTCCACGGTGTGTGAATGAAAACATGCTTTATATCCAATCCCTCTTTCTGAATTTGGTGTGCTGTTAGATATAAGAGGGAATTGCATATAAACCCGCCCGCATCTGCGGACATCTCGGTAGGTATCCCCTGTTGATGCAGTAAACTTGCGAGTGCTGCATTATCTCCATTTGTAGCTAAGAACTTGGGGCCCCCTTGCAAAAGAATATCGCCCTTTGGGTCGAGCCCATCGGCATCAGGGTATTTTCCATTCATGTGATTTTGTCCTGTTGTTTCGAATCGGATCCCTTTCACTGATGAAGAAAGTCCAGTTTCGATAATGGCGTCAGGCTTCTCGGCAACAATTATTTTTTGCAGCATCTCAAATGCACTTACATAGGTGCAACGCAGAACGGCTCCTATTACTTCGTGAGATCCGATGTATTCTCCATCGAAGTACTCTGTGCTTTCCTGGACAGGGTTATAGGCATATGGTCCGAATGGCTCGAAGCCTGTGAGGATAATCTTTCCCATAAAGTACGTGATTCTACCTCGGGGATGTCGTATGTCTATAGTGGTGGGCGAGGGGGGAGTTGAACCACCGACCGCAGGTTTATAAGTCCTGTGCTCTAACCAACTGAGCTACTCGCCCGTAGATGTGAAGCTATCAACCTTTCCAATCGGGTTAGAGCGTCAGTCTTCTATGGCTCGAATCCGCAAGCGGATTCTCGACCCAACTGAGCTACTCGCCCGTAGATGTGAAGCTATCAACCGTACTATGGCCTAATTGTACACGTTAAAAAAGGGCGCATCCATGCGCCCCGCCCCTGTCTTTTTCCCCCTTAGGCTTGCGTAGGCCGCAGACTGGTATCCATCAGGTGGAACCGGTCATCCACGTCATAATACTTATTGCGCTTCTTTTTGTGGTACAGAGACCAACAAAGGATGAACGTCGTGTGGACTTTGAGCGTCCGGAATGCCGTAACGATAGTCCCATTATTCGTGCGACACTGCTCGACCCACGTTGGTGGGATGTCCTTGAGCACCTGCTTCAGAAAGTCGATGGAGAACGGAATTTCGACTTTGTCGTGCCAGTTTGCACCCGGCTTCACGACCCGGAGTGTGAGGATCGTCTTTTGAGGATCGCCTTCGACACTTTCACCGATGAGTGTGTTTTGCATTCCTTCGCCAGGGCTGTAATCCCAAAACGTATGCACCATGCGCTGGTCCTTTTCTAAGGGGAGTTGTAGAGAGGGAACCCGATCCCTCCATGTATGATCCTGAGGAATCGGGTGGCTCTCTACATGGGTGATGTAAATGGACGAAGTACAAGAGATTACAATGAGAATGCATTGTGTCAACAATATATGACAAGCAAATCATCCATCTCATTGACAGTCTTTGCATACACCCGGATCATTCCCGGTATGACCTCCTCCCGCACACTTCTCCTTTCCATTACATCCTGCCTGCTCCTTGGCGCATGCGGATCTTCTACCGATTCTGGTAATCAGGATTCTTCTGCACAGACTTCGAGCGTAAGGATAGAAGATATCTTCCTCAGCAGTCCTCTCCCAAATACCGTCGTAACTAGTCCACTAATTGTCGAAGGTGAAGCACATGGAACCTGGTACTTCGAAGCAAGCTTCCCAGTGCGTCTGCTGGATGCAAATGGGAATGAAATTGCTGTAACACCAGCACAAGCCCAAGGCGACTGGATGACAGAAGATCTTGTCCCGTACACCGCGCTCTTGGAATTTAGCCAACCATCGACACCTACGGGCACACTCGTGTTACAGAAGGATAACCCATCGGGCATGCCAGAGAACGACAAGAGCCTCAGCATCCCTGTTTCATTCTAAGGGCCTGATTTCTTCAGATCTACCGTATGACTGATTGGTTCCAGTCCCTGTTGCCATACATCGCGAACCTTGGGATATCGGGGTATTGGTTACTGCTGCTTGCAACACTTGGTGAATCTTTTGTGCTTACGGGTATGTTTGTCCCGGGCACAGTGCTCCTTGTTATTATGGGTGGTCTTGTCCCGCAGGGTCTGTACGACTTTTGGGACTTGGTTCTATTTGCAGTCGCAGGGTCTATTATTGGGGATGCTGCGAGCTTTGAACTTGGGAAAGTTGGACGTTTTCACGTTGAGCGTTTTACTTCTGTAAGAGCGTATCTGTCGCGTGGTACTGCATTTTTTGAAAAGTACGGCACAAAGAGCATCATTATGGGCCGCTTCATTGGGCCCATTCGTCCAATAGTCCCCTTTGTCGCGGGGGTATCCGATATGAAGCGACTCCCCTATTACTGCTGCAATATCATCAGTGCCATCGGTTGGTCTGCCACATACTTGCTCCTTGGGTACATATTTGGGTACGCATGGAAAGCTGCTCTCGCGTGGTCATCTGCAGCCGTAGGTGCTGTAACTGCTGTCCTCTTGATTGTGTTTTTTACACGCTTCTTCAGGAAATCTAAAAAGGCTGTGGTGTTGGGGGATATTTAAGTATCTGTCATCCCGAGCGAAGCCGAAGGGCTCACCACGACATGGCTACTATGATTTAGGGATTAATCTCTTCCTTCTTCTGAATAAATTCAATCGCTTCTTTTTTACCCGTTACTTCTCCACGCACTTGCGCATCATGGAGTTCGTCGAGTAATTCACCAATGCGTGCACCCGGCTTAAGGCCTGTGAGTTCCATAATTGTTTTGCCATCAAGCAACGGTGGGACTGGGCGAGGGTGATTATTTAAAAATTCGTTGTAGTCTTTCACAATTGCTTCATAGAGCGAAAAATCCGATGGAGTAGTGCCAGCAATATCTAACCAGAAAAGCTGGAGCAGTTCGGGGAACCATTGGTGAAAATACCAGTGAGCTTTGCGCTCATCATTCATCTCTGCAAATGACCCCATCATCATGTGATGTTCGATCAGCCAGCTAATTTTTTCGATGCGTTTATTCGGTGCATCAAGTCGTTTTAAAATTTTTTGTGCCGATTCAGCTGATACTTTCGCATGCTCATCAAACCGAATTCGTTCCTTTAAACTGAAAGTATCTGCTTTACCGATATCGTGGAACAGTGCAGCCAGTCGCACATCGGCAAAGTGATCTTCGTGAAATGATTGCACACACTGCAGTAAATGATTCCACACGTCTCCTTCGTGATGGTAATCAGATGGCTGTGCGATGCCTTTGCATACATACAGCTCTGGGATGAGATGATTGAGAATGCCAAGCTCCCATAAATCTTCAAGACCCCTTTCTGCATGAGGAGTCATAAGAAGCTTATCGATTTCTTCGAGCTTTCGAATCCCGGAAAGACCCTCTACCAGTGCTGCATGCGTACGTAACGCGGCATATGTTTCTGGGTGATATTGTCCGTTGATACGTGATTTGAATCGTACTGCACGCATAATGCGTAGGGCATCATGGGTAATGCGCTCATCAGGGTCTCCGACAAACCGTATCAGTTTTTCGTGTAGATCTGCTTCACCCTTAAATGGGTCATACAATTCACCAGAAATGGGGTGAAAATACATCGCATTTATCGTGAAGTCGCGGCGCGCTGCATCCGTTTCCTTATTACTAAATTCAATTGATTCCGGAATGCGACCGTCGGATACTTTTGATTCCTTACGGAATGTTGTTACTTCGAAGACAAATGTTTTAAACCGAATGCGTACACTCCCAAGGGGTCGTGGGACCTCTTTCCCTTTTTGGAAAATTGCCAAGACTTCATTGGGTGTTGCAGAGGTAGCGATGTCGATGTCCTGTGGTTCGTTGCCCCCAAGCATGTCACGCACGCATCCTCCTACCCACCAGGTGTCATAACCAGCGTCTGCTAACTGCTCGACGACTTTGTACGCTGCTTCACCATAAGGAGTTGCAAGTGTTTTGGTGATGATTATTTTATCAATGGCCATTTGGTATGTAAGGAAGTGATCAGGTAAGGAAGTATTTTATACCTTGCTCCACTATGTCATTACCTCCTTACTTCTATACTTCCTTACCTCTAAAATGCAATAAGTATACTTCCGGTTGTGTTTATTCCTATGCTTCGTATCGCTACCCCCGGCGTCCCCCTCTCAACCCCTAAACCTGGTGGAACATTAAAAGGTATTCAACATGCATACGAGATGGGTATTCGTGCAATGGAAATGGAATGGGTACAGAGCACACCGAAAAACCCTGATCATGTAGCTGAGATTCAGGTGCTTGCATCAACACTCGATTTTGCACTCACTGTGCATGCGTCGTACTTCATCAATTTGAACTCGAGCGAGAAGGACAAACTTGAAGCGAGTAAGAAACGAATTATCGATGCACTCTCGATGGCACAGATTGCAGGGGCAGTGTCTGTATGTGTCCACGCAGCATTTTATGGTGCTCGGAAGCAAGAAGCGCTGGATAGTGTTCGTAGAGCAACAGAAGATATCCTCAAGTATAAATCGAAACTTTTTCCTACCGTGAACTTGGCCTATGAAACTATGGGTAAGCACACCCAGTTTGGCACGCTCGACGAGGTATTGGCTGTCAGCAAGGAGTTTGATATTTACCCCTGCATCGATGTCTCACACATGCATGCGAGAGCCAACGGTGCGATGAACTCTACGGATGAATGGAATGATCTACTCGACCAGTATCAGGCAGCATTGGGCAAGAAATCTCTGGAGTCGATGCATATTCACCTCTCTGGTATTGAATACACCGAGAAGGGTGAACGAAAGCATCTCCCTTTAGAGGATTCCGATATGAAATGGCGGGAATTTCTCGCTGTCCTTAAAAAACGAAAGGTAGGCGGAGTACTAGTATGTGAGTCGCCTTTGATGGAGAAGGACACGCTTCTTTTGCTCGATACCTATAGGAATCTTTAAGATTCGCTAAATAGACAAAATTAAATTTAAGTGTATTTTAGTTGTACCAGAGACAAGGTGTCTCGGTGTGGATCCTTTTCATCAGAGGGGTAGTACGATCATGACACGTGTTATTGGAAGAGTGTTCGAGACAATCCTTATTGGGATTATTCTGTGTTTCGGGTTGTTTCTCATCTCGATGAGGGTGTTATTCATTCCGATTTTTGCTCTTGTTGCGGCAAAGATCTGCCTCATCATTCACTTGATGATTGCCGCGTGTGTTGCCACCACTGGTTCGTTCATTCTCGGCAAGGAATTCCTGCCCACTATTGCTTTAGCCACGCTCTGTCTGACAGTGGCAATGCACCTAGTGCTAGCGATCACTGTTGTGAGTGCGTTCGCACGTGAGCGCTGGAAGCATGGTGGTGACATGTACTTCTATAGCCCACCGCTTTGGTCTCGGCTGGAAAGGTTGTTCTACAACCTAACCTGGCAAATTCTCTTCCCTATCACGTATGCATCGGAGCTAAGTTCCGGAAGAAGAATTGGCTTTGACTACTAGCTGCGCATCGTACAAACCTCGTTGATGATTCATCCCCCTGACTGCATTGCTTTCAGGGGATTTTACAAATTTATGTATCGCTTGATTGGTCGAAACTTTGCAAGCGCTCCTCCTCGCATCGGAAATAGAATATCTATATAACAATAGAGCAATTTAACAATTTCGTATTTTTTATGGCTATCAATCTTGCTATCAACGGTTTTGGACGCATTGGCCGCCAAGCTTTGCGCATTATTCAGCAGAAACACCCAGAGCTGAATGTTGTGCTTATTAATGACTTAACAGACGGGGCAACGCTCGCTCACTTGTTTAAGTACGACTCCAGCTACGGTGTCTATACCGGTAAGGCAGAATTCAAAGATGGCATGCTTAAGACTGAGCACGATGATATTCGTATTACAGCGGAGAAAGACCCCACAAAATTGCCACATGCAGAAATGAAGGTAGATATCGTCCTTGAGTGCACGGGTCGTTTTACCAAGCGCGAGGACGCAGCGTTGCACCTACAAGCTGGGGCGAAGAAGGTTATTATTTCAGCTCCATGTAAAGATAAAGCAGATGGAACATTCTGTATGGGTGTGAACGAGGAGACGTATGACGCTGCAACCATGCACGTTATCAGCAATGCATCTTGTACCACGAACTGCTTAGCGCCAATGGTAAAAGTGATGAATGATACGTTTGGTATTAAGCACGGCTTTATGACGACGGTTCATAGCTACACCAACGATCAAAACTTGCTAGACCTCCCTCATGCTGATTTACGTCGTGCACGTGCCGCAGGGGTGAACATTGTCCCAACATCCACTGGTGCTGCAAAAGCAATTGGGCTCGTTGTACCAGAAGTAACAGGCAAGCTTGATGGTATTGCCATTCGTGTGCCAACCCCAACAGGGAGCCTTAATGACGTGACTGTGGTAACGGAGAAAGAAGTAACGAAAGAAGCAATTAATGCAGCATTTGAAAAGGCTGCCGAGGGTGCAATGAAGGGCATTCTTCGTGTCGAACATGACCCCATCGTCTCGCATGACATTGTCGGTGACCCAAGCAGCTGCATTTTGGATTCAGAACTAACAAATATCTCTGGAACCAATATGGCAAAAATCTTTGGTTGGTACGACAACGAATGGGGCTACAGCAATAGAATTGTTGAACTCGCGTCGTTCATTGGGGCAAAGCTGTAGGTTATGTGCTTTCTTTCGGTCGGTTACCGATCACGACGGCTGTCGCTCTGTGATGTTCTGCGATTCGGTAGGGCATAGCACCTTTGGCCAGTAGATCTTGAGCTGTACCATTGTAGACAGGGTTAGCTGCAGCACCACGAATGCAGTTATCTAGATAATGTGGACCTAGAATCCCATTCGTGGTTTGGATTGCATCCATAAGAGATGATCGTATCTCTGAAATTTCACCGTTCACAGAGAGTAAGTGCATTGCCTTGGAAAGACTGAGACTTCGCACGCGTGTATGGATCGCTAGCGCAATTTCTGTGAGGACAGCACTATCCGACCCCATGAGAATATCTATGGGATCGGATAGTTGTACTTGATCACTACCAGTTAGGGGTGCGTTCTCACTCAGCATCCTTTGGCTTATCATCAACGACTTCAGCGTCAACAACTCCATCCTTGGCGTCCTTAGCATCGCCTTCTGCTTTCTTCTGGGCTTCTTCGTAAACGATCTTTCCAATTTCCTGGGCAGCTGTGCTTAGTTCTTGGGTCTTCGCTGTAAGCTCTTCTGCCGTTGCATCTTCTTTTTTTACGAGATCACGTAGCTCATTCATCTTATCGTTTACGGTCTTCTTGGTTGCATCTGGAATTTTTGCATCGTGTTCTTTCATCTGCTTTTCCAAGTTGAAGATAAATGAGTCTGCTCCGTTTCGTGCATCAATCAACTCGCGCTTCTTCTTGTCGTCCTCTGCATTTACTTCTGCATCTTTGCGCATCTTTTCGACTTCCTCTTTGGAGAGTCCCGTCGAACCTTGGATGGTAATGTGCTGCACTTTGCCCGTGCCCTTGTCAGAAGCTTTCACGTTAAGGATTCCGTTACTATCGATATCCAAGCTCACTTCGATTTGGGGCATACCGCGTGGTGCTGGTGGAATGCCATCGAGGATAAAGCGACCAAGTGATTTGTTGTCCTTCGCGAATTCGCGTTCACCCTGCACGATGTGCACTTCTACGGATGGCTGGCTATCTGCCGCAGTCGAGAACACCTGGCTCTTACTGGTTGGGATCTTCGTGTTTCGCTCAATCAATTTTGTTGCAACGCCACCGAGTGTTTCAATGCTCAAGCTGAGTGGTGTGACATCGACGAGCACGATGTCTTTGTCGATATCGCCCCCAAGCACACCGGCCTGGATAGCAGCACCAATTGCGACCACTTCGTCGGGGTTCACGCCTTTGTGTGGTTCTTTGCCGAAGATTTCACGTACTTTTTCGAGAACCTTTGGCATGCGTGTCATACCACCTACAAGCACTACTTCCTGGATATCTTCCTTCGATACCTTCGCATCTTTCATCGCCTTCATACATGGCTCAACTGTCTTTTCGATCAAATCACTGACGAGCGATTCCAATTTTGCGCGGGAGAGCTTCAGCATCAAGTGCTTAGGCCCGCTTGCATCAGCCGTGATGAATGGGAGGTTAATCTCTGTTTCAGTTGTTGAAGAGAGTTCGATCTTCGCCTTTTCTGCAGATT
>CAYSPY010000006.1:0-71697 GCA_964433325.1 uncultured Candidatus Peribacteria bacterium | reverse complement strand
GGCCTGCACCCTGGATGGATGAGGAGATATATAAGGAAGAACCAGAAGCTGCACCCTCAAACGTAAGGGTTCCAGAAGAAGTGAGAGAATTCTGTGCGTGGATTACTGAACCAGAGATGGTGTTGATGACGTTGAGACCAACAGTGTTTCGGTTGCCACCAGTGACGTTGATTGCAAGAACACCAGTCATGGTGTCCCCAGCTGTATTAACGTAACGAGCATCAGCAAGGCGAATAATTGCACCAGAGAATGATGCTGTCCCTACTTCGTTTCCACCAGCAGCACCTGCATCTGCACCACAGATAAGGTTACCGTTTGCATCGGTATCGATAGTGTCACAGTTGCGGAGGCTACTTAGGGTAAGAGCAGAACCGGAGACAGAGCCAATGACATCAAGCTTGGATTTAGGGGCAGATGTGCCAATACCGACATTACCGGAACCAGTGATGCGCATGCGCTCAGTCAAAGACCCCGCAGAAGGCCTGGTTTGGAATGACACCGCTCCACCAAGGCCACTGACCGTATTCGATACAACACCTTCGGAATCTAGGAGAATACGAGCACTTTCTACGTAGGTTCCAGTTGCACCTACGTATCCGAGTCCACTAATAGTTAACAGATCGTCACCTGATGTAATTGCCGACGGTGATGCGACCGTACCGCGAGCTTTACGCGCATTGATTGCGTAAGAGACTGCATCGGCAGACGCTTTGCTTATTTGTGACAATCCAGCATCCCAACGCATGTTTTCTGTTCCTGCGATGCTTACACCCATTGTGCCACTTGTGGGCCAGAATAAACCTGTTGTTTCTGAAGTATTGCTGAGCCCCGGCAAGCTGGAGCTACCCGATGGGAACTGCACTCCTTGTGCCGCGTTTAATCGCAAATTGTTGGCACTATATGTAATAGTTGTAGCGCCACCAGCCCATGAAAATGCCATTCCCCCCGCACCATTTAAGTAAATTCCAGAAGTAGGCACGGTCGCCATAGCAAGAGATGGAGTACCTGCCGAACCATCGGAAATAAGAGTCTGTCCTTGCAGGTAAGCCGTACCATCAACAGATAATGATCCACTCGCATTTAACTGACTCTTCGCATACACCGTGGAACCAGAGAGCGTGGTGAATCGAGCGAGAGAGCCAGTGATAGTTGTGTTCAGCCTAAATGAAGTACCAGCCAACGTGAGGCCTTGTCCTGCGGTATAGGTCGTTCCGCTGCTAATTGTTGTACAGGAGAAGCGGCCAGTTGCATCGTTCCACTGAAGAACGCTGGATGCAGAATCACAATCGCTAAGACCTGCACCATTGATACTCGAAGAAATGTAGAGTGAGGAGCCAGATGCAGCTCCTTCAAAGACGAGTGAGCCGCTAGAACGAATAGTATTCGCCGTTACAACTGAACCAGAGATTGTACCAATAACTTCAAGCTTCGTTTTAGGGGCAACCGTACCAATACCAATATTCCCTGCTGAGAGGATCGTCATTTTTACAGCATTATTTGTTGCGAATTGGAGAGCGGTGGAATTGGCAGTTCCCAGGACAGAGGCGTATGACAGCCCTTCTGTGAATACACTTCCTCCCACAGAATCCTCGAGTCCTTGATACATTCTTCCGCCAAAACTGCGCATTTGCGTATAGATAGCGCTGGTTGAACTTGTATCTCGGAGGTAGATCATTTGTCCTGTTCCCAAGATATCCAACTGGGTGGCTGATGTGACGGTAGGAGTATTGATTCCAATCGCACCATTAGAACTAATAACGACATACGGTGTACCGGAGCTGTTCTGCCACTCCTGGATATTTGCTGATTGTGATGTTGCTGCGCGAACGATCAACCCAATATCAGAAGCAGTACCAAGTTCAATGACTGCTTTCCCACTCGACGATAGTGAATTATTCGCATACACATTGGATCCTGAAAGCGTGTTAAATCGAGCGAGTGAACCAGTGATGGTCGTATTCAACCTAAAGGATGTACCTGCAAGTGTCAGGCCTTGTCCTGCGGTATAGGTCGTTCCGCTGCTGATGGTCGTACACGAGAATCGCCCCGTCGAGTCATCCCACTGAAGAACGCTGGATGCAGAATCACAATCTGCGAGGCCAGCACCCTGAATGGATGTAGCAACGTAAAGCGAGGAGCCAGAAGCTGCGCCTTCGAAGACTAATGTTCCAGAAGAAGCCAAAGAAGTCTTTGCGGTAACGACAGAACCAGAGAGCGTCGTGAATCGAGCAAGGGAACCAGTGATAGTTGTATTAAGAGAGAAGCTCGTTCCGTTCAAACCAAGTCCACGACCTGCTGTGTACGTCGTATTCGTATCGTCATCTGTACCACAAACCAGGTCACCATCGGCATCTGTTTCGAGTGCAGTGCATCCAAAGAATCCTGCTGTCGTAATTTTGATAGGAGCAGATGCATTCAAGAATGCTGTACCATCCACGCTCAAGCTGCCGGATGCATTTAGAGCAGTTTGAGCATAAATAGTAGAACCAGACACAGTGTTGAAACGAACCAAGGCTCCGGTGATGGTGGAATTCAAGCTAAATGCATTGCCCGTAAGTGTGATGTTCTGGCCTGCTGTGTAGCTGGACCCGGTATTCAGATCAGTCGAACAGGCAAATCTCTTCGCTGTTGCATCCCAAACAACTTTGCTTGTGGAAGCATCACAATCAGTAAGTCCTGCGCCTTCAAACATGGAAACCCAGAGCGACGAACCGGACGCAGCACCCTCCCATACCAATGAACCACTGGAACGTAGTGATGCACTCGCAAAGACGGTTGAGCCTGAAAGTGTCGTAAATCGAGCGAGAGAACCTGTCAGAGTCGAATTAATGGAGAATGTTGTTCCGTTAAGTCCAAGGCCCTGGCCTGCTGTGTAGGTTGTGTTCGTGTCGGTATCTGTATCAGATCCACAAACGATATCGCCATCTGCATCGGTTTCGAGTGCTGTACACCCGTAGAATCCTGCGTTTGTAAGCTTGAGTGGAGTAGAGGCATTGAAGAATGCCGTACCATCCACGCTCAAGCTGCCCGATGCATTAAGAGCAGTTTGAGCATAAATAGTAGAACCAGAGACTGTATTGAATCGCACAAGTGCTCCAGTGATCGTAGAGTTTAAGCTGAAGGATGTGCCATTGAGACCAAGTCCCCTACCTGCTGTGTAGGTTGTATTGGTATCGGTGTCTGTATCGGTTCCACAGCTGAATCTTCCTGTTGTCGCATCCCAGAGGAGTTTCGAAGTACCGGCAATGTCACAATCGACGAGGCCTGCACCCTGGATGGATGAGGAGATATATAAGGAAGAACCAGAAGCTGCACCTTCGAAGACTAATGAACCAGAAGCTGTCAGAGCAGTCTGCGCATGAACAACAGAACCAGAGATAGTGTTTAGGACATTAAGACCAACAGTATTGCGGTTTCCACCCGTAATGTTGATTGCAAGCGCACCCGTCATCGTGTCGCCACTCTTCTTTACGTAACGCTGATCACCGGAACCAATGGAAAGACCGGAACCAACTGTTTCATCGAGTCCGCAAGAGAAGCGGCCAGTCGTAGCATCCCAAATCAATTTGCTTGTTGTCGCGTCACAATCTGTCAGGCCAGCACCAGACATCGACCCTGCTATATATAAGGAAGTACCAGAGATGCTGCCAGCTACTTCCAACTTAGCAGAAGGATCATTCGTGCCGATACCGACGTTATCATTGCTATCTGTCAGGTACACAAAGCCTGTTCCATCTGTCCAACCACTTGGGGCAGATGTAGTTGTTGTCTGCTGAACGATTGTCGTCGTGTTGGTATTCGATGCATCGGCACTTCCTCCACTGCGTCGTCCTCCTGCACGTGTCGTCATTTCATTTCCATGTGGAGCCATCGTGCGAATCTGTTCCAAATATGGGAAGTCGCGCCAAACAGGGCGACCATTTTGAATCATCAGAATTTGTCCGTTTACACCTTTCGATGGAATGTCCCATGCATTCTTTGCTGCTGCATGGAGAGGGGCCGTTGGAGCATAAGGTGGGAATATGTCGTTTGCTGTATTGATATCAGGTCGTGCAACTGGGGATGCTGCAAGCATGTGAAGACGCTCCTGCTTTCGTGCTTCGACACGTTCAAACAATTCTGCAACGGACCATGTCACCAATGTTTCTGCTGCGCTGCGTCCTGCTTTTGTTTCAACTGTCTGGCGTGAAACCGCGAGGAGTGGATATGTTGCACCTGTGGAATTCGACGATGCGATCGTACGAACAAGAATTTGCACTGGCTGCTTTGTGACAGCTGATGCATGTAGATCGTTCCCTACAATTTCTGTGCGCTCAGTATTAAGAACACGAAGGACATCACCAGTTGGTGCATTGTCTGTGTGAATGAGTAAGGCAATAAAAACGCTGAATGCGAGTGCAGTCCATGGGGTAAACGAAAAGGATCGTGATGGTGAGACAACTTTTTCGATACGTACTTCTTGTGGAGCAACACGGAAACGTGTGATGTAACGAGCGACCTGTGCGCGTGAGTAACCAGTGCTCTCTTGCAGGTAACGACGGATCAATCCTTTATCATCACGTGAAAGTGTCTCGTACGAAAAATATGCGAGTGCGTCGCTGATCCATTCGATCTTGTCCGCCAAGCTCCACGTCGAGAGATCCGCGGCTGCGTAGTTCGTACGAAGCGTCTCGATCGTGCCGAAGGGGTATAGACAAGTGCGGGACATGTATGTGTTTGTGTGTGTTGAGCCTGAGGCTCATGTTCCGTGAAATCTCATTATTGTAGCAGAAAACGCCGTAATTTGAAAGAGCCTGACCAAATCTGATGAGCCTGGAGATCTAAAAATTACTGAATATGCAGATTCCAGCCCTCTGTGACCGATGCTGTACGAGCCTCTGCAGCATTGACCTCTAAGGCAAATGCTGCCGGTTTACCAGATGTATAGGTTGGGCAATCCTCGGTAGTGCAGGGGCTCATAGTCGTACGAGAAACAAATCTGCCGTCGCCGTCAAAGTAGAGGATGTCGAGGGGGATCAATGTGTGCTTCATCCAAAACGCCAATAGCTCAGGCTCATCGAACACAAAGACCATACCTTGGCCACTTGGCAAGGAGCTACGATTCATCAAACCGGTCATTCTCTCCTGATTATCGTCAGCAACCTCTACCTGCAGATCTACTACCTCTCCACCCGATGAAACGAGTGTAATGGGCACAAGAGACCCAACTGGCGCATGCACCGATTGATACCACGCAAACGAAACAGCCAGAACAATAATAAGGCCAACAACAAAAAGAATAAGACGCTTCATACAGACCCTCGAAGCGAGGCAATAGCAGCAGAGCGATCCTCTGCCCCAAAGACGAAACTCCCGGCAACCAGGTTATCCGCACCTGCTTCAATACAAAGCTTAGCCGTTTCGGCATTAATTCCCCCATCCATTTGAATCATCAGGTCGGGGAACCTCGCTCGGAGGGTCCGAACCTTGGCCAATACCTCGGGCATAAAGGCCTGACCACCGAACCCGGGTTCCACAGACATAATAAGGACCAAATCGAGCTTCTCGATAACATCCTCAATTTCTTCTACGGGGGTTGCCGGCTTCAGCGCTATACCTGCCCCTGCTCTGCCGTCACGAATGGCTTGGATGAGGGCTAACCTCGAATCGGTTTCTGGGACGGTTTCGGCATGAAAGGTGATGTGTTTGGCCTTCATCTGTAAAAACTCTTCAATACGTTCTTCGGGGTTTTCGACCATCAGGTGAATATCCAGTGGCAATCTTGTTTTAATAGATTTAAGAATCGGTGCGCCAAAACTGAGGTTTGGCACAAAATGTCCGTCCATCACATCAATCTGCAGCCAGTCAGCGCTGTCTTCGATGGATTCAATCTCTTCTTGCAAGCGGCCAAGGTCAGCCGAAAGGATTGATGGCGCAATAATGATCTTTTTGTCTGTCATACAGAAAGCGGCGTATCGAGATCATTGATCCGAGCAACATGTCGACCTCCTTCAAATTCTGTCTCTAGGAAGATATCGACTAATTGATTCGCCAAGGTAGGGTCAATGAGTCTGCCACCCAGACTCATTACATTCGCATCATTATGCTGACGCGCGAGTCTCGCTGTTTCTTCGCTGTAACACACCGCAGCGCGAATACCGCGCATTTTATTTGCTGCCATTGCCTCTCCATTCCCGCTGCCACCAAACACAATGCCTGGAATATTGTCTTTGAGTACCACTTCACACCCTGCACGAATAATTGCTGGGTAATCGACAGAATCCGTCGAAAACGTACCAACATCCGTAATCGTGATTCCCCTTTCTTCCAAATGTTTCTTCACGGATTCCTTTAGAGGGAACCCTGCATGGTCGGAGGCGAGGACAACTCGTGTGACAGGCATGGCCGGATAGTACTACACTCCTGCCATGCCACGCACCCCCCTTATCGCCGCAAACTGGAAAATGAACCTTCCACCCGAGGGGTGGAACAAAGAAATCTCGCCTTATCGCTTCATCAGTGGAGTAGATGTCGTCGTCTTTCCCACTGCACTGGATATCCCTTCATGTGTTGCAGCGTCACTGGTCACTGGTGGTCAATCTGCACGAGCTGACATAAGCGGTGCATTTACTGGGGATGTATCCATGCAGATGCTCGCGGCAAAAGGATGCACGTATGTCCTTTGTGGACATTCTGAACGTAGGCAGCATCACCAGGAGTCTGACGAAACAATCGCAGCACAAGTTTCAGCAGCCGTTGACGCTGGCCTCACCCCTATTCTCTGCATCGGTGAAACTGCTGATGAACGCGAGATGGGAAATGCCGAAGATGTAGTTAAAAGACAATTAAGTGTGGTGCTTGAGAAATTCTCAATTCTCAATTCCCTGCCCGGCGAAGCTTCAGCGAAGTCGGGTCAATTCTCAATTGCTTATGAGCCTGTCTGGGCTATTGGCACAGGAAAAACAGCCACACCAGCCGACGCGCAGGCAATGCACGCATTTATACGATCACTCCTGCCAACTGACAGTAAAGAGGGTATGCGCATTCTCTATGGAGGATCGGTAAAACCTGCCAGCGCCCCCGAGCTCATTGCACAGGAAGATATTGATGGATTCCTTGTCGGTGGCGCGTCATTGATTCTTGCTGATTTTGCAGCAATCGTTGCATCCGCCACATCGTAAAAACCCTTCCCCAAGATACGGAAGGGTGTAAGTTTCATGCGATGAATTTATTTCTTCTTCGTTTTTGCTGGAGCCTTAGCAGCAACGGGCGACAGACCAGATGCTGGGTTCGCAAGAATAGTGATCGACAACTTCACCATAAAAATCATCATAAACGCACTGAATACATACCCCGCAATTGTCGAAACCCATGAACCCAAGAGTGGGAGCATGATTGCCAAAATACCAACAGCAATAGACAGAACGATCGACGCAAGCATCGTACAAAGCCCTGCAACAATCGAATTTCCGACGATCTTACCCCAATACCCCTTTGTTCTGCTGTAGCTTTCACGTGCGCTCTGCAAAATGCCCATTTTTTCCTGCACAAGCAGCACAGGAGCTAGGTAAAAACGAGGCCCCCAAATAATCGCTGGGATAATGCCCAAGATCGGAATCCACAAAAAGGAACGGAGGAAGATCCAAATCCATACTCCCAGCAATGGAAAGAAGAGCCCCGGAACGCGTCGTGCAATAGCCATAGCGTCCTGTGTGGGGTTAAGACCCAGCAGCAAAAAGAATGCATTGCTCGCCACACCCAAGAGAAGCATCACAAGCACGGACAATCCGATAAACGGAGCCATCGCACCGATCATATTGCTTCCCATGCCCATAGCCATTTTTGCAGATTGTTCATCTGTCATTTCTCCAAAACGAGCGTTGATCAACGCCTCCATTTCTTTACCAGCTGTTTCGTCACCAGCCTGCATACGCGTGGTGAGCTCTTCCATTTTTTCAATGTCTACGCCCATGTTTTGCATCATGCCTCCAACCTGCATTCCTGCTTTATGGGAAACGCCTCCACCCACAAAGGATGAGATTGTTCCGCAAATGGCTGCGGCAATAAGAATAGGTTTCCAGTATGTTTTACAAAAAGACCAGCTGTCTGAAAGCAGCTGACCAAGCAGCATAGGGGTAGATGCGGGAGACATGGAAAGAAGGGGGAAATTTCCAGCCGATTCTACGCGTAGGAATAAAGGAAAGAAAACATGTCACCTTTCCCAAAAGCATGATTGCATGGCAAAGATACAATGCGAGCAGTTTTATGCTCTGACCCATTGGCCACTGCCGACATTGCGAACGACCCCTGTAAGTTCCATCAATGTAAGAGCAGTGCCAATACTTGGGGCATCCAGTTTTGTACGTGGGACAAGGTCATCCATTGTTTGCGGCATGCCACTCAGCGCATCATAGATACACTGTTGCTCGGGTGTTGCAGCTTGAAAGATGGGTCGAGGACGATCGGGTGATGCAATGATGCCGAGTTCTTTTAGAACATCAGTCGGTGATGTCACCAATCGAGCATGTCCATCGGCAATAAGCCGATGACATCCGACTGCATGCTCATCAAAAATAGGGCCAGGTACGGCAAATACATCGCGTCCATATTCGAGCGCGAGCTCTGCTGTAATGATCGCTCCACTGCTCGAGGGCGCTTCGGCAACAAGAGTCCCTAAACTGAGACCTGCAATAATGCGATTACGTGCGGGGAAGGTATAGGTATCTGGCTGGAGGTCGAGTGGAAATTCGCTGAGCAGTAATCCCCCACCCGCAATAATTTTTGCCGCTAGGCGTTCGTTGGCCTTTGGGTAAATCGCAGAAAGACCATGGCCCAGCGCTGCAACAGTTTTCCCACCTGCATCCATCGTATCTTTGGCAACCGCCGCATCAATCCCAAGTGCAAGCCCACTGACGGTAACCAGAGAGCTTCGCGCAAACGCCGGTACAAATGTTTCCACCACTCTTCGGCCATACGGGCTCATGCGCCGTGTACCAACTACGGCAATGCAGGGGTGCTGCAGAATAGAAATATCCCCAATGTAAGAAAGAAAAATCGGTGGGTCTGCAATTTCGCGCAGTTGCGCTGGGTAGATCTCATCTTCAATAGAACAGAGTGATACACCAAGTGTCTTCATGCGCTCCCGTACGTTGGGTGGATGTACAGCCGAGAGACGCTTGAGCGTTTCCTCTGCATACGTTTCACGCACGCCCATATCTCGCAGCATGTCGAAATCAAGAGACTCAAGTGCAGTATCAAGGTCCCCAAATAGATGAGACAACGCATCGAATCGTCGTCGATTGAGTACATTGAGCCACCACCAAGTAAGAGCGGAATCTTCTGTCATTCGCTTAGACTAAAGAACAGACAGTTACCTGTCTGCTTTAGCGCGCTAGTGCGGTGGTGCAGATAAATCCAGATATGATGAATAGACTAATTCTATTCACCTATCGGCTTATTGCTTATCGTGAATCCAGCAAGATCAACGTACTGATCCTGTGGAGTAATGGACGATGGATCCATCCCACCAAACATGCTAGCCAAAATAAGACCATCCCATTTATCATCCGTTCTACTAGGAAAGAGGACATGATTTGCGGATGTAATAATCTCCCCATCTTGGTACAACTCTATTAAACCATTACTTTTACTTGGATGTGTATTAAGACGAAGGTGCATTGTGAGGCGATGCCATGAACCATCTGCAACAAGCTTCCCATCTGTCTCCAAAGCATTGTATGCATTCAAGATATCATCCGTAAAGTTACCGATTGCCATGACAGTCCCACCTGCTGTCCACGCAAACTGAAGGAATGCAGCAGACTCTTCTGTTCTATTGTTCTGAATACCAGTGAACACACCTGGCAGTGAACCACCTTTATGAAAGTTAAAATCTTTGGGGAAACGTACATAGTATTGCACGTAGATATCAGACTGCGGTTCTATGGTTGGATTAGCCCAAGTTGCAAAACCTCCCAATGGCTTTTGATAAAATTTCCATACTGGTCTACTGCCCGATCCTTTTGGGAACATAATACGAAAGAAAGAGCTGAACATAGTTTCAGTCTCAGTTTCCACAGAGATATTTTCCATTGCTTCCTCCGTTCCTTCTATGGGGACAAGCATCCAATCCTTTTCCCACGAGTCAGAGATCGAAAGCGTATAAGGAAGAGCATGCACACTCGTAGTAGGGGCAGCACTTGAGAGGGTCTTTGAAGATGTCGATGAATGTGATTGTGCTGACCCAATAAAGAACTTGCTAGGTAGGCTGATATTTTGACTGTGTACTCTAAAAATAATCTCTGCAATCTGGCCGCGTGTAACTGGCTGGGAAAGTTCGGTAATATCGAGAGGAATAGCGCTGACTCCTTCAAGCGACGTAACAAACGGTGTATACCATGCGCCACTGGCTTGCTGTTGATCGAGATCAAATGCATTCACAATAATTTTTGCAGCTTCTACAAATGAAATAGATTTCGTTGGTCCAAATGTTCCATCTGGGTAACCCCCGATAATACCCTTCTCTTTCGCCGTACAAACATACGGGGCAAACCATTGGTCTGCTACATCAGAAAAACATCCCACACTACTGCCCTTACCTATAGTTGCCTCTACAACAAGTTTCGTGAATTCAGCCCTATTGATGACAGCATCCGGCTTGAACGTACCATCAGCATATCCATTTACAATTCCAGCAGTACGAACATAGCCGATCGCTTCTGCATGAATATGATGAGAGGAGACATCGGAAAATTCTGCTGCCGTCGCATACGGCGTAAATAAAGCAAGAATGGTAATAAGAGAAATATATGGAGTCATGGTGGCATTTTCTATCGTCATCGATAGGAAATCAATACAAGGAGTCGACCGAGACAGTTTAAGTCGATCGCCGCGAAAATATTGAACCAAAGTTTTACTTATTATAATTTTTGTTAATTTTCTAACTAGCACCAGATTTTGCTCATAGACATCATGTTTCACGCTTGCTTCTTTAGCAGGACAATGGACCCCAGCATATTCAATAAAAAAGCACTCCACGCCATCAATGGAATGGTGATGTACCCGAATTCAACAAACGGCGTCTTTACGCATGACTCCCCTGATGCATCACAAGGAGTTGCTGGGTTTGTGGGGGACGCGACGATATCGTACATCTGAATATAGTAATGGTACGAAGCGAGGAGTAACCCAATAATGCACAGCGGCAGAATATACACCGCAATTCCACGATCACGTTTCCAAAGGGCAATCGATAACATGATCACTTGCGGATACATAAATATCCGCTGCAACCAGCAATACTTACAAGGGTTCCACTCTGCGATCTCGGACAGAAACAGGCTTCCCATTGTCGCCACCACCGACACGATCAACATTAACCATAGACCATGTGTGGAAATCCAACTAAGCATGATACCACCCCTCCCCTTTGCCCACGAAAGACCAAGCAAGGAAAGTGTGCCGAGTGCAATCACCTGTCCAACCACGGTCAGTGCCGCAAAAGCATGAACAAAAGCGAAGGTATAGATCTGTAGGTCCATAACGCTATGATGATACTACTACTCTGCTGTTTTTTTCCACTCCCATCACATGTCCCCTCATCGCACAGCACTCGCAGTACATAAACTTGAAGAACAGCATGGTCACAGACTTGGTAAGTACATCCGCGAAATCGTGTATGGGGGCAACGACGGAATTGTTACAACATTCGCCGTAGTAGCTGGTACAGCAGGAGCTGATTTATCCCATACGATTGTCATCGTGCTGGGATTGGCAAACCTTCTTGCAGACGGACTATCGATGGCAACCGGCGCGTACTTATCGGAAAAATCTGACCAGGCCCAATGGAAACGGATTCGAAAAGAAGAAATGCACGAGATCGCCGACCACCCCGATATGGAACGAGCGGAAGTGCGAGAATATTTCGAGTCACTTGGATTTAAAGACAAAGACTTAGATCGTGCGGTAGCAGTCGTAACGGCAGATACGGAGAAATGGGTGGACATCATGATGATCGCCGAGCATGGCCATACGAATGATACGGATTCAAAGCCGATCATCGACGGTCTTATGACCTTCATCTCATTTACAATCTTCGGATCCATCCCCCTACTTCCATACTTCCTTGCGATCAATGAAGAAAGCCGCTTTGTGACGGCCATTGCCGGAACATTCACATCACTCATCTTGCTAGGGCTTGCTCGTAGCTACGTGACACGTGAAAAAATGTACAAGGGCCCACTCGAAATCGTATTCGTCGGCGCACTCGGCGCTTTTGTCGCGTATGGAATCGGGTTGCTGTTCCGCTCTGCAGTTGGAGTATCGCTATAAGGTGAATGATGGAGCTCCTTAGGGGATCCTATCGGGAACTGGAAAATATTTACTTCAACCCATCCTGCGTTTGCTGATTCCGGGGGATCGTAATCTCATGCGGAATAACAAAAGATGCCTCATCCCCCGATGCAGTCATCGCATCTGTTTTTATGTATCGAATTGCATTCCATGCCTTCTCAACATTGGCATGATCGAAATCGGGAAAATATTGAATGGCATAATGCACACCCTGATAGGTAATGCTGAAGATATGGTATTTTTGATCTTCCTGTCGCGGAACTTCAAGAGCGGATGAAATTTCGAACTCTCGTACAAGGATATTTCTCTGCGGGTCGATGAATTCTCTCAGTATTTTTTGTTGATGGCCGTATTCGGCACTTATGAGCCACTTATGACATAGAGGATACGATGTGCATGCTTCGTCGAAGAATAATCCAAAAAAGTCATCGGGGTGTTGAACATGTTCGCTGTCATTCAGCGAGTACACGTCTTTTGTCGGATATCTACCCTGTTTTTGTTCCGCAGATAAAGGCAAAGGCAATTCAAAAGGTGTACCTGCGATTCTTATATATTTCCATGGTATGTCATAAAGATTGGCAGGAGGTTCTGAATAAGCGAGAATTGTGTGTGTGCAAGGCTCGGGATACCCCCAGAAAGGATTTACATCCCGTCGATCTTGCCAATAGAACGTACACACAAAGTCAGCGGGCCATGCGTGTTTTGTGGTAATCTTTAATGATGTAGGGTTGAGCGAAAAGGATGACGAAGATGTACTCTGATCTACTATCGGCATCTCTTTTTCAGCACTCACACAGCCTGACAGAACTAAAAGTATGCCGATAACTATGAATTGATTTCGCATAGTGGATATGGAGCCGCCGACTCCCTGCCGGGACTGCGCCGCAAGCCACTCACGCTTCGCGTTCGAGAGCTTGCGTCTGGGAGCGCATTTGAACCGGTGACCCTAGGTTTACGATACCTATGCGCGCTGCGCTTGCAACGTTTTCTAATTGTCGTTTCGCAAGCGAAACAATGCAACTGAGCTACGGCGGCTTGGATAGTGATGTAAGAATGGAGCCGCCGACCGGATTTGAACCGGTGACCCTAGGTTTACGATACCTATGCTCTACCAACTGAGCTACGGCGGCTTAATGTGACGATACGGAAGGATCAGATAACCCGACCGAGCTTTTTTACCTTATTACGCCTTCGCAAGCGAAGGCTAGGCAACTGAGCTACGGCGGCTTGGACGGATATTGTGTGTATTCGCGAGTAAAAGGGCAAGATCTTCTTGGGCATTAAAAAACCCCAGGCCGCATACGCGTACCTGGGGTGTCTCTGCAACCGATGGGTTCAGAGCTTTTCAATCCAATAAAGGATTGAAACTTGGGACTATTCCGCTTTGGGCCCTTCAACCGACTTCGGACTCATTGCCTTAAACAGATCAAGCGATCCATGATCGGCATTTTCGAGTCCAAAGAGCAGACCGCTTCCGGCAGACATAATGCCGAGCGGCAACTTGCCCTGCCATTTCTCAGAAGCCTCCTTCACTGCCTCTGCATCCGCCTTTACCACCTCTAGCGCAGTTTTCAGCTTCAATGCTTCTTCAGCCTTGAAGAGTTCCTGCGCTGATTTGGCTTCGGCATCTGCCTTGGCAACAAGGATTCGGTTGCGCGTGTCCTGTGCAACCTTCTTCTTCTTGTTGATCTCTTCCTCCATCGTCCTGATGAAGGCGCTATCGATCGATTGCTGAATGCGCGGTTCAACGTAGGTAAACCCGTTAATGCCGCCGAGGTAATCGATCGTGATACCCTTCTTGGAGTAGAACGCCGATATATCCTTGAAGCATTCATCGAACACGTGGTTCTTTTCCTTCTGACACGTCGTCAGGTCGAACTCGTTGAGCCGCTTGGCGATGAACTCCTGCACCGAACCCCGAACGTTCTGGTCGATAATCTCTTCCAGTGGCCGCCCAGCGTAGTAGTACAGGAACACCGCTTCGTCACCTTCTTGGATGTGCGCGGAGATGGTTGCACCGATCGTGAAGGCAATGCCCTCCTTTGATTCGGCACTGATCGCATCGTCGTGCTTAGCCGTGTTGGTGGTAGGCAACTCCGTCCAATCCCGCGTCACGGGCTCCCGGCTTACCGTTAGAACAACGGCTTCCGGTACATATTTGTAGCTCCACGGAGCGCGGCCCGTCACGCTTGGGCGTTGCGGGATGTAGATGCGTTGATGGTTGAGCTTCTGCAGCTTTGCCATCTCTTCCACGGACCCGCTGGTCGCCTGCTTCTTGCCGTCACCTTCGGTTGGCACAACGAACGCGAGTTCGTCGCTATCCAACTCCTTGTACACGGCCTCCTTGTAGGGGCCGCATCCGACAGTCGTCATCATCAATACCGCAATCATTCCGTACATACGGTTCATCATTTGGACTTTCTACTTGAGAGGAAAGATGCCCCGGCGAAATGCCGGGGCACGGTTTGTCATCGACACACTGACACCTGCTTACTTTTTCTCGACAGGCAGCAGAATCTGGGGCCCTTGCCCACCCGAAGGCAGTAAGTTGGCTGGCATGTTGCCATCCCACTTCTTGGCCCGAGCCACGCGAGCTTCAGCCAATGTTTGCTGAATCTCCATCTGATAGGTCATTAGGATGGCATCCTTTGCACTCAAGAACTTCTCTGCCGCTTCGCGGCGAGCAATGGCATTACTGACCATCTGCTCGTTTTGCGGGACCGCAGCGAGTCGCTCCTGCTCAGCAACATTTTGATCGCTTTCCGCGATGTAGTTATTGCTGAGCGCGTCACGAATATCCTTATTCACATAGTGCATCCCACCCTTTGGGCCAAAGGAATCAATCGTGATCCCCCGACCCTTAAAGTACGTCTTCACTTCCTGTTCGACGATGTTGAAGAATTCCGCCTTCTTGCCCTTGTCTTCCTCCAGCGTTTGACTGCCGAAGTAATAGAAGAGCCGAGATTGGCAATAGCTCCGGACATTCGAATCGACAACCGATGCGAGTGAGCGTGCTTCGTACAGGACATCTTTGTTTTGCTCGTCCTTACTAGGCTCTGAGCCATAGTGGGAGAGGTACAAAGCTGCATCAGCTTCATCGATGCGCGCCTGAGTGGTCGCACCGAGTGAGAAGTTGATCTGGTCCAAAGACTCAACCTCAAGGGGCTTTGTCTCCGGAGTCCAGTCCCTCGTCACAGGAGCGCGATTGACCACGATCACCCGCGTTCCCGGAATGTACTTGTACGCTCCAAAGCCGTAACCGAAGTTGTGCTGCTTCTGGAGAATGGTGATCTGCTTTGCGCCGACCTTCTTCTCCTCCAAGTACGACAAGCTGTTCATCTTGTCCTGGGAAGACGGACCGTCCTCCAGGTTGACAACGAATGCCGTGTCCGATGCGCCGATGTTCACAATGCGTTCGACCTTCGCCGGACCGCATCCGATAGCCATCGTCATCAACAATGCTGCGATCATATTGTACGAGCGTTTCATCTTTTCGACTTTCTGCTTGAGAGGAGAGATGCCCCGGCGAAATGCCGGGGCACGTTTTGTCATCGACACACTGAGACACTATTCATCTGCACGTGAATCATGTTCAGGAATAGCGCTGTTGTAGCGTGTAAAGTGGTACACATAGTGTCCCCACACACCCACAACAACAATCCCGACAATCAACCATGCGAGTTGAGGGGCATCGGCTTGGGCAACTGCCCGGCCAATTGCTCGCTCTTGTGCATCTTCGGAAAGCTGCTTCACAGCAAGCTCCCCTTCGATTCCTCCAGCAACGGCATTGTAGGCCTGGTTAGCCACAGCCATCACCAGAAACAGCACCACAGTCACCACCACACGCCAGACCCACTTGGGCTGACGCACTTCCACAGACTTCGTACGCATTGGATTCCCTCTCTGAACAACAGAAACTACATGTACAGCACCACATTGATGCCGCACTCTTTCGGGATACTCAGGAAGATGGACGCCAAGCGTTTCATCTCCCGAAGTTCTTCTACATCACCATCAATCAGGTCCTCAACATTAGCTGCAAGGAACAGACGAAGGTCTTCGATACGCGCCATGATCACGGAGACTTCGTTCCCGCGCTTGAACGCCGCAAGGGCGAACTCACCGCGGGTGACATCTTTGTCATGCATGGCTTTGGCAACAGAACCTTGTGCGAACATCGCTTCAATACCGTGACTCAATCGCGTGAGCACGTGCTTGGCTGTCTGCAAATTCCAACAAGGGAAGCTGATGAGACCATCCACCTTGGGACTACAACGCTTCGCGGCCCGTACAAGGGCTGCAGCAGCATCTTTGCCTCCCAGCATATCCAGCGCAGACCCACCCCGGATAACCTTGTCGACCAGGACTGAGCGTCCACCGTGGCCATCTTTCTCCAGCCAGCAAACGCGAGTCGTAACCCGCATGCCGTACTTTGCCATTTTCCAGCGATGCCAAATGATACCGCCAGCAGCACCGATGACCGAGAACAGCACGACCACCAACGCGTGGTGCACTGCGTGTTCGCTGATCTTTACTACCTGACCCTCCACAAACGCCATAACATTTTCCACTGTCTTTTCCTTTTCTTGTTTCTTCTTTGCCGGTGAAGTGAAGGACCGGCAACCTTCGATTGAGGTTGCGCAGTGACTGTATGGGTGGTAGTATGAGTGGCAAAGATCACCATAGGGTGACTTATACCTCTCTACTTATGCACGAACAGCTTTTCCAGGACCTCGGCTTATCCCCAAACGAAGCCAAAATCTACGAATCTCTGCTTACGTACGGCCCATCCGGTGTATCGACGGTATCACTGCGTGCAGGGGTCCATAGGCGCAATGCCTATGACGCTTTGCAGCGACTCCTCGAAAAAGGACTGGTCTCGGAGATGTACGGCAAAAATGAAACAATCTTCCAACCCGTAGACCCGGGCAAATTGATGGAGTTGATTCGTGAAAAGGAGATGAAACTGGCAAAGGTGATGCCAGGCCTGCTCTCGACTTTCCACGAAAAGAAAGCACCGGAACAAGCATCAATTTACAAAGGTCCAGAAGGAATCAAAAACTATCTACGTGACGTGCTAGATGAAGGAGAGGATATGTACGTTCTTGGGGCAGAAGGTGCATGGCTGGATGAGCGTATCCACACCTATACCGAGTGGTTTTTGCGTGAGGCAAAGTCCAAAGGCATCAAAATTCATGCAATCTTTGACCATGATGCCAAGACATTGGATATTCCCCTGCTAAAACTGGCTCATAAATATAAGTTCCTGCCAGAAAAATACGATACGAATACGACGATGGATATCTTTGGAAACTACGTCGTTACCTACACAGGAACATCCCCTGGAAAGCTGCTCGATAGTACAACGATCTTCGTGCTGCAAAGCCCAGACCTAGCAGATAGCTATCGCACGTGGTGGAAGCTCCTGTGGGATTTACTGCCCGAAGAACCAACAGCGAAAAAGGGAAAGAGTAGATAACAGAGAGCATTCGGCGTAGTATCGGGATTGCTTCCCCCATTCTCTCATGCGCGTACGATCAATGCTGCTCTCCGGAATCGTTGGACTTTCCATGGCCGCCCCAGCATTTGCCGCAACGTCCTACAACGTGCAATGCATTCAAACCGCTATTGAGAAACGGGAAAGTTCCTACATCGTCGCATTTGATGGTTACTACGCAACAACGCGCAGCGCGATGATCAACCGCAAAGACTCGCTCAAGAATGCGATGGCTATTACCGATTCTTCTCAACGAAAAACAGCTATTAAAAATGCAACGAAGAATTTTTCGACAACCGAGAAGAATGCTCGCAAGATTAAGCGCGACCTAGAAAAGCAGGCAAACAGTACCTATAAGACCGAAGCAAGAGCCTGCGAGATCTAAAGGTATTTCGCCTTTAGCCCTTATTGAAGCCATAAAGCATCGATCCGTTTGTTTTGCTAAAAAACATAATTTATGTTATAATAATAACATACACACAACCCCCCTTACGTATGTCCCGCACTATCCTTATTGCTGATGATGATTCAACCATCACGAAGCTTTTCCATTTAGATGCGGAAAGCCGCGATAGCGATGTGACAATTCGTTCATCGGGCACAGGTGAGGAAACGATAGAGATGTTGCTCCAATCGCGGCCAGACATTCTGCTCCTAGATATCCGTATGCCTAAGGGTGATGGATTTACCGTGCTTGATCATTTAAAGGCGCACAATATTGATATACCTGTCATTATTGTGACTAATTACCGTACAGACGATTATGTAAAGAAGAGTAAAAACTATTCCCAGGTGAAGCACTACATCGTCAAACACGAAACACGAATTGATCGTATCATCGATACCGTTGGTTCGTATCTAACGGACTAAGAAGCCTTCCTACGGAGGAAAGATACGATCCCGTAGACGAGTGTACATGCGATAAGAATGACCGCGATTACATAGTTGGTCGCGTTTTCAACACGCGCTGCCGTGCCACTACCGGGCGCTACTGCCAAGTCGAAGGCGTGGGATGTAATGACGGTACTACCCGTCATGAAGGAGGCAGTAAGCCGATAATCCCCTTCTTCTTGAAAGGTATAGGCCAGGGTTGGTACATAGGTGCTGTCATTGATGATACTTTCAGAAAGCAAAACTTCATCATCACTATTACTCACCTTCACATCAACCATCCCGAAATGGACAAACTGAGGACGGTCATCAGTCGTAAAGAGATCGAAATCAAAGGTTACTTCTTCCCCTGGGCGAATGCCCTCCTGGCTCATACCAATATCTACTAAGTACCCATTGGACTCTGCCTCGAGTGAAGGGCTATCCCCATGAGCAAAGACGATGGCAGGAACAATAGTAAGACTGGAGACTAAAAGGGCTTTGTACATACAGAAAGTGTAGAGCTTCTAGCTGTATGCTTCTAGCTTTCAGGGGAGAAAATAATGGCTCGATGAGGGACTTTTCTATGATCAAAAAATGAGTCCTATGTTCATGGCTTCTAGAAGGGCTAAAACTATATCAATCGTAATATAGACAAAAGAACGCAAGCCCTTCTTGTCCTCCGAAGAGCCCTAAGGATTGAAGAAAAAAGGCTTTTCTGCTATCATGGGGAGATTTCACAAACACATACCAACAATAACCCATGACAATTGAAACCTGTATCGCCCACGCGATCCACAAGGACCTCGACATTATCGAGGCATTGCCCGAAGTGCAGGACCTGCCTGTAGAACAGTTGGAAGGGTATGTTGAGAAGTATGTCGTCCAGGTACAGGAGGCTTTGTGTAGCGTTATCGAAGCTAAAGGTGACCGTTTCCTGCGCGCAAAGGATGCTGCAGGCCTGTGTGCTGCTTGTATGGAAGGCGGTATTGGGCTGCCTCCACGGATGCTGCTTCGTATGTGCCAGACAATCATTCAGCTAACAACCATTGATGCACGCTTTATTTTGGATACGCCAAACGGAACAAGCTTGTATTTTGTGAGGATGGCGTTGTCATAAGAGCTAGTTAGCTTATTAGCTGATCAGCTTGTCAGCTTTTAAAAGGAAGCTTTTTATATGTGAATAAAATCGCCTATATACAAAATACTTCAAAACATTGAATAAACATTCCGCGTAAAAGCTAAGCAGCTAACTAGCTGGCAAGCTAGGAAGCTCCTATTGGCAGATACAACAACGCGATGGGCCCAAAGACCCACCGCGTTTTTTATATGCACTGCTTAATCAATATTCCCTCGTGGCGCAAAACGTGATGTATGAGAGCGCCAAAAGGAAAGAGTGACGAAGGCATGACCATCTATACAACCCCTGTACTAGAGACCGAATCGAAGCGACATCCCAATGAATGCCAGAATGCCCGTCCCCATCCACACCTGTGGGAACGGTGCACCAAACATCAAGGAGATGCCTGCAACTGCCGCACCCACAGCACCTGCGACAATCGCGTACCCACCCATCTTGAACACAAACGTAAACACTTCCCCGTTCATAAAGAGTGTAATGACCGCAGCAACGCCAAAGACAGCAGCGGCAATAACAGAGCTCCACAGATACACAGCACCAGCGGCGAGACCTGCGAATACTAGAAACCCGATTACATTCAGGCGGGTAATACCACCCGTGTCTTTGTTCACCTTCACAACTTCTTTGTAGAACGTCCAAGGGGAACAGAAGAACGCAATAATCGCCTCAACCATAGGTCACCTCTCTTCCTTGTATATGCCTTCTAAGCAGGCACGGCTCCTACCTTCGACACGAGGGCAGGAGCATGCCAGCGTCTCATGTTGAAAGAGCATCTCTCATGCTCCGCTTAAAGAATATAAATACAAGATACGACGAAAGGAGAATGTGACGGAATATGCGGAAAGCTAGAAAGCTCGTACTAGCGCTTGGAGAACTGTGGTGCTCGGCGTGCTTTGTGCAAACCTGGCTTCTTGCGCTCTTTGATGCGGCTATCGCGGCGGAGGAACCCTGCCTGCTTGAGCTGATGACGAAGTTCTGGGTTGAAGAGCAAAAGTGCGCGTGTGATACCGTGACGAATAGCATCAGACTGAGCGGACTTACCACCACCAACGACTTTGGCCTCGACATCAAACTGACCTTTGTGACCAGTAAGTGCCAATGGAGCAACTGCGTTTTCAATCTGCAAACCCGACAAGTACTTTTTAAGAGGCAATTCATTCACAGATACTTCACCCTTACCGTCCTGGAACAGACGAATACGAGCGATAGCGGTTTTGCGCTTGCCGACACTGTAGAAGTACGAACGGGCGGACATGATTAGCGGAGGGTAACGGGAGCTGGCTTCTGAGCGGCGTATGGGTGCTCGCCATCGGCGAACACGTGCAAGCGCTTAAGCATCTGCTGGCGGAGGCGGTTGTCTTCAAGCATTCCTTTCACAGCAACTTCAATAACGAACTCTGGCTTGGTCTCGAGCATCTTGTCGAGTGAGACGATTTTCATATTTCCAACGAAACCTGTGTGGCGGTAGTACGTCTTACGCATTCCCTTCTTTGGTGGCAGCTTGATCTTGGATGCGTTGATCACCACAACCTGGTCTCCGCAAAGCTGGTTTGGGGAGAACGTTACCTTGTGCTTACCACGTACGAGCATGGCAGCCTTTACGGCAACCTTACCGAGAGTCTGGCCATCGGCGTCGATGACGTGCCAGGCTGGAGCCAATACTGGGACGGAAGAGGTTTTCATTTGGAAGATTCGGAGGACTCGGATGTGGAAGCTTTCTTTGGAGCGGCTTTCTTAGGAGCCTTCTTTTCAGCTGCAGCTGCTGCAGATGGAGAAACAGAATCAACGAGGGAGAGATCAACGAGCTCTGCACCGTCACCAATGCGGCTACCAACAGCCTTCGTGCGAGTGTAACCGGATGGACGCTTGCTGTAGCGCTCCTTGAGGACTTCGATCAGCTTGCGGCTAGCGTTCTTGTCGGTAACGACTGTGTTAATGGCGCGAATAGCCTCGCGTGCATCCTTGGTCTTTGCTGTCGTAATGAGACGATCGACCATTGGGCGGATGACCGCTGCGCGCTTGCGTGTTGTGCGGATTTCCTCGTATAGGAGCAATGACGTCACGAGGTTCCTCTGCAACATACGTGCATGGTCTGGTTTCTGGATAAGCCGGTTGCGGGAAGCCTTGTGGCGCATAAGGGGGAGACTGTTTTAGGGCGGGCAGAATAGGGAAAACGTGTGCTTGTGGCAAGAGTCTTATTCTTCTCCATCCTCGCTAAGGGCGAGGCCGCGGCCAGCGAGCGTCGATTTCACTTCATCGAGCGCTTTGGCTCCAAAGCCACGGAAATTGCTGAGAATCGACTCTGTGCACTTTGTAAGCTGTTCAATGGACCCAACACCTGCGTTGATAAGGGCATTCAAGGTGCGTGGGGAGAGGTTCAAGATTTCGATCGGAGTGTAGCTTTCTTTGACCGGAGCGACTGTTCCGACTTCGTCGACGACCACAGCAGCTGTACGGCTGAAATCGGCCATAAACTCTGGTTCTACGGTCTTTTGATCGGATCCGAAGTACTTGAAGTAGCTCTGGAGCAACTGGGATGCAAACTGCATCGCTTCGTCAGCTGTAAGGGAACCGTTCGTCATCACTTCGACGACGAGCTTTTCGAGGTCTGTGCGCTGACCCACACGGGCGGACTCAACTTCGTAGCGAACACGTTCAACTGGGCTGTAGACAGCATCGACATACATAAGGCCTGGTTCGTGGTGCTTCTTGTTGCGCTCGGAGGCTGGGGCGTAACCCACACCCTTTTCGACAGTAATGCTCATAGAGATTGATCCACCCTTCTCGATAGTGAAGAGAGGAAGCTCTGGGTTCATCACTTCGATATCGGAGCTCACCTTTAGATCAGCTGCCGTTACTTCCTTAGGACCCTTAATTTCGAGGGTAATAGTCTCAACGTCTTTCGTGTGCTTACGCAACTTAAGCTTTTTGAGGTTAAGCATGATATCGACGACGGATTCTTTGACACCCTTTACTGTGTCGTACTCGTGCTGAATACCATCGATACGAATCGATGTAACAGCAGCGCCAGGCAAGCTGGACAAAAGAACGCGGCGAAGCGCGTTACCAAGGGTCACCGCAAAGCCCGTTGGCAGTGGGGAGATACTGAAGATGACGTGACCGTCACTTCCCTTGGAACCTTTGGATGTGGAGAACACCGGTAATCCGATTTCTTCCTGAATGATGTGCATAATGAGGAGGAAGGAAGATGCAAGCACGTTGGCCTGCGATAGAGGAGATAGGTGCAGGCATTTGTGCCTGCGTAATAAGGGATGCAGACCCTAAGGCCTGCGAAAGAACGGGTTTAATTGCGTGAGTAGAACTCCACAACCTGGCGCATATCGACTGCTTGCTCGCCGTCGGATGCATCGGGAAGTGCAACGATTTCTGCCTTGAGAGTTGTAGCATCAGCCGTGATCCACTTAGGAGCGCGGTACTTGCTGTTCTTCTCGCGGATGAGAACGAATGCTGGAGAATCTTTCGACTTAGCACGGACGGTAATAACCTGGCCCGGCTTCATGCGGTATGAAGGAGATGTGACGCGGTGTCCATCAACCATAAAGAGACCGTGTCCTGCGAACTGGCGGGACTGCATGCGTGTGAGTGCGAAACCTGCACGATACAGAACGTTATCGAAGCGCTGCTCAAGGAGCTGCTTCATCTGGTCACCAGTCTGACCTTTGGCCTTCGCTGCTTCTTTGAAGATGGCGTTGAATTGTTTTTCGGAAAGACCGTACATATCGCGTGCCTTCTGCTTCTCTTTGAGCTGCTTTGCGTATTCAGAATCGCGACCCTGACGAGTCTTTGGGCTCTTACCTGGACCATACGGCTTTCGCTGCAAAATACGATCATATTTGTCGCTACCGAACAGGTTTACACCCTGACGTCGGACTTTGCGCGCTTTTGGACCAGTATATTTCATAGGAAGAAATGAAGAATGTAGTAGCCGCACCCCCTTAGCGGGTGCGGAGTAAGTTTAGACGCGGCGGCGGCGTGCCTTGCGGCATCCTCCGTGAGGGATAGGGGTTACGTCCATAATGGAATCAAGGTTGAGTCCTGCTCCCTGGAGTCCACGGATCGATTGCTCGCGTCCGGGCCCAAGTCCCTTCACTTCGACATCAACGTTTTGGATGCCGAATGAAGCTGCCTTAAGTACTGCATTTTCTGCAGCAACTTTTGCTGAGTATGGTGTCGACTTACGTGTTCCCTGGAACCCTGATGAACCCGAGCTGGACCAGGAAAGTACATTTCCTTCCAAATCGGTGATCGTCACGATCGTATTGTTCTCGCCAGCATGAATGCAGACACGTGCTTTGGGCACGGTGCGCTTGATCTTCTTTTTGCGAGTCTTAGCGGCGGGAGCGGCAGTAGCCATAGGAACGAATGAAGTAATAGTGAGGTAGATGCACCCTTACAAAGGTGCGATAGTAATGGATTAGGTCTTGGATAGTGTTGTGCGTCCGGAGAGACCTGTCTTCCTCTTACCACGCTTGGTACGAGCATTGCGGCGTGAGGTCTGTCCACGGACAGGGAGCTTGCGACGGTGACGCATACCACGCCATGTACCGATGTCCTGGAGACGCTTTACATCGAGGGACACTTTGCGTGTGAGTTCTCCTTCTGTTGTTTCCTGTTCGATGCGTGTACGAAGCTTTCCTTCCTGCTCTTCACTGATCTGGTCTGCCTTCATCATCGGATCGATTTTCAATTCACCGAGGATCTGACGGCTGAGAGATCGTCCGATGCCTTTGATGGCAGTGAGAGCAACCTCTGTACATTTGTGGCCGGGAAGGACGACACCGGAGATACGGACCATAGAAGAAGTGAGAAGCTAGTAGTCAAAAAGGATTAGCCTTGGCGCTGCTTGTGCTTAGGAGTCTGACAGACAACACGCACGCGGCGTACACCACGACCATCGCGACGGAGGATGACGCGGCAGTTCTTGCAGATGCGTTTGACGGATGGGCGTACTTTCATGGGGAGGATTAGGTAGCGGGTGGTGGTACTGGAGCTGAATTAACGGGGTTTCCTTCAGCATCGAAACGTTGATCGGAGCGAAACCGATAGGTAACGCGCCCTTTCTGCAAATCGTATGGTGTCATTTCCACTCGTACTTTGTCCCCCGGAAGGATGCGTACGCGGTTGACGCGCATGCGACCAGCGAGGTGACAAAGGAGTTCGTGATCTTTGGCTTGGGGACTCAGGATTTTGACTCGGAACGTGGCATTTGGGAAGGTCTCTTCCACGATGCCGATGAGTTCGATAACATCCTTGGTCACAAAGGCAAGATACGGGAAACGAACCAGAAAAAGCCGTGGCATCCTACAGAGCGGATGAAGGTCTATCAACCCCAAGATGGGGATTTCATGCAAGATGGAATAGATCGTCTTGCATTATTTTACAAATGTTTTATTAATACAAATAAGAGATATGGAAAGAAATCTGTAAAAGGGCTAGAATTGACACATGCTTACAAATATTCCATTTCTAGCTGGCATACTCGGTATGTGCTGCATTCTTGTGGGATTCTTTCTGGTACAAAGCCATCGCCTAAGCCAAGACAGTCTAAAGTACGATCTGCTGAATTTTATCGGCTCAGCGTTATTGGTGTGGTATGGAGTTACTGGAAAAGCATGGCCATTTGTCATTCTAAACAGTATCTGGGCACTATATTCACTGAAAGATCTTGTCTTTTCGGACTTAAAAGGAACGAAGGTACTACGAAAAGGATAGGGAGAAGAGCAAAAGTCATGAGAAGAACTGTTTCGAGAACTCTCCTGTCTTCTGTTCCGATGTTCTTCTTCTTATGCCAGCACCTCACATCCCCCCTCTGTTACAAGGATCGTATGTTCGAAATGGGCCGATAAACTCCCATCATCCGTACAAATCGTCCAGCCGTCCCCTGCATCGCGCACAACAGGCCCTCCAAGGGACAAAATAGGCTCCACTGCAATCACTGTGCCTGCAGGGAGGATAGGACCTGTGCCTGCACGACCACTATTGGGGATATCGGGCTCGGCATGGAGTGTACGAGCAAGCCCATGGCCCGTTAAACTATAAACCGGCGTGCAACGTCCTGCCTTGGCAGTTTTCTCGATAGCGGAGGAAATATCCCCCACTCTGCACCCTGCTTTAATGACATTCACAGCGCTATCCAAGGCTTGCTGCGTAATTTCCAGTAGATGCGCTGCTTCTGCGTCGATGCTGCCCACAGGGACTGTCACACACGCATCGGTATAGAGGCCGTCGATGATCACACCACAATCGATCGATACGATATCCCCCTCTTTGAGTACACGCTTCCCTGGCATCCCATGCACACATTCATCATTGATAGATGTACAGATAGTGGATGGATAATTGTGATATCCCTTGAATGCGGGCTTTCCGCCACGCATAAGAATGAAGTCTTCAGCCAACGCATCGAGCGCGGCCGTCGTCATCCCCGCCTTTGTATTTTGGGCAAGCATCGTTAAACAATCGCGCAGGATGATTCCTGCCTTGCGGAAGGATGCTATTTCGGCCGACGAGAAAATCTTGATGGCGGACATGCGAACCGAGTGTAATGAAGAAAGAAGAATGAAAAAAGAAGAATAACTACTGGGTGCAGTCTCTACGGAGTATTACGATTTTCGCGGGATGCTTTTTATGCAACAACGCTCAGTGCCTCCATCATTCTCTCGTACACTTCGTCCATCGTCCCTTCGCCATTTACACGTGTGACAACACCAGCAGCGATATAAGCATTGATAACTGGCTCTGTTTTTTCGTGGAAGATAGACATGCGGCGGCGAATGAATTCTTCGGATGCGTCATCAGCTCTCCCCTGTTCTAACGCGCGCTGCTTGATGCGCTCGACTGCATCTTCTTCGTTAATAGTGAGTTCGATGCAGGTGAAGCTACGTCCAAGATCTTTCATCAGTGCATCAAAACCATGCATCTGATCGGTGTCGCGGGGGATACCGTCGAAGAGGAGCTTTTGATCGTGTGGATACGCTTCGACGGCAGCACGAACAACTTCCATCACTACTTCGTGAGGAGCTAAGTGACCATGATCAATATACGAGGCAATCTTCTGCCCGAGCTCTGTCCCCGATGCGGCAATACGACGAAGCTCTGCGCCCGTTTCGAATATGGCGTAACCCCGCTCGGCAGCGAGTCGCTTAGCCTGGGTTCCTTTACCGGAACCCTGAATTCCGAAGAGCACTAAATCCATAGGCCGCGGCAGACTACCGTAGGTAGGCTAAGGCCGCCAGCTTATTTTCACTTTGACTTAGTTAGAAGCGTTTCCTAGGGTGTTTGTGCAGTCAAACTCACATGTTCTTTCACACAGCCTTTGGAAAGGAGATGATCTATGAACAGGATGTTATTATGGATGATTGGACTGATTTGCCTGGCATTCATGATGATGAGCTTAGCATTTGAAGTCGGGGCCGCAGCACTCCGGGTTGATGCAGAAAAATTGGCAATTCAGATGCAGCCAAATTACATGGACCACGAGAATAGCTGGAAGTGGGAATTGGTAGATGCAAAACATCTAAGCAAGAAGAACCCATTCCTAGGAGCAGCTCGTGAAGCACAAGCATTAGCTGCACTTGGCAAAATTGCTGAAGCACAATCAAGGTTGCAACTGGTCCGAGAGCTTCCTTACAAGATGCCATACAACCATTCTCAGGAAGTGATTGATGTAGCCACTACCATGGCATTCAATGGATACATCCAAGAATCTGATGATCTGTTCGAGGAGCTTGTAAAGGATCCAAAAGCAATTCATGCAGCCCATGTGTATGCATGGACACTCATTAACGCTAAGCGAAAACCAGAACGCATCCTTGAACTGGCAGAGCAGGTATTCCCTCGGGACACCGCACCGCAGTTCATCGACTACACACTGCTTGCTACAGCACTCTTGGAAAATGATCGTGCTAGAGAAGCCGATGCAGTGCTCGCAGAATGTGCCGAAAAATTCCCTGAGTTACTAACCGACACAACGAAAGACCTGATCGCACGTTGCAAGAGGCAACTGGAACAATGACTGCGCTCGACCTCACCATGGACGGTGAGGTTTTTTTATTAGACCAACTTCTCGTAATCGTGCGCCAACATCTGTGCGTTGATGCGACGAATGAGTTCCATCACCACACCAACGATAATGATGAGTCCGGAACCAGAGATCAGAAGATTCTGAGAATCGAGAGCGGAGAACTTTGTGAAGATCAGTGGAATAATGGCAACAAGACCAAGGAAGATACCACCCCATACGTTGAGGCGAAGACTGGTTTTTTCAAGCATGTCGGCAGTCTGCTTACCTGGACGCATACCAGGGATAAATCCACCGCGCTTCTGAATGCTTTCGGCAATATCAGCAGGCTTGAAGGTGACAGACACGTAGAAGAACGTGAACGCCATGACGAGTGCAAAGTAGAGCACGATGTAGACGTAGCTTGGGTTACTTGCGTTGAGGTACGTATTAATGAATTCCACAACACCCTGGAAACGTGGGGCAGTCTGCAAGAACTGAGCAATGATTGCAGGCAATGTAATGAGAGATACAGCGAAGATAATTGGAACCATTCCCGCCTGGTTAAGACGCACAGGAATACCACCCTGCACACCACGACCAGCACCTTGGTTTGCGTACGTGATAGGAATGAGGCGATGTGCATCGGTAAAGAGCACAACCGCAACAAGCAGAGCAAGGCTCACGAGAGCAAACAATGCGAATGCTCCGCGCTGGCTGTCGCCGGCGACAACCATTGCAGCAATCTGCGTAGGAATGCTGGAGACGATACCCGTGAAGATCAAAAGTGAAATACCGTTACCAATCCCCTTCTCGGTGATGATTTCACCAAGCCACATCAGGAACATTGAACCTGCTGTCACAAAGAGCATAGGGAACAGCACCGCTGGGAATGTCACATCGATAAGTGGAATGCCACCGCGGCTAAGGAGAATGAGGAAGCCGTAACTTTGGATGAATGACAATGGAAGAGCGAGCCAACGCATGTAGCGATTGAGCTGCTGCTGACCCTGCTGACCTTCTTTGCTAAGCGCTTCGAGCTTAGGGAAGATTACCGTGCACAGCTGAATGATGATGGATGCGTTGATGTATGGCGCAAGGCCAAGCATCATCACCGAAAAGTTATCGACTGCTCCACCTGTGAGTGCGGCAAACACACCGACGAGCCCACCAGATGAACGAGAGTCGAGGAACTGCTTAAGTGCGAACGGATCTGTGCCCGGGACTGGCAAGTGGGCAGTGATGCGATATGCAATAAGCAACCCAAGCGTCACAAGAATTCTGCGTCGCAGATCCTCGGTGTGCCAGAGCTGTCGGAGGTAGGTGAACATGGGAGTGTGGGCTTTAGTCTGGAGGTTGAATCGACTGTATGCAAGTCGCGTAAACCTAACTAGGAGCCGCTTATTTGATCAATGTAATAGAGCCGCCTGCTTTCTTCATAGCTTCAATAGCAGACTTGGATGCGGCGTGTGCCTCAACAGTAATCTTCTTGGTGATTGTGCCAGTCGAAAGAACTTTTACTGGCTTCCCTGTGTGTGCAAGCCTGCGCGCTGCAAGATCTGCGAGTGTGTACGTTCCTTCTGGCAACCGTTCGAGTGCCTTGAGTGTCACAACTTCGTAGTTAACCCTGCGTGGACGCGTGAAACCGTGCAGCTTTGGCTGACGAATCAGAAGTGGCATCTGGCCTCCTTCAAAACCGAAGTTACGGCCTTTACCGGCACGAGCTTGCTGTCCTTTGGTTCCACGACCTGCTGTCGTACCGCCGCCGGCACTGTTACCGCGGGCTACGCGCTTACGTTTTTTGGTGGAACCCGATGCTGGGCGAAGGGAATGCAACATAGGTAAAAGGGAACCTGAAACCTTCACAGGAAGGTAGGGCCGCTATGGTACGGGCTGGAAAGCCTGTTCACAAGTGATTTTAGACAGTATTACGCCTTTCTTAGACTGATCAGAAATTGATAATAATGTTAAAATGTTGTATAATATAGTATTAAGGCAAAAATACATCAATTACGGCTTCTATGGGTGTTTACGCTCGTCGTAAGCATCACTCCCCTGTCCTTTGCGGCAGATTTTGTGCCTGCAACTCGGGCGGAGGTGCTCCAGTCGATCATTTTGGCTCAGACTCCAAACATCCCCGCCGTTCGTAATAGCGGGGAATTTGCCGATGTGCCACCGGGACATCCATTTGAGATGTACCTGCTGTATGCCATCGAGCGCGGCATTATTCAGCCGGATACTGATGGGTTACTGCACCCTTACCAACCTGTGAGCCGCGTAGAGCTGCTGGCGATGCTGGCACGTACCTGGAAACTCACTTCCCCCAGAACGTCGCCCTATAAGGATGTCCCCGAAGGAAGTTGGTACGAACCCTACGCAGGACTTGCAGCGACCTATCACCTACTACAAACAAGTACGCCCGATAAATTGGAACCCGAATCCCCGGTGAGCCAGGCTGATGTCGATCGAGCTCTCGTAATTTTACAAACATTTACGCGCAATGATTCCGCGGGACTGCGGTTAGATGACGGGACAACCGCCACAACTATTCAACCTGCACTATATACCGTGAGTTCTGTACGCAGGCAGAAAGTGAAACTTGTTGCTGCAGAAGAAGTGGTACGTCTACCGTTTATACGCCGCACCGCAATACCGCTGAGCGTTGCCGACCAGCGTACGGCTATTTTGCAGATGGTGAATGCTATCCGACAAGAACATGGACTAAAGCCACTCATGTATGACAAGCGACTGGAGGCATCAGCGCAAGAATATGCAGACCGCATGGCACGCGACGGATTCTTTGCGCACATCGACCCCGAAGGGAAAGAAATTCGCGATCGTATGAAAGTGAGTGGCTACTACGATCGATCATTCTCCTTAACCTGTAACTGCTTACGGGGATTCGCATTGGGTGAGAACTTAGCCAAGGGACAAAAGAGTGCGAAGGAAGCTGTGGATGACTGGATGAAATCAACCGAACACCGCGCCGCTATGTTGAACCCTGTGTATACCGATACCGGGATTGGTTTGAATGCGGGAATCTGGGTGCAGCACTTTGGAGCGGTGATTTTGCCGTAACAAAAAAGACCTGGGGGCGAACCCCCAGGTCGATGCAATCAACGTTGATTGCGTTTCATGACCGCTGACGATTACTCGACAACGATCGGCATTTTGTTCCAGTTGGCCAGGAGAGAGGTCAGCTCTTTGACGAGATCCGCGGGTTTGGTGGACATTTTTGGACCCACCCAGGCTGCGACGGCGTTGATCGTCTTTGGCTGGTCGAACGGCTGCTCGTCTTCGTCACCATGCCCACCGATAACCAGCACCATTGCAGGTCCTTCGAGCTGCTGCTTGATCGATTCGAGTTTCGCCGCAACGTTGTGTTGCTTGTGGTATCGAACAATGGACGAAGCGACCAGAGCCGCCCCTTCCAGGCCACGAGCAAGACCCTGGACCATGTTGTCGATAAACATCTGAGCACAGCATGCGCAGCCACTAACGCCGCGCGACTGCAAATACTCCTCGAACAACTTTGCGTAACGGGCAGATTGCCCCTCGAGTCGGCTCTTTCGAGCTTGCAGCACGGCTGTGGACGCGACACCGAGTCGCTTGAGTTCCGAGGTCAGTTGGAGACGACCTTGGTCCACCTCGTTCGTCATGCCATAGAGCACCAAGGCATCAGCCGACGACAGCCGCACAGCGAGATCCGCAACGTTAATCGGCAGTTGCACGGCAATCCGATCAACTTCTGATGCATCGATAATGCCACTGGTCGTGAAGGCTTCGAAGAAGCTCTTCGTGCGCTCTGCATGCTCGGGGGAGGCTTCAACAGCCTTGGCTTCCCGCGCCAGCAAGTGCACGGTCGACATGAACACCGAGCTGAGCGAGTTGTCGTTGAGCAGTGTCAGTTCGCTCGCCAAGCGAAACGACCGAAACCCGTAGACCGGATCGCGGGCCAGGGGGTTGTCATCGACAAGCTCACCGATCACATCATTGCCCTTCCGAATCACGATCACAATCCGCGGCTGGCCATCGGTATCAATACCCCAGACCACCCGACGATCGAGCCGTTCTTCCAGGAAACCCTGTCGCAGATTCACGGGACCCCACTCACTCGCCATCAACTCTTCACGAAACTTTGTCGTAATCATGGAAATTGTCTCTCTCGAACAGTAAGGAACACACACAACACACAATCAACCGATTCAGCCTGTCTAACTTTCTCCTTTCCGTTGGAATAAAAGATCATCTATTTCTGCCACACGGCAAAAATGTAATGCGTAATTTACATTTATAGGTGAATTTGTCAATGCATCATCCTTGTTTACCAGACTCGAAATAACACTTCTCATACTTCTGAAATTGCCCTGAAAGCACCTTTCTGCTATACTAATAGGAAATCTTCACACCCATACCCTATGCGTAACGATCACTCTTTCTCTTCTGGCGCTGAACACCGCCTTATCTACAAAGGCCCTGAATTCAGGGGTGATAAGGAATCAACGGGGCCATCCCCAGAGTCCATTGCAAAAGCGAAAGCAAAATTTGATGCAAAAATAGCAGAGAGAAAGCAGAAGGAAGCAGCAGATAGAGCGGCAAAAGTTGCTGAACACGTTGCGCAGGAGAAAGCTGAATTCGCTGAATTCAGCGCAAAGGCGGGTAGCTTGTTCCGCGAGATTCCTAAAGAAGATTTGGCGCAGCCTATTGAAACACCTGATACGTCGACGGGTAAAGATGCCCCTTACCAAGAGCCCCCAGCAGAAGATATCCCCGCACCTACCGAACCCTCGCCTAGTGATACGAAGCCTAAAAATGACAGCCTGAGCGATGGAATTGGCAAACGTGGAGGCCGTGGAGGCTCTGGTGGTAATAACATCAATATCAATAACAACACAGTGGTTGTAGAGGGTGGAAAGACTCCTAATGCAGCACCGGACCGTCTGTCCGATGCAGAACAGATGGCCATGCTTGGCCGCATGAATACGGAATATACCAATGGTCTTAAGATGCGATTCCCTGGACTCGCAAACCTTGATGTTGCCCCACCACAACTACGCGAACAGCTCGCAACCTATAAGCGCGAAGCTGCAATTATTCTGAATAAAGAACTAGAAGGTAAGCGCACGCAATGGCGCGTGGTCGAAGGCCCAGCTGCCTCGGCACGTCTGTACTTCTACAATATCAATAAGGAACAGCCACCTGTGTTTAATGCACTCAAGCCTGCTGAGCAGGCTAAAATCGCTGCTCTTATCAAAAGAAGTGAGACTGCAGTACGTAACCCAAGTGCACGCTTTGATATGAAGGCGCACGTCGCGGATTTGAATGCAGCGTTGGCCGAAGGAAATCCTGTCGTGACGAAAGTGCACTTTGAAGCTCCGTTGCCGGGATTCCCGTCAACAGTGCGATTGGTAGGAGGAGCTGCCTAAGGTGTGACTATGTCGGATCAACCGTTGGAATGTCTGCAGCGGTATCAAGCACATCCATCATCTCTGTCGGCTTGGCTGATTGAGGTGCTGCAACAGGAATGACTGATTCGAATTGAATGGGAACATGTTTCAGCTTTGTGCTGAGTAATGTTTCAATATCTGTTCTTACTTGCTCGGTTGCTTGGATGACTTTGATATGCAAAACACCTTCCTGCCAATAAATATCCCGCACATCCCTTCTTCGCTGCAAAAGCCCGCGTGCATCACTTACTGCCAAGTTATGAGTGCCACCTTCACCTGAAACAACATCGGTTGTGGCATGGTTAATACTCATGCATTTAACGTACCCCTGTTTAAGGCGACTTCAAGAGATTATTCACTCTTCTTCTCCTCTTTCTTTGTTGAAGGCTTCTCGACCAAGTTACCGTGCTTTACCTGATCTGCAGAGACTTCGGTTACTTGCACAGTGGATGGGTCAATTTTTGCAGCTTCGGCTAGTTCTGCATCGCTACCGCCTTTTACTGGCATCAATTTTGCGAGAGCCTTGAATGTTGCCTGAGCGTTAACGAGGGTGTTGTTGGTTCCGAAACGCTTACTAAGAACGTTACGGACGCCAGCATGGTCGAAGATTACGCGGAGCGCTCCACCGGCGATGATTCCTGTTCCTTCGGACGCAGGCATCAAGCGGAGCTTTGCCGCCTTAAACTTCATATCAACTTCATGTGGGATTGTGCCTTTCTTAAGTGGAACGATAATCATGTTGCGCTTAGCAGCCTTCGTCGCTTTCTGCACTGCAACCTGCACTTCGTTCGCCTTACCCGTACCGAGTCCAACCTTTCCTTTCTTGTTCCCTACAACTACCACTGCACGGAAGCGCATGCGGCGACCTCCTTTTACCACGCGTGTAACGCGATCGAGGGAAAGTGTTGTTTCGGAAAATTCTGATGGTGGCTTTTGGCCACGGTCGTTGCGACGATCATTGCCACGTCCACCACGACCTCCGCGTTCACCACCGCCAGTACCACCGCCCTGAGGGCCGCGCTGTCTGCTATTCGGTGCTGATGAAGTTGGGGCTGGCATGTATCGAAAAGAGAATTAGAACTGAAGTCCACCTTCGCGGGCGGCGTCGGCGAGCGCTTTGATGCGCCCGTGGTAGGCAAATCCATTACGGTCGAAGACGGCGGTTGTAACGCCTGCTTCTTTTGCTTTCTTAGCGAGGAGCTCTCCAACTTTCTTTGCACCCTCCATGTTCATCTTTGCCTTCGCTTCGCGGCTAGTGACACCACAGAGTGTCTTACCTGCGGCGTCATCGATGAGCTGAGCAGAGATAGCCGTGAGTGAGCGGTAGACCGACAAGCGTGGGCGTGCTGCGCTACCCGTAACACGGGCGCGGATGCGAACCTTCTTGCGGAGCCGGCGCTGGAGCTTTTGAATATTCATGAGAGATGATTAGGCGGACTTAGCGGCGGTCTTACCAACCTTGCGGCGGACAAACTCGTCGGTGTAACGGATACCCTTACCCTTATATGGTTCTGGTGGGCGAAGTTCGCGGATCTGTGCAGCGGTCTGTCCGACCAACTGCTTGTCCGCTCCTTTGATCGTAATCAAGTTCTTGTTCTTCTCATCCTGGATAACCTCGATGTCTGCGGGAATGTTGAAGTCGATTGTGTGGCTGTAACCAAGGCTCAACTGAAGAATCTTTCCCTTGAGCACTGCCTTGTATCCAACTCCGATGATCTCGAGCTTGCGAGCGTAGCCATCGTGCACACCTGTCACCATGTTTGCGAGCAGTGAGCGTGTGAGACCATGGCGTGCCTTGGAAGCTTTGGAGTCATCCTTGCGCTTTACCGTTGCAACGCTTCCGTCGATCTCGATAGAAACTTCTGGCAAGAGGACGTAGCTCAGTTCTCCTTTGGAGTCCTTCACCTTGAGCACACCTGACGCTACCTCGACGGTAACGCCGGATGGGATGGCCACTGTTTTATTTCCAATTCGTGACATGGTGTTAGGCGATAGTACAAAGAAGTTCTCCTCCCATTTTCTTCTGGCGTGCTTCGGTATCCGTCATGAGCCCTGCGCTCGTTGTGAGGATGCCCTGACCGTATCCGCGTAGCACTGGTCGCAGATCCTGAACGCCGACATAGAGGCGGCGGCCGGGAGTGCTCTTGCGCTGAAGCGTAAGAGTCTTGCCAGGAAGGAATGTGATTTCGAGGACAAATTTAGGGGCATCTCCGATTACCTCCACTTTCTGGATCCAACCTTCGCGAACCATCAGGTCGCAGAGATCCTTCTTGATGCGCGACATAGGAGCTTTGCAGCTACTCTTACGTGCTGCCTGCGCATTGCGCATGCGGGTCAGAAGGTCGCCGATGGGATCGTTGATCTGTGACATTGAGAGTAGTAGAAGAGGTGGATTACCAGGAAGATTTTGTGATTCCAGGAATGTCGCCGTTAGAGGCTAGTTCTCGGAAGCAGATGCGGCAGACTCCAAAGAATCTCATGAACCCGTGGCGGCGTCCGCAGAGTGTGCAACGGTTATACACACGTGTAGGGAACTCTGGCTTTTTACCCGCGGCCTTTGCCTCGAGGAAGTTCTCGAGTTTTCGTTTCTGGCTGATGACGATAGATTTGCGGGCCATGGGGTTTTAGAGCGGGGGGATTGTCTAGAAGAGAAGGGGTGAGGTCAAGGTCAGGAAAGGTCGGATTTCTTGTCGCTGCGGATAGGCATTCCGATCTGCTTAAGTAGTGCTTTGCCTTCCTCATCGTTCTTCGCAGTTGTCGTAATCTGAATCTGGAGGCCGAATGTCTTTTGTAGATCGGCAGATGGAACTTCTGGGAACACTGTCTGATCCTTGAGACCAATCGCGTAGTTACCATGGCCATCGAGCTTACCAGGCAGACCGCGGAAGTCGCGGATGCGGGGAAGGACGTAGCTGATAAGGCGATCAACGAACTCCTCCATCTTGTGTCCACGTAGCGTCACCATTGCGCCAACAATCTGTCCCTCGCGGATTTTGAAGTTGGAAATAGCTTTGCGGCTAGGGCGGAGTACTGGCTTCTGGCCAGTGATGAGCTTAAGGCACTCCACAACGTATTCCTGCATTTCCTTTCCTTCCATCTTTGCGCGGTTGATACCAACGTTCACAATCACCTTATCCAAACGTGGCAACGCATGGACGTTCTTGATCTTCAGCTCTTCTTTGAGAGCTGTGCGGACTGGTCCGCGGAGCCGTTCATGGAGGGTTGTATAAGACATTGGGTTGAATGGTTATCCGCCTTGTGCGCGGTGAGCGGTCTGAATGACGTTTGGTGTGTTGTCTGCACCGGATGCTCCTCCTTCTCCTGTGCCACCCTTGCCACCACGCTTCCAGAATGGACTCTTGGAATCAGCTGGCTTGCTATCGGCCTTCTTGGCTTCCTTTGGCGCAGCCTGTCCATCCTTTGGAGCAGATTTAGCAGCTTTCGTTACAGCCTTCACAATCACTTCTCCACTCGCCTTCGCAATGCGCGTCTTCTTGCCTGTCTTTTCATCGACCTTGTAGCCGATGCGTGTAGGCTTCTTTGTCTTAGGGTCAAGGATCTGGACGTTAGAGACATGGATGCTTGCTTCGTAGCTGATGCGCTGTCCTGGTCCCTGGGATGTCTTCTTGATGTGGCGGATGCGCATGTTGATACCTTCCACGACAACGCGGTTTTTCTCTTCGAGTACGCGGAGGATTGTCCCCTGCTTACCCTTATCCTTGCCGGTGTTTATAACGACGGTATCGCCGGTACGGATCTTCATAGTACGTCGGGGGCCTGGGAAATAATTTTCTGATAACCCTTAGCGCGTAGTTCGCGGGCAACTGGTCCGAAGACGCGAGTTCCCTTGGGCACACCATCTTTCTGGATGATGACGCAGGCGTTATCGTCGAAGCGAATGGTGGAACCGTCCTTACGGTGTGTATCAGAACATGTGCGAACAATCACAGCGCGCTCAACGGACTTCTTCTTTACTGTTCCACGTGGGGCAGCGTCCTTGATAGACACAACAACGATGTCACCGATGCGCGCATAGCGGCGGCGTGTACCACCGAGAACGCGGATGCACATAGCCATCTTCGCTCCCGTATTGTCTGCCACTGTAAGGTAGGTTTGCTGCTGGATCATTTTGAAGAGGAAGCAGAGGACTCAGAAGACTCAGAGGATTCAGAAGTTGTTGGTGCGACTTTCTCGCGGTGGATTGCTTTGTCGAGACCCGCCTCCTCCGTCATTTCGCTCACACGGGGTACACGCTTGATGACTTCTTTCACCTTAAAGTGCTTGTTCTTGGATAGTGGGCGGCACTCTTCGATGACCACAAGGTCGCCAACTGCGAGATCTGTAACACCCTTTGTGTCTGCGAGGAACTTCTTACTCTTGCGGAAGCTCTTCTTATAAAGAGGGTGGCGTACAGACATGTGCACGATCACGGTGACCGTGTCTTGCATCTTTGCCGATGTGATAGTGCCTTGCTTAGTAAGCATTAGTTATTGGGGGCGGGAACTGTAGGGGTTTTTGCCTTCGTCTTCAACTCCGTCGCTGTGGAACCTTGTTTCTGGATCGTAAGTTGGCGAGCAAGCTGCCTTTTAGCGCGGTTGAACTCAGCTGTGTCCTTTTGTGACTTGAGAGCGACACCAATACGCATCTTTGCAACAGCGTTCCTCTGCTCTGTTACCTCCTTCTGAAGGTCAGAAGGGGTCATAGCGCGAAGCTCTTTGGCGGTGGAAACATGCTTTGCCATGAGAATTAAGCGGTAAGGGAGGTAACGATCTTGGTCATAAGTGGGAGCTTGTGGCTAGCAAGGCGGAGAGCCTCGCGAGCTTTGTCATGCGGCAGACCATCCATTTCAAACACCATTGTGCCGCGGTTTACTGTCTGTCCGTAGTATTCAAGGGATCCTTTTCCGGCTCCCATCGGTACTTCGGCAGCCTTCTTGGTGACAGGAGTGTGAGGGAAGACGCGGATCCAGATTTTTCCACCGCGCTGGACGGAGTGGGCCATAGCCTTACGAGCGGCTTCGATCTGGCGTGCGTTGAGTTCCCCGCTCTCCATCACCTTGAGTCCAATGGAACCGAATGCCAAGACTGCGCCGCGGCTCGCCTTCCCGCGCACAGCGCCGCGGTTGCGGTGGTGCTTACGGTACTTCAGCTTTTTTGGTTCGAGCATCGACATGATTCTTGGGGGTTAGGCTTTGGGGGCGATAAGAGATGCGGATTGGACCTGTTGAACGTTCTTGAACACCATTCCCTTATAGACGTGCACCTGAACGCCGATTGTTCCGAACTTTGTAACGGCGTGAGCACGAGCGAACTGAATGTCCGCGCGGAGAGTCTGCAAAGGAACGTTGCCTTCTTTGAAGAGGTCGGAGCGAGCGATTTCTGCACCGTTCAAACGGCCAGAAACCTTGATCTTGATCCCTTGAGCACCAGCCTGCATCGCCTTTTCCATCGCCATCTTACAAGCGCGGCGGTATGGCATGCGGCGCTGGATCTGACCCTGGATGCTTTCTGCAATGTTATAGGCATCTGCATCTGGGTTGCGCATTTCCTGGATATCTACTTCGAATGGAGTGTGGAACTGTAGTTCGAGATCCTTCTTAAGCTCTTCGATCGCTGCACCCTGCTTACCAATGATAATACCGGGCTTAGAGCTGATGATCGTTACTTTGACGCGCTTGCCGCGCTCGATCTGCAATTCGCTGATACCAGCTTCCTTCAAACGCTTCGTGATATAGCGCTTAATGAACTGATCCTGAAGGAACAGGTCGCGGAATTTTACACCGCGGGCAAACCATGTGGATGCCCAGGTATGCGTGATACCGATACGGAAGCCGTTGGGGTTAACTTTTTGACCCATAAGAATTAAGAAGCTGAGGAAACCGTAGAATCCGAAGATTCAGCGGAGGAATCATTGGAACTGACTTTTGCAGGGCTTTCTTTTACAGCAGTTACAGGCTTCTGTGAAGGCTTTTTCGCTGCTGTTGCCACTTTCTTGCTGGTTTTTGCTGCCTTCTCGGTGCTTGTATCAGCGATACCAAGAGCAATGTCGATGTGGCTAAGGAACTTCGTCATGGCGCGGATGCGGCCACGAGCCATTGGGACTCCACGTGGGTAACCCATGGACTGGTTGACGATGATGCTCTTGATGACGAGGTCTGTTGGGTGCTGCTTGTCGTTGTGACGAGCGTTGGCAACTGCGGACTTGAGCAACTTCTCGATAAGACGAGCGCTCTTCTTGTGCGTGCGGGATAGCAGCAACATGGCGTCACTCACGGACATGCCGCGGACCATCTTGGCGACGATGTTCGCTTTCTTTGGGGCGATGCGGGCAGAGCGGAGATACGCTTTCATGGGTAGAAGAGGAAGTTACGCGTTATTTAGCAGGAGCTACAGTAGTGGCTGCTTTGCCACCGTGACCCTTGAATTTGGTCGTCCAGGAGAATTCACCGAGTTTGTGTCCCACCATCTGTTCCGTCACGTAGACCGCAGGGAACTCTTTTCCGTTGTGGACAGCGAAGGTAAAGCCAACGAACTCCGGTGGGATATCGCAGTCGCGAGCCCACGTCTTGATGATCTTCTTTTCCCCACGTTCGATCATAGCCATGACTTTCTTCATGAGCTTCTCGTTGATGTACGGGCCTTTGCTGAGTGAGCGTGACATGGCTGAGTGGGATAAAGGAGGAATTACTTCTTCTTATTCTTCTTAACGCGGCGGCGGATAATAAGATCGTTGGAACGGCGCTTGCGCTTGCGTGTTTTGACACCAAGAGCCTTCTTACCCCAAGGAGTCTTAGGAGCCTTGAGACCGATTGGCACGTGACCTTCACCACCTCCGTGTGGGTGGTCCACTGCGTTCATGGAGCTACCAAGCACCTGTGGACGGTTACCCATCCAACGAATGCGTCCGGCTTTTCCGATAGTGATAAGGTTGTGCTCTGGGTTGGAAACGATTCCGATGGAGGCGCTGCACTCTTTGCGAACGCGGCGCATTTCGGAGCTTGGGAGCTGCACAATCGCGAAGTCTCCGTCGATACCAACGAGGGTGGCTGATGTTCCTGCGCTGCGGACAATTTTTCCTCCGCGACCTGCATCAAGTTCGATGTTAAAGATCTTGTATCCAACGGGGATAAACTGCATCTGCATGCGGTTACCCGTCTTCACCTTCGTGCGCTCCCCTGCCACAACCTGGTCACCAATTGCGAGGTTCTGTGGTGCAAGCATGTAGCGCTTCTCGCCATCTTCGTACTGGAGTAGAGCGATACGAGCTGTTCGGTTTGGATCGTATTCGAGGGCGACAACCTTTGCAGGGATGTTCAACTTGTCGATCTGACGGAAGTCGATGTCGCGCCACAACTTCTTGTGACCACCTCCACGGTGACGGATGGCAATGCGTCCGGCGCTGTCTCGGCCAGAGATGCGCTGCTTACCACGGCTGAGGGATTTCTCTGGGCGCTTCTTTGTCAGCTCCGAGAAGTCCGCGATCGTCATTTGACGTCGTCCGGGTGTCGTTGGTTTAAGCTTCTTAATGGGCATGAGAATCAGGAAGTCTTGAAGTTAGCGAGATCCAGAGGTTTCGATTTCTCAGAGAGGGTGATAACCGCCTTCTTGCTGCGGTGACGGCGAGTGAAGATCTTTCCGGCCCCGAGTGAGCGAGCCTTAGGGCGAACGCGCATCACGCGAACGCTGATAGGTTCGACACCGAAGTACTCCATAAGAGCCTTAGCGATATCAACTTTTGTAGCAGCTGGGTCGACCTGAACCGTATAGATACGGCTGGCCTTCTGACGCTCAGTCTTCTCGGTGACGGGGTTGCCTGTGATAACGCGGGAGAGGTCCATGAGAGAATCAGAAATTAGGAAGCTTTCTTGGAAGTAGTCTTTTTAGCAGCTGGTTTCTTGGTTGTCTTTTTTACGGTGGCCTTCTTTTCCTTCGCCTCTTTTGGAACCTTTACCTTCTTCTCTGTCTTCTTACCAAACACGGTATTGGCCTGCTCGACGGCGTCTCCGACGAAAATCAGGTGACGCGCGTTAAGGATATCTTCGACGTTAAGGTAGGCAGCCTGCACTGTCTTTACGCGCTCAATGTTACGAGCTGAAAGCTGCACTCCTTTGTGTGCACCTGGTGTTACCACCAAAATGCGGCGACCAAGCTCGACTGGCATCTTTTTGAGAAGATCCGTCATTGTCTTAGTTTTAATGGCTTCTGGGTAGTTTTCGAGACCCATGATTGCCTTCTTTTCTGCCTGAACTGTCAGGGCAGAGCGAAGAGCTGCGTGGCGCATCTTCTGAGGCATATCCTTTGTATAGTTCTTGTTGTTGCGAGGTCCGAAGATCTTTCCACCTCCGCGCATGAGTGGGTTACGGATGTTACCGTGGCGCGCTCCTCCTGTGTGCTTCTGAGCGACGATCTTGCGTGTGGAACCGGAAACTTCACCGCGTGTCTTTACGTGTGCAGTGGAGCCCTGGCGGCGGTTAGCCTGCTGGAGCACGAGTGCCTGGTGCATGAGTCCCCAGTTCACAGGAGCGCCAAACAGTGCTTCTGGAAGATCCAGAGTCTTGACCTTGGAGCCGGCGGCGGAATAGACGTCGATCTGCATGGTTAGGAGGCGGATTCGAGAGTAAGGATGATATGCGTGCCAACAGGGCCTGGAACAGGTCCTTTGACTGCAACAATGTTCTTCGCAGAGTCATTCACCACAACGCTTCGGTGCTTGAGGGTCATTTTGTCTACTCCCATGTGTCCGGCCATTTTGTGACCGCGGAAGATTTTACCTGGGTCTGTTCTCATACCGATGGAACCTGGCTCGCGCTTAAAGTGCGATCCGTGGCTCTTTGGTCCTCCGTGGAAGTTGTGGCGGCGCATGACTCCCTGGAAACCCTTTCCTTTGGAGACACCTTCGACCGTCACCATGCTATCTGCAGGCAACACCTCGGCTGTGACCGTCTTACCGGCCTCCAACCCGTCGAATGAATCGACGCGGAATTCCTTCTGTAAGCTATATTTCTTGTTGGTCTTTCCTTTGCGACTCTTCCATTCAGCACCCCCGATACCAAGCACCACTGCATCGTATCCGTCCTTTTCCTTCGTTTTTGTACGGACAACGACGTTTGGCTCAATTTCCAAATACGTCACAGCGACCGCTTCTCCTGTTGGGAGAAACGCGCGAGACATACCGACTTTTTTGGCGATGAGACCGATCATAAGAGACAGAGTTTTAGGCCGAGAATGGCCTAAGGAAGACAAAAACTGTGTAAGCCCGGCAATCCCAGAGGTTCATCTGGTTCGCTTGTTTCCCAAGGGAAAGGCGAGCTGGAACCATAGGAGGTCGAGAAACGTGTAATCTCGACAATTCGAGCGGAGTGCGGGGAGTTTAGGAATGTTTTACCCCGGTGTCAAAGGGATTTTGGCAGAACAGAACAAAAAATAGGCACATGGCTCAACGAATAAAGAGCACCACCATCACGGGTATATAAAGAAGAGCAAAGATCGTACTTAAAAGTACAGCAAAAGCAGATTTTTCGGGGTGTGCCTTAAGTTCTGATGCAACTGCGACCGTATTGGCAGCAAATGGAACAGATGCGAGAAGAATCATCACCTTATAGATGTCATCGGTATAAAGATGGAAATACAGCCGATCGAGCGCAATAACGCCAAACACCAGAAGTGGCCAGCAGACGAACTTGGCGAGGAAACCAAGGGCAAGAAACTGCATATCGGGTTTAAAATTCTTCATTCCTGCGATTCCAACACCAATAATCATCATCCCTAGAACGGTATAAGCACCGCGAAAACTGGTAGCAATGGCTGTATAGGTCTCGCCAAGATCAATACCGGATACATTAACGAGGACACCCGCAATAAATGCGTAGATAGTGGGAAGCTTTAATACTTTCAAGAAACTCTCCCCTGCCGTGTGTCGACCGAGTGCCGTCAGGTAGAACCCAACTGAATTTTCGAAGAGGACAAAACCCAAAATAGAAAGAACCATCACCCCAAGGACATCATCGGAAAAAAGCATGAGCGCTACCGGTAAGCCAAAATACCCTGTGTTCCCTGTGCCCGCACTAAATGCGAGTATGTTCTTTGTGGGATCATTCCATAGAAAAGATCCGATCCATAAAAAAAGAAGTGCAAGGAATGACCCTAAGACAAAAAAGAGGACAGGAAGCGATAGAACGCTTAGGTTTAAGGTTGTCGTCACCGTCCCGTGGAAGATGACCAACGGGGCAATGATATAAATAAGGAGTGATGCAACAGATTCCTTCTGAACGTTCAGAAATCTACCTGCGACATAACCTAGTACAATCACACAGTAGAGTGGGATGAGTTTGACCAGCAGTGCGAAGGCAATATCCATGCTGATGCAGCATAGCAGCTCTAAACATCATTACGCAGGAGGATGCTGTACTTGTGCAGTCAAAATGGAATCAACTCCTATTCGTATTTCCCGTCTTGAGCGAGCGGCGTGATGGCCGAGTAATACCCGGGCTCACACGATCAATTGGCTCTGCAGTGCGACTTTCGCGAATTTCGCGGCGACGAGTCGGGTGAGACTCGACGCGCGGTGCATCGCTCTCTTCCTCCATCATCTGGATCCACTCATCCTCTTCGTCATCACTCCAATCATCCCCTTCTACCTCGAACGGATTTTCGGCTGCAGGGAAAATGTCGGATGGGTCGATATCACTAACGTGATTCATCAGCGCATCAAAGGAAATTGTGTCTGCGGGTGCGCTCAAGTTGAAGGGCGTGCGCATACGCTCGGTCTTGATGCTTCCTTTAAAGGAAGAGTTACGAGCAAAAGCTTCTGCTGTCCCTGCAATATTGATCTGCGAGACCTGAACGACATCTTTGTAATCGGTATCAATTTTGATTTCCATGGACGGGAATGGCACATCGGCACCGTTTTTCACCGTGAGGACATAACTGTTGCCATACGCATACGGCACGCGCGTCATGGTATAGAGATCATCTGCTACAGATGGATCACCTGTCTGATTAATCATCTCCTGGATTGCATCAATCATCTCTTCCTCAGCCGGGAACGCGATCCACTTTTTGGTGAGGAATCGGATGGAACCGAGCATGACATCGTCTTCAAATGTTCCTTCCATACTATCGAGCTTTGCGTAGAAGCGACCATCCAAAACCATCACCGACCCTTTAACGCGTCCTTTGATGTGATTCAGAGAGTCTTCCATATCAATTGTCATCTGCGCACTCACCTTGGAATCTGCCACCGTTGCCCCTTGCATCGCACCGTTCATCCATGCAGACACATACGCTGTGCCACTGTTACCATGTAGCTCGGCCTTGAATGTTTTAGCCGATGCATCGAAACGAACCGCTTGCAGTATTGCACCCGGCGTCTCGTACACCGCAAAGGCGGATAATGGAGCGGCAAGGAGGCTGACGGACGTGATGGCGGAAAGAAGACGACGCATGAGAAATGTGGGGAAAACGGGCATAGGCTAACGATAGATGTGCCAAGATCAAAACATTCACTGTTGCCACATCCGGATGATGAAGTTTTAAGAACAGAAACTATGAGAACGAAAAATCGGAGAACACAAGATACGAGAACGGAAGTTTGGAGAAGAACTAGTTTTGGGAGAGCTACCTACGAACTTGAGTATCTCGCGTCTGTTGTTCTCGTGTCTTATGTTCTTGTGCAGGTCCTAGGCGTCCACAGACAAAGGAGCGAAAGACTGTCTGCGCTTCTTCTATAGAGAGTTCATCATTGTTAATAATGAAGTCCGGGTTCAGTGGTGTCTCATATGGTCGGTCTGCACCTTCGAGGTTTGAACGCTGTACGTACACCCACACAGGATTACACAGAGATGCGACTTCTTCCCTTACCGTAGCGAAGGGTGCAATCACCGCGACAACTACAAAAAACCCTCTACTCTGTAAATGCTCTGCAAGCCGGGCAACGCGCAAATTGTGCTCTCGACGATCCTCGGCACTCAATGTTGCCCCAAGGGAAATCGTCGCCCGCATATCGTCGCCATCGAGGACAATGCACCGCCGTGCGATCGGGTGATCGATCTCCAACTCTTCGTTCACGTGCTCCTCTAAACCAACGGCCAACGTCGTTTTACCGGCTCCCGTATTTCCGGTAAGCCAGAGAATGGGAAAGCGTGCGGTCATACGCCTAGTTTTTGTGCGTCCGCATAGAGTTTTTTGCGGATATCTGTCGCGGAAATGGCTTCTGTTGCGGCATCCAGTTGGATCAATTCATACCCGACATCACGCCCAATGTAGATGGTGAGATCTGCACCTGGATCGTCGATTGTTTGGATAATGACACGTGATTCATCGGGGAATTCTGCGCGAATAAAAGCTTTTCGCTTCTCTGTGTCGAATGGATTCTTTTCGGTCGCTTCTGTGTCACGCAATAAAATAATGCATCGATCCTTTTCGCTCAGGATTTTTTCGACGCAACGCTTGTGTCCTTCGTGGAATGGTTGAAACCGCCCGATAAAGACACCAGTCCGACTATGTTGATCACTCATGCAGGAACTATGAAACAGCACGAGCCTGAGGACAATATTTTATTGTGCACAAAAATTATTCATAAAGCTCATCTTTGAATACTTTTTGTATTCAATACAAGACGCTGTTCATCTGCTGCGCTCTCCCGCAGTCGTGTGCGCATCGTTTTAAAAGACCAAAATGTGGGTTGATTCATGTATCCAAACCGCTCAATGGCATCACGTTCGCCAAATAACAGAAGATCAAGAATGTGATCTGGAAGAGCAAATGTACTTTCTTGCTCTGTGACATTCTGCATGGGTGTTGCTCGTAGGGCATCTTCATCAAAGTCCTCCCCCGCCAAGCGCAGTACCCGAACAAGATCTTCCACAAGGTTTTCTTGCTTACCGATAAAATCGACCGTGCGCTCTTTATGCAACAAATAGGAACGGAACATCGAAGATATCCACCCACGTTGATTGGAGTGTTCCAAGGTGTTTTTAATAAATTCCTCGAAGGTGTCGGCTTTTAGAAATACATCAACATTATTCTCTAAATCCCACCCTGTTCGTTGCCTATATTGCCAATAGGAAATACACATTGATGCCGGGTGTCGCACAAAGGAAAAGGTTAGGCGATCACTTACATCAATATCACGTAGGCGGTTATGCCAACAAAGATGACCAGGTTGAAGGTCTAAATCATTCGCACGCCTTTGTGGCTTATCCCATGTACCTGCATGCCAATTGCACGCGAGTTCAGTTGTTGGGATCCCCGCTTTATGAATGGCTTTTCTTACCCACGTTCCCCCGGTTTTTGGGACATGAATGAAGATGGAGTGCGGAAGTAAGAGTGCCACAGTAAAAGAGTATACCCATAGCACCAGCTTCTATGCACATGGTACGATTACATCATGGACCCTATTCGACATAAGAAAGCGGAGGAAATCCGCAAAAACGGCGGACAGCCCTATGCGGCAAACTTTGAGCGTACGCATGCATTAGAGGACTCCAAGAAGGAAAAGGATGGAGCAATTGTGAAGCTTGCAGGGCGTGTCGTGCTTGTACGCGATATGGGCAAGGTGACCTTTGCGACACTGCAAGACCACAGCGGCCGAATGCAGATCGCCTTAAAGGATGATGTGATTGGCGAAGCAGCTCACAAAGAATTTTTATCACTCGTAGACCTGGGCGACTTTATTGGTGTGACAGGAGAAAAGTTTTTGACACAGCGAGGTGAACCGACGGTAATGGTGAAGGAATGGATGATGCTGACAAAGACCCTGCGCCAGCCACCAGAAAAATGGCATGGCGTGAGTGACCAAGAAACTGCCTGGAGACAGCGTTACTTAGACACAATGAGTAACCGCGACACGTTTGAGCGATTCATGTTCCGAAGTCAGTTCGTTAAATTCCTACGCGAGTTTTACTGGGAGAATGGATTTACAGAGGTTGAGACACCCGTGCTCGTAAATGCTGCATCTGGCGCACTCGCAACTCCTTTTAAGACACACCACAACGCATACGATTTGGATATGTTCCTGCGTATCGCCCCCGAAACGTTCTTAAAGGAATGTTTGGTTGGTGGATTTGACCGTGTGTTTGAAATCGCCAGAGTGTTCCGCAATGAAGGGTTAGACCCAAGCCACCTGCAGGACTTTACGATGGTGGAACACTACGCATCGTATTGGGACTATGTGAAGAACATGGAGTTTGCCGAAAAAATGCTTTCGAACGTGCTGATGAAGTTACTTGGAACGATGAAAGTGACGACCCCCGATCGTGATGGTCATGGAGTAGAAGTCGACTTCACTCCACCATGGCCACGACTGACGCTACGTGCTGCAATCCTCAATTCCTGCGGCATTGATTTCGATTTATATGATTCAGCTTCAGCCCTAAGGGAAGCCATAAAAGCGAAGGGCATTAAGCTCGATGTTGCTGTCGATCAACTTGGCCGCGGAAACCTGATCGACCAGCTGTATAAGAAGGTGAGCCGCCCAAGCATTGTGCAGCCGACGTTCATTATGAACCACCCGCTGGACTTGTCCCCTCTTGCACGCAAGAACGACGATAACCCAATGATCACGGACCGCTTCCAGTTGGTTGTAAGTGGCTGGGAAATCGTCAATGCCTATAGCGAGCTTGTGGACCCCGTGGATCAATCGGAGCGTTTCGAGGAACAAGCAAAAGCGAATGCACAGGGCGATAGTGATGCACACCGCAAAGATGATGAGTTCGTGACAGCGCTGGAATACGGATGTCCTCCATGTTCTGGGTTTGGAATGGGTATCGATCGCATCGTTGCACTCCTTACAAACCAGATGAACTTGCGCGATGTGGTACTGTTCCCGCTGATGAAGCCCGAGAAAACATCGCATGAACAAACAGCCCATGCAGCTGAACCTGCAAAGACCCAAGGCAAGGCACTGCCAGCCTCATCGCATCTTTTGGAACATGCATCCTATGGTCATCTGTTGCCTGCTGCGCATGGGCTCATCGAAGCACATGCAGACCAGACGAAACCACATTTGCTGGCGACGGGCGTAGCAATGGAAGCCTTGGCAAAGAAGTTCGGTGGTGATGCAGAGACTTGGAAGGTTGCAGGCATGCTGCACGACCTAGACTGGGACCAGCTAGATAAAGACGCCGAGAAGCACTGTGGTGACACGTTGGAACACTTGCTTTCAACCATTGAAGCACCAGCCGAACTCTTGGCAGATATTCGCGCTCACTATGCACACAAGTACGGAGCCGACTATCCACTCGATACGATGCTGCGAAAGTGCCTCTACTGTGTGGATGAACTGACTGGCTTTATTATCGCCGTGACCAAAGTTCGCCCCAGCAAACAGATTGCCGACGTAGAAGTAAGCAGCGTCAAAAAGAAGCTGAAGGACAAGGCATTTGCCGCACAGGTCGACCGTACGCAAATCAACGAGTGCGAAGAGTTACTCGGTATCTCGCTGGACGAATTTATTGGCATTACCTTGGAAGCCATGAAAGGAATCGCGGGTGATTTAGGCCTATGACGCGCTAAAGGTTGGAAGCCCGCTTACTTCATCCAGTATATCGGCCATCTGCCGTGCCGTAGTGTCTGGCGTGCAATGCTTGAGCATGAGTGCCCGGCCCGCCGAGCCCATCTGTTTGCGACAACCCGGGTCTGCTTCTAGCGACACGACTGCATCTGCCATAGCCGAAACATCTTGAAAAGGAACTACTATTCCACCATCACCAATCCACTCGGGAGCCCCACCAGAAGCCGAAAAACAGACAATCGGAATCTCCAGCATCGATGCTTCGATATGTACTAATGGAAGCGGATCTTCACGGGAAGTTAACGTAAACACATCAGCAGCTTGCAAGAGCTCGGCCGCATCTTCGCGCTCACCTGCAAAATGGAATCGCTCAGCAAGGCTAGCAGGGATGTTGTAATGACTCTTCCATCGCTTTTGAAAGATGTTGAAGGAGTTCCCCGCGCCAATCCAGCAGAAATGCGCATGTGGAAGGCGATCTGCAAGATTTCTTCCTAGCCCCATAAAGAGATCAATCCCCTTACGCCAGTCAATTGTCCCCGCCATCATCACAACAAATGCATCCTGCGGAATACCAAGAGAGGACCGTGCTTCGGTGCGTGTCATCGTTAGATTCTCACGTGGATCCGGAACGGTTTCGGCAATGAGGCGAATACGATGAGATGCGACACCATGTGCCTGTTGTAGATGCCGTCCCACACACTGTGCTGGTACGACAAAGGTTGCGGAGCCTGCAACCAATCGGGCCATATCACCCGAATAGAGCGTAAACATCATTCCGTATGGGAGTTCGTGCAGGTACATAATGAGCGGGCATCCAAGGTAATCCGCTAGTGGTGCGTATCCCCCACTCATCGCTGCATTCAAACATACAGCGCGAATACCCTGCTTGCGCCAACGATACTTATTCAGACGCAATCGCACGCGCCCGACAATGCGTGCCATGAACCTTTTTGCGGCAGCTATACCTTCATGTAAGGCACGGAGAATGGGCTGACGAATGATAACTTTTGGCGGTGGTAGATCGCCCAATACTGTCGTTCTACATACAGCACGGTAATCCTCTACAAGCGGCCCCCCACGAACAAGAAGCACTTCGCAACGCACTCCGTTTTGCACGAGCTTTGCTACTAACCGAAGGAGTGACAACGGCGCCCCGGTGCGACTTGCCTCATGGCCGACAAAGAGAACAGTCTGCTGCATACAAAGGAGGACGATGATAGCACCCAATAGGACGAAGCGGGAACTTGGACAAAGCGACAAGATACTTGCAGCAAGGGGTCTTTTGCCTATAGTCTCATCCCCTTATTATGATGCGATTTCACGACTCGATCATCCGGCCTCTCTTGGAGGTACTACGCCCCCGTACGATCGTCGAAATCGGCGTCGCCGATGGTGGCCACACCATGAAACTTTTAGAGTACGCCCGCCCGCATGGGGCTATTGTTCATGCGATCGATACAAAGCAGCCAGCAACACTCCCCGAATGGCAGTCGGCCTTTGGTTCGTCATTCGTCTTTCACCAAGGACAAAGTATTGCAGCACTCGCGCAATCCCCTGCTGCAGATATTGTCTTTGTTGATGGTGACCATAACTGGTTTACCGTCTTTCACGAATTGCAGACGATTGAACGACGTGCAATCGAAGCAAAGGTACAAAGCGTGATTGTCCTCCATGACACGAGCTGGCCCTATGCCCGACGTGACATGTACTACGACGTAGAAACTATCCCTGTAGAATTTCGACATGAAGCGCTGCAAACAGGATTAGTTGCAGGCTCCACAGATGTCTCGGCACATGGAATAAACGCGCATTTTTTCCATGCAACACACGAAGGAGGCCCTCGCAATGGTGTCCTGACTGCAATAGAGGATTTTATAGCGGAGAGCGAGGTGTCCTACCGCATTGTACATATCACCGGATTGCATGGCCTGACACTCATGGTTCCCCAGGACTTGATCGCCATCAATCCTGTAATTGGAACATTTATCGACTCACTCAATCTATCAACTCCTATTGTCCATCATATTGATGCAGTAGAGCAGTCTCGCTTGGAATTATTAATGCATCTACATAACCGATCAGAGCTGGAAACCTCACAAACTGTACCCCAAAAACATGAGACACTTGCACATCAAGCAGCAATCAATAGTCGCATTGTGCACCTTGAAGAAGAGCGTACACGCTTAGTTGCAAGTATTGATGAGCTCCTCAATTCAAGTAGCTGGAAGATCACATTACCCATGCGTGTCCTACGACGGGTGATACTGGCAATGAGACCACGCGCTGTCATGGACATTGTAAAGCGTGATCTGCAAATTCTCACAGGCCGCACCGCTGTTGCATTACCCACGAGTCCCGCAACTGCACCTGTAACAGTTATCATACGCGTAGACGATGATGTCGCTGGGCTACGAAAGACACTGGAAAGTTTACAAAGGCAATCGGTACGGCCACAGCGTATTGTTGGGTTTAGCCCTGAGGTACACAGAAAAGCTGTCATTGATATTCTGGTTACCGAATCAGTTGCTGAGTGGGGTGGTAGCACGAAACCTAACTGGCTGGAGCACTGGCTATGCAAAGACTCACGTCCCTATCTTTTGTCACTCACCAGTGGCGACGTTCTGCACCCGAATTATATTCGCCATGGCCTAGAAGCACTCAATGCATTCCCCTCTACGGGTTTTGCCTATAGCGATTATCATATTCTATCGAACCGACAAACAGTCCATACGCCTGCTGCAACAGAAGAAGCTCTCTTGCAGCCAGAAAAGTTTTTGCATCGTGCATGCTTGGCACGACGAGACGCATTTGTGCAGGGATGCCAGTCTGCGTCGGATACAATGATCGATTTATGGACTGCAGCAATGGATGCGGGTTGGAGTACGGTGAAAAGTCGCGGGATGATTTTTTTCCCCAGAGACCCGTTTGCCCCTCGACCAGCAACGGAATCTCGTGATGCAACCCTGTTTGTCCCACTGTCGGGACGCAGTTGGATGTGGCCAATCACCAGCGCATTTTTAGAGAGGCAAACGTACCCTCATGAACGCATGCACTTGGTATTACTCGATACCTCCCAGAGTGCGGATTTTAGCAAACTGGTGACAGAATGGATTCCCCGATCGGATTATGCATCCATTTCGTATGAGCAAATGCCAGTAGGACGCGCTGGCATTGCGGATTTGCCACGAGAAGAATTTGTGCGAGAGCTCAGTGATGCGTGTGCACTCATCTACAACACGCTGGCTCGCAAGTGTAAAACGCCACTAGCATGCATTCTGGAAGATGACGTTATTCCGCCCGATGATGCATACGTGCGACTCGCAACAACTCTGTGGAGCAGTGATGCTATGAGCGTCTCTGGTGTCTACCGTCACCGGCTGTCACCACGTATTGCCGCCTGGAATTGGACGTTAGATGCCGGGGCTGTAGACGCCCCACTCTTCCAAAACGGGCTACATGAAACAGGAGGCAACGGCTTTGGGTGTCTTGCTGTTCGGGGAAAGATATTTAGAGATGCCATTTTCCGCGCAGGCCCCCCGTACTACAACTACGACCAGCACTTTTACTATGAACGCGTATTTTTGCGCGGACAAAAAGCGCTGATGGACTGGGATTGCCGATGTAAACACTATGTTAACCAAAACCACTGGGTCGTCCCACTCTAAGCCCGGCATTCTCCTATTGATTGATGAGTGGGACTGGGCGTTCCACACCATCGCTCGTGCGATTTCGTCTCATCTATCCGATCGTTTTAGAATTGAAATTCTTGCTGCACAAGACGAGCCATTTATTGACGAATCACAGTACGACATTATCCATGTGTTTTATGAAAACGTAACATACCATCGTAAATTTCTGCAGGGGAAAGCCAAAATACTGAAGGGTGTTTATAATCATTACTGGGAAAGAAACGGGATGAGCCCCGACGATTTTTATGCCAAATACTTATATGAAGCCGATGCAATTACAGTGCCAAGCAGAAAATTACTAGAAGTACTCGGGGGAATCCCCTGTCCTGTGCATTTTTTCCCTGAAGGCGTAGATACGACCCTATTCCACATAACTGGTGATTCGAATCGTGCACACTGTGCGGGGTATGCGGGGTCGAATGTTCCAACAAAAAATGTCCAGATGCTACGCGATGCCTGCAAAGACCTGATGCCACTACAGACATCGATTGGCAGGGAACGTACACAACAGGAGATGCCTGATTTTTTCCGTTCGGTCGATATTTTTGCAACCGCATCTGTGTCGGAGGGATGCCCCCGGCCATTATTAGAAGCGATGGCATGCGGCGCGTTCCCCGTGATGTTTGACGTCGGTATCGCCCCCGAAATGATCCGTTCGGGGTATAACGGGCTTATCGTACAGAACCAATCGGCAGCTGGGCTCCGTGATGCGCTTATCTGGTGCAAACAACATCCAGAGATTATCGAACATGCCCGCCCACATAATTACGAACTGATTCGTGCGACGCGACGCTGGGAAAACGTCATGCCTTCAATCGCTGATATCTACGAATCTCTCCTTGTATGAGAAGCACCCTGCAGTTCATCTTGCGGCAATACTGGGGGAAAATAGGCAAACCTTTCAAATCACAACTGCGATGGGTACGACATGCTGTAGTGGGACGAATGATCAATAAGTCTCCTATATCGTATGTGGACGTTTCCGTGATCATCCCATGCCACAATTACGCTCGCACACTCCCCCGAGCGATTGATAGCATTTTAAAGCAAACAGTACGACCGCTTGAAATTCTTGTGATAGATGACGCATCGAATGATTACACGAAAAGCATTGTAGAAACATACGCAACACGAGGCGTATCCTACGTACGCGTAGAGCACGGAAACCTTGCAGATACACGCAATAGCGCTGCCGCTGCAACAACCGGTACATTTTTATTGTACGTGGATGCAGATGATTATCTGCCTGCGACGTACATCGAACGATGCATAGAAAAAATGACTGACGAACGAGTGGGGCTTGTCTACGGCGATATCCAATATGTTCACGAAAAACGCGCCTACATTGAAAATCCTGAATTTGATACAACACTACTTGGAAGGTTTAATTTCATCAGCTCCAATGCCCTTATTCGCAGGCAGGCCTATGAACTAGCGGGAGGGTATCGCAATATCCCACATGCATTTGAAGATTGGGACTTCCACCGTCGTGTTGTGCGACAAGGGTATATTGGCGCAAAGGCCGATACCTTTGCGTATTATGATATACATACAGGGAGCCTTACCGACAAACATGCTCGAAGCAACCATGCATCGTACATGAATGATGCTGCATTGCTGTACCATCCACTAACGGTCTTTACGATATTTACAGAGCCATGTGACATTGAATCGTACTTGTTACGACTGACACGTGCGGGTTTTAACCCTGCACTCTTGCATGTGATGTGGATCAATACATCAAATGACACTGCATTCGACCTACTCCTCCGTTCCACTCTCACAACACTTTCATTTGGCTCTGTGCAATATGTGCATTGGCCTGCTTCTTCTGCAACTGATTTGATGACCATTCGTGCGTGGCACAGGATGCTTGTATCGGACAATACCGACTATGTGCTCTCGCTATCGCCAACATACGTGTTGCCTGCCAATGGCATCCATACGATGCTTTCGGACCTACAAGAAGATATATGCGCAGTATTCGCACCATGTGAAAAGTGCGGCAATGCCAACCATGACGGCCCTGATATAACCCTGCATCCATGCTTCTGCTGTGCACTCGTACGCAGAGGCTCGATGCATGCCATTATCCCCGGACAAGTTGGAGTCTCGAATAGGGGCGAATCTTTGGCCCTTCGTATGTATAAGCACCTACGCTGGCAGGGGCATGTCCTTCACCACAGGGACATCTGGAAAACGCACACACAAGAAGTCACAGCTGATGAAAAGCGTTAGAGAGCGACCGCTGTATGATCTTCGATTGTTGCATTGTCCAATATGACGATACGATCACAGAATTTTTCGAGATCGGACAGGGAATGATTGACCATAATCGCAGAGGAGCCCTTTGCACGAAGAGCCTGCAGATGATCACGACATTTCTGTTGGAACGAAGCATCCCCTACTGCCATTACTTCATCGAGCAGGTAGATATCCGCTTCGATCATGGACGCAGCAGCAAAGGCAACGCGTAGGTTCATGCCTGCGCTGTAGCATTTCATGGGAAGGTCTCTGTGTGATTCCACGCCTGCAAAAGCTATGACAGCATCAATAGTAGAACGGATCTCGGACGGAGTGCGCCCATGAAGGAGTCCATGCAGATAAATATTTTCTGGTGCTGACCGTTCAGGGTGAAACCCGGCTGTGATATCGAAAAAGCACGAGATGCTCCCACTGCGTTCCACGCTACCCGTATCTGGCTGCATGAGGCCTGCAAGAATGCGAAGAAGCGTGGTTTTCCCTGCGCCATTGGGTCCATAGAGCCCAACCCACTCCCCTTGCCGCACATTTAGGGTTACATCGTGTAAGACTGTCCGTGACCAACGACGAGAATGATCAGCTGGCCGAAGAACATGATCTTGGAGCATGAAAGATGGCAGGAGCTTTTGCTCGAATGTTTTCCCAACGCCAGTGCAGGAGAGGACGATATCGGACATGGTTAATATTCTTCTAAAAAGTGAGGACTGCGACGATTAAAGACCCATATACCCATAGCAAATATAGCGGCGCAAACAAGTGTGAAGAGTGTCATATGGATAACCGATGGAACACCCAGGGTTTCGGGGTACAGAAGTACTCTGCGAGCATCGTGGATTAAAATTGAGAGGGGCTGGAATCGAATAAACGCATCAAACACACTCCAAATGGAAAACGGTAAGCCAGTAGTAAGAAGTTTTTGAATATCGGCAAGAATGGGGGCGTTGGGCTGGTAGGAATACATAATTGGTGTAAGCCAAAAGAGAACCTGCAAGATTACGGCCCATAAATGCGGAATATCTCGGAACTTAAGACTGTAGGCCCCCAGCATCATGCCTACCCCTAGGGCCAACATGGTCGATTGTACAAAGATAAGAGGGAGGTAGAACAGTATGCCAACGAGCTGAAGACCATGGCCAAGAAACACACAGAATAGGACGAAGATACAAATGTACGTCAGCAGAATCATCAAGTGCATCCACCCCACACTAAACATAAGAAGGAGACGGGAAAGGGGCACTTTTTTAATAATCATCGATTTATCCTGCGGCATATAAATACACGCCGACGTTGTAAGGGAAAAATGCTCCCACAGCAGAAGCCCAAGGAATAAATACAGCGGATAGAACGGAATATCGGATACAAACGGTCTGAATATATGAAGGATAACAAGAAATTTCACGAGCGGAACAATAAACGACCAAAGATACCCAAAAAATGATCCCCGATATTTCAGCAGAAAATCCGACCAGCCCAGGGCAAACACAACACGGGCCGATTGCTTGACAGAGAAACGCTGCACACCCGAATCATAACAGACCCTACGCTCTTTTTCTTCGCCTAAACGCGTACCCTGCAGCAGCTCCGGCCAGCATGACTACAAGGGCAGCTGGGCCTGTATCGGGCGTAGAAGGTGCGGAAGGAAGAACAGATTGTCCATTAGCCGCTATCCGCTGTCCGTCGGAATTAATCATAACAGTACCCTGATATCTGCCATCTGCCATCTGATTGCTCGTCGTAAATGGTAATTCAATAGTACTTGCAGGGAGCACTCCTGATGGATCATCACTCAATGCGAGGGATGGATTCTTGCCAGGAGCAGCCGCAAGAGGAGGAACGGACGCTTCATTGGGGAGAACCTCTACAGTGGTACACATTCCATTCCTACACAGCCCAGAGGAACATTGATTATCATTCGTACAAGGAACGCAGATATTATTTCTGCAAAGCCCTGTGATGCAGTCGGAATTAAAGGAACACTGCTCGTTCAGGAAGGCTAAGGTAAGACCTGGGATAGCAGATGATGGGGCAAGGGATGAGGGAGCTGCGGGTGAAGTGCAGACAAAACAGGGATCGTTTTTAAGGGTGGAACAGATTTTATTTTCTAGCGCGCAAAGCGACGCCCCTCCCATGGCGCACTCTTGTCCCGAGCACGTTAGAGGCGCTTCTGAGGATGGGACAATGGAAACAATCGTATCGCAGCGGAAGCATGCAGGATTCGCCTGGTCTGGCACACACGACTGATTCTGATACTGACAAACAGCATCTCCGCCCAGGGAACATTCCGTACCCGTACAAGGGTAATCGATTGTTGGTTCAAATGCGTATCTGCAGGTAGAGAGACACGTATAAGGGGATGGCAAGGATGGCTCACATTCTTCCTTGTTATTGCGCTGCACCACACCATCTCCGCACACCCCTCCATTCAAGCGACAGGAAGACGTACAGGAGTCTGTCTCATTCCTATTTCCATCGTCACATTCTTCTGTACCCATACGCTTACCATCACCACAGACAGGTGTAGTGGTATTTGTTCCTTCGGATGAAGGAGAGTACCTGCACGTAGAGCTATTACAGATACCCTCTTCTTCTAGGACTGGTTCGCACTGTTCACCCAGCCTTGATTGAATGACTCCGTCGCCACACTCTCCCCATTCAAGGAAGCAGGTGTTGCTACATCCATCATCATTCGAAAGATTTCCGTCATCACATTCTTCATTGCATTCCGGAATATTGTTACCGCAGATTGCAAAACAAGGTGGAGGAGGTGGAAGAGGTGTCGTAGAGGAAGCTGATCCTCCATCCCCTGCTATTCCCCCTGCAATGGAGCTTTCTTGAATACAAGCAATACAGGGTAGAGTAGGTATATGGATGCAACTGCGAGATTGGAGGCCACAGAACTGCATGCCTCCATTGAAACACTCTGTGCCGTCGCATTCTCCACCGACGAGTACAGACGATTCCGAAGAAGTATGAGAGCGTGAAGATATAGACGCCTCCGCACCGTTGCTACCAGTGGAGCCCGCACTTCCATTTGATCCTTGGGACCCATTCCCTGTACAAATAATGCAAGGGAGATCGTCGATAGTAGAGCAAGATTTACCGAATGCACTGCAGAAATCTGACCCTCCATTTGCACATTCTGTTCCATCGCATTGTCCGCCTACAGTGGTAGAAGATTGCGATGAACGTGAACCATCTGATGTATTGGAACGACGGGAAGAATCCGATCTATCTGATGCATGAGAGACAGATGACGCGGCACTAGAATGACGAATGGATGAAGACTGCTGCTGACACTGATTATCATCACAGGACTGTAGGACAGTTACCTCATCAATATCACACATATTCTGCTTGCACACAGCGCTATACGTAGAACAAAGCATACTACAACTTCCATCACTCTGTCCTGCACAAGCCGTGCAGGAGGCAGGTGGAGGGCTACAGTCATTATCGGTAGAACATTGCTGAACAGATGATGAGACAGATGAATGATCGGTGCATTCGTTTCCATTACAGGGATAGACCAGTGGAGGGCCTTCTGTATAGATGCATTGATTATTCGTACAGTCCACTGAAACATTACCGCATGTGCGTGCGCATGAACCATTCCCTCCGGCAAGGCACTGACTGCAAGCGATGGCTGGCATGGGACAATCATCGACAGTGCTACATTGAATACCTCCGGTAGATGATTGCGAGGATCCTGTGCAAGCATTACCGGCACAGGGCGTCATGTAGACCCCATCAGTTGCAGCGTGACACTCACCTGGCCATAAACAAACTGGGAACATATTCCTACACAGCTTTGCACACGAAGCACCGGGAGTGCTCATGCACTGAGTACACATATCGTCTACGGGTGGGCAATCGTTATTGTCACGACAAGACGTTCCCCCAACACATTGAGCTTGGCAGTTGGCCATTCCCGCGCCTTTGGGATCGCCGGCAAAGGGTCTTCCTCCTGAATCGTTGCATGAATCTTCTGTTGCCTCGATACAGCTCCAGTTACTGCAGCACGCAACGATTCTCACGACCGAGGAGGCAGCGGATGCCTTAGAAGAAGTGGCGCATGCATTCGCAGCGCATTGTTCGGTAAAGTTAAAGGTTGTAATACCACACTGGCCATTCGAACATGAAGGCATGAATGATGTACAACTTTTGGCGCACGAGGGAAGAAGTTGAGATGCAAATACTCCTCCACTAATACAATCCCCACAAATGACATTTTCGGGTGGGGCTGGGCAGGTTGTTACATTGGTACAGGTAATTACTGAAGCCGTAGAAGAAGCAGAGCGAGCAGAAGTGCTAGACACAGGACAAGGAATCGCGGATGAAGGAGGAACCGCGCACTTATCCATACAGGCAAGCCAATCGTTCTTACAATCTTCTTCACAAGGGTTGCCTGCATTGGGATCATTTACAGATGGGAAGCAGTGCTGCGAAGCCCAGTCCATACAGGCCATAAATGCTTGGCCGCATGCAATCCTACATTGCTGAGGGTTAATGGTCGTTGTTGGAGGAAGAAGAACTGTGCAAACAGAGGAGCGGGAGGTAGAAGACAAGGCACATGCGGCAGGATCACAAGGGCGAGTCTGTGTTTGGTTAGCCCCTTCGGGGTTCGTAAATTGGCAGTTGCCAGATACACATGCGACTGGAGATCCTCTACATGTTTTACTGCAATTGAGTGACGTGCCTGTACAAGCACTACAAATGACATTATCCCATCCACCACAGTCTGCATTAGTGGTGCAACGTGGAGCAGAAGAAGGATTGGATCTTGCAGAGGAAGCTGGCGGTTGAGAGGAGGCTGCGAGACAGTTAGAGCAAACCGACGATGCCTGCTGAGCGGACGATGTTTGAGAGCTTGGAGCTGCGCTAGAAGCTGCGGAAGATGCAGGAGCAGAAGATGCTTGAGAGCTGGGTGCTGCACTGGAGGCCGCAGATGAAGGTGGGGCAGAGGAAGGTGGAGCTGCAGACGAAGCTGGGTCATCAGAAGAAGCCCCATCCCCACCAGCATCACCATTATCAGAGATACATTCGTACACAACGACACCGCTATACCAACCATTCGTCATGTAATAGAGAGGCTGACCAGTCATATAGGGCGCACCGTCTTCGTCGTTTCCATACTGGTTAAATTTATACATACAGCTACCCACTGCCTGGCCTGTTCCCCCCGGTCCGTCGTAGGCAGTACAAGAAATCAGATGCACACTGTAATGAAGGGGGCAGTGAACAACCATGTAATGATGGGGCCTAAACACACATATACCAGGAGAATTTTCCTCTACATCAGGGTCAGTCTCTGCTCCATAGACGTAATATTCGTTACATCTTCCCCCACCTAATCCTTGCAACATGAATAAGCGCTCGCTGGGGATTAGTACAACAATCGCGATAACGGGTATCACTGTGAGCAGTATTTGAATAACCCGCTTTCGCATATAGGATTATAGTCTCAGAATCTGCCTAATCGATCAAATAAATAGAGAGGACGACAGGGACATACTGCGTTCTCAGGAATGGTCTTTCCCGATGTAGTGTTTATGCTGTTTTCTTGCGTCTGAATGCCCACCCTGCAGCTGCTCCACTGATCATAATGAGAATAGCTGCTGGACCAGTTGCTGGGGTTGCAGGGGCAGATGGAAGAACAGATTGTCCGTTAGCCGCTATCCGCTGTCCGTCGGAATTAATCGAAACAGTGCCCTGATATCTGCCATCTGCCATCTGATTGCTCGTCGTAAATGGTAATTCAATCGTAGATGCAGGAAGTACGAGAGATGGATCTGCACCTGGGACCAACGATGGGTCATCACCAGCAGCACCAGCCAGTGGAGGAACAACTGTCTGACCAGGAAGTACTTCGGTAAGTATGCACATACCATTTGCACACTTTCCGCTCGAACACTGATTATCTGCTGTACAAGGAACACAGATATTGTTTCGACAAATTCCAGTGATGCAATCAGCATTAAAGGCGCATTGTTCGTTAAGGAAGGCAAGAACAACTGGTGCTGAGGAGGCTGCTACTGAAGCTACAACCGATGGGGATGACTGGAATGATGAAGGAGGCGGAAGAACATCATTACACGTAAAACATGGATCAGTTGCCAGCAATGAACATGTCCGCCCTTGCTGAGCACAGAGCGATACACCACCCATCAGACATTCCTGACCTGAACATGTAAGAGGAACTTCGGATGCTTGCGACGTGACAGAGAAAATCGTTTCACACGTAAAGCACTGCGGATTCTGCATATCAGGAATGCAGGACTGACCCTGGAATTGGCAAATTGCCTCACCCCCATTGATACATTCCACACCAGTGCAGGAATTTGCGAGTGTAGGTGTTTCTTCTTCAAAAATGTATCGACAATCAGATCCACAAGCGAGAGTGGCATTGCCAGATGGCTCACATTCTTCGTTGTTATTGCGCTCAACAATGCCATTACCGCAGCTACCAGTCGTAAGCAGACAGAATCTATCGCAGGAATCGTTATCGTTTCCATTACCATCATCACATTCTTCGATACCCATTCTGTGGCCATCACCACAAACAGGAACTGTTGTCCGGGTCCCATCCGATGAAGGGAAGAACGTACAAGTAGATGTATTGCACACACCTGGTTCTTCCATATCGGGTTCGCATGTTTCGCCGCGCTGGCTTTGAATAACACCATCACCGCATGAGCCACCCTCCAAGAAGCAGACGTTCGAACAGCCATCATCGTTATTCAGATTCCCATCATCACATTCTTCTGCACATTCACGTAAGTTGTTGGAGCAAGTGGAAATACAAGCAGGAGCAGAGCTCGCCCCTGCGCCTGTACTCGATGAACCGTTTTGTGTGCCACATTGAATACATGGCAAATCGTTAAGGTTATTGCAAGTTTGACTTGTGATGGAACAGAAGAGTGAGCCGCCATTTTCACATTCGTTGCCTGCACAATTGCCACCAACCACTTGGGATGTCTGCGAGGAGGCTGCTGAGTTGGTAACTTCGCAAAGCCAAGGGAATTGTACGCAATACGACACAGATGCATTGGAGCCATTAGATGCATTTGACGCCTGGGAGCCGGCAGAATTAGTCGATCCGTTCGAAGCTTGTGACCCTGTCGAATATGTACTGGCGGCTGATGATTGGCTGCCACCGATACACAAGATGCATGGAAGATTGGAAGTCGTAAGACAGGATTTACCGCTTGCAGCACAGAAGAGTGCGCCACCATTGCTGCATTCTGTTCCATCACAATCGCCTCCTACAACCGTGGTAGATGAATTCTGCGAACTGTTTGAATAATTTGAGCTTCTACTTTGAGATGCAGTAGATACTTGCGAGGCATTACTTGCTCGCGAAGAGGCTGCGGGACATTGGTTGGGGTTACACGCTATAATTTGCGAATTATTTTGAACGACACAGGTATTTTGTTGGCAAACTGCTTTATAGGATGGGCAATTCATACCACATAAGCCATCAGATTGCGTCTGACAGATGGAACAGGCAGCTATAGGAGGCTGTATACAATCATTATCGGACGTGCAATAGGCAAGAGACGATGGCTGACTACGAACCGACGACTGATTGCCACAGTTCTGCTGACAGGTAGAAAGAGTGGAACCCATTGGAGTACCTTGAGCATCACTACAAATCTGTGCAGTAGAAACCTGCAAACAGGAATAATTGAGAGATGGAAGACAGCAGAAGATAGGCCCAGATGAAGCTTTAGAACTAGCCAGGCTGCACGGCTGCATGGAGAACACAGCAGATGAGGCAGCAGATTTTGGAGTGGATTTTGGAGCGGATGCCACTGATGTGACAGATATAACAGAGGCAGCTGACGATATACTTGAGTTACGAGAAGCTGCGGCGGAAAGCGATGAGCGCATCGCGATGACCTGAGAGGTAGAAGCAGCCGAGGATGGTCCAAAATTAAAGTAGAACGTATCAATATTACCATCTGAATTCAGCACATTCTTTGCATGCAGTGAAAATTGTGCAATTCCGTTTTGAATAGAAACCTCATCGTTATTAGGCGCAGAAATAACGCCATCACTCATTCTTTCGGGGCAATACCATACATCTTGGTTATCCTGACAATACACCTGTGTAATGGGACGGCCCTCTATTTCTATTGTCCCGTAAAACGTAATATAATTCGAATCTACACCCCATCGCATCGGGTTAAGATAGATTCTATGCCCAGCAATAGATAACCCTCTCACACTCGTGTAGAAGTCTGCATTCTCCTGAATGCGTGCCATATCAAACCATTCCCCACTCGCAACAGTCGTATTAGCATCGAGATATACAACTGGCAGAACGCCATGTGTTGGGTCGGTTGATTCGGCACGAGTAATGGTAATACGCATACGATCACCACTGGGAATAACTTGCGCCGTCGGCTGACGGAACGAGAAGAAATCAATGATCGAAGCAAAGAATGAACGACGAGGAGTAGATGTATCGGCAACTGGCCCTGCTGATCCACAGGGAACTGATGATGCTGAAGACCCCGTAACAGGACACGTACCAGATTGATTGCAGGTCCATCCGTCCCCACAGCAAGCGGGCTTTAACACACCACCACAAAAAGGAGGATCACCAGCGCATGCAACGGAAGCAGATGAGGACGAACAGAGGCGAGTATCAATATTTATGCCACACTCACACTGGCAGTAGAAACTATCATTTTTACACTGCACAAACCGGTAATTAATATGCATGCCACACTCATCTACTAGTTCCAATGGGTTGGCATGCGCATTTCTAATACATGCAAGCTCCGTATCATAGCATCTTTGGGCACACGATGAATCTTTCCCGGGAGGGACGGAGCAAGTGGGCGGAATATCATTGCACACCAATGGTGCAGTCGAACAAGCAGCACCAGATGACGGGTTACCACCTCCTGATGAAGGATTTCCACCGCCGGAAGATGGGTTGCCGCCGCTGGAAGGAGGATTATTGCCACCCGAAGAAGGGTTACCACCTCCTGATGAAGGATTTCCACCGCCGGAAGATGGGTTGCCCCCTGTAGATACAGAAGATGATGAACTGTAAGCCAAGGCTCCATTTGGGCAGCAGCAATCATCATTAGGTGCAGGACAACGAGTCCATTGTCCGTTATTATCAAACGGGCATTGTGGATAATCCCACCCACAGGCGGCACGACACACATTGCGTGAGCCACATATATATCCACTCTGACACTGCACTGTCATGGGTGTCACATACGAGCCACCCATACAACAAGGAATGGTTTGTCCACATGACTGCCACTCTGCTGCACTTAATTGTACGGAATCACACATCGGCACATTAGAAGGACAGTTCGAAGCAGTCTGCCCAAGTAACTGCAGAGGATTTCGACTAATCACAAATGCAATAACTACTAAAGCAACTACTACTAGAGATATTTCTAACCCTCTGCGCGGTGAAGAAACCCAACGCTTAAACATGCATCTAAATACTATCAGAATATTTTACTTTTTCCTCCTAAACGCCCACCCTGCAGCAGCTCCGCCGATCATAATGAGGACAGCAGCCGGACCAGTGTCTGGAGTGGATGGAGCAGGTGGGGTTTTGGTGATGATTGGTTGATCAGGTTGAGTAGTTATGACGGGCTTCTGATCTCCGATCTCCGATCCCGGATCTTTCGTTGTAAATGGAAGTTCGATGGTCGTTGCAGGGAGCGTCTGACTTGGCGCTGTGCGTTCAGGGAAACACTGAGCAGAACAACCATCATTGGAACGCGTGTTACCGTCATCACACTGTTCAAGAGGCGTATCGGTGATGCCATCTCCACAACGTGATGGCGTGCAATCTGGACGACAAAAGGCATTGGGGGCATTGGAGTTTAAGGAGCCATTGTCGCAGGATTCCCCTGGGTCCAGCCTGGTGTTACCACAGAATGGGGGTAGGGATTGGAGTTGCTCTGGCGTAAGGCAACGATTGAGTATGCAACGGCTTGGGAATGGACAATCGGTGTCGGTCGTACAAGCTGTACCTTGGGGAGGGAGACGAGGATTTTTTGGATCGTAAAACGGAGGGTAGGAGAAAGATTGAGAAGCTAAAGAGAACTGCTGGGTGATCAGAATTTGCGAGGAAGTAGACGTTGGTGGGTAGAGCGGTGGTGGCTGATCAAAGAGATACCGACAGTTTTGGCTGCATGCGATGGAGGTTTGAATCCTCGGTTCACATTCTTCGTTGTTGTTGCGTTCGACAATGCCGTTACCACAGAAGCCAGTGGTGTAGTGACAGAAGTTATCGCAGGAATCTTGGTTGTTGGAATTGCCATCATCACATTCTTCGGAACCAGTACGTCTACCATCGCCACAACTGTAGGATTTGCGAGAAGATGATTGATCGGTGTAGCGGCAGCTATTATCACAGACGCCTGGATCTTCGAGGTTTGGTTCACATTCTTCCCCTAAACGAGATTGGATGACGTTGTCGCCGCAGAAGCCATTTTCCAAGAAGCAGACGTTGCTGCAACCATCATCGTTGCTCAGGTTTCCATCGTCACATTCTTCGCTACATTCACGAAGGTTGTTGCCACAAGTTCCGATACACGAGAGGGAGGAAGTTTGGGAGTTAGTTGAGTGGCTAGAGGAGAAGGAAGGGATACAAAGAATACAGGGGAGGTCTGTAGTGTTAACGCAGCTCTGCCCCTGCAGGCTACAGAAGAATGCACCTCCATTCTGGCATTCGTTGTTAAGACAAGAAGTAATAATAGTGGACGAATTCTGGGACGAGCCAGAGCGAGGAGATCCGTTTGATCCATCGGAGTGATTGGAACTCTTAGAGTTATTTGATGGGTTAGATGACGAAGAAGTGCAGAGCCAGGGATACCGAACACAGAAGGACTCTGATGTTGAGGAATTTGCAGAGGAACGATTGGAGCTATTTGATCGGTCGCTTGTGGTAGAACGAGATGAATTGCTCGCAGACCTATCGCTTATAGCGGAATATGAAGAATTGGAGCGATTGGAGCTATTAGATCTGTCACTCGTGTTGGAACGAGAAGATGTAGAACGACTGGAAAAGTTGGAGGTATTGGAGGTGTTCGATCCATTGGATCCATTACTTCCATTAGAACCATTGGACCCCTGAGATCCATTGCTCGTGTTTGAATGACTAGATGCCTTAGAACTGTTCGAGCTCTTGGAGACTGAATGTTCGGAGCCACCCGATTTGGATGACACAGAAGTGGAGCGATTGGAGCTATTTGATCTATTCGAGGCATTCGATCCATTACTTCTATTGGAACCATTGCTCGTATTAGAGTTATTCGTGGATCCATTTGAGCCTGAACGATTGGAAGAGCTACCTGAACGATTAGAGTTACTAGAATTCCCCGAACGATTAGAAGTAGATGACCCACCAGACCCACCAGGACCTCCACCATTCCCACTGCTAGAAGTCTGTGCGGGACAAGCAGGGAGACAGCCTTCGATACATTCCCTGTACTGTGTAGAACACTGCGCCCTACAGGCACTTGGGTTCGAGTCATACACACAAAGTGCGTTACAATCCCCACTTTCTTCCATACAGCCTAAAATGCAGGACTGAGAATCTGGGTTACAGGGACACATGTTGAGATCTTCTTCGTCGACACGACACTGTGCATTACAGTCTTTAGATTGGCCAGTGCGGTTGATATCATCGACGCACTGCTGATAGCACGTGCGCTGATTACCTTCGAGCGGACAAGCGGGAGGGATAACGTACGTATAGCCAGATGTACCCCCGGGTGAAGGGCTGGCCCCAATACACGGGTTACGGTTATTACATTCTTCTGCAGAGGAGTTTTGCGAAGAGCCGCCGGAAGAGCCCGTGGTATCGGTTCCGCCATTCCCGGAATCGTTACCACCATCACCTCCACCATCATTACCTGCGGCTCCACCACTGTTGTTACCCGTAGGGTTACCAGTGTTGCCACCGGGACCGCCAGTTCCCGCATAAGTCCCGCCTGCACCACCGCCCGGAATGTAACACGTGTTGGAATCGAGAGAGCATTGCAGAACACCTGTATACCACCCCACTTCTACACGCCCGTTCTCACCCATAACGTAACAGTTCTCTTCGCCAGGTTGTGTACAACGGCGATCACAAGCTCCTTGGTACGGCGGACTGCATTCAATAGCCGTACAACCATTTAAGTTGGGCTGCTGGCAGCGACAACCGGGGTCGTAATCATCGCCATCAATATCACCGTCGCCATCAATATCCTCTGTACCGCAGTCGGCACAATTCCGTCCTGCACCCAACACACAGGAGAGCTGACCTTGGCTATTAGTGTTTTCGCACCATATACAGGCAACGCCTCCGCATGATTCCCCAGGACCGCTAGTCAGCTGCATTTCATCGGGGTCACTAATCTGCCCATCACCATTTGTATCGAAGCTTTCGCAGCAATAGGCCGTCCCCGCATCAGCGGGGTTACATTTACACCCGCCACCACCTGCAAACATAAGCCCAGGCCCGCACTGACAATCATTTTGGCAACCAAGCCCTCCGTCACATTCTTCGCCAGAATCTACTAAACCATTCCCACAGAGAACTTCTCCTATACACACGCATGCCCCTTCAATACATTGATTACTTGTAGGTACACCGGGTGGACACACTTGCCCTGGTGATAATGGGTTACATTGCATGAAGTTTGGCGCAAGACAGTAACCTTCATAGGAACAAAAATTTTCATTGCAATGTATAAAACCAGGAGGCGTCCATCCTGGTGGGCATTGCTGACCTGTAATGATCTCCTGATTACCATCCCACTCCACTATATAGCTCGCCCACACGCTGCATGCTGAATTCCCTGCCTGGCCCATCAGAGGTGACGAACGGGGCAAATAGGAGAGAGACGCACCAATAACTACCGCGAGAACAAAAAGGAAAGTGCCTGCTAAAAATTGTTGTCGCGAGAGCATGAATCATCGTAGATTCTATCATTACGTACTATAATCACACGTATTTCCTGGCTTCCCTACCACTCGATAATCTCTTCGCGTGCGGGAATTGCGACCTCGATCCCCTTCTGCATGATGCGACTGGCGAATGGTTCCATCTGCTCGAGTTCGCCGTGCACGAGAATCACCTTCTTCACCCCTCCTGTTCCGGCAATAAAGGCATCGAGTCCTTCCATATCTGCATGGCCAGAATACGCATCAATGTACGAAACCTCTGCCTTCTTGTGATACATACGATCAAAGATGTTCACTTCGGTAATGAGAGGGTCGATGATTCTTGCGCCCAACGTATCCTTTGCCATGAACCCTACACACAGAATCGTGTTACGCTCATCTTCAATTTCGTTCTTTAAGTGGTGACGAATACGACCGGCCTCACACATACCAGAGCCTGCCATCAAAATCATAGGACCTGGCTTACCATTGAGGGCTTTGCTCTCTTCGGCATCTTCGGTGTAGCGGACGAGCGAGAACTGGAAGGGATTATGTGCCCTAGCCAAGAACTGCTCGAACATCTGCGTGTCATAGCACTCTGGGTGCTTCATAAAGATATCCGTCACTTTGGATGCCAGCGGCGAATCGATCACAATAGGAACCGCAGGAATTTCTTTGGCATCCCATAGTAGGTGGAGGTCATAGACAATCTGCTGTGTGCGCTCGAGAGAAAACGCAGGAATAAGGACCTTTCCTCCGCGATTCGCGGTCTTCATAATAACTTCTTTCAGGCGATCTTTAGCACTCGCAATATCTTCGTGCATGCGATTACCGTACGTTGATTCACAGATAAGTAACTCAACTGGCGGCATTTGCGCTGGGTCACGAATGATAGGGAGCGTGTTTCGACCAAGGTCTGCGCTAAATCCAATCATGCGCTTGTTGCCGTTTTCGGTAATCTCGATGACGAGCATTGCCGCCCCCAGCACGTGCCCTGCTTCGATAAATTGCACGCGCATACCTGGCACAACATTAAACCATTCCAGGTAATTTTTACCTTGGAATAATTCCATACAATCAATCGCTTGCTGCTGGGTATAAAGTGGCCCATCACAGGCAATCATCGATTGTGCTAAGTGTTTGCAGAAAAATTCTTCGTCCTTCTCTTGAATATATCCTCCGTCTGCAAGCATGGCAGCAGCTAAATCTTTAGTGGCATACGTACAATGTACTGGCCCGCGGTATCCCCTTTTCCAGAGTACTGGAATGCGCCCGACGTGGTCCATGTGCGCATGACTCAGTACCACTGCATCGATATCGGTTGCAGGGTTAAAGGTAAACTCCATGTTTTTCACCGATGACTCTTTGCGCTTACCTTGGAACAGCCCGCAATCGAGCAGTACACGATATTCTCGACCATCGGCGTTGGGTCGGAATCGTAGCTCGTGACATGTACCTGTTACTTCCTGTGCTGCTCCATGGGGAATAATTTGCATACCGAGAGCATGAAGGTATTACGGGGAAATGTGAAGTGCTAGAACAGAAAAAAAGACCCACGAAAAATGAAAAGATAAACGTACATTCCTGAGAGGCTTACGCACTAGGAAGACCTGCATCCTTCAGTAACTTCTTCTTCTCTGCATCAGTCAGCGGCCTCATCGCCCCCGGTGTCAGCTCTGCGTCTTGCACATTCATAATGCGAATGCGCTTGAGCGTTACGACAGGGAACCCAACCTTCTCGCACATACGACGAATCTGGCGGTTTTTCCCTTCGGTGAGAGTGATACGAAAACGAAAGGGCCCGATCCTACGAATAAATACAGGCTTGATAAGTGCTCCATCAATCGACATGCGTCCTGCTGCCATGCGCTCAAGGGCGTCATCCGTAATATTACCGCGTGTTTCTACTTCGTATTCTTTTTCATGCTCAAACTTAGGGTGTGTCAGACGGTAGGCCAGTGGCCCATCGTTTGTAAGGAGTAGTAGACCACAACTGTCTTTATCGAGCCGACCGACGGGGTACAAGAGCCCTCTAAACTTCTGAGGAATGAGATCGCGTACGGTTGGTACTTTCTGCAATGCTTCAGCAGCCGCCGTCCTGCCACCCGAACGCGCGACGTTGGTGGTGATAACTCCTGTTGGCTTATTCATCAAGTAATAAAGCATTTCTGTACGCTCCTGTGTCACTTTACCATCCACTTCGATTGTATCCGTTCCACCGTCAGCTTTATCGCCAATCTTAGCGACCACACCATTTACCTTCACCAAACCTGCCTCGATATATTCCTCGGCTTTACGCCTGGATGCGATTCCACGAGCCGATAAAATCTTCTGCAAACGCTCAAGCATAGGCCCAGTATAGGGCTTACCCAAGCTAAGAAGCTAGGAAACTCTCTTTCGTCTGAAAGCCCACCCAGCAGCAGCTCCGCCGATCATAATGAGGACGGCAGCCGGACCTGTGTCTGGAGTAGATGGAACAGGTGGGGTTTTGGTAATAATCGGTTCGTTTGGCTGAGTGATGATGACAGGTTCTTGGGGCTGGAGGCTAGAGGCTTGTGGCTGTGCAAAAGGAAGTTCAATCGTCGTTGCAGGGAGCGTCTGACTTGGCGCTGTGCGTTCAGGGAAACACTGAGCAGAACAACCATCATTGGAACGCGTGTTACCGTCATCACACTGTTCAAGAGGCGTATCGGTGATGCCATCTCCACAACGTGATGGCGTGCAATCTGGACGGCAGGCTGCATTCGGGCTAATCGAATTTAGTGAACCATTGTCACACGATTCCCCTGGGTCGATCCTCGTATTACCACAGAAAGCAGGAAGCGATTGGAGTTGCTCTGGCGTAAGGCAACGGTTGAGAATGCAACGGCTTGGGTACGGACAATCGGTGTCGGTTGTACAAGCTGAGCCTTGGGGAGGGAGACGAGGATTGTTGGGGTCGTAAATGGGAGGATAGGAGAAAGATCGTGAAGTCGTAGTGAATGCAGAGGACGGCTGCTGTGTAATGAGAATCTGAGAAGATCTAGACGTTGGTGGGTACAGTGGGGGTGGTTGATCGAAGAGGTATCGACAGTTTTGGCTGCACGCGATGGAGGTCTGGATGCTAGGCTCACATTCTTCGTTGTTGTTGCGTTCGACAATGCCGTTACCACAGAAGCCAGTGGTGTAGTGGCAGAAGTTGTCACAGGAATCCGTGTTATTCGAGTTTCCATCATCGCATTCCTCCGAGCCTGTTTTGCGGCCATCGCCACAAGAAAATGAGCGACGGGAAGATGATTGATCTGTGTACTGACAATTATTGTCACAGACACCTGGATCTTCGATGTTTGGCTCACATTCTTCCCCTAAGCGAGATTGGATGATGTTGTCACCACAGAAGCCATTTTCCAAGAAGCAGACGTTGCTACAACCATCGTCATTGTTGAGATTTCCATCATCACATTCTTCGCTGCATTCACGCAGGTTGTTACCACAGGTCCCAATGCAGGAGAGGGAAGAGGTTTGGGAGTTAGTTGAGTGGTTAGAGGAGAAGGAAGGAACGCAGAGGATACAAGGAAGGTCTGAGGTGTTGATGCAGTTTAAAGACGGCGTCTGGAAACTACAGAAAAGAGCACCACCGTTCTGGCATTCGTTGTTGAGACACACTGTGGCAATGGATGAATTCTGGGACGAGCCAGAGCGAGGAGATCCGTTTGACCCATCGGAGTGATTGGAACGATTCGATGATGCAGAAGAACAAAGCCATGGGAACTGAATACAGAAGGAAACGGATGTGGATGAGTTACCTGAGGTAGTAGAACGATTGGAGCTATTTGATCGATCGCTTGTGTTAGAACGAGAGGAGGTAGAACGACTCGAGATGGATGATGTATTGGAACGACTCGATGTGCTGGATCGATTGGAAGTATTGGAGGTGTTCGATCCATTGGATCCATTACTTCCATTAGAACCGTTTGAGCTGTTGCTTCCATTAGAACCATTGGACCCCTGAGATCCATTGCTCGTGTTTGAATGACTAG
>CAYSPY010000005.1:0-101860 GCA_964433325.1 uncultured Candidatus Peribacteria bacterium | reverse complement strand
CACTGATAATGTCGAGGTCCGCAGTTCAAGTCTGCGGTCGCCCACAAAATTGACAATAACAAATAAAAATTTATAATGCTAATATGAAGCCTATCCGTTCCGTCGGAGATTTGAGCCCAAATCTTTTGAGTGTTCTCGCGGAGACAATTCACAGGGATACCGAATTAGGCAAAATCACGGATGGATTTTTAGCGGAGGTAAAAGCTGCTTCCAGAACAGCGCAAGTTCAGTCACCGGAATCAGCTATAGATGCTATTAGGGATGTGGTGGCTCTTTCTCATATTGTGGAACAGTCATCTGCAATAGCGCTGGTTGCAGGGTCTATTACTAAACAATGCAGAGCAGGTGTTGAAGGGGTCATTGCGCGTTACGAGAGAGAATATGGAATAACAATTTTGGCGCCCTTTGCAGCTCAATATGATGAGTCAGGCCCAGAGAGTTACCGCGAGCTTGTGCGCGAATTCATGTGTGCTCTTTTAGGCGCGGAGAAATATAAGGATCTAGTGAACGTTGATGACTTAGGTATCGCGGCAGCCAAATCATTGGACTCTGACCCTCAGTTTGAATGGAGAATAGAAGACAGGGCCAATTTTACCCGAACACTCGTGCGTCACTTGGTCGACAAGAGTGTGATGTACTGTTGGGCTTAAACTAAAAAGCACCCCTTCGGATGCCTTTTAGTTTTCGCTATAATAGATTCTTCTTACTGTCCGCTCGAAACCGAGGACGACTCAGATGAGACGGATGAGGAAGATACAGAAGACGAGGATGAAGTTGAGGACGAAGACGAGTAAGAGGAAGTCGTAGGAGATCCAGGGCGACCTGCGCGCTTGATCATCTTTCCTTCCATCTTAATGACGCGTCGTGCTGTTTTTTCGATACGACGGTCCAACTTGTTCTCGACCTTCTTTTCGATCAATACCTTTAACTGGCTGCGTAGGCAGTGTGCCTTATCTGCGCCTGTTTTCTCTTTGCATGCATCCACGCGAGAATGAGCGGCGCCATTCTGGCGGCGATCAATTACCTTGTTCTTGGCAATATCTCGCAAGCACATTCCACGCGCTACACCCTTCTTATCTGCACAAGGCTTGGCCTTATACGACGTGGGCGTGCTAACGCTCGAAGCTGATGAGGCAACGGATGAGCTGCTAGATACAGATGACGACGATACAGATGACGAAGACGATGATGAACTGGATTCATCCGCGAAGGCTGGCATAGCCGAAGCCAACAAGGACATTCCAACGATAAGACTGGCAGTACGGTTCATGGGAAACTGGGGGAAAAGGAAAACGGGAGACATCCTAGCACACATTCCTTGTAATCCTCTATGTTTTAGCGCTTCTTCCGGTACATATCTGTCACGCTCTCTTTGCGCTGGATATGCTTTATAACTTCTGCCAATAAAGGGGCAATAGGCAAGATAGTGAGCCCTTTAAACGTTTCTGATGCAGGAATGCTGTCTGTCACCACCACTTCGGTAAATGCAGCTTCCTTCAAGCGTTCAATGGCGGGCCCCGAAAAAAGAGCATGAGTAGCTGCAACGTAGACATCTTTGTTCGCGCCTCGGTCTAGCAGAGCCTTTTTAGCGGCTACGAGCGTCCCTGCTGTATCGATCATGTCATCGAATAAAATACAGGTGCGCCCTTTAATATCTCCCACAACTTCCAGTACTTCTGCCTGGTGGTGTGCACTGCGGCTCTTATGAAGGATGGCAAGCTCTGCCCCAAGTTCATCGGCAAACTTCTTGCTCTGTTTGGCGCCACCGATATCGGGAGAGACAACGACAGGCTTTTTGATCTTCTTTTTAAAATACTGTGCAAACAAGGGTCGTGCATCAAGAACATCTACGGGAACCGAGAAAAACCCTTGGATCTGATCTGAGTGTAAGTTCAGCGTAATAATGTGGTCTGCACCTGCTTCTTCCAATAGTCGTGCCATCAACTTCGCCGAGATTGGCTCCCGTGGTTCACTGACACGATCTTGGCGAGCATAAGGGAAGTAGGGGAGGATGACGTGAAGAGACTGCGCAAATCCAAGCTTTGCCGCTTGGCACATTAGAAAGAGTTCAAAGAGATCATCGTGGGGGTTCCGGCCTGCTGCCTGTAGCAAAAAAACGTCCTGCCCTCGCACCGATTCATTATATTTTACGTACCACTCGCCACATGAAAACCTCTTAAGCTCAACGTTGCCGATTTTTTGCCGTAGCTGCTTAGCTAGGTTTTTCCCAAGCGATGGGTGTGATGATCCTGCGAAAAATTTCATAGTTCTCTACAATGCTATCAGATGCGCGTACGTCTCTCCACTGTAATCGGCTTGCCTATCGTTGATGGGTCCGAAGAAGAGCTCGGAATATTATCAGGAGTGCTCCTGCATCCAGACAACATTGTCATGGAGGGGATCTTTGTATCCATCAATGAATTTTTTTCTTCCAGAACTCTCTTTGTGCCAGCCCAAGATATTCAGCATTGGGGTACAAGAATACGTATTCGCGATGCGGACTCTCTGTCTCCACTCGATGAGCTTGTTCGACTGCAGCAGTTGCACGAAGAAGGACGACCTGTTTTAGGGCAGCGAATGATAACAGAGGGCGGAGCATACATAGGTCGTTGTGGTGATATTCAGTTTGATACGAGGTTTTTCCGCGTTGAGTGGCTATTCCCCCGAAAGTGGCTGCTGTGGAAGCGCCCTATCTCTGTACAAGCTGTTGTCCAAGTACGGCCAGATGCGATCGTTATTCGCGATCTCCAGGCATTAGCCAAAGAACCCTCCGCGCCAGAAGCAGTGCCAGTTATTGAGGTGCTAGGGTCAACACCTGCAAGCAGAGTTGTGGACAATGCATGATCTATTAGGCTTTACTCCCGCTCCACTAGGATTGTTCTCTTTCGCGAACAAAAAACGGGGCCGAAGCCCCGTTTAGAATTCGCTATAGGGAAATACATCAGACTTAGTTGCTGACTTCTCCTGCAAGGTAGACAGTGACGAGTCCGACGATCACACGAGCGAAGAGCACAATGACCAATCCGAGCAATGCGTAGTAAATGGTCTTCTTTGCCTTGTCCTTTGCGTCATCTTCACCTTGTGAGACGAGCAGGCGGATACCAGCGATTACGACGATCACAACGGCGATCAGAGCCAAGAAGTTCAAGACGGACGTCAGAATGTTAATAACAATTTCGCGGATACCGTCTTCGTCTGCTGTATCTGGAAGACCTTCAATGTCTGGAGTTCCACCGAATACATCTTCTCCGCCTGTTGTTTGTGCCCATGCAGTAGAGACATGGTACGTTGCAAGTGCTCCTGCAGAAGAAAGGGAGCCGAGGATTCTGTTAAGAGAAAGAGTCATGAGAGGTGAGGAAAAACAAGTGTTTGTAGTGTTGTGCAACCGCGCGATGCACGCAAGATCATCGCTTGCCCACATTGGGACATTGTATTGACGAAAATATGGGTATTGTTCGAAATATCTTAGTTGGTCGATCGACTAGCAATGTAGCCAACCACCATAATCAAAATTGCAGGAATCGAGAACCATACGTACTGCCAATCGACCATAATTTGTACAAGTGTACTCCCTGCAAGAAGTGGCTGTAGGAGTGGTGCGTACACCAACGACGAATCTAGAAGAGGCTTTGCTGCAACGTATGTAAGGAGTGATGATAGAAGTAATCCTGCAGTGACAAATCCACAAGCTGCCGTAATGACGGGGTCCCATACGCCGCCGATCTCTTTGTCGTACTGCATTTCGAATCCGCCGCGGATGGCTAAGAAAATAATCATGCATACAAAGATCACCAATTTAATAATGGATACGATGTCAGGGTCGAGTCCAAAGCCAAGGAGCGATGTAACAGAGGATGACTGCATGCTGAGCATATTCAGCAAATTGCCAATTGCCTGTACGGCAATGGTTGCAATGTAGGACGCGATAATAATTTTGACCGATTCATCTTTCCCTACAATAAAGCTGTACGCGACGATCACCGCAAAGAAGATGATGACGATAAGATCCCAAGAGAGGGTGATTGGCATGCGGCCAGCTTATAGCTTCTGGCTTTCAGCTTCTAGCTTTGACAATTAATCCGAATTGATCGCAGTAGAAAGTGGGAGTGATGCCTCGGTTGCAAATGATTCGTATGCTTTTTCACCTTCCTCATCATGGAGGAACTGTGCGGCAGCTCCGATCATGGATGCATTATCGGTGCAGTAGGCGAGTGTTGCTGGAAACCGAACAATCGCGGCGATGTCTTTGGTCATAGACCGAAGAGTGCTATTTGCCGACACCCCACCAACTAAGTGAATTTCTTTTACATCGGGATGGTGACGCATCGCCTTTTTGAGTCGATCACACAAGTGTACACAGAGAGCGTGTTCGTAGGATGCTGCAAGATCCGTTTTCCGTTTACTGGTTTCCGATTCCCCGAGGTCACGGATGATATAGCGCAGTGATGTCTTGAGTCCGGAGAAGCTAAAATCCACGGATTCATCTTCGTGTAATGGCAGGGGGAATTTGAATGCAGATGGATTCCCACCTTCGGCAGCTTTTGCGATTGATGGGCCACCGGGGTAGGGGAGGCCAAGTAAGAAGGCTCCTTTATCAAATGCTTCACCTGCTGCATCGTCGCGTGTGCGCCCGATCAATGTGCCTTTGGTGTGTGATGTCCTTAGCCACAAGTCTGTATGCCCGCCCGATGCCGAGAGAGTCAAGATTGGGAAGGCTGGCGGATTCGATTGATCGGTATCTAGCCACGTGGAACTTAAGTGCCCAAGTGTGTGATGAACACCAATCAATGGTTTTTTGTGAATGGCAGCAATAGCACGAGCAGCGATTGTCCCAACAAGGAGTGAACCTAGTAGCCCTGGCCCTTTGGTCACTGCAATTGCATCAATATCTTTCCACTCTGTCTTAGCTTCTTTTAAGGCTGTGCGAATAACAGGCAGAATGCATTCCACCTGTCGCCTGGCAGCATCTTCGGGGATAACCCCGCCAGTTTGCTCAAAGGCGTGGCGTGATGTGGAAATCACGTTACTGGCTACCCTGCAGCCGTTTTGCACAACTGCTGCTGCTGTTTCATCGCACGATGATTCTATGGCGAGAATATGCATAGTTGGAGTAATAGAATAACAGAATAATAGAGTAACAGGCCTTTGTTCTTCTCGTCCTGTTCTTCTCGTCCTGTTATTCTGATTCCCGATTCCTCTTTACTATGCACCATCCTGTTTTATTCCTCGCCCGTTCGTGGCATGGTTTTGGCGGAATGCAGCAGTTGAACCGTGATGTATGCCGTTATGTGGGTGCTAGTCGCTCCTCATTCATTTGTCTCCATCCTTCATCCAAGGGGGTGACTGCATTTGTAGGCTTTTGCTTGCAATCGATTGTTACAGCGCTTGAATGGCGTGAAAAAAGCCTGCGAGTGCATGTTGCTGACACTGCGGCATTACCACTTGGGCTTTTGTGTGCATGGGTTTCCCGGTCCAGTCTTAGTTGTACAGCCTGTGGGCTGGATGTCATATACCCTGCATGGTGGTATCAAATCATCATTCGTTTTTGCTTAAGGCGATGCGATAAAGTTATCTGCATCAGTACGGCAACGGCGGAACAGGTTCTTGAAAGGGGAGTATCTCGTGATCGGATTACCATTATCCCATGTGGCATCGAACCATCCGAGGGTACGCAGCGAGAGCGTGAGCAGATACTGCTGACAGTTGGTCGCTTGGTAGAGCGAAAAGGAGTGGAGTGGTTTTTACGATCAGTTTTTCCGCAATTGCTTACACAGCATCCCGATGTGCATTACTGCATTGTTGGTGATGGACCAAAGCGAAAGCGTATTTTCTCCGTCATCAAAAAACTTGGTCTGCAGAAATCTGTCTCTCTTCTTACACGTGTATCTGATGACGAGCGAAACATACTCATGGAACATGCGATGCTCTTTGTTGCCCCAAACATCGTGGTGAAAGGGGATATGGAAGGATTTGGAATCGTATGTATACAGGCATCGGACAGTGGTCTACAGGTAGCCTCCGCATATATTGAAGGTCTACGTGATGCGGTAATCCCAGGGCAGACGGGACAATTTTTTGAATCTGGGAATGCGGATGATTGTGTTCGTGTCATACACGACATGCTCGCAGTGCCACTTAGTCCATCTGCTGTACATGCGGCAACTGCTGAGTCTTTTAGCTGGAGCAGGCTTGTTCCTTTGTATAACAATGTCTTCGATGCGTAATCCCACCATTGGCCTACTCAGCTGGGATTACGGACGTCCAAAGGGGGGGATGGGCCGGTCGTTGCAGCATGTGGTCCAGGCGCTCCGGGCACAGGACATACCCGTGAAGATCCTTGCTCCATGCCCCGGCGAATCATCGAATAGCCCCTTTCTCCGTTTCACCGGGCGTTTCGGAGGGCAGATTCTTTTTTCGTTGCTCTTGCCGTTTGTTCTACGTGCGCGCATCAAATCGCAGGCAATTGAGAGACTGATACTCCCTGTGGGGCCGGGCGGTGTATTGCTGCTTGCTCGACTGCGAGTTCCTGCAACCGCGATCGTCTATCACACGTATGCACAGCAATCGGTGTTGGTTCCAGGGCAAGGTTGGAAGCGCATATTTTGCCCCTTTGAACGACGGACACTTCGACGTTGCCAGAGCGTTATTTGTTTTTGCACAGATACAAAACAAGCGCTCATTCATACGTATGGCATTCTCCCAGAATCAATCACGGTTCTTCCTCATGCGATTAAGAACGTTATTGCATCACCACAGAAGCGACAGGCTGGATTATGTATCTGTATTGCGCGTCTAGAAGCACGTAAGGGCGTTGATGTGTTACTTAGGGCGTGGCCTACAATTATCGAACACGTTCCATCTGCCAAGCTTGTAGTTGTAGGGGATGGAGTAATGCGCAAACAGATAGATCGAATGATTGCTGCTACACGCAATGTAGAGAGGCATTTATCGGTAACAGACGAAGAACTGCGCGAGCTACTTTGCACAAGTGAGGTCGCTTTTTGCCCCGCATACCTGGAGGGGTTTGGGTTGGCATGTGCAGAGGCGATGGCAGCGGGTTGTGTTGTTATCGCTTCTGACACCGATGGACTGCGCAGCCTGATGAACCACGATGTACAAGGCCTTCTTGTTCCGCCGGGGAATGCTGCTGTTCTTGCGGAAGCGGCCATCAGCATTCTTTCTGATGAAGAGCAAAGTCGTCGTCTTGCAGCGGCTGGGCAGAAGCACATTGCACAAACCTGCAATGCAAAAGTTGCAGATACTGCATTCGTCGATGCAGTGCGAAAGGTGTGTGCTACTCTGTAGGCCATGTCTGCCCGACGATTGTCAGAACATCTTCAGCAGCCCGTGACATGGGTTCTTATTGCAGCACTTGTTCTCCTTATTCTTAAGTACGCATGGCCGCTCTGGATGTTTGATTTACCGATGGGGTATGACGTTGGGTTCTATCGGTATCTCTTCACGCGTCATGCGGAAGGTTGGCCTCCATTTGTCGTTACAGAATTAGAGCCATGGGCGAGGGGGCATCCTCTGGGCCTCTTTATGTTTTCATCCATCCTCTTAAAGCTTGGAGTTCCCGTTGATTGGTTGATTGGGTGGGTGTGGAATTTGTTTGCCTATGCACTTATGTGCACGCTTAGTTGGGTGAGCGGCAAACGGTATGGGAAAGAAGTGGGAGTATGGACGCTTATTGTGTGTCTTTTATCCGTCTCTAGCTTCGATGGGTTTGCTGCTATGTATTGGAAAACGCTCGCGTCGATGTTTTGGTGTGTACTGGCTTTCCGTTCGATGGAAAAGAAATCATGGATGACGATTGTGTTTGGGATTCTTGCAGTAATGACACATAACCAGACTGGGCTGCTCTTTGGCTTGGTCCTGGTCAGCTGGCTGGTACTGCCGTTCATTCCTTTTTCGCTTTCCTCGAATCCGTTGGCTCTTCGTAGTATCCGCCTACGCGATCTGTGTATTGTGATTGGTGGGTGTGTCGTACTCTTTGGCCTTGGCTTAGCGGCGTATCTCCCAGTGTGGAAAGATGCAGTTCTTGCGCATTTGCCTGCACTCCTTGGGGAAACAGAAGCAGCGTCCGGGAGTTTCCCGCCAGCACTCTTTTACCTGGTAAACGAAGCCGTTGTACTCCTATTAGCTGCATTAGGGTTTGCGCTGCAGCTAAAAAGGGAACGATGGACACCGTGGCAGCTAGCGGTCATCTGGAGTTTTATGTTTGTTTCATTACATCTTCTCTTCTACCGCAGGTTCTTCCTGCAGCTTGAATTCTTCTTGCTACCATTTGCAGGTATTGCACTCAGTTTTTTGTGGAACAAATTTGCAGATATCAGATTTCGTATCGGTCTTGTTGTAGTACTCGTCGTGCAGTTCTTAGCGATGCACCAGGCAATTGTGCGCAATCGTCCGATTGTAGATGAAGACGTATTTCATGGAATTCAGCAGGTAGAAGAGTTTGTTCCCGAGCATGCGTTTGTGTTGGCACTGGAAAATGATTCGCCAGTGATGCTTCGCGGATGGTATCCGTACCGTAGAGTTGGTGGGCCGGGTCTTTTTGATGCGCCATGGACCAAGCAGCAATGGGAACGATTCTTTATCGGGTCTCATGTTGAACGCGCTCAATTCTTACAGCAGGTACAAGCGCCTATCTATTTGTTTGTAACGCCGTTTTTCCATAATTTTTACGGTCCTTTTGCCGATGAATTCTTAAAGGACCCCTGCTTTGTTCAAGTTCCAGGGACAATGCTTTATAGCGTTGTGTGTGTTACACCTCCTAGCCAGCCATGATGGAATTTTTGCCTTCCCGAGCAGTAGCTGTAACAGTCGGTGGTTTCCCCGTGCATTGGTACGGGCTCCTGTACCTTGCTGCATTTGTCATTGTCTGGTGGATGCTTCCGCGTCTGCAGAAGTGGCGTGGTCTCAGCTATTCCACAGATGAATGGTCGTCAATTGTATCGGCTGCAGTTGCAGGAGTGATTATCGGCGGCAGGCTCGGGTACGTGCTCTTTTATGACCCGCAGTACTACGCAGCTCATCCACTCGAAACTTTTGCGGTCTGGAATGGGGGAATGGCGTCACATGGCGGGTTCATTGGTGTAGCTATCGCACTCTTGTGGCACTTGCGAAAGAAGATGTCGGATTTCTTCAAGATTGCAGATATCGCCGTTATTCCGGCAGCTATTGGCTTGGGACTCGGACGTATTGGGAACTTCATCAATCTAGAGCTCTACGGCACAATCACGAACCTTCCATGGGGGATGTATTTCCCGGGTAGCGAAGGACTTCGTCACCCAATCCAGCTCTACGATTTTGCTACCCAGATGCTGATAGCCTTTGTGTGTTACATGCACTTGAAACGTACAAAGGTCACCGGTCGCACATTCGTACTTTTTTTGATCCTCTATGGCATCGCGCGATTCCTCCTCGAATTCATCCGTGAACAGCACGGCGTCTTTATTGGTCCGCTAAGCGAAGGGCAGTGGCTGACGATTCCGATGCTTCTTATTGGGCTGATCCTATGGGTTCGGACGGGACGATATTCCTCAGGTAGGTAAGACGATGGAGTGGGCACGGCCCATGCTTTTTAATTGCTTCAATATGCAGAGGAGCTCCATAGCCTTTGTGTCCTGCAAAGCCATAACTTGGAAACTCGGTATTAGCCTCTTTCATAAATCGATCGCGTGTTACCTTTGCAAGAATAGATGCAGCGGCGATACAGGCCTTGAGTCCATCACCTCCAACAAGCGAGCTGTGAGGGTAGTTAAACCAAAACGCATCCCTACCATCGACGAGTAGATACGTTGGAGTGATTGTTTGCTCGAGTTGTGCGAGTGCTTCCTGCATCGCTTGGTTCGTTGCTTCCAAGATTCCAATGCGATCAATTTCCGAAGCGCTTACCATGCTGATTCCGTGTGGGCAGTTGGTGGTAATCCAGGTAAATGCAGCCTCACGCTCCGTTTCTGTCAGTTGTTTACTATCGAATAATCGGCATGTTGTGCCCGGGATACCCCACCCTCCTTTTGGGTGCTTTTCGGTGTGGCAGGGGATATGGACGGCCCCTGCAGAAACAGGGCCTGCCAACGGACCCCTCCCAGCCTCGTCAATGCCGCAAATGACGCTAATTGACATATTTTAATAAAAGTATCATAATATTTAATGTGGTCATTTATAGCATAGCGTAGAGCCTGTCATGCTGCTGCCAACGTCACGAGATGGATCTTGTGGTGGTAGCTAGCAGGCTTAGGGACAAGGAGGAAAAATCCCATGAGTCACAAGGATGTGTGGAATACGATTCTCCACTCGAGTGAAATCTTCGAGTGGGGACACCCGCTGCATGACCTGGATCGCATGTGCATCCTGGTCGTCGGCATCATTCTGGTGATCTGCTTAGCAGCGATCGTCCAAATGGAACGCAAGTTCTGTCGTGAGTCGCGTGAGAGTCGGTACGAATACTCGCGCTGGTTGCGCGAGTGGCGCAAGCTCCAAAAGAAGGGGCGTTAACATGGATTCGGTTTACACTGTGTTTGCGATTTTTTGCAGCTTCTTGGTGTTGTGGGGTGGAAACACTCTTATCAACATGTTCGACGATTACTGCCGTAGTCGTCGTGTCAAAGCTACCCGTCCCTAAGTCACCAGCCGCCCTCGTTTACGAGGGCGGCGTCTTTTTTATACATGCATTTTTTTGAGCATCTCCCGTGCAATGTCGCGCTCGTTCCAGGGGATCTGCCCATCTTTTACCCACATCGTGGTGTCGCTGCCCTTACCGCACAAGATCACGATATCTCCGCTCTTCGCTTGTTGCAGTAAAAACTCGATCGCTTTCATGCGGTCAAAAATTCGATGTGCTTCAGTCTTTGTTTGGTCCACGCCAGCCCATACTTCGTCGATAATCTTTTCCGGGTCTTCGGTGTAGGGGTCCTCGTTTGCGACGACCATCACGTCTGCATAGTTGCTCACGATCTTGCCCACAATCGGGCGCTTTTCTTTCATGCGATCGCCACAGCTACCTGTGAGGACGAGTAGCCTTTTACCCGCTCCCAGACTCGCTTTGAGGGTTGAGAGCGTCGCTTCGTAGGATTGTGGGGTTACCGTGAAATCCACCAATACCGAGAAGTCTTGCCCGGCATCAATGCGCTCCATGCGTCCTGGGATCCCCGTGAATGTGTTAAGAGCATCAATACACTGTTGCTCGCTTAAGCCTGCTGCATGTGCACATCCAATCGCGCAGAGCGCATTATCGATATTGAATGCGCCTGGTGTATTGAGCGTTAGCTGAAATCCACCCTCTGTCATGTGGTAGCTTTCCACGGTCAGCAATGCCTGAGATCCCTTATCGGTTACTTGAATATCCGATGTACACACGGTGCATTCATGTTCACTCGAAGGCGGGTCCAGCTGTTCCTTTGACGAATAGCTTATCGTCCATTCAGTGGGGATTTTTTTATAGGTGTCGTACGTTCGGTCTGCTGCATTCAGCACCTTGCATCCGTGTTTTGTGAGCATGCGAAAGAGCATCCCTTTAGCGCGAATATAGGCGTCCATTGTCCCGTGGTAATCCAGGTGTTCTTCGCTTACGTTGGTGATCCCTGCAATCAATGGATACGTGTACAGCGTGCGGCCTTGAATAAGTCCATGCGATGAGTACTCAAGGACTGCGTGAGTGCATCCCTCAGAGACTAAATCTCGCAGGAACTTCTGGACGATAAAAGGAGATGGCGATGTCTTTTGCGTTGCGTTCCATTCAACCCGCTCGCCAATGCGAAAAAAGGCAGTCGAAAGCGCGCCAACCTTGTAATCGTTTTCGTGCAATATATGCGCAATCATTCCTGTGGTGGTGGTCTTGCCGTCGGTTCCTGTTACCCCAATCACCGTTAGTTTTTTGGCAGGGAATCCATACCATGCAGCAGCAACAAAAGCCTTCCCTTTGTGCCACGACAAACGGATGGGGGATTCGTTTGGGATAAGCCGTTTAAGGTGCTGGAGGACCATGTCGATCCAGCATAGCATGTGACTCTTCGACATCACGCTCAATTTGCTGCATTAAAGCCTCAGTTGAGGGAAAATCTCTCACTTCGCGTAGGCGGTTCAGCATGTAGATTTCTAATATATCGGGGACGAATTCTGGCTCACCACCGAGGATATGGACTTCGAATGATGGAGTATCTTTAAACACGGGTCGGGGGCCATAATGGATTGCTGCCTTTTGCCATTGTTGCCCGGTCTTGGCCCAGCCTGCGTAAATACCTTCCTCTAGAGTGGAAGGAACGTCATTCAGATCAATATTAATAGTCGGCGTACCGAGCGTTGTACCGCGACCCCTGCCGCTTATAACTTGTGCCGAAAAAGAGAGAGGGAGTGTCGACATCCCTATAACGCTACAGAGACAGGTTTCGTTCGTCCACTGCTCTTTGAATTATTTTAGCATCAACAGAGGTGCATTTTTTACACCCATGGAAAGTACGTCATACATGCGGTGTAGAGTCCATAGTGAGACACCTTTGATTGTACCTGCTACCCCTTCGCGGACGGTGGCGAGTGTTCCGTTTACGATATTCGAAATACCTTTCTCGACGTAGTTCTTAGCTCCCAGTGCTGTGTCCTCGATAAGTCCCATAGTGGCTTTACGCTTTATCACCCATGCAGTGCTTCTGGATTGTCTTCCAGTCGTAGGGGAATTTAAAGGTTTCCAATGCACGGACAAGAGCGCCGTAACAGTGCCACAGATTCATCTTTGCGTACACGAATGCATTCCCGCTTTCCTGGTTTGGGTTGTAGTCCTGTAGGAGCATTGCGTTAGGAGCTACAGGCACTGTTCCGTATTGCAGAGCAGTTCCCAACTCTTCTTTGTCGTTTACTTCACACAAGAACAGCGCCATGTCTGCAGCGGCGTACATTTGTGCAATAACCTTGGGGTCATTTGGGATAATGGCGATACGGTGACTATGGTCCTTGGCGAGCTTTGTCAGCATTGCGCCATAGGTCGCAGATCCTTTTCCGAGAATCAAAATTTCTACAGGTAGCTCCAAGAGTCCTGGGATCAATTCCTCAAGCATCTCACCTCCTAGCTGGTCACTTACACCGGTAGGAATGCAGACCATGGCGCGTTTAGGTTCTGCAGCCCATCCCAATTGTTCTTGTAGTGCGACTTTATTCTGCACTTTATATTCCAACGTCTTAGCATCGTATGGGCGGGCGATAGAGGGAGAAAGTGTGGTCATGTAGATGTTGATATATCCTCTTATTATAGCCAAAAAGGCGTGTTTTTGGAAGTCAGGGGGGCTTGATAAATACCCATACTGGTTTCTGGTATTTTCTCTCAAAATAGGCATTTTGAAGCCTCGAATATGGCCAGTTTAAAGGGTAGGATACGCCCGTGAGTCACCTCGTTCTCATCGACCCTTCGGCAAGTTCGGGGCAAGTTGGTACATCTCTATGAGTCACTTAGTATTAATCGACGGCCACCATTTAATGTATAGGGCGTATTGGGCTATTCCGCGTACCCTTAAGACCAGTAAAGGTGAGCAAGTGAATACGGTGTTTGGTGTAGCGTCGATGCTCCTACATATCCTTAAGGCCGAGCAGCCCGATCACTTTGTCGTTTGTTTTGATGAAGGGGATAAGACATTCCGTCACCAGGAAAATGAGACCTATAAAGATGGTCGAGCAGAAACGCCTGATGACTTTTACCCCCAGGTTCCCCGGGTGATGCAGACAATTCAAGCATTCGGTTTTCCGCAGGTGAGTAACCCAGAGTATGAGGCAGATGACTTTCTGTGTGCCTATGCCAAGGCAGGGGAAAAGGCTGGCATGAAGGTGACGATCGTGACTGGTGATCGCGATGCCTTTCAGCTTGCTACCGATAAAACACGTATTGCGATTCCCCATAGTGGATACATGAAGGCAGAGTACTTAGGCCCTGCGGAGATCGAAGCGAAGTACGGGGTTCGCCCCGATCAAATCGTTGACTATAAAGGACTTGTGGGGGATTCATCCGATAACCTCCCAGGAGTAAATGGTATTGGGCCTGTGACAGCTGCAAAGCTCTTACAGGAGTACCAGACACTCGATGGCATCTACGAGCACTTAGCTGATATCAAACAGAGCGTACGAACAAAGCTAGAAGCAGACCGAGAGCAGGCGTACTTTTGCCAGCGAATGGCGCAGCTTGTATGTGATTTTGAGCTGCCCTTGTCCTTAGAAGATGCGCGCATTGAAGGGCTGCCAGCAGATGGCTTAGTACAAGCATTCAAAGATTTAGAATTTAGTATGCTGACACGCAGGCTTCGGGATCTTCTTCTTACGCCCTACGGTCAGCGTTTGTACTACACCGTGAACGATATTTTTGTAGGTTCTGGTACAACGTCGAAAGCGCCAGGTGAGGACCAGATGGCGCTGTTCTAAAGAAGCATTGCGCTAGTTCGCTAAAGCGCTTTTTTCTTGAATTTATAAAGGGTGCGCATATAGTCAGTTTCTTATGACAAATGACGGGATAATCACCAATCGGATGCTCTTGGAGCATCAACAGGCGATGAAAAGTGAGCTTTCCGAGCGCATTAATCATCTTGAACAGAAAGTTGATCGTCTTGAACAAAAAGTTGATCGTGGGTTCGAAGAAGCTCGTCAACATCGTCAGGCTTTGCAAGAAGATTTAGACGCAACTATTCGCCTGCAAGGGAAGCACAGTGAACAACTTGCACAGCTGGCGTCATAATTCTCGAGATTTTTCATCTGACCACATCGCGGTAAGGTTTTTTAGTGTCTATGCAGCATTTCAACGATGTTCACAAGATGTATCCAGATAAAATCACCCTCTATATTTTGTGAATACATTTGTGTGTTCAGCCCCGTACGAAGATAAAATATCTGTGTATATTTTTTGTTCTATCTAGAGCTTCGTGAATACGAAACGTAGTCGCGCGCCCCTTGCACGAGTGTTCCCTCTATCCGTAGACTTTAAACCATCGATTTCGGAGATTGTTTCCGGCGAAAGATTTTTCCCTCACCCTCACATGCCCAAGGAACGCGTACTAGCCAGTCTGGATATCGGAAGCTCCAAAATCCGCACCGTTGTTGCGATTGCAGAAAGCGGAAATGAACCTATGGTCCCGAGCGTCATTGGCGTCGGACTTTCTCCATCCCTCGGAATCCGCAAGGGACAGGTGATCGACGTCGAAGAGCTCATCCATAATATTATCTCGTCTCTCGAAGATGCCGAGCGTATGGCTGGCGTCCCGGTCAACCACGTCTTCGTGGGTATGAGCGGGTCCCACATCGAGTCATTCGACAGCCGCGGTGTTATTGCCGTGTCTGGGTCCGAGATCACCATGGACGACGTTGCTCGTGTGCTCGAGGCAGCTCAGGCTGTCAGCATCCCACCAAACCGTCGCATCCTCCACATTGAACCTAAGTCCTATGCTGTCGACGAACAGCGCGGTATCAAGAACCCAATGGGTATGACGGGTATCCGCTTGGAAGTCGAAGCACACATCGTCACTGGCCACATTCAGCACGTAAAGAACATCGAGAAGTGTATTTCCCAGGCAGGTGTCGATATCGACGCTTTGGTCCCTGCAACGATCGCATGTGCTGAGGCTACCCTCAGCAAGCGCCAGAAGGAGCTTGGGGTTGTGGTGATCGACGTGGGTGCAGGTTGTACGAGTGTTGCTGTTTACGAAGAGGGGACAATCCTCCACAGCATCGGACTCCCAATTGCTGGTGAAAGCGTTACCAATGATATTGCTATTGGACTTCGCACCTCTGTTGATACTGCTGAGCGGATCAAGGTGGAATTTGGTTCCGTGCTCCCACAGGAAATCCAGGAGCGTGACACGATCGACCTTTCCACGATTAGCCGCATCGACACCCAGACAGTAAGCCGCAGGTACATGGCCGAAATTATGCAGGCTAGGTACTTCGAAATTTTCACGATGGTCAAAGCGGAACTCGCACGTCTTGGCCGAAGTGGCATGCTCCCTGCAGGAGCTGTTCTTACGGGTGGTGCTGCGAAGGCTCCTGGAGTACTGGACCTTGCACGCGACGTTCTCGGACTTCCTGTGCAGATGGGCTTCCCTGTCGATGTTGGTGGTGTAATCGAGAAGGTCGACGACCCAGCGTATGCAACAGCACTTGGAACACTCATTTGGGGTGTTCGCGAAGGTAGCCAGACTTCCTCTATGGGTAACTTCCAGATGAAGCGCGCCATGACCCAAGTTGGTTCATGGTTCAAGAGCCTCCTCCCGTAAATTTCTTTCGTCTCTCTTCCTCTTCTTATCATGTCAGACGCATTCCGCTCACTCTTCTCGGCTCAAAAAGGAACGTCGGGCCGAAACCCTCCTACCGACGATGACGATACAACCGCGACAACCACGTCGCGCGAAGTACGCCCAGATGCATTGCCAGGTGCAGTCATCCGCGTGCTTGGTGCTGGTGGTGCTGGTAGCAATGCGGTATCCCGCATGATCACTGCCAAAGTGCAGGGGATCGACTTTATTGCTGTAAACACCGATATCCAGGCTTTGTACCACAACCCAGCTCCTCGTAAGATTACCATCGGACGCGGGACAACACGTGGGCTTGGTGCGGGTGCAAACCCAGAGATTGGTAAGCGCGCAGCCGAAGAGAGCTTGGAAGAGATTAAGAAGGAGCTCGAAGGTGCGGACATGCTCTTTATTACAGCAGGCCTTGGTGGAGGAACAGGCACAGGAAGCGGCCCCGTCATTGCCGAAGTTGCTCGCAGCATGGGAATCCTTACCGTTGCTGTTGTGACAAAGCCATTCAGCTTCGAAGGTCTTAAGCGTCGCAAGAATGCAGACGAAGCGCTTGAGGCACTTAAAGGAAAGGTTGATACGCTCATTGTGATCCCGAACGACAAGATTTTGTCCCTCATCGACAAAACAACGCCTCTGACAGAAGCATTCGAAGTAGTAGATGAAGTACTCCAGCACGCGATTGAAGGTATCTCCAGCCTTATCACTCAGCATGGTCTCATTAACGTCGACTTTGCCGACGTCAAAACCATCATGCAGGATGCTGGTACAGCGCTCATGGGTATTGGGTACGGTACTGGCGACAGCCGCGCTGCAGAAGCAGCTCGCGCAGCGATTGATAGCCCGCTCTTGGAGGTATCGCTCAACGGGGCGAAGGGAATCCTCTTCAACATCACGGGTGGTAATGACCTCTCTATGTTCGAAGTCGACGAAGCTGCGCGCATCATCACCGAGACTGCATCGCCAGAGGCAAACATTATCTTCGGTGCAGTGATCGACGAAGCTTACACAGGGCAGATCAAGTGTACGGTGGTTGCAACAGGCTTCGATATGGCCGACACCACATCAACTCCTGCATTCCAGACTCCTGCACAGCGCTACCTCACAAAGGCTCCAGCAGCAGGCGGACGCGGTCCAGATATGCTCCCTAAGGATGAAAAGCCAGAGCAGAAGCCGGCAGTGCAGATTTCCGAGGAAGAGCTAGAAGTGCCTGCATTCATGCGAAAGCCAATCTCGAAATAGGATCCATACTACGTAAAAAAGCGATGTCACCCTGAGCTCGACGAAGGGTGACTTTTGCTATGTCATGGTTCGTCGGGCTCACCATGACAGATGCCTCAGGCGTGCGTCCCTGTCGATCCAAACCCACCGCGAGTTTCCGCTCCATGGCTCTCAACCTCTTTCCACTGCGCCTGTTCTACTTTCACAAAAATTCCCTGCGCAATGCGTTCACCGCGTTCCACGGTAACTGGGGCATCTGTAATGTTTTGAACCTGTACAAGTAACTCATCAGCATCGCCGTGGTAGTCCTGGTCGATCACGCCAATACTGTGGGGGCATACCAAGCCTTTCTTTCGAGGCATGCTGCTTCGCGGGACGATTAAGAGCATGTAACCCCCCGGAACTTTTACGACGACGTTGCCGGGCACTAATGCAATTTTCCCTGGTTCAACGACTGTGGTTTCGCGCGTGACGATATCAAACCCAACAGCGCCATGTGTGGCGTACTGTGGGAGGGGCAGGGAAGTGTCAATTCTTGTAATGGAAACATTCATAGCGCCAGCCTAAGGCAAGCTTCATATTTTATCCAATGCCTATGGCATTTTTGTGGGGCCACCTGGGCACTTAGCAAGAATTGTCCTTGCAAGGTTGTTTCCTTTTGCAGCCTTGTCATCCAAGGTGCTTTTAGCAAGGAGTCCTCGTAAATACATTCCTTCGAACACTCGTTCGTCTCCTCCTCCCTTTTTGGTTGTAGTGAAGTCGAACTGAGCTGCTTCCGTCGCTCTCGGTGTGTTGGCGAAATAGGATTCGAATAAGGTTTGGAATTTCTTCTGAAAATTTTCCACCGTTTTTTTCGGAATTTTTCCTGCTCGGTACAAATCAAGCAGAGTGTCATATCGCTCCATAATGTCACCAGCAAATGGCTGAGCAAGAGTTTTATCGTCGAAGTCGACGGTGGAAGTAATCTTGAATATTTTATTGAAGACGTCAGGGCCAGTCAGCAGCAATTCCGAGCCCTTTAAGAAGTCCTGCATTTTGTCGTAGGTCATGCTGTTTGGTCTGGCATTAGCTGATATTTCATTACGGTATGCCTTGTATTGATCATCGAAGATTGAAATGGCTTGTGCCCATTCTTTCTTTTTCTTGTCGCCTGTAATTGTTTGACCACTCAAAGCTTTTGCTACCAGTTCATCCAACTCGTCATCATCGATATTCCTATTTTGAGCTCGAATATCCTGCTCTAGTCGTGCAAGAGTGGCTGTAAATGTGCTGCCTTCCATTGCATTTGCTTCTCCACGTTGTTCCCTATGAATAATACGAGGTAAATCGTAACTGAGCATCGCAGTCGTAAACAGTGGATAGCTGTATCCAATACCTTTGAGCGCTTCGATCACGTTGTTATTCACATATTTCCAGGCTGTTCCTGTGCTTCGAATATGACGTACCAGCGTTGTAGCAAAGAGGGTGATGCTATCTGGACGCTTTCCTTTGCCAATAGAGCGTTCAATGATACCAACTGCTGCCATGTAGTTATGCTGATCCAACTGGTCCTTAAATTCTGCAAAAATCTTATTGAAGTCACTTTCTCTGTCCACAATATCTGATCCACGCTTTTTTTCTGTGTTCATACCGCTTGTGTTGGTATCACGAATTTGATCCATATAGTTTTTGATATCTTCGCCGGCAGGGAGGTTTGTGCCTGGAATCAGCGGTCGTCCCATGACGGTTCCTGATGCATAGTCCATATTGTACAGCCACCCACGGCTTGCAGCGTATTCCAGCACTGCGCGGTTCAAGTTTGGGTCATGCTGGTTATGCTCGTAAATGCCCCCAAGCTTGAACAGATCTTGGAAGGATGATGGTCCAGATTTCAGCACTTCTATAAACTCAGATTTAACCTTGTTATCTTCGCCATCAGCACTGGCCTTAAGTGCCTGACTAACGTCTGCGTCGAACTTAGTTCGCGTGAAAGCACCAATTGTATCACCAATAACTTTTGCCACCTTGGATCCCGCACGTCTGTTGCGCTCATCTCGTGTGCTCTTGCGCACATCCCAGTATTTTTTCCATCCTAAATAGAGTTGATACGGAGTCACCCACGCAATGCCTAAGCCTTCGTTTAGTGCATGGAATTTCTGGTAAAGTGTCGTAGAAACAGTCTCTTTATCCATGTCCTTTAGAGCCGCATCATCCATGGCTTTTAAGAAGTTTTCTGATTCCTCACAAATTTCAGGAATTTGGAGCATTGCCATTTCTCCCTCTAGGTCACTCATGTAGCTCTCAATATTCTCTAACTCTTCAGCAATACATACAGACGTAATGTCATCTTTACAGATGTCCTCTGCTACACGCTTCTTTTTTGCTCGGATTTCATCATCGCTTCCTCCAATTGCGCGCCAGTCAACATCTTTGGCGTTGGGAACCCTATTAATTTGATCTACAAATCGTGTGACAACAGCGCCCATTTCAGCAGCTGGAATTGCGTGAACAGAGGATCCCGTAAGAGCAAGAATGAATTCGGTAGGCGTGTCGGTCATTGTACCTTCCTGCCAATTTTTGATCATTTCAATATGTGCTTTATACCTATTAATATCGGGCTCACGAAGTGCAAGTGTAGTGTCGTAAAATTTTAATGTGTCCCAAATTTTTCCTTGGTTTTTATCGGCAGGTCGAGTCCCCCCTAATTTTGTCAGTATTTTTATAATTGTCTCTCTGGATTCTTTAACTTTTTCAGCCATTGCTTCGACCTTTGCAGCAATTGGTTCTGCTTTAAGTAAGTTGTGCTTTTCATAAATACCTTCATTGGATTGCTTCTCAAACTCCGCTCTATTGGCGGTAATAATCGCTTGTTCCGCAGGGGAAGCTGCTTTGGAAGTAATAAAATCATTCACTGCGTCGTCGCGACGACGATGTGCAACTCCAGGACTCGCGTCGCGCTCTGCAAAGCTTTTGCAATCAGCCAAGAGAGCGGTTTTGCGTGCCTCATTTGCCACTGCAAGAAATGGGACTCTGTCGACCGTCAGAGGGTGAATAGGAGGTACGATGCTTAAACCCTTGAAGGCGAAAAAATCTTCCACCATCAATGCCGGATCTCCTCGTGGTGATGTCGTTGCGAAGGTTTTGAACTCGGTTACAAGTGCAGCCTTTTTCACATCAATAACTCCTGTTTCGAAATCCGCGCGATTTGCTGTAATAACCGCTTGTTCGACAGGTTTTGCGGCTTTAGAAGTGTGATAGTCATTGACGATATCGATCGGGTCGAGCTTTGTCGAAGTTCCTGCGAATACTTTGCAGTCTGCGATAAGCGCAGTCTTTTTATTGGTGATAGCATCACTAATCGCGTTGCGATTATTGGCGACATCCGCGGCAAAGTGTGTGTGAATGCTTCCTGTAGCGTCGATCATTTTTCCTCTATACAGAGCCTGTAATGCAGGATCAGCAACAAGAGTTCGATCTTCGCGTAGGAATAAGTCCGCAAATGTTTCTTTGTCGGGAGTGGTATCTGCTCCCACGGGGGCAACCACATCGCCATTTGCAATGAGAGTGGTAATTTGTGTTCTAAATCCTGCAATAAGACCGCGTATGTCATCGCGAACCTGGATCTCCGCCTGTGCGGCAACAATACCCGCGGCAACTGCAGCTTGCAGTTCCACATCGGTCATGTCGATCAAATCTTTATATAGCAATCTGGCCTCTCCGAAGAGATTCCGTTTGGGTGCGTTACAGCGGTGACTGCGGTAAGGCAGCATTTACAGTTTAGCGAAGCGACTAAAAGTGTCAAGAACGCCTTCCCTTTGGTCTGTCAATTCTGTGGTTACGCCGCTTAGAAATGACCGAATTTCGTTAGGGGATTGCTGTCCGATTTGAATATTCAAGATAGATGCACGCGCTGTCTTGGGAGTGAAACGAATTTCTGTGTACGAAGGTGTTTGCAAAAACCAGAATCCCTTCAGCGAACTCCATGGCATGAATACTCCATCAAGTTCCATGCCTAGTTCCGTTAGGACACAGGTGGAATTTGGGAGCTGATGATCACGTACTAAAAAGTAGAGTGCTCCACACAGGAGTGCGACGAGGGCGAGTGTCCAGGCGCCGCTTAAAATTCCATAGGCAGCCGCTGCGAGGACAACCGTTCCGCCAATGGCATACCACACAATCCCACGTTCATAGACAGGATGACGGGGTGCTTCCCATCGTAGTTCTCCCCGTAACGGGGTAGTCGGTGTGGGTGTTTGTATATCCATAAATCCCTCTATTATACCAAAAAACAGTGTTTTTGAGGAGTGTGGAGGGGTTGCACCCCTTGGTAAATGTTATCAAATATGTCTATTTATCGACTTGCTCACGGCGGCACGGAAACGTATCGTGCGTCGGCTGCAAAAGGCAGTTTAAACCGGGCAATTAGCTCAGCTGGCTAGAGCGTCACATTGACATTGTGAAGGTCACTGGTTCAAGTCCAGTATTGCCCACCACTTCTGTTCTGCACCCGGAAAGAACCGGGTTTTTGAGGATATAGATACAAAAAAGCATCGTTCATCTATAGGGATTTCGCTGTAGCTTCCTATTTGCCCAATAGAGAGCGAGAATGCGGACATGTTGCAGTCTGTACTCGATCTCCTCTTTCCTCGTCGATCCCTTAGTAGGTCCGCTACAACATGGATAAGTGATGCTGAACGGGCGGACTTAGATGCATGTCAGCCGCTCATCCTGCGAACAGATCGTCTACGGAGCATTGGCATCATGCACGTAGACACTCTTGCAACTGGTGCGTCGTATCACGCGTCACCCCTCCTTAAGACTGCTATCCAGCGTTACAAGTATCAGCGAGTCACAGCGCTAAGTGAGGAGCTAGTGGCATTACTGATGCGTGCATATTCACTTCTGCCTGTGCGAGATCCAATTGTCATCACATGGGTCCCACTGCATTGGTCGCGCAAGTTCTGGCGAGGGTTTGATCAGTCTGCATTGTTAGCCGAGTCGCTCGCACGCGAAGTCCATGTTCCACTCGAGCAAGTACTCAGACGCGTTCGCCCCACCGGTCACCAAGCATGGAGAAGTGGGGCCGAGAGGAGAGTGGCGATGCACGATGCGTTTTCATTCGTGCATCATTCAGTCCCCACGCACGTCCTCCTTGTCGATGATGTAGCGACAACCATTAGTACACTTGATTCATGCGCTCAGGTATTGAAAAAAGCGGGAGTGACACGTGTGGATGCAATCACCATTGCACTTGGATAACGCGTATCACTTTTTAAACTTATTGTTAGTCGTTCTTCGCAGTAGCATCACAGATATTCCATAGTGCGAATACATCATGTGATCGCCATGAAGAGTTTTCTATTCAATTGTCGACAGCAGGTGAGCAACGCGTGAGTCGCAACTCGAAGTGTGTGGAAAAGTTTTCCGTTTTCCACAGTGACCGTTACGATACCGATCCCATGACTGTCCTCATTTCTGCAATCGCGTTTTTTTTGCTCATCACGGGTCTCGTGATTATTCACGAGCTCGGGCACTTCCTGGTTGCGCGAAAAGCAGGAGTGACAGTCGAAGAATTTGGCTTCGGCTTGCCACCAAAGATTGTTACAATCTTTAAATGGAAGGGGACAGACTTCACGCTTAACTGGATTCCATTTGGTGGGTTTGTTCGTTTAAAAGGAGAGAATCCTTCTGATGAAAAAGAGAGGAATGCAAAAGGAAGTTTCACGAGTGCATCTATTACCTGGAGGAGCGCTATTCTTGTTGCGGGTGTGGGAATGAACTTCCTGCTTGCATTCTGCATTTTCGTGTTCGGGTTTTCGGTGGGTAAGTGGATTCCAACGTATCTAACGCTCGAAGACATGCAGGCTGCTGCAAGCCGTGGAGAAATTCACCTAACCCTCGGAGTTCTTGTCGATGATGTGCTTACTGGTGGTAGTGCACAGGAGGCAGGCATCCCTAAGGGTAGTATCTTAGTCTCTGTTGATGGAATTGAAGTGAAGGAGCCATCTGATGTTGTTCGTCTGCAAGAAGGAAAAAGATCTGTGACGTACACTGTGCGTCAGTCACCAGAAGCAGTGGAAACAGCGGATCACACAGTACGTGTGGAAGAAGGAAAGACAGGTGTCTACCTGCGACCGATTCCCGTGGAGCTTTCCGCAGCACCGCATACTATTTTAGAGGCCACAGTGCTTGCAGTTCGCGAGACGAGAGTGGTGACATCGCAGACAGTACTTGGAATTGCCAAACTCTTTTCGTCCCTCGCACAGCGCGGAACAGTGCCCGAAGGCGTCACGGGTATCGTTGGCATCGCGCAGATTACCTACGCATCGGTGCAGGAGGGGTTCATGGTGTATCTCCGTTTGGTGGCACTCCTTAGCTTGAGTCTTGCAGTCTTAAACATTCTGCCGTTCCCTGCGCTTGATGGGGGGCGTCTCCTCTTTGTACTCTCTGAGCTTTTCATTCGCCCAGGTACACGCCGCTTCGAAGTAATTGCCAACACCGTCGGATTTGTCGCGATGTTGCTGTTGATCCTCCTCGTTACATTTTATGACGTCTTCCGTCTCTTCTCCTGATCAGGCTGCCGCAGGCATGAGAAGTACGTGGCTCCAAATGCTTGGGGTGCTCAAGAACCAAATCCCACACAGCCAGTTCATCACGTGGTTTAAGGACACTGCTATTTTAAATCGTGAAGGAGGAACGCTCATGATTGGTCTGCCACTCCCGATGTCCCTTAACTGGCACATGGAGCATTACCGCGCTGTCACGTTGCAGGTAGCCCAGGAGATGGACCCAACCATCACTCAAATCGTCTATAAGGTGGATGGGGGATTGAAAGATGATAGGTCCCGCACGTTTGATTTGCTGGAAGCTTTCCCCGAAGAAAAAAAGCGAAAGCTACCCGGTAAGCAGGAAGTTAAATTGGCGGAAGGTATCGTCAGCAAAATCCTGAACCCTCGCTACTCCCTGGAAAGTTTTGTGGTGGGTTCTAATAATCGCTTGGCCTACGCAGCGTGCCAAGCTGTCGCGATGCAGCCAGGTGGAAAATATAATCCGCTCTTTTTGTACGGTGGAGTGGGCCTTGGGAAAACTCATCTTTTGCAGGCCACAGGGAACGCAATCCTCAAGCAGATGCCAAAATCGACGGTTGTGTATACGACCGCCGAAGACTTTGCCAACCAAGTGATTGAAACTGTGATGAACCAGAAGTGGGAGCAATTCCGTCGCAGGTATCGCAGTGTCGATGTGCTTATTATCGATGACGTTCAGTTCCTCGCAAATAAGGAGCGCACGCAGGAAGAATTTTTCTATACCTTTAATACGCTCTACGAGGAACGGAAGCAGATCATCCTTTCGGCTGATCGTCCTCCACAAGAGTTACAACTAGAAGATCGCCTGGTATCTCGCTTCGAGCGCGGCATGATTGCCGATGTCTCGCTGCCAGACTATGAAACACGCTTAGCGATTTTGGTCGAGAAAGCAAAAGAGTATGAAATCTTTATGGATATGGTGGTGCTCCAGTTTATCGCAGAGCATGCGACCAAGCATATTCGCGAACTTGAAGGCATCTTGATGCAGGCGGTTGCGCAGTATGAACTCGAGCAGCGCATGCCGACGGTAAAGAGCATTGCCGAAATTATGCGGAAGTTGAACAAGGACCCACATGAGCGCGAGGAAACACCAGGATTTGAAAGTGTGGCAGCCAGAAACACGACTTTCCAAGATGTGATGGAATCCGTCAGTCGCTACTACTCCGTCTCCACAGCAGACATGCTGGGGCAGTCACGTGTGCGCGAAATCTTGATTCCACGCCAGATCGCGATGTTCCTCTGTAAGAAATACCTGCGTCTCAGCTACGTGCGTATCGGCGAACTTTTCTCTGGTCGCGATCACACCACAGTGATGAATGCGATGGCCAAAATGGAGTCACGTCAGCTCAATGACCCGCAGTTGCTCCGCGAAATTCGGGCATTGGAAGGTGAATTAAAATTAGCGTGATATATAAAAGTTGCGAGAGAACATGCCATTTCTTTTGCGTGTCCAAAAGAAATGGCGAAAGAAAAGGACACCGTCGCCAAGCCGCTCCTCCGCGGGCCCCCACCAGCCGTGGCGACGGGGACGCCGCCCGGTGCATGCTTTTCTCGTCATGAGATCGACCTAACGGAGGTGTAATTCTTAATTCTCCATTCTCAATTCTCAATTTTCCATTATCATTCAGCCATACTTCGACCTTACTCAGTATAAATGGCCGATTACGCAAACCTCGACGACTTAGCCAAAATGCGCCACAGCCTGGCGCACGTACTGGCACAGGCAGTGATGAAACTCTGGCCCGATACCAAGGTGACCATCGGTCCACCGATTGAAACGGGTTGTTATTACGATTTCCTCTTTAGTAAGCCAATTTCTGATGCTGACTTCCCAGCGATCGAAAAGGAGATGAAGAAGATCATCCACCAGGCCCAGACATTTAGGTGTGATGAGCTCTCGGTAAAGGATGCAATTGCCTTTTGGAAAGGTAAAGAGCAGCCATTCAAAGTCGAACTGATTCAAGACTTGGAAAAGAATGAAAATGTGAAGATGGTCACGCATTACGTCAACGTTGGCCCCGATGGCAAAGATACGTTTACAGACCTCTGTCGCGGCGGCCACACCGATACAACCAAAGAGATCCCTGTCGACGGATTCAAGTTGATGACGCTTGCTGGTGCGTACTGGCGTGGCGATGCAAAGCGCGAGCAGCTCAGTCGTATCTACGTCGCAGCGTTTGGGTCCAAAGAAGAGCTTGATGCGTACCTTAAGCAGATGGAAGAGGCTCGTAAGCGCGATCATCGTAAGATCGGGAAAGAAATGGATCTCTTTACCTTCAGTGACCTTGTAGGGCCAGGTCTACCGCTCTGGACACCACGTGGAACACTCATGCGTCATCTTCTGGATGGTTTTGTCTGGGAACTACGCGAGGCTCGTGGCTATCAGCGTGTCACTATTCCACACATCACCAAGAAAGAACTCTACGAAACATCTGGTCACTGGGCAAAGTTCAAAGATGACTTGTTCCGCATTCAAACACGTGACGAGCACGAATTTGCGATGAAGCCGATGAACTGCCCGCATCACACGCAGATCTACAATCACCTCCCACGCAGTTACAAAGATCTGCCACAGCGCTACGCAGAAACAACCATGGTCTACCGCGACGAGCAGACAGGGGAGCTCCATGGTCTTTCCCGTGTTCGTTCCATTACACAGGATGACGCACACGTATTCTGTCGCCAGAGCCAAGTAGAGGATGAATTCCTTCGTGTCTGGGACATTATCGATATTTTCTACAAGACGACGGGCTTTGGCGCGCTCAAAGTTCGCTTGTCCCTGCACGACCCAGAGCATTTCGAAAAATATCTCGGAACGCGCGAATTATGGCAGGGGGCCGAAGATGCCATCCGTGGCATTGCGAAAGATCGTGGGATTGCGTATATCGAAGCACCGGGCGAAGCTGCCTTCTACGGACCAAAGGTAGATTTTATCGCTGTCGATTCCATTGGACGTGAGTGGCAGGTTGCGACCATTCAGTTAGATATCAACATGCCAGAGCGATTCGATTTGTTCTGTATGAATGAAGCAGGGGAGAAAGAGCGCATTGTGATGATTCACTGTGCGATCATGGGCTCTCTGGAGCGTTTCCTTTCGACATTCATTGAGCACCACGCAGGGCACTTCCCACTCTGGGTGAGTCCTATCCAGGCCGCTGTCCTCCCTGTTGCGAGCGGTCACGAAGAGCATGCTGCAAGCCTTGGGGCGAAATTGATGGAGAAGGGGATTCGTATTGAATACATGAACTCCACTGAATCACTGGGTAAGCGTATTCGTGAAGGTGAAACTCAGCGCATTCCGTACCTCCTTGTGATCGGCGATAAAGAAATCGAAGAGGGAACGGTTACCGTACGAAACATTCGCACCAAGAATCAGGTGGCGGTGAAGTTCGATGAATTCATTGCGTCGGTGACAAACGATGTCGCACAGCGCAAATTGGAGCACTCGATTGGATGAGAGGGTGAGTAGTAGAAATTAGAATATTAGAATATTAGAATAATAGGAGTCATACACAGGTCCTATTATTCTAATTCCCAATATTCTAGTATTCTTCTCGTATGTTCGACGCCTTCCAGTTCGGCCCCTTCATTGTTTGGACACACTTGGTTTTCACGCTCATTGCTGTGTGGATGTCGGCTGAATTTTTCTTTCGCCTCGCGCAGAGCGCAGGGTTGTCGCTGCAACCATTTCGCGACCATGCCGTGTGGTACACCGTCGCAGCTATTATTGGCGGACGAATCTTTGCAGTCATCGAGCAGTATCGTGTGTACCTAAAGCCAGATGATCCATTTAGGTTTCTGTACATGCATGATGGGCACTTCAGTTTCCTTGGTATGGCGGTGGGAATTGCAGTCACGCTGTATGTCACGCGCCACACATCGCGCACAACATTCTTACAGTGGTTAGATGTACTGTTCCCAACCTTTACCTTTGGCATGTCCTTCGACTGGCTGGGGAAGTTCTTTGCGGGCCAGGCCTATGGTCGCCCCACCGATATGTTCTGGGGTGTAACCTACGACGCGTTTAACGTTCGTTTCGCTGTGCCTATTCACCCTGTACAGCTCTATTACGCGTTATTCTTCTTTACGATTACCTTCTTACTACTGATTGTGCGTAAGCATGCACGTAGGGCAGGCGCGGAGACCATGGTGGGAATTATTCTTGCGACCATCGGGACATTTATTTTCGAATCCTTCCGTGGCGACTTCGGTATTCCCGTATTTGCCACGCAGCTGGATCTCCTATTGTTAATCCTTCTCTTTTTGAGCCTGGGAGGATTTGCAGCATTTGAAATTCGTATGCCGCAGCGCATGGTAGTTGGGTACGAAATCGCGACGACTTTTTTGTGTGCGTTATATCTGTTTGTTCGCCCAATGCTGCCATTTGAATCCTTCGAACTGCGCTTCAGTCAGCTACTTTCGATACTAGCGCTCCTGGGGACCCTCGTGTACGTTACCGTTCACCGCCGACGCCATCCGCATTTGTAAGAGTGGTAGTGATCGGTTTCCTTTGTTTCACTCGTGCCTTTCTCGCTCGATTCCTTCGCCGGCATTATCCCAGCGGGTCCTGTGCAGATTCTGCAACTTCTGATTGTTGTATGTGCAGTGGTACTGGTGTATCTACTCCTCTTTACGCTGCGCGACATTTTGCTTCGCACACGGTCATTCTGGTATCAGTTTTTCTGTGTTCTTCTTGTTGGGTGTTTGCCGCTTGCAGGATTTTTGCTGTATTTGCTTATTCGCCCAGCACGAACGGTAAAGGAGCGTGAAACAGAACGAATGCTGCGCGCTATTGCCCCAGATGCTATCCTTGAAGAAACGTCCGATGAAGAGCTTGATGAATTAATCGAAGCTGCTGAAGACGATTCCACCCCCTCTGTATGAAAAACCTCTTTGTGTACCTCTTCTGGCCAAACCCGGGCAATGCTCATTACGACAACCCAAAGGTAATGCTTGTGATTGCCGTATGCGTACTCCTTGTTGTTGCTGCAGTTGCAATTTCGTTCTGGCGCAAAAGACTCCAAAACCAGCAACTGCGTAAGCTCAGTCGTTCATGGTCATCGGCTTCTGCATGGTTTGGTCTCACAGGCATTCTTCTAACAGTGTCGAGAGTCGAGAACATCCAGTTTCTCGCAATGCGTGCCCTTTGGGGTTTCTGGTTGGCAGTGTTAGTGCTGTATGTCTATGCCCAGGTCCGTGGCTATCGTGCTAAGTATTACGAAGTTGTTCCTGTAACGTCACCAAAAGATCCACGTTCTAAATACCTGCCTAAGCGCAAGAACAGGTAAAAGCGTTCGAAGCGGGCTTTCTTTACTTTCCCATGCCGCTTCGCAGCCTGACATCTCATGGTATTACGTGGTATCACTTAGTGCATACCGATGAAGACGAGCTCATAGAATTGCAAAAGCGATTTGGGTTTCATGCGCTGGATATCGAAGACTGTTTAAGTGAAAACGAACGTCCGAAAATTGAGGAATATGAATCCTATTTGTTCGGTGTGTTCCACGTACCAGTGAAACCAGGGTCGAAAGTGATTAAAGAAGATATCAATGTGTTTCTTGGCAGCGATTTTATTGTCACCTTTTCGGATGATAAGTCTGGCGCATTGAATCAATTGCGAAAGAATTTGGAAGCATCAGAAAAGAAGCGTGATGAATACTTTGATCGTGGGTCAGGCTTTTTTCTGTATAAGCTACTCGATCTTCTGTTCGATCAAGGGTTCCCCCTTATTGAGTCGCTCATGAAAGACCTGCGTCGTATGGAGGTGGAACTCTTCGAGAATGAAGAGCGTCAAAAGAAGATTTTGCGAAGCATTCTGAGTTTAAAGCGCAATATCATTACCATGCGCAGTATTCTCTTCCCACAACGAACAGTGGTTGCACAATTGCAACACCGTAGCCGTGCGCTTATCCCCGAAGATCTACGCATTTACTTTGATGACGTTTCCGACGCCATTGAGCGCCAGTGGTCACTGCTTGATACCGCCAAGGAAATGAGCGATGTCTTGCAGGAGACTCATGAATCGTGGCTGACGCATCGCACCAATGAAATTATCCGCCTGCTCACGATTTTCTCGGTGACAATGGTTCCGCTTACCTTTATTGCCAGCTTCTACGGTATGAACGTTCCGTTGCCACTACAAGATAATCCGCTCGCGTTCGAGATTATTGGCGGATCGATGGGTGGGATTCTTGTCATCTTTATTGTGTATTTCATGTGGAAGAAGTGGTTCTAGTGAAGATGTAGAAGATGCAGAGGATTCAGAGGAAGTTTCTTAATCAGAGCCATTTCCCTCTTTTCTTCTGACCCTTCTGCATCTTCTGATTCCTCCTCATTTTTACCCTGAACAATTGTTGTACCCCTGAAAATTGACAGAAAAGTCACATTGATGGACCATGTGCCTCCTATGCCGCTTAAGCACAATACCGAGACGTGGCTCCTGTTTCTGCTCGGGCTGGTAACAGTTCTGACGGGCTTATTATGTGCATTCTTGCCGCCCGTTACCGTTGCATGGTGGCCGTGGGCACTCGCGTTCATTGCAGCCATTGCGTATCCCTTTTCGTTGTACCCATTGTTTAAAGCGCGGCGTGCCGATTACCCCTTCCGCATGCTGCACTTTGCCCCTGCTGCATTGCTTCTCGTATGGCTTGCATCCGACCTTGCCGCGGGCATGTGGCCAGCATTTGCTGGTGTACAGGATTGGGTGACCTGGAAGGGGACGCTGATTCCCGTTGCACTGATTTTTGCACTGCTCCTCTGGTTTAGTCTGGTGGTTATCCGTCAGCGCCAGTCGCGCATTGCCCTCTTGGCAGGTCTACTCCTGCTCCTTGGCATTGCAGGCTTCCTTACCGATACAAAAGAATGGAACCGTCAGCTGGCCGCACGAGTATGGGGTGAATCAGGCAGTCTGATTGCTGATGTACCGGGTTCCGATGCTGCAGAAGAGCGCTGGCGTGCGCAGCTTCGCTTAATGGAAGAGCGTCGCCGGGCTATTGCTGCGGGGCAGGGGAGTAGCGGAAGCACATCTTCTAGTTCGATTTCGAAACCTGCAGGAGCGCTCAGTGGCGCTGTTATTGCCGCGGGTGCAAGCTCATCGATTTCCTCTGTGCCACATTTGCCTCATGCAGGGCCAACAGCTGATGTCTTAGTGCTCCTTACGACATCTGGTTACTGTGCAGCGCTGCATCGCCGCACCATGAAACGACAGGCACGCGCTTAAGGTGTGCGCCTGCGTAACCACGTAGACTTCAGCCAGGGGAGTGAGAGTGTTGAGAGAAGGTAGCCGCCGGTCGGGACTAAGGCATTGATGTGAGGGTTTTGCGTGTTTATCAGCCACAAGAACAGGCAGGCCGTCAGGTAGGTGATGAACGCAATAAAGAGCCTGCGGACCCAGCTTGTTTCCCAGGCTTTATCCTGTTCGACGCGCGCGTTTCTATCCAATATCTGTTTGATCGAATCATCAAGTTCGCTCATAAAAAGACTGTATCAGGTGTCCATTTGCTTCGCTATACTGCGCCGGCTTCGGGACGTAGCTCAGTTGGCTAGAGCGCATGCCTGGGGGGCATGAGGCCGCAGGTTCAAGTCCTGTCGTCCCGACCAATACCATCACTTCTTGCCAATATTAGAAGGGAGCGCTATGCTGCCCTCTTTTATTTAGAGAATCGCCGAATACGGCTAATTGACATCTATAGAATATTATTGCCAAATAATCAATAATATGTTACAATAATACGTTAACACGATGAGTCTATCTCCCCAGTCCTTACAGGCAGCAACCAGTCTGATCGAGCAGCATCAAAAGCTGCTCATCATCCCACATGCCAATGTGGACCCCGATGGACTCAGCAGCGCTCTTGCCTGTTATCAGATGTTCACGGCGATGGGGAAGGATGTGACAGTTATTTGCCCTGATACCAAACCAGAAGCACTTAAGTTCCTGCCAGGGTTTGAAAAGCTCGATGAGCAGATTAGCGACAATAAGGACTTTATTGTCACTATTAACCTGGATGACGGAGTCGAAGTCGATAAGCTTCGCTACACCGTTGAAGACAACAAAGTGAATATCATCGTGATGCCCAAAAAGGGGCAAATTAAGCAACAGCAGATTATGCTGAGCGAAGGAGGGTACGGTTGGGATCTTATCGTGGTGGTGGATACGGCCGATCTTGCCTTGCTTGGTTCGTTCTACAAAGACCACTTGGACCTCTTTTCCAGTGTGCCGATTCTCAATATTGACCATCACATCAGTAACACCCTGCATGGGCAGTTACAGCTGATCGACCCAACAGCTGCGAGTGCGACCGAAGTGCTCTACAGCTGGTTTACGCAAGTTCCGTCGTTTAAAGATAAGATTACGGCCGACATGGCGACGTTGCTCCTGACCGGTCTTATTACTGATACCCGCAGCTTCCAGAACCCCAATACAACGCCACGATCACTGGAGGTTGCAGCAGAGCTCCTCGAAAAGGGGGCGAGACAGCAGGAGATTATTCAGCACGTCTATAAAACAAAGCCGCTTTCAACGCTGCGCATTTGGGGCCGTGCTCTTAATCGCATTCAAATTGATAGTACAGCACGCATTGTGTGGTCGGCGATTAGCAAGGAAGACTTGGCAGAGATGGAAGCAACCAGCAAAGAAACTCATGGCATTTTGGATGAGCTTATTTCGACCATTCCCGATGCTGATGTCTACGTACTCTTTACCGAACTCGAAGAAGGAGGGCTCAAGGCAAGCATGCGTTCTTCCCCAGCGGTGGATGTGTCGCAATTGTCCGCTCGCACATTCGGTGGAGGCGGCCATGCACGTGCATCTGGTTTTAAAGTATCGAGCTTTGATAACTTCCAGCTGCAAGTGTTGGAGTGCATTCGTACGCTTAAAGAGGCAATGCAAAAGCAGCGCCAAGAAGATAACGATCGCGTCTCAAAACCCGCAGCAGCCCCTGTCCCTGCCACTCCCACCGCAGCGCCGAAAGATATTCCTCAAGCACCAGCAGCTGCCCCAAGTCGCGATATTATTGGGGATTTGACGAAGTAAGCTGGTCAGCTAGTAAGCTAGTTAGCTGGCTAGGAAGCTAAGAAGTTGAGAAGCTGACTAGCTAGATTGCCGTAATGATGACAATCAGTCATTTATTATGCTATAGTTCTGGTGCTTATCATCTTTTCACGTATCTATGCGCCTCGTGCAGGTCGCAAAAGCATTGGGTATGACTGGGCAGCAACTTCGTAAGGAGTTGACTGAGGTCGACTTCGGCATCAAGCCAACAGACCGTGAAATTCCCGATAATTTGGCGCAGGGTGTCATTCGTTTCGTTGCGCGTAAGCACAATCTGACGATCGACATGACAGCCATTCAGGGCTTGCTGATGGATGATATGGAAGGTGGCGATGAAGAGGGGGAAAACGGGGAGGCTGCAGAAAAGCAGGTTGCATCACCTGCAGAGCCGAAGGTTCCCGATACGTTGAATGTGCTTCGTAAGCTCACGCTTGATGATGTGCCAAAAGCTGCTGTGCAGCGCCAAATTCAAGAGCTCACAAAAGAAGAAAAAGAGGAGAAGTTGAAGGAGCAGCAGGATGCTGCTCACCTTGCAGCGAAACGCAAGGCCGAGCCACGCGAACAACAGCAGATCAAAAAGAAGTCTGGCACAGTGGCATTGCCATCAACTATTACCGTTAAAGAATTTGCTGAGAAGACTGGTGTGCAAGTGCCGCAGGTTATTCAGACGCTCATGAAGAACGGTATTCTTGTTACTATCACACAGTCGATTGACTACGACACAGCGGCGATTATTGCCGCAGAGCTTGGAGTAGGTGTGGAGCGTGAGCAGGAAGCCGCAAAGGCCGAACATCTCATCAGCCGAAACCTCGCAGAAATGGTAAAGGACGATGCGGAGAACCTTTCTGTTCGCCCACCAATCGTTATTGTGATGGGACACGTCGACCATGGAAAAACTTCTATTCTTGATACGATTCGTAAGACCGATGTTGTATCGCGCGAATCCGGTGGTATTACACAGCACATTGGTGCGTATCAGGTAACACATTCTGGCAAGCAGATCACGTTCCTGGACACCCCTGGTCACGAAGCATTTACGGCTATGCGTGCACGTGGGGCGCAGGTGACAGACATTGTCATTATTGTTGTGTCTGCAGAAGAAGGTCCTAAGGAAACAACGGTAGAGGCGGTGAACCATGCAAAAGAAGCAGGTGTTCCTATTATTGTTGCTCTGAATAAGGTTGATCGCCCAAATGCCAATATCGAAAAGGTGAAAGGAGAGATGGCAGCTCTTGGACTGCAGCCCGAAGACTGGGGTGGCTCCGTACCGTTTATTGCAACTTCAGCAGTCACAAAGCAGGGGATTCCAGAGCTTTTGGACCAGATTCTCTTGATTGCAGAAATTACTGAATTGAAGGCCAACCCAAACCGCAGCGCGGTTGGGACAGTGATTGAAAGTCACTTAGACCCATCCCTTGGAGCTCTCGCCAGCATTATTGTTGCAACGGGTACGCTCAAAGCAGGGGATGCGTTTATTTGTGGGCACACAGTGGGGAAAGTGCGTTCAATGAATGATGCATCTGGCAAACGTCTCGACGCAGTCCTTCCTTCTGGTGCTGTTCGAGTATCCGGGTTTGGTGGAGTGCCACAGGTGGGTGATCTGCTGCAGGTAGTGGCATCCGAGCGCGAAGCACGTGATCTTCTTAAGCAAATTCTAGAACAAGCGAGTGCACAGCCTAAGCGTGGCCTTGGTGATCTTGTAAGCATGCTCCACGAAGGAAAGCTTCAGCAGCTAAAGATTGTCCTGAAGGCTGATACGCAAGGGTCTCTCGAAGCATTGCAGTTCTCTCTTTCGCGTCAGGAAACAGAAAAAGTACAAGTAAAGGTGATTCACTCCGCTATCGGTGCAGTTTCAGAAAGTGATGTGATGATGGCATCGGCAAGCTCGGCATTCGTGATGGCCTTCCGGTCGCAAGTCCCCGCTGCAGTTGAGCGCACTGCTGAGCGTGAAGGGGTTGATGTGCGCAAATATGATGTGATCTACACCCTACTCGATGATGTAACAGGATTACTTGAAGGTCTCCTTATCCCCGAAGAAGAAGAAAAAGTACTGGGACACCTGGAAGTAAAGGGCGTATTCCTTAAGCAAAAGAGTGAGCAGATTATTGGTGGTCGTGTGACTGATGGTGTTATTAAGCGCGTGCCCTTCCGCTTGCTGCGTGGTGAAGAGCGTGAAGTAGTGGGGACGGGCCGTATCCTTAGCCTGCGCAAAGTGGATAATGATATCAAAGAAGCCAAGGCCGATACCGAATGTGGTATGCGCGTCGATAGTACTATTTCCCTTGAAGTCGGCGATATCCTAGAGGCGTATCACAAAGAGTTTAAGAAGAAGGAGGCCTAAGTTACAGTGTGCCACCGCCTGTCTTGATGTAATCGTACGCAATCGCCTGCGCATCTTCGTTGTGGAGTGTTAAAAGGATTTGTGCGAAATCAACGAACTGTTCGTCGTCAATCATGCGTTGCATATTCGCTTTATCATCTTTGCTGCCACCCATGGATTGTACGTACTCTTTAATCTGCTGTTCGAGTTCGGGGGACCCCTTGGAGTGTAGATTGTTCGATTTGAGGGCTGAGATCAGTGACTTGGTTGAAGATGGTTCCTGTAAGGTGTTTCGTGCGTAATTAGCCCATACACGCCCTTGTACGTTGTATTTCTTGCGGATTGATTTAAAGAGAGGGTCATTCAGTGATCCGTTAATTTCTTTTACCATGATCTTATCCTTTCCTGAAAACAGCTGATCCCATACGCCAGGGTAGGCGAGTAGAGCAACACCGGCATACATAAGCGTCGCGGCACTTAGTTTTCGTTGAGCAATGCCTACGCCGAGCCCAAGCACAGCTGCAAATGCTGCTGCAACGAATAGACCGCCCTGTAGAGCTTTATAAATCTTTCCATCCACATTATCTTCCTCGTGGCGCTTTTCCAGTTGGCGAATACCGTAACGGGGGTCTTTATACATCAATTCCCCCAGCGCACGGTCGAGCTGCAAAAGGTCGGCCTGCAAGTCACTACGTGTGCCAGCCAATGTGCGAAGGTAGCTTTGGTCAGCCTCGATTTGTCGGTAGTTTAGGTCATACTCCGTCAAATATCGGTGTGTACCTGCGGGTGCAGCACCTTTTGGAGGTTTAATGATTGCTTGAGCAATGGCGTTAATATGCTCGAGTGGTGATTCTTGTGTATCACTTGGGTCTGCATTCTGCGCATTGCGGTTTGCTTCTGCAAAACCGCTTCGTAGCCTAGGCAGCGATTCGTTTAAAGATTCTGCATAAGTGTCGCGTACTTCTTGCATGCGCTGAGGGGCACTCATGGTACGTAGGCGGACAATCTCTGCTGCCTTTTGAGGGTGCGTACCTAAGAAACGAGCCTGATTAATAGGAGTTGTCGATAAATTTGCCTCCAGCCTGCTTCGCTGTTGTCGTGCATTCGTCTGTTCTTGCTCCAAGGGTGAGCCGGAGACGGTGAAAGCCTGCTTTGGAGAAGAAGATGACATGTAAGGTTTTACGGCAAAGTGTTTACTCTTGCTTGCAAATTGCCAAATTCAGTTTTAGCCGCACCTGTTCCTGCACCCGCAAGATTGAGCTGCTGAGTGTATGCCTGTAGCTGCGTCTTCACATTTCCGGCGTTTATTGCCACACCGCCCATGTGAGTGCTTATGTTTTGCATTGCCCTGTCTTTGTCGGCTTGTGTCACGGCAGCCGTCAACGCTTGTATATGTGTGTCGAGTGTTGTCATGTGAGCGACATTATTCTTATTAGCCTGAGCTGTAGCTTGTAATGTTTGCTGATTCTGCTGATTCTGCGGTGAGAACATTTGTGACAATGGCGTATTGTTTGCTACGCCTGCATTGAACTGTGCTTGGAGGGCGGCAGGGCTATGAGTTTTCATGAAGTTCAGAAGACTTCCTCCTCCTGGAATCGGCATTGGAATCGCATGTAATGGTGCTTGCATTGCCATTGACCCCAAGCTCTTACCAGCACCTTCAATCGCTTCGGCACCCTTTGCCATCACGCCACCGTATTTCTTGAGCACAGAGAACGTGCCCATATAGAAAATACCCAAGCACATAATCAGCCAGAGCAATTCAAAGAAATCGCTGATGTTATTCGTAAGACGGAATCCAATTTGCTGCAAATTGCCGAATGTTGCGGCTTGCTGCCCTGCGTTGATCATAATAAATCCGATCGTGAGGGGTACGCCACAAATGGCGGGGAGGAATGCTGCTTTTAAGAAATAGTCACCTAGTTGCTTTGGGTAATCGCCAAAAATACTACCAAGTGGTAGCAGTGTTAGAATCCAGAACGGCATGAAGGCAATCGTAAACCAGAGCACAGGAATGCGAATGGCAAAGGCGAGTGCCATCGCTGCAAGTGGGAAGAATAATGCGATATGGATAACAAGGAGTACTCCCATTTGCAAAAAGTACATGATGAGCGCAGAAACGGCGGGTCCATTCACCGCAGGGGGCAACGATGCAACACCAGCTAAGCGTGCATGATTCAGAATTAATCCATTTAGAATGTAGGAATGCGGTGCAATGTTATTACCATTCAATGGCTGCAGATGCACACACATTGTTTGTCCCAAGTAACATGCCCAGCCTTGAGCAGCGGGGAATTGTCCTAGCTGATTTTGTGAGACGAAAAATGCTGCATCAACTGCCATGATGCAGTCACAGTCGAATTGTGGAATATGCCCGGGGGGGACAGGGTTTGGAGCAGGGACTGCCTGGCAGTTAGCCGCTGCAGTTCCTGGTGGCTTCGTTGCTGTTCGAAACTTACAGACGTTATTTTGTCCTAATACAGAGGGGAGGTTAAACACTGTTGTGGCTGCAACGTTCGCAACGTCCAAGATAACCATTGGGACAAACCACGAGAAGTTGACGAGCACCACGGCCATGACGAACTTTTTCATGTTCGATGCCACGAAGTCTTTTTTTGCAGTAACCACTGTATAGATCGCAGCGCCAATCAATACGAGGGCGAATGCGACGTTCATAATATTTCGTGAGAGCTGCCAAATCTCATTCAACATGGGGGACATTGCACCATTGTTGAAAATGACCAATGGATCGAGGAGTTGGTTTAAGAAAATAAACACGACCCACGTTAAAAGGTTAAGTGTCTCAATCGCAGTTTGAATGATGAGACCGAACGTCTGTTGAATATTTCCATTGAAATTTGCCTGGGCATGAGCTGCCATCGGAGCCAACAAGAGGACAGTGCCGAGGGCTGATCGAACGAAGGAGGTCGTGCGTGAATACATCTAGATATTGTAGCATTTTTGGGCGTTTTACTCAATTCTGAACTCGGCTCTATTCCCATACCTTCAAAATATTGTTACAACACTAATCTGGAATTTATGCGAGTATAAATTGTGTTCAACAAATTTTAGTGTAAGTGATTTAAACCTATTAATTTGTTTACTTTAAGCCAAAAAACGAGAGTATAAATTGTGTACTCAAGTTTGTTCACTTTTCTTGCACTATTGCATTAATCCTGAATACTGTTTGTGAACATATGTCATCCGCATCAGTTCTTAAAGCTCTGTTTAGCTCACAGACCCGGGTCAAATTACTTTCCACTTTTCTTCTCCACCCCGAGGAGGAATATTTCATTCGTGAACTTACCCGTCTGCTGAACGAACAAATCAACTCCATCCGCCGCGAACTCGAAAACCTCCGCCGAGTAGGACTGGTTAAGGCACGCCACAAGAACCGCAAGAAGTATTACCGTATTGATGTCGATTTCCCGCTTTACGCTGATTTACGGAATCTCTTTAGCAAGGCTGTACAGGGTGAAAGCCCATTCGTAGCCAGTTTAAAGGCTATTAATGGAGTAGAATTGGTCCTCTTGGCTGGAAACCTCTGTGGAACCGAGAGCAAAGTAGATCTTTTGCTTGTTGGTGATGTGAAAAAAGAGGTGCTGGAGGCACTTTTGGCACAGGATCCTAACCTTAAATACGTAAAATACTCGATTTTCTCGGAGGCAGACTTCCTCTATCGCTTGAGTCTTAAAGACAGGTTTGTCCAGGAAATCCTCAATGATCCACGCCATTTGATTGTTCTTAATACCATTCAGGACAAGATTGATGAGGCAAAGGGGAAGTAGGGATCGGTAATCGGTAAACGGGGATTTAAGATCCCTCGAGCTCTATTTATCATGCCATTCCGATTACCGATTACCGATTACCTTCGTTCTCTCCATTCTTTACACTAGAAACCCCTTTACAGAAGGTTCTCTCGTCTGTAGGCTGCCGCTACTCCGTTATGACCAAGCACATTTTGCATGCATTGGCTGCCCCGTTTGCCCGCCCGGTTCCTTCTGTGAAACCTGGCTATACCGTGCGTGTGCACGAGAAAATCCAGGAAGGTGGCAAAGAGCGTGTGCAAATTTTCGAAGGGTTGGTTATTTCCGTGCATAACGGCCATGTTCCAACAGATGCATCCTTTACGGTTCGCCGTGTTGTGTCTGGTATTGGTGTCGAGAAAGTCTTCCCCTTGCACTCCCCATCCATTGAAAAGGTAGAAGTGAAGAAGGTTGCCAACGTTCGCCGCGCAAAACTATTCTTCCTCCGTGGGCGCAGTGGTAAATCTGCCCGCCTAAGCGAGCGCTTTACGACAGAAGGTGAATTCGCGGTTGCAGTTGCAGAGCCTGTTACAGAGGCACAGGTAGCCGAGCAGGAGGCACAGATCATCGAAGCTCCAGTAGAAGAGGCTCCAGCAGTGGTTCAGACTGTCGAAGCTCCAGTTGCAGAGGCAACAACGGCCGAAGCGCCAACAGAGGAAAAGCCAGCTGAGTAACATACAACACAGCGTTTATAGATACGGACGTAAGCGATTTTTCTGCTGGCCTATTGCTATAGTGCTCTTATGAAATGTGTGCTGATCGGGAACTACGGCGTCGATAACTTAGGAGACGAAGCTCTGCGCGATTATTTCTTGGATGCTTTCCCGGAAGTTACCTGGACTGTGCTTTCTGCATCTCCTAAAGCGCAGCATGAATTGCCACGCTTACCCTTTGGCCTACATTCATTGAGGCAAGGAGGATGGCGTAAGACGATCACTGCGTACCGCGGCTGTGATGCGGTGGTATTTGGCGGTGGATCACTTTTTACTGATGTAGAATCCGTAAAAGCCTGTTTTTTATGGGCTTGGCACGCTGGTCTTGCATTCTTTCTTCGTAAGCCAGTCTTTCTCGCATTCCAAGGGATGGGGCCATATAAAACAAAGGTAGGGGAGCGTCTTGCACGCTTTGTTGCACGTCACGCTCGGTATATATCCGTACGAGACACTGCATCGTATGAGCGGGTAGCTTCTTGGGGATTGAGTACAGAAATTATTCAAACATTTGACCCAGTATTTTCCGTTATGGAAAAGCAAAAAGTCGTTCATGGAACAAAAAATGTATGCACATTAATTCCACGCGCAAATTCCTCTGATGCCTTTATGCAGAGTGCAATTTCACTGCTTCGCATGCGTCCATATATCCATCATCTACAAATTCTCTTGATGCAGCCAGATGATGCGGGTGAGCAGGCTATCGCTAATCGTCTGCAGCGTGAGCTTGGCCTCCCTGCAACAATTATTCCCGCCAGAACACTCCGAGAGTTATTAAAGGGAGTCGGCACGAGTGCGATTGTGTTATCGCAGCGTTTCCATGGTGCACTTGCAGCTCTTGCTTCTGGAATCGAAATAGACATCGTCCCACAGGGTAAAGGAGATAAGATGTATGAGTTGCAACAGCTGATTAACAGTGGAAAGGCAAATGTGCCCCAACTCTGTTCCATGGTTGAACATGGGCGGCTTAGTCTTTCTTCTGCACTGCGTCTAATTGAGTCTGATGTGCATTCGTGATATGATGGGAAGCAATGAATAACACTATTTTTCTAACCGCGGACGAACAATCTTTGTTTCAAGCGGTTCCGGAGTCTCTCCGTGAGGGGTGGACTGTTCAAAGTGAAACACTCGACTGTTATGAATCCTTGCGGCAGATACGCATGCGTATCTCGCTCGCGGATTTTAAGTTCCACCCGGGTGTAAAAACGATTCTCGATCAAATTTCGGCAGGAGAATCTCCCGATAAAATTTCTTTTGAACACATTGGACCAGATGTGCAGAAGGAATTGTATTTCACGATAGGTGCACGAGGAGTTGCTGCATTCATTGCCACACTTCTTAGTGAGATTTCCAAAGACGAAGATATTGAAGCGCTCGCAACGCTCACGGTTATTCGTCATGAGCTCCTGACCATCAATCTTTCTGCTACCCACGTATAAGTATGATCAAATCCGTATTTGAGCGGCCATTCGTACGCGCACCAGATAAGATGCAGGGATACCTCGACCGTTTGAATGAGCGAGGATACCAACTGGAACGGTTAGACGAACTAGTGCAGGTGACCGATGAAAAGGAGAAGCTGGTTCGTAGCTTGAAAGAGTATGACCCGACTCTTAATGGCGACGTTGATAATCTTATTGAGGATTTGGCTCTATATCGCCAAGAGGCAGAAGCGAAAAAGAGGTGGACTCTGTGGGATTACGTTACGTATGTCCCACGACGTGTATGGGGGGCTATTGAAGCACATCCGTACATTGCGACTGGTGTCGTACTAACACTCGCGGGTGTTGCCGCCATGTATTACACGGGTGCGGGGACAGTTGTTGTTGGTAGGCTTCGTGATTGGCTTACGTCCTACATGACTGGCAATGCGGTATCCAAGGCAACAGAGGCCGCAGGCGAGGTGGCCGGACAGGCTGCAGATATGGCGACAGGAGCCGCAGAAACAGCCAAAGAGGGGATTGGAAATGCACTTGAAGGAATGAATATTCCAGAAATGCCTGCCCCACCCCCCGCAGCGCCGGTTCCTACCGAGATCCCAAGTCTGCAGGAGGCTGATATGATTCTTAAGGGGCTCGAAATGGGCGGATAACCTTTCATCTTATGGCTCCTCCAGAAAAACCAAAATCCAGTGTCGAACGGCCAAAGCAACCGGAAGTTCTCCCGGCATTCGTGCAGCGCTCTTCGGACGTTGCCGATGCACTGGATGTCCCAGATAAAGAGAGCTGGCGACAGATGATGGATTTGGTACGAGCAGATCTTTCACTTCCTCAAGCATCTGTTTCCAAAGGTGATGTCCTTCAATTTGAATTGACCCGCAGGTATATGGCTCTTTCTGAGATGCGGATGCAAACAGCGAAGGGGCTCCTTGCGCCGCTAGCCTTTGTGGATAAAAAAATGGCCCTTTCCCCAGTACAGCAGGCAACTGTTCTACGGACAGTTGCAAAGTACGTTGATGAGCGTGATATTTATGAACATATGCATAAAGGGAGAAAGCCTTCAGGTTCTCCCCTCCCTGAATATTTGGCTAAATACGTGAAAACGCGTGAGATCGAAGAGCAATCGGTCCGTGTCACCGAGAAAATGCTCCCACTACAATATGACGTTCAGAAAGCTACAGGTTTGAAGGATTCTCCGCGTGAGCTTGCTCCTCAGACAACTGAAATTGTGATGGCAGCAGTTCGTTTACGTTTAAGTATGGATTATTTGCTTCCATGCGTTAATGCAGGTGCGAATGCCGAGCCATGTACCCGTTTACTGGAAGCCGCAGGGTTTGCAATGCCCGATGGCGCACCTTGGCCCCAAGAAACAATCGATTCTGTTCGGTTTCTTGCCGGCTATATGGCTAAGTACCAAGATACGATTCAGCAATATGCAGATTTGAATGCGAAAGATAAGAAGATCTCTAACATGACCATTGCCGAAGCACTCGATTGCTGTGCGCAAGGTTCTGTCCTGGGAACACTCGTGGAGGAAGTTGCAGTGAATGCCAAAGGGCTGCTCAACGGAAACTTGCCCGACATGCGTAGCTTTGCCAAGAATCTCTTTTTGGACAAAGACATGCTGCCAGACCGAATGGCTGAGGTGATGCTTGCTCCTTTGGAAAAATTGAGTGGCGGAACCGAAGAAGAGCGTGGAGTCTTTCGGAAAGATGCAGCGGAAGTGATTAAGTTTTTCCGCGGTTTTGAGGCAGATAAGATGAGTATCGAGCGCCTTCCTGCCTTTATCCAAAACTTTAACGAATCACAAAAGCGCATGATTATGGGTGTATGTGACGGTGTGTCTAAGCAGGAGACGGTCGACCGTTTGTCGCGTGTCACATTTATGAGCATGGAACCCGAGGATGCAACGAATAAGCTCATCACAGCGAAGTTGAATGAGTTAATTGTCAGCAAGAAAATGAGTGCACGTGATGCATTTGATATGTATTACCTGATGGAAACGAGAGGTGGGGATTTGCTACTTGCGTACAAAGCCGTGGCACTTCTGGATAAATACGGTGAATCTAAATTGGCAATTGAGTTACAGCTGCGCGTTATGCGCAGGCTCGTGAACCTAGCTACTAGTGATACGGAAACAGTCGAAAAGGAACTGAAAGAACTCGGGTACAACGAAGAGTTCCAGCGTGAGCTCATGAACGTGCGTGAATACTTGGCAGAATCCGGTGTCGATGCCTTGGGTCATTGGTGGAATCGTTGGGTATCGTTTGTCACGAACTTCCCCGAACTCGGAATTCCAATGTCGATTCTTGCGATCAGCGGAGTAGCCGGCGTTGCAGTAACAGGGACGTCACTCGCGATTCGCGGGTATACAACCATGAACGTCACAGCATTGGAGAAGTTTAGCAAAATGGGAATTTCGGAGATTCGTACAAAGTTTAATTTGCCGATGGGAGTTACGGACGAGAAAATTATGGCCGCTCAGCAAGAGGTAACAAAAATTTTGGGTGAATATGATCGTCTCGGTCGTCGTTTCCATTGGCCACTTGAAGGTGGTCGTATGGTTCGTAATGCAAAAGCGATTGTTCAGTCGGTTCCTGCTCGTGAATTATCGAACATGGCAAAGGCTCTTAAGACCAGATATAGCGATATTCGTGACGTTGCCCGAATTCTTGGCCCGGCGACGGAAGACTCGGATGCCCTTCGTAAAGCTTTGAAGGGTGCCGGGTATAACGATGCCGATATCGCGAAGGCCGTCAGTCACGTTGAAGCGTTGCAGCGCCGTGCTGCCAAAACAGTAGGAGATGCGAGCCCTAATGCTACTGTTGGTGCTGGTGCCCAAGCAGGAGTTGATGCAAATGTAGACCCAACAACTGGTGATCCTAACAAAACACCAGGATCTGACCCAAACTCCAGTGTGAAAGGTAAAAAATAACGATACAACTCTATGGCATCCGAAAAACCAAACGCCGGCGCACCCCGCACCCGGACTTTCGGAGAGTTCGAGAGCGAGCGCAAAGCGCTCACTACACTAAAAGAGCAAAAGGAAGCGGCATTAACTGGGAAAATTGATCGTCTTCATTCTGTTCTTGTGTACGAACAGCATCCTCTTTTTATGCTTCCCGAAGGAGCAGATGAGGCATTACAGGAACGCCAGAGAGTGCTACAGCAAAATGTCACATTGTTTACTGATCGAACTGAGAAGTTCATGCTAACATTTTCTGCAGAGGAGATGTCCCTCATTGATTCGGTTGCAGAGACTCTGATTACAGAGCTTGATGTGTATGAACGTGATTGTACGGAGACTGCTAGAACAACACTTTCAACGCTGATGAAAGATCCTGAAGCTGCAAAATTTTTACCCGTGCTCGAAAAAGAATTGGGCATTTCCGGGTCGCAGGAAGGGTTTGCGTCGGTTGTAGAAGCACTGGCTGCTCCGTTGCCAGAAGCGCCGGGTGATGCACCTGACTTGCAAATGAAGTATCGATCCCTCCAGATGCGCCAATATCAGTTGATCGATAGCGTTTTCAATCTATCGCTGCTCAATATGCGTGATGCAGAGCTGTACCCTACTGTCGGCTGGGAAAAGGGACTAACTGCAGAAGATCGTGCAAATGCCCTCAGAACTATTGGGTCCTTTTTAATGCAGCGCCGCGTGTACGAAGGGGCGGTACGTAAAAAGCCCGAAAAAGAACCGTCAAAAGCTCTGCTCTATTTGGGTATTGTAGCTCAGGAAGTGGCGGAAGAAGGTGGGGAAACTCTTAAATTCGGCAAGTCTGTTGTCCGTGCACCCGAATGGATGCGCTCATTGGATTCTTCACTTCGTGCAAAAATGCTCGCGGGGTATGAGGGTGCAAGCAAGATGATTGGATCCAAAGCCCCTGCGTTGTCTGCGGTTTTACGGAGTGTGGACAAATCACCAGTCGGTAGGGAATTTTGGAAGAATATGTTCGCAGTGGAAAGCCCGGTCACCGTGATGCTCTACATGATGTACGTCCACCAGAGTGATAATAAACTGAAAGCGAGCATGATGTTTGCATCGTACATGGCAACAAGTGCTGCGAGCGGCGCCATGCTTGAGATGTCTGCAAACATTCTTTCACGCACACGTTTAGCAAGTTTGGCACGTCTGCCCAAAAATCCGGTTATTCAATTTACGGCAGCATTGCTGATTGCATTCGGACTATCACATCTCATTGATCGTCTTGTGACCAATATCGACGAATCTATTCCTGACGGTCCGGTAAAAGGTGCAGCGAATGATATTCTCGATGTCACATCGGGTGGAAGTATTCTGGATAGTTCTAAATTCCTTCTTGGTGAAGTAGGAATTCCCGGCATGCAGGTACACCCAGAGCGTGACGCGTTCTCGTATTTATCGCAGCAATTACTTACCCTCCGATCCAGAAAGGGATCGCGGCCATCATTGGCACGCGAAAAAATGAATGGCATGAGCGATTGGAATGCGCAGGTGGATCACGCGATTGCGGTCGAATGGAATCCACTTGCACGCAAGTTGTTTCAGTTGGAAAAGGCGGATACAGGTGCATGGTCCGATCGTCAGGCATTTATGTATGCGGCGAATGTTCAGTTTGCGGCTCAGTTGGAAAGAGAAATCGGGGCGATGTTGGAGGCTCGTGACGTCTTAGTTGATGCGAAGTCTCTCGATTTACTCCATTGGGCAACCGCTGACGATATCGATGAGTCACCCGATAGCGCGCTGAAACGGATGGAAGATGATCGTTCCACGTCCCAGGGAAAGGCTAAGGCATATATTGATTCCTTTAGTTCATCCAAAAATCCTGAAGATGTTCAATTGGTCGCTGCGTGGAAAACGTACCGCACAATGACTGATAAAATTGCACGAGATACCGCTGTATTTCGTCATCTGGGTATTTATAACAAGAAGGAATGGATTGGGGAAAAAGATCATTCGACACTCACATCAAAAGCACAGAAGGGAATTGCAGCCGAAATTACACGCTTAGCCGAACGTGACGATATTTTGCAGGCAAGGACAGAAGGCAAGGCTGAACGCGCCGTGCTCGCACGTAATATGACAAGCTTAGTGAAGCATGAAAAAATCACACACGATGTGAAAAATGTGCTGTTCTCCTCTCTTTTTACACCAGATGGGAAGATTGTCGACATGCGCTCACATTTTTATAAGCGTTCCTTGATGGCGGCAGCAGAAGCTGCTGCATTAGCTCTGCCGCCGGATCATGACATTAACTTGTTGTTTGCTGAACTTCGTCAGCGCATTGCGACGGGGCAGGAAGTAACTAGAGAGGAAATGATGAAGATCCGCGACCGATTTACCGATGCAGTGCGACAGGAATCTGAAACGGTCTCACCTTATAAAAAGGTCTTACCTGTAGAGGCCCAAATGTTCCCCGTCCCTCGTCAGCATCTATATGCGTCGCTCCAGATAGACCCCGAAGCGGTTCGCGATTTCCGCGACCATAAGATGCCCGATGAATGGCCATATATTCTGCTACAGAAAGCTTTCCAGGCTCCGCTGCAACAAGAACAAGCTGCGGGTCATGCAGATATTGTGCTGTTGCAAGAGGTGCTGCCTGCGTGGGACAAGCGGTCACATTACCGTCTGAATATTCTCACGATGACCTGTATTGAATGTAAAGGGCCAGATCCTTCACAGTGGATTGTTCGTGTACATCGATACCAGACCGCACGAGAAATTGCTGGGCTTAAACACGAAATTCAGGCTGTTGCGGATGTCGGGGGGACGTCCCAGATGAATTTTTTGGAGTGGAGTCGTATGCACCCCAAAGCTGCTGTAACTATTGCTCCGTCAGTCGAAACGATGAAAGGCAGTCGAAAATAGGTGGATGTTCTCAAAAGTACAAAAAGGAGGCTGGTTCTGGCATTATCAGCTGTTTTTCACTAGGATGCTCCGGCATGGACATTCGCAATTTTTGCATCATCGCGCATATCGATCATGGCAAGTCGACCTTGTCCGATCGTATGATTGAGATGACTGGAACGCTGCAAAAGCGCGAAATGAAAGAACAGACCCTCGACATGATGGAGTTGGAACGCGAACGCGGCATTACCATCAAGCTGACACCGGTACGCATGGAATACAAAGGCGTGCAGTTCAACCTGATTGATACACCTGGCCACACCGACTTTCGCTACGAAGTAAGCCGATCACTTGCAGCATGCGAAGGGGCGGTATTGCTCATCGATGCGTCACAGGGCATTCAAGCGCAAACCCTCGCAGTGCTGATGATGGCAATGGAACATGATTTAACGATTATCCCGGTTCTGAATAAAATTGACCTCCCCGCGGCAGACCCCGAACGTGTGAGCGAGGAAGTTGTAAAGCTTCTTGGGTGTAAAAAAGAGGATATCCTCAAGATTTCCGCGAAAGATGGTAGGGGAGTAGACGAAGTATTGCAGGCAGTCATCGAGCGCATTCCTGCGCCAAATCGTCCAAAGGTAGAAGGAAATACGCGCGCCCTTATTTTTGATGCCGCAGTCGATCCGTATCGTGGAGTAGTTGCATACGTGCGCGTGATGGAAGGGAAGTTGAAGAAGGGGATGAATGCGCACTTCCTTGGAACTCAAACGCAATTCCCACTCCTCGAGGTTGGGTTCTTCTCGCCGAAATTTATTCCCGATGACGCACTCGAAGAAGGTCAGATTGGGTACATCGTTACGGGTTTGAAGGATGTCCGACAGGTGCGGGTGGGTGATACCGTTGGTTCTCGGCCGGATTTAGCGCCACTGCCTGGCTATAAGCAGGTTCAGCCGATGGTGTTCGCGGGTTTGTACCCAAGCGAAGCCGATCAGTACCCCGATCTGCGTGATGCACTCGAGAAACTCTCGCTCAATGATGCAGCGCTCAGCATCGAGCCCGAACGCAACGCCGCACTCGGAAACGGGTTTCGCTGTGGATTCTTGGGCCTCCTACACTTAGACATTATCCAAGAACGATTGGAGCGTGAGTATAACTGTGACCTGATCGTTACCGCGCCGAGCGTAATGTACGAAGTAAAACTCACTGTTAAGCAGGCAGCGAGCATTGTTCGCTCTAGTCTGCTTAAACACGATGAGCCGAATGTTGCTCGCATCAGTAACCCAGCGGACTTCCCAGACCCAACCTACATCGACGAAGTGCGTGAACCATGGGTTCAGTTGGAAGTGGTGTGTCGCAGTGAAGATGTAGGGACCGTCATGACAATGGTGCAGGAGCGTCGTGGGGTTTATCACACGCTGGAATATCTGGATGCGGGCACATCGCTGCTTCGGTTTGATGTGCCGCTCCAGGCAATCGTGCTCGACTTCTTCGATAAACTGAAATCGTCAACAGAAGGGTATGGCTCGATGAGCTATGAACCACTGGGGTACAAAGCAGGGGATTTGGTGAAGTTACAGATTCTGCTGCTTGGTGAACCTGCAGAAGCACTTTCCACTATTGTGCACCGCAGCGAAGCACATGCGGTCGGGGAAATTGTCTGTAAAAAACTAAAAGAGTCGATTCCCCGTGCAATGTTTGAAATCTCGATTCAAGCAGCGATTGGTGGCAAGGTTGTCGCACGTGAAACAATTGGAGCTATGCGCAAAGATGTGACGGGGTATTTGTACGGAGGTGACGTCTCACGTAAGAATAAACTGCTGGATAAGCAGAAGAAGGGGAAGAAGCGTATGAAACAGATGGGCAAAGTGAATTTGAGCCAGGAAGCGTTTTTGAGTGTGTTAAAGAGGTAATTCAGCTGACAATCAACTTTCTTTTGTCTGCCGCACAAAAGAAAGTCACAAAGAAAAACCCACCGCCGCCAAGCCGCTCCTCCGCAGGCCCCCACCAGCCGTGGCGGCGGGAAACCCGCCCGGAACCACATCATTATCGTTTCGTAGATGGATTCCGCGCACCATGGGGGTGTAAGGGGAAGGCTCTATTCCTCATCATTTTCTTTTTCATCACTCAGTCTATTCTGCATGCGTGCATGCATGTGAGGCGTAAAGAGAGTTTGAAGTACACCCGCAGCAAGCTGCTGCAATTGCTCAAAGGGAACTTCTTTTCCATGTGTCTTCAAAAATTCCTGTAACACAAAGGAGGTCAGCTGAAGCACTGTGCCATCGATATTCTGGTCATCAACAATCAGCGCCTTTAGAACATTATCTTGATCGGTCTGGAGTGTCAGGTCCATGCGTACAATCCATGCAGCAAGCTGCTCGTTCGCAATATCTGTGAGAGCACCATCGGTTGGGATAAGTGCATGGTCAACCGCTGTCGACGCTGGGTCGATCTGCTTTTCGCGCAAATAGTCTTCCACTGCAGCTTTGCATCCATCATTAATGAGCGACAAGATTGCGAGGACAAACGTCGACGGACAATCGCGTGCGATTAAGCGGGCAATGAGTGTTGCTAAGTGTGTTCGTTGTAAATCGCTAAGGAACTGAACAATCATCTGCGCAACTCCGTCATCGCGTTTCTTCGCTTTCTTTTCATCTTTTTGCTGTTGGGCCGCAGCTTGTTGGCTGGCTGCAAACCTTTGTGCCGCTTGTTCGCGTGCTGCTTCACTTACACCACCACCATCTTCCCCCGGTGCGAACGATTCAGATCCGCCTAATTCAGACATGACGAAATAGTAGAGGATACAATCACATAATTCACTTCTAATTTATTTAGCAGTTGGCTCGATGTGGATGACCGTTGCCCACTTGCGGGAGCCGGTGAAGGACGTGAACTTCTTGCGGCTGAATGCAACCTTGCCGGCAGTAGATGCATGAATTGTCCAATCCTTGCCTACGTGCACGTTGTTGCCAGGGCGATACCAGTAACCCTTCTGGCGTACCAAAACCTCGCCGGATTCGACCGTTTGGCCACCAAAGCGCTTTACGCCACGGCGTTTCGCTTCTGAGTCTCGGCCGTTGGTGGTGGTTCCTCCTGCTTTCTTGTGTGCCATAGTGGGGGGATTTTAACGATATATCTGCGTCTTGCAAGCCTAAATTACAAGCAAAACGACGTTTTTAGGGTACTTTGATTGGTTGCGGGGGCTGGATTTGAACCAGCGACCTCGAGGTTATGAGCCTCGCGAGCTACCAGGCTGCTCCACCCCGCGTCAAAGTGCAGGAATTCTACCGATGAACCAATTTGGCGCAAGGACGAATACACTTTCTTATAACGTTTTCTTCAATTCTTCGACGGTTTCTTTGTGGAACATATACATTTTCCAGTGTTCCCATACGGGCAACTGGCGCAGATATTCTTCAAATGCGGCCTCATGTCGTGCTTTATCCAAGATATCGTCGACTGATGTTGCTGCTGTGCTGTCATCAATAGGTGGTTCATTTAGTAGTACTAAATGTTCCCCTGCATTGATGCGGTTTAGGTTTTCCTTGGCAAATTTGTCTTTGTACTGCGTGGAACGGTAATACTCTAGGTCTCTGTATCCCTTTTGAATTTCTAGCGCGATGCGGTCATTTTGTGCCTGAATGTCTTGGAGTGTCTTTTCAAATAAGATGTTTCGGTAAAACGATAGTGCGAGTCCGAATGCCATAAACCCCACGACCGTAAGGCCGATAACGATCGTCAGCTGCTTGCTGATGGGTTGGATGTCTGATTGGGAGGGCATGGACAATAGAAGAACTCAGATGTTCGTGTATACTATACACTCTTCCATTTCATCCGGACCCTACGAATCATCTGGATCACTTGAATCTTTTATCATGAAAATCTATTGCAGCGGCATCGGCGGTATTGGGCTAAGTGCATATGCAGCATTGCAGATGCAGAAAGGAAATGAAGTTTATGGCAGTGATCGCAGTGATAGTCCGTTGCTTCAAGATTTACGTGAACAAGGTGCGCATATTTCATTAAACCAAGATGGGTCTCATGTTCCTTCTGATTGCGACTTGTTTGTCTATTCAGAAGCGGTTCCTGCAGATAGTCCCGAACGTACACGTGCACGAGCATTCAATATTCCCATGCAGTCGTACTTCCACGCGCTTGGGGAGCTGACACACGATGCTCGCGTGATTGCGGTGTGTGGCACGCATGGTAAATCAAGCACCACAGCTATGGCTGCAAAGCTTTTGATTGATGCAGGAAAAGATCCGTCCGTTGTTATAGGCACACGCATGAAAGAATTAGATGGACGAAACTGGCGTAAAGGTAACAGTGATATTTTTATTGTCGAAGCCTGTGAATATCGAAAATCGTTCCATTACCTCACACCCGATATTGTGTTGATGACGACTGTTGATGGTGATCACTTCGATTCGTTCTCGTCTATCGATGATTACCGCAATGCCTTCATTACATTCCTAAAGCGATTACCACAAGACGCTCCTGCAATCATTCACGGGAATGATCCAGATAGTAAAGCTGTGGCAGAGGCATCGGGTCGTATCATGATTGATGCAGATACGAGGATTGTGAGTGAACTTGGTGTGCCTGGTGCACACATGCGCCAAAATGCGCGCTTAGTATTAGCACTCGCTGCTCATTTGGGGATTGATATGCAGGTTGCCGAAGACAGCCTTAAAACTTTTTCGGGGACATGGCGACGTATGGAAGTAAAAGGCGAACTCGCCAATGGTGTGACAGTGATTGATGATTATGCTCATCATCCGGCAGAAATTCGTGCAACGCTGCAGGCAATGCGCGAAGCATACCCAAGTCGTCGCATTGTCTGCGTATTCCAACCTCATACACACGATCGCACTCTTAAGCTCTACGGCGATTTCACTCATGCGTTTAGTGATGCGCACATTGTCGTTGTCCCTGATGTCTACAATGCTCGTAGTGATATTGAACATGAATCCGTTGATGTTGATGCATTTGTGCGTGACATCGCACGTGACAGCAACATCGAATGCATCAATGGGCGTGGGCTAGATGCAACACTCGAGTTACTTCGCACACGTATGGAGAGTGGTGACGTTGTGATTACGATGGGGGCAGGTTCTGTCACAAAGCTCTCGGATCAGCTGCGCTTCTGAGAAGACGAGCTCGACTTGATAGTGCCTTTGTACTCGTCGAAGACCTTGTTGATGATTTTGCTGATCTCCGCGCGGTTGACAGCACCTTCTGGGTCGAACTTATGGAGGGAGTTACCCTTTTCATCTTTTAGGCCATCAATCACGCCATCACGTGCGGCAGTTTCGATCGCATTGGCAAAGCGTGTACGTACCGTCACATCATCAAACAAATCACCCTTCTGCCATTTGAGTGGTACATCAAGCACTTGTAGGAACGTGATCACTACTTCGCTGCGTGTTGCTGGGCGGAGTGGGTCCACTGTTGCATCTTTATAAATTGTCCATCCACGGCTTTCTGCAGATGCAATGAATGGTGAGAACCATTGACCAACCGCTGCTGGGTTTTCGGGATTCTTTCCACCGAACGATTCTTCGCCAATGCCAGCGAGTCTGTGTGCCATTTTCGCGAGCTCTGCAATGGTAACGGAATTACTTGGGCCGAAAGCGCCAGTAGGAACACCCGCTTCATCTTTATAGCCAGAAATCACCCCGCGTCGTGCAGCATCAAAGACGTACGTTGAAAACCATGCGTTCTGTGGAACATCGCGTAGTTTTACATCTGCACCATCGACACTAATGACAACGAATTTGTCATCTTTCGTTTCTTCACGCTTACGGATTTTATCTGCTTCGGCACAAGCGATCGTGACAGAGAATGATGCCCTGCCTCCTTCAACAAGTTGCTGACTCATTCTGGCCGGAGTGTTGCACCCAGCGACTGTCCCGAATTGAACGCTGTACTGACCTTCGGATACTCCCGTAAATGAATCCGGGGTAATTCCCTTTTCGGTAAAGCTGTTTGGGCCAGTGATTGTAAATTCAATCCCTGCGGGGTCACTCTGTACCGAAATATCACCCGTACGTGTAAGTGTGTAGTTTACAACGATACGAATGCTTTGGCCGTCTTCCAGTTTAAAGGTGAGTTGTGGTCGTTGAACGTATTCCGCTTGTTCTGTGCCAAGATACGAGCGAATGGATGTTGTAACGCCTTTAGGGGGAGTGACAATGAGTGTGTACGTTCCTGCGGCCATATTCCCTTGTGTCCACGACACAGCGGATCCACTTCCGTTTTGCTGTGAAGGTGTCAGCAGTGTCCAGCTACCAAAGGCTTGCTGTGCAGATGAGTTTTTTTGTTCAATTGTTACTGTTCCAAATCCTGCAATGGATGACACGGATGATGATGTAGAAGAAGTTGACGAGACCCAGGGCTCAGCGGAAGACGATGAGCTGCTTTCTTCGGCGAATGTAAGCATGCTAATAGAGAGTCCCAGGATGGCAATGAGTGCCGAAACAGAGACTCGTGCGAATGTGTGGCGGTTGGACATAGGCAAACACTCTAGCACCGCGTGAATGATGTTGGACGACAACTCCGCTATCCGTCATCAGTTTTCCGTCGCTCGACGGTTAGCGGGTAGCGGAAAACGGATATTTAAAAGAATCATGCTATTATAATTAGGTGCTTCATTTTATCCGTTCATCTCTTTCTCAGAATCGTCTCATCGGTGGCGCATTTGTCCTTGCTGTTACGCAGTTTGCAGCATCTCTCGCGGGGCTTATTCGCGACAACATGCTCAATCGCACGTATCCGGGTCTTTCAACTGTTGACGTATATATCTCTAGTTTCCGCCTGTCTGATCTTTTATTTCAGATAACGATTATGGCAGGAATTAGCACCGTACTGGTTCCGCTGCTTGCACAGTACAAAGCACACGATGACCATGATGAAACATCAAATTTACTCTCGAGTGTTATTTCCGCAGGGAGTTTAGCGTTTGGTTTTCTTGCCCTTATTCTTGCATATATTTTCCCGTGGATTGCCCCAAAGATGGTTGGGTTTACTGGGGCGGATCTCGATTTATATATTCAATTTGGTCGTCTCGCCCTCTTTACAAACTTTCTATTCGTTCTGGGTAATGCGCTTGGCCAGTATCTCATCACTGTTCAAAAATATTGGGTCTACGGTATTACGCCAGTTCTTTATACGTTGGGCACTATTACTGGGACGTTTTTCCTAGAGCCATCGTATGGGCAATATGCCCCGATGATTGGAACAGTCGCAGGTGCAGTGATCTACGTGATTGTGCGTTTAGCTGGCGCTCTTCATGCAGGGTTTCGTATTCAGCCAGTATTGTGGCATCCGGATCTTAAAAAAATGGGATGGTTGATGTTACCACGCATGGCAGCGCTGGGTGCATTACAGTTTCAGCTTTTGTTCTTCGATGCGCTCGCATCGGGTCTGGATGCAGGTTCAGTCACGATCAATGCCAATGCGCGTAACTTTGAATCCGTGCTTGTCGGAGTGGTTGGTATCGCGCTCGCGCAATCAGCATTCCCACTTCTTAGTAATGCTGCTGCCAAAAAAGAATGGCAGCGGTTTGGAATCTATTTAAAGAAGGGGATTATGACGGTGCTCGCACTCACGATTCCTGGGGCTATTGCGTTAGTCTTCCTTGCGCCTGTTGCGGCGCACCTAGTCCATTTACAAGATGTGCTCCCGGTATTTGGTATGGCACTGCTGGTTTATGCAATAGCCATTCCATTTGAAAGCCTTAATCACTTATTACTGCGATCGTTTTACGCGCTCCACCGAACAACAACGCCCGCTGTCTTTAGTGTACTCAACGGAGTCACAGCAATAGTAGTGTCATGGGTACTTGTTCCATCAATGGGCGTTTATGCATTGGCTGCTGGCTTTACAGCGGGGCAGGTGCTCCAGCTGGCAGGCCTATTCATTATGCTTCGCACCGAAAAGAATATCTAATAATCGTCGTCATCTTCGAATGGCGCTCCCCACGAATCCATCTCCTCAATTGTTTCTACAATCTGTTCACGATCCATGCTGTCCAATGGAAGAGTGTGAACTGCCTCTTTCAGTAGAGCGATTGCAGGCTGTTTATCTGGCGCATTTTCACTATACAAGGTACAGATTGTATGTACGTCACTCCAAAATGATCGTGCAGCAAGAAACAGCGTTCGATGCACACTTTCCTGTTCAGTAGTATAGGTATCGATAGCATTTCGCAGCTGCTGATACATTTCGTACTCCTCAAAATGCGAAGGCAGATCTGGAGGAAGAGAAAAAGCATCCATACACCTAGTCTACTATTTCTTCTTCACCTGAGTGAAGTCGAGTTCTACTGGAGTTTCACGATCGAAGATAAGCACGAGAACTGTGAGCTTGCCCTTATCAACATCGACGCTATCCACAGAACCTTCATAGTTCTTAAATGGACCATCAGCGATAACAACAAGGTCTCCCACCTGGAAGTCGCTCTTGAATTTCGCTTCCTGCTCACCAACGCGGCGCTGGATGACACCGAACTCTTCTGGAGTAACAGGCACTGGAATATTTCCGGAGCCAACGAACCCAGTCACGTTAGGCGTGTTTCGCACCAAGTACCATGATTCATCTGTAACGCTCATATCCACCAGCACGTAGCCAGGGAAGAGCTTCTTTTCTTCTTCTGTTGGTTCACCCTTCTTAAACGTGAGCTGCTTCTCTTTAGGGACCACAACGTCAAAGATATAATCCTGCATTCCAAAACTTTCTACGCGCTGCTTAAGTGAAGCTGCAACTGCATCTTCGTACCCTGCGTAGGTATGGACGACGTACCAGTTACGTCCCGCATTTGGATCTTGTTTTGCCATGAGGAGAAAGAGAAGAGATCAGGAAGCTAAATCGAGTGCCATTTTTGTGATTTCTGCCAAGATGAAGTCCACAGCGCCGAAGAAGGCAGCTGTAACCAAGCAGAAGCCGATCACGATGATCGACAATCTGATTGCCTGCTGGCGTGTTGGCCAGCGGACATGGCGTAGTTCTTCGAGGGATTCGTTGATGAAGGTAGTGATAGCGTTCATAAGGTTGTTTCCTTAGTAAAAAACCCCGCCCGGGGATAACCCCAGTGTAGGCCGTTTAAGGCTAAGCGCAAGAGAATTTGACATCGAAAAGAGGAATGAATAATGAAGAAAGAAGAATAAAGGATGGGAAAGGGGGAATCTCTGTGGGAATTTTTCTTTATTCATTTTTCTTTTTTCATTCGAAATCATATTCCTGTTCTCCAAATGCATGGATTTTGCTTACGGGCAGGGCAACAAACCACACCTTCCCACTTAGGCTATGCGTTGGCACAAATGGCTGGCTAGATCCATCGGGTAGGGTAAAGCTACGTGAGTCTAGGCTGCCTTGGCGGTTATCTCCTAAGACAAAGTAGTGATCTGCGGGGACTTCATAACGATCTTCCCCCATATCACCACTCCCTGGTGGGTGACGGAAGGTTTTGCCTGCATTGCGATCATCTAAATAGGGTTCATCTAATCTAACGGGGACGTCGGTCCCTGCTGCTTGCACAAAGACGAGGCCGTCACGGATGATTACTGTATCGCCTGGGAGCCCGATAATGCGCTTCACGTAATACTTCTTCTGTTCGTTTGGTGGGCGGAATACCACGATGTCCCCACGATTGGGGTTACCAATGTAGTAGCCCAGCTTATTGATGACGATATATTCGTTGTCTTCTAGCGTGTCAGTCATCGAGCTTCCTTCTACTTGGAACGGTGATACCAAAAATGTGCGAATGCCTGTGACAATCGCCACAATCACCACGATGTTGAAGACGACATCGAGGATATGGAACAGCAGTCCGTGTTGCTTTTGTGCCTTGGCTGACATGGGGACACTCTACCCGACTCCGTCCCGCTTCGCTAACGCTTCGTCGGGACTCCGCCGAGGCAAGCTCAGCATTCCTTATGTAGATGAGGTGTAGTACAATTTCGTCATGCTTTCCGCGTGGTTGTTCAGTAAGCACCTCGAAGAAGATGAAACGCTTAAATGCGCGGTGCATAAACACTGGTTGCTTGGGTTTCGTGCACTTGTGTGGCCAACTATTTGGATTGCCGCAGTTGCTTTCTTACTCTGGATCAATCATGCGCGCGGCATGGTGACGGTTTTTGGTATTGTCGAATTGGTGTTATGTATTTGGTGGCTGCGCAATTTCTTCGATTACTTCTTAGATGCATGGCTTATTACCGACCAAGGAATTATTGATATTGCATGGCATGGCTGGTTCCATCGTGAATCATCGCGCATTTTGTATAGCGACTTACAAGGTGTGAGTTACGAAATCGAGGGAGTATTAGGGACACTGCTTCGTTACGGCACTATCAGCGTCGAAAAAATTTCAACAGGGCAAGCCGTAAGCCTGGAAAGCGTGAGTCAGCCTAAAAAAATCGAAGTATTGATTCTGCAGAATATGGAAGGCTACTTACATAAGAAGAACCTGAAAGATTCCAAGCAGGTGCAAGAAATGCTCGCCACGCTTATTGCCGAACGCATTCAATTAAATGAACTGAAGGCGAACGGCGAAGATGATGATGAATAATATGACACCTTTCTTTTTTATTCTTGGCTTAGTGATTGTCGCGTGCGTCGTGATGCTTGGTGTATGGCGCATGACGCGTAAAAGGGGACTTGTTGGTGCAAGTAAGCAGCGCGTGATGAATGCATGGAATCATGTGGAGCAATTACAGGACCCTGTTCGTAAAGTGTTAGAGGCAGACAAGGTGTTAGACCTCGCACTCACAGAACTTGGGTACACAGGGTCAGTGGCTGATAAATTAAAAAAAGCAGGACCACGATTTAAAAACCTACAAAGTGTGTGGGATGCACACAAGCTTCGTAATCATTTGGCACATCAAACAGGGGCACAGGTGAATACTGCAGAAGCTGATCGTGCAGTGTTCGCACTTAAGAAGGGGATTGATGGGTTGTAAAGTACTTTACTGAGGCTCTTCAATGCGATCAGTTTTTTGAGTAGATGCATCCATTACTTTCTGCGCTGCACGTCGTACAACATCTCCTGCAATCGCTGCATTGATGAGTACTTGCTTAGCACGTTCGTATAATGCATCACGATTATCTTGATCAAGTGGTGAAAATTCCGTCATGGCTTTGTAGTCTACGTGGTAGAATGTGCTCGTCAATGAAGCCACTGCTCGTCATCGTCGGCCTTGGGAACCATGGTAAGTCCTACGAGCGAACCAGGCACAATGCAGGGTGGATAGCAATCGACCGCTTGTCGCGTGAGTTTGGGGAAGGGGAGTGGAAGGATATGCAGAAATTTGATGCACACGTACAAGATGCTCGCGTGGGTGTTGCGCCTGTACTACTCGTAAAGCCGCAGACCTATATGAACTTATCGGGCGATGCAGTACGAAAGATTGTCACGTTTTATAAATTAGACCCGGCTACGCAGGTGCTAGTGCTCTGTGATGATATTGATATTCCACTTGGCCTCCCGCGTTTTAGGTTAAGTGGTGGACCTGGTACGCATAACGGCCTTAAGTCGATTGTGGATGTCTACGGAGAGGCCTGGCCACGTATTCGTATTGGCATTGGCCCCAAGCCCGAAAAAGGAGATTTAGCGACATGGGTGCTTAGCAGGTTTACAGAGGATGAAGAAAAGGTCTTAGAGGAAGCAGTCGGTAAAGTGCCCGACATGATTCGGGAATATGTGATGGGGTCGATGGAAAAATCATGATCTATGCCTTTGCGAACTGTGTGCTCTTTGGGGCTCCTTTTAGTGGGGCAGGTATGTATAAAGGCGTGTCTGTCAGCAATATGCGTACGGATGGTATTTTGCGCTTGCTCAGCAGGGAATCGTTTGAGCTCCACCCAGAAGATAAAGAAACACTTTTTGCATCAGATGTGTGCAAAAAATCGCGGAAGGAGTTCGAAAAGGAATACCCAAGTGTTTCGTTCGAAAGGAATTTTACCTACGAGCGTATTGACCCAACAGCGCAAGATGTATTTTTGTGGACGCCGTTCCCCGATTGCTTCTGTACTTACACAACTGCGCGTTGCAGTGATGGCTCTCCATATCCTTCGATGTTTTGGCCGATCAGTAATGTCTTTGAACATCAAGAACGAGTGTCTTTTGATATTGTGAAGGAATCATGGAAAAAGCTCATTGGTCGTTTATCGCATGTGAAACGAAAGGGGATCGTGCTCTACCCGCCCGATCATATGCCGAACGAGCTGCATAAGAATCACGCATTTATGAAGAACAATGAGGCTGTTCAGTTATTTTCTGCAAACGGTTGGCACGTGTTTTCTCCTCTACCCGTCCTACAAGCAGGGGATGATGAGTGGTCGCACTACAACAAAGAGTCGAGGCAGAAGTTGTGGGAGGAGATTCAACAAGCATTTTCGCTCTAGTCACATATTGCATTAGGAGTGAAATGTTCTACGATACTCTCTTATGTCCGCTGTATTGATAACTGGCAAGCCTGTTGTAGAAGCGATTCTCGCTCCACTAGAGCAGGAGCAGCGAGAATCTACATTAGCAGTAGTGCAAGTTGGTGGTCGCAAAGAAAGTAATAGTTATGTGACTCAGCTCACACAAACGGCAAACAGAATCACCCAGATGACACTTGAGCACCATGCGCTGGATGAATCTGCTTCACCCGAAGTATTGAAGGCAGAAATGGATGAATTGAATCAACGGCCGGAAATTGGTGGTTACATGCTCCAGCTTCCATTGCCACCACACTTACAATTACGACTCCAGGAAGTTCGTGATTGGATTGATCCGACGAAGGATATCGATGTGCTTGGGCATGGGCAGCGGGGGATTTTCCTTTCCGAAAAACGCAAAGGGCAAATACTCCCGCCAACTCCGTATGCAGTGATGAAGATGCTCCAATATCACGAGGTAGACGTGCGAGGGAAGATTGTGACAATTGTTGGTGATGGCATGGTTGGTGGCATGCTTAAAATAATGCTGGGCAACGATAAGGCTACGCAGATTGTATGCAATGAAACGACGCAGAATTTAGAATTGATGACACGCATGGGTGACGTTGTCGTAGGTGCGTCTGGCGTACCAAACCTTATTACAGGCGATATGGTAAAGAAGGGTGCGGTTGTCGTGAATGTCGGCATGAAGTTTAATGCGGGTACGGGCAAAATGGACGGAGATGTCGATGTGGAATCCGTGATGGAACGGGCATCGATGGTAACGCCGATCAAAGGGGGAACGGGCCCGGTGACCGTGGCGGCGCTTGTTCAGAATTTGTTTAGGGCTGTGAGGATGGTGAGCGCATAATCTTTATATATAAAAAAGACCTGCTCCCAAAGGGCGAACAGGTCGTGTGTTTCCATTGCGTCGTGCATTGGCTTATTCAGGTTGATCTTCCAACACCGCGATGCCGAGTTCTTGGTAATAGCGATCGCTCCATGCGAAGTCTAGTCGGATTGGCCCGTCATACTCTCTGCCGACGGTGGTATGGAAACCTCCTTCGAGGAGGCACTCCGGACACCGCACAAAGCTATCGTGCATGTAGCACGTTTGACCTGTCGATAGTGCATCCAGGATGAGGAATGTAGTTACTACTGCGATCCCCGCATGGGTTTTGTTTAAGAGCAGGGGCTCTTGCTCTTTCCGTGTGCAGCTTCGCGACCCTGGCACAAGCGTGCGCAGAAGTCTTTCTTGAGGCTTTCGTTCGGTCATAGTCCATTTCGCGTGTTGCTCAAGAGGGATCCTGCAGTACTCAATCAGTCCCCCTTCTTGTACGACCGGTAGGGCCAGTAGATTGGAAAGAGACAAGCCAGGGTCCCAGAATTGAAACAGATGCTCCTCAAGCTGCACAATTCCGCGGTTCATTGCATTTTGCAGGTCCGGTTCGGCAATGCTCGTCGTTGAAACATTCGGGGTCATTGTCGCAGTCATGGGAATGGTCCTTTCGGGTTTTTGGGTTTCGTACCTGAATCAGCCGATGCTGTAAAATAGCACTGGGCCAAGCAGTATAGACTATTTACGCATAAAACAACCTTCGCATTCGTCCATTTTTCGCGTACTCTTTGCGCAGCCTTGGGGAGTCGCCAAGTGGTAAGGCAGGGGCCTTTGAAGCCCCCATTCCATGGTTCGAATCCATGCTCCCCAGCCATTCTTTCTATAAGGATCTCAATTTTTCGGATAATTCTTTACAGAGACGAATTGTATGGTGACAGCACTCGCCAATTTGATTTAACAACTTTACGCCATCTTCTTCCTTAAAATCGTAGAAAGGGATTATTACTTCTACAGCACCCTCTCCCTTTTCGGGATTTGCTTTCATGAAGTGGAATAGACTTCCAGAATTCGGATGTACCAGCTCAGAGCATTGATCGTAGCTTTCGCGAAGATGCGGAAACATCGTTGTTGCACCATCAATGCATGTCAAAATGTTAACTGCTTCAATTTCTGCTCCCTTTTCACGTGATCCAAAAAGCATCTTATGTAATTTTTCGAAGACCTCATTTTTGTTGTCGTTTTTAGTTTGTTTCCAAGCATAGTGAGCAAGTCCCAGTGTTTCGATGAGAGAGCGGAGCATTGAAGCGCCAGTATGAGGCCGCTTTTTTTGAATTGCCCATATTCCAGTTTCAGTTAATTCATACGTCCTATTAAGGATGCCAAGATTTAAAAGCGTATGTCGATACATTTTTCCTTCATCTGCTTTCACTATATTCAGAGCAAGTTTTGGGATTTCTTTAAGGAGTTCTTCGAGCTGTTCTGTATTCTTGAAATGAGGTTCTGAGTTCATAAATTCATCTGGAGTAAAATCTAGATCTTACTTCTGAAGCCTCTTATTCTTTCGATCTGCAGCGCGGTCAGCTGCTTTCTTTGGGGCAGCTGGTTTATCGGCCTTTTTTGCTGGCTCGGGTGCAGCCCCAGACTTGAGTGCGACATTTGTAAATGGTCGATACGATTGAATGGCGAATGTGAGCGGCTGGATAACTGCAGGGAATGCGAGAGGATCAATCTGCTCTTTGGTTTGTACATTCACACAGAAAAAATGTTGGGTGAAACCTTTTGATGCGTAGTGATCTGTTTGTGCAATGCACCAACCCTCCGGGGCATCAGTTACTTTTGCACCTGCGGACCCACCGCAGGATTGTGCGAGGATTCCTGAATTAAGAATACCGTCTGCATCGAATGCTTCGGTAACTCCTAGCAATTCTGTGGGACTCTTTTGGTACAAAGTGGCGATGCTACAAAGAAAACAGCCATAGCCCTCAACATTTAAGGTGCTTTTGCCGAGTGTCCGAGTCTTATAGGCGGGGTCTTTCTGAGAATAAAGATTCATACGTTCGATTCTATCACAGATTTTTCTGAAGCATCTGACCACAAGTGAGAATAAAAAAGTGGCGACATCGAAGATTCGATGTCGCCAAGGATGTTCCAATGCTTTGCTTACTCTTCGGTGGGTGTTTCGACGGCCTTGGCATTGCCCGCATGAAACACTTGTTGATCCAGCGACGCGTTGGTGATCACCGGAATTCCGACGATGGCTGCGAGCAGGCCGGGTGCGTCCGTTACCTTGATCTCCATCTGCTTAGCAGCCGTGATTGCGGCTTCGGTTCGCATCTTTGCACTCAGTTTGACGCCGAGAATCGCAGCTGAGTTCTCGCTGGGGGCACAAGATGTGAGACGCGCGTCTAAGAATTCAACGCCCCATTCCTCTTCCATCTGCTTCATTTTTGTCAGGAGTTCCTTGGAAATAGCTTCGGTTTCGCGGATGTCCACATGAGTCTTCATCTGCAGGATATCTCGGAGCAAGCCCATGCAGCGATCGTTGATGCTGCTGTCGAGATAATCGACTTCGAAGAGTGCTTTGTAGATATTCACGACTCGAAATCGCACGATCGCACTGACAATGAATACCAGATCATCGGTAATGAAGATTTCCTGTTGATCGAAGCGCTGGGTTTGCTGTCGGACATGCCGGCGCTTGAGCGTTTCGACCCATGGGATCAGCAGGGCGAACCCGGGTTGAATGATGATCGGTTCGCCCTTCTTGTTCCGGATGACTTTTCCGAAGCGGAGCTTACAGCCCTGTTCTCCTTCTTGTACGAATTTGAAGGCTTTGAAAGCGGCGCTTGCAATACCCATGAGTGCCATAATGAGGCTGATCAGACCTTCGTTAAAAATCGACTGCATGCTGGGTTCTCCTTGGGGGAACGAGGTTGGCAGGCAAAACATTTGTGTCTACGACCATATCAACATGGAACCATTCCACGTCGCGCCATAGCCACAAATTTGTGCCCGCAGGTGATTGAAAGATCGGTGTGTTATTGTGATCTATTTCTTTAAAATAGCAACTACGGGCACACACGCTAAAAGTAAGCTTTTACTCAAGATTTTCAAAAAACTCCACCATCGCCTTTGCCGTTCCATCCGGCCATATGTGCGGGTAGTTGGTTCCGTTACGGCCTGAATTGATTTCGTGCGGACACCAATACACATCGTTTCCGCCATCGCATTCACTATATTTTTGGCAGAGGAGCGACTGCGGAGCGATGGGGGCGCTTTCAGTTGAGCATTTATTGCTCTGTATCCGCAGATCACGCGTAGCCTTTGCCCCTGAAGCAGGGGAGAGAGTGTCTGCTGGGTTATTCATAATCATTGCTGCGCTTGGGCCTGTGCATGGGGCAATCATCGACGAACCGCCGACTGTGGCAGAGGCGCGGACAACGCCACCGCGTGCACAGGCGACGCTATTAGCCATCCATGCACCAAGTGAGTGGCCCACGGTATAAATTCTATTCAGGTCGATGCAGTAGGTATCGCCAAGCTCTTTCACAATCGCATCAAAAAACGCGACGTCGTGCAGCGTCGAAAGTTTGTCGCCCGGGTCGGACCAGGTGAATGTGCCGTTGTCTTTGGCGATGGCGGCAGGGTAGGCGATAAAGTATTCATCTGTTTCTTTATCGAGCCCGAAATATTTTCGCACTTGTTCATTGGAATTCGTTCTACCGTGGAAGGCGACAATTAACGGCCACGGGTCGTGAATCACGTAACGTGCCGGTGTTGTCAGTAAATAAGAGCGATCAACGCCGTCGACCGAAATAGTCGTATCTGCATCGCTTTTTGCTTTGCCACAACCAGGCGAAAGGTTGGGGATAGTACGGTCTTCCTGATAGTTTAAAAATCGTAGCAGCATGTCTGCCGCGCGTTCGCGGTTGAGCGGTTCCCATGGGACATAGCTGCTGCGGCGCAGAATGCCCGGTTTATCGAATTCTTGCGTGTAGGGCTCATACCATTCTTGCCCTTTTCGCGTAGTTCCTACATGTCCGTCATATGCCAGTAGGAGCATCTTCATCGCTTCGGCAAAGTTCACGGGTTGATCTGGCTTAAATGTGCCGTCAGGGTAGCCCTTCACAATGTCACGACGCGCTGCAGCGCATATGTAGGGCGCATACCACGCATCCTGAGGGACGTCGGGGAAACAGTCGCCACTCACGGGGTCATTACTGGAGCGGCCTTTAAACACGATTTTTAAAAACTCAGCACGGTTAATAGGGTCACGGGGGCGAAAGTTTCCGGTTGGGTCTCCCTCCATTACACCGCGTTCGCGTAGTTCCTCTGCAGCCTCTTGGTATGCGTACCAAGAGTTGGTCATGTCGGGGAATGGCTCAGATTTTGCGTAGGTGATGGGTATCGCAACGTGCGACAGTGACAATGCGATACTCAAAAATGGAATGATGAGCTTCATCTGAAAGAGAGCGTAGCAGAATGAAAACGGTTCGTTGCTATTTTACGTCGAAAAGTTTCGCCTATTACCCGTCAATCGGGTCAAAAATTGATGGCTTCAGTTTGGCTCCTCTTATTAATTGCATAATGCGCTTGCCACCATAGATTGATGGGAGAATGCCAACACCGTTACAACCAAGGTTATACAGCAGCACATTATTCTTTGGCTCAAATCCGACACGGCGGAGCCTATTTGGCGTGTGTCCCATCAGGCCCTGCCATACGAATGTGCGCACGAACGTTTCGGGTGTCACATTATAAATTTGTCGCACGAATGAATCGAGCTCATGAGTAATGTCCGATGGTGAATCGACGTTTGGGTCATACATCGCGTCATTTGGCAAATCGCGCTCAGGGCCACCCATACAGAGGAGTGTTCGCCTGCCATGCTTGGAATGTTCGAACGGACGACGCGTGAGGTAGTAGTACGGATTGCCCTCAACATCACTGCTGTTGTTATAGGAGATTGCTGCAGCATCTTGCCCTGCTTCGTCCAAGTACCCTGTCATATACGCAATTTTTCCAAGCACCGTTGCGTGGAAACTTGTATCAATCTCTGGGCCATGTAAGTTTTTAATCGTGAAGTTTTCAAATCCATTGGTACAGAGCACAACACGCTTCGCATTCACAGTTGGCCCTTGTGTTGTAAGCACTGCACTATTTGCACTAAGAGTTACCGATGTGACAGGCAAATGTTCAGCGACAATTAAGCGATCTTTAAAATGTGCTTTCATCCACATCACCAGTTCTTCGCATAAAAGGGCGCTGTTGGTACAGCCAATAGGGCCTGTTGCGGATGCAATAAATTCAGTATCATCCGTATCCAGAGTTTTTAATACCATGGAATGGGGAAGGAGCGTAGCAAGTCCATGCAGCTCTGCGGGGATATCTTTCATAATGTCCGCGCTTTCACTGACAAGAATAGGTTCAGGTTTAAGCCCAGCATCTGCGTAGATCTTTTGCTCTTCCAAATACTCGATTAGTTCCTGGGGTTTCACGATGCCCGTATACCCCGTACAACGATAAAGTGGGGTAGTGAGCGCACAGTCCTGTTGAATATCATTGAGGATCCCCCATGCGGATTCCACCGCCATGTGTCCTTCGCGTGCCATATCTACTCCAAATTCCTCGATAATACTTCCAAAAGGACGCTCAAAGCAGTTTGTAACTTGTCCTGCATTGCGGCCCGTAGCACCGTGGGCGATACGTCCGGCATCAATCAGCATAACGGATGCATCGGTATGTTTGAGGAGTTGGTACACCGTCGACACTCCTGCGATGCCCGCTCCTACGACAGCAATATCACAATCGGTGTCTTTTTCGAGCTTAAAATGAGGGCGTTCGTCCTTTAACTGGGCAAGCCAAGGGGAGATAAAGTTGAGCGGAGACATGGTGTGTGTTTTCATTAGTATTGTAGCATATTTTAGACATTTTATAAAGAAGGCCCGTCAGTACGGGCCTTCAATCTCCGGGTGGGAGATACGTATTTTAGGAGCCCGAATGGCCATATAAGCGCCTTGCAGTTGCCCACGCTAGTTCTTGTGCTTCGGCCCCATTCCTTCTGGGTGTAGTGTGATTCATCGCTTGGGCATGTCGTTGCAGGGCAATTCTTGATGGATGTAGTCCTGTTTCGTCCGAAATATCGAGAACGGGGCGTAATCGGATAAAACGGAATCGTTTGGGCAGAAACGTGCGCCGGTGGGTGTGAGCATCGAAATGTGCGGTAGGCATACCTAGATGGGGGTAGTTCTGCCTTTGAAGACGGCCATTACCTGCTGTTATGACCAATATATAGTGGACGAAGCGGTTTTTCGGGGTCTCGATAAATTCCCCTATTTGCCAGGACTATGCCTAAAATTGCTTGCGCAGAGTCCTGATCTTCTGTAGATTCCCCCAGCTTTCCGCGTTTTACTGATGTTTGCCATTGTTGATATCGCCGGCTTCCAGGAAAAAGTCTCCGTTGGGGACAAGCTTCATGTGCAGCTTCAGGATGCTCAGGAAGGCGCTACGTTGACGTTTTCGAACGTTTTCTTGGTATCAAAGGATGGTGGTGATGTCGTTGTTGGTATCCCAACAGTCGACGGTGCATCTGTTGAGGTAAAAGTGCTCAAGCATGGTCGCGACGCTAAAATCCGCGTCTTTAAAATGCGCCGCCGCAAGCGTTACATGAGACTCTTGGGTCACAGACAGAATTACACAGAGATTGAGGTCACGGGTATCAAAGCCTAATTGGTTTCGATTGACTGTTACTGTTAATGGTACAGACGATCTTTTTTTGTGTATACGTTCGTTCTACAGTTTTGTGCCAGAACATCACGGTGTTCTTTGCATAACCGTTAAACGCAGTTTTTTGCATAGTACTAAGAATGCACTGCGATACGTGGATACCTTCCTGAAGGTATCGCTCCTTTGTATAGAGCGATAACCGGTTGCCAATTGGCAGAGCAGGGTGGTCCTATTTAATCGCTGGCAAGGACCAGCAAGAAGTGATCAGCAAGATGCTGATAGGTGCAGACTGACAGGATGTTAGTCATAATGAGGAGCCCCGGTGGCCGGCGCTCCTCTTTTTTATGTATGAGCTTCTATTTCCTCACGTAATTTCTTCATTGCTTCCAAGGTCACTGCCATGTTCTGCATGCAGGCGATGGTTTCGGCACTGCGCTCACCAATGCGGAACAAGTGGCTCAGGTAACTCTTCGTATGTTTTTTGCTGAGACTCGAAGTTGAACCCAAGTCGATAGGGGAATGGTCGTGCGTGTATTGCGCATTGCGAATGCGGATATCTGTTCCATCGCTCAAATATAATTTACCGTGACGTGCTTCGCGCATGGGCAGCACGCAATCAAATAAATCGATGCCGCGTTTTACTGCTTCGCGATGCTGCGTAATTTTCCCCACGCCCATCAAATAGCGTGGCTTATCTTCGGGGAGTACTGGGCACACATAATCGAGCACGTCGTACATTTCTTTTTCTGTTTCACCAACGGCGAGTCCTCCTACTGCGTATCCATCAAACCCGATAGCAATTAATTCTTCGGCGCACTTTCGTCGCAAGTCCTGTTCAAGTCCGCCCTGGACGATACCGAAGAGTAACGGAGAGGATTCAGAGGAATCAGAAGATGAAGATGTAGAGGAGGTTTTCCTCTGATTCGTCTGACTCTTCTGCATCTTCAATTCTTCATGCCAATTCTTACATTCCTTCGCCCAGCGCAGTGTTCTATCCACTGCCTCAATTTGTTTTGCTCTCGGCGCGGTTGATGGTGGGCACTCGTCGAAGCACATGATGATGTCGCTGCCTAGTTTGTGCTGAATGCGCATGGCTTCTTCTGGGCCCAAGAAATGTTTCGATCCATCGATGTGTGATTGGAACTCCACGCCATGCTCGTGCATCTTTCGAATTCCTTCGAGCGAGAAAACTTGGAATCCACCAGAGTCGGTAAGGATCGGTCCGTCCCATCCGATAAATTTATGCAGACCTCCTGCTTCTTCGATTACATCTTCGTTTGGTTGTAGATGTAAGTGATACGTATTGCAGAGGAGTACATCGGACCCCAATGTTTTAATATCATCCAGCAGAATCCCACGCATCGCCCCTGCTGTTCCTACCGGGAAGAACACAGGTGTTTCAATCACGCCGTGCATGGTATGAATGCGACCGCGTCGGCCCGATGGAGTGGTGGCAAGGAGTTCAAACATTGGCGCAGAGCATAGCGGAAAACATAGCTGTGAGCTACGTGGTTCGACGGTCATAGGAATGTTTTTGCTACTTCGAAGATCGTGTTCTCATAGCCTTATCTCGTAACTCTTCTTCATTCGTTGCAAGAGCATCTACACATTCAACCGTTGAGGAATGAACACAGTTGTTGCACACTACATTCCACTTTCCATTTCTTCCTTCAGAATTTTATGTGCTGTTCTCTTCCACATGGTAGCCCAAAGGCTGCGGCACGAATGTTCGCACGGATCGGTTTCGGTCTGTCGCTCGCGTTCGTTGGTTTCGCGCACTACCAAGATCCACTTTTTGCCGAACAGGTAAGCCGCGGGCTTGGAGTTCTTGAGCCAATCGGTCTTGTCTGGGGCTATGTTCTGCCTGCTGCAATGATTCTTGGCGGATTGCTCCTTGCGTTCGGTGTCTTCCTCGAGACTGCTGCCTACGCATCTGCAATTGCGTTGGCATCTATTCCAGCTGGGACTCTGCTTAAGTCTGCAATCAGCGGAATTTCCCTCGGTGACACAATGCCTGCAGCGACCAACGCTCTTATCTGGATCATTGTTCTCCTGATGGTTCTTAAAAAATCTTCCTGCGGTACAGGATGTGCAGTAGGTTGTGCATGCGGCATGGCTAACTGTAACTGCGGCGACAAGCCAATGCCTATGCCAATGTCACGACCAATGCCAACAAAGTCACCAGTCGCAAAGAGTGCGCCTGTAGTACCTGTTGCAACAAAGAAGCCAATGCCAAAGAAGAAGCCGGTAGCGAAGAGGAAGTAATTCACATTCGCGTTAGGTAAGAGACGGATCGCACGCACAGGCGGTCCGTTTTTTTTAATGTTCGTATCTTGTTGAGACAGAAATAAAAAAGCAGACAGATATTTCGATGTGTCTGCTTTTTAGGAATCAAGAGGAATAATTACCCGCCAATGATCTTATCGATAAGTCCGTAGGCAAGTGCTTCCTTAGAGCTCATGAACTTATCGCGCTCTGTATCTTGCTTCACCTTTTCGATCTTCTGGCCGGAATGCTCGGCAATCATTTCGTTCAGCATGTTCTTCATACCAACAATGTGCTCCGCATGGATCGCAATGTCAGTTGCTTGTCCTTCTGTTCCACCAAGTGGTTGGTGAATCATAATTTCACTGTGCTTAAGGGCAAAACGCTTACCCTTTGCTCCACCCATCAAAATGATTGCACCACCAGAAGCAGCCATGCCCAAACATACCGTGGAAACGTCAGGCTTAACATGCTGCATTGTGTCGTACATCGCAAGAGTGGATGTCACCTGTCCACCAGGGGAGTTCACGTACATCGTAATATCTTTCTTTGCGTCTTCTTTTTCCAAAAAGAGCAGCTGAGCAATGATGGTATTAGCAACATCATCGTTAATACCTGTTCCAAGGAAAATGATGCGCTCTTCCATCAAGCGAGAGTAGATGTCGTATACGCGCTCACCGAACTGTGTTTTTTCAATAACGGTGGGGACGACGAAGTTCATGGGGGTCATGTGACCACGGTTGATCTGCGAAGAAATGGATTGAATGGATGGATGCATACGGAATTGAGAATGGAGAATTGAGAATGCAGAATTCAGGAAATTTGAATCTGTTCGCTTTTATTATAGCCCGATTTTGCCGTTTCGCGCAGTATGCAGCGCCATACGAATATGGTGTAATGTCGATGAACACATGAAGAAGATCGAAGGTCTCCATTGGCAGCAACTCGTAGATGATCTTGTTGAGCGCTCCAGTAAGCCACTCATCGTAGTGCTGGGACCAACTGCCAGTGGTAAAACAGGCTTTTCGATCGAGCTAGCGGATCACCTAAAAAAAGCTGAGATTCTTAATGGCGATTCTCGTCAGTTGTACAAGTTTCTTAACATCGGAACGGCGAAAATAACAGAGGAAGAGAAAAAGGGAATTCCGCATCATTTGTTCGGTGTCATCGACCCGCATGAGGATGTCACCATCGCACAGTATAAAGAGATGGCGACAAAGGTGATTGATGATTGTCATGCGCGCGGTGTTGTGCCAATTCTGGTTGGTGGTTCGATGCTGTACATCTCTGCAGTGGTCGACGGGCTTGATCCACTCCCACCAGCAGACCCAGCAATTCGTGAAAAGTTGGAAGCCGAGTGGGACAAAGACGATGGATGGACGCTCTATGACAAACTGGTAGAAATCGATCCCGTTACTGCGAAGTCATTTGAAAAGCAGAATAAGCGATACGTTGTGCGCGCGATGGAGCTGTACGAAATGACCGGACATAAACCTTCCGAGCTCAAAAAAACGATTCCACCCCCCTACGACATACTTCAGTTCGGGATGTACTGGCCACGTGAGACGCTTACCAAGCGCATTGATGAGCGTACACATCAGTTACTCAAGTCCGGTTGGATCGAAGAAGTAGAGGGTCTGCTTGATAAAGGATATACGGTTGCTGACCCCGGGATGAAGAGCCACGGCTACCGCGAAATTATGCAGTGGCTATCGTCCGAAGATCGGGATCCAAGAGCGCTGGAAGATGTGATTGCCGCAAAGACGCGACAGTATGCAAAAAGGCAGATGACATGGTGGGAGCCCGATGAAAGAATTTTGTGGATCGATGCATTAGCAATGTAAAAGATATTTATCTTGATGAAGTCTCAAAGAGGGGCATACTCGCATCAGAGCGTTTGAGGATGACAAGGAGGAGCTGGGAGCTTCGAGGGGACCTTGTCGTCCCATTACAACGCCCGGTCCGGTAGCCACCTCGTGGCTACCGGATCTTTTTTCATAAATGGTGTACGACCATCCACTTTGTTATAGTATCGCTACATGGCGATGACGCTTAAAACGCCGCTAGAAAAGGTTCTTCGTTCCACGAAGGACCATATCGATGCACTGGATTCTATGGGCCTTAAAACAGTAGGGGATTTGCTCGCATATCTCCCTAGGTTGCACGAAGACCTTAGTAACATCGTTACCTTGGCAGATGTTCCACTAGGGCAAAAAGCATCGGTCCGTGGGGCGATTGGGGAAATGAAGATGACGCGTATTCGTGGTGGGAAATTTATAGTGCAGACAGTATTCACCGATACCGAGGGGGGGACTGCAGAAGTGATTTGGTTTAACCAGCCCCATATTAAACGCATGCTCCCCGATAGGAGTGAGGTTGTGCTCACCGGAAAGCTGACTGAGAAAGGCTACAAACTCCAATTCCAAAGCCCACAATTCGAAATTGCTGGCTCACGCCCACTCGTCCACGCCGGGCGATTGGTTCCCGTGTATCCGCAGCATGACATCATCAGTACGCATTGGCTGCGCGAAAAGATGGTGCTCATAAAAGAAGCGATCAATCTACTGCCCGAAACATTGCCCGAAAGAATCTTAGAAGAAGAAGGGTTGATGACACGGACAGAATCAGTGAGGGCTTTGCACTTCCCAGAAAAGCCCGAGGATGTTGAACGTGCGCAACATCGCATGGCATTTGAAGAAATGTACGACGTGCAAATGGATGCGCTCGAACGGAAAAAAGAATGGCAGGGGGAGCATCAAGAACGTCTGATAATCCCCATGGATGTCGAACTTATTAAAAGTTTTTTCGCGTCACTCAAATTTACGCCTACGGGGAGCCAAAAAATCGCTATCTACGAAATTCTTCGCGATATGGAAAAAGATGTGCCGATGTCGCGACTGCTCGAGGGAGATGTGGGTTCAGGAAAAACTCTGGTGGCAACTGCCGTGATGGCAACTGTGCATCGCCACGGGGCGCAGAGTGCGTTGATGGTCCCAACCGAAGTACTCGCACGCCAGCATGCGGAAAACGTGTCGCGGTTACTCCTTACGCTCCACGATTATTTACACAAAGAGGGCAGGGGACAGGACTTCCGCTTGCCGAATGTTGCACTACTTACAGGTTCTACCGTTGCATCGGAATCTCTTGCGATCAAACAGGGGTTGATCGACGGCAGAGTTGATATGGTCATTGGGACACATGCGCTCATTGAAGACACTGTGCAATTTAAGAATCTCAAACTTGTGATTGTCGACGAACAGCATCGCTTTGGTGTGAATCAACGTGCGAGGCTCAAAGATAAAGGCATGCCACACTTTTTGGCGATGACAGCGACACCTATTCCACGAACACTCGCTCTCACAGCGTATGGCGATCACGATTTATCAGTACTCCTGGAGAAACCCGGTAATCGTAAGGTGATTAAAACAAAAGTGGTTTCCCCAAACGATCGAAAGACCGTTGAGTTATTTATTGATCAACAAATCACCGAAGGCCGACAAACATTTGTTGTTTGCCCACTCATTACTGGTTCCGAAGCAGAGGAGATCAAAGAAGTAAAAAGCGTCGAGCAGGAAGTAAAGCGTTTGCGAGAAGGATTCCCTCACAGAAAGATCGCGATGCTCCACGGTAAAATGACGCCGGTAGAAAAAGAATCAATCCTGCGTGAATTTAAAGATAAGCAATACAACATCCTCGTTTCAACATCGGTGATCGAAGTTGGCATTGATGTACCTAACAGCACCATCATGATTATTGAGGGCGCAGAACGTTTTGGCCTAGCACAGCTCCACCAGTTCCGTGGACGCGTTGGTCGTAGCGATCACCAGAGTTATTGCTTCCTATTTACCACAACGCCCGAACAAGCGAAGTCCCCACGACTCAAAGCGATGGAAGATTTCGATTCCGGTTTTCAATTGGCGGAAATTGATTTGAAGCTTCGCGGTCCGGGTGAGCTTTTCGGAACCCGCCAGAGTGGACTCCCTGAATTCCAGTTTCCACACTTGTTCCAGCCTGAACTAGTGGTTAAAGCCAGGCAAGCTGCGGAACGGATGCTTGGAATTAGTGCGGGGAAATCAGCGTAAACTAGAAATTGACAATAAATAATAAAAGTTCCATTATATATTTAATGTTGGCAACAACATGCGTTCTTTCACACTTCACTGTTCTAGAAAGGGGTTTGCGACATGTCGTTGCAGCAGATGGATGATGTAATTGTCTTGAGCCATGGCGAGAAAGAGATGAGGCATACGGAATCACTCTTTGATTACCAGACGCAAGCAATTGTGGCCCTTATTGGGACATCACTTGTGCTGCTGGTGGCAGAGTGGGTCAGCCCTGAGTTTTTCAATTTCCCGTACATGGAGATGACAAGCGTTGCCAAGATTCTGAATTTTTGGCCACTCATGCTCTATGCCAGCGTTATGGCAAGTCTGAGTGGTTTGTCTGTCGTTGCGAGTCGCTACGATGAAGAGTTGCTCGCTAAGGGCATGGTCACGAGCCTGCTTGCAGGTTTGTGGGAAGAATTCGGGTTCCGGTGCGTCTTCGTCTGCACATCGATGATTGCAATTTGGTTTTCGAACGAACTGATTGCCATGCTGATGACACTGCCAGTTCTTCTCGTGATCTGTGGAATTGGTGGATTTCTGATCTACATGTCTACCACAGAAGGGCCGGTAGCTGGTCGCTTCGTGTGTCTATGTGTCGGGCTTATCATTGGAATTATGGGGTTGTATGCAGGGCATTGGACGTTCATGCACAGCAATCCCATGCATTGGTTCTACGACTACTTGATTATCCCAGTCGTGAACTTCGTGACGATCGGATTTTTCTCCGACATTTTCTATGGTGATCATCCGCGGATGATTGTTTATGGGATGGTCGCTGCAAATGCTGCATTTCGTGACGGTCACAAATACCAAGGGCCGATTGGCTATGTAAACTCATGGGTCGTTGGGTTTGTGATGATCTACGCCACATTGCACCATGGGCTTTGGACTGCCATTGCGATCCATGTCATCTACGACTTGGAATTCGATATTGTGCGGTACATTGCGCGCAAATGCTCCAGGGATCGGGAGTGAAGTGGGAAACCTTTCACGGACAGCAGGGATGCTGTCCGTTTTTTAATGCATGAAGTCAGCATAATCATTCATTTCCCGTTGTTTCCCGCTTCTAGACCTCCTAAACTAGGAGTGAATTCCCCATTTTTCTCATGGCTGACGATCAGACCACACAAGGAACACCGGTCCCACCACCACGTCCTGGCGACGATGTTCCTGCCGATGGACTTGACCCAACACAAGTATTTGCGACCCCGCCAATGCCTCCTGCTTCCATGGGCGCACAGCCTATGGGCGGCGGAGCCGGTATGGGAGACGATGGATCCGGTATGGGCGATGATGGTTCTGGTGCTCCTCCAGCACAGGATCAGGGCCCTCCACCACCTCCAGCAGGTGTAGTTGCCACAAAGGAAATGGGATACGATGACGAAGATATCCGCGTACTTGGCGAAGTAGGTAATTATCGTTTTGGGTCTATCGCCATTTCACTTACAAACGAGAACGTGGTTGTTCCAGCTCACCCGCAGACAACCTTTGATGAGCAGCTGTTCTTGGCGTTGCTCCGCGGGAGTATCTCCCTTACACGCGACGAAAAGTGGCGCATTATTCAGGCTATTCCAAAGCTCAGCCAGTTCCAGGTAGATGAGCTCGCAAAAATTTTGGAAGAAGAGCGACGCAAGTTCAGCGAACTCTCGCCTAAGCACTTGTTGCAGCTGATGAAGCTAGAACAGAAGCACAGCGACGATTGGAAAGACTTGCAGTCTATGTACGTACAGACACAAGCGAAGCAGACCGAGCAATCACAAGCGGATGAAATCCGAAAGCAGTTGGGACTGTAATATCTTGAAATCAAGGAACGCGGGCTCCGGTCCGCGTTTTTTGTGTGTTAAACGTTTAAGTAAAATAGCACGAATGTAATGAATCCGACTATTCCCAGCATCACAGCCTTCAGTGATCCTTTCCCTGTCCATTTTTGAATGTCGCTCAACAGTAAAAATAGAAAGACTGCGAATGCAAAACGCAAAACTAATGGAGATTCCGATAATCCTTGAATTGCGGGAATGTCCCATGGGAGTCGTCCATCAGCGCGATACCTTCCGGCTAAGTAAATAATGCCGTACCACGCCATGAGCCACCCAGCAAACAGACGTAGTGTTTGTGTAAGGGGGATGTACGACGGGTCAGCCACATTCGTATGTACTGTCGTAGACTTTACCGATCGCATAGGTGTTGCATCGGTTGAGGTCCAAAGCGGGGCTTCGTTAAAAGCCGCCGTATCATCACCATCGAGCTCCTCGATCGTTAGCCCGCGCTTATGTAACTCCGCACGTGCTTTTTCCACGGACAACGCTTCTATGGAACCTTGTTCGAGCGTTCCTTCGGACGTGCGGGCGACGTAGGCGAATGAGGGCATACGAGGAGCTTATAGCTTCTAGCTTTCAGCTTCTAGGGCTAATGTTCGCTTATTGAGCGGGCTTAATCTGCTCGGTGAGGTAGCGAACTGCAGCTTCTAGGCTAGCTGGGGCGCGTACTTCGATATGGCGACCACCTGTCCAAGCACGAAGGCCGACAACTGTGTCTCCTTGTACAGATACGGATCCATCAGATGCGGTGTTGCCGCTTACTACATCTACTGTAAGTGGTCCTTCGCCCAAGTTATTCATTTCTGATGGGCCAATTTCGATGTGCCAGAATGTTGAAGATGTCGCACCAAAGGATTTGAACCACCAGTTGCGGTGAACAGGGAAGCAGAAGCCCATGTGGGTTGAGCAGTACTCTTGTGTCCAGTTAGAAGCATCCATCTTATCCTTCGCCATTACAGCAGCCTTTGCAGAAAGCTCACCAGATGCTTGGTAGTCGGATGGGATGGATGTTGGAGCTGCAGCTACGGAGGATACAGACGACTTAGAAGATGCTGATGATTTAGAGGAAATCAAAGCAATCGAAGAAATCGAGGATGGTACTACTGGGGCTACAGATGAACTGCTTACTTCTTCGGATGATGATGAAGCCTCTACACAAATCCCACCACAGTCAGCGCCACCATTCATTGGGTCACAGCTATCGTTCGGGTCATCAATACACTCTTGTCCATCTGGACACTTGAATGCAGCGATTCCACCGCAGAAGGTAGAGGAAGACACGCTCGACGAAGAGCTTGATGAAGATTCAAGGGATGTCACACGCTCCACACGCATAATGAGTCCGCCTTGTTCTACTGTTGGGCGTACAGCGCCAAATACTTCTACATTCATCCCAATGTATTCACCAAGGTCGACTGTTTCACTGGAAAGCAAAACGTATCGCCCATCTTCCAGGCGAAGCCTGTGTGTTCCTTCCATAAAAATACTTACACCCTGCTTCTCTAGTGTTCCACGGTACAGCACGTTCTTTGTTTCGGGTGGCATTGCCTCCGACGATGCAGAAGATGTGACCTCACCAGCAGTTGTGCCGGCAGGATCGGATGAGCCAAAAGAACAGGCCGATAGTGTCAAAAGAGAAAATGCAATAAGGGGAAGAGTGCGATTCATAGGTTGAGGGGAAAAACTGAACCATAAGTATAGCGAAAGACGTTGCTGCTACAAACGCTTGGCAGGTCTTTTTTAAGGGTGTTTATGGCGGAGAGAGTGGGATTCGAACCCACGGAACCCTTGCGGGCTCACCTGATTTCAAGTCAGGCGCTTTCGACCACTCAGCCATCTCTCCGCAAGCATTGTAGCGAAGAAGATGGCTTCTAGGCGATGGAATTTACATCATCCCTTCGGGCAATTCGTTGGTTGCTGCACCTAATCGACTTCGTAGTTCCTTATTGGTTGGCAATTTTGAAAGGGGGACTGTGCGCTTGTTCCAAAAACTACGCAGCATTTCTAGGTATTCCTCTTCTTCAATCACTTTTTGGACAAACGGCTCCGCTGAATCACGGAATCTGCTGGTTCCTAGGTGTTGCATCAACATGTAGAGCGAGGACACAAAGGAATCTTCGCCACCGGTTACTTCGGTCTTCAGTTCATCCTGTACAGCGTCGATAATGCTATCGGTATCGAGCCCCGCAAAGAACATGAGGTCTTCTGCTTTGCCAGATGGGAAGTAATGGTTAAGCCCCAGCCTGCGGAGGCTGCAGGGGAGTTGGAAGTCCGCGATGATATCGGCAACTTGCGTTGCGAGGCCTCCTTCGGTGTTGTGGTCTTCGACAACGATCAAGTGGATTGTCTCGAGTGCTGCTTGAATAACGGCAGATGCATCTATGGGGCGAATAGAAGACACGTTGAGCACGCGAACGTTCTTTAATTGATCTGCAGCTTCGATTGCTGCATGGATGCAGCTCCCTGTTGCAAGAATTGTAATCTGATCTTCCATGTTTCCTTTTCCGCGGACCAAATCAATTTTCCCGTCGTAGACGTAATCAGCCCCATAAAGCACATCGCCAGATGGAGTTTTAATTTGTGGATGATCGCTGCGCGGAGAGAAAATAAATACGCTCTGGTGACCTTCGGCGATAATCTCCATCGCTTTCTCGGCCATCGCACCACTCTGGTTTGCGTCACCGGGCATCCAGACTTGTGAATGATGGAAGGGAATATTCAGATAGTTTTGTTCCTGATGAGTCTCGCCATCTTCACCAACGCTTAACCCAGCGTGTGTTCCATCATGAATGACGCCGCAACGTGTGTGGCCACAGTTAATATCAATCAAGCGCGCATTTGCACGTGCTTCGTTGGTTGCAAACGCTGCAAAGGTATACGTGAGTGGGAGTAACCCTGTTTGGCGCATTCCTGCGGCCATCATGTACATGTTTGCTTCGGCAACTCCTACGTTGATCACCCGGTCAGGGAAATCTTTGTGAACCTTATCGAACCCACCAGAACCAGCGAGGTCCGCATGGAGCACAACAATGCGACGGTCATGCTTCATCAATTCTTTTGTATATGTTGCGCCGAATTCCTTCCGCGCTGCTGCCTTATCGGTAAAGATCGTTCGTTTAAATCCTTTTGGCACGGTCCAATCAATTATGACATCAGTCTCAGTTGGCTTTGCTGACATATATCTCTGTTGTTCTGCAATTCTGTAGTTCTCGTACGCTTTAGTCGCTTCTTCGAAATCGGGGAGCTCAGTAATCGCTTTATCATGTTCTTCTTTACTGAGTGGGGAACCATGATAGTTTTTTGCACCGGTGTTTGACCCTTCCTCCATAAACGACACACCGTTACCCATGGTCGTGTAATAACAGATGAAGATTGGGTGACCTTTGCCAATCCAGGAGTCCGCAACATCTTGTGCTGCTTTTACTTGTGCGGGGTCATTTCCGTCTTGTACTTCAATCACGCTCCAGCCAGCAGCTTCTGCAATGGATGCCATATCTGTTGCTGCAGTTTTTGTGGGCAAGTCAGAAAGTTGAATATCGTTCCAGTCACCGTGGACGACAAGGTTATCGAGTTGTAAGTGTGATGCGACGCGCATCGCTTCCATTACCTGGCCTTCTTGGCTATCACCATCTGCAAGTAGTACGTCGACTGTTCCTTTTTTATTCTGATACTTAAGGCCAAAGGCAGTGCCAACACCGTGGCTCACGCCTTTCCCCAGTGGGCCTGTGCCAAATGGAATATCACCAATTCCCGCTTCCACGTGTCCGGGGAGCCCCGAAGGAATGCGGAAGGTCTCGATAATTGCTTGAGGGTTTTTCAATCGCTCGTCATCTGCACTTCGGCCAAACATCCACTGGAGTCCATACGAAAGTAGACTCAAGTGTCCTGCACTAATACGTAGTGGTTGGTCGGTGTGTGGGTCACGTCGTTTGCTTAGGCTATAGGCAAAGGTGAATGATGATAGCGGTCCGCCTGGGTGACCAGAGCTATGAGCGGTTGGAGCACGCACGCACAAATGTGCCATGATGGTGTGTGCAGCTTCATACGCCTTTTTTTCATCCGCAGTCAGCTCTGCTGCTTGATCGGGACCGATCCATTCTCGCTTTCCTGGTTTTACCGATTCCAACACACGTTTTGCAGAAGCGGGGATGGAGCCAGAGAGGGTAGATAACGAAGGACGGGTCATACAAAGGCGGGGGCAAGAAGTTCAGTGGCAGTATGCCGTATTCGCTGTATTCTGGAAACATGGCAACTATCGAAGATTTCCACAACCTAGAGATTCACGTCGGCCGCATTATCAATGCGGAAGATTTCCCCGAGGCACGTAAGCCTGCATATAAGCTGACCATCGATTTTGGCTCAGTGATTGGTATTAAGCGTTCATCAGCTCAAATTACTGTGCACTACACGAAAGAGGATTTAATAGGGCGACAAGTTTTGTGCGTCACAAATTTTCCCCCACGTCAGATTGGTCCGTTTATGTCCGAAGTACTCACGCTGGGCGTTCCGGATGAGAATGGGGAAGTGATTCTCATTAAGCCCGATAGCGAAGCGGTGATGGGGGGACGATTGTTTTAATTACTTCGTCACAATCAACAACCTGCGCGGTCCAGACCTAATCGTATCCACACTGCCGTTCCAGTCATGAATCGCGCTCATAATCACATCTTTTTTATAGACGTAGTTCTCGCCGCGCTTGGTTCCCACGTCGTGCGTAATGAACTGCGTGCTGTTGTAGCCCACAATCACAAGAACGTGATACGGAGGACCGTCGCCGCTGTAATACGGGTTGCCGATATCTTGGCCAGCAAGAGGCACAATCACAGGATTTCCTTTTGCGAGTTCCTGTTCGATACGTGCAATCGATACATCTGCTCCCTCTAATACCTCTGCGTCGTATCCATACAGGTCGCGCGCGACATCTGCCAACTGGAACATATCAATGTCGATGGGTAAGCCTTTTGATGTTTCGTGTGCGACCATCGATTTGATATCGCTATCCATAATGCTGTTATTGAGCGCTGTGGATTCTAAGTAGTGATGCACGATAATGAGTGATGCTTCTTCACATGCTTCATCATATGGTGGATCCCAACTTCCTGTTGGGGCCTGTGGTGCAAATGGCATCTCAATGCGAATGGACCCAGGAGTGGGTTCATTTGTTGGGGCTGCTGCTTGCGCAGGCTTGGAAGATGCAGGGGTTTCACCAGCTGGCTCGATTGTTGTACCCGGTGCTGTATCTGGCTCCGTAGCAGCCGATGAGGATATGTAGGGGTCAACTGGTGCGCGGATGACTGTTTCTGGGTCGTTGCACGCAGTTAGGAGGAGTAATCCAACAAGACCGATGGTGAATGGAAGTTGTTTCATAAGAGGGTGGAGAAGCTATCGTCGATGGTAAGACGTATGAAAGCAAGAGAACTGTCGGGGAATAATCGTGCGACGGAGAATATGCAGGAGTACAATCAAGGAGTTTTCCCAACACATTCCCATGAAATTCTTTCTTGATACTGCCAACGTCGAACAAGTAAAGCTCGCAGCTGCACTCGGTGTACTCGACGGTGTGACAACTAATCCATCACTTGTTGCAAAAGAAGGAAAGGATTTTAAGAAGACGGTATTGGAAATGTGTAAATACGCACCGAATGTGAGTGCACAAGTCACAGCAACAGATTTCGAAGGAATGAAGAAGCAGGGGACAGAGTACGCCAAGTGGCACAAAAATATCGTTGTGAAAGTTCCGATGACCACAGAAGGTCTCAAGGCCGTTTCCTATTTTGCATCAAAAAAGATTCGTACCAACGTCACCCTGGTATTCTCTGTACCGCAGGCGATTCTTGCAGCAAAGGCGGGTGCATCGATTATTAGCCCGTTCATTGGTCGTCTTGATGATATTGGCGAGAATGGTATGCAGCTGATTTCCGATATTTTGGATGTGTGGAGCAATTACAACTTTAAGACGGAAGTATTGGTCGCATCGGTACGTCACCCCATGCACGTTGTGGAATCTGCACGTCTTGGTGCACATATTTGCACCATGCCGTACGACGTATTCGAGAAACTTGCGAAGCACCCATTGACCGACAGCGGCCTCAAGAAATTTATGGAAGACTGGGAGAAAGTGTCTACAAAGGGAAAGAAGGCTTAGAAGTTTTAAGAGTTAATATAATCGGTGATGCGAAGGATTAAATCCCTTCGTTCCTCGAGCATTCTTTGAATGATTTCCGATTTTTTAAGTTGTTCAATGCTGCTTCCGTCAAATTCGCCGAACATGATTTGAGCATCCAGCACTCGATTGTCTTCAACTTCATCACCCAAGCTCTGTTTGATCGCATCACGAATTATTTTTTGAGTGCGCATTCTTGCTCGGGTCAATTCTTGAATGAACTCTAATGTTTTTTTCGTTGATTTTTCTCGTACTTGAATCAGCAGTTCTCGGATGTCCTCGGAATATTGGACAAGGCCGCAATGGGAAGGGTGAAATGATCGGTATACTTCCATTAACGGCCGTTCATCATGTTCATCGGCAGGTAAATCCGTAAGCATCAATGACTATTATTATCACAATGCCCACTATAAGCTAGTCAGTGAATTTCCTTATTCATTGTATGAACATTGGACTAATCGGACTCGGAACAATGGGCGGCAACCTTGCTCGTAATGCCGCACGAAACGGCGCGAGAGTTTCTGTCTATAACCGCACGGCCGAAAAAACAGATGCGTTTATGGCAGCACATGGGGCCGAAGGAGAATTCGTTGCTACCAAAACAATCGATGAGTTTGTGCATTCGATGCAAAGCCCACGTGCTATTGTGCTCATGGTGAAGGCGGGGGAGGCAGTGGACGAGATGGTTGATCAGCTTCTGCCGCATTTGTCGCAAGGCGATATCCTTATCGACGCAGGAAACAGTCTCTATAAGGATACGAATCGTCGAGTAAGCGAATTATCTGCAAAAGGAATCAAGTTTGTCGGTATGGGAGTGAGTGGTGGCGAAGAAGGTGCATTACATGGGCCAAGTATGATGCCCGGTGGCGATAAAGATGCGTACAGTCAGCTCGAGCCACTCCTTATAAAGATGTCGGCAGATGATGGTGCAGGTGGAAAGTGTGTGACGTACATCGGTGAGGGTGGTGCGGGGCATTTCGTGAAAACCGTGCATAACGGTATCGAGTACGGTGTCATGCAGTTGATTGCAGAGGCCTATGATCTGCTTAAGCGATTGGGTGGGTTCACCAATGCAGAGCTCGCTCAAGCCTTTAGTAGTTGGAGCAAAAGCCCAGAACTAAAAGGATTTTTGATGGAAATCACGGCAGATATTTTTACTCTTAAAGACCCAGAAAGTGGCAATGATCTTATTGATATGATCAAAGATGTAGCTGCGCAGAAGGGGACTGGTAAGTGGACGACGGAGTCTGCATTTGAATATGGAGTCTCGGTTCCGACGATTACTGCGGGGGTAGATGCACGCATCATGTCCTCTGCAAAAGAATTTCGCGTAACCCAAGCTGCCGCCACACCACTGCAAGTAGATGATATTCCGGTGGATAAAGCAGAATTGCTTGGTGATGTGCGAAGTGCACTCGAGCTTTCCATGCTTAATGCCTATGCACAGGGTTTGCAGATGCTTACAGAAGCATCCAAGGCAGAAGGATGGAATCTTAACGTATCCGATATCTGCCGCATCTGGCGCGGTGGGTGCATCATTCGCTCTGCGATGACTGAGTGGTATCAACAAGCATTTGCAGGAGACCGCGATGCGGGGCTCGCACTCCGTGCTCGGTTCGATAAAGATCGACAGATTCAATGGCGTCATACAGTCGCCTTAGGTGCTCTACGCGGTATTCCACTCCCTGCGATGAGTTCCGCGCTCTGGTATTACGACAGTTACCGCACCGAAAAACTTCCGCAGAACCTCATACAAGCTCAACGTGACTTTTTTGGCGCACACGGGTTTGAGAGGATCGATAAAGATGGGAAGTTTCACATTCATCACGCGTAGTTCTCTTACTTCGTAAGCAGTGCCGCACCTACAACTCCTGCATCTTTCATGGTCGCTGCGACAATCGCTGGCAAGGGAGTGCCGGGCAGGGTCCATTTCTTTAATTCTTCGGTGATCTGATCCACGTGTTTGAGGAGAGCGTGTCCTGCACTCCCACCAAAGACAATTACATCGGGGTCCATCATGTAAGTGAGGGTCGTACAGAGCCATGCAACTTCGCGGTAGATCTGCGGTTGCATAAACGAACACACTGCGCCTTCTAGATAGTCTTCCGGGCTTTGTGCAGCTTCACATCGCTTGCCCATCGCCGTACCCGAAAGGAACTGCTCCACACGTCCACGCTGATCTTCTTTATCGTCATAGGGTGGGTGGCCCGGCATCATCAGCATGTGTCCGATTTCTGCAGCGTAGCCGTGTGCTCCTTCAAAAAGTTTTCCATCAATGACGAGTCCGCCACCAACACCTGTACCGAATGTAATGCCGATTACCATTTTATAATCCTTGCCGCTCCCAAGACGCGCTTCTGCGAGCACAAAGCAGTTTGCGTCGTTCCCCACAAACACCGGCATGCCGAGCTTCTCGGTCATCATCTGTTTGATGGGGAAGTTATCGCTATCGGCAATATTTGGCGCTTTGATTAAAAACCCTTCGGGCTGGCGAACCAAGCCCGGGACACCAATGCCTACTGCAGTCGTTTCAGGAGTTCGCAAACTTTCGATCGCTGCGATCACATCATTCATGACCTCCGTGAACCCATCTGTGGCGCGGGTCGGAATTGTCTTTTTTTCGATGATATCGAACGTATTGGCATCAAATAATGCGAGTGCACACTTGGTTCCGCCCAAATCCACGCCAATCACATGAGATTGTGTCATTGAGGTCACTATACCACATCCTGTTGTAGTTGCAGCTTCTTATTGGGTGACAAAAATGTAGTGATCTGCCAAAATGCAAAGCTCCTATGCCATCCAAGCATTCCACAGCTCTCGAAGAAGAATTTCTCCAGGCATACGATGCATATTCCGATGCAATCTTCCGGCATTGCTACTATCGGTTGTTTGACCGTGAAAAAGCGAAAGATGTGATGCAGGATACATTTATGCGTACGTGGGAATATTTAGGAAAAGGAGAGAAGGTCGAAAATATCCGTGCTCTTTTATACCGCATTGCCAATAACTTGATTATTGACTTCGTTCGCAAGAAAAAAGAAGCATCACTCGACGAATTGCAGGAGGCAGGGTTTGATCCAGCCATTGCAGATGATGACATGTCTCGTGCAGCAGCGCGTTTAGATGGTGCGCAAGCAGTCGAAGCGCTTAAGCAGCTAGATGATTCCCATCGCGAAGTGCTGGTAATGCGTTACGTCAATGGGCTGGAGCCCGCTGAAATTGCTCAAATTACGGGAGAAACACCTAACACCGTATCGGTGCGCCTGCACCGTGGACTATCCAAGCTCAGGGTGATATTAAAATAACGTTGGCACACGATCATTCCATGGACGGCCCAGAGGATCCATTGCCTGTATTTGGGCAAGGTGAGGATGAGCACTTGGGACAGCTCATTCGGGACGCTTGTTTTACACATCTGTCTCGTGAGGAACATCATGAATGTCGCAAAAGAGTCCAAAATTTTGCAATCGGTAAGATTTCTGTAAGAGAGGAGGTAGATCTCCGTCTACAGGAGCATATGCACCTACCAGCAGAGTCCCTACCGGGGGATCATCTGCGCCCAGAAGAACAGGAAGAAGCGAGATTCCGCTTGGCCCAGTTCGTGCAAGCGCATCCCCATCGGTCGTTCCAATCCGAGCCCGCAGTGCCTATGCTTGATAGATTCTTCGAAAACCTCGCGTTTTTGACGCGAGGCGGAGTATTTAGAGGTATTGCAGCTTTCTGTGTTGTGCTAGTGCTCGGTAATAGCGTCGCGCTTGCTGCCACAGAAGCAGTACCTGGTGATACTCTTTATCCCGTGAAAGTGAATGTGATGGAGCCAGCTCGTGCGATGGTAACGGTGACGACAGCTGGTAGAGCGGAGTGGGCATCAAATTGTGTAAAACGTCGCTTGGCCGAGGCAGAGCGATTGATTGCTCGTAAAGAACTGACATCCGCTCATTGGGCAGCTATCGAAGAATCCCTTGATCGTCATGTCTCTGTTGCAAAGAGGCATATCAACAAGCTTGCACAAGAAGATCCTGAGTCTGCTGCAGATATTTCCGTTAGCCTTGAAACAACGCTGATCGCGCATAGTGCAGCGATCTCGGATGTGAAAGAGGGTGATCAGGATAACGAAGTGCTGGAGTCGGTATTTGACGATGTAAGCAGTGCAGCTTCTGTCGCGAGTGAACTGACAATGGATATCGAAGAACAGGTGTCATCTACGGAGGAGGACATGGCACGTATCGCAACTCGTACTATCCAGTCCGCATCGAGCGCCGTCAGTGATTTAGATGCAACCATTCAAGCTGACATTGCTATTCAATCGAACGGACGCCGTGTAAAAGCAGCGCGCTCTCTTTTGGATGATGCTGATGCGCAATTGAAAGCGGGACAATTCAAGCAATCACTAAATATTGCCCGCCAGGCAGCCCGCAGGGCAGAAGAGGGCAAGGCATTTTTGCGCATGGGTCTCAGTATTGATGTTGATGCAGATACGTCTGCCTCGTCGGCTTCACTCGAAAATTCTAGTGCATCCTCCGCAGAGGCTATCGCCGCATCATCAACTTCCTGCAGTTCCTCTGTGTACTTCCCTGTGTCACAGCAGGTGATTGTGCCTGCAGCAGCAGAAGACACATCTTCTTCTAAGAAGACCAATCACACATCCTCCTCCTCTTCTGCTCGCAGCGTAAGCTCTTCGTCATCGGTCGCAGAGCAAAAATCGGTATCATCAAGCAGCGATTCGTCGCTTTCGGTGGAATCGCAGACGTCTGTCGGAGTATCGTTACCAGTGCCAATACCTGTACCGGTTCCTCTTCCAAGCCTGCCGTCGCTCCCGTAACGTGATAGGCAATGAGTGCTTCCCGTACGCGATTGTTCGACCCATCCTCTTCTGAGCCGTTTGCGCTTAGTCGTAGCAAGGTGCAATTATTTCTGGATTGCCCACGATGTTTTTACTTGGATCGGAAAGAGGGAATAGGTCGGCCGGATAACGCCGCGTATTCGCTCAATTTGGCCGTCGATGCACTGCTCAAACGTGAATTTGATCAGTATCGTTTAGATGCTGCTCCGCATCCGCTTATGACGATGTATGGCGTTGATGCCATTCCGTTTCGTCATAATGATCTTTCCATATGGCGGGATACCCCTACAGGTATTCGAGTGCTTCACAGCGCGACCAATTTTGAAGTGTTTGGAATAGTGGATGACATCTGGGTGCATCCCGACGGCTCTCTTGCTGTCGTCGATTACAAGGCGACAAGCACGCTCGCGTCGATCAGCTTGGATGATCGCGACGGATACAAGCGGCAGATGGAAGTATATCAGTGGCTGCTTCGTCAAAAGGGCTTCACGGTATCGGACACCGCGTTTTTTGTGTTCGCGAATGCGCGTAAAGACGGTGATGCATTTGATCGGAAGCTTGAATTTACCTTGCAGGTGTTGCCCTACGAAGGGTCGGATAGTTGGGTAGATGATGCACTGATTGCGCTCAAAGAATGTTTAGTGAGCGATGTTCCACCCCCCTCCGTGGAAGGATGTGAATGGTGTCAGTACAGAAAGTCCGCTCAGACTGTCGAGAATTGATGTGAATGTGTAGTGGCGGAGAGGGGGAGATTCGAACTCCCGAGACTCTTGCGAGCCTGCCACGTTAGCAGTGTGGTGCCTTCAGCCACTCGGCCACCTCTCCAAACGTGTGCAGAGTATACGGATGCACTCAAAAGCAGCAAAAGGAAATTCCGTGATCCTTTTGATTATTTGGAGCTCTTCACTGTTGTTTTGGCAATCGACCTGCTGACCAGCCCATCAATTGTCAGAACGCTAAGGTTTTCGTCGTTCAACTCGTAGGTTTTCATTAAGATGCCAAGGAAGGCATCATCCACAAGCACACACCCCATGCTGTAATAGCGATTATCGGTCTTTAGAAGGTCGTCGATATTAGCAACGCTATGGATGCCATAGGGGGTTTCCTGCTTGCCGTTCTTATACAGGCGCATAAACGTGCCATCCTTTCCAAAGGTCAATCTATCGGTTTGGATGTCAATTTCCTGCACATTCCATTGGGCAGAAGGTGTAGCGGCAAAGTACGTATTTCCACCGTAGTGGACAACAGACTGCTTTCCGCTGGCTACTTTTGTGCTGGTAAAGGTTCCGTCTGTGTGGGCTAAATACCCAATATTTTCCCGTGTATCGACAATAAACCGGTCACCCGCTGCGGGCTTCCAATCTTCTAAGGATACGTAGCTTGCAGCCAGGGGATTGCTCCCTGCTACGACCAAGCCGACGACAGCGGAAAACATATCGATCAAGGGATAAATGATAGTTTTGAACTACTATTAGGTCAATGTCCATAAATGCGACATTTCCTCTTGCATTTGCTAAAAACAGCTCTCTTCAACCCTATAAATGAGACGTTTTTGGTTCAATGTGAATACATTTTTTATACAAAAAAAGACCTGCATGCCGTATGTCTTCCATTACACTTGGCCTATGGGTGATCAACCAATACACATCCCCGTTCTTCTTCCGACTGTTCTCGGTATTTTAGAGCCTCAAAAAGGGGATTCCGTGCTTGATGTCACGCTCGGCTTAGGAGGTCATGCCGAAGCATTTTTGGCTGAAATTGGTCAAACAGGTCATATAACAGGCTTGGATGCCGATATTACCAACTTGAATCACTCGCAGAAGCGTCTAGAAAATTCGAGTAATCAGCTAACACTTCTCCATACAAACTTTGCTGGCTTACCCGGCCTCTACATTGGGCCCTTCGATATCATTTTTGCCGACCTGGGTGTGAGTTCACCCCATTTTGACGACCCTGAACGTGGGTTTTCCTTCCGTTTCGATGGCCCCCTAGACCTGCGATATGACCGGAGTTTGGGTATGACAGCCTCTGACCTTATTGCATCCCAACAAGTGGAGCCACTTGCGGGGATATTTTGTGATTACGGTGAACTTGTGCGCGAGGCAGGAAGATTAGGGAGGGGACTTGCTGGTAAGCAGTTCAACACAACGACAGAATTGCGTACAGAGATCGAAAAGCTGTTTGGTTATCACGGCACACAAATTTTGCCCCAGGTTTTCCAGGCGTTACGCATCGCCGTGAATGACGAGATGGGTGCACTGCGAACACTCCTCGAGACTGCACCAACAATGCTAAAGCCAGGTGGCAGGTTTGGTGTGCTTAGTTATCACTCGCTCGAAGATCGTATGGTGAAGCAATCATTTAAGATGCTCTGCGAGCCAGAGCGTAGTGACCTCACAGGGGCAATTACTGTTGAAGCTTCATTCGAGTCCCTCACACACAAAGCTATTCAAGCGGGCGAGGATGAGATTGAAAAAAATCCGCGATCTCGTAGCGTGCGCTTCCGCGCAGTGAGGAAAAAGTTATAGAATGCGGTCGTGTCCAACTTCTCGCGTCACTCGACTGGCATGCAACGAGCGTCTTTAGGAAAGATGGTTGACCAGAGCACGGTGCTGTTGATGGTGGTGATCGGAACGCTCATTTTATTACTCGCGTTGATGATTTTGTTCCACGAAAATGCGAACGCAACAAAGGGCTACCGGCTGCGCAACTTAGAGCGTCAGCGGTCTCAATTATTATTGGAAAATGAAGTGCTTCAAATGCAGATTGCGCAGCAACAATCCTTGGAAACATTACAGGGGGACCCCGCCATTCAAGCAATGCAGCAGCCTAAAAAAACAGTGTACCTAACAGTGGACCCCGACATGCCCATTGCAGAGCCGAAGCAGCCATAAGTTTTGCCAAATGCATTAGAGCATAAACACCGTTTGCGACAATTCTTCATCAGAGCCGATTCCAGTATCGTTGCGGGGTTTACGATATGAATCGACAAAATTTTTCCGAACAGGCGTTGACTGTAGTCTTTGTTGGAGTGATTGCATGTCTGTTTATTGTGCAAGCGAAAGTGGGGCTGGACTCGGGAGGCGTACCTAAGTTTAGCCTTGAGCATATGAATTTGGCTTTCGGATATGATTCTTCTTCAAGTTCAAGCTCGTCATCTGTTGGTGTGGAGACAGGTAACTGTATGGATTCATTTGATAACGATAGCGATGGATTAATCGATTGCGCCGATTCAAATTGTTCAGGTGACCCCGCATGTGTCAGCTCGTCATCCTCTTCATCCAGCAGTAGTTCAATTGCTTGTGCTGGTACGGCAGGAGCAGATCAAACGCTGCTCTATAGCGGACATTGCTACATGCTGTTTACAAACGTTGATAAAACTTGGACAAATGCCAAAGCAGCTTGTGCTGCGTATAGTGGATCATACCTTGCATCGATCACTGCTTCCGCTGAACAGAATCAGATTGTGAGCAACTTTAGTTTCCCGTCTCAATCAACATTCATTGGACTGAATGATCGCACAACAGAAGGTACGTTTGCATGGGATCACGGTGAAACTCTTTCCTATACAAACTGGGGATCAGCTCAGCCGGATAACTTCTCGGGTAACCAGGATTGTGCGGTACTGTATCAGTCATTTAGTTACCAATGGGATGATAATTATTGTGATAGTTCCTATGATTATCTGTGTGAGATGACAGTGGCTCCAGCTTGTGGGAATTCCGTAAAGGAAAATGCAGAAGCATGTGATGATGGTGATACCAGTTCTGGAGATGGGTGTAGCGCAACATGTGCCGTGGAATCGGGTTGGTCTTGCTCCGGCACTGCCCCCACTATTTGTACAGAAGTATGTGGTAACGGCATCATTACTTCTGGCGAAGAATGTGATGATGGAAACACGAGTAATGGCGATGGTTGTTCATCGTCGTGTACCGAACAGGAAGGATGGTCGTGTACGGGGGCGCCTAGTACGTGTGCAACAACATGTGGTGATGGCATAACAGCAGGATCCGAAGCTTGCGATGACGGGAATATGACTGATACGGACGCTTGTCGAAATTCCTGTGTCTACGCAACGTGTGGAGATGGTGTCATTCAGCCCGATGGTGCTGAACCCGGGACTGCAGACGATGAAACGTGTGACGATGCTGGTGAAAGTGCCACCTGTGATGATGACTGTACGGCTGTTGCTTGTGGTGACCAGCGAATTAACGAAGCTGCTTCCGAACAATGTGATGATGGAAACAGTGCCAACACAGATGCTTGTTTAAATAGCTGTGTTACCGCATCTTGTGGAGATAGCTACCTTCGTGCTGGTATCGAAACATGTGAACCACCGGGTGTTGGAACCTGCGGTGGAAGTTGTACAGAAGCACGTGGCGTGGGAACAACAACAGCACGTGCTGTTGCCCCAGTTCCACTTAAGGGAATTGTGCGCGATCATTGTGGTAATGGTGTATTTGAGCCATTGAAAGGGGAAATTTGTGATCTTGGACGGTTCAATGGTTTATCCCCGCTCTGTGATCGTAATTGTAATGCCACCTTCTGTGGAGATGGCATAGTGCAGACGGGAGATGAAGAGTGTGAACCAGATAGGTCAACTGACGGCACATTTACTGCGTCTTTATGCGGAGGGCGTATATGCACCATCCCTGTATGTAACGACGAAGGAACCTGTATTAATGGTTGTTCATGGGTGTTTTTGCCCGCTTGCCGCGCTGCAGAAAAGACGATTGTCCCAGTGTTCCAATCTACAGAAGTTTCGTCATCATCTGACTCAAATGAAATGGCAGGCATCTACGGCGGATTCTTCCCTGTGTTTAAGGCAGAAGACGAAGCGCTCTTACCAGATCGCACAGATTCGTCTCCTGCAGCTGTTACATCTTCCTCTGTTACGACTACTGCAGCCCCTGCTTCTAAGTCGTCAGTTTCCAGCTCAGTAACTGTTTCATCTCTTGGAGTAGTTCTACAACGTTGTGGCAATGGCCTACGTGAAGGAAATGAAGAATGTGATGATGGATCAGCTCGAAATTCTAATATACTTCCTGATAGCTGTCGTCTGGATTGTACGGCGGCTAAATGTGGCGACAGAGTAGTGGATTTCCGTGAAGAGTGTGATGATGGAAACAAGATCTCTGGTGATGGTTGCACGCCTGCTTGTACATTCTCTGAGTGTGGAAATGGCGTATTAGAACGTGGCGAGGAATGCGATGATGGTGCATTAAATAATGATACCAAGCCCGACAGCTGCAGAACTCGCTGTATTTTGCCAAATTGTGGCGATGGCGTACGTGATGCATCCTTTGGTGAGCAGTGTGACCAAGGAGTTGATAACTCCAACACGATCGCTGATCGCTGCCGCCTAAACTGCACCATGCCTCACTGCGAAGATGGTGTAAAAGACGCACTTGAACAATGTGATGATGGAAACGCATCGAACTTTGATGCATGTACCAACACTTGTCGTGCGGTTAACTGTGGCAATGGAATCTTGGACTGGAACGAAGCCTGCGACGACGGAAACCTGCTCTCCGGAGATGGATGTTCGAGTAGCTGTCTCGCAGACAGTCAGTCGATTATCCAATGGCTCAAGAGCGCTGTGTGGTTACCGTTCGGAAAGTAAGCAATCGTTGAAATTACTTTTGATTATTAATGGTGATCGCAATGCTGAAAGGTGTGCGCTCAACCTGGATGTCATTGTGTCCAGCATCAATAGTTGTTGAGCCATTTACTGAAGCGACGGGTGGCTGGCGATTGCTCAATACCTGCTGCAATTCAGCAATGGTCTGCCGCATCTGTTCAATCACTTCACCTTGCTGCTGTACAGTTGTTTCTAGTTGCTGCATGCGTTCTACAAGGGCAGGGTCGATGACTGCGGCTGCCTCCCTTCGTACCCGGCTACTTTGCTCGTTGATCGCTGCAGAGACGTCTACAGGCTTTACGGCAGGCTCTACGCGCTCATCTACAAGTGTGACGCCGTCGGTTGTAGGAGCTGCAACAGCGTCATCTGTTACCTGCCTGTTGGTTGCATCATGTGCAGTTGTAAGTGATTCATCTGCGCTTGCTTCATCATCACTAGCATCTGTTAGTGGCGTATCAACAGTAGGGTACAAATCTGGAAGCAGGCTTTGAGAAGTTTGACCCATGTATTCATTGTTCCAGATGGAAATTTTTGCTGAGCTCATACGTCCAATTTCCATTACTCTCTTGTTAAAACCATCACCTTGTCTCCTGTAATATCGTGAACAAATGACAGCCGCCCTTGCCTCTCTTTCTGAATAGGCTTGTGTTCCTGTTCGGCTAATTGATTGTAAAATACGTTCACATTGTTCGAGAACAGTTTTTTCAGTTTCTGATAGTTGGCAATATGGAAGCTTTGGATCCTGTCGCATTGCCCTGAATTTGTGAGGAGGAACTTCTAACCGGGCAAATAGCGCGTCATATCCATAGCCGATATCCAACGACCTGTGGTAAACAGCAGCGATTTGTGTGTGAGTTTCCATTGGAATTTTCACTCTGCCTTTACCAATTGGATGAATTGTCTTAATCAAAGCTGCAATGTCCGCTGGCAATACCTCATTTGCGCCCGCCTGAGATTCGCCATCATCAGAGTCTGTTGATGTTGGATGAGCATCAGTCGGTGCAGAGGGAGTAGTAGTAACTCGCGCATCAGTGACTTGGCCATTCCCTTCCGAGTTATTGGTTGTAGTAGCAGCTGCAAGAGAGCCAAGTATTGCTTCTGCTTGGGATGTTGTAGCACTTGTAACGGTTGAAATTGTCTCAGCAGCATCGTTTATCTGATTAGTTTCTTCTGCTTCTACATTCATTCCTGCTTCGCGCATAAGCCTGTTGAGGGTTTTTCCCTCGCATTCAGTGTTCCAGGTGGCAAGCATATCTTCTGCAATTTTATGGCCCATTCTAACTTGATACCCGGCATGGGTAATATCTACTTTCATCTGATACAGGCGATAAAGCGCTACTGCCGCGAGTTTTTTCTCGGTATCATTTTGAATAAATCGGCGAATGTGATCATTTACAGAATCAATCTCGTCTTTTAGTTCTTGCATTTCAATTCCAGTAACTATTGTAGGATTACGTTTCCAAATAGTGAGACTTTGCGGACTAATACGCATTTTGGCTAATAAAAAGTCCGGTTTTAAGCCAATCCCTATTGCATCATTCACAATTGCTAAGGCACTTTTTCGATCGTCGTCTGTTTTGTCGTGGCTTCCTTCAAATGTTCCAATTGCATCCGCCCTTTCCTCAAGCCGTTGCATCTGGACTTCTATTGTCAGTAGCTCAGCCGGTTCATTGTTTTGTGGTGTATCCGAAGGAGTGTTCATAGTATGGGCAGGAAGGGGAGTGGAGGATCTCACGTGTGAAGTTGGAATAGGAGGTGCACTGGCAATGGGGATACTGCGTGGGGTTGTTGCTGCGGCATGTGTTGTGGGCTGAGCTCTCTCTTCACGAATGAGCTCTCTGCTTGGTGCATGGTCTTCTTCAATATCAGCAGGGTCAATTACACCATCTGCGATAGCAAGCTTTAGTGCAGTAGGGGATGCAAACTCTTCAAAATCACTGCGAGGTCTTGCAGGCGATGGTGATCGCGTTGGCTTTTTAGCCCTTTCACGTCGTTCCTCTGCTGCTCTTCTTGATCCTGCATATGCATCAAGAACCGGGGCTATGGTTGCAGTTCCATTAGTGATAAGAGCCTGTAATTCTGCTCTGCTTGAGGAAAGTACGCGGTACATTTCCATAGATAAACCGCTCTCTTCTACTAATTTTCGTAGCATTTGATCATCTGTTCCATAGTGACTGCGTTCTGCAATCGCTTCGATCTGCTGGATAACTTCTGCTGGGGAATCGGCTCTTAATGTTTCAGGGGTGTATCTTTTAAGTGCAAGAGGTGCTGTAGATGAAGCTGTTGGTGCTGCTTTGCTACCTGAGGATGGAAACCGAGGAATAGACGTGAATGTTTGTCCACGCTCAATAACAAGGGCAGACATTTTGTGCGTTAAATAGCCGCTCGGCATATTTTGTTGCAGCCACGACTCTACGGGGTTGGTATCAGTGGGCCTAAAGTTTGTAGGGATCATTAACCGTGCGAGTTCTGCAAGAACAGCTCGTGATTGAGCAGTATTCGCGTGTAATATCAATTCTGATCGAACAATTTTTGCACCATAGTGAGCCTTTTCTACTTGTCGTAAATACTGCTCCATCGTTGGAGTTGTATCTTTTACTCTAAAATTCCTGCGTAGGGATTCACGTGAACCTGGTTCATCTACACGATCGGGCGTTATCACAATAACAATTCCACCGGGTTGTGTACTTCTTAATGCTTTTTCTAGGAGGGCAATATCCATTCCTTCATCACCATTAGGCTTAAGAGCAGGGTGGTGCATAACGGTAGTGGCATTTTTGCTTCCAAAAGGTGTTGATTCCACACTTTCTAATGCTACACGTTGCACAGTATCTCCAAGTACAGTTGTGATGCCGGAGGACTTCCAAGTCGTTAGGTTCAATACAGGACCTTTTGGACGCCTTTCAAGTAGCTTTCTTAGAAGCGGAATAACCATCCCATATTCTTCCATCCTTTTTATAGCAAGGTTTGTTTTAAACCATCCTCCTGGTTCATTTTGCTTTTCATCTAGCTGTCCAGTAACAAGTAAAAGTTGTTCTTGTACTTGGCGGTTTGTAAGTACTTCTTTAATAATTTCTGGAAGATGCCCTCTATTTTGTGCAAGCATAAGCGCGTGATCCGATTTTATGAGCACTTCTCGAATTGCATCTTCAGCTCCAGATACATTCCCTTGTTTTGCTAATTGATGAATAGCTGTTGCAGAAGCCTTTGTGAGGCCATACATCCACATTGGTGTTCTTTCAAAATGAGCGTATCCAGCAGGGTCTTTCAACATTGTATCAAAACTCCACTGACTTCGTACGATTGGCGCTTCTCGTTCATTGCCTTCAGGTTCATCTATACCAATTAATGAGTGATTCACGATAAAAAAGGGAAATGGGAATCACTCTATAACTGGGGTTCCTGTACTTACAAGACTATTTAAATTGTCATTCCGTAAGGGGCAGCGCTCCATTTTTCAGCTTTAGGAAAGGCCTACCACAAACTGCAAGGTTTCTTTACAATGCCAGCTCCACATTCATTCTTTTACTCAAATGTCCCAAGGTGATGTCATTCTTCGGTTTCAAGACGTGTCGTATCACTACGAACACAATAAGCAGATTCTTAAAGAAGCGAGCTTTTCTGTGCGTGAAAATACCAAGCTGACAATCATGGGGCAGAATGGTGCAGGCAAGAGCACGCTCTTTAAATTGATGATGAGAGATATGAAGCCTCAGGAGGGAGAAATTCACATTCAAAAGGGTGCAACAATCGGTATTGCTCGTCAGGTGATTCCCCATGATGATTTGCAGAAAACAGTGCAGCAGTTTTTTGAAAGTGCATTTACCGAAAAGAAATATGATATTGAGCGCGATATAAAACGCGTCTTAGATATTGTGCACTTACAAGCTCCGCTTGATAAAAAACTCTCTGCATTCTCTGGTGGGCAGAAGGCTCGTTTATTGCTTGCGTATGCCATTATCCAAGAGCCAGACATTTTGTTGCTCGATGAGCCGACCAATAACTTGGATAAAGAAGGGATCGATCATCTCACAACATTCTTGGTGATGTATGAAAAGACCTGCATTGTTATTTCCCACGATGCGGATTTCCTTAATAGTTTTACCGAAGGGGTATTATACCTGGATACACACCTCCATAAGGTCGATCAGTTCGTTGGAAATTACTTTGATGCGGTAGAGCAGATTGAAGCGCAGATCGAACGTGAGCAGAAGCAGAACGTACGTATGGAAAAAGCGATTCAAGACCAAAAGGACAAAATTAACTTCTTCTCACACAAAGGAGGAAAAATGCGCAAGCTTGCCAGTAAAATGCGCGATGCCGTGGAAGATGCAGAAGAGAATAAGGTAGAAGTGCGCAGGGAGGATAAGACAATCGCGGCATTTACGATCGAAGCGCCACCTTTTTCATTCCCATTGATCGAGCTTACGTCTGTTGGAGTGATGAAAGATCACAAGCCTGTTCGCAAAAAAGTAGAGCGAACAGTCCGTCGCCGTGATCGTATCCTTATTACCGGGCCAAACGGTATTGGGAAAACGACGCTCTTGGAATCAATGGCTAATGGAACAGAGAAGGGTGCAGTGATTACCGATGGTGTGACCCTCGGGTACTACCGTCAGGATTTTTCGGGACTCCCCATGGATAAAACGGTGTACGAAATTTTGGAAGAGGCGATGGAAGCCCCGAACAACCAGCTGATTTATGCAACGGCTGCACGATTCTTGCTCCCGGCCGATAAAATTCAGAACAAAGCGAGAGCCCTGTCCGAAGGACAAAAAGGGCTACTCTGTTTTGCTAGGTTTATGCTCCAGAAACCGAACTTGCTGATTTTGGATGAGCCGACGAACCACATCAACTTCCGCCATATTCCGGTAATTGCCGAGGCGCTCAACGAGTATGAAGGGGGAATGATCCTCGTGAGCCACGACCAAGAATTCGTGAAGCAGGTTCACGTGACCGAAGAGCTGGATTTAGGAGCACTCTAAGCCCTTTAATCGAGGGTATTTCAGCATATAAAATCTGCTATAATATAATGGCGTTTTTGACGGTTTTGCTCCCGTAGCTCAGTGGATAGAGCAGAAGGTTTCTAACCTTTTGGCCGCAGGTTCGATTCCTGCCGGGGGTACCATTATTTAGGCCAATAAGCGCTCCATTTAGCGCTGTTTTCTGGTATAATGGTTGGGATGGACGAACAGCAAAATCCAACCCCTCCGGCCCCGGTACTACCAGCTCTACAAGATAGTGATATTGCCGATAATAAGGATATTGCTGCTCTTGGCTATATGTGGGTGCTGTCCGTGTTTGTCTACTTCTATCGCAAAAACTCTCCGTTTGTCCGCCATCATGCACGGCAGGGGATTGTCCTTTTCATTCTCTCGATTCTCCTGTGGTCGATTCCTGTAGCTGGTCGGTTTTTAGAGCTTGGTGTCTTGGCTCTTGTGATTATGGGATTTTTGAATGCAGCGCAGGGTAAATATGCACCACTGCCACTCATTTATGCATTGTCACACGGCGACATCAAAATGCTGCGTCAATCGTGGAAAACAGTCGTCGATGCTATCGTTTCCTTGTGGCATCGAATCCGTTCTCATAAAGCTGCTCCAAGCGTAAAGGTGTCCGTTGAAACGACACCATCTTCTGCAAGCTCAACTCCTCCTTCTCCACCCCCACCCCCAGCCCCCCAATGACCAAGTATAACCGCATCATGTTGAAATTGTCTGGCGAAGCTCTTTCCAAAGAAGGAATGGGGCAGGGGATTCATCAGCCAACGCTCTATAAAATCGCGCAGGACATTGCCGCGGTTTCTAAGCAAGGAATTCAAATCGTCGTCGTTGTTGGTGGTGGGAATATCTGGCGTTACCGCGATACCAGCGATAGCGGTATTGAACGCACAGCCAGCGATACCATGGGGATGCTTGCAACGATCATGAACGGTGTCGCTCTCCAGGCAGCGCTTGAGTCACTCGGTACATACAGTCGTGTTGCATCTGCCATCCAGGTTCCACAAGTTGCAGAGCCCTACATTCGCCGCCGTGTTATTCGTCACCTGGAAAAAAACCGCGTGGTGATTTGTGCAGGTGGCACAGGGAATCCCTTCTTTACGACTGATTCCGCTGCAGCGCTGCGCGCATTGGAACTTAACTGTGAAGTAGTGCTGAAGGCTACTAATGTAGAAGGGGTCTACGATAAGGACCCAAATAAGCATGCAGATGCGACGCTTTATAAGACGGTCTCGTTCCAGGAAGTGCTGGAAAAGCACCTTAATGTGATGGACCAATCGGCCTTTAGCTTGTGTCAGGACCAGAATCTCCCTATTCGTGTCTTCAACTTTAACGTCGAAGGAAACCTGATGAAAGCGGCAATGGGTGAAGATATTGGGACTTTAGTGAAGGATTAATACCAGTATCCAAAGAATATCTGGGGTGTGGTGGAACTTTTTGCTATGCTCCAGCCATATGTCTGACTCCCGCATTTCCGCATTCCACGCCGAGGTTGATAAGCTCGTGCAGTATCTACAACTTGAATTCAGTAAGCTCCAAACAGGGCGCGCAAACGCGTCATTGGTTGAGCATATTGATGTCGATGCCTACGGACAGCGCCAACCTATGAAGGCAGTTGCTGGTATCAGCATTCAGGATGCCAAGACGATTGTGATTCAGCCATGGGATAGGAGCATTTTGCAGGCAGTGGAGAAAGCGATTCAGCAGGCAGACATTGGTATTAACCCTATGAACGATGGTGCGGTAATCCGTTTGAGCCTTCCACCTATGACCGAAGAGCGCCGTTCTCAGCTGGTGAAGCTTGTACAGAAACTTGCAGAGGAAGCGCGCATTTCCATTCGCCAAGCGAGGCAAAAGTCACACGATGCCATCAAGGAAGATCCAAATGAAACACTTCGTACCTCACTCCAGAACGAATTGCAGAAGGAAGTAGATAAAGCGAACGAGAAGATTGATGAGCTGCGCAAAAAGAAGGAGGAAGAAGTGATGACTATTTAGCTTCTTAGCTGGTTAGCTAGTTAGCTTCTTAGGAAAATTTGATTATGTCCAATCGCAAGATTCGCTTAATGGCTCATAACATCCGCTCTCTGTGGAACGTCGGCGCATTTTTTCGAACCTGCGACGCCCTTGCAGTCGAACATCTGCATTTAACGGGGTACACCGGCCATCCTCCTCGCAAAGAAATCACGAAGACAGCGATCGGGGCAGATCTCACTGTCCCATGGGATCATAGCCGCGATCCGTTGCCTGTTATCGAGCAATTGAAAGGTGACGGATGGCAGATTGTGGCCCTGGAACTCACAAAAGACTCAGTCGATATTTCTACCTTCATGCCATCTGATAAAGTTTGTTTGATCGCAGGGCACGAGTTAGAAGGTGTACCGGAAGAGATTCTGAAATTAGCAGATGCAGTGGTGCAGATTCCCATGCTCGGGAAAAAAGAGTCGATGAACGTTGCAGTTGCAGCGGGGATTGCACTGCATAGATTACGAAGTGCTTAGCATGTCATGGTGAGCTCGACGAACCATGACGTCACCCTTCGTCGGGCTCAGGGTGACATTTTATAATACGTCCAGTGGATCTACATCAATCACCGCATCTACATTTCCGATGCTATCCAATAGTGTGCGAGCATCTGCTCCGTTATACAAAATATGCCACACGCGGAAGTCATGAAATGTTTGAGCGACTGTTGCACGGCCGCTCAGCGATTTTTCTTTGATAGTTTGATCGACCGATCGATGAAGACTGCGTGCCCTGGCTTCTGCGCTTGGTCCACGGACAATAAAGCGCACAATTTGTGTGGATGGTGGGTAGTGCAATTGGCTTCGCATACCCATCTCTGCATTTAGCCAATCTTCGGTCCTGTGCGTTGCTGCAGCCATGATCTCTGGTGCGTTTGGCCGGAATGTTTGGATAATCACTTCCCCCGGCGCGGCGCGGCCGCTTCTTCCTGTTAGCTGCGTGAGTAATTGAAAAATACGTTCACCAGCGCGGAAGTGGGGAAGTGATAGACCCACATCTGCAACGGGCACGGCCGCAAGTGTGACTTTAGGTAAGTCGAGTCCCTTTACCACTGTTTGAGTTCCCAAAAGAATATCAGCTTTTTCTTCGCGCATGGCAGCGAGCACGTCGCGCATTTCTTCCGGCGTTTTTAAGGTGTCACTATCGGCACGTAGTACGCGTGCTGTAGGGAAGAGTTGTTTTAGGAGATCTTCTAGCTTTTGTGTGCCTGCACCCACTGGCAACAATTCTGTCGCACCGCAGGATGGGCAGCGTGCGGGCATATCTGCGCGCGCTCCACCAATATGGTCTACCAGGAATGGCTTACCCGACGGATCATGATGCAACGTGAATGGTAGTTCGGATACTGGTGAAGTGAGTCGCCTACGACACTTTAAACATAGGACAGATGATGCAGCACCTCTGCGGTTTAAAAACATCACGGTCTGCTCCTTCTTTTCTAGTCGGTCACGAATCGCATCAATCAATGGTGGAGAAAATGGGTAGAGCTTTCCGAATGTCACATCTGCTAAATCAATCACGCGTACAGTCGGCATCAGTTGTCCGCTATAACGCTCTGGCATGCGTGCCAGCACATACTGTCCATTGGTTGCACGATACCAGCTTTCAACAGATGGCGTCGCTGAGCCAAAAATAAGCTTTGCATGCGCATGTTTACAGAGTGCCTCTGCGGTTTCACGAGCGTGATAACGTGGTGTCTGTTCGTTCTTGTAGGTCCATTCATGCTCCTCATCGAGAATGACAAGGCCGAGATTTGGACACGGTGAAAAAAGTGCAGACCGAGAACCGACGACGAGATCAATTGCTCCACAGTGAATTTTTTTCCAGAGTGACTTCCTTGCGGCAATTCCAAGCTTACTATGAACAATGGCGATTCGATCTGTATGGAACATTGTTTGGAATCGCCCAATAGTATGTTCGGTTAAAAGAATTTCGGGGACCAGCAAAATTGCTTGCCTCCCCGCATTCACGGTGTCTGCAATCAACTGCGCGTAAATTTCTGTTTTTCCGCTGGCCGTCACGCCAAAGAGTAATGTGGGTTTATTTGTCTCACGAATAGTTGTCAGTGCATCATTCTGCGCTTGGTTGAGAGTGGATCCTATATCGACTGAAATCTGAGATCTGACATCTGCCATCTTTTCCTGTACTTCCTCCCGCTCAATCCATCCCTTTTCTATTAATGAACGTAGCGCAGCTCCAGACACGAGGACGTTTTTTTTGAGAGTGTCTTCTGTGATCCATTCTTTGGACCCAAGCGCATCAATCAGCAATTGCTGCTTAGCGCCGATGCGCCCTTCTCCAACAGTCACAAGGCGATAGCGAACCTGTGTATCGGGTAGTAAGGCTTTCCATGATGGGGATGGAAGAAAGACGGAAGCAGCTGCACGTAGGCTGCAGCGGTAATACACCGCCATCCACCGCATTGTTTCTACGTGAGCTTCCGTAAGGAGTGGCTCTTCGGAAATAAGCGTCTTAATAGCTTTGAGTTCATACGATGGGGGATTATCAGGATCTTCTCCTACAGCAATGACTAGTCCTTCCGTTACTTTTCCCCGAAGGGTTGCCTCTACTAACTGCCCTGGACGGACCTGCAAAGCCCCCGTTTCATACGACAAACCCCCAGAAATCCCGGCAGAACGCGTGTTGAGGAGGACGAGGCAGTGCATTGGCCCAATTGTACATCTTTCCTTGGTTCTTTAGGTGTGCAGTCGAAAACTCTAGCCTTCCGGGTTTTTTCTGCGTAATATCCTCGCGCCTCGGGACGTAGCTCAGTTGGTAGAGCGCCTGGTTTGGGACCAGGAGGCCGCGAG
>CAYSPY010000004.1:0-118243 GCA_964433325.1 uncultured Candidatus Peribacteria bacterium | reverse complement strand
GTGGGCGACCGCAGACTTGAACTGCGGACCTCGACATTATCAGTGTCGCGCTCTAACCAGCTGAGCTAGCCGCCCGTGTACCGAAATACCCCGTTTTGGGTAAAGGAAGAGTATGCAGAAAGCAGAAACGGGTCAAGCACCCTAAAAGCCTTAAAACAACGTCTATTACTCCCCTTTTACCCATGCCATATACCGCTCAAGCGGTAAGCTGTAGGGCAATACCGTCCCGTTATCATCAATATCCGAGACGATTGCTGCGTCTGGATTAAAGGAAAAATGAAGCAACTGATCGCCCGAAGGCGTAGCCAAGACCACGTTTCCGATATGGAATAGTCCATTACTTTTGAGCTCAAAGACGCTCTGGGACGTAAACATAAATCCGGCAGTCGCAAGTTCTGCCTGCACCTCAGAAGCCGACCATAGACGCATAGGTGCTACTGAAGAAGCCGAGGACGAAGCAATAGATGCGGTACTTGAGCTCGCAATAACAGTGGGCCGTAACAGCATCGCCATATCTTCATTTTTTAAAAGATTAAGCGACGACAACGAACTGTCTTCTGGCGCAACGTGAAGCAATGCCGCTGCATAGGCACTGGAACGTGCTGGGTAACCATCAGTGTGTAACCTCTCAATATCTTGCTCTAGGAGTGGTAAGAGACTGGCACTGACATCTGGTGTCACGCCATCTTGTAAGAGCATCCATTCATCAGCCCATCCACGAATAGCGAGTGGGGGTGTTACGTGGTCCGAGCGATCCGACAGTGGTAGCAGTGAAAGTTCTAGCAAACGCACACGATCGGGCATTGCTGGGGATGGGAGCACCCACGCTTTGTCTTGTAGAAGTGGATGATACCGCGCAATGAGTGCAGCATCGGGACTACGAAGGGCATACGGCAGAATAACTGGTAGGCGGCTCTGCGACACTGCAAGCGAGAGAAGGTCTAGTACATCGCGCTGGCTCGCTTGGCCAAGCGCAGCCTGTGCTGTGTCTTCGCTCATAAGCGCATCAAATGTCACCAAGTCCCCTACCTGTAACGCACGCTTGAGGGCAGCAATCGACTGAACATTCGCACGTACCTCGGCTGCCTTTGCTGCTACAGCAAAACGCAAAGCTGTGCCTGCAAGTCCAGAGAGCGTATCTTCGTGGTACTCCACAAGTGGCAATGCAGGTGCTTGCTGATACAGTCTTTCTGCAATGGGCAAGTATTCGCGCAAATAGTGAGGCGGCAATCGAAGAGGTCTGTGGGTCTTTACCCATGTAGGAAATTCCTCATGTAATTGGCCTGGTGGAATAGTCAGCTGCATGCCAATAGGGACAAGCCACTGTGAATCTGTGCGCGTTACAAGTATAGGCGTGGTAAGCGCTGCAATACTGATCGTTCCATTCTCGCTAACATCGCTTTGGAATGCGCCATTCCAACCCTGCATATACAGGTCTGCTGCTTGCACATCAATAAATGATGCCCCCGCTACAGTGTACGACCCTACGGGCAACTCTCTCACCCCAGTCTGCACGTTCCCATCCTCATCTTGTGTCACCACCAACGCAGAAACTGGCATATCTCCACCACTCTGTGCTTGCCATATACCTGCCAATGCCAAGGCAGCAAACACTGGCAAAACAAGGAATAAACGATGCCGAGAACGAGGGGCTAGAGAATCCATGTATTCCGCTTATTATAGCAGAAAACAGCACTTTTGAGTATGGTATGGGAATGGATATTTATAAGACGTCAACTACCAACAATGCACGGATTCTATAAGCTCACTACATGCGCATTTTGGGCATCGACCCCGGCCTCGCTACTGTGGGCATCGGCATCCTGACAGCGGATTCAGCACATGATTTGCGAGACCCTGATTGGCTCACTATTACGACCCCTGCAGGACTCCCCCTCCCCGATCGACTATTGGAAATTGAAAAAGACCTCACCCAGCTATTAATAGAATGGGAGCCCGATCTTGTCGTCATCGAAAAGCTCTTTTTTGCGACCAATGCCAAGACAGCCATCGACGTCGCGCAGGCGCGCGGGGTGATTGTGTGTACTGCAGCAAGGCGTGGCATTCGTATTGTGGAGGCAACACCGCTCCAGATGAAACTCGCCATTACCGGCGACGGACAGGCCGATAAATTACAGGTACAAACAATGCTGAAACTCCTGCTCCATTTAACAGACATACCAAAGCCCGATGATGCGGCCGACGCGCTTGCGTTAGCGGCCTATGGAGCACTGCAGACAAGACATGCGACGCTCGTTGCCTGATTTCATTCGCCGACAATTCCATTTGCCACGCTAAAGACTTTCATGCGGTTGGTGACTTCTGGGACTCTCGTTGCTGTCATCAGTGTTTGACGATTGCCAAAGCCTTGGAGGAGTAATTTTTGATGCTCATCATCAAGCTCAGAAAATGCGTCGTCGAGGAGGATGACCGGACGCTCATTCTTACGAAGCTCTAGATAGGAAACTTGTAACTGGAGCAGTGCCAACACCGCAGTGCGTTCTTGGCCACGTGAGGCAAACGCGGGGAGCATGCGCCCGTCTCGCCAAACCTGCCAGTCTTCACGATGTGGGCCTACCCCTGTTGACTGCAGCAAGATATCGCGCTGGCGCTGTTCTTTGAGTAAATACGTAAGCTCACTCTGCATCGCGGGCAGCTCTCGCTCTTGTCCTTTGCGATCATATTTCAGTTGTACATCGTTCCATGTTTCCCCAAGGGAGCTCAATTCCTCGGCAAAGGAAAGGTTCAGGGTTTCGACGAGTTCCAAACGTGCGAGTGTTACCTGTGCCCCTTTGCTTGCAACTTCTGTATCCCATAAATCGAGTGACGATTCGCTATCGTTCCCTGCACCAATCCGCTTAAGAAGTGCATTTCGTTGCTGCACGAGTTTTTGATACTGGGAGAGGGCCATTAGGTAGTCGGGCGATAGCTGGCTTAAGAGCTGATCCAAGAATCTGCGCCTTTCTGCTGGCGGCCCTGTAAACAGTTCAAGATCCTGTGGTAGGAAAGTGACGGTGGGGAGAAACCCCACAATGCCAGTCACAGGCGTTCGGACATCGTTGATGAAAAATGCCTTCCTACGGCGGGGACTCATCTCACACACTACTTCTAATCGTGAGGCGTGCCCCGTATCACTAAGAACCTCTGCAATAATGCGGTAGAAGCTTTGGCCCCATTGCACAATTTCATCGTCATCGCGCCCTCGGCACGAACGAGTGACCGAGAGGATTGATACGGCCTCGAGCAAATTGGTTTTCCCGCTCCCATTCCGACCCAGGAACAGCTGAATGTCCTCCTGGCCAAACGTGACCGATTGCTCGGTGTAATTACGGAACTGCCGAAGCTGAATAGACCCAAGTCGCACAGAGGGACGCTACCAGTTATCGCCCGTGACCTACAAGCTACTTATGGCTTCCTGATACAGATTTTGTACCAATTCTAAATACTCTTTGCGCTTGATGTATTTAGGCAGCTGACTAAATACCACCCACTTAAATCGATTCACTTCGTTGTTATCAACCTGCACTACTGCGTCACGCCCAATAGTCCCATACACAAAGAGGATTTTCTGGCCGCAAATATGATCTGGGCGGAACTTACGATACGAGGCTGGGAAGTCATATTGGTAAATGAGGTTACTGGTTCCACCAATTGTCGCACCTGTTAAGCCGGCCTCTTCTTGCAACTCGCGAATGGCGCATTGTTCCGCGGTTTCCCCTTCTTCCATTCCACCTTGGGGGATCTGCCAGGCATCGCGTTTACGAGGTTTATGGAGCAGCAAAATTTCCCACCCCGTACCCAGTTCATCGGGGCGGAGCAACAGTAAGGATGCCGCTGATCGGTAGCAATCTTCCACAAGAGCAGCTTATAGCTTCTGGCTTCTGGCTTCTAGCAAACTATCTATCGCGAAATACAAAAAACCACCCTAAAAGCTAGAAAGTAGCTCTTAAAAGCTGTCTTAGCTTGAGTGCTTCTCTTCTTTAAACTTCACCTCTGTGCGGCGGCGTAGTGTTGGGCAGTACTTCTTCATGCCAGCAACGTGCTCCTTCCAGGATTTGCCAAGCTTATCCTGCTTGTGCAAGCGGATGGTTCCGAGACGTCGGTTAGTCTCAGAGCAGTACATTGCGAAGACGGTGCGTTTTCCTCTCGACATAGCCACGGCAGTATAATGAAAAAAGCAGTTTGAACAATCAAAAATAGATAAAACACCTAAAGTGGCGAATTTATTAGTAAAATAACCAATAGCGCGAAAATTCCGAGTTTAGTGACCCGACTGCAGATAGTTAAATGCGCTGTTTGCGGCTACAGAACCCTCCCCTGCTGCAGTGACGAACTGGGCAAAGTAGTTATTTCCGCTCGTAATATCCCCTGCTCCATACACTCCTGGGATATTTGTCTTCATCGCAGTATCAACTGCCAAGTACCCCTTTGCATCGACGGCGCAACCAAGGGATGCGGCTAGGTTCGTAGCGGGGTTTGCGCCAATCTCGATAAATACACCATCGACTGCAATGGTATCGCTTCCTTCAAATGGAGTGTCTAACTTAATACCCGATACCTTTTGGTCGCCAAGGATTTCGGTAACGTTACGCTCTAAGACCATCGTGACGTTATCACGAGACTTCACACGCTCGACCCAATAGGGCTCAGCACGGAATTCGTTACGGCGGTGTACTAAGTACACGCGGCGGGCAACTTGCGCTGCAATTGCCGCACCCTCAACTGCGCTATCACCTCCACCCAAGACTGCGACATCTTTGCCTCGGTAAAAGAACGCATCACACGTGGCACAATACGTGACACCTTTTCCAGATAAACGATCCTCACCTGGCACATTCAAGTGTCGCTTGTTACTGCCCATCGCAAAAATGATTGTTTTACCATCCACCGTACAGCCATCGTCTTGGTGCAAGCGAAATCCTCCCTCAATCTTTTCAATTGTATCAACGCGTGCCAGCTTGATCGTTACTTCCTCAAAGCTTGCTGCATGCTTGTGGAATTTTTCCATAAGATCCGGCCCCGTGATTTCAATATCCCCTGGCCAGTTGCCCACTTCGGCTGCAGTAAGACCAAGGCCACCCTGTGTCTCCCCTACTAGATAGGTTTTAAGTTTATAGCGTGCGCTGTAGATAGCAGCGGTATAACCCGCACATCCAAGGCCAATAGTTAAGACATCGTACATAGAGACGCCAGCATATCGGAAAGATGATGTGTCACAAAACTTCACCTGAAGTAAAAAATAGGACATAGAATAATCCACCAAGAGCAATGACCCCCAACATCCCTATCAATAAGCCGACAATCCTCACCCACTTCTTCTTGGGTTCATTTCCTAAAGAAAAAGGTGTCAGCATTACATCGACCAAATAGATTAGAGCCTCTAGGAGTTCGGTCATATATGCATTGTAATGGTGCCATGGGAGGGACTTGAACCCTCAATCCCGTAAGGGAACACGATTTTGAGTCGTGCGCGTATACCATTCCGCCACCATGGCTGGCCGGGAAATCCTAGCGTTTTGATGGTTCTTATGGAAGACATAGCAGGTAGAATGGAATTACATATGCAACAGTACTCAACCTTCATTTTCGATTCCTACGACTGTAGCGAGGCAGATAAGGCAATCCGGCTGCATTACGCACTTTTTAGCCCAGAAGGCATGGTGCGCTTTACCGAGACTATTAAGCTGCCCGAGGAGATGCCTTTTAACCCCAAGGACCCCGATTTAGACCGAGCACTCTTTAACCTGCACTTGGCTGGCGGTATCAGCTACTACAAAACGTGCCTCCCTAAGACGATAGAAATCCGCTCGGGTAAGCTCACATCTGCCCAAGCCAGTTTTTGGAACACGATGTACGAAAAGGGCCTCGGTGAATTTTTCTACCGCAACAATATCAACTTTCACGGGGTCGTAAACTTCCCTGCCACTGCAGAACACTTCACTCCCCCCTCTGCACTTATACGCTCGGTTCACTTGCAACCAATTGTACCGATCGGCGGCGGCAAAGATTCGACCCTCACCATGGAACTTCTGAAGGAAGCAGGATTTGATGTGACGTTGCTGCGCATTGGCAAGCACCCGCTTATCGAAAAGGCTGCAGAGATTGCCAATCTTCCTCTCTGGAATATTGGACGACTACTCTCACCAAAACTCTTTGAACTGAATGCAGAAGGCGCACTCAACGGACACGTTCCCATTACTGCCTATATCAATTTCTTATCGGTTGTCATCGGACTTCTTTCCGGACGAAGCGACGTTGTATTTAGTAACGAACGTAGTGCTAATGAAGGCAACATCGAATTCCACGGCATGGAAATCAACCATCAGTGGAGCAAGAGCATTGAATTCGAGCAGGCATTCCAGCAGTACGTATCCACCTTTGTCACCAAAAATGTGACATGTTTCAGTTTATTGCGAACGCTGGGAGAACTAAAAATTGTAGAGCTGTTTACGAATTACCCCCAATACTTTTCCTGCTTTTCCAGTTGTAACCGAAACTGGAAGTTATTAAAGGGTAAGCGGTGGACACCAAGTGATATGGGCAACAGTGAAGAGCAGGCACGACGCCAAGGCGGAGATATGAGAAAAGTACCGGAGCGTGAAGGCTGGTGTGGAACCTGCCCCAAGTGTGCGTTCGCATTCTCCCTTTTTGCAGCCTTTTTACCAAAGGCAGACTTGGTACAAATCTTTGGGAAAAACCTCTTTGCAGATGCATCACTTATGCCCCTCTTTAAAGAGCTACTCGGACTCGAAGGGTTCAAACCTTTTGAGTGTGTGGGAACACCCGAAGAAACTGCGGCAGCATTTATTTTGGCTCGCAGACGCGATGATTGGGATGATGATGTCATTATGAAGATGTTTATAGACGAAGCTTTGCCTTCTATTACCGACGAAGAAGAAATGATTGGTGAAGCGATGCTACCAACAAAAGAGCACTGCATCCCCGACGAGTTCCTCTCGATTATCGAACGCGTATGAAGATTGCAGACCTAAACGGCAAAACCGTATGCGTGCTGGGGTATGGGCGTGAAGGAAAGGCGATGGTTAGCGCACTAGAACAATACGCACCTACGTGTGAAATCACGATTGCAGATAGTGATGCAACGATCGAACCAGATAACGGAAAACACTGGTTACAAGTAGGAGAAGGCTGGCTCAAGAACTTAGAGAAGTTTGATGTCGTCATTAAGTCTCCTGGTATCCCCCCTTCCGTCCTACCATCTGATATTCCAAACCTCACTTCTGCCACACAGATTTTTTTGGATACGATCGCAGATCGCGGGGCTACAGTCGTTGGAGTAACGGGCTCAAAAGGAAAAAGCACTACTAGCAGCCTTATCTACGCAATCCTGAAAGACGCTAAACACGATGTAATCTTTGCGGGCAACATTGGCGAGCCATCGATCGCACATCTTGGAGACATTCGTAAAGGCATGATTGTCGTCTTAGAAATGAGCAGTTACCAACTGATGAACCTACAAACGAGTCCACACATCGCGGTTATCACGAGCTTCTTCCCCGAGCATCTCGATTACCACGGCTCACTTAACGCATACCGCGATGCAAAAGCTAATATCTGCCGATTTCAAGAGCCTGATGACCTCGTATTTTTCCAGGCAGACACCGCGGCCCCGCTTGCCAAGGAAGGACTCGGTCGCAAGATCCCCTTTTCTGCGGAAGACTGCCCCGTGGACTTAAGCGACGTGCAGCTGATTGGCGATCATAATGCCAGTAATATTGCAGCCGCCTGTATGGTTGCTGTCACGCTTGGCGTTGATGGCGATTCATTCATAGAAACCGTGAAGAACTTTCGAGGCCTTCCCCATAGACTCCAATCACTGGGAATCCACGATGGCATTGAATGGATCGATGATGCAATTTCCACCACACCTGAATCGACCATTGCCGCACTCGATGCACTTGGCGACGATGTGCACACACTCATCTTGGGCGGACAGGATCGCGGGAATGATTTTTCCAAGTTAGCCAAGCGCATCAAGAAATCATCGGTACAGACAATTCTCCTATTCCCCGGCAGCGGCCCTCGCATTCGCGAAGCACTCATGGAAGCAAAAGTAGAAGCTGAATTAGTGGATGTGGATTCCATGGAAGAAGCAGTCGAAAGCGGAAAGCGGAAAGCGGTAAATCGCGATTCGACACCTATCGTTCTCCTCTCCACTGCCTCCCCCAGCTATGGCATGTTTAAGAACTTTGAGGAAAAGGGTGATACCTTCAAGCGCTGCATAGGTATTGCCTAAAATAACATTTTATGCTATAATTAACTTGTGAATTTCATCAAATATCCAAAACTATCACTACTGCTCTGTTCATTCGCTTTAGCCTATACGCTGTATGCGCAGGGCTTCTTTGACCTGCTCCCAGAGCTCCTCAACGGTCACGGGTACATTTCAATGTTTTTGGGTGGCCTCCTCTTTAGCTTTGGTTTTACGACACCATTCGCAATCGCCATTTTTATTGAAATGGCAGACACCGTAAACCCACTATGGGGTGCGCTGATTGCTGGCTTTGCAGCAATGATTTCGGACATGGCAATCTTTGAGTTCGTGCGATTCTCCTTTATGGATGAGTTCCACCGCTTAAATAAAACCAGCACGATTCGTTGGTTTCGAAAGCTCTTTCACCAGGAAAGTATCCCCGAACACATCCGCCAATACATCTCGTTATCTGTCGCAGGCATTCTGATTGCCTCCCCACTCCCCGACGAACTAGGTGTTACCCTTATGAGTAGCGCATCAGAATTAAAACCTCGCACGTTTGCGAGTGTTTGTCTGCTCTGTGATTGTGTCGGCGTGCTGATCGTATTGCTCGCAACACAAGCTCTCGCCGTTTAAGCAGCAGACCCATCCCCTGCCTTTACCTTTGCCGGGCGGAGTACTTTGCCATGCAACTCAAACCCTTCTTCGAAGACCTCAGTCACCGTGCTATCCGCGCCAGGGCCAATACTTAAGACTTCGTGACGCTGAGGGTCCACCACTTCGCCAAGGGACTGCATGCGCTTAAGACCAGCATCTGACATTTGCTTCATCAAATCCGATTCAATTGCCGAGACACCTTTTACCCATTCGTGAGACGCGAGGTCGTCGGGGATATGCAGAAACGCTCGCTGGAAGTTATCGAGTGTCGGGAGGATTTTTCGAATGAGACCTTCGGACGCAAACTTCCGTAGTTCATCTGATTCTCGCTCTACTCTAGCTTTTGCATTCTGCAAATCTGCCTGCGAGCGTGCAGCTAAATCTTTCATCTTCTGGAGTTCTGCTTGTAGATCTACGATCTTTTGGAGCAGTGCCTCTGTTTCATCGCCGATTGGGGGAGTCTGATCGTCTGGCATGGGTGTATGGTAATTGATAATTGATAATTGAGAATTGAAAATTACGACAAAATTCCAGTTAAATTATCAATTTTTGATTCTCTCAATTCTCAATTTTCCGGTGCGACGCATGGAACCTCTGGATCAGCAATGCAGTTTTCAGTTGGCGGATCGCCACGCCAAGGGCAAGTCTGGGAATACATGCAGGCATCGTTGGTCATTTCTTCCCACTGTTCAAGGTACGCAGTATCGCTTGCGCTATAGGTAAACAAAATCTGATCTCCATCGTTAAAGACATACCCAGGATTCAACTCACCAGCCACTCCGTTAATCACCATTTGCCAATGGAATTTCCCATTTGAGCAAACGTCTTTAGTTATAGCGAAGTCATTCTTCCATCCTTCATCCAATGCGGAATACTGGAAGTCATCAAGAGTAATGCAGCTACCCGACATCGTGATGCCCAACGAGGCGAAGAATTCTCCAAATGTGAGGCCTGGCTTGTGACGATGAGCAACATGTCCATTACCATCATGCAAATGTAAGTACTTACGCATGGGATCGACACGGATTTCTCGTCCGCTATTGGGGTCATACGCCTCGCTCATGTAACGCGCATCCGAGAAGTTGAGCTTGGTAGTACCGACCCATACAGCAAAGTCTGCATGGGTATGGTTTGGGTCCGGGTTTTGGACAGGCTGACGCCCGTACCAGATACCTCCTGCAATCAGGAGAGTAGCGATGATAACTGGGGCAAAGCGCTTCATGTGCATATAGTAGCAGAACTGAAAGAGAGGGCCCCGCAACCTGCGAACCCCTCCCCTTCTTTATTGAATGTAATTAATCGGTAATGACGATTGTTGCCTTCATCTCGCGGTGACCTGGGCCACATGGGACAGTACAGATAATCGAGAATGAACCCGTCTTATCTGTTGGGATGTCGACCGTGATGGTCTTACCAGCTTCGACACGAACGTTGAGTCCAAGCTCTGGAACACCAAAGCCATGCACGCCACTATCGCTCGTCACTTGAATCTGGACCTTCTCACCCTTCTTTATATTGATCACCTCAGGCTTAAAGTACCAGTCACCAACGCTTACAGCGATTATGCGTACAGCACCTTCCTTTACGCTGGATGCACCACCTGTTGTAGGTGTGCTGCTGGTAGCAGTAGAGCTGACATCAAATTCAATATCGTCCTCGTCATCAGATGAATCGGAATCATCGAGGTAAGGACCATCGTCATTTGTCATCGCACTGGATATGTTCATATCGTCGTCATCGACGGTTGTACCAGTTTGTGGGCTGCATGCCGCAAGGACCACAAGGAGTAATGCCCCTAAGGCCAGAGTGGAAGAAGAACGTGTTTTCATAGAAGAAACAATGGAAAAAATAATGCGAACACCTAAAGCCTAAGCTAGGCTGATAGCTCATGCAACGAAATGCCCTCCCAAATATTCTGCTTACCTTAGGACTCGCCTTCGTGTTCGGGTGGTTTGGGTTCGATAAGTTGATGCACCCTGAATTCTGGCTGGGGTGGATTCCTATGGGGATGGAAGGACTGCTGAGTTTTAGCCGCGAAGGTTGGCTGACGATTATCGGCTGCACCGAAATGCTCTTTGCTTTGCTTATTTTGATCCCCGTGCGAGCCGTGCGCAGGGTGGGAACGGTGTTGATTGCCCTCCATTTAGTCGCAATTTTGACTCAAACAGGCTGGAACGACATCGCTGTACGCGATATCGGCCTGCTCTTTATGACGATGGGGTTGTTCGCGTTGATTTAAAATTACTCCTGCACAGACCCAAGCGCCCCGGGCTGCCGTACAAATCGATCAAATAATCTTTCGATCTGTGCAATGTTATATTCGAATTTTCTTACTTGGAAAGCCTCTGCATCTTTCGTTAGCATGCGTTCGAAGTCATCTCCAATCCATGCATCTGCCGTAAGATGCGTAACCCAGCCTGTAGCTACTAAGAGCTCATAGGCTTTGGCTGGATTTTCCGTTGAAGTAAGAATGTCGATGCGCTCAGTATGAACGCACATCTTCTCTTCTAGTTCTGCAATAGCCTTGGGTACAAGACCACCAATCATGGGGCCAATAAGTGCCTCGAACAACGACAGTGTTTTTGAAAGGATGGCGTTGACCTCATCGGACGATCCGTTAAGCACACTCGTTGCCATGCTGGGGGTATGCTCACGAATAAGACGAATCATGTCGGCAATCAGCATGAGTGAATTAGTAGCATTCCGATCCTCTAATGGCGTCTGATAGGTAGTAATGAGGTTGCCGATGGTTTCTAGCTGCGACTCCGCAGAACTGGTAGGCATGGCCGGCCAGTATCGCAGAAATATCCCAGCTATCCTAGGGTTATGAGTGGTGTCACGGGCCGGAATTGAACCGGCGACCTCGGGCTTATGAGTCCCGCGCTCTAACCTACTGAGCTACCGTGACATTATCCTATGCCTCAAAAGGGCCTGCAAAGGGTAGCCAAATACAGGTAATAGAACAAGGCACTTATCCCCCGTTTTGCTGTACACTAGGCATATGAAGCCTGTTTTGGTCTGTCTTCACGGCTGGGGTGGCTCCAAGGAATCCTTCACGGAACTCCGCGAAGCTCTTAAGGATCTCGATATCGACATCCTGACACCGGACTTGCCGGGGTTTGGTGCGGAGCCAGAACCAAGTAATCCCTGGACTGTGGATGATTACGCAGACTGGGTTGAAAGTTGGATAGAACAACAGCTAGGAGAACAGAAGACACGAGACCCGAAACTTATGTTCTCGAATCTTCTCGTTCTCGGTCACTCCCATGGCGGCCGCATCGCCATCAAGCTTGCCACTCGAAAATCGCTGCCGATTAAGCACCTCTACCTCTGTGCGGCGGCAGGCATTCGTCACCCCCGGCACTTCAAGCGAATGTTTGGCTTGGTACTAGCTAAAACCGGCTCATTCTTTTTGGCAATTCCAGGTTTAAAGAAGCTCCAGCCAATCGCAAAAAAACTCCTGTACCGATTGGTGCGCGTGCATGACTACGAGAAAGCATCACCCATAATGCGCGACACGCTTATTAAAGTGACACAGGAAGATCTGCGCTCCCTGTTAACAGCTATTGATGTCCCAACAGATATCTTTTGGGGAACCGATGACGGCATGACCCCTGTGGGTGATGCGTACATTATGAAAAATGGCATACGCGGTAGCCGCTTGCACCTGTACCAAGGTGTGCGGCATAGGGTCCATCGCGACAAGGCAATGGATATCGCAGTGGTGATTAAAGCGTCGCTTAAAGGTTAGGCAACAGCACGAACATGTACACGAAGTACATGGATGCTAGGACGAAGCCTGTAGCAACATGCTGGAACTGAGAAGATGTTTGTTTCTGCATACGAAGTATGGGAGAAATACTATGTATATTATAACATATTTTGGATTATTTAACAAACCAAGGATCCTATACAATGCTCTCTCCTCTTATGGATCCGATAACTCTCGGCATCATCGCGCTCACGTTTCTTGCCCTTATTTCGCCTCTTTTGACGTTTGCTGCACTGTTCCAGCAAAAAGAATGGCGAATGGATCGATTAATGGAACACGTGCGACGGGAAGGGTGGATGAAGAGCTTTATAGGAAAGGGACGCTTCTATCTTTTTACAGCACTCATCATCATAGGTGCTGTACTCACCGCGGCATTTCGTCTCGGCTACCTGCGAGATAGCCAAGGCCAGCAAGCACTCGGCGTTATCGCAGTGGTAACACTTGGTATCTACTTACTTTCCTGGGTTGGGTCTTTCGCACTCCTTAGCATCATTCAGATTGTCCTGCGTAAGCAGCGCACGCCAGTGTGGACAAGCAAAGCCCTCGTAATCGTTGCTCTATCGTTGGTGCTAGATGCGATCCTCGTGTTTCTGATTCCCGAATTACAACTTCTACTTCCGCTCACACAAGCAGGAATTATTCTGCTCGCCTGGCTCCTTCTTAAGCCACTCGACGCCGTGCTTAAAAAACGCGTGATGGACCGGGGCATGCAACATCGATCGCAGATGAAGGATGCGACGGTCATTGGTATTGCAGGGAGCGTCGGCAAGACAACGGTGAAAGAACTCATTGCGCATTTGCTGCAGGACCTCAAACCCCTTGTTACCCCGGCACACGTGAATACGGAGATGGGTGTGGCGAAATGGATAAACGGACAGCGGAAAGCGGAAAGCGGAAAACAGATTCTCATCGTCGAAATGGGCGCATACCGCAAAGGCGAGATTGCCCTCCTCTGCCGCATTGCTCAGCCAACCATTGGGGTAATGACGGCATTGGGATCAGATCACTTGGCGCTTTTTGGATCGGAGCAAAACATTGTTGATGCCAATGGCGAATTGATTGAGGCGCTGCCGAAGAACGGCCATGCCTTCTTTTATGGGGACAATGAAGGATGCACTGAGTTAGCGAAAAAAGCACCGTGTCCGGTAACGATCGTCAAAGCAGCGATGCTTAAGCACCCGCTAGAGGGTCGGCACAACGCTTTCAACGTCTCTCTCGCAGCAGCCGTCGCGCGGCATCTTTCCATCAAAGACGAACGGATCGAAGAACTGCTTCAGACCTTCAAACCGCAAGCACATACATTTAGTGTAACGAACAAGCACGGCGTTTTGGTATTGGACGATACCTATAACATCAGCCCGTTGAGTCTGAGTGCGGCATTGGATTGGGCAGAACTTGTGAGCAAGCGCCCGCGCGTTCTCCTGACCAGCGGCCTACAAGAGACAGGTGCGGATGAAAACCGATACCTGACAGAGCTCGGCAGGAAAGCATCGAAGAACATCGAGCGCGTCATTTTCACCGACAAACACGGCTCAGACATCTTCGCAAAAGCCTTCGGAAAGCCCATTGAAGTACTCAGCAAAGATACAGAGCGTGTAGCTGCGGGATCGGTGCTCCTAGCCGTCGGCCGCATGCCCCTCTCCACCGTCCAACGCCTTCTCCCAACCTCGTAATTCTCAATTTTCCATTCTCAATTCCGTGCTCCGCCCCATCCACCACACCTTCGCGCCCCTCGCAGACAGTCAGCAAATCCGAAAGGCGTTGAAGCTTTCCTGTACACCATGGCGCTGGAAAGAAGGACCAGAGAAAGAAGAGTTCAAGCGTGTGCTTGGGCAGCGCTTTGGGGGCAAGGCACATCTCTTTGGTTCTGGGCGTGAATCACTACTCGCAATCCTTAAATCTCTGCGACTACAGAAAGATGAAGAGGTTATCGTACAAGGTTACACATGCGTCGTTGTGCCAAACGCAATTATTGCCGCTGGCATGACCCCGATCTTTGCCGACATAGAGGAAGACACTCTCAACTTGGACATTGCCGAAGTAGAGCGGCTCATTACTCCTCGAACACGTGCGATTATTTGTCAGCACACGTTTGGTATCCCCGCTTTCACAAAAGAACTGCGGACGCTCTGCGATCGTACAGGGCTAATACTGATCGAAGACTGTGCACACGTGATGCCGGACTCCACAGGACCAACGGATATCGGCACTCGGGGCGACGTGATGTTCTTTAGCTTCGGGCGAGATAAAGCGATCTCCGGGGTGAATGGTGGCGCTGTCATTTGTCGTCGTTCGGATATCTGTACCGATCTACAAAAACTGGAAGATGATGCTGTGCCCTTTGCTGGGTGGCAGATTAAACGGTGGCTGCAGTACCCGGTACTCTACGGCATTGCAAAGCCTGTCTATGGGATAGGCCTGGGCAAAGTGATGCTCGCAGTGTTTGGAAAACTGGGAATGCTTGCGCCTATTACTACACGAAAAGAAAAACAGGGGCAGATGGATAGCACGCTCCACCGTATGCCGAATGCCATGGCAATCTTGGCGTTGCAACAATGGACGTGCTTAAGCGAAATCAATGATCACCGTCGGATGCTTACTAACTACTATTTTAACGAAGCTGTGCGTCGCAATTGGCCGCTACTGCTGGGTGTTACCCCCGATCTCCCTCTGCAGAAATTCCCATTGTTTACAGAGCACGCTGAGCGCATTCGCCAAACCCTCAAGAAACAGAACATTCACCTGCATGATGGCTGGACGGGGTGTGTGATCTGCCCAGCAGACAGTGACGAAGCAGCGTGCGGCTATAAAGATGGGGACGACCCTGATGCCGAAATGGCAGGCAGGCAAATACTGTGTCTACCAACAAACCCTGATACGTCGATGGAACAAGCACGGAAACTTATCGAGCTTCTGGATCCCCTGCTATCCTCTCGCTGATGCATATTCAATCTGCAACCAACGCCGCTGAGTGGGATGCCTTTTTAAAGACGCAGCGCTTCACGCCTTTTTTACAAAGCTGGACGATGGGCGATGTATACCGCGACATTGGCCAAGAGCCTGTTCGGTTAGAGCTTCGTGAGAACGGAATTATCACGGGCATCTGCCAAGCGATCGTCGTGCCAGCACGCCGTGGCAAACACGTCATGGTGCAGTATGGCCCAATTGTAAAAAATGCTGCTGGACTTGATGCATTACTCCTCGCTTTAAAAGATAGCGCAGTCGACCATGGCTGCAGCTTTGTGCGTATGAGTCCATTCTGGGTGGAAACGGATCCCCTCACAGAGAAATTGAATACACACGGGGCCTTGGCATCACCCATGCACTTGCTCTCGGAATATACCTGGTACATCCCCCTTCGTTCCGTAGACCGATGGAAGGACACATTGTTTGATGCCAAGAGCGACGCACGAACCGAAGATTCTATTCGCGCGGATATGCGTAAAACCACACGCAATCTTGTCGGCCGTGCGGAGCGTGAAGGTGTAACCGTCGTCGCTTCCACTCAACCAGAGAAGGACTTGGATATCTATTTTAAACTCCAGGAAGAGACGTTTAAGCGCCATCACTTTGTCCCCTACCGGGAGTCGTTTATTCGTGCACAGGTAAAGCACTTTGCCGCTAAAGGGGAAGCAATCGTCTACATCGCCCGCTACCTAGGTGAGCCAGTGGCGGCCTCGGTCCATATGAGTTTTGGTGGGACAACCAGCTATCACCACGGAGCAAGCACCCACAAGCACGCCAAGATCCCCGCAAGTTATTTACTGCAATGGACTGCCATTCGCGATGCCCTGCACCGTGGAGACGACATCTATAACTTCTGGGGCATCGCTCCGCGTAAGCTCCTGGAAACCGGTGAAGAAGTAATCATCAATAAGAAACACCCCTTCGCTGGTGTCACCACCTTCAAGACAGGTTTTGGTGGTCATCCACTACCACTCACACACTGCACCGACCTTCCACTAAAAAACTCGTACTACGCAACGCGTGCTTTTGAATTTGTGCGAAAGTGGAAAAGAGGCTTCTAGTCGCTATACTCCCACCATGCCCCGCAAAGAAACTACAACTCCAGAGGTAAAGCCACAGTCCATGGAGGACAAGATGGACATTATCATCGCGCACTTAGAAAAGATGGACAGGCGCGACCGCACACGCATGATCGCCTCGTATTTCCGTACGATGGTATGGCTGGGGTCTGTGCTCTTTTTCGTCTGGAGCACGTGGTATTTGATTGCGAAGGGGCCAGAGCTGATGACCGAAATGACCAAGATGATGATGGAACAATCGATGGGCATTGGTGGCAGTTCCAGTGGCCAGGAAAGCAGCACAGGGTTCATGCAGTTTTTGGAGGATTACATGAAATAAATAGGGAATGTCATGGTGAGCCCGACGAACCATGACAAAAAAGTGTCACCCTTCTTCGAGCTCAGGGTGACACCGTTATATTTTCGTGATTATTATTCCCCTTTCACAAACTTCACCACCTCTTCGACTGACATGCTTGGGAAGACAGTCATCGCAGGGACACGTAGTAATTGGCTGCGGCCAAAGCTTCGGTCTGCATCATCGCCAAGTCCGAACAGATACCCTCCTTCTGCGGCAATCAACGCGATACGATCGTTTACACCTCCTTGGGGGTAGGCAACCGCAAAGACCGGCTTATGTGTGTACTGTTCCAAGATCTTCCTGCTTTGGCGTAGTTCAAGCTCTGCCTGAGAGTTTGTGAGTGCGCGCAGATCGTCTCCTGTGTGCGTACCAGATTGGATATCAAAACCGTTCGCCTGCATTGTTACGAGTGACTTCTCGGTAATGCCGCTAAGCCCAACGTACTGTGTCTGTATAAAGAGTGTCGCAGAAATGCCTGCAACATTGAGGGCGGATGATACTGCCTTGATGTTATCTGGCGTCACGCCCGAGACTGCAACCACTACACGCTTAGGGTCCAATCGGACATCGCGCTGCTGTTGGGACAAAAGCACATCGCGGAAGTCGCTGAGCGTAATAAAGGCGTAGCCCTCTTTGCGCAGTGCATCGACCTCAGCCCCCATAGCTGCAAGCAACTCATCAGTACGGTCGGATGCCAGACGATAATGGAGAACCGGCAACACATACGTCTCCTGCCGCACAATAAAGTTTGGCAAGAAGTGTGCAAGATACGATTCAGATACGTACCCCTCTTTTCCGTCGTAGGTAACCTTTGCCCATCCACCCTGGATCTGCGTTGGGCGAAGGATGGTGTTACCTGGGATCTCGGCCAACTTGTCACTGCTCTGGTCAGCAGACTTTCGCATGTTCACAAACCCGAAGCTTACGTAGTACATGTTTTCAAATTGCTTCTTTTCTTCGGCCAAGCGCTCTTCGCTTGTCGCCTTGGAAAGGTATCGATGTGCAACATAGCCTTCGACTCCACTCGCAAGCTTAACCTTTGCCCACTGACCATCGGTAAATTCCACCACAGCCACGCTGTCTCCATAGTTCAAGCGTCCAACGCTTGCAGCGCCAGTGGATGGCTTCTCACGTACATTCAAGAATTCATTGGTAACCTGGTAACCAGCACCCGAAGCGGCTCCCGACCGAATCGATGCATAGGAATCAACCATGGAAAGATCCAACTCCGCTGTATCGTTTGTTGCCCCACTTCCCGAAGGCAACGCCTGGATATCTTGTACCTCACTTCCCGATGAAGTCACTGTAGAACCCGATAGCGCATCCTGTGACTGCTGACGGTAGATCGCTTCTTCTTCGTCGCTAAAGACGAGTGTTTCATCTGGTGCATCTTCTGGTCCACTACACCCTGCAAACAGGATGCCGAACGAGGCGAGAATCAAAAACGCGACCAATGGCTTTGGGCCATGCGAACGTGAGCGGGAGCGGTAGGACCTGGACATGATAGAAGGGGGAAGCAACAGGCAATGAAGCCTGGGGGAGAAATTACATGCGATCCGGAACACGGATCGTAAGAAGGGAAGCACCGCTCTTGAGCGTGTCGGCGGTGAAACGACAAAGGAATAGCCGGAGCGTCCGGCTGGGTTCGCTCGACTGCAAAATGGAATCTGCGTTATAGAACGCATTGAACTGCTGACAGAGTTCGTACAAGTAGTTGGCGAGTTTGTGTGGCAAGTGCTCGCTGCGCGCAGCCTCTAACACTGCAGAGTATTGCAGCAACATGCCCATCAGTTTTCGTTCGTGGTTGGTGAGCTCTGGCATCGCCGTTGGCTGCTCCGTACCGTCGACCTCCGCCTTGCGAAGAACGGACCGAGCACGTGCGTGGGTGTACTGCAGGTAGGGCGCACTGTTCCCATCGAAGCTGAGCATCTTGTCCCAGTCGAACACCATATCCATCTTTCGGTTCTGGCTGAGGATGCCGTACACGAGAGCACCAACACCCATCATCTCTGCCAAGTCTTTGGGGTCATCGGTTTGAATTGCCTCACCTCGCTCTTTGATAATGTCTGCTGCGCGCGAGACTGCTTCATCCAACACTTCTTCCAGCTTCAGCACCTTTCCTTTGCGCGTACTCATCGCACCATCTGCAAATCGCATCCGACCAAAGTAGATGTGTTCGAGTGTTGGGAGCTCCCACCCAAGCTGCTTTACCGCTTCGAAGAGCTGCTTAAAGTACAGCTGCTGCGCAATATCGACTGCCCATAAAATGGCCTCTGGATGCCATCCTTCCATGCGGTCCTTCATGAGTGCGAGATCACGAGTCAGGTAGAGCGTTGCCCCATCCCCCTTCATCACTACTCCTGGCGGCATGTTCATTTCTTCGGGGAACTCCACAATCAACGCCCCTTTCTCTCCACTCTTAAACACTCCTTTGCTCTTCCCCTCTTCCACGATCGATTCCATCTTATCCTCGTAGTAACTCTCTCCACGATCAACATCGAACGAGACGTGTAGTCGATCGTAAATCTTGGTCATAGCTGCCTTCGTCACTGTGACTGCATCCTTCCAGAATGCACGTAGCTCTTCATCACCCTGTTCCAAGCGACGGAATGCTTCCTGGCCTGCTGCCTCAAGAGTCTCATCTTTTTCTGCTTCGTCGTGGAACTTCACGTACAGAGCAAGGAGCTCATCCAGTGTGTATGACGACACCGGCTTTTTCTCTCCCCATTTTTCAAAGGCTACAGCGAGCTTGCCGAACTGTGTCCCCCAGTCACCCAAATAATTCCATCGCACCACGTTGTACCCCGCATGGTCATACATATTGACGATGGTCTGACCAATAACTGTGCTGAGGATGTGATGGATGCCAAGGGGCTTAGCAATATTCGGGCTGGAGTAATCGATGATCACTGGCTTCTCGGATTTGGATGTAACCGGCTTGAATGCATTCTCAACCAAGGAGAGCTCCACCAAAAACACAGCGGGCTTTAACCACACATTCACATATCCAGGCCCTGCGATTTCCACCTTCTCCACCGATTCATGACCCTGCAGACCCTCCACCAGCTTTTCTGCAATCTCACGAGGGGACATTCCCAGTTTTTTGGCCAACCCCAGCGCTACGGCGGTTGACAGATCACCATGTTCTACCTCCTTTGATGCCTCCCACTGGAGGCTAACACTGCCCTCAGCACCAAGTGCGGTGAGCACTTTTTGTGCCTGAGATGAGAGGGAGCTAAACATGGGGTGTGAACAAAGGTTCTGTTCGGGAAATTGTGCGAACTATAGCAGAGCAAAGGGGGTGTTCCATATGAAATAAAAAGTTGCTCTTGCATACATAAAGTACTCGTGTTTTGTGCACATATTTTCACCTATAATTACCCTCTCCGAGGGGTCGTTTTTGGAGGGCGGACACGTAAAGCAATGTTGGCAAAATTGCACAAAAACGGTATAATGATTGGATGATGCCGAAGCTCCGCACAGGCTTACTGATTGCATGCACAATGCTGTCACTTTCGGCATGCAGTAAAGAAACTGGCTCAACAGCAATTACAACAATCGCGCCACTCGCTGTCCGTTGGACACAAGAAATTGCACGCGGCCTCGACTCTCTTTCGAGCATTCGTTCGAGTGCACTTTTAGGTGTCTACATTAGCCACCACCTGATCAACGAAATCGTCTTTCGATCGGCATTGGAAGGTATCGCTGCACAAGCGTCGATTATGTCCGATACCGGAGAAGAGAATGATGAATCGTTTGCGCTGCTAGAAACACTGGGCGCTATTTTGCAGGTGGATGTACCAGACATGCTCAATAGAAGCGCTGTACGAAGCGAAGCATTTGATACCTACCTTCAGAACTTACAGAACATCGGCGCTCGTGCCTTGGCCCATTTAGACAGCCTAGAACAGCAACGCGGTGAGCTAACTGACCAGCGCGGCGATATTCGTGTCGAAGTTTCTCATGCACAAACAGGCCTTTCCCGGGCTCTACGCGATAAGGATTATTCGACCGCAAATGACCTCCAAAAACAGCTCATTGAAGGTAAGAGTGAACTCGCAGAATTCGATGCCCGAATCGACGAAGTTCGTAGCATTATTCGCTTGTTTGAAGACCTGATTGATGTAGGCGAAAAACGGGCAGAAGTAATGACGGCAAACCGCGAAGCACTGCTTGCTGGCATTAGTGTTGTCGATTTGCCTGGAGCGGACGATATGGGCCTTATTGAGAACGCCAGACGGTCTAGGGGGTCGATTTTTGACCCAGGATCGTTCGATGCAGGCTTTTAAGGGATATTGCCGCAAAACCCCGTTTCTGCTATAATAAATAGATATTTCGACATGTCCGACACACCCACTCCTCAGCCGGCCGGTTCGATCCCACTGCAGCATCCACTCCTTCAAGCGATGGATGATTTGCTTGGTTTGAGTAAAAAAACAGAAGAGACGCTCGAAAAACATTCGGGTGACGAAGCGTTTACGCCGGATGAATTAGAAGCAGTGAAACGTTACGAGCAGGGACTCCAAAAAATGCTCGATTTGATCGCGCCTGCGGGTATGCAAGTGCGCCATAAAGACATCATCATCAACGATCAGTTTGCGCGCACGCTTTACGCCTATAACTGGCCAAACTTTATCTACCCAAACTGGATGGCACAGACCATTAACCAGGATGTCACGATGGACATTGCCCAGTTCATTTACCCCAGCAGCAACAAGGCGATTATGAAGATGCTCCGCAAGAAAGTTGCGGAACTTCGTAGCTCCATTCGTATGTTGGAACAGCGCGGTATTGTGCGCGACCCAACGCTGGAAGCTGCACTGCAAGATGCAGAAGAACTACGTGACTTACTAGCTAGAGGACAAGAAAAACTCTTCCAGTTCGGAATGTATGTCACAATCTACGCCGAGGATGAAGAGCGTCTTAAAAAGGTGCAGACCGACGTGGAATCCGTGCTTGGTGGAAAGCTGGTGCTGACCAAGCCTGCGATGTTCCAGATGGAACACGCATGGACCTCGACACTACCTATTTGTCTCGATGAGATTGAGATCAACCGTAACATGAACACGAGTCCGCTTGCAGCGAGCTTCCCCTTCAGTTCGAGTGACCTCACAGATGACCATGGAATTCTCTACGGTATTAACCGTCACAACGATTCACTGATCATCTTCGATCGCTTCGACCTGCCAAACGCCAACAGCAACATCTTTGCTACATCCGGTGCGGGTAAGTCGTTCACGGCTAAGCTTGAGTTGCTGCGCCACTTGATGCTTGGGACAGAAGTGATGGTGATCGACCCAGAAAACGAATACACAAACCTCTGCGAAGCTGTGGGTGGCTCCTTCATTCCCCTCTCCATTCAGAGCAAATTCCGCATTAACCCATTCGATTTACCGGAAGCTATTCGCGGTGATGACGCAGCCCCAGGCGAAGTCCTACGCGCTGCGGTCATTAACCTGCACGGACTCCTCAGGTTGATGCTTGGCCCTATTACGCCGTCGGAAGATGGAATCCTTGATAAGGCGATCTTGGATACGTACGCCCTTAATGGCATCACCCTGCAAAGCCCTAACCCCGGAACAGCAGGTGAAGTGCCAACACTTGGACAGTTGGTTGATGTGCTTATGACAACGGAAGGCGGCGAAAACATGGCCCGCATTCTGCAGAAGTACACCGAAGGAAGCTTCGCTGGGCTCTTCGACCAGAAAACAAACGTGAACCTGGATAACCAGATGATCGTGTTCCAGATCCGCGACTTGGAAGAACAACTCCGCCCAATCGCGATCTACATCGTGTTGAACTTCCTCTGGAACCGCATCCGCGCTGAACTCAAAAAGCGCATCCTGGTGATCGACGAAGCCTGGAACTTAATGCAGCACGAAGACTCCGCACGCTTCTTGTACGGCATCGTAAAGCGCGCACGTAAGTACTACCTTGGTGTGACAACTATTACACAGGACGTGGATGACTTCGTTGAATCTCCTTTTGGTAAAGCGATTATCACGAACTCCGCCTTGCAGGTACTGCTCAAACAATCCCCCACCACGGTCGATAACTTGCAGAAGCTCTTCTACCTCACAGACGGTGAAAAATACGTGCTGCTCAATAGCGAAGTAGGACAGGGAATTTTGTTCGCTGGCTACAAGCACGTTGCAGTGGAAGTGATTGCAAGTCCTGACGAAGCGAAGTTGATCACCACAAAACCAAGCGAAGTAGTGAAGGCTAAGCAGGACAAGCAGGATGAAAAGGATGCGGAAAAGATTTAAAGACAGGTAATCAAAGAAATCTGCGTAATCGAGGATGCTTTTATCCTTGGTTTCCTTGATTGCTTCGATTGCCTTTAAACTTTCTTTTCAATCTGCGATAAAGGCTCCTTCTGCGATTCCTCCACCACCTTCCACCTCATCTCTGATTTTAGTTTTCCGCTAACAGCAAACCCTGCCGCACGCTTGTGTCCCCCACCCTGCAACTTGCCCGCCATTGCCGCGACATCCACATCGTCTCTCAGTGTACGCAGGCTGCCTTTCACTTTGCCATCGCGTTCGCTTAGCACCATCGAAAAGCGCATGCCTGGGACCGCATTCACGTAGTCGATCGCCCCTGCAAGCTCACTGTAATCCGCACCCGTCGCGCGGAAGTCCCCTTCGGTGACCGCAGAAACGGCGCCGCCTTCGTCGGTCACGCTGATCTTTTCGAGCACCCGTCCCCATAGCTTAAGCGTGCTGAGCTTAGCTGTGCGGAACACAGCGGCGACGATCTGCTGCTGGCGCGCGCCAGCGCGCAGCAACCGCGCGACGGTGCGGTAGACCTGAGCACTGGTATTGCTATGGAGCAACCCTCCTGTGTCGGTATAGACCCCAGTAAGAAGCGCTGTAGCTATGTCCGGCGTGATATTCCATTTAAGAACATCTGCAAGCTGTACGACGATCTCCGCTGTAGAAGCTGCTTCGGGCACAAGAATGTTCACCGTACCAAACAGTGGATTACCCTGATGGTGATCAATCATGATCAATGGATAGGTTCCATCAAACATCTGTGGATGTGTCTCCTGCATTTCAGTCATTTTTGGCTCCGCGCAATCGACCGTTACAACTATGTCCCCAGCAGTGAGTGCCTCGGGGGCAACAATACGCTGTGCACCTTGAATAAAGGTAAATGTTTCAGTTACTTCATCCACGCACCAAAGCATTACCTTTTTTCCTGGGTACGCTTGTTCTATCAATAACCCAATACCAACAAGTGACCCGATCGCATCACCATCTGGACCACGATGACACACGCATGCGATGCGGACAGCCTTCGAGAGCGTGTCTTGAACTGCCTGAGCATCAGCATGTGAAACGGGCATAAAGGAATGAATGCTACGTCGATTTGTACAGATGGACAATCAACTGGCATTGCATGGAATGACATTGTTGATGATGTAGATATTTGTGGTGATTAGTTGACGATGAAGCTTTTCAGCTGGTCAGCTAATTAGCTTTATGGCTTCTAAAAGGAAATTTTTTCTTGTGTGCAACAAGGTGTACATATGTGTGATGTATATCACACATAAAAAGATTCCTATTAAAAGCTAAGCAGCTGAGAAGCTAACTAGCTAACAAGCTTAATGATCGCATGTACAAATTTCAGTGCTAGAATCTATCCATGGAAAAGAAGTACTCAGTAATTTTTTGCGGCACACCCGAATTCGCTGTTCCATCTCTACGTGCACTTGCATCAGACCCTGCGTTCGATGTCTTACTCGTCATTACTCAGCCCGATAAACCTGTCGGACGAAAAAAAACTGTGACACCCCCACCTATAAAAACGCTCGCGCAGGATTTACATATTCCCGTTCTACAGCCCGAAAACGTGAACGAAGCATTACCGCTGTACCTTGCAGAAAACCCCGATGCAATTCCTGATTTTTTGGTCGTTGTTGCATACGGAAAAATACTCTCGCAACAAGTATTGGATATCCCTCGCAAAGCCCCAGTGAACGTACACGGTTCGCTCCTCCCCCGTTGGCGCGGTGCATCGCCGGTGGAGCACGCGATCCTTAATGGTGATAGCGAAACCGGTGTCACGGTGCAGGTCATGGTGAGCGAACTTGATGCGGGACCCATTCTTTCGACAGCCGCTATTCCCCTAACATCACAAGCAACAAGCACCGACACTCGCGAAGTACTTTCTCATATGGGGGCAGATCTGTTAGTAAACACGCTCAAGAAAAAGCTACAGCCCGAAACTCAACCATCAGATGGTGTCACCTTCTGCCGCAAGCTTGCGAAAGAGGATGGAGCTGCCGACCGTACCGACATGACCGCTTTAGAAATTGATCGCCGTGTACGGGCCCTGAACCCCTGGCCTGGCGTTGCATGTGAAATCGAAGGGCACACAGTGAAAATCCTCGAGACATCGCTCGAGCAGGTACAGCACAGTATTCCCATCGCTTGTGCAGAGGAAACGACACTCTTTGTGGTGCAGGTTCAACCACCGGGCAAAAAACCAATGAAGGCAGAAGACTGGCGCAGAGGAATCCATTAAAAAAAAGCAGTAGGCAGAATGCTCTGCCCACTGCTTTTACGTTTCAATATCTTACATTTTTGTTGCCATCTCCTGGAACGCAGCGATGAACTGCTGCAGATCCTCGGCATCAAACATGATGGTCGTCTTCTGTCCGCCACGGGACTTCTCGGACACCTTAAAGAACATACCGTTGCCGGACTTCTTCAGGTCGATATAGAACGTGCGCTGCTTAGCGTGAATCGTGATGGAATGAACATCATCCGCGAATCCGCGCTGTCCACCGCCCTGGAATGCAGGTCGTGGTGCAGGTGTGTGCTGCGGGGCTGGCTGGTCATCCTGCGGCATACCACCGCTAAGCTCTGACATCGGGTCAAACATAGATATAAGAGAAAGGAAATAAGTGCAGGCTTACAATGTTCATGGTGAGCCTGCCGAACCACACTCCATCAGGCCGCTTCGCTCGTGAGTCTTCCTCATCATGCTCGCAAGTCTCCGGGGTGCGGGCGGAGTGTAGAATGCTTCACATCGGCAATCAACAAAAAAACACACCTCCCCAGGACGGGGAGGTGGTCCCCCAAGCGGCGAAGCCGATTGGGGTCAAGACAGACAGGACCTTCGTGTCCAAAACAATAAGCTATGACATCGTCGTCAGTAGATCTTCCCCCTGGACACATCTGGGAAGACCTTTGTATTTAAGAGTATCTGGAAATCTATGTAAAGATTCCAAGCCCTTTACAACAAAAAAAACGGGAGGCATGGAAGCCTCCCTATGTTCCTTTTCATCAGTGTGTCACTGCGCCCCTTTTACAGTGACAAGTTACGCGACACGGGGCTATTGGACAGGGATTTTTGGCACTGATTGCCTCCTAGTTGGCCACCGTAGCCTGTGAATGTGGTGGCGTGAATGATGAGCAGGCCGCTAAAAAAGTATTTTGATCACCATTTTCTCTCGTGAACCTTTCTAGTTCTGCGAAGGAACTTACATATAATAGACCATTATTAATTTATGTCAACAGTGAAAAATAAACCCTTATTCTGCAGCCAAAGGCATAAACAGAATCTCGGGCTCCCCTACTTTTGTCCAATCAGGACATCCTCCCCATTGCTTCAATTGATCACTTATCACAAAGTCTTTCTCGAGCATCTGCTCTGCATATGGCACGTTCAGCTGCTTGCTAATGCGATACGCAGCGTCTGGCACAAAGGGGAGGAGCATTAATGCCATATGCCGAAGATATTCAGCAAACTCACTAAGCACCTTTTGTTTTTCCTCTCCCGTCATTTTCCAAGGTTCCTTATCCTGCATGCAAAGATTTAAAATTCCAGCAATGTGAGCTGCCACACTAGATAGCGCCTGCTTAAGCTCATAAGCATTCATAAAATTAGAGTAATCCTGCCACTTTTTACTAATAGTTTCGTCTTCAGAAAAATAATCTTGATGATTGTGGTTTGCAGGTATTTTGATTTGCCCACCATCTTTTTTAACAAGAACTAAGACTCTATTAAGTAGATTTCCAATAACATTTCTCAATCCTGAATTATAAAGATCGTCTATTCGTTTCCACGAAAAATCTCCATCATTTCCTACGGGTATTTCATGGCTCAAATAAAACCTTAGCGGATCAGGATTACCATCGAAATGATTAAGTACTTCTTGTGGGTCGACTACGTTGCCTATCGATTTACTCATTTTTCGCCCATCACTTGTTAAGAACCCATGAATGAGCAACTTATCGGGCGTGCGGATACCCGCATTTTTCAGCATCGCAGGCCAAATAAGCGCATGGAAACGAGCAATGTCTTTGCCAATCACATGCGTTACTTCGGCATCATCCCAGTACTCGCTTTTTGCATGATCCGTTAGTAGGCCAATACCAGAAATATAATTCGTGAGTGCATCACACCAGACATACATCGTTTGCTCTTCGTCGCCTGGGACTGGGATCCCCCAACTAAGGCTACTTTTAGGGCGAGAGAATGAGACATCTTCTAGCCCACGATCAAGCAGAGCGAGTGTCTCTTCGGCACGATAATCGGGGATAATCTTGTAGGACGTTTCGAGCAATTTCTTGAGCCACTCCGTCTCTTTGGACAGCAGGAAAAACCAGTTTTCCTCTTTTACTTCTTCGGGGGCAATTGCGTGATCCGGACACTTACCATCAATGAGATCCTTTGCCGTTACAAAGCGCTCACAGCCGCTGCAGTAGAGCCCTGTATAGGTTCGCTTCTCGAGTGCCCCTGTGTCCTGCAATTTCTTCCAGAGTGCTTGGACAGTCGGCCAGTGCTGCTGCTGATCGGTGGTGCGGACAAAGTAATCCGCAGAGACATTGAGCTTTGCGTACAAATCTTGGAAAAGAGGGACGTTGTTCTCGACAAGTTCGGATGGCGTTATCCCCTGCTTGGCAGCAGTCTGTTGAATCTTAATACCATGCTCATCGGTCCCAATCTGAAACCGAACATCATGTCCACTTAGGCGAAACCAGCGAGCAATGACGTCTGCCAATACTTTCTCCAACACATGGCCCATGTGAGGCGCCGCGTTTGGATAGTCGATTGCCGTTGTAATGTATTTACGGGACATTGCGCTCATTCTAGCGCAAAAAAGCGTCAGTGCCACGCTTGTCTGGTTTTCTTAAGCCAGGAACGTTGGCAGGAATCCCTGCACGAAGAACTGAATAAAGCTACGTGCGAGCAGCGACAGAATAAGGCCAATAAGTGCGTAGGTAATGATCTTTTTACCCTCGCTGTAGCCATCTTCTTTGCCCTGGGAAATGATCATGCGCGTACCAGCGTAAATGATCAGAATAGTGGCTGATGCCGCAATAAGCGGGAAAACGAAGTTAACAATGCCGCGTGTCAGCCCTGTTACAAGATCGCCTCCTGCAACACTGGTAAACACACTGGAGCGAATTTGGGACCACATGGCTGATACCCCCGCCCCACCAGAACCCCAGTCATCGAGGTCGGCATGGGCCACCGGAATAAGTAGGCCGATAATATGGGATAAGAACGTCATACGCCGAAAATGTACGCAAGGGATTGAACAAGCGCATTCGCGAGGTTGGCAACAACAGCGCCACCAATACACCAAGTGATAATGGTCTTTCCTTTATTATATTCATCACTCTTTCCTTGTGCATAGACCATGCGTGCGCCACCAACGATCACAGCAACAATCATCACCGCATTAAAGATTGTCAGCATAATAGATACGGCATGCGCACTACCGTTCAAGAACAAGTCGAGCGGGTTATCCCCCTGTCCGTAGTTCTGTGTTCCTGCAAACCCAACAATACTTTGGGAAAGAATGACAATAACAAGGCCGATCAATACATGCAGCACGGCCTTTTTCTGTTCACCAATTTGCCCCTCGTCCCCCATGGCTGTCACCATTCGGAGTCCCGCAAGAACAATGAAGACAACTGAGAGTGCCGCTGCAATCATCACCATCAGCGAGCCGAGTGCTGGCAAGTTCATAAGAACGATGTTCGCCCCACCAGCACCACAACCGATTAACCCTGTGCAGGGTGAGTTTGGTACTGCAGCTGCATAGGCAGTCTGTGCAATGAGAGTGGTAAGAGCCGCAAGGGAAAAAGTAATGGTACGCATTAACCTTGGACGTAATAGGTTGGGTTCAAGATTTCCAAAATCAAACCAGAAAGTCCTATAAGGAGAAGTCCCGCAAGCGCCCACATAATACGTTCTTTGCCAGCTGAACTACCGTTCGAAGAACCGGAGAGCATAATCTGCATACCACCAACAAGCGCCTGCAATACGGCAATACCCGCCGCACAACCAAGTACCCATGGCCAAGCGATGTTGAAGTATTTAATAAACGCCTCCAATGCATCGTTTGCATTCGTGGTATTAAGCGATCTGGTGCGGTCATCCAATGGTTGAATAAGAGGCAGGTTTGCTTTCTTAATGACGAGCGGCTGATTGTTGGGCGCAGGAGGAGGATTACCCTGAGCTCCTACAGTCATCGGTACGACAATAAGAAGCGTCAAAAACGCCAAATGCAGCTTTGCAAGCCAGCCAATTTTTAGAAAGGAGGTATAAGTCATAAATCTCTTTATTATAGCAGAAAACGAGGATCTGAGCGAGTCTATGAAAGTGCAATAAACACCAATAAAACGCATTGCACGGCATCCTTCTGATCCGTAGGATAGCCCCACTCTGCGGATGTAGCTCAATTGGCTAGAGCGACGCCTTGCCATGGCGTAGGTTGCGAGTTCGAGTCTCGTCATCCGCTCCAATACATACACAACATGGTGTCCCCGACAGGAATTGAACCTGTATTCCCGGCTTCGGAGGCCAGTGGTCTATCCGTTAACCTACGGGGACGAAGGGCTGAATCTTAATGATGCAAGCCAAAGAACTCCATCGTGTTTTTCATTGTCGCTTCGTCGACCTCTTTTAGACTGATGCCCTTAAGTTTCGCAATTTCCTTCGCCACTTCGAGGACATATGCCGGTTCATTTCGTTTACCCCGGTGCGGAACAGGCGCCAAGTAGGGGCTATCGGTTTCAATCATCAGGTGGCTAAGTGGGCACTGCTTAATAGTTTCACGAATCGCAGCAGAGTTTGGGTACGTTGCGATCCCCGTAAAAGAGAGGAAGTGACCAAGCTCAATCATCCATGCAACGTCTTTCCATTCCTCGGTGCAGCAATGTAGAACCACCTGCAGCGGTTCTACTTCACGGATAATCGTTTTGATATCCTTGATAGCCTCACGACAATGCACTACAGCGGGTAAACCTACTTCGCGCGAAATTGTGAGTTGCTCCAAAAACACAGCACGCTGATCGCCACGCGGAGAGTGATCGTAATGGTAGTCGAGCCCAATCTCGCCGATCGCCCTTACCCTCTTCGATCCACTCACCATTTCCCTTAGCACATCGCCATCTCCCCTGCTCCATTCTTTCGCATTGTGTGGGTGCACACCAACTGTGCAATATATATTCGGATATTTCTCTGCGAGTTCAATGCATGCGAGTGCTTCGGGAATAGAATCTGCAATCGTGATAAGCCGCTCTACACCTGCATCTTTCGCACGTTCTATCACGTCATCAATATCGTCAGCGAACTGTTTGTCGGCTAGGTGGCAGTGGGAATCAATCATCGCTCCATAGAGTACACGCATCGACTAGTCATTTCATGTGACCGGAAGATCTGTATCTGCTATCATGCCATGATGCGTTCACTCACGCGTGATGAATTGGCCACACTTGATTTACAGCCACACGACCGTGCGGTGCTCGACCGTGAATTTGAACGCGATGGACTAGTAATTGTGTTGGGCATTGAGGATAAATCTCTGCGCTCTGTGACACGCTATTCCCGTACACATTTTCAAATTCTCTGCCGTGAAGGACGCCTTCCTATGCACCTGAAAGAACAGTTGGTGATTGGATTAGATTAAAGGTCTATACTCATACCATGAACATTCTGATCGCCATGTGCATGATCGATCTGTTAGCCACGATTTCTCCTGGCCCAGATTTCTTGGTCGTCGTGAAAAATAGCCTCAAGTATTCCCCTCGTATCGGTTGCTACACCACAATAGGAATTGCACTTGGGTTAGTGATTCATATGACGTATTGCATACTCGGCCTTGGCTTCGTGATCTCTCAATCCATCATGCTGTTTAACATCATCAAATACCTAGGGGCCGCCTATCTCATTTGTATTGGTATCATGAGCTTCATTAGTAAAGATGAGCCGCTGCAGCTAGATGAAGAAAAAGCGACCAAGATGATTTCACCGGCAGCAGCGATCAAAATGGGATTCTTTGTAAACGTATTAAACCCGAAGGCAACATTCGCATTCGTCAGTTTGTTCTCCGCATTTATTACGCCCGACACTCCGTTGCATATTCCACTCGCCTTTGCTGCTTTCACGATCATTTTCTCGACACTATGGTTCTGCCTTATTGCTTCTATTTTCACTATTCAAAAAGTGAAGATGATTTTCGATAGGGCAAAAAGCCGCGTGGATAGAACCATCGGCATCCTGCTCGTGTCTCTAGGGTTGAAAGTGGTGGATGTGTAATTGGTGGGTCGGGCGGGACTTGAACCCGCGACCAAAGGCTTAAAAGGCCTCTGCTCTACCGACTGAGCTACCGACCCACGATTTGAAGTATACAGACGCTACGATCACCCGACGAGCTTTTCATAAACCACGGCTTCACAGGTGAAGCCTAGGCGACTGAGCTACCGACCCGTCAGGTGCGCCAGAATATACGGCAATTCATCAATAACGCCAACTACCTTCAATAGTAGGGAATCGAGCTCAAACGATCTAAAACTGATTAACACTCCGCCGGGCATACGGCCATACAGGACGTGCCGGACGGGTCGCAGACAGTCTGACATCCACAGCTCTCGATCTGTTGTGCTTGTGAGCGCCCATCATCATTAGGATAGAAGACCCATGAACTGCTCGAGCTGGACCGTGAGTTAGAAGAAATTCTGCAACAAGCATACCCCGCATTTACCTGTGACTGGTTACCACACGCACCTGGGGATGCAATCGTGCCTCCTGCATTAAAGCAGCTTTGCTGAGGGACACAGGAGTCATTCCCAAAACACGAAATGAAAGTGGCCGACGAGGAACGAGAAGAAGATCTCGACGAACTCGAAGATGTCTTTGGACGACAACAGTAATACCCCGCCTGCGTTTGTGACTGATTGCCACATGTACCCGGCGATACGATCGTGCCTACGTTAGAGGTGCAGGATTGATAGGGAATACACATATCACCCTGGAAGCACGACACAAACGAAGAGGATGACGATCGAGAGGAGCTCGATGAGCTAAAAGTCGGACAGTCCTGTGGACATGTACCAACAGCACAGGAGTTCGTACAGCCATAGGTATCACATGGGGGGCAATAGAAACCCTCGCCCGATTCACAAATATGGTTACCACACACAGGTCCATTCGAGTAGCTACTAGAGCTGAATCCCCCACCATCTTCTACATCATTATCAAACTGATCATCGCACACATCTTCTGCATCACTAAATTGTCGATTGAGAACTTTGAGCTGATCTTTATACGATCGATTAGCCGCACGAACGCCATCACGATAGATCTTATCCGCATTACGAATGGCACGATTACGAGCGCTACGCTCAGGAATCGTCCAAGCAATAATGCGAGCATCTGCCCTCTGTCTGACTAGCTGAAGTATCTGCTGTTCGTATGCCTGCTGGAGGCTATAGACCTGGTCCTCATATGATCGAATATGTGGAGCGACACACTGTGTATACGGGGATGAAGACGGGAATGTTTGGGCAAGAACCATTGTTGCCCCAGCAAACACCGAGACAAATGCGGCAGTAAAGCCAATAGATCGGATACGGGAAGTCATAGGAAAGTAGGAGAAGATACCCTTAAGACGAACAAAGTGCCACGCTATGACAAGCCAAAAGCTTGATCTGCTACCATTAGCCCAATGGCTCACTTTTTTTACCTTGCTCGCTGTGCCGATCGCTCGCTCTATGCAGGAACCTGTATAGACGTCGCCGAGCGTGAAAAGAAGCACAATGATGGCACGGGAGCCAAATACACCCGCAGTAGGGGGCCTATTAGAATCATCTACACCGAAACCTTCGAAACTCTTTCAGAAGCACGCAAAAGAGAGGCCGAAGTAAAAAAGTGGTCGAAGGAGGAGAAGGAGAAATTAATCTCCTAAATCCGATGGAAACAGAATGAATACAGAATCCCTGATGCTATCCGCATCAATAGTCATTTGTTCACCGTTACTGTAGACGACATCAAATGCTCCCAATTGCAGTGCATCTTCTTTGCTTAGTACTAAAGCTTGGTTGCCAAGTTCTCTGCGCGTCAGCGGAAGGTCTTGCTGCTGCAACTGATAGACAAAATTAAGATCCAAATCATGCAGACTTAATTCTCCACTGTCGCGCATTGCTCGAAGCTTGATCTGATCGGGAGTGAGATTTGTTACAACTTCAACAGCTTGATGCACCCCACTCTGTACCACATCTGTAGCATCTTCAGACTCTTCTAAGAGAAACTTTATGGACAAAAAAATTCCCAACGTGCGTGTGTCGTATCCATGGTAGAAGTCGGTAATCTTTGTGGCTGCCGCCAAGACTGGATCAGCGATAATCGCTCGTGCTTTCTCGGCATCACTTAGATGTCTAACGGCATCGTAAAGACTTGAGAGACCCTCTCTCTTTCCGGATTGTTCCAGTAATAATAGATCTGCAAAAGTTGCATCAACCGTTAGTGGGCTACGATATTCATCGCCTGTAAGTTCTAGGCCTACATCATTCGAAGTGTTCATATTTACATTATACTTCTTTCCTAAAATATTGGCAATCTTCCAACGCCTATAAGCCCTCTCCCCTATACTCTTCTCATGCATCACACAGCACTGATAACAGGGGCTTCCGGCGGACTTGGTGAACAGTTTGCGCACTTATGCGCTGCAGAGGGTATGGACCTCGTCCTTGTTGCACGCTCTAAAGAAACATTAGAATTACTAGCGAAAGAACTACAGACAAAGCACTCCATCAACGTACTCGTGATTGCTGCAGATTTATCAAAACCTGAGAGCATCGAGGAAATCGTACACACCATTAATACGCAGAACATCGCTATTACGACCCTCATCAATAACGCAGGCTTTGGATCCTATGGGCTCTTTGTAAATGGAGACATGCATGATCAGCAGCAGATGCTCCAGGTGAATATTGCTGCACTCACAGCGCTCACACGATTGGTACTCCCAGGAATGATTGAACGAAAGTATGGACGGATTCTGAATATTGCTTCGACTGCTGCCTTCCAACCAGGGCCACTGATGGCGATGTACTACGCAACCAAAGCTTATGTAATGAATTTCTCCATCGCTCTCAGTAACGAAACCAGAAATACCGGTGTCACAGTCACGTGCCTTTGCCCTGGCCCCACAAAGACAGGCTTTTCGCGTCATGCGAACATGGCGAAGACTCGGCTCTTCACCTTCGGCCTGATGGACGCAAACACGGTGGCCCGTATTGGGCTCACTGCCCTTAGGCGTGGTAAGCCACTCGTGATTGCAGGACTACGAAACAGAATCGGGGTATTCCTGACACGATTGATTCCACGGACAACGGCAGCGGCAATTGCACGAAGGGTTCAATCACCGATTTCCTGAAGAACCTAAAACAAGGCACACTACCTGCATGAAGGTAGCCCTAGTCCACGAACTCCTCACCATGAAAGGCGGCGCAGAGAGCGTGCTAAAGGTAATGGCAGATATGTTTCCCAGTGCCCCTATCTACACGCTTTTGTACGACGAGCAAAAACTGAGTGAGATGTTCCCTGCAGAACGTGTGAGAGCTGCAAACATCAATTCCCTTGTTGGGTATCTCCCCTCACCCATTCGTTTTAACCATCACCTGTACCTCAAGAAATTCCCGAAAGCAGTAGAGGCATGGAACTTCGACGAATTTGATCTCGTGATCAGCAGCTCTTCTGCTTTCGCTCATAACATCATCACCAATGGTAAACCAAAGCATTTGAGCTATGTCCACGCACCAGCACGGTATTTGTGGGACCAAACACATGCGGTACAAAACCGAGCAAATGTTTTTGCGAGGAAGTATCTTTCGCAAACCTTTCATAAGCTTCGCCAATGGGACGCAGAAAGCGCAGGCCGTGCAGACGCCCTTCTTGCAGCGTCGCACGATGTACAACGACGTATTCAACTGTATTGGGATCGGCCAAGTGACGTAGTGCACCCACCTATTGATGACAGATGGTTTAAACCAGCAGGCGGTGTCGCTCGCGAAAACCCAGAATACTTTTTAATCGTTTCTACCCTTGCTCGATACAAGCAGATCGACCTTGCAATAAAGGCCTGCAATACACTCGGGTTACATCTGAAGATTGTCGGCGAAGGGCAAGATCGAAAGAGGCTCGAGGGACTCGCAGGGCCAACGATTGAGTTCTACGGCTACCGCCAAGGGGATGAATTACGTGATCTCTATAGCGATGCCAAAGCAGTACTTTTCCCCGGCGAGGAAGACTTTGGACTCGTCCCCATCGAAGCAAACGCCTGTGGCACACCCGTGATTGCGTACCGGGCAGGTGGAGCACTGGAAACCCAAGTTGAGGGGGTCACGGCAGCCTACTTTGATGAGCAAAATCCCGATTCTTTGGCCAAAATCCTGCATGGATTTGAACACAAAAAGTACTCGAAGGAGAACTGTAGAAGCAATGCAGAAAAGTTCCGCCAATCGAGGTTCGAACAAGAATTGCATACACATATTGATCGATTGATGGCTTCCTGAAGCGAAAGCCTATTTTTAGGCTAGACAGAGCAAATGAAGCAGGTTCTAGCGGCTTGTACACAAAATTGCTTCGTGTACTCTTCTTGTTGAGAAGAAGACGTTCACTTCCCTTACACACATTTATGCACATCCGCGCTTCCCTTCTGGCCTTGGCAACTGTCCTCTCCATCAGCCTGCCAGTAGCAGCTTCGGCGTGCGGAACAATGGATGAATCGATGGGAACGTCCTTTATGACAACACCCGTCTCCGCAAAGGGGCGGTTTGTCTTCATTAACAGAATCTCACGTCGCCAGCTTCGCCATGCAGTCACCGAACGTCAGCAAGGCACAAGAGTGAACGCCCCTTTATATAAGAGCGTTATTTAATTCGAACTCAAACACCATCTTTCATAAGTAAAAGTGCAAGTTGATGAACTTGAATTCCCTCTTGCAGCTCTTCAATGCGAGTCTGTATTTCTTGTAATTGTATAGCAGCTTGTTGGTCACCCCTTCTCGCGTGCTCTTCTATTAATGGCTTGTCGTTCAGTAGTTGCTGAAGCGCCGCAGTGTCTTCTGTTAGAGCGCGACTTGCTCTGAGATTGAGTAAGTCCTCTCCTACCGTTTGGTCCGCCGCACTCATTTCCATCATTGCCTCACGCTGACCAGGGAAAATCTGTTCAAGGAAATCATCCTCTTCAAGGGTGTTATTAGAATTTTCAGCGCAAGACATAGGTTACAAAGAAGATGCTTTTATCTTAATAATTCGATCTCCTAAAGCAATGGTATCTGGTTCTGTAGTGACTGTTCTGGCAGTGCCTTACCCAGCTTCTCGTATGCCTTCTTCGTCGCCATACGACCCTTTGGTGTTCGCTGTAGGTAACCTTGCTGCATCAAGAAAGGTTCGTAGACGTCTTCGATCGTCTCCTCTTCTTCGGACAAAATCGCGGCGAGGGTGGAAAGACCCACGGGTCCGCCCGCAAATCCATCCACAAGTGTTGCGAGTAGCAATCGATCAGTTGCATCCAGACCATCGTGATCGATATCTAAGGAGCGCAACGTCTCGATGACACATTCTTCACCAATGGATTCTTCGTTTCGGATTTGGGAAAAGTCACGAACAGCACGCACGAGCCTGTTACCAATACGTGGCGTTGCACGGCTAGCCCCCGCTATCAACTGAGCGGATGTCTCGGTGAGAGCAGCCCCCAAAATATCTCCTGAACGCTGCACAATCGTGCTCATTTCATCATTGTCATAAAAGGAGAGCTTGAACTGATGCAGGAAACGATCACGCAGTGGCGCACTCACACTGCCCGCCTTGGTCGTTGCTGCAACGAGCGTGAATGGCTTGAGGTTAAGACGAACCGAACGCGCTGTTGGCCCTTTGCCAATCATGATATCCAGAATGAAATCTTCCATCGCACCGTAGAGCACTTCTTCGATCGCAGGCCGCAGGCGGTGAATCTCATCAATAAAGAGCACATCCCCTTCCCCCAGGTTTGTCAGGAGTGCTGCTAAGTCACCCGGCTTTTCGATAGCAGGGCCGCTCGTCACGCGCAGCTGCGCATTCATCTCGTGGGCAATAATGTGTGCAAGGGTCGTCTTTCCGAGCCCTGGAGGGCCGTACAGGAGCGTATGACCCAGTGGCTCTGCACGCTTAACAGCAGCGCCAACGTGGATAAGGAGATGCTCTTTAATTTTGCGCTGACCGATGTATTCGGAAAGCTTTCGTGGGCGAAGAGTCACTTCTAATGGCTCCGTATCAACAGGTGTTGCCTGAGGCTGCAGGACAGAAGCCGGTCTCGCTGTACGCTCTAACGCCATGGAACGCAGTGTAGCAGACGACACCTCCATTAGAGGAATAAAGCGTCAACATTTGACTCTATGAAAATTTTAATTATAATACTATAAAATATTTTAAACTATGCGTCAACAAAGTGATTTCCGCAGAGGAGACATACCCGATGAGCCATTTGGCCTGCGGGAAGAAGTTGTGCCAGAAGCTACTCCTGTACCCGATAGCAATGCGCTCATTGTTGCGCTAACAGGTGGCGGACTCAGCACGCTTCGTACAACAAACGCCGTCATCATTGAACAAGAGAGGCGTGCTGTCGTAAACGAAACACGAGCACCTGGAACGTATTGTGGTCACGTAGAGGAAATTCGCAACTTGCAACGACAGGTGGCGCGCGAAGATACAGAAAAGAGTGATGCAAGACCTACAAACGCGCTCTCCATTGTTCAGCAAGCTCACACTGCTCTTACAAGTCCCGACGGCGATATTCTAGAAATAATTCGAAGAGAAATGGGGTTAGATGTAGAGCGTGCAGAGTTATGGGATTTTTTGGAACAAACTATCGACCTGCAGAGTGGACTCAAGGTATTTGCCAGAGATGTTCAGGCAACCCTTCGGTCCACCTGCGATTCGATCCAAGAACTCGGTACACAATTTCCTAATCTCACATTAAGTGAGCTAAGCCTCCTACCATTACTAACACAGACTCCTAAACACTATCTTTTATATGGAACCATTCGGGACACGCGCGATAAGTTTGCCCTTCTGATGCGTGAACCACGCCTAGAGACTGGTGAATTTAACCCCATCTTTAATCCCCAATTAAAAGACCCTCGCAAAAGAATTCCCCAGATACTCGGCGTCGGGGTACATGGAATCAGTTACACCTTAGATACATTTGAATTCACCGGAAAACACGACCTCGATACATCCAATCTTTTTAACTTTCTAGGACTTGGTGGCGCGAAGCCAGATGTAGAATTTTTACCGTTTGAGTCATCCGTTCGCGAATCCTTAGAAGCCCTTGTCCCCTTAACCGTTTCGAGTGCACGTCTGTACGAAAGATTAGTCATCGAAAGCACTGAGTCACTTGCAGTGGGGCTAGGCAGAATTACTCAATACGCATTAGAGCGGCAAAACGTTTGGGTAGAAGGAAAAAGCGTCGAAGAAAATGTATCGAACGTTCGTGGAGATGCCCGTATTCAATTAGAGCGAGCAAAGCGCGTGCTTCTGCGTAATGTTCTTCGGTGTAAAGTCTACGACCCTGTGCGTAGTACCCAACTACCAGGAGAAGAACTTATTAAGCTTTTAGGGATACTAAAGAGCTTGCCTGACTGTCTCATCCAAGAGACCCCATTTTATGGATACATCACGCCATCTGGGACGACGATCCTGTTTTTCAATGAGCAAGGTGAGCTATGTGGGCAATCCGAATACTCTTCGTATCATGCACGAGGAATTTTGCAGAGCATTTACCTCGAATCAATTGATGACCATGGCGAAAATCGCACGATGTTAGAGCTTACGGACAGAATGATGCGGAAGACACGACAAAAGGTTATGGACTGGTTTGGAGATACCGACGATGCTGAATTAAGCCCCATCGAAAATACCGCCCTCGAAATGTGGATGACGCACGAAACAACGTTGAGTGTGTTGCCTAAAATGGAGATCCACTCAGCTCAATCATTTGTAGACCATCACAGATTGGCAAAATACCAACAAATGGATACCAGCATGAAGATAGGAAAAGAGGAGGCAGAGCAATATCAACAAACTCTCAATCTGCTCGATAGAAAACTAGTGGAGGAGGTCCGAACGATCGCAAAAGAACAAGGGCGCTTTTCATCGCTGATCGGCAAAATTACTGGCCAGATGGTAGCTGGCACTTACACACTCGACGAACAAAGGATATCCATCTGTGAACCAGAAGGATACGGCTACCATGACGTACAAAAAACTGCTCAAGCAGAACGGAGTATGACTCTGCTCCACGAATGCGCAGAAGCATTGTGGACGACTCTCACCGATGAAGAAAAAACCACATGGAGTAGTATCAGCTGGGACAAGAACGGCAAGCGGAAAGGAGGCAAAAAACAACTCTTAGGAAACTTTCTTACCAATTACAGCAGCACCGATGCAAAAGAAGATTTTTGCGAGCACATGGCATGTTATGTACTGCGAGGCAAAGAATTCCGTGCGCGAGCGGAAGGGAGCGAGGCACGGACAGTATTAGGAGCGAAATACAGAAGTATCCGGCAAATTTTTGCTGATCGAATTGGAGAGGTAAAAGAGTATGACAACATGCTGGCATTCTCAATTGACCAGATCAACGATGCACTTGAGCAGGAAATAAAACGCTTGCGAGCCGAAGATGCCCTCAAAGAAAGCGAAGAAGATATCGAACTCATCAATATGAGTAGCAGAGCCCAGCTACGAGAGAACGTTCAAAGCACAGAAGACGTGGACTTGGATGAAGAAGAAAGTGCACGACGAGAAGAGTCAGATGACCCCTCTCAGGAGACACATGACGAAGATGATGACGGTAATGACCTCTATGAAGTGGAAGCAGGCGACCCCCTCATGAGCAGAGAGGACTGGCTTAACTTTGACCAAAATATCGTCCGCAGAACCCATATTTCAACAATTCTGATTGATGCATTGGGTAGACGAAAATTGCGCCCAAAGGAACGTGATGCATTTAAAAGAACGGTTATCGATATTGTATGTGCCCTTGCGGAGGGTAATGGAGATCTCAAAAACGAAAGCACTATGACCGAAATTCTCGATGCATTGGACGAAAATAAAGTATTGCGAGGCAAAAAGAAGCTCGTGATCGAATATTTAGAAGAAATGCTGAATGTGTCTCTTTTTGTAGTAACCAAAGAGAGCACCGTCGGGACTGAAGGATATATTGACTAAACACTAATTATAGTATTTAATAACCTTCCTATTCCACTTATCTCCGTTTCGTCCTACCATACCCTTCGTATGCAGCCGACTAAGCGCACCACCATTATCACCTCCGTAAGCGTTATTGCTGCCCTTTTTGGGCTTGCAGCAGCCGATTACCTTATTACCGGCACTAGCCTGCCTGCGCGTTTGGCAATGACCGGAATCGAGGAACCTGTTGCTGGCGGCGTTGCGAAAGGAACGGGGCCCGATGTACTGGGGACAATTACCACCGCTGGTTTAGAGGCTTCTGATACCGACGAAGCGACATTCCTTGCCCAAATTGCCAAGAAAGATGTCCATTCCGTCATTATCTTACACAATGGTGATCGAGCTGGTTCTGTCGCATGGATGGATTCAAGTGATGTAAAAACAGACTTTATGGCGCTCAAAGATGGGCTCCTTCAGTCCTTTTCCCCTGCACTCAAAGACCTTAAGGATATGACCGAGCAAGAAGCAGGTCGCCCCGTCCGAAATATCCTCAGCTTTAGCGATTCTGCCCTTAGTGAAGATTATTTGGTGTTTGTCCGTGTTCGCGAGCGCCTCTTTGAATTCCATATCACGGCGGGCTCTGAAGACGCGATGAACGGCCTTATTGAGGCACTGACGACAAAGTAATCCATGTAACTAGAGACCAGTGGCTTGTGGCTATGTGTCATTTTTTTAAATGGGATGTCTCCAGCCCCCAGCCTCTAGCGCTTTAAAATGGCCACTTTCCCTTTACAGAGCTCAATCTCATCATTACCCTACGCGGGCTATGGCAAAAACCATTAAGAAGGTCATCAAGGTCGTCGCTCGCGGCGGCCAGGCAAACCCCGCTCCCCCACTAGGCCCTGCGCTTGGTCAGGCTGGCGTGGATATCCAGGGATTCTGCACCCAGTTTAACGCTGCTACCAGCGACAAAATGGGTCAGATGGTTCCGGTCGAGATCACTGTGTATGACGACCGCAGCTTCACCTTTATCACAAAGCAGCCACCAGCTTCCGAGCTCATCAAGACTGCTGCGAAGATCAAAGGAGGATCCGGCGAACCAAACAAGAAGAAGGTTGGCACAATCACTAAGGCTCAGTTGAAAGAAATTGCTGAGATCAAGATGCCAGACTTGAACACAACGGACCTTGAGTCTGCCATGAACTCGCTTGCAGGTACTGCACGTAGCATGGGTGTAACTGTTGAGTAAGATTCCACAGATTTTAGCCAACTATCTCCGCAGGTGCGGAGTATTGGCGTAGAAAAAATTCATCAGCAGAAACGAAACACAAACAAGATCAATACATTTCGCGTGCGTAATAATGACAAGAATCGTAGGCTATGCAGGATTCCCCTCCTCTCACATGAACCCTGTGTCACTTAGCTCCATGTTCCGCGATGTTGGACTCTCGTCTGGCTGGATGCTCCCCATCATTGTTATCGCAGGACTGGCGCTGCTCTACATCGCAACCATGCGCGGCGACTCTCGTCCGTACGATCAACTGCGCGCACTCTACTGTCACTTTGTGCAGCTGATTGGAATTTTACTCATGACCGCTGGCGCTTTGCCTGCGGTGTATGCGGTATTTGCTCCACAACCACTCGCGACTGCTACGTACATCGGGCTCCTCTTTGTGTTTGCTATGGGTGGACTCCTCTTCTTATGGCATGACGCACGCCTCAAGGAAATCGACCCCGTCGCACGCGCCATGGCAGATGCAATCTTCTACCACGGATGGAAACTGACTGGCTTATTGGTAACTGTCTTCACAGGCTTGTCGTTTGTTCTTCGCAGCATGCTGGCAGAAGCTCAGACCCCAGGTTGGTACACCGTTCACCTCACGATGCTCCTCTACGGCCTTACCATCTGCATGTTTACCGTTCACCGCGGACGTCCTGTGATGGTCAAGAAGCCAGGGTTGTTCACGCGTCCAAAGCTTGTTGCTGCAAACGTTAAAAAGCCTGCATTAAAAAAGAAGGTCTCGCGGTAGTCCGCGAGACCTCTTGGCTCCTCTGAGCCAGGTAGGCAACTTCATGCTGCCCAAGGTTCTTCATCCTTTTTCTTTTGGGCTACCCGATAGGCCAGGTAGACCTGCACCAACCCTTTGACACCTACTCCGAAGATGCCGACCCGTACACACCAATTAGGGACGGGAACACCGAGCTTAGTCGTAGCTTCCTCGATGCATCCAACCCCTTCCCACTTGTAGGAGGTGTCGTATTGCGTACGGCAATATTTCTCCAAGGCGGTAATGGGGCATTGCCCATATATCGCCTGAATCATAAAGACCGTCCCGACCAACCCCCGATGCACATAGAACATCCGTTGTGATTTGTCCTTCCATCGGTGGAAACCACCGAGGATGAAGGCCAAAATCACAGAGTGCACAGCAAACACCGTGTACTCAGCGACCATCCACCATTCCATGCTTTTATCCCTTTCTCATAACTCCCCCATTTGTGATGCCAGAAGAACAACGAACACTAACCGTAAATAGTAGATAGATATGCCTAAAAAGCAACGTTTGGCATGTTGACTATAGTAGACACTTCTGACAAAATCCTGCCACTTTTAGTGGGAGTCCTTCGACTAGCTCGGGGACGCTTGCACCACTTTCCCCCCCCCTCCATTATGGCCAAGACAGCCAAAAAAACAGCAGGTCCGTTGAACCGCGGAAAAAAGTATCGCCAGAAAATGACCCTCGTAACCAAGGAGAGCTACGCAATCTCCGAGGCATGTGAGCTACTTCCTCAGTTGAGCACATCGACATTTGATGCAACTGCAGAGGCACACATCCGCATTAACGCAGACACCACACAGGCTGACCAGTTGGTCCGCACAACCGTAAATCTCCCTCACGGAACAGGTAAGACTCTACGTGTTGCAGCGTTCGTTCCAGATGACATGGTTGCTGAGGCAAAGAAGGCAGGAGCAGACATTGCCGGAAGCGACGACCTTGTGAAGTCCATTGAAGAAGGAAAGATCGACTTTGATATCGCTGTTGCTGTCCCTGCGATGATGAAAAACCTCGGAAAGATCGCAAAGACACTCGGACAGAAAGGCCTGATGCCTAACCCTAAGGCAGGCACAGTGACCGAGAACATTACGAAGGCAATTGAAGAACTGAAGAAAGGACGCATCGAATGTAAGATGGATAAGTTCGGTATCATCCACGTTCCATTCGGTAAGGCTTCCTTTGGTGGAAAGAAGTTGGAAGAGAACCTTGTGGCCCTGCTTGCAGCAGTCGACGAAGCTCAGCCAACAGGTATTAAGGGTATCTACATCACGTCTATCTCCATTGCTCCAACAATGGGCCCAGGAGTGAAGATCCAGAGATAAGAGCAATATCATTGTTATACATATGAATAACGGGGTTTCGGCCCCGTTTTTTGTGTGTTATGCATACTTGACAATAAAGTGATATAGTCGTATTAATGTCTAGTATGCATACACAAGTCATATGGCCAGACAGTGCTATCCCCACCCTTACCCTCGACGAGGCGTATCGGGTTCTTGAGCATGATGGAACAAGCGACAGTGTCGAGTTAGACGCTATGCAAGAAGAGATTATTCAAGACATCGAAAGGCGACGTGCAAAACTTTTGGAAGTGCTCCAGCAACGCAGACTCCAAAGAGTGATGGACGGCAAAGGGGCAAAGTCTCTAATAGAATCAATGGAAACACTTCTGACACCGCACGGACTGCGCATTACCGCAGCAACTTACGCTGGAGTCGGCTATAAAAATGGTGTCAATGAAGACCGTATCGCCATCGATACGGAAAACGAATACATCAACGTGATCGACGGAGTAGGCGGAACAGGTATGGGGGAACGTGCCGCTCATCTTTCCGCAATCGCATTTATGCAGAAGCCAGGTGACCTGCTGGAAGGAGGGCTCCTTGCACAGCAAGCGTTTATGAATGAGAACTTACCGAGTGGATCTGGCGTATGTACCCAGGGCATCCAATTCGTCTTCGACCAGCAAAATAACATGTATTTGAATGCACAGCAGGCAGGCGATGTACGACTGATTATTATCAATCCGGATAACACCTTGGATCATGAGTCGAAAGATGAAAACCTCATCGATGAATTAGTGGCCAATGGAGCTATCAGTTTTGACGAAGGTCTATGTAGCCCATACCGGAACTATGTATCAAATTCCATAAGCGCAGACAATCAGGTAAGAGCAACAACTTCATGCGACAAGCGACCCCTTACGCCGGGGCAACGAATTATCCTAGCAAGCGATGGCGTGACAGATAACCTTACAACTCATGAATTGCTTAAGATTATTGAGGGTAGAAGTGCAGAAGAGGCAATAGGTGAAGTGAATAGGATTATTACCGAACGAATAACCAATAAAAAAGAAATTATGGCCAAAACTGGTGACCGTTCTAAGTGTAAAGTTTGTTCAGATGGGTACATCCTGCCGCCAAAAGCAGACAATATATCATTGGTTATTATCGACCTTCCTTCGTATTGACTTCGGTCTAACCAGGGGTAGGTTGGAGGGTGATGTCGACTATGACCGCTGTCATCGAGTCGGTAGATACATGTCCAGAGGATGACCTCCGGGCGCTTGCTGATACCTTATCTCAAACATGTGAGGAGTTTGCCGATTCCTTACATGCCTGCCTGAGGCACGGGATAGAAACAATCCGATGTGTCGTGCGAGGTGTCTTGAATGAACTTAAAAAACAACGCTTCCGCGAGATCTGGTCCACTCCACCAAGACCTGTCCATTACACGCTTGAGGAACAAGAAGATCGTGCCCTAGCAATTGCATACGACCATATGGGCGAATGGGACAATGAGCATTGGGAACGAGTAGCTGCAGGAGCGAAGCAACCAGTGGAAGAGGTGCGCAGAAATGCCTGGGCGCTGATGGTCACCTCACTGCGAAAGTGGGACTAGGCCCTTCTTTGCATTTCGTACTTCGCCGAGTCTCACGCGCACAAAATCTCCTTTGCCTCTTTGAGCGTTTCCACACGTACAAGCTTCTGCCGCATTTCTGATGCGCCATCGAACCCTTTCACGTAGCTACTTAAGTGGCGACGCATTTCCATCATGCCGCGCTTCTCCCCTTTTGTGCGTACTGCCAACTCGCAATGCTCAAGGATAAACGGAATCTTATCGCTGAATGACATTGATGCAACCGTCGGAGGAATGACCCGCGCATTCTCCATTCTCCATTCTCCATTCTCCATTCCAGACGCAAGAGCGTCTGCCACATCTTTCATGAGCCAAGGGTTCCCGAATGTTCCGCGGCCAACCATGACGCCATCTAAGTTACCGATTTTATCGATCGCATCCTGCGCACAGAAAATATCTCCGTTTCCCATCACTGGCACACTCACCTGCCGCTTAAGCTCGTAGATAGGCTCCCAGTTAGCTCTCCCCGTAAATTTTTGACTATACGTTCGACCATGGATCGCAAAGGCTTGTGCACCAGCTGCTTCTAGCGCTTTACAAAATGGAACGAGCGTCTCATGGGTATCCCACCCCAAGCGCGTCTTCACACTCACAGGAATCGACACTGCTTTTACTGTTGCGTGTACAAGTTCTGCTGCAAGTTCGGGCTTACGAATAAGCGCCGCACCGTGGCAACTAGAAACAACTTTCGCAGCAGGGCAGCCCATGTTGATATCGATCCCATCGACACCTAGTTGTTCGATAATTTTTGCAGCCTCCAAAAAATGATTCGGGTCATGACCAAAGACTTGCACAATAAAGGGTCTTTCAATTGCAGGGTCAAATGCCATCATCTGCATGGTCTTCTTCCCTTTAAATGCCAGCGCATCGGTACTCAGGAATTCTGTGTACACAATACTACGAGGTTCGATGCGCTTGATCAGCTGACGATACGACGCATCAGTGACTCCAGCCATAGGGGCAAGAGCAACCATCGGGCGCGGCGCGGTGGTCCAGGTAAAACCGTGGGACATTGTCAGAGAAAGGTAACAGGAGAATATTGTGCTGAAAATGCGAGCGAAAACCGTCTCGTCTGCTCCAAGAATAGCGCAAAAACGCGTATCGTGGCAGAGGTAAAAACCCTGTTATGCGCGTGATTTCGCCCCTATCCCCGTCGGCTATCCTCGCATTACTGGTGCAGATGCCAGCAATGGCCTATGCCCAAAACCCTGGCATTGTGACGAATCTCCCCGGTTGCAACTTCCAAACTGGCATTTTAACTGCAGCCTGCATCCCCACGTTTATCGGACATTTAATTTCCGTAGTCTTTAGTGTAATCAGCGCATTTTTCCTGATTAACGTGATGTACGCGGGCTATCAAATTGCAATGGGTTCATGGACTGGTGAAAAATCTGCAGGAAAAGATCGCCTTACATGGTCCATCATTGGTGTAATCGTGGCAGTATGTTCGTATCTGATTCTTGATCTCGTCGTTACCATTATCTCTCCTTAACTTTTCTCCCATGCCACCCCGCAAAAAACAGTCCGCCGATAACTTTACGTCGCTACGTATCATCGGCAAAAAAGCACAGGACTTGCTACAACGTGCTGCGGAACTACGCAAAAAGCCAACAGCGGAGTTTACTGATTCTCTCGCAGAGCGCGAAGGCGGGGCGGACTTCACCATTCGATTCTCACTCCTCAGCATTGCCCAATCAACGTTGCTGATTATCGCTATCGGCGTTGGTGTTCTAACGGCCGTAGTGCTGCGCGAAGCAATCATTCTTTTGCTGCTCGGGTTCTTTGTTGCAGCTGTGACAGACCCTGGCGTACGAGCACTACAACGTATGGGTTTTCCGCGAGGCGTGGCCATTCTCATGTTGTACTTCCTCGCATTTCTGATTCTCGCATTCTTACTTATCTCTCTTATTCCAGTTGTCGCTACACAAGTGCAACAGATCGCCTTCTTGTTGAACGATAAGATCAATGCATTCTTGTCGGACCCACGCATTTCTCTGCCGCTTTTAACCGCGGATGTAAACCTGCGTCTGACAGAATTTGTTCGCTCAACATTAGAAGGATTAGCCATCGAAAACTTCACCGATGCTCTCCAGATTGTGGGGGAAAACATGTCATCGATTGCACAGGGTTCGGTCCTCGCAATCACGCGCATTGCAGGCTCAGTTGGAACATTCTTCGTGAAGTTCATCCTTGTGCTGGTCTTCGCCTTCTTCATTCAAATGGAAAAAGAGGGGCTCCGACTCTGGGTACGCAGCTTCTTCCGTTCCAAGTACCGTGCAATGATCGATGTGAAACTAGAAGCTATCCACCAGAAAATTGGACAATGGGCACGTGGGCAGCTCCTGCTTGGACTCTGTGTCGGTAGCCTTGTCTTCGTTGCACTAGCAATCATGGGCATTCCCTACGCCGCAACGTTGGCAATTCTGGCTGGGTTTACGGAGTTCATTCCTTATATCGGGCCATTTATTGCTGCTATTCCTGCAATCCTCATTGGTTTTACCGATGGAGGTCCTATTTGGGCGCTCATTCTAATGGGCATCTACTACGTCATTCAGCTCTGCGAGAATAACCTCCTTGTACCGCTCATCATGAAGCGTGCAGTGGGCCTTTCCCCTATCGCGGTGCTCTGTGCCATGATGATGGGACTCAGCTTCCCCAAAGTGATTCACCCCGTACTTGGCGTACTCCTGGCTGTGCCTGTCACGACGATCATTGCCGTTTTCTTAGACGATCTCCGTGTGATTAAGAAGGTATGAAGATGAGCTATCAGATCTCAGATGGCAGCCCTAGGCCCCTTCTGCTATCTGACATCTGTCATCTGACATCTTTCAGTTGTCTACTTTTTCTTACACCTATCAATTTCATCACCTTTTTTACTTGCGCATACTTCCGCCCGATGCGTTTTGCGTGGTATAGTTACCAGAACTAGCCGTTCATTATCACTCACACTTTAGGAGTGATAACCCTTTCCTTCCAGCTCGTATGCATCCCTTCGATCGATTCACCCCCAACGCAAAACTTGCTCTACAGATTGCTGAGCAAGAAGCTAAGACGATGCAAAGTGCCTACATAGGTACGGAGCATTTATTATTGGGACTCCTGAGTATTCCAAAATCTCTCGCCTTCTCTATTTTTACAGGTGCGGGTGTGACACTGGAAAACGTACGCATTCTGCTGAAGGCAAGTAAGACAATGAACATCGAAGGTAAGCATGTAAAGAACGGCCTCTCAACATTCCTCCATACTGCTATCGAACAAGCTGTCGTATCAGCGCATAAGTTCCGCCACACAAACGTGGGTACAGAGCACTTGCTATACGCACTTGTTGGCAACGGCAAGAACGCTGCGACGTTGCTGCTCGAAAACATGCAGGTAGAACCAGAAGACTTAAAGGCGCACATCGAAGAGATGTTCGGCCAAATCAGCCAGTTTAAACAGCAAAACCGTAACGTCGAGCAGTCATTGGAAGCATTCTTCCAGGGGCTCCAGGGCAGCCTTGCTGGCATGCAGGCAACAAGTGGCACAGAGCCAGAAGGCCTCAAACGCAAGCGTGCAGACGGCAACAGCAAAACGCCTGCACTCGACTACTTTACGGATGACCTAGTCGGCAAAGCTCGGGAAGGAAAGATCGACCCGATCATTGGGCGCGACCCAGAGATTGAACGCGTCATTCATATCCTTAACCGCAAAACGAAGAACAACCCTGTGCTCATTGGTGAACCAGGTGTCGGTAAAACTGCGATCGTCGAAGGTCTCGCACAACGTATCGCCACGGGCCAAGTCCCCGACGCTCTCAAGAACAAGCGCGTACTGGTGCTCAACCTGGGTTCGGTTGTTGCTGGTACAAAGTACCGTGGAGAATTCGAACAGCGCTTCGAAGATATCATCAAAGAAGCGACACAGAGCGAGCGCCAGATCATCCTCTTTATCGACGAGATCCACACGGTTGTCGGCGCAGGTTCTGCCGAAGGTTCATTGGATGCTGCAAATATTCTCAAGCCCGCACTCAGCCGTTCTGCGGTACAGGTGATTGGTGCAACGACTCTCGAAGAGTACCGCACAGTCGAAAAAGATCGTGCTCTTGAGCGTCGTTTCCAGCCAGTACAGGTTGGTGAGCCAACGAAAGCAGATGCCGTCTCTATCCTGAAGGGGCTGCGTGAATCCTTTGAACAATTCCACCATGTCACTATTACTGATGAAGCACTGGAGGCATCGGTCCAGATGAGTGACCGCTACCTGACTGAACGATTCCTGCCAGACAAGGCTATCGACGTGCTCGACGAAGCTGCAGCTGGGAAAAGCCTGTCGCATGCTCGCCTTAGCCCAGAATTGCAGACAGTCGAAGATGATCTGCAGAAACTGGTCTTAAAGCAGCAAGAAGCAGTCAAAGACCAAAAGTACCACCTAGCGCTTAAGTTGAAACAAGAGCAGCAGGAACTCAAAGAGCGTCGCGAACAGTTGCTGCAAGCGTCAGACGGCGACAAGCGTACGCCTGTCGAAATTAACTCTGATGATATCGCGCAGGTTGTCGCTCGTATGACAGGTGTGCCTGTGATGAAACTCCTCAAGCCCGAGGCGAAGCGTCTCGCAAACCTGGAGCTCTTACTCCGTGGCAGCGTGATTGGGCAGGACGATGCGATTCGCAAGGTATCACGCGCTATTCGTCGCTCACGTGTAGGCATTGGTGATAGCCGCCGCCCAATTGGATCGTTCCTCTTCTTGGGGCCAACTGGTGTTGGTAAGACGGAGCTTGTCCGCACCCTTGCTCGCGAAGTATTCCACCGTGATGACGCGCTCATTAAGATTGATATGTCCGAGTTCATGGAGCGCCACAACGTATCGCGCTTGGTGGGTGCAACTGCCGGCTACGTCGGCTACGAGGAAGGAGGCCAGTTAACCGAACAAGTCCGACGCAAACCCTACTCTGTGGTGCTCTTCGATGAAGTCGAGAAAGCTCATCCTGAATTCTTCAACCTACTCCTCCAGATTCTGGAAGACGGAACGCTAACAGATGGCCAAGGAAAGATCGTCGACTTCCGCAACACGATCATCGTGATGACATCCAATATTGGAGCAGAAAAACTGACGAAGCAGGCAGCAAAAATCGGATTCAAGTTGGATGACGAAGACGCCAAGAAAGAAGAGAACGAATACGAAGCAAAGCGCCAAGAAGTTATTGCGGAGTTGAAGGACAATATGCGCCCTGAGTTCCTCAACCGTATCGACCATATTATTGTCTTCAACGCCCTTAACCAGCAGCACATTCGTAAGATCGTCCGACACAACCTCGACGCTCTGAAGATTCGCCTGAAGGAACAAGGCTACGGACTCGATGTCGATGCGAAGGCAGTAAACTTGCTCGCAGAAGCAGGGTTCGACCCAGAGTACGGTGCTCGCCCTGTCCGCCGCGTGATTCAGGAGCGCATTGAGGATGAAATTGCCGAGAACATCCTGAAGGGTATGTTCAACGCTGGTGACATCATCAAAGTCGTTAAAAAGGGTGATAAATTGGAATTGGTCCACGGAACAGCAAAAGCAGGTTCTGTGACCGAAGAAGAGCTAGAAGAGGCTGAAGTAGCATAACGTGAGGATTAAGAAGACTTAGAAGACTTAGAGGATGCAGAAGATCACATCCTCTATTTCTATTGTCTCTTCTAAGTCCTCTAAAGCCTCTAAATCCTCCCATATCCCCTAAAACCCCCTCTAAAGCCATCTAGCTCAAAACCTCTCTTTCTGCTATACTTAGTAGATTTCCTTGAACCTCCAAACATGCCGATCGACCCCATCAAAATCCCCCAGAACGTCCACATTGAGGACCGCATTGTCGGCCCTCTGACACTCAGACAGATTCTGATTGTGGGAGCAGGCGCAGGATTCAGCTACGCGCTGTACGGCATGCTGACGAACGCCTACGGAGCGCTGGCATTGCCTGTCACGATCATGGTGTGGATCCCCGCAGTGATCGCTGCAGCCTTCGCATTCCTGCGCATTAACGACCTCAGCATGTTTAAGCTGATGCTCCTGATGATGGAACAGGTAAATAAACCTGCTACTCGCACGTGGTCTCCTCGCCGCGGTATCAGCGTAAACATTCGCATCTTCAGCACACCAGAAAAGGATGGCCAGAAACTACACCCAGATACAGAGGTAAAAAACATGTCACATATCGAAGAACTTTCGACACTGCTCGACCGCGAAATTCGTAAGCCTAAAGCAGTGGAAGAGCCAGAGCCTGTTTCTCCATTGGAAGAAGAAATTGATGTACGAAACGAAGTGATTGAAGAGGAAGAAATTCATGCACCTACATTGCCGGTGGACCCAACACGTATCCGTGCGACTCCCCTTGCGACTGACCCAGAGACTGCATCTGCGAATGCAACGGTGTCGCTGTTCCGCGACCTTTCCCCGCACGTCTAATTATGGCCACTAAACCAGTCAAACTGCCGGATACCGTACGAGGGCGTAAGCCTGGTACTGCTGCATCAACGCAGCGGTTCCTGCCTGTTGCCGAAATTCGTACCGATACCATCCTCCTAAAAAACGGGGGCATGCGTGCAGTGCTGGCTGTCGAGGCGATGAACTTTAACCTCAAGAGTGAAACCGAACAGCAAGGAATCATTGCGGGTTATGGAGCATTCGTAAACACTCTGAACTTCCCGCTACAAATTGTCGTACGCTCTAGTCGCACAAACATCGATGACTATCTTGATAACGTTCGTAGCATCGGTGAAAAGCATGCGAACGAACTCCTAAAGAACCAGACCCTGTCGTATGTCGCCTTTATGCAGAAGTTGCTAGAAGTCGCAGACATCATGCAGAAGCGTTTCTATGTCGTTATCCCCCTCGACCGTTCTGTGCGCCACAAGACGGCCATTGAACAGTTCTTCGACTGGCTGCACCCCGATGACAACCACGGCAAGGCAACACAACGTCACAAAGACTTCGCTGTTGGCTCACGCCAGCTGCAAGAGCGTGTAGACCTCGTCAATGCGGGTCTCAACACCATTGGACTCCACACCAAGCGGCTAAATACACGCGATTTGATCGAGCTTCTGTACCAGATCTATAACCCCAAAACGAGCCAAATTGAGAAGCTGCCTAAAGAAGAGACCGACCTAAACGTAGAAGAAGCGACGATCTAACTAGCTTCCTAGCTGTTAGCTGCTTAGCTTCTTAGCTTTTAAAAATCGGAGCATATTCGTCCTATCGTCATATACATGGCTCTCTTTGGATATCATCTCCAGGGAGCATGACTACTTTTCTGCACAAAGCCCTTCTAAGCAGCTAAGTAGCTGAGAAGCTAAGAAGCTCCATTTGACAACTCCCCTTCACTTCCCCATACTGACCGCCCGATAGACGTTGCTCGTGCAAGGGCGCTATCTGGACCCTTTTTACTCTCTCCCGCTTGCACCTCTCGTTTTTATGTCTGCAAAAATCGCGGCCGCTTCCGGCCTTATGGAAGAATTGATGAAGAAATCGCCAGAGATTTTCCGGTCGAAGCCGGGTGAATTGGTCGACGGTATCGTCGTCTTTAAAGGAAAGAACAAGCTACTTATCGATATCCGCGGCGTCGCTACGGGTATTATTTCGGGTCGTGAACTTCGCGATTCGTTCAACACCTTCAAGGACCTGAACCCTGGTGACGAAGTATCCGCCATGGTGCTCGAAGATGAGAACGATGAAGGACTTGTTGTACTCAGCCTCCGCATGGCCAGCCAGCGCAAGGCTTGGGACAGGTTCCATAAGCTGATCGAAGCTGAAAAGACCATGAAGTTCACCGCTCAGGAAGCAAACAAAGGAGGCCTTATTGCCAACATCGACGGTATCCGCGCCTTCCTCCCTGTATCCCAGCTCTCCCCTGCTAACTACCCACGCGTGAACAACGCTGAATCCAGCGAGATCATCTCCCGTCTTCTTAAGTTTGTCGGTCACACATTCACGGTGAAGATCGTGACGATGGACGAAGAAGCTGGCAAGATCGTCGTTTCTGAGCGCGACGCAATGTCCGAGGAGCGCGCGAAGGCATTGGAAGGACTCAAGGTTGGCGATGTAAAAGACGGTATCGTTTCAGGCCTCGTAAAGTTCGGTCTGTTCGTCACATTCGACGGCTTGGAAGGACTCGTACACATCTCTGAAATCGCATGGGGACACGTAAAGAACCCTGCGGAATATGCCGAAATGGGTGACCGCGTGACAGTGAAAGTTATTGGCGTTGATGGCGACAAGCTGAGCCTTTCCATTAAGCAGCTAACACAAGACCCATGGGAAGAAGTTGCACAGCGCTACCCACTGGGCAAGAAGGTCTCCGGTACAGTTGTTCGCTTCGCAGACTACGGAGCATTCCTGCGCCTAGAAAAGGACATTAATGGACTCGTCCACTTGTCCGAACTCTCACACCACAAGATTACTGACCCATCCGAAGCACTCACAATTGGCCAGAAGATCGAGGCTCAGGTTATCAACATTGATATTGATGAACGCCGCATCGGCCTTTCCATTAAGGCTCTCCAGCCAATCGACAAGGAAACTCTTGAGCGCATCAAGAAGGAACAGGAAGAAGAAGAGGCTAAGAACACCAAAGAGGATCATTCTGATGATGCAGATGAAGAGGTAGAAGTGCCAGAAGGCATGATGTTCGTTGCATCCAAGGACGGTAAGAAGTTCTACGCAGTCGACGCAGCTGCAGGTAAGAAGATCAAAGCAGAGAAGCGTGTGTACTTCGCCACAGAAGCTGAAGCTGAAGAAGCCGGTTATAGCGCCTAAGCTAAATTAGAATATTAGAGTAATAGAATAATAGGGATTCGAGTATTAGAACCACTCGCCCCTATTATTCGAGTATTCTAATCCCTATTATTCCCTCTCATGAAAGCTTTTATCTTCGACTTCGACGGCGTGATTGTCGACAGTGAGCGTCACTGGCGTGAATTGGGTGACACCGTCTTTTATCCCTCGATTATTCCAGGATGGACGCATAAAGATGGTGCGCGAATGATGGGACTCGGTTTTAAAGCCGGTCACGATATGTTAGTTGCCGAATATGGCTTACAGATGCCATTTGAAGAGTACCGTGAAAAGTTGGGAGGGCTTGTGACAGAGATTTACATGGAACGACTGCAACTGCTTCCGGGACTTTTGCCTCTTATTGAGCGCATCAAAAAACTAGAGTTAAAGATCGCGATCGGATCATCGGGCAACCGCCCGTGGATTGAGAGTGTTCTGACGCGCCATAACATCCGCGAATACTTCCCCATTATCAGCAGTAGTGAAGATGTCGGAGACCGCACAAAACCCCACCCTGATATTTTCCTCCTCGCCGCAAAGCGATTGGGCATCGACCCTGTTGAATGCTTTGTTCTTGAAGATTCGACGAATGGCATCAAAGCTGCCAAGGCAGCTGGCATGACCTGCATCGCCATTAAGACCGATATGAGTGCACTGCAGGATTTATCGCAGGCAGATAAAATTGTGGAGCATTATGATGAGTTGAGTGAAGAAGTTTTGACGAGACCCTGGCCTCTGGCCCCTAGAGGCTAGCGGCTGGAGGCTCGATGCTACCCCGGCAACGCCTTTTGGCTCAGAAAATGCAGGTGCAGGTAAAACACTTCCTGCCCTCCGCCTTTTCCGACATGGAACGTTAACTTATAGCCATCAATGCCATGGGCAGCCGCAAACTCCTTCGCTTTCACAATAAGCATCCCCGGTAAATCTGCTGTTTCGGCCGTAATGTCTGCCACTGATGCGACAAATCGCTTGGGCACAAACAGAATATGGGTAGGCGCTTTGGGGTTAATGTCTTTGAATGCGAGCACGTCATCATCTTCGTACACGACGTCCGCTGGGAGTTCTTTATTCAGAATTCGGTGAAAAATAGTTTGTTCCATAGACTGATGATAGTAGGAAAGATACGGAGGAACTAGAAGAATGATCAGAGACGTGGTTTTCCTCTGAATCTTCTGAGTCCTCTGAATCTTCTGATTCCTCCCCCTCGTCAATCACCCTCTATCCCCTCTTTTAAGCTCTTTTATTGCTCTTTTAGACGAAATAAGGGATAATAGAGGAGATGGCGATGCCAGCACATCCAGAACGGCAACAGGGCCCCGGCTCCAGCTTGGAGGCGGCTCCTTCGGTTGTAACCCAGCCCGTAAAAATCGAGACTGGCGGACAGCTGCTTGGTTCGTTTTTGGAAGATATTAATAAGATGAGCGAGAACGCTCCGTCGGGCCCCGGCGAACAAGGTACAGCAGGCACGGGTGGTGCGATGGTCCAGACAGCAGGCGGCTCCTCCCCTGTGGTGTCATCTCGTGATGAAGCAATCGCCAATGTGCCTACTGCGAAAGTTATGCAAAAACAGCTAGAAGCGCATATTAAAGCTGAAGTGAAAAAGCTGCGTAAACAAGCGCGCACGATCGCTCGCATCAACCAGCCTGGTGGCGCTTACCGCTTGAACCAACTCTACACACGCATTCACCACTTGAATGCGCTGCTTGCAGAGCTCTTTAGTAGTTCCATTGATGTTGTGAAGAGACTCTTCGTGAAAGTATTTATTGATAAACAGACGGTTCTTTGATGAGCTGCTTAGCTGGTTAGCTTTTACAAGGAACTCTTTTTATGTGTGGTAAGCATCAATCATATGCACGTCATTTCGCACATCAGAAAAGTTCCACATAGAAGCTAACACCTAACAGCTATTTGATGTGCTTCTTATCATGCTTCTCCGCTTTCTCCTGCACAAATTCCACCATCCACTGGAGCAACTGATCGGCCATGGAGAGTGGCTTCATAATCACTGCTTCCACTTCTTCTGTTAGGTCGCTAATGCGACGTGCGATTTTGCGCGCATCCACAACGATAAAAATAACGTGGTAGAGCACGACAATCAGCATCACGGCAACCGCGATGTAGAGCCCCATCATGATGTCCTGCGGTGACCACGTCATAACTATTGGATGTGAAGCGTATACTTACCCCAGTCTACGTACGACATCCTTATGCGCAATCTCTTGCACCACATAGTTGAGTTACCCCGCAATCTAATTGTGGTCGCGATCACGGGTTACCAACACACCCTGTCACCAGACCATGGGCCACTGAAGCACTTGTACCCTTATGGCTACTGCCGCCACTCCCCCACATGTTCACAGTATGCGAAAAGGGTGATTACTGAGCAGGGGGTGGTGATTGGTCTTCCAAAGGCAGTTTGGAGAGTTCTTTCATGCAATCCGTTCGCAAAACCATCCTCGGAGCGTTTATGGGAACTCTCGAAGAAATAATATGGAGCGGGTAGCACCACTTCGCCCTGCGGGCTCCGGGTACTGCCCTCCAAGCCAAAACCTGCGTCGCATGCCTTGCGCGCTCCTTGGTTTAGAGCTTGGAAGCTCCAAAGTTTTGAGAAACTTTGGAGCGGGTAGCGGGAATCGAACCCGCATCCTCAGCTTGGAAGGCTGATGTACTACCACTGTACGATACCCGCAAAAGACAAAGAGCCTGCGTATTGTACGGTTTTGGCAGACTGCTGCAACCTTCAACCCTATTAAGGCGTGTTTAGCATCGGATGCAGGTTTTGCTTGGAAAACAGCGCTCGAGGGATGCTGCCAAATAATGACAAAATAAACTTTTTAATGTATAATGTATTTAATGAATAGCAATACCACCAAGGGTTCGGAATCGACTGAAGCGACAGAACAAGAGCCTCTTGTAAGAGGATCATCTCCTATAGCGAAGGAGGTCGATAAAACGAGAGATGCCTTGCACGTAACTGCATACCCAACAGAAGCACCTCAAAAATGGCTCAATCAGGATCAGGAATGGGCATACGCCCAGTTTTCCCGATTTCTACAGGGAATGAACGTATTAGGCGCTAGAGAGTGGATTATAGAACTATTCCAGCCAGAAGTGGATCGAGTAAGAGGCACTCCATTAGAACTTACAGAATTAGACAGCGTAACCATCGAGTATGTAGAGGGAAAATCTGCATCTAAAATTGCTGGCACAAAAATTACGCGTCCCGTAATTCACTTTTCGGATATTGGTGAGTACCAAAGATTTTGTTCTGCATGGCGGGGAGAAGAAGGTATGTCATCACGAGGTATGAGCATGGAAATGGATACACAAAATGGGCCTGTATCCCTATTGTTCGCATGCGGTCCACTGAGTACAAATGAAGAAAAGCTTCCATCTAATGCCATACAGATTGGAAGTGCGGAAGAATATATCGAGCATGAGATCACACACAGCATTGACCCCAATCTCCATCGCAGGACCGGATACGACCAAGTGCTTTGTGAAGCACTGACCTATTTTGACTCAATTATCGCAAATCCGAGAGGCTCTATCAAAGAACCTAACTGGGGATTCTACGGGCAAACTTTAAAAGGTCATTTTGAAAGTTGGTCTGCAGATAACCTTCAAGAATGGAACAGACAAGACTATGAAGCAGTCTGCAGAAATTTGGTCGACTCAATACGATTGGCAAGGAGCAAATGTGGCGATTTGGAGGTGCAGCGCATGCTGGCTAAGAGCAGGACTGTGCAGCATTTTATGGAGAGTTGTAATACATTGCAGTAACCCGCTCCAGACGAAAGCTCTTGAGCTAGTGCGCAGCACGCAGCGAATGGCTTGAGTCGCAGTCCCCTTGGGGACTCCACTCCGCTTTCGTTTTAGCATGCGACGCAGATTTTGGCCTATTTTCCGATAAGCTTTCCTATTAAGCTTTAAGAACGATGGACCTTGTAACAAGCAACCTCCAGCGGGGACGTCTATGGAGGAATTATATCTTCCTCTTTGCACTTGGGATGCTGTGCTTTTTTGGAGGGCAGAAGCTATGGCAAACCTATTTTGTGTGTGACACACAGTATGACCTCCTAAGCCCAACTGCTATTTGTGCCAACAAAGAAGAGCAACCTTCTGAGTGGGATTACGAAGCCCTGCGCCAGAGTCTCATACACAAAGTTGAAAGCTATACGCAGTCCGGAAAGATTCCTCATATTGCTCTCTACTTTCGTAGCCTTAAACACAGTGCTCGTTTTAGTATTCGAGAAGAGGAGATCTTTGAGCCTGCTAGCCTACTTAAGCTACCAATCATGATGGCTATTCTGCATGAGGCAGATCGCCGTCCCACACTGCTAGATGAGAAGATAACCTACGACAAAGAAGATACGTATCGCTTTATCACGGGGTCCATCGATAACACTCTCAAGCTACATTCGTCCTATACTGTACGAGAGCTTCTAGAGAAAATGATCCAGTATTCCGATAACAGCTCAACAACTCTTCTGGAAAATAAGATCAATGAACTGGGATTACATGAGAATTCCAATACGTTTTCGGACTTCGGCACAATGCAACTTGTGCTAAGTGGCGAGCTCGATAACACACGTCTTATCTCGCTCGTAAATATCTTTGTGGCACTCTATAGCGCCAGCTATCTTTCGCCCCATTGGTCGCAATTTGCATTGGAACTCCTAGCGCAGACAAATTTTGATAAGGGCCTAGTCGGAGGCGTGCCCAAGGGCATCCGCGTTGCCCATAAATATGGAATGCGCATAGGCGAAAAAGTGGAAGAGAATCAGCTCCATGATTGTGGAATCGTCTTCCACCCATCAAGTCCATACATTCTGTGCATTCTCACCTCAGGTGCAGATCTGAATGATGAATCACTAGCTATTCAGGATATATCAAAAAGTGTCTACGATACTATTGATACCCTACGTTAATTTTCTCTGTTAAAAACTTATACGACGCTTAATGTGTGATACGCTCATTTCCTATGACCTCCCCCACTCCCATCACCATCGAAACAACGATCAACGCACCTATCGACACAGTGTGGGAATGCTGGACGAATCCCGAGCATGTAAAGACATGGAACAATGCTTCGCCAGACTGGCACACGCCCAAAGCAGAAAATGATCTACGCGAAGGTGGCTCGTTCACCTACCGCATGGAAGCAAAAGATGGCAGCTTTGGGTTCGATTTCGGGGGAAAGTACACGACTGTCGTGCACCATAAACAGATTGATTACACGATGGATGATGGCCGTACCGTGAGCACCAGCTTTGATGAACATGCCGGACACACGCACATTACCGAAACCTTCGACCCCGAAACCGAGAACTCGATCGACATGCAGCGCCAAGGTTGGCAGTCGATTCTGGATAACTTCAAGAAGCATGTAGAGTCGCATTCGTAGGCAAATTTCTTACCTAAATTATAGAGAAATGACATATAATCTATTTTTGACAGTATTTGACATAAATAAATTTTAATTTAAAATATCTTCATCGCTTTTTGGAAGCACTGGCTAACTCTCTCTATTTAGAAAGGAGTAATAACTCAACGATAGGGATTAATCGACCGTGTCTACAAACTGTTCAATGTGTCAGGTCTCAATTCTGGTTTAAAAGAAAGTCTCAAGAAATGGTGAATTTCTCAGGTTCTCCTAGTTCTCTGCTGGAAGAAGTCGACCCGCAAATGATTCAGCTGCTGAAGAGGCTCCTGCCTCAGGCCAACGAAAAGTATGACCCAACCGTGGTTCGCACCGGTGACAAAGTGATCCTGCCCGAAGGGGCCAACCTTCCGGACGTGATCGCCGCATTGCAGCGGCAACACAGGAACGAAGAGCAAGTCGCCCACATTTCAGTGACGCTACCCGTCCCCCCGTGGGATGGTGCAATGGCACTGGTTGCGGGAGTCACCGAAACGCTGGGCCCTGTCACGGTGGGATGTACCTGTGGTAATCCCGACTGTGGCGTCAGCCAAATCGACGTGATGACCGGCCTGAACGAATCGATTCAGGTCCCGTGGGGAATGATCAGCCTGCCAGGGATGGAAGGCGCCCACGCGACGATGGATACCCAGGAGGAAGGTGGACGCCTGGTCTTTCAGGTGAACATCCAGTGCAAGCGAAAGTACGAGGAACGCATCCGGCGTCTGCTGGACTCCGTACGTCAGCACGCCCTCACACACTCGCTCCACAAGGGCAAGGCTTTTTCGATCGAGTTCTACGACGAAGACGACGACCTTATCTCCATGCCCAAGCCGAAGTTCTTCGAACTGGGCACGCAAGACCCGATTTTCAACACCGATCTCACGCTGGCAATCGAACGAAACATCTTCGTTCCGATGCGGCACACGGTGCAGATGGCAGCAATGGGAGAATCCCTGAAGAAGGGGGTCCTTGCTGCGGGAGTCTTTGGTGTCGGCAAGACACTCCTTGCCAATCAAATCGCTCGGGTGGCTACGGAGAACGGATGGACCTTCATCTACGTCAGCAAGTCCGAAGAATTGGCGAATGCGCTGCACTTCGCACGGTTGTTCGAACCGGCAGTGGTATTCGCCGAAGACGTGGACCGGATTGCCGGGACGGATCGCACCGAAGACGTTAACGAGCTCATGAACGTGCTCGATGGCGTCGATGGAAAGACGGCGAGAATCATCACGATCCTCACGACGAACGCGCCGGAAAAGATCAACCCGGGCATGCGACGGCCTGGTCGCATCGACGTGGTCCTGGATATCATGCCGCCAAACGCCGAGACGGTCGGCAGAATGGTGAAAGCCTTCGCTGGGGATGCCTTGGATCCCAACGCAGACCTGACCGAGGTCAGCAAGAAGCTCGACGGGAAAATCCCTGCGTGCATTCGCGAAGCAGTCCGTCGCGCAAGGCTCGAAGCCCTGCGCCGCACGGGCAATGCCGATGCGAAGATCACGACCGAAGACCTCTTGGCCACTGCGGAAGAAGTCGTCAAAGAAGACGGACTCTTCCGCCCGACGGAAAAGGACGAACATCCTTCGGTGGCGGCATTTGCTCGCGGCCTCAGGACTGCTGGGGACGTGCTGCTGAGCAGCCAGAATGGCAGTGCACAGCATGCCACTGCCTCTCACTAACAACCAATTTCCAAGGAGTTAGCCAGTTTCAAAAACGATCCTCCCGAGGCACGCTCTGTGTGCCTCGGGGGATTTATTATATGCAATCTTTCTCGCTGTAACAAAAAACCTTGTAGTATACTGAACACCCCCCCGCATCTATGCCACTCCTCCTCGCACTCGTCGCGCTATTCGCCCCACGGTTTGTTATCTTCCTGCTGTGGCTGGCCTCCAGCTGGTTTACAGGCGTCTTTGAAACGCGACTGTGGCCTTTGCTCGGATTCTTCTTCTTGCCTCTCACACTGCTGTGGTACAGCGTAGTAATAAACTGGTTTGCAGGTGAATGGACCTGGTGGCAGCTCGTGATTCTGATTGCTGCGGTTTTGGGAGACTTACATTCAGACCGGGGGGCAGGTACATCACGAAGGTAATAGCATTGCCTCCACAATCATGGAGGCAATATCCATAGGCGATCCGACATCGGGGTTATGAAACGAGTGCAAGCCCGGCATCGCATTCAACTCAAGTACCGATAACTTGCCACTTGCTTGTTGGATAAAGTCTACGGCCAGTAACCCCATATGGAGTCTATTGCTGATAGTAGAAGCTATCGATACGCATTCTTGATTCCATACTTTTGCATCAAGATTGGTAATGTGCTTCCTCCAGGGATATTCAGGTGTAGGCACAAGTACTTTCTGCTGCATTCCTATGACCTTCCCCTGTAATACCAAACAACGTAACTCTGTGCCTTCGATATAACGCTCAAGCATTGTTTCCTCTAGAGAAGAAAAATCTAGCTCTTCTCGGTTGGAAATAAGGCGTACTCCATGGGACTTCATACCCAATAGCGGTTTTTGAATGACGGGATGGTACTTATCGAAAAACGAATTCAGCTCACTCTTTTTATTCGAGTAACAAAACGGAATTGTAGGAAATCCTTCGCGCTCCAAAAACACTCGTGTAAGAGATTTATCGTTACACATCCACGCCCCAAGCTGGCTGTTTAGGTGCAACTTGGTGTAGTACACAAAGCACCTCTCGCCGTTATGAAGAAAGCTAAATAGACCATCGGGCGTTTCCCATACCGGTTCAAGCCCTCGCTTCTCGGCTTCTGCAAAAAGCAATTGAGCGCTGGCATGTTTTTTAAACATACTTAAATCATAGAGCCAAGAAACTATATGCTCCAGCACAAGCACGCACATGTACGACATTTATCGTTGAAACAGCAGTTATACTCTCTATACAATCGGCTCATGAAACTTCTCCTCACCATCGCAATCGCTCTACTCGTCGGTATCGGAATTTGGTATTTCGTCCTACAAAACCAAGACGGCATGCAGATGCAGATTAACTCTGCACAGAATGATGCGCAGGAAAAAACTGATGCCTATAGAAAGCAGCAAGAAGAGATGATGAAGCAGCTGGATCAATAATTACCGGTCGACGAGGACATCGAAACCGCCAAACGCTAATCGTTCCATCTTGAATGGCATCTTCATATCTTTCTTCGGGTCGTAGTCTTTCTCCATCTGCTTCATCACTTTTTTATTGACCGCATCGCGGTGCTTCTTGTTCTTGTACACGATAAAGGAGAAGAGAACCGTCTCCCCTTTCTTCGCATTAATCATCTTTGGAAAAGGCAGGCCACCCATTTCCACAACGGTTTTCATATCATCAGCAACACATTCCATATACTGAAGTGCACCATGTTTCATCCATGCCTCGCCACCTTCGGCTGCCATTTTCTTGTAGGCCTTCATGTTCTTCGTAGGAATCGCGATCACAAATCCATCAACGTAACGCATAAAGAAGTGGGGGATAAAAAGTATATGGATAGTATATGCTAGATGCTATGACGAAAAGGATCGCCCCCTATTTCGCTAATACTTCCGATAATACTCATTGCTACCAAGCAAGTATGCGGATGGTGTTGAAGTATTTTTTGCCAAAGAAGAATTTTTCATGGAAAAAGCTCGAAGAACTCTCAGCAAAGAAAGAAGGAAAATGGACATGGCCTACACAAATGCAGATTAACCTACAGAAGATGGGGCTTGAACTCATCGTAATCGACAAGTTCGATATTGACTCATTCATTGCAAAGGGCGGCTCATACTTAGTAAAAATCTGGGGGAAAGAGATGGGAGAAGCACAGATTCGTCATAGTGATATCGAGCAAGAGCGCAGACTCTTTAAAACATATAAGAAGCTTATAAAGAGTGAGCGGCGCGCTCCAACACTCCGTGATCTTAAACGACTAATCCGCAATGGTTACCTTATTGAATGCAACGTGAACTCAGCTGCCCTGAACAAACGAAAGGGGTATGCAGGCCACAGCGTCCTGGTCTTCGATTACAATAAAAGCCACATTATCTTGCATGACCCCGGCCTCCCCGCACATCCACATAGAAAGGTAACAAATGCTCTCTTTAAGAAAGCATGGATGTATCCGTCTGATGGCCATCAAAGTTTGACTGCCATTCGCTTACTAGCAAAATCGGGAAAGGTCATCTAGTGTTTCTCTATTCTCCCCTCTTCCTATGATCCACCTTCAAGCTCTCGGAAACTTCATCGTGTCGCACCCGTTCGCCATCATCCTCTCAATGCTTGCATATATGATCATCGGATCACTGTGGTACAGCCCCATGATGTTCATGAAGCCTTGGGCAAAAATGACCGGCATCGACAAAGTAAAAAAGGATAAACTCAAGAAGCCGATGATTATGGGCATGATGATGGGGTTGCTCGTCTCCTTCGTCCAAGCCGTTGTATTGGGACGCACCATGCAAATTACAAGCATGGGACACTGGAGTTATGCGCTGATGATCGCGACTATTCTGTGGTTTCCTTTTGTTTTCTTGGTCATGGCCCAGAGTTACGCCTACACGATGAAATCCTGGAAACTATTACTGATAGACGCCGGATACCAATTAATCGCGATGTGGGCGATGGCGTTAGTCTTGTACGCCACAATCCTATAATAGAAGGGATTATTTTCGCGGTTTCCTTGCCTTCGGAAGCGGCAGATCTTTAGCCGTCACCGAAACCAACCGTGTCAGCCATTCTCGATCTTCCCACTTCGATTCGTCGATCCAGTAGTAGTTTTTTGAACCTGGATACGGGGGTGCTTCGGTAACGTTTCCAATACATGCTTTCCCTGCCTCCGTCGGTTTGATGAAGAGCTGATCATCGCAGACAAGAGCAATAACCTTTTCGTCGCAGTAGATCGCATATTCGCCAAACATCTTGCGGCTGCGAATATTCCCCGCTGCAGCTATTTGATCGACAAGGAAATCGACAGTGGACTGTGCGGTGGACATGCACAAATTCTACCCTAACTTACGGTGCTGCAACTTCTGACTGCCACCATTTACCGGTAATCACTTTTTGCCACAGCTTTCCAAGGAGTGCAGGCACGTATTCCTGCTCACGATAGCTTTCCCCAAATCGAATTATTGGCTCTGGTGTGTCGTCTGCAAGTGTCATATGCATCGTAGCGACTGGGAATCCGCTCTTCGTATCCGCAAGCACGCTTATATCGCCCATTTGATCTTCGGAAGATTCCATTACAGGATTCTTCGCAAGATTTTTTGCGGTGAGCCTCAAAAAACCCGTATCAAGCCCTCGCAAAACTGATTCCAAAAACATCCGTGTTGCCGACGCCACACGCTTCATATTTCTATACATCGATTCATCCCCACCCATGCTCACCGATTGGTAGTTTAATGTTTGAGCAATTGGCCTCGATTCACACAAACTTTTTACAAAATCATTCGTAGAATGCTCAGCCTTTAAGTGTGTAACTATCTCATCTAACGGCGCAATAGCATCAGGAAAGCCCGTGCCCTGTTTAGCAGGATGTACAGAGATAATCCTTAAAGATTCCATCAATTGTTGCATGCGATGATGGATGCCGTCACTTATCACTGTGGGCTCCGCTACATAGTTTGCATCAAGGCACAAAGCGCTAGGAAAAGCGTCAGAATCATATGTGCCGTGAATGGCATACAATGTCTCCATCACTTCGCTCATGCTCTCCGTTGCCTGGCGAGCAATCTGCCGCAGGACATATTCATCCACATGACCAGCTATATTTAAACGACTTCCGAATGCTGAAATATACCAAGCATGGGAAGGGATGTCGTTACTACCAGTAATCATCGATTCAAAGTCATAGTACGGACCAACTGAACAAAGAGCTGCGCCCAAGAGCTCCCCCGGAGATTGTCGATGACGCACGGTAATCAGCTGAGACGCACGACCAAAGCAGTGACGCAAACCCTGCCCCGTCATCACACCGCGAATCAAATTCTCCACCTCCTCACGAGTCGTAGAGTAGTAATCTTTACCAAACTCCGACATACGAATGGTTGAAGGTTGAAAATCATCAAGACGACCTTTTGGTGTAAAAGTAGGACGCTGAACAATATCAGCCATTCGTTGCATCACTTTTCGATCATCAATATCACCCGTAAACAAATTCTGCTCATTGGCTCTAATACTCATATAGTAAATATAACACTAAAAATATATTGGTCAATCGGACGCACACGGTCAATCACCCCATCGCCACCGTGCCTTTTCCCCCTTCTTTGCAGCAATCCATATAAGCAGAACAGATAGCACAATCACATATGGCACAAAGAAGAGGGCAAAGTGAGCATCGGGAACTTCCACCTTCAGGAAAATCAATATGCAGGGTGGCAAAAGGAGGGCAGCTGTGTACACAGCAATGACTACCCACCCCTCCCACGTGATTGGATACCACCCGTACCCGTATCGCTTTGCCGCAAACCACAAGCGTGTCATGCGCTAACTTTAGCAGGTCATAGTAAAACCTGTAAGAAATCTCTTCTCGAACCGTCTACGATGATATGGGTAACACACTTTTAAAAGCCGGCGTTATCGCGGTGATCTTCGGTGGCGGATGGGCAGTTGTCTATCTGGTACTGAAGGCACTCTTTTAATCGCCCCCTCATACTCTCCCCCTTTCTTCTATGACAGTAAGTGCATCACACTTGCAAGCATTGCAAAACGAACTCCAGCAAATGGAGCGAGAGATTGCGAGCGAGCAAAAGCATATCTCTGACCTAACCAAGCGTTGGCAGACAAAGTCGATGGAATTTCAACGCAGGTCTACCGAGTTCCAAAAGCATATGGTCAAAGAGAGCGAGGAAATGCGAAAGTCTGCTGACGCTATCGGAAAATCGAGCCTGGTGATTTAAATAATCTTTGCAAGGTTTCTCCTATCCATTCGTCTTAATACGTACTACATCTTTCCCCCTTCTCCCTATGTCAGATTCAGAATCCAGTGGCATGAGTGCCATTGTCGCAATCATTGCTATCGTTGCCATCCTCGTAGTCGGTTACTTCGCCATGCAAATGCTTAGTGATAACGCGGACAACGGTCCATCAATCAACGTCGACCTCCCTGGTACAACAGGTGGGGGTAATGCAAACAATTAAAGAGAAATTCTCGAGAAGCAGCCCCGCTATAGAATGGGGCTGCTTTCTTTAAAAGTACAAATGCACCATATATACCTAAATTGTCACTTTCTCATCAGTTTTTCTATTTTGATTGTATAGAGCTAATCAGTACAAAATACGAACACTAAATGTATTCAAGACACAGTTTAAGCATTCGTACAGAGCAGAACATTGCACACACTCGATTACCTGAGTACGATGACATGATTTCTGAAGCACAGATGTTCAGGAGTCGCCAAAAGACAGAGAACACCCAAACAAACAATTTCTTTCTTTCACTCCACCGGACAAAGACACAGAGAGAAGGATGATCATGTGCTATGCACTCGTTCCTCCCGGCCGCTCAACTCCAACACCTGTTGCACATACTGGGCATAGGCACGTGATTGTGAGTGCGTGGTCATCCTCCTCTCTGCTCTACAACGACTCGTACGGGAATGAGAAGTAGCTTCCCGTGCGCGCCCCCTTTTCTCCCCAGTGTTCCTCATGCGCCGCAAGGCCTTGCCAGCGAACCGTCACGGGGACTTCGGCCGGTCCCGAGGAGAAACAAGAGACCAGAGTAAGGCAGAGTGTCCGGGCACTACATCGCCCACGTCTACCTCCATACTTAATAACAGCTCAATGCCGTTAAGCGACATCGATAGCTGAGGAGGATGACCAAACAAACACAAAAAGGACCACGCAAGTGGCCTTTTTGTTAATATGCATGAAAGACAAACCTCCGGTTTTTCTTTCATGAGCTATCTTTTCGGCAAGGAGCGCCTCCAGCAAAAGCAAGCTGTTGCTTCGGCGCGTTATTTTGAATGACGAATGCTGTCATCTGAAATCTGCTATCTGATATCCGCTCTTCTTTGGCAAGAAGGAGATACATCAAACGTCAGCATTAGTAGTACATCCCCCACACATCTTATGCCGGATCCAAACACCCCCATTAACGATCCTCAACCAGAGCCTCCCCCACCCCTTCTTCCACGTAACATGCTACGAAAGTTACGAGATCAACATGCGTGCCTACAGTTTATTGAAACAGACATCACACTGTACTTCTGTTCTATCCGCCTTCGATAGCCTATTGATAGGTCTCAAGAAAATTCGTTGAACGAATCCTTGAATTCCCGCTTACCCCTGCTAAAATAGCATGCTATGTTCACCCCTACACCCAACCAAAACAGCGCCTTTAACAGCCTGTTTAAGAACCCACCGCCACAGCGGCCAACCCCTTCGCCGGAGCCAACAACACCTCCATCGATGCCAACTCCAACTGAGCCGGTAACCCCTGCTCCTGTTGTCCAAGCACCTGTTGTAAAACCAGCAGTGGTAGAAATTACGAGCATATCCATGCTGAAAGATGCGGGCATTGTGGTAAAGCCAAAGACCAAGCCAGCCAAGAAACCTGCGAAGAAAAAGCCCGTTAAAAAGAAGGCTGTGAAGAAGGTTACAAAGGCAAAGAAGCCTAAGAAAGCTGCAAAGAAGGTAACGAAAAAATCGCTGAAGAAAGCTAAAAAAGTGACAAAGAAGAAGGCAGCAAAGAAAGCAGCAAAGCGCCCAGCAAAGAAGAAAAAGACAACAAAGAAACCTGCTAAAAAAGTGACAAAGAAGAAGGCAGTAAAGGCAAAGAAACCATCCAAAAAAGTTACCAAGAAACAGAAGCCAAAGAAAAGCAAGAAACGCTAACATTCCATGACAAGAAATGCATATGCCCGGGTACTACCCGGGCATATTTATGCTATTTGAAAAGTCCTAGATAATCGCTCAAAATCGGTATTTCTGCTATAATTAGTGGATTTAACCCCTCTCAACAAACACACAAAAAATGTCCTTCCATTCCCTGATGTTCGGCTGGGAGTATCCCCCACTCCACATGGGTGGGCTTGGGGTTGCATGCCAAGGAATGGTGCGTGGACTACTGAAACATGGAACACGCATTACACTGGTGCTCCCATCACACGCAACTGATGAGCACGAGAATTTGCATGTGCGTTCCGCAGGTGGGGTGCAAGAAGGTGCTGCCATTCGGTATGTCACAAGCAACTTACAACCCTATGAAGGGGTTGAAGAGTACGCACAACGCATGAGTACACACACCGGTGGAGCGATGACGGACTTGTATGGCCCAGATTTAGGGAGTGCGGTCGAACAGTTTGCAGAACAAAGCGTGACTGCTACGAAAGACGTACACCCCGATATTGTGCACTGCCACGACTGGATGACCTACGACGCAGGAGTGCGTGCTGCAGCTCACCACAGGGTCCCCTTGGTTGCTCATATTCACGCGACAGAACTCGACCGAACGGACTTCCACCCAAACTCCTGGATAGAAGGACGCGAGCGTTGGGGCATGATGAAGGCGGACAAAGTTATTGCGGTCAGTAACTACACGAAGAATTTATTGATCAACCATTATGGCATCCCTGAAGGCAAAATCGCGGTAGTCCACAATGGCCATGATTTGCCACACGATGCCCCGCTGCACATGCCTAGCAGAAAGAGCAAAGTCCCGCTCGTGCTCTTCCTTGGCCGTCTCACGACACAAAAAAACCCATGGCAGTTCTTGGAGGCAGCAAGCATCGTACACAGTGAAAGACCAGAGACGACGTTCGTGATGGCTGGTGAAGGACCGATGATGACAGAACTGATCGACCGCGCGTGCTCCCTTGGACTCACGGACTCCATTGTCTTTACCGGCAGAGTATCCAAGAACGAAGCGGAGAAGCTCTACGCAAACGCATCGTGCTTTGTGATGCCATCGATCAGTGAGCCATTCGGGCTTGTGGCATTAGAAGCTATCGCCCATGGAACACCACTGGTGATGAGCAGGCAGTCGGGTGCGGCCGAGGTGATCGAACACTGTTTTAAAGTCGACTTCTGGGATACCGAACGTTTCGCGGATTGTATTTTGACAGTGCTACGCGAGCAGCCACTGGCAAGCCAACTACGCGCAGAGGCTCCGCGCATTTTACAAAAACTCACATGGGCCAATCAGTCTGCCGAGATTTTATCCGTCTATAAAAACGTACTACGATCATGAATCCACTCATTTGTTTTTATTTTCAGGTGCACCAACCGTATCGTCTTAAGGACCTACGGACCCGCGACATGGGGCAAGGAGCGATCGACTATTTCGATGACGATAAGAACCGCGCGGTGTTCCGCAAGGTTGCAGAAAAGTGCTACCTGCCAAGTAACAAATTGATGTTGGAACTGCTCAAAAAGCATGACCACTTCCGCATCAGCTATAGCTTGTCGGGTGTGTTTTTGGACCAGTGCGAAGAGTACGGCCCCGATGTTCTCCAGTCCTTTAAGGAACTAGCCGCAACAGGAAAAGTGGAGTTCTTGGCCGAGACGTATTACCACTCACTGTCATCGATTAAATCGACCGCTGAGTTCTGTGAGCAGGTACAAAAGCACGTACAGAAAATTAAGAAACTCTTTGGCCAAACACCAACGGTCTTTCGTAACACAGAGCTGATCTTTAAGAATGAGATCGCACAGATGGTGAAAGAGATGGGCTTCCGCGGCATCATCGCCGAAGGTGCGGATCACCTGCTTCGTGGACGAAGCCCAAACATCCCGTACCACGTACCATCATTCAAGCTGCCGAAGGAAACAGAGAAGACAATTGCGAAGCTTCGCCCATGTAAGACAGCTGCAAAAGACATCCATATCTTGCTAAAGAACTACCGCCTGAGCGACGACATTGCCTTCCGCTTCTCCGATAAAAACTGGAAGGGCCACCCTCTCTTTGCCGATACCTATTGTGATTGGCTACAGAGTAACCCTGGTCACTCCATCAACTTGTTCATGGACTACGAGACCTTCGGGGAACACCAGTGGGAAGATACCGGCATCTTCAACTTCCTCCGCGAACTCCCAGCCGAAATGGGACGCCGTGGCATGGAATGTGCAACGCCGTCGCAAGTGATCGACCTGTGGAAAGACCGAGAGAGTGATACCTACGATGTACACGTCGCCATCTCGTGGGCAGATACTGAACGTGACCTTTCAGCATGGCTAGGAAACACCATTCAAAATGCATCGATGGATGCGATCTTTGCGTTGGAGCAGAAGATTAAAGCAACCAAAGACGCAGAGCTGATTGAGGCCTGGCGAAAGCTACTCACATCGGATCACTTCTATTACATGTGTACCAAGTACTGGGCAGACGGAGACGTGCATAAATACTTCAGTCCGTATGAATCGCCTTACGAAGCGTACCGCCGATTCAGCCATGCACTGTGTGACCTCAAGACCAGATTAGCTGACCATAAACTCGCTGCTCCTAAGCGCCTCTTCCGCAACCGCTTCCGCTCGTAATCCCCTCCCTATGCCACGCTCACTTGTTATCGGCAACGGACAGATGCTCGCGACCTTCGATGCGCACTTGCAGATGCGTGACTTCTACTTCCCCTACGTGGGCATGGAGGATCACACAACATTCGGCAAGGTTCACCGCATGGGATTCTTTGTCGAAGGCATCGGATTTTCGTGGGTGAGTGACGGCACATGGAGGATCAACCCAGGCTATACGCTTGAGACTCTCACTGGTAAATCGAGCTTGGAGAATGACCACCTGGGAATCGCGATCGAACTGGAAGACAGTATCCACCCCGTCCATAACGTGCTGCTGCGCCGGCTACATATTCGCTCATTGAATGGCGAGCAGAAAAACGTACGATGCTTCTTCCACCACGACTTCCATATTTACGGTGATAACCAAAAGGACACTGCCTTCTACGAACCCTATACCAACAGCGTCATCCACTACCGCGAGAAGCGTTACTTTTTGGTAGGTGGGACAACAGACCATCCACAGGAATGTGTGATTGGCCACGATGCTGGCATGTATACCTCGGTGCTGCACAGCATGCGCCGTGTTAGTAGCTGTGGCATCTCGTCCTTCGCTATTGGAAAAGCGAACTACCGCGGGCTCGAAGGAACCTGGAAGGATGCAGAGGATGGAGAGCTTGGACGTAACACCATTGAGCAGGGTTCGGTCGACTCGACGGTCGCCATCCACTGTATCGTGGAGGTCTCCAAAACAACGGAAGTGATCTTGTCCTTGTGTGTGGGAAAGACCCTCGACGAAGTGGTAAGCATGCAACAGATGGTGCTCACAGAAACCCCTGAGCGACTGATGCGAAATGCGCTCAACTACTGGCGAAGCTGGGTGAATAAAACCAACCATGCATTTGGCTCGCTTAGTAACAGTGCCATCGAACTCTTTAAACGAAGCCTGCTGATTGTGCGCCTGCATGCCGATAATAACGGGGGCATCATTGCCGCAGCCGATGCAGACATTATGGCCTTTAACCGCGATACCTATACGTACGTCTGGCCACGCGACGGGGCCTTCGTCTCGCTCGCATTGGATAAAGCTGGCTACGGGGAAATCTCGCGCAGGTTCTTCGAGTTCTGTGCCCGGGTACAAACACCCGACGGCTACATGCTGCACAAGTACAACCCCGATGGCTCAGTCGGTTCCAGCTGGCATCCTTGGCTGCGCGATAACGAAGCACAGCTCCCTATCCAAGAAGATGAAACTGCGCTGGTGCTGCATGCAATGAGCAAGCACTTCGAACAGTCACAAGACTTTGAATTTTTGCAGAAGATCTATGAGAGCTTTGTGAAGAAAGCTGCGCAGTTCCTCTGCGACTTCCGTGAAGACGAAACAGGGCTACCGCTCCCAAGCTACGACCTATGGGAAGAGCACCGTGGCATCTTTACCTACACCACAGCGACTGTGGTTGCGGGGCTCCAAGCTGCAGCACAAATGAGCCAGATGCTCGGGCATCATCAACATTCAGAAAAGTACCACGAAGCTGCCGACCAGATGCGCCAGGCAATGCTCTTCCACCTCTACGACGAAAAGGCTGGACGCTTTGTGAAAAAGATTAAGCGCAAGAACGGCAAGACGACCGAGCATGACCTCACCCCAGATGCATCTCTCGCAATGGTCTGGAAACTGGGTGTTCTCCCCGCTGATGACCCACGTGTAGTTTCAACAATGACTCAGCTGCACAATATGCTGATGGTCAAAACACCTGTCGGCGGTATGGCGCGCTACACGAACGACTTCTACCAGTCGACCGTACATCCATCCGAAGATATCCCTGGAAACCCATGGATTATCACTACTCTCTGGGATGCACAGTGGCATATCGCCACCGCTAAAACGCTGCAAGATTTAGACTACGCCAAAGGCGTAATTGAATGGGTACGAACGTATGCGACACCGAGTGGTATTCTGGCCGAGCAGCTGAACCCCGTTACTGGCGAATCATTGTCTGTCTCTCCCCTTACATGGAGTCATGCGACCTACGTTGAGACGGTGTTGATGTTCGGTGAAAAAGAAAAAGCATTGCAGAAGAAATAATGATACGATGATCACCGCACATGCGGACTGTTTCTATTATCACTGCAATGCTCCTGACGCTCTCTTCCCAGAGTGCCTTTGCTGCATCTGGTGCAACTACAGGGACAGGATCCGTCGATACAGAAACGGGGCTTACAGAGAATGCAAAGACCGTACTTGAACATGTGCTCTCACTTGCACCTGGTCGAATCGCTCGCACACTCAAGCAGTTGCAAGTAGCCGATAAGGTGCAGACAGCCTGGGAAAATGAATCGAGCACCGTGCGTACGCGCATGGCGGACCTCCGTGCGGAATGTCGTGAAGCAATTCGGCGCTCAAACCGCGATCAGCGCATGGGCAAAGTGTTACAGTGCCAGCGAAGCTTGCTGTTACAGGAAGCAAACCTGCTTACTAAAGAAGCACAGTACATCGGGGCAATACCCCTTCTCGACCCCAAGTTAAAAGCGACTGCCACAGGAACGATTGCGAATTTAGAAAATGCACAGATGGCAATCATCGATGGTATCGATGCGGGGATTTTCACGAGTGACGAGCAGCTACTGAGTGCGCGCACAAACTTAAAGACTGCCTATCGATCACCGTACTGGGTCGCCAAGCAGAGACTGCGCGCTGACCGAGAATTGACATATATTGTATTTGTTGCAAATGAGATTTTTGAGCGAAGAGACCTCGAGACCAACCCTCATCTCTTGATGGTCGCAGACTGTCTAAACAGTGTCGCCACCCACCTTACGCTCGTTAAAACGTCACAGGACGCAGCCGAGAGAGCCATGGAATTAGCCTTGGCACGATCTGAGTCAACCCTGTGCCGAGAGGGTCTAGACGAACTCGGGAGGCTCGATCGTCAAGCCGCAAAGGAGGCTGCAAAAATGGGCACTTCCGGAAACTAATCTAAAAAATAGTATTACAAAATACCCTTAGCAAAAGACAACTACCCAGACGGGGGCACGGCTCGTAGGCTTGGCGGTCCTCCCCATGAGCTCCCCTCGCTTCCGTCACCGGGTTGAACGCACCAGGAACAAGCATTCTAGGGCTGTTTGCCGTGATAACACCATTATAATCCGTTTGGCGAAGAATTTGAGCAGAACGGAAGAGCAGGAACATATCCAGAACTTGCTCCGCCGTATGACACACTTGGTGTTGGAAGAGAGACAGAAAGTTGCAATTGATCCGTTTAGACATTTACTCAACGGAGGACAGATGCAGACCGTCACACTTGCCACAGGAAAGAAGCTCACCATCACACTTGTACCTGGCGCAACAACAAAAGCACGTCGCACATTACGAGGTTGGACGATTGAAGTAAGCCCGCACATTCGTCGCAGTGCACTGCACCGCTTCTTGTGGTCGGTGGTTGCCGAGAGCGAAGAAGCACGCATCAGCGAGCTGGTTCACCGTATCAATGACGAACTCTTTGGTGTGAAGGTACGCGATGTAAAACTGCGCTTTGCTACAACTCAGTGGGGCAGCTGCTCACCAAAAGGAATCATTATGCTAAACGCAGCACTCCTGTTTGTTCCACCATCACTTCTTAAGTACGTCATCGTGCATGAGCTTGCACATCGTATTCATGCAAACCACTCCGCAACATACTGGCGCGAAGTAGAGCGAGCGATGCCGGGGTACGAAAAACACTATAAGACGTTGCAGGACTATAGGTTGCCGACGTGTTGATGAGCTTCTTAGCTGGTTAGCTTCTTAGCTTTTTTTATCGAGTTTTTTGTATGTTTAAAAAAGAATACCACGTAGGATAACAGATGATCCTTTCCCCTCTTTCCTATGTTCTACAACGGTGAAGACGATGACCAGCAGCCAGCCCCACCACCACCCGTCGTGGAGCCTGATACTGAAACACCTGGTCCTGCAGGAGGACAATACGCACATCCGAAAGAATTGGGATTACCCGACGACAATGGCGTAGATAACAGCCAGCTCGGCGGTTAATCCGAGAAAGAAAAACCTGCCTCTTTCGCAAGTTTGCCAAACAGAAAAACGGGGAACCCGACGACACTCGTCCAATCTCCTTCGATACGCTCAATCATCAACTGCCCTGGCCCATCTATCTGGAAGGACCCAGAACGATCTTTCCACAAATTCGATGCGATCCACCAGTCTATATCTGCATCTGTGAGATGACGAAAATGAACATTCGACGAACTCAACCCATCAAAAACCGCACCGTCGGGTCGCACAAGTGCGAGGCCGGAGTGCACGATCGATACGCTCCCACTCTGGAGTGCAAGCATCCTTCTTGCATCCGCATCATCAATTGCCTTTTCCAAAACTGTCCCATCGGGAGCAGCGACAAGCGTATCGCACCCAACAATCCATCTGCCACGATGCCGAGCAGCCACTTCGTCGGCTTTTTCCCGAGCAAGCATTTGGGCACGTTTAGATGGATTTTGTTCTGTGCATGCCTCCTCATTCACTTGGCTTGGAACCACCACAAACTCGATGCCCAATCCCTCTAGGAGGCGCTTTCGTTGGGGGCTAGCCGATGCGAGAATAATAGATGACATAAAAATCCCGGGGTTACCCCGGGAGTGTAGAACATTTGTAAGTGAGTGAGTACGTCTTATTCTGGGTTCTGCATTTTAATCAGCTGATCCAGTGTTGGCTCTAGTACAGGGAAAAGTTTTGTAGGAATCATGCGATCGAACTGCAACTGAGGACGTGTGTCCTCTGTATCTTCCAAAATGGACGTACACAAATCGAAGAATCCAGGGAGGATATCATTCAATTCTGCGGGGCACGTGCGCACCTTCATATAGCGGCGAAGCATCCCACTCTGCACATCCGTAAGATCCGACGTTGTCAGGGGCATGGTCACTACTTCGAATGCTGCATTGTGCATGACTGGCACTCCGCGCATAAACTGGCGCAATTCCCCGTAGTTATTCACGTCAGGGCATTCCGCATCACCGCGACGTACGCAAATATCCAATGCCTTTTCATGCATGCGCATTTGCTGAGTGCGCTCATCGCGAAGTTCGAGAACTTCTCTGCGCCCAACAACAGATGCCAAGGGTGGCAAGATTTCCACTTCTTCACCATCGGGCTTGGTAGCGAGTGGGAAGAGTGCGATGAGGGCAAAGAGTCCACCAAGGACATATTCCCTCTTAGAAAAGCGGCGACGCATAGGAGTGTTGGGTATGTGTATTTCTGTGCCTTTATTATAGCAAAAACAGCCTTTTAGCGCAATCCTACAGCCGTATACACCCGTTCTAAAGTGGCCTGAGCGATTGCCCGTGCACGCTGTGCCCCATCTTCCGTCACTTCCCGTACAAAATCGGGCTTAGAAGCGAGCTCTGCACGCTTGGCTCTCATAGCACCAAAGTAGTCCATATACGCCTCAAATAGCTTCTTTTTAGCGTCTCCGTAGGCAATACCGCCCTTGTACTCCTCTGCTAACGCCTTCTGCTCCTTCGCATCCAAAAAGAGCTTATGGAGCTGATAAATAACGCATGTTTCTGGGTCTTTTGGGTCAGTTGGCCCTTTTGAGTCGGTTTTAATGCCCATGATCGCCTTTTGGATGACCTTTTCCTCCCCAAAAAGCGGGATGGTATTACCGTAACTTTTGCTCATTTTCTGGCCATCTGTCCCCGGAACAACGGCAGTGTCCGCTTTAATCTGAGGCTCTGGCACAGTAAGTGAATCTCCGAACGTGTTATTGAACTTGATCGCGATATCACGCGCCATCTCGACATGCTGCTTTTGGTCTTTCCCAACGGGCACGATGTCTGTGTCATACAGCAAAATATCTGCCGCCATCAGGACGGGGTATGTAAAGAGCCCTGCAGACGCAGCAATCCCCTTTTCGACTTTGTCTTTATAGCTGACCGCACGCTCCAAGAGACCCATGGGCGTAAGCGTTGTCAAAACCCACATCAACTCCGCATGCTCGTGCACGTCGGACTGATAAAATAAGATTGCTTTCGCTGGGTCGAAGCCACAAGCCAAATAATCCAAAATAATATCGTGCCGCATCTCCGCCAGTACTGCTTTATCCTGAACAGTTGTAAGTGCGTGTAAATCGGCAATAAAAAAAATATTCTGCTCGGCCTTACCCACTTGGTCTAAGTTTGGACGAATAGACCCAAAGTAGTTCCCCAAGTGCAACGTACCCGATGGTTGGATTCCTGAAAGTACACGCATGCGATGAGTGTATAGCTTCTGGCTTCTAGCTTCTAGCTTTCCGGAACGGCGTCTTTGCAGGCGCACGTACCTTGCCGGATGTGCCAACTCTTCCTCTGCTTTCTTTGCTTAATTTTCCACCAATCATCACTTTTGCCGGAACATGCACTTTGCCTGCTTTGCTCCTACTGCTGGTTTTACCCTGCTTATTCTCGCCTCGCATCCTTCTGCCTTTACCGACCGTCGTATCTTCTTGTCCACCGTGTGTCCTCCCTCTGCGCTCTTTTTTCACCTTACCCAACGAGATCACTTTGCCCTTTGTCCCCTCTAACTCCTTTAGCACTTCTTCGAATGCTTTAGGCAGTGGCGCTGTCACGGTGAGCACCTTCCCTGTGATTGGGTGTGGGAACACAAGCTTGCATGCATGCAGAAAGAACCGACGATACTTGTGATGCTTTTTGAATGCACGATCGATACGTGGGTCGCCATACTGCGCATCATTGACCAATGGATGCCCAATGAACTGTAAGTGCTGGCGAATTTGGTGCTTACGACCAGTGTCGATATCCACTTCGATGTACGTCGCATGCGGGAATAATTCCAGCACGCGGTAGTGTGTCACTGCGTCGACCAACTCATCTTTGGTGCGGGCTGGGAGCTTACGGGTGATGGTCCCAAATTTATCCTTCATCGGCTTAGCGACAATGGTGCGGTACGTTTTCTTCCAATCTTTGAACTTACTCTCGCGGATGTTTTTGACGACCTCTGCGCCCTTGGCAAATACGAGCACGCCGGACGTTGCAAAGTCGAGACGATGCACAACGCGGAGCCCTGGATGAGTCTTATGAATAAAGTCGTAGAGAGGGTCTTTCCCTTCGCCATCTGCAGCCACGACAAGTTCGCCCGAGAGCTTGTTTACAACAAGCAGGGATTCGTCCTCGTAGAGGATCCGTTCGGGGCTAATGGTCTTGGGCATGGCTTCAGTATACAGAAAAACCGACCAGACCCATAGGGGCCTGGCCGGGGTTTTGATTGCCGTTCTTAGACGGTAATCATCTGCTTCTCACTAGCGACGGCGAAGGATTGGCCGCAACGGATATGCCATCCTTCGCTATCCGATACCCAATTGACGCCAAATGTCGTCTTGTTGAGCTTGTCGGGACGAGGTGGCCGCTGCTTTGCCAGAAATGCCAGCGGCTCAGCATCTGGTGCAACACCCGTCTTCGGGTCAATCATCGTGACAGAACACCGAACACACAGGCCGCCAAACAACATCGAGTGACCGCCCTCGAATTGCAACGTATCAACCAGATCTTCGGCATTGGGTGGCAATCCATCGAGCACGATGTTGGGGCGAAATGCTCCTGCCTTGATGCCACGGAAATCAATGCCACGCGTTTCCTTGATGAGTCCATTCATCCAAATCACCGTCGAAGAAGAAACGGCCAAGCCGTACCCCCCATCGGTGAACTGCATCGATCCACATGTCTTGCGCGCGTGCATCTTTTCGATCCCACGCTGGTAATGAAGCATCGGGCAGAGCACGACAACGGAATTAGGATCAACCTTCACTTTCGACCGAGCGAGGAAGCTGCGAACCCAGGGAGTGATAGGTCCATCTTCGATACTGGCAGGCAGCACGTCATTACCTTCGTCGTACATCTTCACCATCACAGTTGCACCCTTGCGCGAAGGAAGCATCTGCTCCGGGTAGATATGCAGAGTGTCCATGCCATCTGCATTGTACGAAACAATATGCCCATTGTAAGAGGGCATCGCCAAGGCAAGACACGGAGTGTCGCGCTGTGAAAAGCGCTTGTAGCCATAGAACACACCATCGACTTGCTGCTTTTGCTCCAGCCGAATTGCCAACATCAAGCCACGATCAGCAATTTTGCCATCCGCGGTTTTGAGCCCAGTCCCAGCAACAAGCATTTCGGGAACGTCGAGTGCACCAAGACCCTTGATGGGGTAGATGGAACACCCGGTAATCGCCCCCTCCATCCCTGCGATATCTTGGGGGAGATTCTGAATCGACGCGGCATACGCAGCCGCACTAGGACGGGCTTGAGTCAGCCAGTCACGCCAACGAACGTCGGGCATTTGTTGCCTTCCTTGTCTGTGTAGTAAGAGAACAACCCTGCAACAAGCAGGACCCCTGTCGAAAGACAGAGGACGAGTATTCTATACTGTTAATTATATTTGTCACCTTGTTGCCTTACTAGAGCCATTCTGCTTATATCCCGAAACTGATTGGACGATTAGCTCAGCTGGTTAGAGCGTTCGATTCACATTCGAAAGGTCCCCGGTTCGAATCCGGGATCGTCCACCATCTTCTGGATTACCTAAAACTTCCTTCGGGCCAGAACGTGTCACTCATCCTTTCTTTCAAATAGTCATCTGCATCACTCCGTGAATAGGATTCCCCGGGGGCTATCGTCGTAATGATCCGCACACGTGCGCCTTCAACAAAGACTTGAACATCATCGCCAGAAGAAATTGAATCAGCAAATCTCTTCGCATGTTCGGGTGATGTTGCGTGGTAATGACGATCGTAACTGTCGGTAGTTTTTGGCATAATGCTACCATTTTATCAGTTAGTTCAATTTTGTCAAATCTGCTATGACATAAACATATTCGCACTAATCTCGGAAACAGCTTGGGCAACACTGAGAATGTCCTACTAGGAATTACAATGCCTTCGCAAACTCTGGGTCACTCGCAAGCCTGCTTTCCTCTGGCAATACCTGCCCCAAGTACTTGCTGTTCGCCTTCATATTATAGGGCGTCTCCGCAGGGCTCGTCATCATTTCGAATGCAAGCTGACACACGCGCATCCCTGGGTAGAGCGCAACAGGCAAGCGGTTAAGGTTACTGATTTCGAGAGTGATAGTCCCGCTAAAGCCAGGGTCCACGAAGCCAGCAGTCGAGTGAACAATGATGCCGAGACGACCGAGGGAGCTGCGTCCTTCGACACGTACCACAAGGTCATCTGGAACGGTGATGCTTTCCATGGTGACGCCGAGTACAAACTCCCCTGGCTGCACAATGAATGCCTCCCCTTCTGGAATAGTAATCGTGCGCATATTGCCCTGGAATGTTTCGGGACGCTTAGGGTCCAAGATGGCAGACCTGCTGTGCTCATACAGCTTGAACGTACTGCCAAGGCGAAGGTCCATGCTAGAAGCAGCGATGTGCCAGAACATTTCTGGTTGGTCAGATTCAATTTTTACACGTCCGGATTCAATGGCTTTGCGGATGTCTCGATCAGATAAAATCATAGTGACCTGAGCTTATCGTGTATCGCCCCCAGCTTCCAGCAAATCTAGAAATTGTGGTTCAAAAATATAGTGCACACTATATCTGGTAGGAAAATACTTGAGTTGCGACGTTGGAGGGATCAGAATCGACCTCACCCATGAAGACCGAAGCTCCAAAAGCGGCTAGCGCACAGAAGAATAAAAAGGCCATCGACCGGAAAAAGGATGATGAGATGAGTAAGGATGAACTAGAGGAAGAAGCTGTGCTTAAAAAAATTGATGACGCAATTGAAGACTGTCGTAGGTTGTATGCGAGCCCTCTGATTTCTGAAAAGACGAGAGAAGAATATGAAAAATCGTGGGAAGAGCTTCGTGCGGCAAAAAAAGTTGAATGGATGCAGGAAAACGTTGGATACTTGATGAACGCACTACGCGAAGCCGACTCCTACAGACAACATTTTGAACGAGCGCTCAACGACGCAGTGCTACAAAAGCAGATCAGCACGGAAAGTCGTGACCGTTGGTGGGGCAGGTTTTATGACCCGCATGTCTTGGAATGGAATCGAAAGCATTGGATGGATAAAGAGCTCCCAAAAATCCAGAAAGGATGGGAACAAACTGCGAAAAAACGCGAGGACGTACTCAACTTGGCGCATACACATGGTCTCACTAAACGAGATATACCCGAGCTATCAGACCTAGATAACTTAGATGCCTTCCTCTCGTTCCATTACCTTACAAAGATTGATAAAACTGCGACGGTGAAGGCGCTAATTCTTGCACATACACAGAATAAAGAACGATTCATTAGATCTGTACGGAAGGAACTTGATAGCTGGGCAAAAGCTGGCTGGCTCCACAAGACCAAAGTGGGGCCATGGCTGGAACGCGTGATGAAGAGTGATGACCCCGAAACATATGCCACGGAAACGCTGTGGCCCTGCATGCAAAACTGGAAGGAAGTCCGCGAGGATTTCGATCGACTGAACGCCGTACTGGACGGGCAGGACATCCCCCGGGGTTTTAGCCCTGCAAAAGAAGACGAATTCTTATTGATGAATTACAAACAACGCACGAGTTACTGCGCTCGTGCATGGCTACGACTAGAGAATGTTAAAGAAGAAAACAAAGAACTCGCACGTCTCAAGATGCGTATTCGCCATAACTTAGATACAGGATTTTGGCCTGGTGCGGAGGACGACCTAAAAGATGCACTCAAGCTGAATAGGGACGATCGAGAACTCGTATCGATGCAAGAGTACCTACAGTGTCACCGCCAAGACAAAGGACCAAAGAATGAAAAAATAGAGGAACCAAACCCAAACCCCCAAGAGCTAGTCGATAAGCTACGTGTCATGTTTGCCCAAATCCCAGGCAGCCTGCGATGGCTGTACGAACATGCCGCAATGGATGGACCACAAGTACTGCATCGCTTGATGCAAATTGTTGGCAACGGCCCATGGGCAGTCGAGCACGGGTATACATCCGAGGCCGACAAGATCAAAAATATGCGCGACGAAGCTAACCGCAGGCAAACCGTCTCGTTTATGAAAGATGGAGTGAGCGAAGGCCTCGAACACAAGATTTTGGATGGGGAGACCGCAGTCGAGGAGGCAATCACGGATGACTGTACGAAGGCCCAGTATATTTATATGAGCAAAATGGGGCGTGATGCTGTACTACAAAAAGTGCGGCAGAATGCTGATAACGAGGGATTTGGATACTGGAGCATCTTGGAGCCCACTGACATCTCCCTTGGGATACAGAACGGCATTGTAAAAAGCCTCCACTACCCGATTAAAAGCACACTCCGCCAATTACATTCCATAGGCTACCGTTACACACAAAACGGTCGAGCAGAATCCAAAGACGGCAAAATACTGCTTCAAAAAGAGGAAAAGAAGCCAGTACATACTCGGTCCTATTCCATGCCAGCATAAGATAATTGCCTAAGCAGCGCCCTCACGTACAATGCGCTCGCTTTCTTTCCCCGTACTTAATCATGAAAAAATTACTCCCAATCGCTGCTTTGGCCCTACTTACTGGCTGCACTGCTGCAAAATCACCCGACTTGGCAGCTGAGCTTCAAAACCCTTTGTATGCGGAGCAATACTATGACGCACAGGTGGAATACATGGTGAACATGGTGATTGGCGAGGATCCACTTACAAAAGATGATGCACTAAAAGCTGTGATTGATGCAGCTCGCTTAGAAGGACTCAAGAACGCAAGGGTTGCAACAGATGCTCAGGCGAAAGGAAAAATGGGGGTAGTAATGAGCGACTTGGAATTGGTACACGGTGAAGTTCTACTCCTCGAAAGCGCATTATATACCGGCCCCGAGTTTGCGATGACGCCAGGTATCAATGTGCATGCATATCTCTCCGGCAGCATTGACCCACGTGCAGAAGAGACATTCCCCGATGAATCTGCGATCGACCTTGGGGCTGTACGCGGCAGTTTTGGAGCGATGAAATACGTGGTTCCTGTGAATGCAGCAGAGAACAGCAACACATTTATTCTGTATGACGAAGAGCTAAAACGAATTGTTGGCTTCGCACAGCTGACTGGTCGCAATTAAATTTCGAATGATACTAAAAGTCACCCCTGCAATGCTGCGAGGGGTGACTTAATGATATCGGGATGAATAGATTACAGTCGCGTTGCGGCTGAACCACCTGCAGCATCAATCGCCTTCTGCAAGTCCTGTAATGTGCTTGGCACTTTCTGGCCATTCACGAAGAACGTTGGAGTACCTGACACGCCAAGTGTCTTTCCACGCTCGTAGTCGGCCATGATCGCATCACGCTTAATATGCGATGCCGTACAACGTCCAAAGAGATCCATATCCAAGCCAAGGTCCTTGGCCCACACATCAATCTGGTCACTATTCAGCTTGTCCTGCTCTGTGTAATCGATATCCACAAACTCCCAGAACTTCCCCTGGTCTGCGGCACACTCTGCAGCCTCGGCAGCTTCCATGGCATAGCGATGAATGGATGTAAGCGGGAAGTGTGAGAACTCAAAACGAATCTGCGTTCCATTGGTTTCAATAATAGGTTTTACGAGAAGTTCGAATGCTGCCCTACAAGCAGGGCACTGAAGATCACCGTATTCGACCACCGTTACCACAGCATTTTCACTGGTAGATGGATGTACGGTTTTGGATGAATCTGCGGAGATACCAGTAGTATCAACGCAGGCTGCGAGAGCAAGAGTCGCAACGGCAAGAGGGATGAAGTGTTTCATAGTAGGTAGAGCATGACAGGGGTAAGCCAAAGACTCAAGAAACAAGACCTGAAAGCTAGAAGCTAGACGCCAAAAGCCCTATACTACCCTTCCCATGTCCCTCTACCGCACCTATCGGCCCCAGAATTTCGATGATGTCGTGGGCCAGGAACACATTGTCACCACCCTGAGGCAAGCTGTGGAGCAGGGTCAATTGGCACATGCCTACTTACTGGCAGGAACACGTGGGACAGGAAAAACTTCCACTGCCCGCATTCTTGCAAAGGTTCTGTTAACCCAAGGAATCGACGACCCTATCCTCAAGGACCAAATTATCAAAGGAGTGGAGGAAGGAACGCTCACAGACCTCGCGGAGATCGACGCTGCAAGTAATCGCGGTATTGATGACATGCGAAGTCTCCTCGAAAAAATCCAGTTCACCCCTGTCGTAAGTGCCGCAAAGGTGTACATCATCGATGAGGTGCACATGCTGACGCGCGAGGCGTTTAACGCGCTCCTCAAAACATTAGAGGAGCCACCCCCATACGCCTATTTTATTCTAGCAACGACCGAGCTCCATAAGATTCCCGCAACGATCCAAAGTCGCTGTCAGCGATTCTTATTTAAGCGGATCGATGAAAAGCAAATTGCAGAGAGGCTTCGGTTCATTGCCGAGAAAGAACACATCAAAGCAGAAGATGCTGCACTCCTGGCGATTGCCCACCACGCCCAAGGCGGACTCCGTGATGCCATCAGTTTGCTGGACCAACTGCGCTCCCTCCCCGAGATCAAAACGGAGGATGTACGCGAGCGCGTTGGAGAAACGGGACATCAACATGTCGAACAGATGATGAGTGCTATTGATGCATCGGACCGCGATACGATTGTTCGTATCATTCGCCAATTAGAGGAAACTGGTGCTCCCCTCGACACCTTCCTTCGTCTGATGCTGGATGCGGTGCGTGACCGTTTGCATAACGCTGTAACAGAGCGAAAGTCTGTCGCGCAAATCGAGCCTCTCCTGAATGCGCTGCTCCAAGCAGTTCGCGATGTCCGCAGCAGTCCCCTGCCAGGGCTGACCGTTGAGGCTGCACTGCTATCACTTTGCTCCCCCCAAGGAGCAGAACAAAAGACAATAGAACACAAGTTGGTAGAACCCCCTCCTTCGCCTCTCGTGTCTTCTGTTCTCGGAACTTCTGTTCCGCCTACATCTTCTGTTCCACCCACTGTACCCAACGTACTCCCCGCACCCACCGTACCCAACATACCCACGATACCCAATACACCAGAGGCCAGCGGCCAGAAGCTGGAGGCAATCGTTCCCTCTTCTGCATCTTCTGCATCTTCTGAATCCTCTACATCCTCCGTCTCCCTCGACCTTATCCGCAGTCATTGGACTGCCATTATGGAAAAAGTAGAGCCAGCCTCTGCACGCATGTCTCTTAAGAACGGGCGTATCTTTAAACTGGAAGGATCCACACTCACCCTTGCATTCTCCTCTTCGTTCCATCGCGATAAGGCATCTGCAAAAGAAGGAATGCATAGCCTGGAGAGTTCACTGGAAGCCTCAATTGGCACTCGCATAATCGTAAAGTGCGAGCTCGATACCGAGCTCCAAGGGCCACCACCCGTAGCAGTATACGAGGTAGATACCGCCGCAGCTGCATTGGATGTATTTTAGGTGTGATGGATGCCCAGTCCCAAAAGCAACGGCTACGACAAGCAATTACAGAGCGTCTTCAGCGACTAACAGAGGATGCACGGAAAGCCGAAAGCCGAAGCGTGTGCCGCCGAGTATTGGAACATCTGCCTAACGACATATTCACCGTTGCAGTGTATTTCCCCATGAAGAGCGAGGTAGATATTCGTCCGCTTATTGAAGAGCTCTTGAAGCGTGAGTGCCCGGTATTCATGCCGCGGGCAGAAGGGAAAGGATTTGAATTTCGCAGAGTGCATTCCCTGGATAACCTCGTCCCCGGCCCCTTTAATATTTTGGAACCAACTGCCGAAACAGAACTCCTGAACAAAGAAGATCTGCGCTATGTCTTTGTACCTGGGGCTGCCTTTGATCGTGCATGTAATCGCCTAGGTCGTGGCAGTGGCGGCTACGATCGATGGCTAAAACGCGTGCGAGAGGTAAATCCGAACGTACAAGCCTGGGGGCTATCTCTCGATTGGCAATTAGTGAATGACGTTCCCCTGGAAGCGCATGACCAACCAATGAATGCAGTAGCAACCCCGCGAGAGTTATTTCGAAGGGATAATGAAAATTGAGAATTGAGAATTAAGTTGCAACTGAATATGAACACGCTATTGTCTTGGAGCAACATTTTTCTCTGCCCCATTGAGCCACAACCCCCAGCGATTCTATCGCTTCTTTTCACCGTACTCTGATATCATTCATCTCTGCTCATAATTCTTCATTTTCAATTCTCAATTCTCAATTTCATCCATGCCTACCTTCGATAATCTCCAAGCGGAAGACCCAGATATCTATGCAGCGCTGCTTGGTGAAATGCACAGACAAGCTGATGGCGTAGAGCTGATTGCATCGGAGAACTATGTTTCCCCTGCGGTGATGGAAGCGATGGGCAACGTGTTCAACAATAAATACTCGGAGGGCTACCCCGGCAAACGTTATTACGGCGGGCAGGAATACACCGACGCAGTTGAGAGCCTTGCTATCGAGCGTGCAAAAAAATTATTCAATGCGGGACACGCGAACGTTCAACCACATGCAGGTGCACCAGCCAACGTCGCGATGTACTTCGCCCTCCTGGAACCAGGTGACACTGTTATGGGCATGGACCTCAGCCATGGTGGCCACTTAACCCACGGTCACCCTGTTACCTACCTTACGAAGATCTTTAAGTTTGTCCGCTACAAGATGGGCAATATGGAAACTGGCGAGATTGATTATGACGAGATGCGCAAAGTTGCACTCGCAGAAAAACCAAAGATGATTTTGGCTGGGTTCTCTGCTTATCCACGCGAACTCAACTACGCGAAAATGAAGGCTATTGCCGATGAAGTTGGGGCTATCACCGTTGCCGACATGGCACATATTGCGGGCCTAATCGCTGGTAAGCAGCTACGCAATCCATTTGATGATGGCTTTGATGTCATCACCACTACAACCCACAAAACACTACGCGGCCCACGTGGCGGCATGATTATGACACGCGACCCAGAGCTTGGAAAAAAGATCGATAAGTCTGTGTTCCCGGGTTTCCAGGGAGGCCCCATTATGCAGATGGTAGCAGCGAAGGCTGTGGCATTTGGCGAGGCGCTTAAGCCAGAATTCCAAGAATATGCAGCGCAGGTTATTCGTAACAGCAAGCACTTAGCGAACTTCTTTATGAAGAACGGGGCCAAGCTTGTCACGAATGGAACAGACAATCACCTGATGCTAATCGACTGTATGACGAGCTTCGGGATTCCCGGAGGTGAGGTAGAAGCCGTGCTTGATCGTGTGGGAATCACGCTCAATAAGAACATGATCCCCGATGACACCCGTAAGCCCATGGACCCATCGGGTGTAAGACTCGGGACCCCTGCCATCACCACACGCGGTATGAAAGAGACTGATATGGAAATGCTCGGGCAATTCATGCTTGCAGCTATTGCCAAGCGCGCAGATGAAGCAGCTCTAAACAGCTTGCACGAAGAGGTGAAAACCTTCTGCCGCACGTTTCCTGTGCCGGGAATCTGATACACTGCGGTAATGAAACGTATTCGACGCAGCTTCGGCTTTGCCTCTGAAGGTTTTATGCACGCGATGAAGATTGAGCGAAGTCTTCAGCTGTTTATTCCTGTTTATATCCTCGTCCTTATACTGGGAGGTCTTGTGCATCTGCTTACGTGGGAATGGTTAGCGCTGATTCTTGCAGGTGGCCTCTTTCTTGCAACTGAACTACTGAACACCGCTCTGGAGCGGCTGGCTGATGTGCTGGATGAAGAGCGTAAACTTGCTGGACGAAAGGCATTCCATGCCAAAATGAAAGCAACAAAAGATGTTGCCGCGGCTGCATCACTAGTAAGCCTAGTTGCGGTTATCGCAGTAGTACTAGTTGTCTTCCAGCCCTACGTAAAAATCTATCTCTTCAACTAAAAAAGACCCCCTGCGCGAAAGGCGATCTTTTCATGCCAGCTGCAACGGTTGCCGCTGGCGGATTTGATTGCGACGCCGGCGCGGATTGCCGGCTTTGATTGGAGAAGCAGACAGAAATGACGGAGCCATCAAAATGATGAGAACCCCGATGCCAACTGCTATGGCTGCAATTTGAGCCAGATCTGCGGACTCTTTTGAGAGGGACTGGAATTCGAACATGAATCCCATCCCTTGTAACCATTGTTTCCAGTTCATCTAGGACCTCCATGATCTGTGAATGATCGCGCAGGGAGTTCTACACAAAGAGTAGCTGATCTGTATAAGAAAAAAAGACCCCTGCGCTCACAGGTGTCTTCTTGCTGATCAACCATGGATCAGCCCTGAACTTCTAGACTCTCTCGCATTTGAACGAAATGAGCCAAAGTAAAACCCGCGATCAACATCACCACCAAGACAAAAAATAGCCCCTCCTTCATGTGCGGCATTTCCATTGCCATATGTCGCGTAAGAGCCAAGCACCAGATCGAGTACGTCGCAAAGGCAGCAATCACTTTCATGTTAAAGGTCTCCCTTCCATAGTTGAGCGCAGGGGAAGTAGGGCAATTCTAGCGCATTACAAAGCCAAAACAATGCCTTACTCTCAGTGGTGCGACTACGAAGCTGTTTCAGCTTTTTTCTTCGCCTTCTCTACCGCATCCAACATGCTCTTACTTGGCGCAGGCACACCACCAGTAGCTTCTAGTTTTACCGTGAGGTCGTTCATGATCGTCTTATCTGCTTCGGGCAACGTCTCACCAAGCATTTCACGCTTTTTAAGCGCGTTATATTCATTCATCCACATCTCGCGGTCGCGCCATGCGCGATACTGTTCCAGGGTCATCTTCTTTGCCCTCGCCTTCTTCACTTCTTCCTCTTCTTTCTCCTTCGCCTTTTCGGCAACCTTAGATGCTACCTTTGCTTCGCCTGCAGATGCTGCCCAACGCATAATTTTATCTTCGACATCCGCACGGTCTTGCGCATAACGCTCACGGGAAAGATCGCGAATTGTTTGTACAAGTTTGTCATTTTGTTCCACCTTTGGTGGTGCGAGCGTCGAGACAGAGAATGGCTTGCTGGAAATACCATCAATCATCAGACGAACGTACGCGTGGTATTTCGGCAAGCTAAGAATGTCGTTCTGGCTCACCATTTCTTCAAACTGAAGGCTGAGCGGCTCTGCATCATCGGAGCCAACCTGGAAGCTGACCATGCTACCGACGTTCCCAAATACTGCATCACGCAGGCTGTTATCGTTCTGCCCAATCGTCAGCTGGCCGATGTACTGGTGCGCCATGGTAAGGGCCAGGCGGTACTTACGTGCCTCGGAGAGAATGGTAGCAAAGGACTTAGTCGCGAAGTTCTGGAACTCATCGACATACAGGTAAAAGTCGCGACGATCTTTCTCGGGCATGTCGGCGCGGCTCATCGCATCAATCTGGAACTTAGTGACAAGCATCGAACCAATAAAGGCAGATGTATCTTCACCCAATTTTCCTTTGGATAGATTCACCAACACGATCTTGCCGCTATCCATCGCATGGCGAATGTCGAGCGTGGATTTTACCTGGCCCACGATATTACGAATCAACGGAGTCGTGAGTAGCTGTCCGATCTTGTTCTGAATGGCCGCAACAGCCTCGGTGCGGTACTTATCCGTCCAACCCGCGTACTCGGTTTCCCAGAATGCTTTCACAACAGGGTCTGTAATGTTGCTGACGATCTTGGCGCGATAGGGGTCGTCCCCAAACATGCGGAGGATCCCAAGCATCGATGACCCCTCGTTTTCGAGCAGCGCCAGGAGCGTGTTTCGCAGGATGTGCTCCATGCGCCCAGAGAACGCCTCGGGCCACAACTTGGTGAACACGCTCATAAGCCCCGAACAAATAAGTGAGCGCTGATCTTGGTTCTTGCACTCAAGCATGTTGAATGACACGGGGAAATCTTTGTCTGCAGGATCAAACAATACTACATCGTTACTACGATTCTTGGGGGTAAAGCGAAGAATTGCTTCGATCAAATCTCCGTGCGGGTCGATCACCGCGATTCCTTTTCCACTCATGATATCCGAGTAAATCATATTCTCGAGCAAGGTCGATTTTCCCATACCGGTTTTTCCGATCACGTACAGGTGGCGGCGGCGATCATCGGGGCGGATGCCAAACTGCATGCGCTGTCCGTGGAACACGGATTCTCCCAGCACGGTTAGACTCCCCTCTTCGTCAGTAATGCCAGGAACAGGCAGGTTTACTGGCGGCTCTAGCTTCTTACTGACCACCCAATCCATGTTCGGCGTTTTTACAAGCACGCTCGGGATATGCCAGAGCGTCGACACTTCTTCTGCGGAGAGTGCAAAAGGTGTTTCGGTCGATTCACCTGGCAACGCCTCGGCGATGGTAATAGGACCCGATGCAAGCCCGTTACAGGTAGGTAAGGTGAAAGGGCGGAAGCTACTGACAATTTCTTGTACCTTAGCTTCGGCATCTGCCTGGCAACTTGCGGGGGCAATAACGCTCACGCGGATGCTGGAGGCGAAGAGCAACCTGTTTAATTTATCGACTGCAGCGGTCGTACTGTCCTCCCGCTCATGGCTGCGTACACTGCTGCGTGCAGCCTCATCGGCGTCTACATCACTGTTGGCGACTTGCTGGCCAGTCAGGAGCGATACGGAAATCTTGGGACGGAATGCAGCAAACCAGAGCCTCCACCCCCCCATCAACACAAAGAGAGGCCACAAGAGCACCTTCTTCCAGCCGCGTGCAACATAGAGCGACGTAAAGAGCATCGCGTATGACGGAAAGTGCTTAGGAAGTCCTCTGCCGAGTAGTGGCAAAAACTTGAGTGCACGCTTGCGATAATTCCCACCCAGCGGTTCGATCTGCAGTTGAATGTGCCCACGCATGTTGGGCTTTGGATATCGCACCAAGCTAGCCGTGATACCAGCAATAGTATCAACGCTCTGGCGACTGCCAGGGTCCGTAAATTGTGTATAGCGTTTGATAGGGAAAAACTCCGGGTCCGTCAGGCGAACATCAGTCCACGCAACGATCTCTCCTTTCTTTGGAATCAAACTTTCCTGCTTTGCATTTTCAATTTCCGCATCTGGGTACTGCGCATAAATCTGGCTTTCGATGAGTGCTGCGGCCTTTGGGTTAGCACGCACAAAGAGTCCGATTTTACCGTCGGACATCGCCATCTCCAGCGACAGCTTTTCTTGAGGTCCACGAAGTGAATGAATAGTCGATAACGCCGTCTCCATCATCAATGGTCCGCGGTGAGCACTCACTTCATCCGGGTCTGGGAGACTCGGACGGATACGCAGCAAGATGGTTTCTGGTGTGTCTGACATGAACAATATTAAGCAGAGGCAAGGAGATCGCTGACGAGTTCGAGTGCGACCGTGTTGTAAGCATAGTCCATACGCATAGGTCCGAGAATGCCGATTATTCCTTCTTCACCACGCATCGTATAGCGACGCACAACCATGCTGCAGCTTTGAATCTGCGGAAGCACGTGTTCGTCACCAATAAAGTATCGAACGCGCTCATCAAGGTCGACATGCGTGAGTAACTCTGTCAGGCGACTTTCGAGCACTTCTACTACCCCACTGGCAAGCATCGGGTTCACTTGGAACTCTGGCTGACGCAGTGTGTTTGCGAGCCCCATGTAATAGACGCGCTCTTTGTGTGGGACAGTTGCAAAGGCAACGTGTGGGATCATTTGGGAAAGCAGTGCAACTGCTTCGTAGGCACGTTCTTGATCTTTGCGCTGCAAATACTGCTGCTTTAAGACATTAAAACGATCCTTCACATTTTTTTCTTGCGTGTTTGGCTCCATGTACTCACGCACGTACAGCTGATACCCCTTGGCCGTAGGAATACGACCCGCAGAAATATGTGGCTGTTCCAAAAAGCCTTCTTCGCCGAGTGCCCGCATTTCGTTACGAATCGTGGCACAGGAAAGTAGGAAATGACCCTGTTCGATGATCTGCTTACTTCCGACAGGAACTCCGGTTTGAATGAATTCGTCGATAATGGTCATCAGCAGCTTCGCCTGTCTCGTATTCATGTGTAAAAGTGTATCACTCTTGGCTTTGGAGTGCCAGAAGGCAATAAATCAACAAAGCCTATTTCTTACGCGCGCGGTTAGCCAAATACATCTCTAAGTTAAAGCCAGACACATACTCACCGAGGCGTGAAACTGTATGTATCGACGCATAGATCCATTCCATCTTTTCTTCGCGACGCTGCAGTTCCATGGAGGGATTTCCTGCAATCGCAAGATTGCGCACAAAGTTGAAATGCGGCGGTCGTGCTCGTTCAAAAATATCTAGCAGAGACCCGGGTGTAAGGACTTGTGTCACAACATCCTTTGGAGCTTCTTCGCGAAACATCCTTGCAGCCCGTGCTTCGTGATACGAATGTGTCACAGCGCAAATTGCGCCTTTCTCACCCTGCCCTTGCAAGGCCTGCAACAAAAGCCGTACTTCTTCGATGGTGCAACGGGAACGCTCTTCGATATGAATGGGTGTATCTCCAATCAACTCTGCAGGTAGCGAATGCCAAATCGATTCCATAATCTTTCCGCCTGTCATCTGCTTTCCGCCCACCGTCTGCTCACATCCTTCCACACTGGCTAGTGTCACTCGACGACCATCTCGTCCGAGCATCATAGCCTGCATGGCAGAGGTGGATGCACGGACAATGTCCTGCACCAATTCGGGGTAACGCGGATTTGCCTCCTGTACCAATTGAATATATCGCTGAAGCGAAATCTCGTTATCGGTTGTAGGGTCGCGGCGCGTGATAAGTGCCATAGATTCTTCATCACCAGCATTTACCAACCCCTTATAAAGGGGTGCACAGATAACGTGAGACATAGTAGAATATATTATAATAATTTTTAATTATGTCAAATAATAGCATGGATTCTGCTTAAACCACTAAATAACTATTAGCCTTCATATTCTCTTTTGAAAATTAGGCTGCCTGCTTCTTCTCCTCTGTTTTTTGCATACGAGCCTTGAAGCGATCCACACGACCACCACGAAGGTCCTTTGTCTGCTTACCTGTGTAGACAGGGTGGCAATTGCGGCAAATTTCCACCGTCTGCTCCTTTACCGTGCTTGGGATCATAAAGACGCTGCTGCAGGTTGAGCAGGTTGTTTTGGCGTCTTTGAACAGTTCTGGGTGGATTGCGGTCTTCATAAGCCGGGGTACTTTATGATAAGAGGATTGTTAATGCAAGCGTCAAATCGCTGATTTGCACGGGAATACTAGAATAAGAGAGCAACAGAATAACAGGACGGCATTTTGCCCTGTTATTCTGTTATTCTCGTCCTGTTAGTCTATTTATTATGTTTTCACTTCTTTTTTTGCCTTACGCTTACTTGATTTAGCGGCCTTTTCGACCATTTCAGCCTCTTCGAAGAGCTCTTCCATCTCCCCTTCCCGCTGGTTTTCAGCAGCCTCAAGGATCGCTTTTTCAGCCTCTTCATCGTGCATCACCACGCTCATCGATGCCACTTTATCCCCACCATCCAAGCGCATCACAATAACACCCTGGGTCGCACGTCCACGGGATGGGATATCGCCAAGACCCATACGGATTGCTTGTCCCTGCTTGGAAATACAGAGCAGATCACCCTGAGCTCCTTCTTCGAGCACCACAGCACCCACAATGTCGCCTGTGCGAGCGGTGAGCTGGGCGGCTTTCACACCGGAACCTCCACGACCCTGGAAGCGATACTCGGTAACTGGGCTCATTTTGCCGAGTCCGTTTTCCATCACCACCATCAATTTGCTAATACGTGCATCGCGGATGCAGCCTGCTTCGACCACCCTGTCCCCTGCTGCCAAGCGAATTCCATACACACCGGCTGCGGCACGTCCCATGGGGCGCACGTCGTCTTCTTTAAAGCGGATCGCCTTACCCTTCTTGCTCACGATAAGGATTTCATTGGTTCCATCCGTTGTAACAACCCAGCGAAGGTCTTCGCCTTCGGGGATTTTCTGTGCAATGAGTCCGCTGCGGCGAATGTTCTGGAACTCCGTCACTTCTGTGCGCTTTACGGTTCCCTGGTCGGTCACCATAAAGAGATATTTAACGTTAGTAAGGTCAGCCTTAAGGATGGCGGTAATGCGCTCCTCGGGTTTGAGCTGAAGGATGTTCACAATCGCCTGGCCACGTGCGATACGGCTTGTCTGTGGAAGCTCGTAGGCAGGCATCTGGAAGACACGACCTGTGTTTGTGAAGAACAGGAGGTCATCGTGGTTCATCACGTGGAGGAGGCTGAGCACTTCGTCATCCTCTTTTACATCCGCACCCTTAATACCCTTACCACCACGGTGCTGTGCACGGAACTGGAGTGGACTTAAGCGCTTTACGTAGCCACTGCGTGTCAGCGTCACAATCATCGGTGCATTCGGGATCGTGTCCTTGGCGCTGAATTCTCCTGCAGCCATTGGGACAACAGCCGTGCGGCGATCATCACCATATGCCTTCTTGATATCGGCAAGTTCGCCTTTAAAGACGTCGTCGATCTTCTTTTTGCTACCGAGAATCTCTTCGCACTCCTTAATAAACGCCATCACCGCCTTCAATTCATCTTCAATCTTCTTTCGCTCAAGGCCAGCAAGGGTCTGGAGTCTCATGTCCAAGATCGCGTTTGCCTGTAGGTCGCTCAGCTTGAACTTCTTCATCAAGTTTTCACGAGCATCTTCACGAGCCTGGCTCTTTTTGATTGTGGCGATGACATCGTCGATGTTATCGAGGGCGATGGTCAAACCTTCCAAAATATGTGCACGCTCTTTCGCACGATCACGTTCGAACGTAATGCGGCGGGTAATGACGGTGCGGCGATGTTCGATGAAGATTGCGAGGAGTTCCTGCAAGTTCATCAAGCGTGGCTGCAGACCGTCTGCAAGCGCAATCATGTTGTAGCTAAAGCTGCTCTGGAGGTCTGTATGCTTGTAGAGCTGGTTCAGAATCTTCTGTGGATACGCATCCTTTTTAAGTTCGATAATAATACGGATACCGTCACGGTCCGATTCGTCGCGGATATCGCTGATACCGATAATCACTTTGTCGTTTACCAGTGCCGCCATCTTTTCGATCATCGTCGACTTATTGACCTGGTATGGAATCTCGCTAATGCGGATGTGGAAGCGACCGCTGCTCATTTCTTCGATCTCTGCCTTACCACGCGTCATCACGCTTCCACGACCAGTTAAGTAGGCCTGCTTGATCACCTCCTTGTCGTAGACAATTCCCCCTGTTGGGAAGTCTGGGCCCTGCACAAACTTGAGCAGATCTTCGACGGATGCATCGGAGTTTTCGAGCAGATACATGATCGCATTGATGAGCTCGTGCAAGTTGTGTGGCGGGATGTTTGTCGCCATACCAACCGCGATACCCACCGTACCGTTTAAGAGCAGGTTTGGGATCTTGGATGGAAGCACTGTTGGCTCTTTGCGCGATGCATCGTAGTTAGAAGCAAACTCCACCGTATTCTTATCGATATCCTGGAGCATTTCATCGGTAATGCGCGCCATCTTGGACTCGGTATAACGCATCGCCGCAGCACCGTCTCCGTCGATCGAACCGAAGTTTCCCTGTCCATGCACAAGCGGATAACGCATCGAGAAACTCTGCGCCATGCGCACGAGTGATTCGTAAATAGCGGAGTCACCGTGTGGGTGGTACTTACCCATCACATCACCAACGATAAGGGCAGACTTGCGGAACTTTGCACCAGAGCGAAGTCCCAGCTCGTTCATGCCGTACAAAATACGGCGGTGTACTGGCTTAAGACCGTCGCGAGCATCTGGGAGGGCGCGAGCAACAATGACGCTCATCGCGTAGCTAAGGTAACTCTCTTCCATTTCGGTCACGATAGGCCGCGCCTGAATGCGACCGATGCTGCTTAGCGTTTCGCCAAGCTCTTGTTGGTCCGGGTTCTTGTCGTTGTCTGCCATACAGAAAAAGGTGGGATTGGGTTCACGGGAATGATAGCGGAAAAGTGTGCTGAAGGAAGCTGTTTGAACACAAAAGTAGAAGCTGGGAGCTAAAAGCTATAAGCTGAAAGTATGCTATCGATTGTTGCCACCCCCATCGGGAACCTCGGTGATATAACTGTGCGTGCCAAAGAAGTGCTTTCGGACGTATCCGCGATCATTTGTGAAGATACGCGCGTCACAGGCGGGCTTCTGCATATTTTGGAACTCCCCAAGAAAGAACTGATCAGCCTGCACGGCTACACCGACCCACGAAAGCTCGAAGGGATGATTGATCGCCTGAAGAACGGCGAACATATGGCGATGGTCAGTGATGCGGGGACACCGGGCATCAGTGACCCGGGGTATGCGCTAGTAAGCCGCTGTAGAACGGAAGGGATTAAGATGGAAGTCATCCCCGGCGCCTCGGCATTCCTTGCAGCCCTCTCGGTTTCGGGGCTCCCGATTAATCATTTCCTCTACCTTGGCTTTCTCCCACTCAAAAAAGGCCGAAAGAGCTTGATGAGCACGTTTGCAACAACTGAACATACGATTGTTTTCTACGAATCAGTGCACCGGATCGAGAAAACATTGAGTGAACTACACGAAGTCCTCGCCTCTCAACCAACTAGAGCAGTGGTCATCTGCCGCGAACTTACAAAACTTCACGAAGATATTGTGAACACAACTGTTGATCAATTACCGTCGATTGCGAAATCAATTACAAAAAAAGGAGAGTTTGTCGTGGTCATCGGTGCATACAATTTGTGATCATGAGCACGTTCGACGAGACACTGGCCCTCTACGATTACCAGTTCCCACCAGAGCTGATTGCGGTGTCGCCAACCCTCCCACGGGAGAACGCAAAGCTCCTAGTACATAACCGAGCGACGGGAGAGACATCCTTTTCGACGTTTTTCCATATTGCTGAGTATTTACCCAAGAATGCGGTCCTCGTCTTTAACCGAACAAAGGTGATCCCCGCGCGCATACACCTGACCAAAGGAACAGGTGGTGTGATTGAGGCGCTCTACCTCGAAAAAGTCGGCAATGCGATCCGCGTGATGGCCTCGGGGAAAATGAGTGTTGGGGATGGCCTCGCTTGGAAAGATGGCCACTCATTTATGGTAATGGAACGTGATGGAAAGTATGCGACCCTCAAACCATCGTTTCCATTAGAGGAGCTATATCACCTACTCGACCAGTACGGCGAGACGCCACTCCCCCCATACATTAAAAACTCCCCCCTAACCGAGGCAGATCGCAGACGTGAGTACCAGACTGTGTATGCGAAAGATGCAGGCTCCGTCGCAGCACCTACTGCCGGACTACACTTTACCCCTGCGTTGATCGAGACAATAGAACAGCACGGATGCACCGTCGCCTACGTGACACTCCATGTGAACCTGGGGACATTTGCACCACTCACAGAAGAGCATTTGGAAGCCAAGAAATTGCATGAAGAATTCTTCGAAATCGATGAAGCTACTGCCGAACTTCTCAATAAAGCCAAGACTGAAGGACGTCCGATTATCGCGGTTGGCACGACATCCGTTCGCACGTTGGAGTCAGCGACGGAAAGCGGCCAGTTGAAAGCGCTATCCGGTATCACCGACATCTTCATTGCTGAACATGATCAATTGAAATTCGTCGACGGTCTTGTAACCAACTTCCACGTCCCGCGCTCCAGCTTATTAATGCTAGCTTCCGCCTTTACTGGACGCGAAAAACTCTTGGACCTTTACCACCAAGCTATCGAAAAAAAGTTCAAGCTGTTCAGCTTTGGGGATGGAATGTTGATCCTCTAAAAAATGGCGACTCCCGTAGGAGTCGCCGATCGTGCACATCCGAAGGGCTCATGCAGCCACATCTTCGGGCTTCTTCTTGCGTGCCGGTGGAACCGGACGACGATTCGCCGACCTCCATTGGATGTGATGAACACCTTTGCAATGCTTGGGCAGTGCATCCAGCGTTGTGTCGCAACCACAGGTACACCGGAAGCGAGTCGGACCTTTATGCTTTCGAGTGGTCTTGCCGCGAAATCTCATGACAGATCCTTTATGCGAGAGAACGAAACAGGAACAGACACGACAAAGTCATCGTGCATGTATTTTCTACTTATGGCAATACCGTCTTTGGGTCCACATTCACCCCCGCCTGAATCACCTCAAAGTGTAGGTGAGCTGCCGTCGTCATAGGGCCAGCACCATGTGTTCCTGGAGTTCCTCCACTAAGCGCAATCGCCTGCCCTGCTGTTACTTCGTCTCCTGCTTTTACAAGCGCCTGTGAGATATGTCCGTAGAGCGTTGCGTAACCACCACGATGACCAACAAGGATGTACGAATACCCTGTTTCTCCACCATCACGAACGAGGAAGACTACACCCTCTGCAGCAGAGGAAACGCGTGTCCCCTGCCCCACCACGATATCCATACCGTAATGCGGCACGCCAAAGAATTTTTTGTAGTCACTATTCATAAAGCCTGCAGAGACCACGCCATACACTGGCCAGCTAAATTGTGGCTTGATGGCTGTCGCTTCACTGCCGCCTGCATCTTTAGGGTCAAGGAGTCCTTTTTCGATAAGCACGCGCTCTGCCTTTGCCTTAAGGCGCGCATCAATGCGCGCAAGCTCACCCTGCATCTTGAGCACTTGGTTATGGACGTCTTCCATAATCTCCTGGATAGAATCCATACTCTTGGTACTTTCCTCTACCACCTGCTCTGCATGCTTTTTACGTGTCTGCAGGTTGTCATAATCCAAGAGCACTGCTTCCCGTTCTTTTGCAGCTGCTTCCAGCCTACTAAACGCTCTATCTGCCGCAGTTAAATCACGAAGCATTTGTGTCTGCGTATCTTCCAAGAGCGCCATATCCCAATCGGCGGATGCAATGCGGAACATACTGCGAAGAACCACCGTGCGGGGGTCCTCACGATCGGCAGCCATATGCCCCATACTACGAAGGGCAATCAATCGCCCGACCCTACGCTTTTCCGTAGAAATCATCGCCTGCAACTGGTCACGCGATGCAATCTCTAACCCATAGATGTCACTTACCGTCTTGATAATGCGCTGCTCCTTTACGATCGCACGACGTAGGATGAGCTTTCGCTGTTCTAAATCTGCAAGTTTAGGCTCTGCTTCGCGCACAATCTTTTCATTTTTCGTTTTGGAATACTGCAAATAGGTGCGTGTCTGGTACGTCTGTACGGCAGAACCAATCGCATCTTCTAATTCCTCCTGTGCCTCGTTTTTTTCGTCCAAAGAGATCAGCGCGAACGTCGCTGGCGGGATAAGCACAGCGATAAGCACAAGGCAGGTGAAGATCCGGTTCAGGGTGTGCATTTCACATCATTATAGCAGAAAAAGTACTTCCTGATAAGCACCGGATATGTGCTACTATCCAGCACGATGATCTCAATGCTCCGGGGCATCATCGGCAAAGAGTCACCCGGGCAGCTGGTCGTAGATGTCCATGGAGTGGGCTATAAGGTGTCTGTACCGGTGAGTGACTGGGACGAGGTGATGGAAACACACGAAGCGACGTTCTATATTTCGACATACGTACGCGAGGATCGGTTTGACCTCTATGGATTCCTACAGCGCCAGAGCCGTGAATTGTTTGAGCGCTTAACGGACATTTCGGGCATTGGCCCTAGAACCGGGTTGGAACTCTGCGCAGTCCCCCGTGGCATGTTGGCACAAGCTGTTCACCAGAAAGACCCTGCAATTCTGACATCAGTAAAAGGAATTGGGCGAAAATCAGCCGAGAAGTTACTGGTAGAACTCTCGTCCATCATGGAAAAATCCCCTGAGCTCTTTAGCGGCCACGAGACACTTTCGATTGCTGCACGGTTCGACCGCGATGCGGTGGCAGCACTCAGTCAACTTGGGTTCCAATCCGACGATATTGTGCGTGCACTGGAGTCGCTCCCAAGCGAACTAGAAACAACGGAAGAACGTGTCACTGCTGCGCTTCGCAGCCTATAATTTAGATCCCGCACCCACGGAGGGGTGCGGTTAAGCTCACATTCTATGCTTACTATTGACGTTAACGGCACGCTCGCAAAGACCATCACCCCATCGATGGGGCTTGCGGACCAAGATGTCATGGGTCTGCGAACTTCCATGAAGCGCTTTGTGCAGGAATGGAATACAGAGTGCGGCCAAGGGCATCACAGCTGGACGCAGGATATCGGGAATGAGCATGTGGTTCGCTCGGTGAAAGGAGTGGCAGACCATATTAAAAAAGAGAAGATCCAGACAGTGCTCTGGATTGGCATCGGGGGCTCCGGCCTTGGCCCTAAAGTGATTCAGGAAATTTTTGAAACGCCACAGACAATCGAATTTATTGTGATTGATACGGTCGATCCAGCAGTACTGCAGCTGTACCTGGAAATCATCGACTGGAAGCAAACGATGGTAGTGGTTGCCAGTAAGTCCGGTGAAACGCTCGAAACTCTCAGTGCCTTTTTCCTCTACTGGAATGCACTCAGGCAAGCTCGCGGCACGAAAGCTGCATCACGTGTGATTGGCATTACAGATCCAGACAAAGGATGGCTACGCGACTTCTGCATTGATGAAGGAATCCAGATTCTGCCAATCCCCGAAGGAACAGGCGGACGTTATTCGATTTTTACGCCTGTAGGACTACTACCACTTGCCCTGCTGGATGGCGATATTGATGCATTTATCCAGGGTGCTGCAGATATGGATAACCTCTGCCGGGGCGAACTATTAGAGGAAAACCCTGCAGCGCTGCTGGCAGGAGTGCAGTTTTTGCTGGATACAAAAAAAGGATACTTGATGCGTGCAATCATGCCGTATTCACACAGACTCCAGAACCTCGCGCGGTGGAACCAACAGCTGATTGCAGAAAGCCTTGGAAAGAACGAAGTGAGTAGCCCCTTCCCTGTCGCCGCTGTGGGGAGCCAGGACCAACACTCGCTGTTGCAACAATGGATGCAAGGGCCACGAAAAGCATGGCACTTGTTTATCCGCGAAGTCGAAAAGCCACATGTGTTTGTCCCCACCGAACTTGATAGCCACTGGTCCCACATTGCAGGCAAAAGCTTTGGGCAATTGATGGACGCCCTGTACGAAGGGACAAGCCGAGGGCTTGCAGGAGCCAAGCGCCCCACTGCAACCATCAGCCTGACACGACTGGATGAATATCATTTGGGCCAGCTCTTCTACTGCTTAATGGTCGAAGTCGTGCTCCTGGGTAAGCTCTACCGCGTCGACCCCTACGGGCAGCCAGGAGTAGAAGCGAGCAAGCAGATCTCACGTGAGATCTTGATGCATGGACGGTCGGAGTAGCTTCCTAGCTGGTTAGCTTCTTAGCTGCATAGCTTTTGAGTATATGTATGCTTTGTCCGTTCAAACAACTCTAATGAATATCTACTGATAAGCAGAAAACAGGCCTCGAAGTATAAAGAGAAAATTTTCCTAAGAAGCTAAGTAGCTGAGAAGCTGAGAAGCTCGTATACTCGTTTCGAACATTCCCCCCGTTTTCATGTCTCACTCCGTTACCGATGCCGATTTCCACGCCGAAGTATTACAATCTGATGTGCCTGTGCTTGTAGATTTCTGGGCTCCTTGGTGTGGCCCATGCAAAGCCATGAACCCTATTATGGAAGAGCTGGAAAAGACGTACGAAGGAAAAGTAAAAATTGTGAAGATGAACGTCGATGAGAACACCGACGTCCCTGGTCAGCACAACGTCATGAGCATCCCAACCTTCATCATCTTTAAAAATGGTGAACTCTTCACGCAGTTTGTAGGCGCTCGCTCTAAGGCTGATATGGCCAAAGAGCTCGAAGGTGCTATCTCCTGATTCTGATGAGTTACATTCTGCCCATCCTTGGCATTGTGGGATCTGTCTTTATGCTTATCTACCGCGAGTGGATTGGGAACCTGGTAGGTGAAGCAGAGTGGATGAATAAGGTTGGCGGAGTCTATAACTTTGTGGTTCTGCTAGCCGTACTTGTCTTCTTTTGGAGCTTGGCTGTCCTGACCGGAACCACCTTTTTGCTGCTACAGCCAATCTTATGGCTATTCCCGGGCTTAGTGCCAAATGCACCCTCCGAGGATATGTTTATGCAGTAAAATGGAGAGATTGCCCTTCGTTATGCCTTTTCCTAAAGGCAGTTGTTCTTTATGCTGGCGCGCACGCGGTGCCGTAGCCAAGCAGTAAGGCAGGGGTCTGCAAAACCCCCATGCGCGGGTGCGATTCCCGCCGGCACCTCCAATCAGTTGCAGTTGGCCAAGAAATGAATATGCTCGGTCAGCAACTTTCACACCATCATTACCCTCCGTGGGGCTGTAGCTCAGTTGATAGAGCACCTGATTTGCAATCAGGGGGTCAGGGGTTTGAATCCCCTCAGCTCCACCATTAATACCTTCTCATGTATGAGGGGTTTTTGGGGCTGCAGCTCAGTTGCCGTCGAGCGCTTGCGCGAGACGAATAAACAAACCAATGCTCGTCACCTGATTTGCAATCAGGGGGTCAGGGGTTTGAATCCCCTCAGCTCCACCATTAATACCTTCTCATGTATGAGGGGTTTTTGGGGCTGCAGCTCAGTTGCTGTCGAGCGCTTGCGGAAGCGGAAGGTGGATATTGACAATATTTAATTATATGTTAAATTTTATTAGTTCCATACACCCTCTCAGGAAAGGAGAACCCTATGTTGGGATGGCAAACGATCGGCGGGTACGAATACCAGCATGATGGAAGCAATTACACTGGCTGGTATCGATGCGTAGGTGGCCGCTTGGCCGATGGGCGCTGGCCACAATGGAACAGCAACACGGGCGAAGAACGTTAACCGTACTTCGCACACACAGGGGCGGCAACGCCCCATTTTTTATTCCTCCTCCGCTGTTTCGTCTGGCTGCACAAACGTGGCACTTTTGAGAATCGAGATCACCTGATCCTCTACCTCGTCATCAACAGATACCGGTGTTGCGGCAGTGAAGGTATAGCCAATCCCCTCTGCAACAGCACTTAGTTGGTAGAAGCGGGAAGATGGCTGATCGGACGACGGCTGAGCGGTAAAGATATGGATATCCAAGTCTTCTTCATCAATCGTAACGGACTGACGATCCGCCTCTTCGTAACCAGGCAAACCCTGCACCGATTGAATACTGGCAGCGCTGTAATCGCTTGAGCTAATTGGCTGAGCAAGTGTTTCACGAGTCACAGTGACAGTTACAAATTGACCAGAAGTCGGCGTTTCGGATTGGAACGCGACAACAACCTCTGGCGGCATACCCTTTATATCCAGCGCTGAACGGTCAAATACCTGCCATCCTTCAGGGACACAGGCTCCAATAGCACCATCCCAATACCCACGATCACAGACCGAAGCAGTACTACTCCCTCCACAGGCAGTGAGTAGAAGAAGTCCAAAAGCTAGTAGAGGAAGGCGTCGCATGGCCTAAGCTTATAGGTTTCGACGATATTCTTGGAGTCGATTACCCGTAGACAAACGTCGTATATGGTATCTGGTTATACCCCTAGAATTGAGCAAACAGCCGTTTCATGCTACAATAGTTGGATTTATGTCTCGCACCTTCCTCAAAACCGTCGCGACTATGGTCGCCCTTGCAATGCCGATGAGCTCTCTCGCGGCAGCATTCCTTAGCGCTGACGATTCGATCGCTGGCATTGGATTAAGCATTGGACTCACAGGTGCTTCAACAAATGACGCACTCGATATTGTTGTGACGGACCCCATGGGTTCCGCAATGCGTATCCCCGTCCAGACAGATGCGAGTGGTAAGGCAACAGCAATTTTGCCGGGGGCTAAAGCAGAACGTGCAGGGACGTATACGGCACGCGCTGTAAAAGGAACAAGCGAAGTGGCAGCACCCGTAAGTGTGCAAGTAGAAGCAGATTCCGCTGATGCTTATGTGTCATCGGTCCAAACATGGACACCGGTGATTTCCCCTGATGGACGCGACCGTGGTGAGGTATCAGTGACCATGCGCGACCAGTACGGCAACGCACTCGAAGGTCGCACAGTTACGTTGGTATCCAGCCGCAGCGAGGACCGAGTCACTGCCCTTTCTAGTAAAACAGACAGCACGGGCACGCAGCATTTTTCTGTGACTACAACAAAAGAAGGAACAATGACTCTGCGGGCAATTGACCTACTGAGCGCTGTCACCGTAAACCAAACAGCAGAGATCCGCGCAGGGAACACTGCTGCAGTTGGCGGCTATGACACCGTTGCTGCTGCCCCTCTTACATCCCATGATTCCCAGGGCCGCCGCTTTTACTTTAATGCACAGGTTGCACCTGCATTCGATGTTATTGATCGCTTTGAAGTAACAGTGCCTGCCCAAATGACCCCGGGCGAAGAAGCGCCAACAATCACGGTACGCGCGGTTGATCGCAGTGGTAAGACAGTCGAAAACTATACGGGCACAGTGCGATTCGTGACGACCGACCCACAGGCAACTGTCCCGAACTTCGGTACATACACATTCATGAGTCGCGACTTGGGCCAGAAGTCCTTCGCTCTTGCACTCACGTTCCGCACTCCGGGCCCACAAACGTTCCGTGTAGAAGATGCCAACGATGCTGGAATCTTTGGAGAAGGAACAGTGCAGGTAGGTGCTGGCGGATCTGCTCAGGGTTCGATCGAAGTCGTATCACACAAAGATGGTGACTACGTGAACTCCTTAACTATTACCGTCGAAGGACGTGGACCTCGCCTGGCTAACCTCATTGTGATGGGTGGCGACCGCGACTACACAGGTAGTACAGATGACAGCGGAAACTTCTCGATCCCCGTCACACTCTCCCCTAGCCAGCGCGACTTCACACTACGCGTACGGGATGACCAAGGTCGCAATGACTCTGGGTCCATTCACTTGATTTTGGACCAAGACAAACCGTCGATCGACATCATTCAGTTTGCCCCCGAAAACCCAGAAGAGGGCGAAAAAGTACTCGTGATTGTGCAGAGTGAACCTAGGCTTGCACGTGCAATGCTCCGTCTCGCCGACCGTGTGAACGGCAGCCCTACAGAAATTACATTAAGTGAAAATCCAACACAGTCTGGTTCATACCAAGGGTTCTTTACAGCCCCTGCTGCAGATGTGTACCAGCCAACCGTGACGATCATGGATAAAGCTGGCAACGTCACCGAACTCTCTGCGCAGCTGGTAGTTGGTGGAAAGGTGTTGCCACAAGTTGTGAACGTCCAAGCAGAACCACGCGTTGATGCAGTGGAACTCACCTGGGACCCCGTCCCTGGCGAAGTAAGCGGCTATCGCATTTACATTGGAGACAAGGACAACAATTACCTCTACACGCTTGATACCGGACGTGTGATTACGAAAGCGACAGTAAAAGGTCTGACACAAGGGCAGAACTATTCCTTCGCCGTTACAGCCCTTCGCGGTAGCCAGGAAAGTGAGGAAAAGAGTGAGCCAGTGAGCGCACAAGTCCTTGGTTTTACTCTGGAAATTACCCCTCAGGACTCCGCTCTTCGTGTGGAATGGACATCTCTTACAACCGACCTTCCCCTCTCGTCTTTCATTCTCGCCTACGGCACATCCGGTGATAACCTGAGCGAAGAGCGCACATTGAATGGTGAACTTCGTGACACCATCGTTCGCGATCTTCTCCCTGGAGTGACGTACTTCCTACGCATTACCCCAGTGACGGTTACAGGCGATAAGCTGGATGAGCTTGCAGCCGACGGAAGCGGTACGCCAACAGGCAACGGCTTTAAGCCTGCTGCACGTGACGATGTCCCATTCGACGTTGCTGAACTACCTGAAGGACCGCTTCATAGCGGAGCACCCTCGAACCCCGGCTCCGGAATTCCAAGCACACTTTTAATGATCGGCGCTGCTATTGCAGCAGCGGGTGTCTACATGCGCTGGCGTCACAGAAAGTCGGTTCAGAAAACAGCTGCATTCCTGCAGGCGGTGCAGGCACAATATCAGCACCGGTTGTAAGCTATGAGCCATGGGCTATGAGAACATAACGCATTCACTTGTATCTATGACCAATCACTCACAGCTTAAAGCCCACAGCCCACAGCCCCTCCGCACTCTCTCGATCGGTGGTGCAACCTTTGACCTGTTTTTAAACCTCAGCAAAGACATGATGCACGATTGCCAAGGTGTAAAATCCTTCTCTTTTCCTCTGGGTGCAAAAGTGGGCGTACACGATGTGATCGGCGCATGTGGAGGTGGTGCACATAATACGGCTGTTGGACTTTCGAGGCTTGGATGCAATGCAGCCTTTAGTGGAGTGCTAGGTGATGACCAATGGGGACAGGAAATTCAACGCAACATGGAACGCGAGCATATAGACATGAGCTATTTGGCAGTGATCGAGCACGAGCCATCCAGCTTTTCGCTTATCCTCCAATCCCCCTCTGGGGAACGGACAATCCTGACACACAAAAGCATGGACCGTCATTTTCATGATGTGACGTTTGATCGTGAAGCTGCATCGAAGATGAATGCCGTGTATTTGAATCACATTCACGAAGACACCTGTGTCATTGAGAATGACATTGTCTCGGCCCTTGCCGCTACTCCATCTACCTTCCTTACGTGGAACCCTGGTGGATGCCAGATCGACTCTGGCATTGCCAATGGCAATCAGGCGTTACTGGCAGCAACAGATCTCTTGCTCCTGAACAAAGAAGAAGCCCTGTCCTTCGCTGGGGCAAAGACGGTGGAAGAAGCACTGAAAAAGCTCATCGCAGCAGGCTGCACGATCGTGTGTATTACAGACGGCAAACACGGGGCAACCGCAACTGACGGAACTACTGTGTATCACTGCCCATCTTTACCCTGCGAAGTAGTCGATAGTACGGGGGCGGGAGACGCCTTCGGCTGTGCCATGACTTGGGCTTTGATTAGCGCTAAAGACTTGCCAACAGCCCTCAAAGCAGGTACTATGAATGCAACGAGTGTTGTTGGAAGTATTGGAGCACAAAGCGGGTTACTCACAGACATCCAGATCGAGACAAAGCTGAAAGAGACGTCTCTTGTTGTCACCGCAAAGCCGCTCTAAAAACTAGCCCAAAACACACACATCCATCCCCTTCCCGAACACCCCATGTCCGATGAGTCATTGATTCACATTCAGGAATTACTCGAAACTGCGGAGTCGTCCCTTAAGACTGCTTCGTCTATGTTGCGAGAGCTAACGGGTGTTGGTGATATCAACCACGAACGACATGCACTACGCGCTAGCAGGGTCTCCCCAAGCGCCCCTGTAAATGGACGTGTGATCGAAGGTGTATTCGACGGACAGAACATGGTGGATAGCGCCGGACAGAGCTACCCCGTACCCGCTAACTACGCCAGCAAGAGCAAGTTGGTAGAAGGTGACGGAATGAAGCTTACCATTACCGAGGAAGGAAAATTCATCTACAAGCAAATTGCCCCAACAGATAGACGCACCGTACGTGGCGTGCTGATTCAAGAGGATGGCCAGTATAAGGTACTTGCCGAAGGCAAGCCTCTGCGCGTTCTTTTGGCATCTGTCACATTCTACCGTGCAGAAGTTGGCGACCAGGTAACGGTCCTCCTCCCTCAGACAAACGACGCCCAGTGGGCTGCTATCGACGCAGTGCTGCCTAAGCACCTAGCCGAAGCTGCTGCACGTGCCATGATCGAGGGTGAGGCAACGATGAACGAAGATGGCGAAATGAGCCCTGTCGTCGAAAAGAAGAAAAAGAAGAAAGGAGACGAGGACGAGGAATAAGTATTCTCATTGAGGGATAGCCGACGTGAAGGATACTTGACGTATTTGATATAAATTGTATTATATTGCACATGAGTATGGGTATGCATTTAAGCATGGGCCAAACAATGCGTCAGGAACAACGTATGGCGATGTCTGCAGAACTGCGCCAGGAAATGCGCATGAGACTTGCCGCGCAAATGCGCGACTCAATGCGAGCCATACTCCCCGATGGCACAGGAGATGATCCGCAAGAGCTCTACGACATCATGCTCGCAACAGTCATCGGGCAGATTGCCGAGTCAGAAATACAAAATGCGGCCAGAGTCATATTAGGCGGCAACGATGGTATTAAGCAGCTTCTGCTTTCCAAACCTGTATTAACGGAAACAAAACAACCGCATGCACTGCGTCTTGCAACGCTCGAATCTCTGTATGACCGCACATCGGGTATTGAAGTTCTTAATGAAGTGAATGGAAAAGAAGTTCCAGAAACGATTAAAACAACAAAAGGTGCGATGCGCGCTGCACTCGAAAATCCTGAGAAACTTGCAGGTGATGCGGAGACCCTTATGAACATCAACGTAACCGGCGATATAAATTCGCGCATGGAGCAGGTTCGAGAAATGACGAACGCACTCGCAATCACAAGAATGTTTGGCCCTTATCTACAAAATATCGAACAGGTTGTCGCCTTTGTTCAGAGGATTCCAGATTCCCAAGGCCAACTACTCTTCAGAGAGTTTTTTCGCGACATGATTGTTTTGGATAAGCTAACTTACTTTGTATCGGAGAAAATTCAAAACCGCTTTGCGAAGCGATTCATGCACATTGGTAAAACTGAAACCAACCAGAAACTGGCTATCCCCTTTCTTAACTCAGTGGGAGAATTTTTACTGGTATCGATGGGGGTTATCCAGCCTGAATTAATGGTCCTTAAAAAAGGAAATGTAGATGATGAGCAATACAACGAATGCAAAAGGATGATGGAAGAATCAGGCATTGATCTTGATGCTCTCATGAGACACTACAACCTTAAGACAAAAGGCTCATTCTGGTTCCACCGATGGGCAGTAAAAGGGCAACGTTCAAGCGCGGTTACTGATGAACAAGTCCTGTCTTTCATTACAACAGAAATCCGCGCATGCGGCCCCGAGCTTCTACAAACACTCAATTTCGATGAGCTTGTTGATGAAGTTCGAAATCTTCAAGCGGAATATGCTGCTTCGAGCGCAAAGGAAGACAGAGCTGATTTTGAACAAAAACTACGTGAATTACTTGTAAAGCATTTAACGTCAAAAGAGGCAGAGGGGAGATTGGTTCAACTGATCAAAAATCGTCTGTTCCCTGCATTCATTCGCTTTATGGATGCCGCAGAAATCGCAGCAAAGGCCAGTTAAGAATTATCACATCCATGTCTAGAAGCTAGAAGCTAAAAGCTATAAGCTTCGTTCATCATGCGTCTCCCCCCTCGCATCGTCGTTCCTGTTGTAGCCGCACTTCTGATTGTTGCGGCGTGCCTGGTCGTGTTCTTCCAGCAGCTGGATGGCGCACGTGCATTTTTGACGGCACAGCTGGGGCTGACATCCAGTGGAACGACTACCATGAACGCAGCGGTCATCAACCTGCCCCAAAGCGGTGATGCTACCTTGCTCCATTTACGACGCGGCGATTTGCATGCGCTTCGTGGGGAGTGGGCAGCAGCTGCAGACGAATACCGACAAGCAGCAGATAATGGCGGAGGGCTCGTCTCGCTACGTAAACTTGCCCAGGCGCAGCTACAGCGACGCGATGTACGTGGGGCTCAGGAAACATTAGATACCATGCGCCGATCGGGCGGACGCCCAGAAGATTTGCTGCTCCTCGAAAGCATCATCTTGCTACGCACAGGGGAAATGACCAAGGCACGAGAGATCCTGCAGGCATCGGATGACTCCCCACATAAACACTATGGTCTCGCGCTCCTCGCTATCGCTAGCGCCGACTACGACACCGCTAAAGCTGAATTACAGCTGGTGATCGGTGGGTGGGAGCCAGTGCTTCGTTCGTACGCTCGAACCCTTGCGTCCGCGTTTGATCAATACGCACTCTTCCCTAATAGTCCTGTTATCCATTTGCAGACCCTGCTGGCGAAGTCCTTAGCAGACGTACAAGAATGCGAACTCGCGCTCCCCATGCTGGCACAGGTAACAGCCCAGCAACCTGATTATCGTGATGCGTGGATGGTGCAGGGGTTCTGCGAACTTTCCACTGAGCGCATGTCCGAAGCGGTCGCATCGTTAGAGCAGGCCTACAACTTGGATCCAGAGAAGCCAGAGATTCAGTATTTCCTCGCACGTGCCTACGGCGCATCTGGGGACCATACAGGCGCACTCACCTATTTGCAGTACGCACTACGAAATGGCTTTAGCCCCGAAAGCGAGGTACGCCGATTACTTGCTGGCGAAGCATTGGAGGTTGGCAACATCGACCTTGCCTTGGAACAATACGACGCACTCACAACGCTCCCCGAAGCTGATGTCGACACATTCTCTGCCTACATTGCAGCAGCTATCACCGCAGGTAAAAAAGAGGAGGCATATGTTAAAGCGAAGGAGGCTGTTACACGTTGGAATGACGACGCATCGGCACATGAATTACTTGGCTGGGCTGCGCAGGCTACCGACCGTATTGATGAAGCCCGAAAGGAACTCCAAGAAGCACTGCGACTAAACCCTGGCCGAGCTAGCGCAGAAGAAAGACTGAAGAGTTTGTAATTCCAAGTACTCCGTTTCATCGCTACGATACGCGCGATGAATTTTAGCATTCGCACACAGGTCCTGATCGGCCTTGCAACGCTCGTCTGCATCGTCCTTGCTGGTGCGGCAGTATATTTCGTATCCAATATTGGGCCGGGGGCACTCGCGAAACTTCCTGCAGAACGAACATTGGCGGTTACGGTCGGCTTAACCGATACGCAGCGCGATCAACTGGCAACGTTTCTGCCCGATATCCAGCGCATCCCTGCGTCGTCTTCTCAGTTCCCTGTAGCAGCGCTTATTAAACAACCAACGGGCGGAGCAATCTGGGTTCTGTTTGATGAACATGGCAATCCACAAGGTGGCATTGCGGCCTTAGGCGAAAAAGAGCGCACACTTATAGACGATCCTTCTTTCCGAGGCTTTCAATCGACGTATACCCCGGGGACAGCATGGACGTATCTTCGCTTTCCAGCACTTGCATCGGAATTCCCAGGGCTCAGCATGCAGCAGCCTTTGGCCATTAGCTTTGGAACTGGCTCTACACAGATCTCTTGGCAGAACACTTCTGTCCTACCCTCACTGGCAACTGCACAAGAAGTCCGCGGTGATGATCTTGTCTTTTCGGTGTATGCCGGAAATCTCGGGATGCTCATTGGCAAAGCATCATCACTTTTGAAAGACACACCCCGTATCGCTGCAGAAGCTCAGGCACGGGGGTGGGTAGCAAAGAATGCTAGTAACGAAGTAAGTATGACATACGAGATCCTGCCGCTGCTCAACGGGCCCAGTGGCATTACCGTCGCAAGTGCATCTGGCCAGTACACAGTGATGCTGACATCCGAAAGTGCAAAAGGCATGGAGGAAACAGTGGCACATCTCCATCGTGGGGTTGCATCACAGAGTGCATCTACTTCGCGCCTAACAGAAACCTTCGATGAAAAGTTTACAATCGACACACTCGTCGATGCATCATCAACGAACACCACGGAAGAGACGCGAGGAAATTGGCACATCGCTCGCACTCCAAGCCCAAATAAACAAGGGCTCTTTAGTGCCTTTACCAGCCAGAGAGTTATTCTCTCGACATCAGACGCGCTACTTGAACGTATGCTCAGCGCATCATCAATTCTTGGTAACCCTTCTCTTATCGCACGTGGAACAGCCAATATTGCTGCCCTTACAAGCTGGGTAAACAGCTTTAACCTGGGCATGTATATGCCTCTCCAAATCTTCCCGCAAGGAAAGCAAACTATTCAATGGAGCATGACGCGAAAAGGCGGGATTTTGACATTAGAACTAGAATAATCTCTTATTAGAGATAATTATCAATTTTCAATTCCCTGCCCCGCGAAGCTCAAAGAGCGAAGTGGGGTCAATTTCCAATTTCCAATTTGATCATTTCCCGCTACTCTGCCGTTCCGATGCAGTTTTCCTTTACCCGCGCCGCGCGTTTCCTGTTCCCAGTCTCTGTTCTACTGGTAGCAGCATCCGTTGTGCTCTTCTATAACCCAGGCCCTGTGCTCAGCATTGAGTTCACGGGAGGAACGTTGATGGAGGTACAGCTGCCAGAAGGAAAAACGAAGGACGATCTGTCCTCTGCTCTTACATCGTTTACACAGGAAGGTATTGATGCAAAGGAAGCAGCCCTATCACAGACTCGCACAGGAACATGGCTCGTCCGCATGCAGACGCTTGATACCGCCGAGCACACAGCGATGCTGGCCCATTTAAACCAAAGCTTGGGCAGTGTGCAGGAGCTGCAATACACAACAATCGGGCCCACAGTTGGCTCATCTCTTAAGCGTAATGCTTTCTGGGCATTATTCGCTGCAGGTATCGCTATCGTTATTTACCTCGCTGCTGCATTCCGAAAGATCCCCAAGTCGATGTCCCCTTGGACATTCGGTATTAGCGCGATCATTGCAGTCATCCATGACGTTGTTATCACCGTCGGTATCTTTACTATTCTCAGCCGGTACACAAGCTTCCAAATCGACACCCTCTTCGTGACTGCCCTGCTCAGTATCATGGGCTATTCGGTCAGCGACACCATTGTGATCTTCGACCGTATCCGCGATAACTTGATTGAAGGCGGCAAGCGGATCGATAACTTTGAAAAAGTTGCTGATGACAGCTTGTGGCAGAGCTTCAGCCGCACGATTAACACGGGCCTCTGCGCACTCATCATGCTCTTCTGTTTGTTCTTCCTTGGTTCCGAGAGCATCCGCTGGTTCATGCTGGCGCTCATCGTCGGTACATTTATTGGAACCTACTCCTCCTTCTTCGTTGCAACTCCCCTGCTGGTGTTCTGGAAGAAGTGGTCGTCACGCTAATCAGACAGACTCCAAAACACCCATTCGCTCTTCTGCTTCCTCTGGATCCTCTGAGTCTTCTGCATCTTCTGATTCCTCTCTCCCATGCCAACTGATAAAACAACCGTTGAGCGTCTGCCAAAAGGCAGAGTCGTCTGCACCGTCATCTTTGATGAAGCAGAGTATGCCCCTGCCGAAACAGCGGCACTCGCACGTTTTGCAGAGCGTATTAAAATTGATGGTTTTCGTGCAGGCCACGCCCCAGCAGACATGATCCGTAGCAAAGTTGGTGATGATGATTTGTTCGAAGAAAGCATCCGCCAGCTCTTAAAGACGAGCATCCCCGCTCTCGCAAAAGACCATAACATTGCCCCAGTCATCCCCCCAAAAGTAGAGGCCGTATCACGCCTGCCAGTTACACTCAAAATTACCTTCGTCGAAAAGCCAGAGGTAACGGTGAAGAAACCTGATGACCTAACGATCGCCAAAAAAGAGCCACAGGTAGAAGCCAAGGATATCGAGAAGGTTGTCGCATCAGTGTTGCAGGAGCAGCGCACAGTGACGCTTGTGGATCGTGCTGCGAAAGAGGGTGACCAGGTAACGATGGATTTCCGCACTACAGGAAAGGATGGCAAAGAGATTGAAGGTCTCCATGCGGTGGACTACGAAGCAGTGATTGGTAGCGATACCCTGCTGCCTGGTTTCGAAAAAGAATTGGTCGGGCTTCGTGCAGGTGAAAGTAAAACCTTCACGCTAACGTTGCCCGAGAAATTTGCTGTCGCAGAGCTCCAGAAAAAGCCTGCCGACTTCCATGTCACGGTCAAAAAAGTGGAGGAGGTACAACTCCCCGAGCTGACTGATGAATTCGCAAAGGCTCACCTACATGCCGATTCTGTGGATGCCTTTAAAAAGATGGTCGAGGAATCGATGAAAGGACAAGAGGAACAGTTCCTGCGCATGCAGCGCGAACGTGAACTGATGGAAGAAATCAAAAAGCGCACATCTGTCGAAATCGCTGATGAGCTATTAGACGAAGAAGTCCGCGGCATGGTCGAGGAGTGGAGCCAGCAATTGGAAAAGCAGGGCAAGACGATTGCACAGGCCCTAGAAGCGCAGAAAAAAACACCAGAGCAAGCCGAGAAAGAACTACGCGAACAGGCACTCGACCGCTGGAAGTTGCGCCTTGGTATCGCCAAGCTGATCGAACTACGAAAGGTAGAAGTCTCCCCCGAAGAACTCGAACAGGGCTTCAAGTCTTTCCTCAGCAGCCTTCCACCAGAACAGCGCGATAGTGCAACGGGACAATGGCAAGCAGGCTCCGGACTCTTCGAAGAAATCCGCTGGAGGACGATGGTGGATAAATTGATAAGCGAATTGCTCGCATAAGAAATCAGTAGCCAGAGGACAGAAGGCAGTATTCTGCCTACTGTTTTCTGTTTTCTGCTTTCTCCCCCGCTATCCACTTCACCCCTATCTTCCGCTCTGGGTTTACGTTGCGAATCATTTTGCATGGCATGCGGTGCACGCGAACAATACTGTCGCGGCCAATCACACCGGTGATATGTGCCTTATGTCCTTCATCGGGTTTGCAGCAACGAGCAAAGCGAACGGGCATAGGAATATTTCCTTCGATTCCCACAAACTTGCTGGAGTCGGGTAGCTGGATGTTGGACGTTTCTTTTGTAGGTGGGAGCTCTGCAGTCGACTCGCTCTTGTCGTGCACAAAGAGCGTGTGATTCGCATCGCGCTCGGCGAAGTACCGCTTAAGGCGAGACTTTGCAGAGGACGTTTTTACAATGCTCACCCAGTTATACGACGGCTTCGGTTCGTTATGACGAATAATTTCGACGATGTCCCCGTTTTCCAGGGGATGATTGATAGGAACGATAGACCCGTTCGCACGAGCTGCCTTGAATGAGAGGCCCAACGCTGTGTGCACATTGAATGCAAAATCGAGGGGTGTTGCACCTTCGGGCAGCTCGATAACGTCACCCTTGGGTGTCAGCACAAAGATATGATCACTAAGTGGAATATGCCTGGCCCCTTCGCTTGGCCCTTGTAGCAGCGCCTGCTGTAGCTCCACTCTGCGGACAAGACTACTGGCATCCCCACCCTCTTTGTAACTCCAGTGAGCAGCAATACCAAGGTCTGCTTCGCGGTGCATGGCAGCAGTACGAATCTGCACTTCGACCACAATCCCCTCTGGGACACCGGGCAAGCTTGCGAGTGTTGTATGCAAACTTCGGTAACCGTTTGGCTTTGGGAATCCGATGTAATCTTTAAATCGATGCGCAACGGGGTGGCCCATGCGGTGTAGCACACCGAGCGTCTGGTAACACATCTCATCACTCTCGACGATCACGCGCAGCGCGAACAAGTCGAACAACTGCGAAATGTGCGTGACACTTTTAGAATCCATCTTCTGGAAAATACTGTACGGCTGCTTCTGACGTCCTTCTACTTTTGCCTGGATACCCGCATCACTAAGACTTTCTTGCAGGAGTAACGCTGCCTCGGGCAAGAAGTCCCCGTGCTTCTCCTGTATCTCTTCGAGTTGTTCCACAATACGCACTGCATCTACGGGGTACATCACGGGGAAGGCGCGAGATTCCAAACGATGCTTAAGGCTGTACATACCAAGTCTTGCAGCTACAGGGGAGAAGAGCTGGAGCACATCTCGGCAAAGCCTTCGCCTCATATCACTCTGCATGTGCGGCAAACAATCCAACTGACGTGCAAAATCGCACAGCACCAACAGCAGTGCACGCATGTCATCAGATACACGCAGCACCATCAGACGTAAATCTTCCATTGAGACGCGGCGGCCGTACGTCGTGATGTGTGACATCAAGTGCACCGCACTCACAATCGAACGGACATCCTGTCCGTAATCACGATTCAAATCATCGAGCGTCCAGAGTTTTGTATCTAAAATATGATGCAACAAACATGCTTGCATCCCTGCGTCATCGGGGTCGAACGGAAGATACAACTCGCACACACCCAGGGTATGTGTCATCAGTCTCTCCCCTGACCAATGCACTTGGTCGCCGTACATTCGTACCGCATCGTCATACGCTTTGCGTATGGCAGATACATTGGAATCCGGAACACGCTTAAGTCGCTTTTCCAGCAAGCGCTCAAATGCCTCGCTATCCGCAAGTCGGGCGGATGCAACCGAATCGATTGCCGATGCAGGGCGCAGTGCGACGTCTTCCATAATGATTATCGTTCCAACAAGAGAGTAACCGGGCCGTCGTTTGTGAGTTGCACCTTCATATTCGCCCCAAATCGACCGGTCTCAACCCGGACAATACCCTCCTGTCGCAGCTGCGCAATGAATGTTTCGTATAACTCTGCCGCCCGTTTTGGCTCCATAGCAGCAGTATAATCGGGCCGATTCCCCTTTTCTGTCTTTCCTGCGAGCGTGAATTGAGAAACCACGAGAGCTGAACCCTTCCTATCAACAATGCTTTGATCGTTTATTTTCCCTTCAGGACCATCAAATAAGCGAAGTTTGCTAATTTTTTCAGCTAACCACGCTGCGTGGGATTCCTGATCCCCCTCCATAACCCCTACGAACAGCACATATCCCTCATCAATAGTGCCGACAGCTACGCCATCAATCCGTACCGAAGCTGATAACACACGCTGGAGGAGCACACGCATGACCCAAGCATAGCAAAACTTAACAGCAGCGAGCATGGGGCAATGATCGTATTTTTCCGCTATTTTTAAAACTCTATTCAACTATGGCAAATTCACTTTAAAACGGGATTTACCCTATTTTTTATGAATGGTGAGCTCAGTTTTTGTATGTTTAGAGGTGATTTGAGACAGGAATTCTTGACTCCTGTCCCCGAATAGGTATGATTGGGTCCTTCCCGAAGACCGAGGGCTTTCCGACCGCAGGTTGGATGTCAGTCTCTCCGAGGTATACAGCATCGCTCATCCGGCTCCGGCTTGGTGATTCGTGTCGTGTACCTCGTTGGTCTCCCGGGCGGGAACCAACGATTTTTTTGTGTTTCTCGCCCCGTAGAGCGAATAAAACTAGCTTTTTGATCCCCCATTCCCGATTTCTATTATGGCCCTCACCAGAGACGAAAAGGCGGCACAACTTGCAGAGCTCAAGGACAAAATGAGCCGCAGCCAGTCTGTGATCTTCGCCCACTACATCGGTATGAACGTGTCCGATGCCTCCGACCTGCGCGCATTGCTGAAGAAAAGCGATGCCGAAATGAAAGTCGCTAAGAAGACATTGATGCAGATCGCTGCAAAGGAACTCAACATGCCAGAATTGGCTGATGAACTCCTCAATGGTCCTGTTGCCTGCATCTTCAGCTTTGCTGACCCTCTTACAGGTGCTCAGGTCGCATTCAAATTTGGAAAGACACACCCTCAGGTAGAACTGATCGGCGGTATCTTCGAAGGCAAGCTTCTCTCGAAAGAGGAAGCAGTGAGCCTGGCTAAGATCCCTGGCAAGTTGCAGCTCCTTGGTATGTTTGCTGCCATGCTCAACAGCCCACTTTCATCCTTTGCTCGTGGACTCAGCGAACTTGCAAAGCAGAAAGAGGCTCCAGTAGTCGAAGCTCCTAAGGCAGAAGCTGCTCCCGCAGCGGAAGCACCAGCTGCAGAAGTTGCAGCCCCAGAGACTCCTGCTGCCGAGGCAGCCCCAGCAGCTGAAGCTGCCCCAACTGCAGAAGCAACACCTGAAACACCCGCTGAGCCAGCTTCGGAGGCTCCAGCCGCTTAACCTCATCATTAATTTCTTCATTTCTTTTATTCCCCCATCATTATGTCCGATACAGCTACCATCGAGCTCTCCGCAGAGGAGAAGGCAGTGATCACCGCCCTTGAAAAGCTCAACGTTGTCTCCTTGAACAACGTCGTTAAGTACATGGAAGTAACATACGGTATCTCCGCTGCTCCAGTTGCTATGGCTGGTGGTGCAGGAGGTGGTGACGGCGCAGCCGCTGCCGAAGAGAAGTCATCCTTTAACGTCGAGCTCACAGAAGCAGGCGGACAGAAGATCGCTGTGATCAAGGTCGTTAAGGACATCACAGGTCTTGGCCTCGCAGAAGCTAAGGGCTTGGTCGACGGTGCTCCGAAGGTCATCAAGGAAGGTGTTGCGAAGGCAGACGCCGAAGAAATGAAGACAAAGTTGGAAGCAGCAGGTGCAAAGGTGACATTGAAATAATCCAACGATTCATTCTCGAACTTCAAGAGCGCCCGAAAGGGCGCTTTTTTGATGCACTAGGGTTATGTTCTTTCTTGTCAGCCCGACAAGAAAGAACCAAAGAAACGCACCGCGCACCAAAGCTCCTCCACCCGGCTCTGACCTCCTCTCCAATGCCTCCAAGGTTTCGGCATTGGCTCGTCGGCACACGAACAGAGCCTTCCTCTCACATTCCCGTGGTGCGCGGGAGCCAGCTCACGAAACGATAACGATGTGGTTCCGGGCGGGTTTCCCGCCGCCACGGCTGGTGGGGGCCTGCGGAGGA
>CAYSPY010000003.1:0-213637 GCA_964433325.1 uncultured Candidatus Peribacteria bacterium | reverse complement strand
TGGTCCACCCGGATTCGGGCCGGATTTCACGTGTCCGACCTTACTCAGGAATCCCGCTGTGTCTTTGACCTTTTCGCCTACGGGGCTATCACCCTCTATGGCCGACCGTTCCAGGTCGTTTGACTAAGATCTTAGAATCACGTGTGCAGGTCCTACAACCCCGCCAATAAATTGACGGTTTGGGCTGTTCCCCGTTCGCTCGCCACTACTAGGGGAATCTCTAATTTGATTTCTTTTCCTTTGGTACTGAGATGTTTCAGTTCGCAAAGTCACACCTCCTGCTTGCGCAGGTCCCGAGACATAACTCTCGGTGGGTTTCCCCATTCGGAAATCTCCGGCTGGTAGCGCCTGTCTAGCGGCTCACCGAAGCTTATCGCAGCTGACTACGTCCTTCATCGGAATGCAGAGTCGAGGCATCCGTGTAATGCGTTGAGTAACATTCTTCATGTACTGTTCCCGTGTCACTAGGGCGGGCTATGCATGCCCGCGTAGCTCCACGAGACAGTGTTTTTCATTAGTCATCTTCTTGAATTTAATTGAATTCTTAATTGTTTTTCATGATAGACAGAGAAGTGTCTATCACGTGTCGGCCGATGTTATCAATGACCGGGGTGGGAAATCCCCCGCCTAGACCCTTAGCTCCCGTACCTCCCGCACGCGGGAAATCTGGTCACTTTGGGGTGTTTCTCCGCTAAGAGAAACAAAAAGCGGGTGGCTAACGCACACCCGCAGAATCAGAAATCACGTCGACAATTCTGATGCTACGGGTAAGCGCAAGAATGCATAGAGCTGGAGGATTCTACCGTTCAAAACATAGGGGTCAAGCGGAAAAAACCAATTTTGTATACGAGGGAAAGCCAGTATCAACTTGCGTCCATGGAGTATAGTAGAAGTCATGAATCACCTTCCCGATTCATGGCCCGATTCGTGGTTTGAGGCAGATCTGACAGAAGTGGACATAACGGAAGATGACGAAGCACGTCAGATTCTCCTATTGGAGCTACAATCTAAGCCAGAAATCTGTCCGAACGTTCTTGCGGAACAAGTGCTGATGAGCCGCGATGCTGCTCATATTCAACCATTATTAGGAGGAATACGCGGCATATCTATTGCCATGTTGCCCTACACACCCGCAGAAACAGAGTGGGTAGCGGAAAGTAGAATAAACCCGGATATGGCAGCAGAAACGTTAAATATGCTCGCAAAACCCTATCGGAAGCGCCTTGCACTAATGGTTGACGAACAAGAAGAACGTTCACGACAAGAAACGGCACTCCTTTTGGCAGCAAATGATGATGGTGAATTTGCAAATAGCGAAGCAAAAGCACGAGCAATGGAGTTTGTAGACTCAATGCGCTTGGCACAAGCAGAGGCAACCGCTGCGCTGTTTTTAGGAGAGCTTTAGGAGCACTAAGCTGTAAATAGTACCTCTTTTCGAATATGTGCAGATTTGCCGGAAAGAGTTCCTACTTCCATTAGCATCACACTTTCTGGCGTCTGGATTCCAAATGTAGCAGGTTTTCCTCTATCGCCAGTTACCGTCCCTGTATTAAGGAAGACTTGCGGTAAGGGGACATTTTTCCCAACAAGTGCACGGAGTTCCTTACGGGTAAGCAGTGTGCATCTGTGCGTATGTCCCAAGGCAATCACATCTGGGCTCTTTTGAGGTTCGAGAGGATTACAGATGAGTTCCGCTGCCCCGTAACATGCTGCCTTTGTATAACAACGGTTCATTGCGGATTGCTTGAACGCATCCATATGCTTCTTTAACCGAGTTGGCAGAATATACATCAGCGTATCCACTGTTTTATTGATCAAATAGGCCTTTCGATGGGACCCCGTCCATTCATGGGCATTACGCTCGTGGAGCGTGGCAACTGGGTCCTCCATAAGATCGAGCAACTTAAGACCCATGCGTTTTTCTGCAACACGTGGCTTAGGCCACGGTAACGCTTCTCGCATGATGGTTGTAATAGAAGGCTCAAAGACATGGCCATGTGTCACAAGCATATCGTCTGCTTCTAGTGCACCATCGACGAATGCAAAACGTTGCAAACGTTTTTCAGGATCGAAAATCATACGAAGTTGTTCACGATGCTCCTCTATTCCCGCCCATGGATCGCAATTGCCGGGCAGGTACGCAAGCGTTGCCTTCTTTTCGACGAGTGCATCAATAAGAGGTTCAATCGCATGCTGCGCGGCCTCTAATCTGAATCCTTCGCGCACTGGGTCATCTGGCCGGTGGAACATATCGCCATTCCAAATCATCGACACCGCACCTTCTGTCTCTCGCACAACATTCGCGATGCATTCCATTGCTCTGCGTTTCTGCATCTCTTCGGGAATTCCATCCCACTGGTGGATCAGATGCGCGTCGGAGAGATGGAATGTTGTAGTGGCCATGGCAACGCATTGTGAGTCATAACTATAAGATGTCAAAGACAAGATTGACACATACGTTGGCCATGAATATCGTCCCTCAGTTCTTTCTCACCACTGCTGCTATGCATCCGAAGCGTTCGGGTGGCGCTGTATGTGCGTAGGGACGGAATACCCTCTCATGGAGATGTCCAATGGCTCAGGCTCAGAAACCCCGCATGCTGTTCTTGACCGGAAATGCCCGTGACAGCCACGGCGACCTCGTCGGGCTCTTGTCGCGAAAGTGCGACGTGACCGTGCTCGAAAAAGTCGGCCCAGGTGACGCGATGAGCGAGATCGCAGCCAAGGGGCCCTTCGCGCTCGTCGTGATGCATCACTCGCTCGGCACTGCCACTCACGCAGTTGCCATGAAGATCGGTGAAGAGACTGCGCTGCCGATCTGCGAGATTCGCGAAAACAAACAGCAGCAACCGCGTGTGCCGACGCGCTATCGCCGCGACCTCATCAACGAGAACGAGGGGAAAATCGCCAGCACGATCCTGCAGAAGGTGGCATGAACGCCAGCAATTGGGAGTATTCGAAAGGAGGCTCCCGAAGAATCTGTCCGCCGTGGGTCCCATTGGGACCCACGGCATTTTTTAATACTCTTACGCCGCAACTAACTCCCCTTCCATCACGGGGACTTCTTCTACCTTGGCATCGTCGTGCTCAAGGTGTGCCTCGGATGCTTCACGCGCTCCCAATAACACCACGTTATCAATCACAATTTCTGTGCGATGCATTTTTACATCATCCGCGTTTTTCCATGTACGTGTCTTAAGGTAGCCCTCCACAAACAATGGCTTACCCTTTTTGACATACTGATTACAAAACTCTGCGAGACTGCCCCACACAACTAGGTTGTGGAATTCGGCAAGGCTTTGCTTTTCGCCAGTTTGATCGCGCCAGACTCTATTCGTCGCGATCCCAAATGTAGCAACAGACTGACCGTTACTAACGGCCTTCAGCTCGGGGTCGTTTGTCACGTTCCCAAGAATGGTAACTCTGTTCACGGATTTCATGATGAACGGGGGAAAAAGTAGATACCCCCATTGTTGTCTGTCGTAGACAGAAAAACTGCTTTAGCGAACTAGTCTGCTAAAGCGCGATACCCCTTTACAACTGCTTAACGCAGGAACTTTGTGGAATAGACGATTGGCTCGATTGCCTCTACCCATAAGAAGTCCTTCGTAAATGCATCGCTATCAAGCCACTTGAGCCTGCTCTGCCCGGGGTTTGGGCCAAACTGAAGGTTATTGATATCGGCAAAGTTTTTGAGCGATGACTGGATCCATGCATTACTCAGGCCAATGGACGTTAGGTCTACCTGGAGTGATATATCTAACGTTGGGTTCGCTTCGTAGGAAAGGTTTCTACATTCGACCAACACCTCACCGGCAGCACCCCCTGGTACAACACTACATGGCTTTTTTGCTAAGAAGTCCGCAGAACTCGATATAGTAAACGTGGCGGTATCCATCGTCATATTGGCGCTTGCTACAGCGAAGATTACATCGGTAACGACTGGCTTATTAAGGCCATTTTTCACGTTAGTATTATTGGTTGTACCCACACGGAAGCGCCCAATTTCCTGGCCCGGACCAACCATTACTCGTCCTGGGTTTGAGGCAGCATTAAAGATGAGAATGATTTTACTTAAGACTGACTGGTTGGGGTTCCCTACTACATTCGTACCCACAGTCGCTGTATTCGTCCCGACAAATACCTCACCCTCGCCGATCGTATCGCCATCATTCGGTGTAAGAGTGTTTGTCGAACCAACACCGCGTGCTTTCACTGTGCCACTGCGGTTGGGTAGCCAGAACGTCATAGATTCACCACTGAGTGCCCCATCTGTATCGGTCTTGAGTAGTGGCTTCACCAACACATCGATCTCTTGATAGGTTGGAATCACAAGTTCTTTGGCCTGCATATTGGCACAGAATGTACGAATAGATTTTGCATTTGTGGGGTTAACAGTGAGCACGGGTTCGTTACCACACGCTGCCACCGTAGCCATCGCAAATGGCGTTACCTCCCCTAACTTGTAGAGCTCTAAGCGCTCAACACCGGATGCTGTGGAATCCCATGTAGAGATCTGGAGCTGGTACACATCAATCTCTTCGTTAGGCGAACGGAAGTTTAAGCGAAGTGCGGTATCACCAAGAACTCCTGCAAGATACTGATGCGACCGGACGAGCTCTGCATCTTTGGTGATATAGAGGTTACCTTGATTCGCGATATACCAAGACTTTGTTGGTGCTGTTGTCACAAAGATGTGACATGCCCCACCAGGACATCCTCCATTCGTTGCTACTTTGCCAATGTATCCATCGGCTGCCGCAGCCATCACGTAATCATTCACACCATTGGTATCAAACCCAAGCTGTAGCTGAGTGCTTACAACTGTTGATGCGACATCAGCGTGTACTTCCATGGCCATCCCTTTCTTAGCGTTAATCGTCTGTCCACCACCAGGCAAGTTCGTGAATGACACCACACCATTTGCTGCAGAGACACCCGTCTTTAATTGCGTCTCCGTCGTACCGTTGTAATCCATATCTACCCACAGAGTGTAATTGGTAGCATTGAGGACCGAGCCTGCAGTTGCCGCAAAGCGCACACCTTCAAATACAATGTAGTCGTCACTGTCGTGCTGCACCGAGAAGCGCATTAAGGTGATGTTCTTCTGATTTTTTGCAGCGGAATCTGTGTCGAGGACAACTGGCATCGTGACATACATATTCACTCTTGATGCACAGCGCACATACGCACGTACCTCGGCGCTATTACTAAATGTATTGGGGTCCAAGGTATCGCTCGTGATTTTTGCGATGCTGGAATACGTCGTTGCACAAGTCTGCGTAGGTGATGCCGTGAAGGCAATGTTCACATCCATGGGGATTGGCTGCTTGATGACAGGATCATTTGGGGTCACGGACAATGTACCAAGTGCACAAAGAACGTTATTGCCTACTTGATCGCAGCGAGCATCGCTCTGTGCGTCGTTGTACGTAAAGCCTGGAACAATAGGGCTCGAAATAATGGTATTCACTGCTTCATTCGGGCCCATGTTCGTCACCTGCATTTTCTGGATAATGACCCCACCCTGGTTCACTCTCAGGTCGGTGTTTCCTTGGCGCAGGTCTAAGTTCGCAGTCGGTACAGCAGGGCACGTAATCGTAATGTAACTTGAATTCTGGTTATTCGTAGAGACAGGATCTATCGCATCAGACTGAATTTGCGTGGTGAATGCGAGAGAGCCACAGACGGTCTGCGCAGTGGTATCAATGACAATCTTGAATTGGGCCAGTGCTTTAAGCTCCATTGTGCCCGCTGCACAGGTAATAGCGTAGCCATCGAGCTTACAACGTGAATCGGATAATGCTGCATTGAAGGTCGTATTTGCGGGGAGCCCCATGGTTACACGCACATTCGGTGCTGCTGCTGGGCCGTTATTCCACGTATCTGCGTTAAAGGTAATGGGAGACCCTCGGTTAACGGTGTACGCCAGAGCACGGTTTGCAAGCACCAAATCGGCTGACCCAACTGATGCAGTACTACGTGATGATGCAGAAGAAGGTGGGTCGGAGTAGACACTACGTGAACTCGCGGAGGATGCCCTCGAAGAAAATGGTGGTGGTGGAGGGGGAGGTGGGGGTGTTGGATTGCCACAAGTAATTTTAATGGGCAAGGAGACCCTGCCATTTGCGGGGAACGGATCTGCTGTGTAATGGTAAACCGATGGGTTGATGATGCTTGTTGCGTTACAGGTCTGAGTCCCTGCACTACGAATGACAACCACAAATGTTTCTGAAGCACCTGCAGCCATGCTGACTGGCCCCGAACACTTGATGTTGCCACCTTCCATTTTGCATCGCGTATCGGATCCCGTAGGTTCAAAGCTGAATCCATTGCCCATCGGATCATAGAGTGCTGGGTAACTCGCAGCCTGTGGGCCGTAGTTCGTCATCGTAAATACGTGTGTGAACGTGAAACCGCGTTCGACAGTGGCAGGGGAAACTGCTGTTAGTTCAATATCCGCACCAGTTGTACCGATCACGCGTGAAGAGCTACTCATAGAGCTCGCAGTAGACCTGCTTGATGACCAATCGTTATACATGCTGATCGACGAATTTTGTGCACTTGCGGATACAGCAGAAGAAGCTTGGCTCGACGAACAATTCACCTGCAAAGAGTAGGTACTCTGATTATTTGCCGTATTGCTATCGGGTGTTGTTGTCCCGACTGTTGCATTCTGCGCAACAGGAACACATGGAATTTGTGGAGATGTCTGGAACACAATGCTGATAGGGTCAGCATTTTGCCCCGGATTCAATGAGCCGATCTGGCACATTACATTAATGCCAACTACATCACAGCGCGTATCGCTTTGGGCATCAATGTATGTCATGTTGGCCGGAACTGGCATGATAGTTACAACTCCTTGTGCTGCGATTCCTCCGCTATTTTTCACGTAGAGCGCATACCCAAATGTCCCACCACGCGTCACAGACTCAGCACCTGTCAGGTACATTGAAACATCCGCAGTTGCAGGGGCTGCAGGGCAAAGAACCACTGTCGTGCGATTTGCCTGGTTGTTTCCATTATCTTTATCAAGGCTGTCGCTCCATGCAAAGGCACGAATCTGAGTTGTTAGGTCTTGGCACGTACCATTAAAGCCTGGCAGAACGATCGTGATTTCCAGAGGAACTGTCTGGCCACTCGCTAGGTTCCCGAGTGTGCAATCGACTGTCTGGCCAAAGGTGCAGAGCGTGGAATCTACTCCTCCACCACGAATATCATTTGGAATTGGGATAACAACATGCACATTGGTAGCAGCTGCAGGCCCTGCATTTTTGACCATCACCGTATACCTTGCACTAACTTCACCAGGGCCTGTGCGCTGAATTGTTTCGAGACCGTTAATAAGCACCTGTATATCTGCAGTATCTGCAGTGACAGACGCTGCTGTAAGCGAGCTTCCCCTCAATATTTCGCCTTCGGTAAACGCAACCCCCATACGCGCAGCTGTTGCGAGGGCAAGGAGTCCACCGAGTGCCCAGACGTTGAGTGGTTTCATGGGAAGAGCGCAACAGGAGAAAGTACTACCTATGCTAAGGCATAAGCAGATTCTTTCTGCTTGACGATGAAGATGAATAAATCGTAGTACACAAAAAAGCACCCCGTCATGAAGGACGGGGTGTCGGGTGATGTGTTTGCAGGAGTTCCGTCGCGATAGTATCAGGCAGTAGTGTGAACAAACTCCTGGAACTGCTCCGCGATGACACTCGGGCGGCCGGCGGCGATCCAGTTCTGGCAATGGGCAGTCAGGGCTCTGAGTTCATCGCCCAGCTTTGTGCGCTGCTTTGCCCTTTCCCCTTCGTCGACCATAGCGGTAATCCGAGGATCGATAACATGGACGATCCATTCTGGTTGCCATGCATCGATCAAATCGACTTCATCATTCAACCCTTCGAAACTGTGGATCATCCAGTGCCAATCCTCCATGCCGCCAAGTCCGTTACATTCCGACGACCACAGCCCCACCTCTTCCACGTCTCGCAACGTGATAAGGCCGCAGGTATTACGGCAATACGGAATAATACGAACCAAACAATCCTGCACATCTTGTGCCATCCAGTCGGCAGGGGGATTTTCCAGTAGTGCGCGGAAATCCTTCAGTGTTTGCCACGGTGTTCTTTCGATCAAAAAGGCATCATGCATCCACGTAGGGCTGTCTCTGCGTGAGACCACAAGCTCGTTCTCGATCAAACAATTATCGACCTGTTCGACGATCGTATGATCGACTACTTCGGCGGACACATTCCAGAGCCATGTGGTGGCCCAGTGATGCTTGGAAACGATCGTCTTCTTCAGCATCGCAGCTGGGCCGCCAAGACCCCCCGACCACGAATTTTTTGAGCCTTCTGGCTGCACAATGTGTGCGATACACAAATATTTGAGCAGCTTGCGCTCTCTGGGGGCCATCGAAGTCAGGGCTTCTCGGAGACATTCCACAGTCTCGTAATCTTGCCCAACTTTGGGGTTGACGGAGATGACGACGCCTTCGACGTACGTACTCCGCAGCATTAGTTGTGCGATCCGGACGAGCAGATCTTTTGCCTTCTGTACTCCATTTTCTCCTCGTTTCAGGCCGTACTTTCGTACAACCATCACAATCCGCGGCACATTTGGGAGTGCATCCGCGATTCTCCTCAAGTGTGCACGTAGCAGATTAAAGCGGGTTTCGGTCACCTCAATCGTGGGGTAACCAGGACCACGCTCGATCTCACTCACACGTGCCATTCGTACGACCGTCATGCTAAGGGCCTTTCTGTTTGCTTATTCATTAAAAACATCTTTGGTATTGGAACTCCCAACACACCCGCAGAAGGACGAGAGGCCTCAAAAGAACATCCTGCAGCGGGTAAGCTGTACATATGATGCTGTGAAACGAGCGTATTGGTAATAATATACAAATTTACTATTTTGTCAATTAAAACAGCAAAATTTGCGCTTAAAACTGCATTTTTAAGTAAAAATAGTGCATTTTACGCTACCTCTCAAATCCCCTACTTTCGCCGCTTAAACGCATAGCCAGCCGCTGCGCCCGCGAGCATCACGGCAAGGGCTGCGGGCCCTGTATCAGGCGTTGCTGGAGCAGATGGCATAACCGGCTGACCGTTGACCGCTGTCTGCTGTCCATCTGCGTCGATCTGCCATCTGCTATCTGCTATCTGATTATTCGATGCAAATGGCAACTCGATCGTAGAAGCTGGGAGTACGAGAGATGGATTGTTGTTTGTGCCACCAAGCGGAGGAACTGTGGTTTGTGATGGCAACACTTCTGTCGCTGTGCACATTCCGTTCATACACTTACCGCTCGAACATTGGTTATCATTCGTACACGGAACGCAGATGTTATTGCGGCAAATGCCTGTGATGCAGTCGGAATTAAACGAGCATGCTTCGTTGAGGAAGGCCAACATGAACCCTGGTAGAGCAGACGATGGCATCAGTGATGAAGGTGCTGCTGGGGAGGTACAGACGAAACATGGATCGTTCTTAAGGGTGGAACAAATCTTATTCTCAAGTGCACAGACAGAATTCCCTCCAAGCAAACATTCTTGACCGGAGCAGACGAGTGAAGGCTGTGAGGATGCAGAACTTGTAGGTGGAATCGTCTCACAACGGTAGCACTGCAGGTTGGTACTATCTGGGATACAGGATTGATTCTGATAGCCACAGACTGCATCCCCTGCCAATGTACATTCCTGACCCGTACAAATATCGATTGTAGGAATTAATTCAGGGAAAACGTAGCGACAGCTCTGCGAGCATTCGATTCCTGTTTGAATCGACGGCTCACATTCTTCGTTGTTGTTTTGCTCAACAATACCATTCCCACACCTACCATTGTTGAGCTTGCAGTAGTTGTCACAAGAATCGTTGTTGTCGAAATCTCCATCATCACATTCTTCGGTTCCCATCCTGTGACCGTCGCCACACCTCGGTGGAGTTGTTCCGTTGGATGAAGGATAGAACCGACAAAGGGAGGGGTCGCAAACACCAGCATCTTCCAGATTTGGCTCGCATTCCTCGCCGAGACGCGACTGGATGACATTGTCCCCGCAGAATCCATTTTCGAGGAAGCATGTATTGGAACAGCCATCATCATTGTTCAGGTTTCCATCGTCACATTCTTCGCTGCATTCACGATCGTTGTTTCCGCAGATGGAAATGCATGGAGGAGGCGGTGGATAGGTTGTCACAAAGGTGGAGGAATCGGACGAACCCTGTGTAGTAGCAGATGTGGATGAAGCCCCAGGAGGGACACACAGAATGCAGGGGAGAGTTGGTGTATTCACACATGTTTGCGGAGGTAGTTCAAGACCACAGAACAATGCTCCACCGTTTTCACATTCATTGTTGAGGCATCCATTATTCGCCTGAGAAGATGCAGAGGATGGAGGGGGAGGAACATCGCAATTCTGTGCACATTGATTCTGTGTAAGGGAACATCCAGGCGCAGCCCCACAGAAACCTGCAACACAGCAGTAGCTATCGACTGATCCATCGTCAGAGTTTTGGGAGCTTTGGGAACTTCGGGACCCATCTGAGTAGCGAGAACTAGAGCGAGAGCCATCTGAGTACTGCGATGTAGAACTACGAGAGCCATCGGAGGTATAGGACGTAGAGCTACGAGATCCATCGGAGTATTTCGAGCTAGAGCGAGAACCATCTGAATACTGAGACCCAGAGCGTGACGACCCACTCGTATTTGTGCCACAGCAAATACCGACTTGCTGTGAAACCATCACACCATTTTCATACTTCGTGTTTTTACAGGTCCCAATAACTTGAACCGTATCCTGCGGACAACTTTGTTGATTGGGAGTACCCATCACACAGAGCACGGGGTTGCCTCCGCTATTGCTTGGGCATGGGGTATAGACCCAGTTCTCACTGCCAGAAGAACCTGAGCGCGACGAAGCTGAACGAGAAGATGGCGTTCCCCCAACTGTACAACACCCTGCCCAGTTATTCCCCGCATACGCTTTGCAGAAGTCCATGCTTTCGTGGACGCCATTACTCCAGTCCATACCACCCCCCGCATTGAAACAGGCTGTTTCTTCCATGCATTGTGTACCTACAGGGCAGCCAAACGCTGACGATTTAACCGAGGAACGTACGGAAGATCCTTTGCTTACAGAAGAAGTAGAAGAACCTGTTTGGCAGAGTGATGGGATGACATTGAACTGACAATTACAGTCGCACTCCATCCTGGGTCTGGTACACGCTTCGTAGAGGTTGGGGCTTGGTTCTGCATATTGGCAGCCTGCTGGCATACGCCAACTACTTTGTTGTGCGTAAAAATTCCTTCGGCAGGCAAGTTCTGCATCTATGCATCGCTGGCTACATGCAGGCTGTTCTCTATCTGCAGGGGCAGTACAACCACTTGGTGCTGGGCCACAAACAACCGGGACTTGCGAACGGTAGGAGCAAGCAGAAGAGCCTGGGGGTGGCTGAGAAGCAGCGCTAGAGTTTGCGACAGAGTTAGAGGATGAAATTTGAAGAGGAGGGATGGACGATGAACTGAAGCACGCTGCGCACCCTGGGCCCGAAGGATTCGTGAGACAACAAGCACAGGTTCCGCCACATCCAGACGAAGCAGAAGATGGATTGGCGGATGAAGGATTCGCACCCGACGAGGGGTTGGTGCCTGACGAGGGATTATTGGGAGGAGTGGAATTATTGCCACCCGATGACTGATTCCCATTAGTTCCAACTGGGTCCTCTACACACGTACACGCGCCTTCGACACATTGATTATGCGTCGGAACTCCTTGTGGACAGGTCTGGCCCGGGGAAAGAGGGCTGCAACTGATGAAGTTCGGCGCGATACACATTCCTTGGAAATGGCGAAATCCTTCGCCCTGGAACACAAGACCTGGCCCCGTCCAACCCACGGGACATGGCTGTCCGGAAGTTATATTCCCATTACCATCATCGTAATACTCCGTGTAAACGCTACAACCAGTACCCCCATTTACTTGGCTCAGAAGAGATGGTGAAGAGAGACGAACAATTACTGCAGTCGCCATTACAATACCAAGGGAAAGTGTGCCGACGATAAACCATAATTGGCGCATGCTATTCGATATTCTACGTATCATCGATCGGAAGACATAAATCTATTTTTTGAAATAGCCGAAACGTATTGCCACTTTAAAAAAAGATGACACAAATGTGCATATGCCAACAGCGCTACTTTCGCCGCTTAAACGCATAGCCAGCCGCTGCGCCCGCGAGCATCACAGCAAGGGCTGCGGGCCCTGTAGAAGGCGTCGACGGAGCAGGTGACTTGGTAGTTATGACAGAGGCGATCGGTGTTGTGGAGACTACAACAGGCTGGTTGAGTTGATCTTGCGACTGAGAGCTGGGAGCTTGTGTTTCCGTAAACGGCAATTCGATTGTCGCTGCAGGGAGAGTTTGTGCGGGCGTAGGCGCTGCACGTTCTAGTTGGCACAAAGACGAACATCCATCGTTGCGTGTCAGGTTCCCATCATCACATGCTTCCTGCGGCGCATCGACAATGCCATCACCACAACGGCTTGGCAGACAATCCAGCCGACAAGCGGCATTGGGCGCATTACCATTCTGTGATCCATCATCACATACTTCCCCTAGGTCGACTCTGGCATTTCCACAGAACGGCGGCAGTTGACTCATTTCCTGTGGGACAAGACAGCGATTGAGAATGCATCGAGCCGGAGATGTGCAGTCAGCGTCCGTTATACAACCCAGGATAGACTGCGGATTAGGTGTATCGGGGTTATAAGTATAGAACGCTTTGCTTGATGCTTTTTGCGATACAGATGATAAACCCTCGGTAACGGGGTAGGACGATGAAGGTATGACGGGGAAGAGCGATACAGGTGGTTCATCAAATACATACCGACAGGTACTGCTACATCTAATAGATGTCTGCTTTGATGGTTCGCATTCTTCGTTGTTCTTCCGCTCAACAATACCGTTACCACAACGGCCACTGTTGAGCATGCAATTCGTATCACAAGAATCATTATTATTAGAGTTACCATCGTCACATTCTTCGCTTCCTGTTCTGCGCCCATCGCCGCAATGGTAATTATTACGGGTCGATGATGTAGTTTGATTCAGATATCGACAAGTACGTGCATCGCATACACCTGGGTCTTCCAGAATTGGCTCACACTGTTCCCCAAGACGAGACTGGATGATGGCATCTCCACAGCTACCGCCTTCGAGGAAGCAGACATTGGAACAACCATCGTCATTGGAAAGATTGCCGTCATCACATTCTTCGGCACATTCGATAAGGTTATTCGAGCATGTGGAAATGCACACAGAAGGAGCTGAAGACACTCCTACACTTGAGGTATTACCAGGAGGATTGCCCGCTGTATCGGCCCCATCCCCGCTAATGCTCCCACCAGACACACATAGGATGCAGGGAAGATACGGTGAATTCATGCAGGACTGCGATGGTACTTGAAGGCCGCAAAAGAGCGCTCCTCCATTTTCGCATTCATTGCCGAAACATTGATTATTCGATTGAGATGCAGACGAGGACTGTGGCAGTGGCTGATTGCAATCCAGCTGGCACTGGTTCTGCGTAAGGGAACAACCCTGTGCTGCTCCACAGAAACCTGCAACACAGCAGTAGCCAGTTGTGCCAGTGGAAGAAGCCTGAGACCCAGTTGATCCATTGGAGTTCTGAGTACCTTGAGATGAAGTATTCGATGCCTGAGAACCTTGTGAGGTAGTCGTGCATTGAATCGGATTACAAGCAATAGATTGAACGCCAACTCCCACCTCACATTTGCCCTGAACACATGATGGCGTGTAAGTCGAACATGTCATCGCACATGCGCCAGATTGCTGAATACTACAAGCAGTACATGACATTGGCGCAGCGGGGCAATCCGCAGTAGTGGTACAACTGCGTGGCGAAGCGGACGATGCTGAGCGATTCGATGCTTGGGATACACTGGATAGAACCGATCCTTGTGAACCGTTTGAATAAGTGGAAGTCCCGCGGGATGAAGCACTACAAACAGGGCACGATGCACAGCCACTAGCAGGGCAAAGCACTTCGTTCGTTTGACCATTGCAGGAGCAAATTACATGATCACCAACCCCACAGACCAATTGCCCCTGGGGACAGGCTGCCCGAGATGAAGCTTGAGACCCCCCAGACGAAGAGGTACACAGGCGCAAATCAATGGAATAACGACACAGACAATCGCACTGATTATAGTCATCCTCACATTTCAGATACGCTTGGTTGTTCCCACAATTATCCATCACAGGATTTTGATATGCGAGCATGCGACACGCGAGCAGCTTGTCGACGCATGCCTGCGTGCACGCAGCCCCTTTGCCTGGTGGAATGGTGCAGGTGGGCTGGGGGTTGGGACACTGGAATCCACCGGACATACTGGAGCAATTCCCCATGGAAACAAATGAGCGAGAAGAATCCGGCCTCACAGAAGCAGAGCGGCTTGAGGCACTGGATTTCATCGATGAGCTTTTGGATGATTTGAATTCACAACACGTGAGCTCTTGGGGGCTACCCGAATCATTGGATACACCACAGAACCCAGGGTCTTTCGGTATACCCCCATGATCAAGACACTGTTCGAATGCCACGCACACATCGCCCGAAAGGCACTTGATAGAGCTCGCACTAGAGCGACTTGATGCCACAGAAGAACGAGACGATGACGAACATACACAAGGAATGTCCATCTCCGCCACGCCTATCGAACATTTATTACTAGTACAGCTATAGTTCGTCTGAGTTTGCTTCATGGTACAGATTTTTTTGGTGGGATTATATGCACACGCACCGTTACTAACCCACGAGGTATTACACAGACATTGTCCATCCCCACCATTACCACAGGGGCACACTGGATCAACGGACGAAGGAGCAGTAGAACTTGCTGCAGATGATGCTGATTTACCATTCGATGATTGCGCAGAGGAAGGAGAAGATATTCCTTTGGATTCGGAAGATGCAGAAACAGCTGGCTGAGACCCAGCGCTGCCACACTGCTGCGAACATGCGACAGCACATGCCTGATTACCATCGCATTGCACGGCGCAACGCAGAACGCAGCAGGAATCAGGACAGTTCGTCGTACATATCTGCGCATTCAAGACGCACGCAGCAATACATGATTGATTCCCTCCACATCCGTTTGTACAGCTGGCAGCGGTGTTGGCACAGGATGCAGCGCAGTTTTCTGCCTCCCCATTCTCTGCACATGCACCACACTGGCTGAGACAGCCTACGTAGCACATGTTTTTGACACTACCACACTGGTCTCCACAACTAGTGTTGCAACAACTCGGCAAACACCCACTCGTGCATTGGCGTAATGCATCTGAACATGCCTGGGAACAGCTATTATTTCCGGGCGGACAAGTCGACATACAGGTCCAATTTTGGTTTACACAATTATCGTGACATGCCTTTGCTTCGGCTTGTGGAGCGCACGTAGGCATAGGGCACATACCGTTGTTGCACGAGCTTTCGTAGATCGTGCTTCCATCAGTCCCATGCACCGTGCAATCCATGCCATTGGGAGCAAAACAATACCCTGGAAATGCCGACCAACCGGCCGGACATGTCTCACTGCCACTCAACCACTTTACACATTCATTATCAGAACCACTCCCCTGGCCAAGCAATGGCGCAGATTGCTGCGGTAATTTGAGCGCTGTGAACGTCCCCATCACTACAAGGAATAACACCCCGACGATAAGCCATGTGTGACGCATGTGTACGCATTTGAATTTTAAGCGCAAAAGAGGCTAAAGCCTATGAATAGCGACAAGCAGATGGACGAAAAGAATTGCATCTTTTAAAGAATGTTATAAAAAACGCCATGTACCAGAATAGGTACACGGCGTCTTCTGAATCGGTGTTTAATTCGATTAGAGTTCCTCTGCTACTTCTTCTGCTTCTGCCACAGGCTCATCTGCTTCTGTGACGGCCTCTTCCAGATCTTCAACCGCTTCTTTCATCTCGTCTTTCTGAGTGATACCGCTAGCATCCGATTCGCCCCCCTCCATGCCTGCAACAATGTCTTTTTCGCTTTCGACAGCGACATCATTTAGCTCACTAATGCGGTCTGCTACAGGCAGAACATCCTCCCCTTCTTCTTGCAGATCTGCTCTCGACTGGAACTCGACAGTTTCCACTTCACTCGCTTCGATTGTCACACGCTCTTCTGGTGGCACTTCGTCTTTGAATTTCAGGAGGTCGACTTTGAGTCCAAGCGCCTGCAATTCTTTCACAAGAACATTGAAGGATTCTGGGATGCTTGGGCGCTGGATCACTTCACCCTTCACGATTGCTTCGTAAGCCTTACTGCGTCCAACGACGTCATCGGATTTGATGGTGAGCATTTCCTGCAGCGTGTACGCGGCTCCGTACGCTTCCAGGGCCCACACTTCCATTTCTCCGAAGCGCTGACCACCGTGCTGCGCCTTACCACCCAGCGGCTGCTGCGTAACAAGGGAGTAGGGTCCGACGGAGCGGGCGTGAATCTTATCTTCGACCAAGTGGAGGAGTTTCAACATGTACACCATTCCAACAGTCGTCTTGTGGGCGAATTTCTCACCGCTGCGACCATCGAAGAGCTGTACTTTTCCATCCTCTGGTAGGCCTGCGGCCTTTAGGAATCCTGTGATCTGGTCTGGGGAAATACCATCGAGCGCAGGGGTAGCAATCTTGATACCCAGCAACTGACATGCCCAACCAAGGTGGGTCTCCAGGATCTGTCCGATGTTCATACGGGATGTCACACCGAGTGGGTTCAGGATGATATCAACAGGCGTTCCATCGGCCATGAATGGCATGTCTTCCTTTGGCACAATGCGGGCAACCACACCTTTGTTTCCATGGCGTCCGGCCATCTTGTCTCCCACCTGCATCTTGCGGGTCTGGGCGACGAAGACTTCGATCTGCTTCATGACACCCGTGGAGAGCTCGTCTCCTGCAGCGCGATCGAAGATGTGTACACCAACAACCTTTCCACCGGCTCCACCTGGGAGGCGGAGGGATGAATCTTTCACATCCTTGGCCTTGTCTCCGAAGATAGCCTGGAGCAGACGCTCTTCTGGTGTCAGTTCGGTCTCACCCTTTGGTGTGATCTTACCGACGAGAATATCGCCTTCGTGCACAGTAGCTCCGATACGAACGATACCGTCAGCGTCGAGGTCTTTTAGCTTTGCCTCACCGACGTTGGGGATATCGCGGGTAACAGTCTCGGGGCCAAGCTTCGTTTCGCGCACGTCTGTGATGTAGCTTTCAATGTGGATGGAATCGAAGTAGCCCTCCTCCACAACGTTATCCGAAATGATGATGGCATCTTCGAAGTTGTATCCGTGCCAAGACATATACGCAACGAACAAGTTCTGTCCGAGCGCGAGCTCCCCACCTTCTACGGCAGAACCATCTGCGATCGTCTGCCCCTTGTGCACTTTTTCGCCATGAGTGACCACTGGGCGCATGTGGAAGCATGTTCCCTGGTTACTGCGAAGGAATGTCTGGAGTGGGTACGTCGCTTTGCGTCCGTTTTTGTAGATGACCACCACTTCGTCAGCGTCGACGTATGTTACTTCTCCATCATCTTCGGCGATGATTGCGTGGCCAGAAGCGCGCGCTGCAAGGGCTTCGATACCTGTTCCAACCAATGGAGCGTGTGGTTTTACCAATGGCACAGCCTGGCGTTGCATGTTCGTTCCCATGGATGCGCGGGTGTTGTCGTCGTGTTCCAAGAATGGAATAAGCGACGTAGAGATGGAAAGAATCTGCTTTGGCGACACGTCGATATGTGTGACATCGCGCACGTGTGCAAGTGTTGGTTCAGACGCTTTGCGTGAAGAGATGCGTGTCTCCAAGAACTCACCGAATTCCGACAATTCTTCGCTCGTCTGAGCTTGAGCGATCACCATGTGACGCTCTGCTTCTGCATCCATGAAGGACACCTTGCTTGTTACGTATGGGCGCACAGGGACAGCATCGATACCATCTTTTTTGAGCTGAGAAACAATCTGCTTCGCAATCTCCTTGGTGCGGATGATCTCACCATCCTTCAACACAATCTTGCGACCGTCTTTCACCGTCTCATCCAAAATGCGACCAACGAGCGCATCAGCGTCGAGTGGCATTGTCTTTTTTACTTCTTTGTACGGTGTTTCCAAGAATCCGTACGTGTTCACGCGGCTGAATGCAGCCAAGTGGACAACAAGTCCGATGTTTGGTCCTTCTGGAGTCGCAATCGGACAAATACGGCCGTAGTGGCTAGTGTGCACGTCGCGAACGTCGAACGATGCGCGCTCACGGGAAAGTCCACCAGGTCCCATCGCAGACAAGCGGCGCTTGTGTGCAAGTTCACTCAGTGGGTTTGTCTGGTCCATGAACTGGGAAAGCTGGGATGACGCGAAGAATTCGCGCATAGCAGCTGTGACAGGACGACAGTTAATAAGCTGTGTAGGTGTCACGGTTTCAAGGTCCATCACCGTCATACGATCTTTCACAATGCGCTCTGTGCGCACGAGTCCAACGCGGTACTTGTTCTGCACAAGCTCACCAACGCTGCGGACGCGGCGGTTAGACAGGTGGTCGATGTCATCTGGCAGACCAATCCCCTGGTTCAGGCGGATCATTTCTTTCACGATTTCAACGAAGTCTGTGATCTGGAAGACGCGGTGCGCTTCATCACTTGGAACATCGACGTTAAAGCGGCGGTTCAGCTTGTAACGAGCGATTGCGCCCATGTCATATTTCTTGAAGTCGAAGAACAAGCTATCGATCAAGCTCTTCGCATTTTCTGGTGTTGCGTAATCACCAGGGCGGATACGACGATAAATGCTCTGGTATGCGTCTTCCACGTTTGGCGCTGTGTCTTTCTCCAATGTCTTCAAGATAAAGTCGGTGTCGCCACCAGACACATCCTTGAAGAGGTCCAAAATCTGTCCGTCTGTTACGAATCCGAATACGCGCAGCAGCTGTGTGACAGGGATCTTGCGCTTACGATCGATTTTGCAGGTGATAATACCGCGGCGATCTGTTTCAACTTCCAACCACACACCACGCTTTGGGATAATTTTTGCAGCGTGATACTTGGGGAACTCTGGCATGGAGCTAAAGAACACACCCGGTGAGCGCACCAACTGGTGCACCACGACGCGCTCGATACCACCAACGACGAATGTGCCGCTGTCGGTCATCAAAGGGATACTTCCCAGGAACACATCCTGCTCTTTAATTTCTCCAGTCTCTTTGTTGATCAGCTGAACGTGACCTTTCATCGCCGCTTCGTATGTGAGGTTGCGGCGCTTGCAGGTCTCTGGGTCGTACTTTGCAGGGTCGAACGTGTGTCCGAGAATGCGCAGTTCCATTTTCTTACCCGAGAAGTCTGTGATCGGTGTGATTTCTTCGAGCAATTCGCGGATACCATCGGTCAAAAACCAGTGGTAGCTCTGGAGTTGCATTTCGATAAGCGACTGAATGTGTGGCACACCCTGGTCATCTACCAAGAACACGCGCTCTCCTACCACTTTCTTCGCAGCAACATCGGCTGGAAGATCCTTGATAGACGCAGGAATGCGTCCTGCTGGAGGCGAAATGTGTGGGTGAATCTGTGGCAAAATGCTGCTATCGACATCCAGCATGTAGGTGCGTCCGGAGGACGACTGAATCACCTTACGGTTAGGAGATGCCTTTGCTACAACTTTGGCAGGAGCTTTCTTTGCAGCAACAGCTGTCTTTTTAGGTGCAGCAGGAGCTTTTTTAGCAGGAGCAGCCTTGGCTACCACCTTCTTTTCAACTTTTTTTGGAGCTGCCTTCTTAGGGGCTGGCTTTGCCGCTTTCTTAGGGCCCGCCTTTTTGGCTGGCTTAGCGGTCTTTTTTACGGGCTTCTTGGCCATACAAACGTGGGAGGAAGGGGCGTAAAACACAGGGAAACGGCCCTGCACCGGTTTCTGACTTATTCAAAAAGATATAAGACAGACAGGTGCAGCGCTCAAAACACAGTCGAAGCCAGCTGCAAATCGCAGGAATTCTACGGTTTTTTGGCCATAGGTCAACAAATTTTCACTTTTTAGATGTATCAAAAAAGCCCCCAGTAAGGGGGGCCGAACCGATCCTTCGGTTTCAGAAGACAACCGCTGCTAGAACCACACACGTGACTAGGGCGAGAACAGTGCCGCCAAGTACCGTGAGTGACATCAGGAACATCTCGCCAAAGGTCTGGTGTGGGAGCCCGGGCTTTGATCGTGGACGGCGACCATGTGGATGTCGGCGCTCTTCAACTGCCTGCACTATCCACAGGATGCCTGACCAGAGCAATGCACCGACAACCACAAAAACCAGAATCACGAACAAGAGTTGCAACAATTCCATGACATGTCTCCGAGGGGTGAAAAGGATCAGTACATATACTGTACTAGTTTCTTCGGTAGAAAGTCAATTATTCTTTGTTATATCGGCTCATAACGACCTTATAAGGCATATTTGCCTATATTTAGTATTATAGTATAATTCTAATTAACTGTCCGATCCTTTCATCCACCGGCAATATGCCATAGAGAGAAATCAACGATGTACAAACCTCTAAAAATTCAAACAGACTGGGTCCTTAAGGGCCATACTGTCGTCCTCGGCGTCTACGAAGAAGGTGCAGCCGTCCGCATTACGACAAGGCGGGCTGAAGCAAAGATTGCATCTTTTCTGAGAAGACTCCATCTGCTCTACCCCAAAGGTGAGACTACTGGTGTCTGGTCCTACGACCCGCAAAGCGGTGACCCCATGAGAACCATTTTTACAACCTTCGCGAAAGTCCGCCCACAGACCTGGGCATCGGTAACGCCTCGGATTGTTGGTGACCTAGTCATTGATACAACACTCGGCCCTTTGGCGACTATGCCCATCGTCGGTGTCCAAGATACTGGAGACGAATGTGTCGTCCCCTTAGACAACTACGGCGCGGCTCGCGTACTGGGCCAATGGCTCCGCAAAACCGTCGTCGCTCACCCACATGCCCACCTGGCAGGCGGGTGGCAATTCGATGAAAATTTCGATCCTATGACGCTGCGATACAGCACACGGTGATCGAAAAACCCGGACAGTTGAACACGATCCTCGAGGCGACATTCGCCCCGAGGATTTTTTTATGCTTCTGCAAATCTCTTCTCAACTTCTTTCCAATTCACCACGCTCCAAAAAGCTGTGATGTAATCGGGGCGCCTGTTTTGGTAATGCAAATAGTATGCATGCTCCCACACATCCAACCCGAGGATCGGCGTTTTTCCATCCGTCACAGGGTTATCCTGGTTCGCTGTCGATACAACAGAGAGAATATCTCCATCTTTGACGAGCCACGCCCAACCGGAACCAAAGCGTGCAGCGGCGGCATCGCCAAAGGCTTTTTTAAATCCATCGAATGAACCGAACGAACTTTCAATTGCAGCGGCTAAATCCCCTGCTGGAGCCCCACCACCATTTGGGCTCAAAATCTCCCAGAAAATACTATGGTTAAGGTGTCCCCCACCGTGGTTACGAACAGCCGTGCGAATATCTTCGGGGATCAATTCAAGGTCGGCGACCAGCTCCTCTACGCTCTTTTCCTGCAAATCTGGATATTTTTCGAGTGCTGCATTCAACTTATCGACATACGTCTGGTGGTGCTTGGTATGGTGAATTTCCATCGTCTTCGCATCAATATGAGGCTCAAGGGCGTCATAGGCGTAGGGAAGGACTGGGAGAGTGTGAGTCATGGGATGGAGAGGAACGAGAGATGAGAGTAACAGAATAACAGGACGATATACTATGAGACGAATATTTGCCTCACCTGTTACTCTGTTATTCCGATAGTCTGTTACTCCAGATGCCTATACGCCTACTCACATCGGCCACCGACCTGGAAGCCTACGACGTCTGGGTCAAATCTCACCCGCAGGGAAACTTGTGGCAGTCGGTTGAGCGGATGACGTATATCCAAGCACGCAACAAAGATGTGAGGGTCTATGCATTCTTTGATTCGAAGAATCACATTGCAGCGTCGGCGATGGTTGTGATTGATGGTACGCGCGGGGGCTTGAGCACATGGGAAATCCCTCGTGGCCCACTTTGGAACGATCCTCAGTCCGCTCACAAACTTGTTGAGCATATTTTACGAGAAGCCAAGAAGGCAAAAGCTCTGACTCTCTATCTTGCACCAAGTGACACACTGGATATGCAACAGATGGGATTTGTACAAACAGACAGGCATGTACATGCCGAAGCAACTCGCATTCTTGACCTAACATTGAGTGACGAGCAGCTGTTGGCTCAGATGCATCAGAAAGGTCGTTACAACATGAATGTTGCACGAAAAAATGGTGTGCACATTGAGCAATCGAATAACATCGACGCCTATTATGAATTAGCCAAAAAAACAGGATCTCGTGATGGATTTACCATCCCCAATAAGCGACACCTACAAGCCTTTATAGAAACATTGCCGGGGGCCTTTTTGCTACTTGCCTATAACCATTCTTCTGAATCCTCTGAATCTTCTACATCTTCTCCCATCGCCGGCCTTATCGGTGTGGTATGGCAAAAGACTGGCATCTACTACTACGGCGCGTCGGACTACGAATACCGAAACCTCATGGCCCCGTACCTCCTGCAATGGGAAGCCATTCAGTTATGTAAAAAGGTAGGATGCACCCAGTACGATTTACTCGGAATCGCCCCCATCGGCAGTGATGAAAAGCACCACTGGGCAGGCATTTCCAGCTTTAAAGAGAAATTCGGCGGCACGGTGATTTCCTATCCACCCGAACAAGAGATCACCCTACGGCCGATGATAAAGCGATTACTGGGAATAAAACGATCAATCCTTGGATAAGTCTGGCGAGCTCCGCGCGCCATGGGGGTGCCGAGGAAGGCTCTGTTCGTGATCGACGAGGTGGCTCCGAAGCCTTGGAGGAGCCACCGAGGAGATACAGAGCCGGACAGAGGAGCTTTGGCGTGCGGTGCGCTTCTTTGATTCTTTCTTGTCGGGCAGACAAGAAAGAATATTCGGACAACAAAAAGGGACCCTCTTTCGAGGGCCCCTTTTCTCACTAAGCGTAGTGATCCAAAGCTTTTAACGGATTAGCGTGTCAAGCTTGTGGAGTTAACAACAGTGTCTGGATACTCAACCCAGTAGAAGGATGTGGACGATGTGTCCTTATCCAACCAGTTGAGGTGACTTGCAGACGAACCGAATGTCAGGTTAGCGATGCTCGAGAAGTCCTTAAGGGACACCAAGAGTGTCGAGTTACCAGTAATATTCGGGTTCGTAACGTTCGCCTCAAGGACGAATGTTACGGACTGACCGGAGTCAACTGCAGTGTTTACGCTCGTGCTTGGGAGACCCGCACACTGAACCGCAAGAGCACCGGAGTTGCTCTGGCTACCCAAGATAGTACATGTAGCCTGAGTGTTCTGGTCTGTTGAGTTGTAGAACTTGAACGAACCACCATCGATGTCGACGTTCGTTGCCGAAACGTTGAAGATGATACCGGAGAGCGTTGCCTTGTTGACACCGTTCTTCGAGTTCGTGTTCGTAGCAGCTGTGAAGCGGAACTGTCCGATTGGGTTTGTACCCGATGGGATAGTGCCTGTTGCAGCACCTGCGTTTGTGATCGATGTGATCTTCGCAAGTACAACTTCGTTAGCGCTTCCAACAATGTTCAAGTTTGCTGAAGCAGGAGCCGTCAAACCGATGAAGACTTCACCGTCTGCCGTGCTGTTTCCGCCGTTAGCACTCAAGTTGTTGCTGGATTGTGAACCGCGTCCGCGAACTGCACCGGATCCGGTAGCGTTGTCCGAGAAAGCGTACTTTGGAATCCACATCTGGATATCCTGACCCGAGATCGCACCGTCCTCATCGGACTTCATGCGTGGGCGAATAACCACGTCCAGGTCCTGTCCGCGTGGAACCACCAATTGGCGGCTTTCCATGTTGGCACAGAATGTCTGAACTGCACCACCACCAACTGGGTTGGAGGTGAGGACGTCATCAGATCCACAACCACCAACGGTTGCTGTAGCAAATGCGGTTGTTTCACCGGACTTGTACAGTTCGAGGCGATCAATGGAGGATGCGTTGGAACCGGAACCGACGATCTGAAGGTCAGTAACGTCGATGTCTTCGTTCTGTGCGCGGAAGTTCAAGCGCAGAACTGAATCACCAAGCGTACCACCAAGCAGCTGGCGGGAACGGACGGACTCGGTGTCCTTGGAGACGAAGAGGTCTCCCTGGCTTACCAAGCTCCAAAGTTTGGACTGAGTTGTCGTTACAACGATCTCACAAGTCGTGGAGCATGTTCCGTTTGTGGAAATGCCAGACAAGCTTGAACCGTCATCGACCTGCTCAGCTTCGATGTATGTTGTCGTTGTTCCTGTGGAGAAGCGGAGCTTCAAGACAGGTGTACCAGACTGGAAGTTTGCAGCAATGTCGGAGTGTACTTCGAACATTACAGTCTCTTCTGCTGGAACAACGTAACCACCTCCTGCGAGGTCATCGAAGGAAACCTGGCTGTTCTGTGCGGACACACCCTTTTCAAGGATCGTGTCAACGATAGAGTCGCCATCTGTGTCTACCCACAGCGCGTAGTTCTGACCGTTCAGGAGTGATCCTGAAGCAGCAGCGAAGATCGAGTTAGTGATGAGGATATCCTCAGCTTCACCAGCGCGTGCTTCGAAGCGCAGCAAGTTAACGTTCTTGGAGTTCTTCACAGCTGTGTCGCTTGTACCGATGCTCTTAACTGCAACGTTAAGAGTAGGTGTAGCGATACGGTGGAAGTTACCTGTGACTGTTCCGCCTGGGCGGACGTCTGTTACAGCGTCTCCAGTCGAAAGACCTTCGACGTTGATGTTGTATGTGCTAACTGCTGTGATCAAACCACCGAACGTGCAAGTGCTTCCACCTACAGGTTCTGTACAAGCGTGAACGCGGAAGCGATCACCGTTTGCAGGGTGAGTTCCAGCAGCTGTTCCGTTGTCGACGAAGTCGACGCGGAGTTCCCAGTCGTTCTGACCTTCAACGATGAAGTCATCGAAGCGGTAGATCTGGTATGTCTTGGATGTTGTGCTAGCTGAAGCATCAGAGCCAGACGTCATGCGGACACCCGAAATCGTCTGTCCTGTCTTCTTGTTGCGCAATTCGACGTCCTCGAGAACCTCGGAGATTTCGTCGTCTGTTGTACCGTTAGCTGCAAGTCCAGCACCCGTAGCAGTCTGACCCTGGATAGCGATAAAGAAATCTTTAACGTCCAAAGCCTCACCACCCGTAGTCATGGAGATGTTAGCCAAGATAGCATCGTCAGCATCCGTCGTGTACTTCTGCTGAACAGGTCCGTCCAGTTCGATGGTGAATTCACCAGCCTGGATTGTAACTGTGTCAGCATCGTCATCTGGGATGGAGACTTGTGATCCGTAGAGCTGTCCGTTCACGCCGTATCCGTAAAGGGATCCGACAGCGAACAAGTCGCCAGTCTCTTCGAAGTGGAAGACAACCGTTTCACCGGCGCCTCCTTCCACGTCACCAGTCAATTCGAGGGTGATGTTGTCACCTTCAAGGACAGTGAATGGAGGATCGAATACGAACGTAGCGTAGTCAGCTACAGTTGTGTCAACAGTGTTGGTGAGCACTGTGCCGTCGCTGCGGCGGATCTGCATGCCCGTAACGTCACCGTCAGAAGCCGTTCCGTTCTGCTCCAAAGTGATGGAGTAGATCGTCTGGTCTTCGATGGAGTTGGAGGACAATTCGAACTTACCAAGAACCTTGGAAGTGTCGCCTACGTCCACCTCGTCTGGGGAGATGCTGCGGTAGTCAACAGTCACAGTACCGCTTGTAACAGCAGCAATGCGGAAGGTGTTACCACGTACTGGGAAGTTACCCTCGACGTCCTTAGCATTGCTCTGGAAATCGGAAGGAAGTTCAACAGTGAAGTTGTGCTCGGACGAAGCATCGATAGATGTCTCGAAGTCAGCAACGATATCGATCGTTGTTGTCTTACAAGCGGCAACTGTCAATGGCGACGTGAAGCGAAGGTCAGCTGTCTGATCTTCTGAATCGATGGAACGCTTGCGTGATACGCGAGCACCGTCGATAGAAGCGTAGACACCGCTGATGTCTCCGTCGTCACCGAAGCCCTCGTGGAGGACAGTCAGTTCGGACAAAACAACATCATCGTCACAGGAAGCCGTAAGGTCGACGGAGAGCATTACTACTCCCTGTGCGCCCTGTGGCACTGTGTCTGCAGCTGGGTTCGTAGAAGCAACGGAAACATCAAGGATACCGTCACCCTGTACGATTGCTGTGTAGCCTTCGAAATCCATAGAGTCGGAGAAGGTGTCACCGTCCTCTGTCATCATGTCTTCGACAGAAACAGTGTAATCCTCACCAGCGTCTGTGGTCTGACCAAGGGTCAACTCAACAGTGGACTCGTCGATCATGTCGACAGAGTCAACGTCGAGGTCAGCGAAACCGCTCACCATGTAGAGGTCTGCATCAACAGCGGCGTCTGCATCGAGAGCCATGTTGAATTCGACTTCAACTGTAGAAGCGGACGTTGCTGTAGCGTCCTTGATCATAGGCTCGGAAACGTTGTCCGTTCCGCAATCAACACCATAAGTCATGCCCTGGTCTACGCGGTAAAGCATAGCGACCATTTCTGCACGATTCATGAAGTCTGCAGGACGAGCGCGTCCCGTAGCATCGTCTCCCTGGAGAACACAGTAGTCGGCTGCCGTCTGAACGGAGTCCGTGTACCACTGGCCTGCAGGAACATCCACGAAGGATGGAGCGTCACCAGTCTCATCGAGACCGAATGCGCGGACGATAAGGGCAGCAGCCTCAGCGCGGTTAATGTTTGCGCCTGGGCGTGCGTAACAAGGGTGGCTTCCGTAACAGTTGCCATCACCTTTTACCCAACCTTCTTTAGCAGCTTCTTCCATGTATCCGTAGTACCATGCACCGGCCTTGACGTCGTCAAAGCTAGCGACAGCAGGAGGAGTGGAAAGAATACCACCATTGAGCTCGACAACGAGCTTGATGAATTCCGCACGGTTAGCGTTGTCGCCACCGCGGAATTTTGTCTGGGCACCGTCAAGGTAGCCAGCGTCCGTAAACGCTTCGACTGCCTCTTCGTACCAGACTCCGGAGGGAACGTCGCTGTAAGCAGCGAGAGCCGTACCAACTTGGGTAACGGAAATCGCGACAGCAGACATCCCTGCGAACAATTTCTTCAAACGAGAAATGTCCATAAGGAGTTGTGGAATAAAAGAATAAAGATTGCACCCGGGATGGATGCGAAATGCACCCATCGAGGGATGCGGGGCTAAGACAGAGAACCTTGCCAATCACCAACTGGCTTTCGGTTGTCCGTGTTGAGGGGAGGGCAATCGACCCGCAAGGGTCGCGCACATCTCCTTACAACTAAAGAGAGAGAAAAAACACCGAAACCAAAAGCGTTGAATAGTTAGTGTGAGACAAAGAAAGAAACACGACTCGCGTCTTGTATATATAAGGAAGACGGAATGTGAAGTCCCGTGTACTGCGTGTAAATCCCACCGAACTTAATCGGAGGGTGGAGTACGGGGATTGCCGGCTTGTGAAGGATCCGTGCACAGATCCCTCCACCCCTAAGGGAGGATTGGGACCCAGGAATGCTACCGAGGATGCCTATAAACAGGCAAGGCGCGTGAGTACTCCTGTGCGCACGTTCAAACGGGTAGAAACACCCCGTGTTACGCGTTACACAAAGACACCGTTGGCAATTCTCGCACGTAAAAAAGCCTAAATCGACAATTCATAAAGGAATTCCTAAGGCATTAGACCTTCGAAGTACCCTAAAAAGGCTCATAAATTGTTCTTGAAAATTGCACATCTTGGTGCTGAATAGCGTATTTTCACGTCGATCATGTGTAGAAAATTGTACTTTTTGTATACAAAATTAATCATTAGGACACGATAATTCTCTTTAATTGTTCAAAAGCACCTTTTCTAGGCATATAGAGGGTTATATAGCCCATATATACGCCAAAAAGCATCGAAAATGAAAAGAAAACTTAGCAAGTGCTTTGGCTGTTCTCCTAAAACTATGTGTGTTTTGGGCAAAAACAGCCTGTTTTATAGCAAAAATGGAAAGAAAACATAACTTCTTCCGCTAAGAGACCATACAAACACCGGGTTATGCACAGGGGATGTGGAGAACATGTTGCATGAAAAAAGAGCAGACGAGGTGAATCGTCTGCTCTATGTGCAGATCATGCGGCGGCCGCATGGCCCGTAGAGAGATGTTCGCAGCAATGAGAACTACTTTTTGAGTTCGACTGCTGCTGCAGCCGCTCCTCGCTGGTGTTCGCGCTGGATTGCCTCGTAGACCTCCTGGCGATGGACCGGGATTTCCGTCGGGGCTTCGATGCCCAGACGAACTTTGTCGCCGCGAATGTCGACGATGGTAATCTTGATATTATCACCAATGAAAATGCTTTCATCACGCTGACGGCTCAGGACGAGCATGGCGGGCCTCCTTGAGTAGGAAGGTGGGAATGAGCACTCGCCTACAAGCGATATGCAGGCGTAAGGTCGATGCTACACCTGCTGTCTCTGTGTACAAGAGGTTTTAGAAATGCTTAAGATTTGTCCCCTCTTCGGTATCGCGCACATCGTATCCCATTGCGGTGAGCTCATCGCGTAAGCGATCACTCTCGGCATAGTTTTTTTCTGCGCGTGCAGTGTCACGTTGCTTCGCGAGTGCGAGTGCATCGGCAGGAATCTCCTCTGCAACTTCGGGGTCAAAACACCCGAATGTATGACGGATAATTGCGATGATAATTTGTAGGTCTCCTTTCGTATCAGCACACAGTGCAGACTCCTTCCGCTGCCACGCCATCAAGTCGAATACCGCAGCGAGTGCACCGGATGTATTGAGGTCACTATCCATCGCACTGCGGAAGCGCGCATAACAGTCTGCTAATGCCTGGTGCTGCGTGCTGTTACAGGTATCCGAAACTGGGAGCGCATCGACCTCCTGCATCCAGGTGACGATCTTTGCGCGGGCTTTTTGTGCATCTTCGATCCCTTTCCAGCTGAATTTGAGATTCGTGCGATAATGGACGGACAAAAACAGGTATCGCAGATCGAGCGGGCTGAATCCATGGCCCGAAATGTCCTGCAAAGTTAACACGTTGCCAATACTTTTTGACATCTTTTCGCCCTCAAGATCGATTCTACGACGGTGAAGCCAGAGTTTTACGAAGGGATGTACGCCCGTGACACTCTCACTCTGTGCGATCTCACACTCGTGATGCGGGAAAATATTATCTTCTCCACCAGTGTGAATATCGATGGTGTCACCCAAGAGCGAACCAGACATTGCACTGCACTCAATATGCCACCCTGGAAATCCTTCTGGTAACTGAGATCTGTCATCTGATATCTGAGATCCGGGCGAAGCCCACCTCAGTGCATGGTGTTCATTCTGTCCAACGCAAAATTTCCAGAGAGCAAAATCTGCAGGATGTTTTTTTTCTTCGTTTACATCAACACGTGATCCCGCAGAAAGATTTTCGAGAGTATTGCCAGAAAGGGCTCCGTACTGCGGAAATTTCGATACATCAAAATAAATTCCATCGCTCGTGACGTACGCAATTTCTTTTGTGAGTAATTCTTCGATCATTATTTTCATTTCATCGACATACTCCGATGCACGCGGACGATGTGCAGGCTCCAACATATTCAGTGCGCGTTCATCCTGCAAATATTGTTCTTCATATTTTCGTGCGATCGCAATCACACTCTCGTGTGTCACACTGCCATGTTCTTCACGCGCTTGTTTTTCAATTTTATCTTCGCCGCTATCTGCATCACGAACTAAGTGACCAACGTCCGTAATATTTTTTACGTGCTCGATTTTCATTCCTTTTACTTCTAACCAACGTCGGAGCAGATCCGCCATTAAGAACGAGGACAAGTTACCGATATGCGCACGGCCATAGACGGTGGGCCCACACGTATACATCGTGACATGTTTAGGGTCGGCTGGAACAAACTCTTCTTCCTGTTTAGTAAGCGTGTTGTAGAGGCGGAGGGACGACGAAGGAGGCATGCACAGAGCATACGAAAAACAGCGTAGAAAAGGAAATATCAGAAAAAGAGAAGCTACCTCCCGTCGGGTGACGGGAGGTAGTTCGTGGGGTTGGAGACAGATCAGTTCAGAGACTGATCCGTCAGGATGGCGGTCATGAAACGCTTCATAACAACAGAGTCAGACTCTGGCATGCGCGCTCCCTGACGCCGCAGTTTGCGCCTCTCGCGAAGATGGGCGATCTCTTTGCTGATCGAGCGAGAGGATGCGCCTCCCTGTTCCATGTGCTTAGCGAGGTGGCTAAGCCCTTGGGTGAAGGGCGACACACTGGAAGAAAGGATCTTGCTGCTCATTTCAACTCCTTCTGATTTTGAGCAATGCCCCATAGTTCTACTGCGTCGTGCAGAAAGAACCGGAGCCCGAGCATTTTCTCCTTTTCTGGCTTGGTGTAAAGGGAATAAGCTAGGTGTTTTAAGGGCAAAATCTGCCCTTTACAGAGCCAAAAACAGGGATAGCATGTCGCAAACGCCATAGAAGCTCTGTTCCCTCACACCGCCGCTATAGAACAGGAACTGACCCGTGTTTTAGTACGCCGTAAGGATCGGCAAGGCACGGTGGGACCGTTTAGGAGAATCACGAAGATGGCTGCGAATTCAAAGTCTGCCAAGGCGAAAACTGCTGCTGTTCAGGCCAACTCGGCCCATGCCTCACGGCTGAAGAACTTCCAGCGACCGCACAAGGCTCGCACGCGCGGTGCGGGTCGCAAGGGTCGCGAATGGGCACAGCACTAGTCGTCGTTGGTAGGCACATCTGATTTTTCCCGTCCTAGGGGGAGCCCAGCTCCCCCGATCTTTTTTACATGACACTGGTCACTTCCTGTTCTAAGCAACAACAACGGATCTGTGTTTGGCGTAAAATATTGTCACGTGTTTTGGATGCACGTAACCGCCACACAGAAAGGATGTCTCGGAGAGAACCCATGGCCAAATTGAGTCGGAGTTTACGAAGCAGTGGAGGGCAAGACGGCACGCCCAAGATGAGCCGGATGGAAGAGGAGCGCCTCATTCAGCAAGAGCTTGCGGAGGACAAGCCCCCCGGCTTACACCTCAACCCGCCGAAGGATCGGAAAGCCTCCTGAGACATCGTTCGTGTCCCGCCACCCTGTACCGACCCCCGGTACAGGGTGGCACTCTTAGAATGCAGATCCGTCGTTGTCGTTCTTTTTATATTCGCAGCAACCAGTCTGCGTTTTAGTAGTTCAGGATGATGCAAATCTCGACATGGTGTCGAAAACTACAAGATGCAGAAACAAGGAGAGCTGTATGTCGAGCACACGTAAGGTCATGGGCCGCTGGGCAATGCCGGGTAAAAAGTACAAATCGCGTCCGCACATGCGTCGCTTCCCAGGTATCCCACGGCACATCAACCACGTGTATCGCTCTAAGTAGAGCGAATTCTCTCCCGTTCTCTTCATTCGGACCCTGTAAGACCGTGTCTTGCAGGGTCCGGGTATCTCTTTAGAATACAGACTGGTCGTTGTGGTTCTTTAGTACCACCGTGCAGCAACTGGTCTGCGTTTTAGTAGTTCAGGATTGAAAAAATCCCCGTTGTAACGGGGGTCTACGAGTGCGCAGAACAAGGAGATTTTTCATGAGGCATCAGACAGTACCGTCAACGAGACCACGTCTCAGAAGACCCGAAAGAACTCGATTTTTGACACTACTGGGTATCAATCCCCACAGCGTCACGGTTCCCGATGAGGGGCCCAAGCCGGAATTGAACAGTCGCAGATCTCCCAAGCGGGAGGTCCACACTTGTGTCAGGCCGACGGCATCTTCTGGGCGTCACCACTTCCGACGACGGTAGTCCATTCCTCACGCGCTCTCCTTCCATTCTCTTCGCCCGGACTCTGCAAGAGGTTCTCTCTTGCGGGGTCCGGGCATTCTCATAGAATGCAGACCAGTCGTTGCTCATTGGAGCGACGTTCACCCGTTTCTCTTGGAGGACCATGACCATGCGGAAGTCTTATCTGTTCTATTCTCGCATTTGGCTCCTGTCCTAACGAAAGGAACTGTATCGAAGACAGCCCGCATGCTCTGGTCGTTCTAGAGTGAAAGCTGTCTACGGGGCAGTAGCGATATTGCACCGTCATAGCGACATCAGGGAGATTCTCTCCCTGGTGTCGCTTCATCATGCTACGCTCTCCCCCGATCATTCCCCCGCCTCATGCTGTCTTACAAAGAAATCGAAACTCTCCTTGGTGCCGATAAAGCGTTACTGACGCACAAGTGTGAAACCATTGCGAAAGAGAATCTGCACTTACCCACTATGGAGAACGTCGAGAAAGTATTTGAGATGTCCGATAGGCCGGCAAAAGTGCGCAAACACCTCAAAGATTTGTACTCTCATGGCAGGCTCGCAGATACGGGCTATTTAAGCATTCTTCCTGTCGACCAAGGGGTAGAACACTCCGCAGGTGCTAGCTTCGCTGCAAACCCATCCTACTTCGATCCTGAGGCCATCGTGAAGCTCGCCATGGACGGCGGATGCAATGCCGTTGCATCCACACTCGGTGTACTTGGCATGGTGAGTGGTGCATATGCTGATAAAATTCCGTTCATCGTGAAAATTAATCACAACGAACTCCTTACGTACCCCAACAAAGCAGACCAGGTGATGTTTGGCACAGTGCAACAAGCAAAAGACATGGGGGCAATTGGCGTAGGGGCTACGATTTATTTTGGATCCGAGACGTCTGCCAATGACATTACCGAGGTTAGTGCAGCATTCGCAGAAGCGCATCGCTTAGGGCTCTTTACGGTGCTCTGGTGCTACTTGCGTAACCCTGCGTTCAACGAAGAAAACCTCAACGTCTCTGCGGACTTAACGGGCCAGGCAAACTACTTGGGCGTCACCATCGAAGCAGACATCATTAAGCAGAAACTACCGGAACGTAACGGCGGATTTTTGGTTCTGGGACAAGAAAGCAGCTACGGCAAAACTGATAAGCGTGTGTACGAAAACCTCACAAGTGATAACCCGATCGACCTTGCACGTTTCCAAGTCGCCAACTGTTTCGCAGGCCGCATTCCACTCATCAACAGTGGCGGTGCTTCGGGCGATAACGACCTAGCAGATGCGGTAAAGACTGCTGTCATCAACAAGCGTGCAGGAGGCTCGGGGCTTATCTCTGGTCGCAAAGCATTCCAGAAACCAACCGACGAAGGGATTGCGCTGCTGCATGCCATTCAGGATGTGTATCTATGTGAGAAGGTGACGATTGCGTAAGACTCTACTTACCATCACATCGCGCTTCTTGCATTGCTGTACTAAACGCGCGGCGCATCCGACTTTGGGCAATATGAAAGTCTGCATCTGTAGCAGAACTTGATCGGAGTAAGTCACTTATTTCTAGCGCTACTCGTAACGAAATAAGAGGTGTCGAAGCGAGCACATGACCATTCATCGCAGCAACCGTTTCGATGTTTGTTTCGGGTATAAGATGAATAACTGGCGCTTGACCCTCACGAAATTCTGCAACAACCAAGTGATCCTTTGTCTGCCTATCAAGGGGAGGAATTGCTTCTGGCATCAGCAGAAAACCTTACCCCTGTTTGCAGCGCATGCAAGGGCTAGTTATATGGCGGCCAAGAATGGCCGCACTTTTAAACATTCTATAGGTCCTCTGCATCCTCTGCATCTTCTGATTCCTCTGAATCCTCATCCTCACGCCTTAATATGCTCCCTGTTCACAATCATCTGCTGACCAATAGCGAAAAGTGTGGAAATCCCCCAGTACACACAGACAGCTGATGGCATGGTGAGCGCGAAGAATCCGATCATCAGGGGCAAGGCATAAAGCATGATGCGTTGCTGCATTTCCTGCGGCGTGTCGGCTTCTGGCGTCACCGTTGCGGCAATCTGTTTCGCCTTCTTTTTGTCGGCGATCATAAAGCTGAGCTTCATCTGGAAGAACTGCAGTGCAACAAGGATTGGCGGGAAGATCCACACATACGGAACCGTAAGATCTAACCCCAAGAATTGCGTTCCAAAGGTCCAGTCGATGTCCTGATAGAACGGGTACACCAAGTGACTTGCCTGGCTTAGATGCACTCCATCACGGATGGTATAGAAAAGCCCAATAAGCACCGGGAACTGCACCACAAGCGGCAGACACGACTGCATCGGGTTGATCTTATGTTCCTTCCAAATCTTCATGGTTTCCGCCTGCATTTTCTTTGGATCATCTTTGTACTGCTTACGAACAGCCTCGAATTTCGGCTGCAGTAACTGCATCTTCTTTTGCCCCTCCAGTGCGTGCTGGGTTGGGATAAACAGAATCAGCTTAACGATAATGGTCAGGATGATGATGGAGAGGCCCAGGTTATGACCAGGCATCAACGACGCAATGAAAATAAGCGCGTTAAAAAGGGGCTTGGTGATAAAGGCGCGGAAGCCCTTCGTGAAGGCTCCAGGCTCCGTAATGCTAAAGCTTGCTGATGGCGTCGCATAAATATCTGCGCCTGTGCCTGAAACAGAATGGAGTTGCAGCTGGAAATCCCCTACTCCTGTAAAATGCTTATTTTTCCATGCATTTAACTCAACTGTGAGCGATTTGCCCGCCTTTACAACCTGCGGTGCATCACATGAATGTGCGGGGACAAAGGACTCCAGTAGGGCTCCAGAGGAGGCTCCACCTGCATAGAGGGCGAGTGGAAGGTTGGGGCATGGCAAGGTGAGATCTGCTTGGGTGTTATTGTGAATAATGGTGATGGGCGTATTACCCAACGCCACCGATGCATCCTTCATGCTCAGTGTGATAGATGCGACCTGGTTCGGTTCTGCTTTCGGGAAAAACCAGCGCATGCCGAATTCCACCACAAGGTAGACAACGGCAAACACGAGCAGGAAATCTAAGAGACGGGATTTTTTGGAGGCAGCCATGGAGGGAGGAGCTTAAGGAACGTCTGCATCTCGCAGACGATCTCTTCAAATGGAGCTTTGAGGCTAGCAGAGCGTGGTGTAATCAACAACTGTGCAGTAGGAATTTCGGGTGAATCTTTGGCAATGATCCGCAATGCCTCACGCACTCTGCGGCGCATGCGGTTGCGGGTAACGGCGGACTTATCCAGCTTGGTGGATGCAAATGTGCCTACATATAAACCTGCCTTCCCTGCGTGGAGCTTGGGTGGGCCAGGCAACCAGTTGGCAGCAAACGTTTTGCCTTTCCACACCCGACCACGACGAAGAACGTAGTCGCATGCTTTACGGCCTTGGAGGCGGGAGAGGTGCATAGACCAAGCATGAAGGCCTTAGGGCGTTGAATCAATGCATCATTAATCGTCTATTCAGAGCTTTTTTCTTGAGCAATTGGTAAAGATAGGTTATTTACTAAATATTATAAATATTGTATAATAATATATTGATCCTTCACATAAACACTGAAACTCAGGAGCGGCTTTCGAGGGGGTCCTAGGATAGGATCAGATAGCCGCATCCCCTCTACTGCCCACTATGGGCAAGGACAGAATCATGGTGACAAAGAACGGTGCAAGCGGATCTCATGGTCGTGGTCATGTGCTGGTAGTGACGACGTCGTCCCGAACTCAGCGTCCGGGCTCAGACGCTCATTTGGAGCAGATTGACCGCCAGTTGCAGTGCGCTTTGCGCAAGACAACCCAAACGACGGGATACCGCGGCAAAGCCCGCTAGCCCACGGCGGTAGAGGAACGGCAGGGTTGTACTTCGCATACAACCCTGCCCCTCTTGATTCGAATATCGCTCCTGGTTTTTGTGAATATAAGGACTTCGCTTTGTACAAGCGTGGTTTTTTTGTAGTATCCGTCGGACATGGCACAACTAACTCATGATCAAGTCCGGCATATTGCGAAACTCGCCCGTTTAACACTGAGCGAGGAGGAAGTAGCTAAATTTACAACCGAACTGACCAAGATCCTTACGTACATTGATCAATTGGCTGAGGTAGATACGGCGAATGTCGAACCAGTAGCGCAAGTAACTGGCTTGAGTAATAGCATGCGAACGGATGAAATCTACACAACGTCTCTTGCAGAACCTGATGCACTACTAGAAACGAGTGCATTACCAATTGTCGATCACCAGATCCAAACCCCATCCGCACACGGGTAACTTTCCCATCAATACGTCACCCTTCGTCGAGCTCAGGGTGACAATCAGGTTGTCATGGTGAGCTCGACGAACCATGACCCTCTACCACTCATGCTTAACACTCTTACCATTACACAGGCTCACGATAAGTTGCGCTCCAAAGAAGTCTCCGCGGAGGACCTGGTGAAGGCCTCCATCGAGCAAATTGAGAGAGTTGATAGCACTCTTAATGCAGTGGTGCACAAAAATTTCGACCGAGCCCTAGATAAAGCGAAAAAAGTGGATGCAGCAGGAGTGTTTGAACATCCGCTCACAGGTATCCCCTATTTGGCAAAAGATGTTTTCTGCGAAGAAGGTGTGCCCACTACTGCATGCAGCAATATTCTGCGTAAACCCGGAAAAGACTATGCTCCACCATTCAACTCCACTACGACGGAACGACTGAATGCTGTCGGGGCGATTTCCCTTGGAAAAACGAATACCGATGAGTTCACCATGGGGGGCTCCACGGAGACCTCCTGCTTCGGCCCCACACGAAATCCGTGGGACACGTCGCGTGTGGCAGGAGGATCTAGCGGAGGGGCTGCGGCATCATTAGCAGCAGATATGAGTGTGTTTACTCTTGGAACCGATACAGGTGGCTCCATCCGACAACCAGCTGGATTCTGCGGATGCACAGGCATTAGACCGACTTTCGGGCGCACAAGTCGTTTCGGTGTTATGAGCATGGGCAGCTCCCTTGATACGATTGGACCCTTCGCAAAAACCATTGAAGATCTCGCGATAGTGCTACAAGCGATCGCTGGACACGATCCGTTGGACGGTACGACGGGGAACATTGCAGTGCCGGACTATAGGGCAGCCTTAACAGGGAATGTAAAAGGGCTTCGTATAGGGCTCCCCACAGAATACTTTATTGATGGCATGAATGAAGAGGTGGAGGCCGCCATAAAGTCCGCCGTTGAGCTCTACCGATCTATGGGAGCGGAGATCATCGATATTTCTCTCCCCCACACAAAATACTCGATTGCTACATACTACGTGATTACTCCCTGCGCAGTCAGCTCTAACATGGCGCGTTATGATGGCATCCGATATGGACACTCCGTGGAGGCTCCAAAGGATTTAATTGAATATTACCACCAGGTACGAAGTGAGGGCTTTGGGGATGAAGTGAAACGCCGCATTATGATCGGTACATACGCGTTGTCAGCTGGCTACTATGAAGCATATTACCGGCAGGCCCAGAAGGTACGCTCTATCCTTAAGCAGGAATTTGCCGAGGCCTTCAACAAAGTTGATGTGATTTTGTCACCCGTATCCCCCACTCCTGCATTCAAAGTTGGTGCGCATACCGATGATCCTGTTGCCATGTACCTCGAAGACGTCTTTCTCTGTGCACAGCCGATGGCTGGCATCCCCGCACTCTCCGTTCCTTGCGGTTTCAGCAATCCTGTAGAAGGCGCTCCAAACGGCCTCCCTATTGGCCTCCAGTTGATGGGGCCACAATGGGGTGAGGCAACGGTACTGCGCGCTGCTCATGCATACGAACAGGCGACGGACTGGCATTTACGAAAGCCAACACTTTCGTAAATTGAAAATGGAGAATGGAGAATGAACGGTTTTCCCTTTTTTAAATTATCAATTCTCCATTATCAATTCTCCATTTCCGGCGTTATATGAAGGAAGCCACTATTTCCGGTTGATCAGCCGGATTCTTTCCCTATTATGCCCGCGCCTGCCTATTGGCAGACAGGCTTCGCTTCTTCCCCTCTTTCTATGGCATACACCACCCTCCGTCGCGTATACCTCTTCTCGGATACCTACGGACGCAGTAAGAACCCCTTCCTGCAGGATGATGCAGATGCCCTCCTTTCGACCGATTTCCGGTCGTTCCCCTTGGAAGAAGTACGAAGAGAGTTTGATATCTACGGTCGCGAAACAATTACGGAGCACGTGCTTCGCCTCATTTTCGAACTCCATGAACAGGCACTGGAGTCTCCCTATATGAGCGAGGAGGTGAAGGCTGCATATCGCGACACAGTGACAGGGATCTTTATTAACGCTGCTCCCCGCTTGGATAAAAAGAACGGTGCGCCGTTCTACGTTGCAACAGCAGATGGCATTCGTATTGTCACCACTAACCCATCTGGCCTTTCAACCATCAAAAACAAGCTAAAGACCCTCCACAGACTAAACAATGACAGCAACCCAATCCACGGACCTACAGAGCAGTTCCGCAGCAGCTACACACCATTCTTGCTGCACCCAGACCATGCAATCGATCTGATCGAAGAGAAGATCGACGACGTGATCCCTGAATACCCAGATGATCAGTGGGAACTCGCCTACGTCGACCGCTTCGGTAACATGATCAGCTATACGAAAGATGTTGAGAAGCAGTGGGCAAAGTTGGAGGCTGCTGCAGATGCTAACCACATGGTGAAGGTAATTATCGGCAACGTAAGCCAGACAATGTACCTTGGCACAAGCCTTCGCGATGCAGAGCCAGGTGCGCTCGTCATCTACAAGAACAAGAATATCGATATTCTGCGCAAATGGATGCAGGACGAAGATAGCTACACACGCTTGTACCGTTCTTCGTACCTCCAGTTCAGCAAGCCAGAAGTAGGAGCACGCATTAAGATCGCAGACTAATCACACAAGATTGAAAAAAGCCGTACCCTCCATGGATGCGGCTTTTTTAGTACCTAATGTGGAATTATTTTATCGCCTCATCCACCCAAACAATCCCCTCTTTTCGTTTTTGGAGCCAGCGCTGACAGCCTCCGTGGAGGGTGCTGGTGTGGAGGACTCTACCACTGTTGATGGGGCTTCTTCCGATGGAGGAGGTCCTAGGCGCTTCTGGAGGGACCCCATCAAAATATTTCCTTCGCGCAAGCGATCGTTAAGCGCGTGAATAACTTCCCACTGCTTTTCGATCTGCTGGTTTTTGAGGTTCAATTCGTTCTGGAGGATATTGAGGATATCGCCCTTTGCTTCGGTTACTTCTTTTTTGGCTTCTTTCAGGGCTCCCTGAAATTCACGAAGTAAGACGTCCTCGCGGATTTTCCAGGCAAAGTTTTCGCCTTTCTTCTTGTAGGCGGCAACTGCCTTAATCGTTGGTTCCACTGCATCGCGATCGGCATGATCGGCGGTCTCCACGATGCCCTTAATGAGGCGGCGGATAGTTGATGCAGAACGGCCAGTTTTGTCGCAGGCCTGAGCGATAGTAAGAAAAGGTGTATCCATGCCTCCATGATAGCCTCCATGGATTCCTCCATGAAGGACTCCGCGTTGACGGAGCGACAGAAAATGATCTGGACTGTAAAAATAGGGGAGCTATCGTGTGAGGCCTCCATGGTGGAGGAATTATTCGATCTCTCACTCTTGTCGGCAAGGGACCTATTGCATGACTTACGCATTGATTCAACGCTTGATCGTTGTGCGGCATGCTGAATCCAAGATTGGAGAGAATGCAACGCTTAGTGACGAAGGAAGGAGGCAAGCACACTACCTCAAAGAACAACTTGCTCCATTCACACAAAACAACCTCACGACAATTCTCAACTCTCCGGCAGTCCGTGCAAGCCAAACTTCTCGTATCATCGGCAGGGACCTCCTGACTGCCCCCGTGGAAGCTGGATGCCTCTGGAAAGACGAGAATCATGTCGGGAACTTAGTGCAATCCATGCAGCTGATTGAGCTCTGCACCACTCCCGTTGTCATCGTGGTCACGCACTATGACTGGACGCACAGCATTCCCCAAGCCTTTGCTCAAACCGTACTCCAATCGACGATTCCGCTTGGGGAACTCCGTGGATACGGCGAAGCGTGGCACATTATGGTCGCTGATAAAACGGCAACCAAAATCATGCAGCCAATCTAGTAGAAATGGCGAGATCGAATCCCGAGACGACGGCCCCGCAGCTGTCGTCTTTTTTTAGATATGAAAGGGGACCGACGGGGGCCTTCTCCCAGCCTTCCGCCGGTCACCACCTGTGGGACGTTGGGCACGGAGCAGACTTACGAAATATGAAGGATAAAGAAAGATTAACTAAAAGCCGTTGCCGCAAGGAGTGAGCACTGATAGAGTTTGCCGGCTCCAAATGGATTTCGAGCTGTTTACACCGTCGTTTCATTATATAAGGGGCCGTAGCTCAATTGGCTAGAGCGCCACACTGTCACTGTGGAGGTCGCGGGTTCAAGTCCCGTCGGTCCCGCCATCATTCTTTACATCTATGATGTATATGTCTGAATTGGCGGTTTTACCATGAAAAACACCACTAGAGTCTCGATGGGATGTTTTTGTTATCCTACAAACCCCACTGCCCATGCATTGGCAGCCAGAACACAGATACCTGCAAGCATCACCCACAGAACGATGGCGACGGCCAAATCCTGCTCTAAATGACTCGGGTGAGCGGGGGTGTGAGGTGTGTTTGAGGGCATATATTTACATGAATATTATAACATAATTCTGTGTATTTGTGAATACATAGAACATGAACAAAACTCGTGCTGTGGCCTTTATTTGAGGTACAGCAGGGGATTCTTCTTTACACCATTCACCTGGACCTCAAAGTGCGTGTGAATACCTGTTTTACCGTACACACGACCCGTATTACCCATCCATGCGATGTTGTCGCCACGCCCGACTTTATCCCCAACTTTCACATACAACTCTTTGTTGTGAGCATAGAGCGTCACAAGGCCATTGCCGTGATCGATTTCAATCACGTTACCATACCCTCCATTCCACCCTGTATCTGCTCGTATAACCGTTCCTGCTTCTGCAGCAAAGATTGGGCCTCCGCCTTTTTCTTGAATGTCCACCGCGTAGTGCCCAGGGTTAAAGTACTGCGTAAAGAAACACTTCTCACACGGCATCTGGAGGATACCCGCAGTAGGCTCCGCTGCTGGTGCTACCGCTTTGCCAGGGGAGGCAGGTGCAGGCTTTGCAGGTGTACCAGGAGTGGTGGGCTTAACTGCAACTTGGGTCGGAGCAGCAACGATTGGCTTACCATTAGGGATAATCAGCTCTTGGCCCGATAAAATAAACCCACCCTTAATATTATTCTGCGCAGAAATATCGGCGGCAGAAATATCGTAGAGCTGTGCAATACGCGTGAGTGTCTGGCCTCGGGTTACTGTATGGAGGACTCCATCAACGGGCAGAATGATCAGCTCTTGCCCAGGTTTAATGACGGAACCTGCGGCAAGCTTATTGGCCCAGCGGATTGTGTCGGGCTTGATGTTGTAGCGACCGGCAATTTTTTCGACACTGTCTCCATCTTGCACCACATGAATAATTCCTTCGGCATACGCACGGCGTGAACCCTGCTGCGTGAGCGAACTCGACTTCATGATAAAGCCATCTTCGACAAGCAGCATCTGTGGCGTATCCACTTGAATATCATCGAGAGACGCACCCTGAGCCTGGGCTTCTTTGGGCACATACGGTGGCAGAAGTGTGCCAAACACGAAGATGGCTGCGCAGAGAAGGCGCAGACGGAGAGAAAGCCACGAACGGAGAGGATGCTGGAGCACGAAAGCTAGGGATGAAGAACATCAAGAATCTGCTGCATATCGTTATACCGATCGCGAGACCCAAGGAGTACGGCGATGTAGCGCCTGCCACCTGCTTCTACTACAGAAAGTAAGCATTGGCCCGCTGCATCGGTTGTACCAGTTTTGCCTGCACTCACAATCGCCCCTGTCGCACCGACGTCTGCAGCAAGGCTAGCATCAAGCATGCGATGCGTATGGGTCAAACTGATAAGAGTTCCCTCACGGCTTCGAATGGAAGCCTCTGCCGTCGCCATACGCTCTCTGATGGCATCGTGGCGAAGTACGTACATCGCAAGCCACGCCAAATCACGTGGTGTCGATTCCTGGAGCGTGTCATCCAGCCCTACAGGGTTTTCGAAAGACGTGTGCTTAAGGCCTAATTCTTTTGCGCGGCTATTCATCTGCACGACGAATGCATCGACAGTCCCTGCATGAAATTCTGCGAGCGCAACAGACGCATCGTTTGCAGAGGGGATAAGCATTGCAGAGAGCAAATCTGCGACAGAGAAACTCTCGCCAGCAAGCAAATGTGCGGTAGTCCCCGTTGTATCGGCAGCTGCTTTCGACACTTTCACCACTTCATCAAGTGCATGATTCTCGACAATGAGCAGTGCAGTCATAAGCTTTGTTAAACTCGCCATTGGCCTCTTTTGCTCCTCGCCGTGAGCAAACAGCAATTGTCCGCTTTGCAAATCGATGATCACCACGCCCGAAGCAGTGAGGCTCTGCTGCAATGCAGTGAAAGAATCACTGGATGCGATTGATGGTGCAGCGATCTGCATTTCGCTACTGACACTCGCGATAGAATCGCGTTGTCCGGCTACGGGTACTACACCCAAAAGCAACACCGATAAAAGAGTTCCGTACATCGGGTGGAGTCTACTGGAAAATACCTCTCCGGGAAACGGTTATAAGATTGAAAAAATGCGTATTAGAACATAAAGATGAGAGGATGCAGAAGATGCAGAGGAAGCAGAAGAAATAGTGTATAACCCTCTGACTCTTCTGAATCCTCTGATTCATCTGATTCCCCCTACTTATACACAATCGTCCCCTGAATACGCAGATCCACGTACTGTGTCGCATTGCCAGCTCCAATGTAGGTCAAAAAGCTGCGGAATCTGCGCAATTGCTCATCAAGTGGACTACGAAGATCGAACCACAAGCTGTAGGAGGGGAGCTTGAGGTGGAACTCACGAGCGCGCAAAAATACCGTGCGACTACGAACAGGGAGATTGAAATCTGCCTGTAATGATGCTTCTGCATCGCGCATCGCTGTTAGCAACTCCGCATCCACTAGTTGCTTGCCTGCTTCGGGTCGCACAGCCCAGTCCACAACCGTTAAAAGTGTGAGGCCCGATGCAGATTCCACCTGTGATGGCAGGTACGCCATATAGACACCTTCGTCGGTAAGGTAATCGGATAGCCCAGCAACTGCGCCTGTGCCAGTGGTTGCACCAGTCCCAACTGCTTGCCCTGGGTTTTCAATGGAAAGCTTGGCGGTAATCGGGTCTAACTCCAGCGTAAGAAGTAATGTGCCCGGATACTGTTTGGACACGCCTACCGATTTGATATCCGGTACAGATTTTTCGATAGCAGCTTGCACGTGTTCTGCCTGCAGGAAAAACAGATGCTGATTTCTAAAGGGGAGCAGCACTGGGGCCAAACGATCTCCATCGATACGCGGATCAGTGCGTGGCACACGAATTTCACGAATGTGGAGTAGAGGAGAAAAGAGTGCGAGACCAATGCATAGAAGGACAACAGACCCCACCGAAACCGCAGCAAAACGAATAGCCAAACGTTTTAGCGAACCTGCCCGGCGTTGAAATCGCTGGAACAAACGAACCCATCGTTTCCATGCATATTGCCGATGACGAGCGTGTCTTTGGTGCACCACGCGCCGCATTTGAGGCGTGACTGGGCGGCGAAACCGCTGCGGAAGACGACGAGGCTGCTTGAGCATCGGGAGAGATGATACGCGAAGAAGTGAAAGTTTCCGAGAATCTGAAGATGCAGAGGAAGCAGAAGATGCAGAGGAAACAAAAGAAATATTGTGAAATCCTCTGATTCTTCTGATTCGTCTGATTCCTCTGTATCCTCTTACCATGCGTATTGCGATCGTCGCCGACTGGCTTATCACATACGGAGGAGCCGAACACGTTCTTGCCGAGTTTCACGCCATATTTCCTGATGCCGTATTTTTTACGACAGTCGCTAAACCTGAATCACTTGGACCACTGAAAAACTTGGATATCCGCACCACTCGGTTGCAAGGGCTCTATCGGTTGATAGGCAATCATCAGGTGCTCCTACCTATGATGCCGCGTGCGATCGAAGATATTGATCTGCGAGGATTTGATGTGATCATCAGTTCATCTCACGCAGTTGGAAAGGGGATTGTCCCACCACCAGGAGCGCTGCACATTTGCTACTGCCACACGCCCATGCGCTACGCCTGGGAAATGGAAAATGAGTATCTGCATGATTTTGGTATTCCAACAATCCTTCGAAAGAGCGTGAAGAAGCAACTAAACAAACTACGTCAGTGGGATATGACGACGGCAAAGCGCACCGACGTCTTTATCGCAAACTCCACCACAACGCAGGAACGCATCAAACGAATTTATGGACGAGATAGTGTTGTGATTAGTCCGCCCGTGGATGAGAGATTTTTCTCTGCCACTAGCCTCGAGCCGCTAGCCACTAGCGGCCAACCAGAGGCTGGAGGCCAGAGGCTGGAGGCTTCGTATTTTCTCGCCGTCTGCAGACTCGTCCCCTACAAGCGCATCGATTTATTGATAGAGGTAGCAAACGAATTGAAGCTCCCACTCAAGATCGCCGGCAGAGGACAGGATGAAGCCCGTCTGAAGGCCCTAGCAGGGCCGACGGTCGAATTCCTTGGCTTTGTACCCGATAGCGACCTCCCGTCGCTCTACGCGCATGCAAGGGCGTTTCTGTTCCCCCAGTATGAAGACGCTGGCATTGTTGCAGTGGAGGCCCAGGCCTGCGGCACACCTGTGATCGCCTACGGTGTTGGAGGGGCATTGGACGCCATCGTGGAGGGCTCCACGGGCGTATTCTTTGCGGAGCAATCTGCTGCATCACTCAAGGATGCCCTCCAGCGATTCGAAGCCTTTTCGTGGAATCGGCATGCCATTATTGCTCACGCAAAACAATTTTCTCAGAGTGCGTTCAAAGAAAAAATACAGACAACCATTCAAGACACCTATGCTCGCTTTACGACTGATCACTTTCGTCGATCATGATCGTCCATCCATTCAACCCCCTCAAGGAGCATGCAGGAGTAATCGATATCCGCCTCTTCACCAAGGAGGACTCCATTCAAACAGAGCAAGAGATGGAAGCAGCCTTGGAAACACCATCATTTGCGTCGCTCAATCAGGTACATGGGAACCATACCGAAATTCTACGGAGCCCTAGCCACAGAGAAAAAGTTGCTGATGGGGCACTCACGGATCAAGAAGATATATGGCTGACGATTCGCGTTGCGGACTGCCAGTCCTTTGTCATCTATGCCCCAGATGTGGAGGTAATCGGAGTCCTCCATGCAGGGTGGAAAGGCCTCGTAAACGGAGCGATCCCCGTTTTTTTTGAGACGATAAAGCGGGAATGGAAGGTAGATCCCTCCACCATTCTTGTTGGAGCTGGCCCATCGCTCTGCATGAAATGTGCGGAGTTTACAGACCCGCTAAAAGAACTACCTGGAATCGACCCACAATTTTTTGAGGGGAAGCACGCAGACCTTCGAGCCATTGCCGATGATCAACTGATGAAAGGTGGTGTGCAATTAACAAATATCCAACGTCACCCCGACTGCACGAAGTGCCATGCCGAGACCTATTGGACGTATCGCGGGGGCGATAGAGAGGCGGTTTTAAAAGGTGCGACAAATGTGTTGACCTTGCGACTGAAGAAGAGAAAATAAAAACAGTCTCGGGAACACGTCAGGGTGGATTACGTTTCTTCTCTAATGCTTGTCTCGGGAGGCCTATTCTCCCCCGGCTGTGGCCGTGGGATGCGGTCACCCACCTGGTTTACCAGGGATCAAGCGTTTCCACCGCAACGGTTATCTGGGATTTAAACATGCGATAGGTGTATACTTTTCGTTCCATGCTTCCTTTGGAACAACGCATCGCACAGGCAAACAAGATCCTCTCACCCTTAGCGACCCCGCATGAAGGTCGACTTGGGCGACCAGTGAGTGAACCTGATGACCCAAGCCGCTTCCCCTTTGAGCGTGACCGCCATCGCATTATCCGTTCGGCGGCATTCCGGAGGCTCCAAGGAAAGACCCAAGTGTTCACAGCGGGTGAAGGGGATTTCTTCCGCACACGACTTACACACACCATGGAGGTTGCTCAAATTGCACGAGCACTTGCACGCGCACTCCAACTGAACGAAGACTTGGCTGAATGCATCGCACTCGCACACGACATTGGCCACCCTCCCTTTGGACACACGGGCGAAGAGGCGATTAACCGCTGGATGGCAGAGCAGGGCAGGACCTTTGAGCACAACCAACAGTCCCACCGCATTGTCACAGTGTTAGAAGTTGCTTCGTCGCAATATCAAGGGCTGAACTTAAATAGAGAAGTAGAAGAGGGGCTCCTAAAGCACGAAACAGTGCATCCAACACGTGGAACCCTTCTGGAGGTTTCCCTGGAGGCCTCCGTCACAGACATTGCAGATGAACTTGCATACAGCGCACACGATATTGATGACGCGCTCAGTGCAGGCCTCTTCCCCATCGAAGAGCTGATGCAGATGCCATTTATACGAGAAGCGTATGCACGCAGTAAAGAACGTGGGACACCTCTTAACTCGGCCGTGCTCAATTTATTAGCGGAGGACGTCATCGCCACTTCTGGCGATCTCCGTGGAGGCATCCTTATTTCGCCTGTTATTCGTACGGCACTCAACGATCTGCGCTCATTTTTCTGGACACATATCTATTCCCATCCGCGCGTACACGATGCTGCATACGAAGGAGCGGCTATTGTGAAAGCCTTATGTGAGTCATTTTCCGAACACCCGCACGAAAAAATTCTAGCCTTGGAGCAACGGACTGGCTCGGACCGCATTACAGCGGTAAAAGACTATGTTGCGGGGATGACGGATTGGTTTGCGCGCCTACAGGCTGCGGAGCGGGGAATTATCGAGGCGTGACATATATGAGCGCACCACGCACAATAGGCGCTATGGGTTGGTCCACGCTTCATCCACGGCATGTTGATCACAAGGCCGTCTGGTCTATTGTCCATGACGGCAGGGGAACGCTTGGGCGCATCTTCCGCTTTGCGCTCATCATGCTGATTTTACTTTCCTGCGCACTTATCGCGTTAGAGTTTTTGGATGCAGATGAACGCTTTATGACAATCCTGCGTGTGCTGGAGGCAATTGTTGTTGCCCTATTTACTCTCGAATATCTGCTTCGCGTCTACAGCGCACCAAACAGAGTAAAGTATATTTTTTCACTGTTTGGCATCATCGACCTCATCTCGATTATGCCGTTTTATGCAGGTGTATTTGGCTCACCGCTTATTCGTCTCATCTTGCTGGTAAGATTAGTGAAGCTAGGGGAAATCGACGCAGCTGCACGCACCGAGGACGCTGGGGAAATGAAAAAGGATCTTGGTCTCATGCCCGGCGAAGTGGTGGAGTATGTGATCAGCAAAAGCCCCGTGTCATTAATACTTGGTGCTATCACCCCTCTGGTGGCGCTCACCTTCGGGCTTGGCTTGCTACTGGTGGATCAAGGCTATGCAACAATTTCTGCGGGAGTGAGCCTTCTTCTATTTGCACTCGTCTTTTTATGGAAGACATGGCTCGATTACAGCTATGACGTCATTTACATCACCACCTATCGTTTGATTTTCCAGGATCAGCATTTGTTTGGCCGTAGCATCAACCAAATTAACTTTAGTGCTATTACCAACGTGAAACCGTTTTACCCAAACCCGCTCAGTTTTATTCTGCGCTATGGGTCGCTGATTATTGATACAGCTGCAGAACACCCCGGGCAAATTCAGTTAAATACTGTGCGTAAGCATGAAAAGGCAGCGCATCGCATTATGCAAAAAACCTTCCTGGCAGGACACGGAGGAGGCTCTATCAGAGAGAGCAGTCCGGCAGGTACGGCAGAGGGTCGGCATACATCTGGACAAGAATAGGTACATACGGGGAAAGTCCGATTATCACATTCGGGTGATTTTTGACTTGCAACCGTTGGAATCGGGGAGTAAACCGTCGCCATCCCGACCCAGCCATGAGCATTGACGGTCTTCATTTTTGGCTTCCCATAGCGACGTTTATTCTGGTTTTCGCTGTAATTTTGAGCGAAAAGATGGATAAAGCGATCATTACGGGTATTGCAGCAGTGTCCCTGGTGGTGAGTGGGGTAATGGGAGCAGACGAAGCATTCGGAGCTATCGACTTTGAAACGCTCGGCCTGCTGCTCGGCATGATGGTGGTGGTGGAATGTGCAGCGCAAGCGAGGCTTTTTGAGCTTCTGTCGGTGAAAATTCTAAGCATTACCCGAGGTCGCCCGCTGCTTATTTTTCTACTGTTTATCATCAACACCCTGTTTCTTTCGTCGTTTCTGAATAACGTAACAACGATTCTGATCGTATTGCCGCTGACGATTGAAATTGCGCGGGGGATCGGACTCAATCTTCGCCCCTTCATTATCGGTGAAATCGTCGCGGCGAACATCGGCGGACTGCTCACATTGATCGGTGACCCCGTGAATACGATTATCGGAACCAAGGTCAAACTGGGCATGACGGACTTCGTGGTTAATCTTTCAGAACCAGTATTCGTGGTTCTTGTCTGCACAATGCTGTTTCTATGGGTGTCTTATCGGCCGGTATTTAAAAATGTGGGAGATAATTTCATTAAAGTGCTTCACAACATTCTGGTTCTTAAATCCGTCGAGGAGCGATTCGATAAAATTCCCCTGAAATATGATCACCTATGGATTTCATCCGTCATTCTGGTAAGCACCGTGGCAATGTTCCTCTTTTCGTCACAGATAGGCCTCAACCCGGGCATGATTGCGATTGCTGGCGCAGCGGCAGCCCTTCTATTACTCCATAAGCACGTGTCGCTTCAGCAAGTGATGGAAAAAGTAGAATGGCAGACACTCGTATTTTTCGCGGGCCTGTTTGTCCTCGTCGGATCATTGGAATCGACAGGTGTATTGGACACTATTGCAGGCAGCCTAGCGAATGTAACGGATAATCCGCAGCTCCTCATTGGGATTATTCTTCTTGGTACAGGCATTGTCTCCGCACTTGTCGATAATGTGCCATTTGTCACCTTGATGATTCCCATTATGGCGGCAATGCAGGCAGATGGTCTCTTTAGTGCATCCCCCCACGTACTGTGGTGGACCTTGTCCCTTGGTGCGGTGATGGGCGGCATGGCCTCGCCTTTCGGGTCGTCGGCGAACATTGTTGCAATCGGTACGGCAAAGAAGGCTGGCTACCATCTGACAACCACGCAGTACCTGCGCTACAGCTTGCCAATTTCCGCAGGAGGCCTAGCCATCAGCTATCTATATCTGATCACCGCCTATGAACTCTAAACACGTACATGAGCGGGTGCATTTCAATGAACTTCTCATTGGCATGGAACATGCACTGGGAACACGTGATACCTGTATCCACTTTTTGGCTAGCCTGGAAACTGCATTGGATGAAACACGTTTTAAGGATGCCAAAGATATCCGCACTCAGTTCAATGGCTTTTATGAAATGTTCACACACCTTAAGCCACGTATGGCGATCATCCAGCATTACTTGGACTCTGTCCTAGAGGCGGCGATTTCGTGCCCGGATAAGAGCCCGCAGGAGCTCATCCGCCTAATGGCCAAAACTATCCGCGAGGCAGAACAAGATAATGCAGCGCGTAACGAAACATTAAAACATGTGGCTCTACGCTCCGTACAAGCAAACGCACAGATCCTTATTCACAGCCACAGTCATACGGTTCTGGACACACTCGAGCTTGCAAAAAAATCCCACAAGCGGTTTTCGGTCATCGTCGCAGAACAAGAGACTTCTCGCACGCTGGACATCGCAAAATTCCTGAATGATAAAGGAATCTCGTTCACTGTCGTACCCGAATACATGCTCAGCTGCATGGAAATGGATATCGGCTGCATGTTGATCGGGGCTGTTACACTGAAACATGACATGCATTTCGTCGTAGACGCAGGCACAAAAGCCGTCGTATCCGAAATGAATGCCGCTAAGATTCCGGTATACCTGATGCTTACAACCAATAAGTTCAGCTACTGGAAAACAAAGCCTGCGCTACAGACTCAAAAAACTGTTAAGAGCATTGCTCATCCTCACGCGCACTTCTCGTTTGATCGCGTAAAATTCTCCCATGATCGGCTACCGCTTTCACAGGTAAACCGCATCATCACCGAAGAGGGGACATTCACCCCTCAAGAATTGACCGCCATCTACAAAAACAAACTGGCTGAATACCAAGAACTCCACCGGGAAATCGCGAAAGGAAGATGCTAAGTAATCTTACAGAGAATACTCTGGCAGATACGGCAGAGGGTCAACGTGAGTCCCATCAAGAATAAGTTCGAAGTGGAGGTGTGCGCCGGTCGTCATACGCCCAGCACCCTTTGTTCCCGGTGTCCCACCGGAGAGCGCAACAGGATCGCCTGCATAGACCTTCTGGCCTTCTTTGACGAGGAAGCCTGAGACGTGACCATAGAGCGTTGCATAGCCTCCACCATGCGCGATGACGAGCGAGCTATACCCAAGACCGTTGTCGGATACCTTTTCGATCACGCCATCAGCAGCTGCGTACACAACCGAGCCTTGGAGTACTGGGATATCGATTGCCTGATGTTCCATACCGAAGCGCTTCAAGTAGGTATCATCGTGGAAGTGTGCGGAGACACCAAGTGTCGGTTCTACGGGCCAATCGAAGTACGGAACTTCTGTCCCGCCAGTCGTGCGTGATGCGGCAATCGCAACACCCTGTGCTTCCCAGATTTCATGGAGGGAGACAAGAATTTCCTGCTCGGCTGCCTGCTTGTCCTGTAGGAGCTCTAAGAGACGATCGCGGGTATCCAGGAGCTGGAGCGAGAGAACATCGCTGTTACTCGTACTAAGAGCCATCTCGAGTGCTTCTACATCTGCTCGCAGAATCTGCTCGCGACGACTGAGCACTTCCTGCTCTTCGCGTAAGCGCTGAATATCTGTTTCCGCATCATGCACAGCCTGTGCAGTGTTCTGACCATTACCACCCATCGCATCACTAATAGCGGCCGGGTTCATCCACAGTAAACCACCCACCGCAGCGATAATGCTGAGTGTAAGGAAGGGGCGGGGGATATGGATTTCTACTTGAATCATTTCTCCTCATTATAGCGAAATACTGCCAAAACCGCCAGAAGCCTACTTTTGGCTCTGGCATAGGCCTGCGTTGTGCTTTAAGCTCCCGTCTGTCCTTTGCATCAACGTCAAATAGGCGCTTAGCTCAGTTGGTAGAGCGTCGGTCTCCAAAACCGAAGGTCGTAGGTTCGATCCCTACAGCGCCTGCCAGTACCTTAAAAACTTAAAGCAATGTAGATAAGCGCGATCAACAAAAAAATTAAGAATATTGCAGTTGCCCAATACATCTTCTCCAGAGAGGCAGACTCAAAACGCCCACCACCAGTTGATATATGGGAAAACCGATCTCCAAAAAATGTGACGCGTAAAAAAAGCAGAAGTAGGAATATCATCCAATTTCTTAGAAGATATACGCCTTTAACAGGCTTAACCATTCGTCGGTTAGATGGAAAGCCCCCGAATGGAGCATCTTGAACAATTTGTATCAAATTCATTTTTGCCAGTTGAGCATCAATTTTCGAATAATGTGCACCTTGTGGATTGTGGTTGGGAACGAAAGCCCAAATATATTGCTCATCACTTGATACAACAGGTTGATCGACAATCCAAAGCTGCATGAAACGATCTGCCTGAGCTATTTCTCTATATATATCTCTGCCTAAAGACCTATTTCTACGAATTAATTTCATCGCATAATAAGGAGCTGGCAAAGCTAGGAAGATAAACACAAGGATAATCCATAAAACATTCTCCCACACTAGGAGAACTACGTACGTGATTACTTTGAAAAATTGTGAATCAACAATCACATATATTCCATTTTTTATGTTATCCCAAATAGAAATATTGGAGCCATTTTCACTTGCATCAACAATTGATGGAATAGTGGGGGAACTGGCATTCCAGCCAAGTTTCCAAGTAATAAACGTTCCAATTAAAATTATTAAAACACCAACTATTATTTGTCTTAATACCCCTTCGCCATGTTTTGGATTATTAGCCATCAATGATGATGATACTTCAAGTTTTTTAATGAGTCGAAGCCAACTGCATCAGCGTTTATAAATTAAAAATATTTCATTACGCCTTCCTCTTCCCCTTCCATGCTCGCTTGGGGCTGGTCTTCTTTTTTTCGATCAGCTCAACCGATTCTTCCAACGTGATCGTTTCGGGGGCAAAGCGTTTAGGAATGGAGCAGTTGGTGACACCGTCGGTGACGTACGGGCCAAAGCGACCAGTTTTCACATAGATCACTTTACCCTCTGGGTTTTCGCCAAGCGTGCGTAGTGGCTCCGCCGCTTTCTTTTTAGCCTCTGCAACGTTCTCAACAATCTCGATTGCGGTATCAATCGTGACAGTCCCCGGGTCTGCTGCATCGCGCAGTGCCGCGGTTTTCTCTCCCCATTTAATGTAGGGCCCAAAACGTCCAAGAATCACGAGTACCTCTGCACCATCTTTCTTGCCAAGTGAACGGGGAAATGCGAGGAGCGCTAATGCCTGCTCGAGCGTGACATCATCGGTGAGCTGCGTTTTGGGGAGCGATGCTGTCTTTGGCTGATCCTCCTTTTTAATTTTCTTGCCCTTCTCGGCAGCAGGTGCGCGGCCAAGTTGTACGTAGGGACCGAAACGCCCTGTGCGTGCGATAACTTCCAGCTTGGTTTCTGGGTCGATCCCAACCACACGCTCCTTCATCACATCGCTCTTTTTAATTTCCTTCGTCTTACTATCGATCAGTTCTTTGAATGGGAGGAAGAATCCTTTTAAGAATTGCGTCCCGTTCTTTTCCCCTTCGGCAATATCATCGAGCGACTGCTCCATGCTAGCGGTAAAGGTTAAGTCGACGATGTTGGGGAAGTGTTCGGTGAGCAGATCCGTCACCGTGAACGCGATCTCTTCGGGCAACAAGTTTCGGCCTTCTTTGCGAATGTACCCGCGCTGCTGAACAGTCGAGATAGTTGGAGCGTACGTGGATGGACGACCAATACCTTCTTCTTCCATCTTTTTGACCAAACTTGCTTCTGTGTAGCGGGCGGGTGGCTTAGTAAAATGTTGCTCTGGCTTGAGCTCATCCAATTCCAACGACTGCCCGACAGACAGAGCTGGGAGCAATTTTTCGTTTTCATCTTCCTGTGATTCATCTTTCTCTTCGTCCTGGCTACTTCGATACACACGAAGAAATCCGTCGAAGAGGACTGTCTGTCCTGTCGCACGGAACGAGTAGGACGTGGACGAGGACGGGGACGCGGTTTTGATGTCAGCACCGATCCGTTTGAACTCCGCTGCGGGCATCTGTGTGGCCATCGTGCGGTTCCAAATAAGCGTGTAGAGCTTAAGCTGCTGGTGATCGAGCACCGATGCCAAACTTTCTGGCGTGCGGTTGATTTCGGTCGGGCGGATTGCTTCGTGCGCTTCTTGTGCACCCTTGGCTTTCGTCTTAAAGGTTCGCGCTTCGCTCAGCACATATTCGCGGCCGTAGAGTTTCTGAATTGTCTCCTTCGCATCGGCGACAGCCTTTGTGCTGAGGTTCACCGAGTCGGTACGCATGTACGTGATAAGACCCGTGGAACCTTCGCCTTTACCCAGGCTAATACCTTCGTACAGCTGCTGTGCCACCACCATTGTCTGCTTAACCGAGAAGCCAAGTTTGCGTGATGCTTCTTGCTGCAATGTGGATGTCGTGAATGGAGCAGAGGGATTGCGACTCACTTCCTTCTCGTCGATGTCGCCAACCGTGAACGATGCATCTTTCAAATCGCTCAGGACTTCGTCGGTCCCTTCCTTTGTTGTGAGTTCGAACTTCGCACCATTCTTTTTATCGAGTGCGGCAGTGAACGTTTCTTTTTTCTCGGTCATGAGTTCTGCTTCGAGTGACCAATATTCCACAGGGTTGAATGCGCGAATTTCACGCTCACGGTCGACAATGATACGCACAGCAACCGACTGCACGCGACCAGCGGAGAGGCCTGAATAGACCTTCTTCCATAGGAATGGCGAGAGGGTATAGCCCACCAAACGATCGAGAATACGACGCGCTTGTTGCGCATCTACAAGCCGCATATCGAGCTTCCGTGGATGAGCAACCGCTTCTTTGATCGCACTCTCCGTGATTTCGTGGAACACGATACGGTTGATGGTTGAGGGATCTTTAATTTTAAGAGCCTGCGTTAAGTGCCAACCAATAGCCTCTCCTTCGCGGTCTTCGTCAGTTGCGATCCAGAGGTCATCTGCCTTTTTATATTCATCACGAAGTTTTTTGACCACTGCCTGCTTACCCTCCGAAATTTCGTAGGTCGGTTCAAAATTCTTTTCGAGGTCTACACCCAGTCCGCTCTCGGGGAGGTCACGAATATGTCCCATGCTCGCTTCGACAACGTAATCTTTACCCAAAAACCGCTTGATGGTGCGGGCCTTAGCCGGAGACTCTACGATAACTAAATGCGTCGGCATTGCTCTATATAGAAGAGGTGAATGACCGGGAGAGTAGGGACCTGTGTTATGCATTGTCAACAAAGCCGTGCATCAGTGAGGTGATGTACATGAGGGAAATTTTGAGTACAAAGTAGGTTTTTACACAGTAATTTCATTGTTTTATGATCATCGTTTGTACTCGGATTTTTTGGCTTTAATGAGCCAAGCTTAAATTTTTTTGGCTTGAACAAGCCATTTCAGAACCGCGGATGGCTTGTACAAGCGGATCATCCGCGTAGACTGACAGCCAGATTTCTACCTCCCTTTCCCATCTACTTTATGTCCAAGCAGGACCTCATCACTAACATTGCCAACGCCGCTGGTATCACCAAGCGCGCAGCTGGCGACGCTCTCGAGGCTGTTACAAACCTCATCACGAAGGAGCTCAAGAAGGGCAACAACGTGACGATCACTGGCTTCGGTACGTTCCGTGTTTCAAAGCGCGCTGCTCGCAAGGGTGTTAACCCACGCAACCCAACGCAGAAGATCTCTATCCCTGCTATGAAGGTTCCATCCTTCAAGGCTGGTAAGACTCTTAAGGACGCTGTTCGATAATATCGACGTTTCAATCTACTCAAGAGGCCTCCGTAAGGGGGCTTTTTGTATTCTCCTCCCTTTGCTACAGTACAGCCCTCCCATGGACTTCGACTTCCTCAAAAACACCACAGCGCAGATCCTCGACTCCCTCGGCCTCGTACACGGGGACATCACCGTACGTGCCGATGGTGATATGACGCGTATTGAGATTGCATCCAACGAAGCAAGCCGCATTATCGGTTGGCATGGCGAGACACTGAACTCCATTCAGCACCTCATTAAATCAATCGCACGCAGCCACGAGAAATTAGAGCGTACGCCTTTGATTGTGGTGGATGCAGACGGTTACCGTGCCATGCAGGAAGAGAAGGTACGAAAAATTGCAGAAGCAAAAGCAGACTTCGTACGCAGGACTGGTAGCCGTGTGGCCTTAAGCCCCATGTCCCCATACTTCCGCCGTATTGTGCACCTGCACGTTGCAAACACACCGGAGCTTTCTGACCTTGTTACCGAGAGCGTAGGCGAAGGGGATTACCGCCAAATTGTGCTCAAGCTGAAGAACGAAAAGAAGGACCGCATGAATAGTGGTGAAGAACTTGCACCTGTGATGGCTGCAGATGATGGACTGGAAAATTTGGATATTTAAGAAGCTTCTTTTTTCCATTCCTCCAAAATCTTCCGCTCTTTTTTGCTGAGCTTGGTTGGGATCTGCACTTCTACTTTTACATAGTGATCGCCATGCGAACTGCGCCCCAGGTGTGGGAGTCCTTTGCCGCGAATACGAAATACTTGGCCCGGCTGTGTGCCTTCGGGGATTTGTAACGTGGATGAGCCTTGGACTGTTTCCACCGTTGCCTCTGCACCAAGAATAGCATCAACAGCAGAAACTTGAATCTGGGAGCGGATATCTGCGCCCTCACGTTCGAAACGTGCATCGGGTTCGATACGAATACGTACATACAAATCACCTGATTCTTCCCCACGTAGGCCTGCATCACCTTGGCCACGAATGCGTAGTGTTTGTCCGTCATCGATGCCCCCAGGAATGTCGATCGTCACTTCGTCACTACGTTCAACTCTGCCCTGGCCACTACATGTCGCACAGGACTTTTCTGGCACGCGCCCGCTGCCACTACACGTCGTACACACTGCACGTTGGCTGATGGCCCCAAAGAATGACTGCACTGTGCGTGTCACCTGGCCCGTACCACTACAGGTGGAACAGGTGATGATCTTGGAGCCCTCTGCGGTTCCTTTTCCTGCGCATGTGTCGCACGAGAGGATACGCTTGAACCGAACAGTACGACGCTCGCCTTTGATGACATCACTAAAGGGGATAGTTAGTTCGATTTGACGATCGGACCCACTTGTCTGCGCTTCGGGCTTCCTGCCACGACCACCAAAGAATCCTTCGAAGATATCGCCAAAATCTGCACCTGAATTCTGGAAGCCCGAAAAATCAAACCCTCCAAAGCCCCCTTGTCCATTAGCACCAGGCCCACCGGTGCTACCAAAGCGATCATAGTTACCACGCTTATCGGGGTTACCGAGTACTTCATACGCTTCGTTGATCTCTTTAAATTTACTCTCCGCCCCCTTATCACCCTTATGTTTATCGGGATGCCATTCCTTACTCATTTTGCGATATGCCTTTTTGATGTCCTCTTGCGAGGCATCGCGACTAAGACCAAGGACAGCGTACAAGTCGTTCGGCATAGGGAGAGTATAAGCACTCTAGGGTATGGAGTGCCAGACAATGGTGCAAAGAGCCCTAGAAATACGATAAAAACCCTGCCTGAGAGGCATCTCCTATCTGGCATAAAACCCCTGTTTCTGCTATACTAATTCGATGTCTCCGAATCGTTTTTCCCCCGGCCAAAGGAACCGAAAACGACCATTATTTGCAGTGCTGCTTACAGGAATCGTGCTCGCGGCCACTTGGCAGATCAGCGGCGGTGAGCTTTCACTTGAAGGATACCTCCTACGAAAGGCTACAACGTCCTACCCATGGAAAGTATTCAGCCAAGAAGAAGTAGGCAGTGGCGCAATTATCCCGGGAAACACGCACGTCGTCTTCCATCTGCCAGAAACGTTTACCAAGTTGCCACGCGAAATTTTGCTGGGGCAACAGGGCAAGAAAGTGCGTTATTGGGGATATTGCTTCCCTGCAAACTCCACACCGGAAATGCTCGCTACACGCACAGGATTCCCCGGAAAACTCTTTTTATCGGAACGTGAACGCGCCCTTCGTGCGGCAGCACTTGCCGAAAAGAATGCACGCTATGCCCCCGATAATGTGCTGCCAACAGCAGCAGAAGTGAAAGAGCTTGAGAGCCCTTCTAAGGGCGGTATTCGTCATCAGGTCGATGTCTTTGAGCCAAATACCATGTGTTACGTGATGAGCGAAAAGACGCTCTACCTAGGGCTCGACCCAGATAATGACAAAGTCAACGATGAGCTTGAACGTAATATCGGTACAAATACACGCATTCCTGATAGTGATGGTGACGGTGTCACGGATGGTATTGAGTATTTGTATGGTACGAATCCAATCATTCGCGATAGTGATGCCGACGGTATTATCGACGGTATCGAAGATGCAGACTGGGATGGACGCTTGGAGCCAGGGGAGACAGACCCTAGGGTCTGGGATACAGACCGTGATGGCCTCTGTGATGGTATGTGCCGCGTACGCTTGCAGCATAACCAGTACTTCATGGGTGAAGATAAAAACCTCAACGGTGTCGTGGATGAAGGTGAAAGCGACCCACGCAAAGAAAGCACCCTTGATAACGGTATTTTGGACGAAGTTCCCTTCTTGGAATGTATCGCTAATGGCGAGGAAGACTGTCCCTAAACATTGAAAATATTAGCAATTTCAGCTATAATACTATGATGTTCCAGAAACTCTTCACCACCGTTCTATTCGCAACTATTGCAGCAACTCCGCTGACGGCGCTTGCGTATATTTCACCCGAAGAAGTACTGGATGATGAGAATATGACGACGCAGTTCTTCTCACCTCCTCCTTCTAGGAGAAGCGTTCAGGATGTGCTTAAGAGACAGCAGGAACTAAGCGCTATGCGTCGCGAAGCTGAATTGGCGTTGGTAAAGCCACAGCCAAAAGTCGAAGCTGAGGCAGAAACAAATGAACCCGAGCCAGAATCTTCTGGCAATGATATCGATAAGCTTATTCAACTCATCCAGCTGCTACAGGAGGATGGTGGTCACAATGCAGCGCCAGACGAAGAGGATTCTAACTCTGGACTCAGTATGACGGATGAACGTCTGCTTGAACGTATTCACGAACGTCAAGAAGCTGCTTCACGCCAAGCAATGATCCAAGCTCTGCTTGGAGAAGACACAACAATGCACAGCGGCGCACCACTCACGGATAGCGGCCCAATGTCTTACGTTGCTGTTGCACTCATGGGACTCGCTGTATGCGAGACATGGCGACGTGTACGAAAGGCTGAAAAAGCAACGCTCTAATGCTCACAATAGCTGCGTTAGCGCGCTAGTGCGTTGATGCGAATTTTTCGTGGGGAAAGTCCGCACATCTGATACCGTGGGGACATCGACGAGCAACTCTCTTTCAGCGGCAAACGATGGACTGTCCGACACGCAGCAATGGTCGAACATGCGAGAGACCTCGTGACACGCCTGCGCCGTGAGCGAGGACTGGACCGTGAATCGGTGGATACCTGGAGTGACCCGCACATCTACCCTCAGATGGAACGTGCAGTGACACGACTCAAACGCGCACTTGCCGAAGGTGAACATATCGGTGTGTTCGGCGATTACGATTGCGATGGCGTGACATCCGCGGCGCTCTTGGTACGCCTGGTACAACGTCATGGAGGACATTTGAGCACCCGCTTACCGCACAGAATACGAGATGGTTACGGCCTACGAGCAACACAAGTAACGGCATTTGCTGATGAAGGCGTAACGTTGATCTTGACGGTGGATAACGGCATCGCTGCTCACGGAGCCCTAGCAGAAGCCAAAAAACGAGGTATTGATGTGATGATCCTCGACCACCATCACTGTGAATCGATGCCCGATGCCTATGCAGTGATGCACCCTGCACTTATTCCCGAATGGAATGGAGCCCACCCCTCGGCAGCTGGTGTGGCCTTTAGTTTTGTCCGTGCATTCGAAGCATCCGACACATGGGACACGTCGACGATTGATACGGTACTTACGATGATGGGAACGATTGCAGACCTGGTCCCGCTCACACACGAAAATAGGCTGATCGTCCAAAGGGGGCTGAGGGCGATTGCAGACCTTCCCGATTGCCCCCTTAAAACACTCATTACCCGAGCATGTGGCGACACTCCCCCCGAAAGCACGGACATCGCCTTTAAAGTAGCGCCGCGAATTAACGCTGCAGGACGTATGGAAGACCCCATGACAGCCCTCAAAGCAGTCATGGAAGGGGGTGATGCGCTGGAGACACTCGATCGCCTTAATGCTGTGCGCCAGGATGACACAGCAGAGGCCCTAGAACGCGCGCTAAAGGAGCTTGAGCCCCACAGTAACCTGCCGCCTTTTCTGTGCGTTGCAAGCGCTTCCTATGCCCCCGGTATTGTGGGGCTCCTAGCCGGGAAATTAACGGAGCGATTTGGCAGACCCTCCCTTGCTGCAAGCATTGATGCAACAGGTGAAACATGTACTGCAAGTCTGCGCGGACCACCGGGGTACAACGTGACACAAGCACTACGAAGCAGCGAAGATTTACTCACGCACTTTGGTGGGCACGCACAAGCAGCAGGGGCCAGCTTTCCACTCGCATCGTTTATCGCCCTTGCCGATAGACTCTGTATGAATGCATTGGAACATTTAGACCCCGTCAGTCTGTCACCCTCTCTTACGATCGACGCAATGATACCACTCGCGTCTGTCACAACAGATATCCATGCAGACATTCGCTCCCTTGCACCGTTCGGTCAGGCTAACCCAGAACCCATGCTCCTTGTACCACAGGTACAACTAGAAAAGCTTCGTCGCGTCGGAAACGAGAACAGACATTTACAGGGTAAGGCGGGGAAACTTTCGATCATCGCTTTTGGACAAGGGCAACTGCTGGAAGAACTGGAAGGTGAGACTGTCGACCTTGCATGCAGAGTCGGGGTGAATACGTGGAACGGGAAGACGGAGATTCAATTGATCGTCGTCGACATTCGATTATCAACGACCCTCACCCCGGCCCTCTCCCACCTGCCGCACGCCCACAGGGAGAGGGAGATACAATCAAGTAGGTAGCTCACAAAAAAACCTCCTAAGAAGCTAACTAGCTAACCAGCTAAGAAGCTCGTTTAGACTGGTGCGAGCTTTCCTTCCATGTCGAACACCGACGTCACCGGCACGTTGAATGCAGCGGCGATTTTGTAAGCAAGAAGCACTGACGGATTTGTCTGTCCGCGTTCAATCGACATGATTGTTTGACGGCTGACTCCTGTGCGAAGCGCAAGTTCTTCCTGTGTCATTCCGTTTTCAAAGCGGAGCTTGCGGATGTGGTTGAGGAGTTGGACGGACATGATGAGATGGGGGCAAGGAATGCAGAGTACCCTTTACATGGGAGGGACGCAATTCTACTGGCAGATGTATTCGGTGCAAGGCCAAATCAGCCCTATTTCTTCTCGTACCCTTACAAAGCGATTATGCGAGGCGATCAGCCAATATCAGCATCAAACCAAGAGGGATAACATACCAGCTAAAGACCGCAAGACTCCGTCGCACCACGAGCATTTTGAGCAAGATAATGGCAAAGATACTGACGATAAAGGAGGTCAAAAATCCCGTAAAGGAAATGGCTGCCACTGGGAACACGACCTCGCCCTTCCATGTATCAAGGAGTGTTTTACCTACCGCCCCCGCGATAATGGGTGCTGCCATCAGGAAGGAAAAATCGAGCGCGTTACTGCGTGGGAGTCCCAGCGCTCTGCCCGTAGAAATCGTACAACCCGAACGCGAGACACCAGGGAGGATGGCCACAGCTTGAGCAATACCAATGAGGAGTGCCTGGCTAAAACCCATCGATGTAAGATCATCATTTTGAAGCGCACGCCTACGACCAATTTCTTCGCCGACAATTAACACCATACCCGTCACTAAAAAACCAAGACCCGCCGCAGTATAGGAACGCATACCACTCACAGTATCTTGGAGTGTCACACCTGCGATCACACCGGGAATAGTGGCAACCAGGAGCAGCGCGATCATGCGCAGCGCGGATCGATCGAGCTTTACCGTACGAAGCAGAAGATCAGCCCAGGTCGCGCGGTACACAATGAGAATGGCGAGCAAGCTCCCTGCATGCAGTAAGATATCGAACCCCAGCGCATCACGACCTTCCATTGGCAGCTGCAGTAGCGCATCTACTAGCACTAAGTGCCCATCACTGGAGACAGGTAAAAATTCGGTTAAGCCTTGGACAATGCCGACGATGATTGCCTGCCAGATGTGCATGATGCGATGATATAAGGCTATTGCCTCTATGTCATGGTGAGCCCGACGAACCATGACGCCCCTGTATGCCACCCTTCGTCGAGCTCAGGGTGACAATGTTTTTAGTTCTCGCGAAAAAAGTTATCCACAACACATCCTCATATTTTCCACATGTTATCCACTCAACATTTTTGCTCAAGAATGTTGATACGAGATACCATAGAACACGATCTATGGCTTCGTCGTTCCCGTTTCACGGCATTTTTTCCTCTCTGAACCAAGAGCCTATCGAAGGCAGTGTGGTGGAAAGCGCCGACCTCGAAGGACCGTTTTCTGGCGGCAGTTCGCCACTCCCTAGTTTTCACGAGCCTGTGGTGCAGACGGCAAAGCAGGGCAGCAAAGGGCAGGTGGCAGTCGATATTTACGAGCAGGATAACTACTACATTATTAAGGCTCCTATCGCCGGTGTCCGCCTAAGCGATTTAGATCTAGAGATTAGTGATAACGTGATCACTATCCGCGGCATGCGCCAGCAGACCGATAACATTCCTGGGAACCAGTACTACTTGCAGGAGTGTTTCTGGGGCGAATTCAGCAGAAGCGTTACTCTCCCTACATCCATTGACCCAAAGAAAGTGAAGGCAACGTTTAACAAAGAGTGCATCTTAAAGATCCTGATTCCTAAGGAAGAGAAGGTGAAGATCGTGAGGATTAGCGAGGCGTAACAAAAACGCACCGTAAGGTGCGCATTTGTATGAAGTAAACTAAAGAACGACAATGTTAGGCAGCGAGGTCTAGTGCTGCTTTTGCTTTTTGCACTGTCTCACTAATAGATTTAATAGTTCCCCCATCAGCTGACTTTAGGGATTCTACTTTTGCCAGTCGCAATTCTACTTCTGGGATCAGCTTGGCAATCCTACCCTTCTTTGCAGTGAGACCCGCTTCAATGCGTGCACGAGTTTCTGCGTCTGCCGCCTGCGCCAATGCTTCTTTTTGGTCCAAGAACATCGCGATCTCATCGACTTGATCGCGGGTCTCATCGTAGAAAGCACCAAGATCGTCGTAATTAATCTGCTTCGCCATAGAACTAGGGGGTAAGGAATTGGATGTGAATGTTTCTCGCCATTATAGGCGCTCAAAGACTTTTTGTCAAAACCCCCCTTTTTGGCGTACACTCAAAGCCTTAATATGAAGCTTACACAAGCCATTCTGCCGGTAGCCGGTCTTGGGACCCGATTTTTGCCATGGACCAAGATTGTCCCCAAAGAATTACTGCCCATCGGCAACGAGCCAATCATCGGCTTACTCGTCGATGAATGCTTGAGTGTCGGCATCAATGACATCTGTTTTGTGATTAGCCCAGGGAAGGAATTGATTCCCCAGTACTTCGCGCAGGATAAAAAATTGGAAGGGGAACTGGAGAAGCGCGGAAAATCCGATTTGCTCGGTAAACTGAAAGCCTACGACAACGTGAACTTCCATGTCGTGTACCAAAACGAGCAGCTGGGTGATGGACATGCGATTTTAGAAGCGGTGCACTGGGTAAAGAGCAACCATGTTGCGGTCTTGTTTGGCGATGACCTTATCATCAACGAACAAAGCGGACTCCAGCAACTCCTTAAAGCTATGGAACAAATCCCAGAGACGGAAGTCATGAATGCAGCGATGCTCTGCCTACAAAATGTGTCACGCGAAAAAACGAGCAAGTACGGCATTGTTGTCCCCGCAGAGGGCTCCACTGGCAAAGTGCGCAAGCTTGTCGGCATGGTCGAAAAGCCTATACCTGCCGAAGCACCTTCCACCCTCGCGATTGTCGGTAAGTACATCATCCCGCATTCGACCTTCGAGGTATTGCCTACAGTAACCTCGGGCCAAGGGGGAGAAATTCGTCTGATCGACGCTTTGATTGAAGAACTAAACCAAGGCCTGAGCATCTATGGATGCGAATTTGAAGGCACGCGATTGGATACGGGAACCCCAGAGGGATACAAAGAGGCAGTGAAGATGTTGGGGTAATACAAAACGCCCCTTTGACGCTTTCTTTACCGCGCTTTTTGAGTGTTAGAAATAGACAGAAAGTACAGAATACTATACAATATATCTATGACGACCCGTATGCATGGTAAGGCCACCATCAATCAACTCAAAGATGAATGGCAAGACCTCATCTCCACCGGGCGCGTCGACGCCGCAGAAGCTCGCGCTGTGCATGAAACATTTACCGAACTGCATCATCTACTGAGCAATGCACCTAACCCCGAGAGAGTCGCCATGGAAGCGCCAATCGCCGATGCCGTGCGGTACTTGATGAACAGCGCACTACAGGAAGTGACAGAAGACTAAGATGGGGGTAGGTTTGACGGTATGACTGCGAACACCCCAGAAGGATTTATTTCTATCGGATATGGCGATGAGCAGCTAGAAGCACTTGCCCACGCCAGCGGTTCAACACCGGAGGATTTTCAGCGCACCGTGCTGGGTGCGCTCTTTGAATTTATGGGCATACACCATGGGAAAATTCTCGGCTGCTTGGTGGATATAAAGAGCCATAACGCATATGTCACCATCCATAGAAGTACCGTTCGCTATGATGAAGCACTGCAAGATGCCAGTACCGAACTAGAGTGGAATCTGGCCCAGGAAGACGAGTGGCCCAATGTGAATATATTCCTGTGTCCTCGTACATCCGATGAAAATGCCGCCATGATGCAGAGTATCCACGTCTCTGGAGAGGCGTAAGAATCTTATTTAATCTCCCTCTTCAACAACTCGATCTCATCACGCAGGTCGGCTGCTTTTTCGTACTCCAGGTTTTCGGCAGCAATTTCCATCTGCTGTTCTAGCTCCACAATCAGACGCTTCTTCTCATCTTTTGGAATCTTCGTGTGGTCGCGTTTAGGACGACGTAGTTCTAGCTTACGCGCTTCTTCGGAGATATCGTGGACCGCTTTAATAATCGTCTGAGGGGTGATGCCATTGGCTTTGTTATGGGCTTCTTGGATGCCACGGCGACGATTCGTTTCATCAATCGCGCCCTTCATCGCATCCGTCATTTTATCGGCATAGAGAGTGACGTGACCATTCACGTTACGTGCGGCGCGTCCGATAATCTGAATAAGCGCATCACGTGAGCGGAGGAACCCTTGCTTGTCTGCATCGAGAATCGCGATAAAGCTTACCTCTGGTAGGTCGAGTCCTTCGCGAAGCAAGTTGATACCCACGAGAATATCAATCTCTCCTGTGCGTAGCTGACGAAGAATTTCGATACGCTGCAGTGTTTCGACATCGCTGTGAATGTACTGCACTTTGTGCCCACGGTCGTTCAGGAACTTGGTTAAGTCCTCGGCCATGCGCTTGGTGATAGTTGTGATAAGCACACGTTCTCCGCGCTTCAGCGTCTCGGTAATTTCTTTGGTGATGTCATCGATCTGGTGTTTGGTCGGCTTTACGACAACCTGCGGGTCAATGAGCCCTGTTGGGCGAATGATCTGTTCGACCAAGCGATCTTTCGGCGTGTTCTCGTATTCATACTTTGATGGAGTCGCGGAGACGTAGATACGCTGACCGATGCGCTTCTCCCATTCCTCAAACATCAGCGGGCGGTTATCGAAGCTACTGGGGAGACGAAAACCGTAATCAACGAGCGTTGTTTTGCGACTCTTGTTTCCTTCGTACATGCCACCGATCTGGGGGATAGAAATGTGTGACTCATCCGCAAACAGGAGGAAGTCATCGGGGAAATAATCGAGGAGTGTTGACGGGGGACTACCTGGAGGTGCGCCTTCTAAGTACCGCACATAGTTTTCGATACCCGTGCAGTAACCAGTTTCTTTGAGCATTTCAACGTCGTACTCCGTACGCGTACGGATGCGCTCGGCCTTGGCATGCTCGTTTCGTTTCAAAAACTCTGCTTCGACTTCTTTCATCTCCGCCATGATGCCCTCCGTCGCACCGTCGATCTTTTCTTTCGTGGTGACGTTGTGAGCAGCTGGGAAGATCGTGACTTGCTGCAGCTCCTCTAAAATTTCACCAGTGAAACTATCAACTTCTTGAATCACCTCAATTTCATCGAACGGACATTCGATGCGAATAACGGTGTCACCGTTTGGGGGGAATATTTCGACAGTGTCCCCAAGCGCATGGAACATACGCTGCTTGAATTCTAAGTTACTGCGGCGGTACTGAATGTCTGTGAGACGACGCAGCAGCTTATCGCGCTGCATCGGCATACCACGCTCTAAGGTGATTGCGAGTGCTTCGTAACTTTCGACGTTACCAAGACCGTAAATACACGACACCGATGCAACAATGAGCACATCCCTGCGGGTTAGCAGGTTCATGGTGGCTGCGTGGCGGAACTTTTCGATCTCCTCGTTGATACTCGCATCTTTCTCGATATACGTATCGGTATGCGGCATGTACGCCTCTGGCTGGTAGTAGTCGTAGTACGAAACGAAGTACGATACCGCGTTATTCGGGAAGAACTGCTGGAACTCGTTACAGAGCTGCGCAGCGAGGGTTTTATTGTGGGCCAAGACCAGCGTTGGACGCTGCACCTGTTGGATTATATTGGCCATGGTGAAGGTTTTACCGGTCCCTGTGGCTCCAAGCAGGGTCTGGTGCTTTTCGCCTTTCATAAGCCCTTCTACGAGCTTTTCAATAGCCGCAGGTTGGTCACCTGTGGGCTTATAAGGGGCCGTTAGTTCAAATGGCTTGTCTTTCTTTGGCATAAACGCGTCAGGGGATTGTATCAGAAGCAGGGGTGTGGTCCAATACTCGACCGATGGAAACTCCTGAAAATTCTTGGTTTAGACCCACGCCTCCGCGTGACGGCCTTATCAGCGAAGTCTGGCATGAACTGCTTACAGTTGCTGGTGATGAATTAATTAAATGGCTGCGACCGAACTCCCCCGAGATTAAATTCATCTCAAAATGTTCTATATATAATCTGCATGCCTGCATCACCACTAGGTCTGCTCAAGCAGAAGAAGAGAAAGACTTTGTCTCCGCAGCTGATGAAATGCCCTCGTTTACAGCAGAGGCTGTGGACGACGAGGGACAAGAACACCTCAGTAACGAACCAGGTGGCCTTCTGATGCACGACGTAGAGATCACAATCGATGAATTGAGTGAGCTGCGGCTGGAAATCATCTTTCGCGATATTCATCGACAAATACTGACAGCGGGAATTTTAAGTCACCGCCTTCGTACAATTGAGCTCCCACATAATATGGGCATGAAAATTGTTAAGCAGCTCGGTAAAAAATATCGCAAAGCCTTCGCAGATATCCTGCTCTATCAACTAGCTGAGCAGGTGGCACAAGCAGGAATCGACGACGAATACGAAGATGCAAGTAACCTCGCAGCGATTATCGATGCACATCTTGATATGCCGAATATCCGAGCTTTCCACGCACAGCTTGCGGGTAAATAATCCCCTTGCGTAGCGGAAAATCAGTGATTGAATAGCTGCAACCTATGTTGGACGCCGATGCAGAAGATGATGGCATGAATGACCAACAAGAAGACCCTCGCGCCTTCGTCAAAGGGGCCCTTCTGTACTTTCTAATGCATCAGAATCCCAAGATCGAAGAAATTCTTTCCCCTTTTGTAGGACCAGGGACAGACCTTGCGCCATTTGTCTGTGTATCTGCTACAGAAGACAGGGGAGATGCTGAAGACTATATGTCTATGGATGAGATTGGCTATGACAGGACGATGCTATCGAACAAATTAGCGATGACTGTGCATTGGCAGAAATTCTCACCATTTCTCATTCGAACCTCATACGGCAGGGTTGAATCCCAACATAGCAACATGCTGAAGATACGATCAGATCAGCTTGAAACAGTCCTAGAGCAAATGGACAACAATCAGATCGACGTTTTACTAGAGATGGTCTTTGGGACAGTCGCCGATGAGCCATGGAGAGAATCACTATTTGTAGAAGAACGCGAACATGCAGAGCGTGAGCAACGAGCGTTTCAGGTTATACAAGCACAACTTGTATTAAACATGATAAAGATCAATGCATGTCTGAAAGGCGATATTTCCGCTGATATCGAGATACAGAAGAATCCCGCTTCTAACTTCCACATGGCATTAGGTATTGTCCATAAACAAACACATCAACCCCTGCCAAACATAGCAACAATTGATTCACCAGAATCAATTGGCTGCGAATTAGGAGGACAGATACGGTGGTTTCACAGCACGTATTGGGATAAGACAATGCCGGAAGAGCTCCTGCAGCAACGCTGGCGAATCGCATCCATAAACCCCGAATTACTCCTAGAGGCAGCTAGCCTGCTACAACCCAGCAGTCGCCGTTTTTTGGGGCATAAGCTTGCAAAGTCCGCCGAAACACGGGGGCTCAAGAGTATTGCGATGGCAAGGGCAGCAAATCCCCATTTCAACGAATCCGGCATCTATACACGTATGCTACGAAGAAGCCTGAATGAGGCATACAAGCAGATTGTGGAGACCACTGTTTGAATATTGAGAGTGTCGTGACATACACTTCTGCGCTATCCTTTGCCTACCCATGATTGATTTAAACGACCTCCGTGCCCGGCCAGATGCATACCAAGTCGCAGCGAACCAAAAGAACATCAAGCTGAGTGTTGATGCATTTTTGGCACTGGATGATAAGCGCCGCGCGCTCGTGACAGAGGTAGAAGACATGCGCGCTACCAAGAATGCGGCAAGTAAGCAGATTCCTACGATGCAAGGTGATGAGAAGGCAAAGCTGATTGCAGATATGAAAGCGCTTGGCGATACGCTGAAGGTGAAGGAAGATGAACTGAATACACTGGAGAAAGAATGGATGAACCTGCAACTGCGAATGCCAGGTATTCCCTTGCCCCAAGTTCCAGTCGGCAAAGATGACAGCGAGAATGTGGAGATCCGCACAGTAGGGGAGATCACGAAGTTTGATTTTGAACCAAAGGACCACGTCGCACTCGGGGAACTCTGCGACATCATCGACATTCCACGAGGGGTCGAAATTGCTGGTAGCCGTAGCTATTTTTTGAAAGGGGATGGTGCACGTTTGGAATTGGCAGTGTTGCAGTACACCATCGACATGCTCGTAAAGCGCGGCTTTACGTTGTTCACGCCACCAGTATTTGCAAACTGGAACGCGATGATGGGTACGAGTTACTTCCCCGGAGGAGAAGAAATGGCCTACGCAGTCGGCGTACGAAAAGATGTGGACCAGCCAATTGAATCTGATGATTTGTATTTAATTGGTACATCGGAAGTTGCAGTTACCAGTTACCACCAAGGTGAAGTACTGAAGTTGGCAGACCTACCAAAACGTTACGCCGGCTTTAGTAACTGCTTCCGCCGTGAGGCTGGGACGTACGGAAAAGACACGCACGGCCTGTACCGCATCCACCAATTCCAAAAAGTCGAGCAGGTGATCTTATGTGAGAACAGCCCTGAGGCGAGCGAAAAAATGCATGCTGAAATCCTAGCGAATGCAGAAGCGGTGCTCCAAGGATTGAAGCTCCCATACAGAGTGGTAGATGTCTGCACTGGGGATATGGGCCAGGGGCAGATTTACAAAAACGATATCGAAACCTGGATGCCAAGCCGCGGAAAATACGGCGAGACACACAGCTGTTCGACATTCCATGAGTTCCAGAGCCGCCGTTTGAACATTAAGTACGAAGATGTAGATGGCAGCAAAAAGTTCGTTCATACGCTCAATAACACATGCATTGCGTCCCCCCGCATCCTTATCCCTATCCTTGAAATTTACCAGCAAAAGGATGGATCAGTTGAGATTCCGGAGGTCTTGCGACCGTACATGGGAGGACAGGATGTGATTAAGCCGAAGTATTGACAAATTAACATTAAATTTTATTATTGTACTACATGCGAAACGGATTCTCTGTTTCGTGTATTCACAACCGCTCTCTTACAAGGAACCTGGAATGTCTGAGCAAACTCGTAGGTGGACCGACGATGACTATGGAGGAATGCTTATTGCGTCCCTGATTGGATTCGCCGTTGCGTGTTTCGCATCACCCGCTCTCTGTCTGGCATTTGGCTGGCTGCCGGTGATCGGAGTGCCCCTCAATGTGTCACGTGCGATCATCCTTCTTGCTGGCCTGGCAGGCTGGTGCTTGCTCGGTGCAAAATGGGGATGGGTTGGAAGCTTCCACATCAGCGGCCAGCGAGGCTGCACGACCGGCTGGATCGGGGGATATGTGTTCCCGAGCCTGTGCGTATTCAGCATTCTGTTCTGGTGGTTCTAGAGAGCTGTTTCCGGTCTTCTCGCAGGGAGGGCCGGTTCAGCATGCAAACATATTGGCACACACAGATATGTCGGTATCCTTTTCGCATGCTTTCACGTAAGTACATCAAAAGAATCGCCCAGATGGATGCGCAGTATGGCCCACCTGAACAAACGTTCAGCCCTCGTTGGCATGCAGATCAAGCACGAAACGGACCTGACCCTGTGATTCTCAATAGAACGACCACAGAGCACTCAAGAGTCGTACGAGTAATTCTTGGCAACGTTGCAGATCCACAGACGGGTGACGTACGCATCCAACAATATGCATCCATAGAAGAGCGCGATGCTAATCCGAACTGCATCGTAAATGAAAGGAAAACCTAGAACCTAAAACCTGAAACCTATAAGCTGAGTCCATGGTTATTTTATTGGACGGAAGTTCCAGCATGGGCCGTGTGACAATCGCCGAGAAGGCCGTAGCCGAACACCCAAGTTGGCGGCATTTGGCATTGGAAGTCTTGGCCGAAGCAGCCATGCCAGAGGCAGAAGAAAGTGAAGGACATCTACACGTCATTAAAAAATGTGTAGAAGAGCTCGAGAAAGATGACCTACACCTCATGCTCACGCTGCCCGGCGATAGCCCGCACCGAAACTTACTGGCAGAAGCACTGCAGCCAAATTGTATTACGGTGCACCTGGGCGAAGCAGATGACGGAGGAGACTATGATGTCGTGATTGACCCAACAACGAGATCGGTGAATGACGTGACTGCATTCTTGCATACAGTGATGGATGGCGAAGAAGGCGAGTATGAGGACGATGATGAGGAATAATAGGACGAGGATGAGAGTAACAGCTCCTGTTATTCTGTTACTCTATTAGTCGAACCTTTATAGGCTGTAAGACATTGAGATATCCGACGCATTCTATGAACACTCTTCTAATCGCCGATGACAGCCAAGCAAAAATCGACCTAATTTGTTCGATGCTTGTACATTGTGGATGGAACACAGAACCACGTATCGCTATGACGACAGAAGAGGCAATGCGCATAATTGATGAAGAACAAATCACCCATGCGTTTATTGATTTTTATATCCCCACGCAGAATGGCCCAACGATCATTGCCAAGCTGAAAGAATCAAACCCGACTGCGCGCATCGCACTTGTAAGCTCGAGCGATAAAGCATCGAATTTCGATGAGGCGCGAGCTGCGGGGGCAGAAGCATGCATTTGCACTACGTACGCTTCGGACCAGGTTGAAGCGGCATTTAAAGATCTTCTGGCGGATTGGTCGGTGTGAGGCCAAGAACACGAAAGATTTCTAAGCGAACGGCATCTGCCTCAGCCTTGGGTTTTGTTGCGAGTACACGCAGGAGCGCTGCCTCCATCCCTATACCATCTTCATAGTTTGCTATCAGTAACATACGAGCATATCCCGGCAAATTTGATTGTCGTATATTCCGTCCTAATTCATCGAAGGTTCGGGGGCGATCCATGGGGTCCATAGCAGAAGATCGTAACAGCGGATTCATGTAGTATCTAGGCGTGCGCATCCTCTTCACTCGCTTCCCATTGGAAAGTGCCCTCGGGGGTGCAGAAATTCAAACCCTTAGCTTGATGGAAGGATTGATGGAACGTGGTCATGCAGTTGCGTTTGCGGGGAGCTGCCCTGTGCTGCTTGCAGAGTGCAGAAAAAGAAAGATCCCTGTCGTAGAATTAGAAATCGGGAAGCCACCGGTCACGAAGTGGGGTGCGATTAGTTTTCTATGGCGCAAAGCGTTCATGCGAAGAAAGTTGCGAGAATTGCTTGAAAGCTTTGGATCGGGGAACGGAGGAATGGAAGAACAAAAGACACGAGTGGCAAATAAAGCTACCTCGAAACTTATGTTCTCGCATCTTGACGTTCTGATTATGCTGAGCGTAAGCGAAAAGCTCCTACTGACCGATGTCGCAGCAGATGCAGGAACAAAGGTTCTATGGGTAGAGCACGACCGTATTGGACGATGGCTGACGAAGAATCCATGGCTACCACTTCTGCTCAAGCAGAGTAAGAAGGCAATGACCGTGACGGTATCGGAGTTGAGCAGGAAGATGTACCTCGAGTTGGGATGGAACGTGAAGAGGGTCGTAGCGATAGCGAATGGAGTGACACTGAAATCAGACATCGGTAAACGGAAATCGGTAAACGGAAAACTCCGCCTCGGATGCATTGCCCGTTTATCCTACGAAAAAGGTGTGGATGTTCTGATAGACGCAATGGCTAAGACCAATGCAGATGTAACACTCGAAATTGTGGGAACGGGTCGCGAAGAAGGAGTGTTACAACAGCTGAGTAACAACCTTGGCGTTGATGATCGCATTACGTTTACAACTAGAGAGCCTAACGTCATTGCTGCATACAACCGCTTTGATGCACTCGTCTTACCCTCTCGCGACAATGACCCCTTTGGCATGGTAGCAGCGGAGGCAATGCTGGCAGGAATTCCGGTGATTGTGACCGATGAATGTGGGATTGCGGGATACCTGGAAGATGGAAAAGATGCTTTGATTGTGAAGGCAAATTCTCCTGGAGCCCTAGCTGATGCGATACACAGATATCGGATGACAGATTTTAGATCGCAGATCGCAGTACAAGGTCAAAAAACGGCGAAGGAAAAATTCTCGATAAAAACCATGGTCCAGAAGTACGAGGATGTGTTAACTAAAGCCTCACCCCCTCGCCTATGAACTTCCTCGCTCCACTCGCCTTATCAGCCCTCTCGCTCTTTTCACCTGGCGATGTTGCGCTGCAAACATTCCCTGAACCAGTCGATGCAGTGAGTGTCACGTTTACATCGAGCGATGAAACCGGGGAAATCCGCTACGCACAGGGCTCAACGTGGAGTGAGTGGCAGGAATTACATATTGAAAATGAACAGGACCCAACGCTTTTAGAATCAAATCTCATTCTCTTTCCGTCAGCTGTCACAAAAGTGCAATTAAGAGGCGATATCACGGCGATTCACCCGATTGATATACCTGATACGCCAGTGACCTATAACGTTGCAGCGCTAAGCGACCCGGGCACACCACGTATTTTAAGCCGCGAAGAATGGGGAGCGGACGAAACACTGCGTTATAGCAATCGATCTTCCTCTTCTTCGTCTTCGTCCAGTACACCAGAAGTACCATCAGATACTGGAAGCGGTGAACCGTCCCAGCGCGTCCAAGACTGCGAAGATGCACAGCTAAACTACCCGAATGAATTTAAAAGTACGGGCCGTACGACCAAAACAGAAGATGGTCATACTTTGCTCTGGCCCCACACCTATTCACGATCGGTGAACTTACTTGTGGTACATCACACCGCTATGAAAGTGGATGGCGACACGCGTTCCGGTGTAGAGCGAATGCGCGCAATCTATGCGTACCATGCGGCTAACCGTGGCTGGGGAGATGTCGGCTATCACTACTTGGTAGACGAAGACGGACAAATCTACGAAGGAAAAGCAGGTGGGAAATTTGTCGTGGCAGGCCATGCCTACTGCAACAACATTGGAACAATCGGTATTGCGCTGCTTGGGAATTTTGATGTTGAGCAGCCAACGCAGAAGCAGCTAAAAGCACTGCAATGGTTGCTTGCGGACTTGAGTGAAACCTATGACATCGACCCGTCAAAGGAAGTGACATTCCATGGAAAGACGATGATGCCGATTGTCGGCCACAGAGATCTGCTTTCGACCGATTGCCCGGGTTATTACGTGTATGGGGCCATGGCACAAATTCGCTCACACGTTGCACAAGGCGAAGTTGATGCATCAGTGAAACTGCCGAAGATGTTTGCGACCACTAGTAAAAGTTCATCATCCAAGAAATCCACTCGCATCACGCAATCGTACACATCCTCATCGACAGGCACTCCCCGTCGGGTGGCTCGATTGCTGGAAACAGAGGCATCGAAACTGCTGCGTCGCAAGCTTGGTAGTAACCCCGGCAAAGAAACAGAAGCAGGGGTAACTGCACGTAGAACTGCCCGACTATCCGGCTCATCAGTTTCTCGTTTGTCACGATCATCTGTGTCACGCACTTCGAGCTTTTCTCGATCCTCAACATCTTCTTCATCCTCTCGCTCCTCTAAACCCTCCAAGTCTTCTACACCAACAACATCCTCAAACCTCATTCGCATCCGTCTTGTGAGCCGTGAAAATGGAGCGCCCGATTGTAGTGACTATAATCTTGCGAGCTTGGAATCGAGTTACCGCGGATCACTGGAATGCCTAGAGATCGACGGAAAAGCTGCGATCATCAATGAGTTGTCGTTAGATGACTACATGCTGGGCTTGGCCGAAGAACCCGATACTGAACCCTACGAAAAGCAGCGTGCATTTGCGATTGCTGCACGCACCTACGCCGCTTGGTACTTAGACCCTACACATCGTAAATTCCCCGGGATGCCCTATGACGGCAGCGATAGCCCTGCCACATTCCAGAAGTACAATGGGAAAAGCTTCGAGAAGAATAACCCACATTGGCTGGATGCTGTGCGCGATACGGCGGATATGGTCCTTACCTACAATGGAGAGCTGATTAAACCTCCATATTTCAGCAGTAATGACGGGCGAACGCGTACACCGAAAGAAGCCGGCTGGGGAAATTTCCCTTTCGCACAGATTTTCGCATCGAAAGAAGACCCGTGGTGTGTGGGCATGGAACTGCGCGGTCACGGGGTCGGGATGTCTGGCTGTGGAGCCAAGGGGCAGGCGAACGAAGGACGCACAGGAGAGGAAATTCTACGATATTACTACCCCGGCACAGCGACAACAAAACTGTAATCGCCCTCGCGTCTGTGCGATACTCTCGTACTATGCGAATCGCCGTCCTTAGTTACATCGGCCATGAAGATGACATTGTTGAAGCATTTGTAGAGCATACGATGCGTTTTGCAGACTTTCTCACGGTTGTCTCGACTGCAAAAGGCGCAACTCGTCAGATGCTACTCGATGCAGCAGCAAATGATTCGCGCATACGAGTAATCACCCACGACCCTGCGTATCACGATCAACATGAAGTGCTCAGCGCCCTACTTGTAGAAACTGCCGCTGTATCGGACTGGATTCTGCCACTCGATGCTGATGAATTTGTCAGTGGGGATATCCGAAGGGCTTTGGAAGAATCGGATATATCTGCCGCACACGCACTAAGGTGGAAAACCTATGTTCCAACATCGAAAGATAACCCAGAGGAAGCAAATGTACTGCAACGAATGCACCACCGACGAGAGCCAGAAGAACCTGCGTTTACCAAGATCGTCATCCCCGCGAGAATCGTCACTGCTGATACGAGAATTACCCAGGGCAATCACGCATGCATAGATCAGCAAGGAGTGCGAACAGAAGGAGAAATACTAGATGGAGTCTTTTTGGCGCATTTCCCTGTCCGATCCTCCCTACAGATGCAGTCAAAAATCGATCGCAGCTGGCCTGCCGTCGATCGTAACCCCGCCAAGCTCACCAACGAGGCTCTACATTGGAAGGCGCTCCACAATCGATTTGCTGGCCGCGCTATTGATACCAACACACTCACAGAAATTGCTCTGCGTTATGCTTCCCCTATAGACGCGCCACTACCATCACTCATGGAAGATCCAGTGCATACTGACGGTATGCATCGGACATCATAAGAAATCCTTCATCGACTAGCGCATCCACACCCTTCCACCGACGCGACGTACCCTGTTGTAACGATAGGCGTGGCTCTTTCTTAAGAACATCTTTATAGGCGCGATATTCTTCGGAATCATTCCAGTGCTGGCCGCGACGCACGGACTCTTCGACATACGCACGAAACGACGGCGTGAATTTATAGTGCAATAACACCCCAGTGACATCCGCATATCTAGCCCCTGTCACATGATGCTCCCCATCTTCAAAAGCACGTACACCAGAGCCTGTTTTAACAAGGGGGTGTTTCGTTAGCCAAAAATCTCCACGATCAAATATCGTTTTACGGATACCTCCGACATATGCAGGAAGCATGTTGTCGAAATATTCCGGCTCATCAATGACGGTAACATCATGCAAATCGTAGAGCGGATACTGCTCTTGTAAAAGCGCATCGGCTAGCCCTTCGCGCGACCCAAGTAGACCAGGGGCAAAGCAATCAAGCATATGCGCACGCATGGCAGTCATCGCATGCTGGTCCAGGTACGAACAAAGTGCGGGCAATCGCACAAGCGATGAAAACGGATAATCAAAGAGCTCATCGATATCCACATTGAGCGTCCATGTGTCAGGGCGACACAAATCCATCAGCACTCTGCGCATCCATAGACGATGCGTTTTAAAGGGGATGGCTGTCGTGTAGACAGTGACATCATTACCCATCAGCAGCTCGAGCGTACGATCCGTAGACCCGGTATCCAAAAAGACCATGTGACCAACACCAAGTGCGCGATAATGCGCTAAAAATTGGGGAATCCACTCTTCGCCGTTTTCAATACGACACAGAAGCACGACGCCATCGGACGAAAGCACGGAGTCCTCGTGCCCATAGACCAGATGTAGATCCTCAGCCGGTGGCAGAAACGTGCCTTTCACCTGGCCATGGTAGCAATCAACGCATCTGTTTGCCCCCTTTGTTTCATGCCGTACAATGGAAACTTCATGGAACTCAGCACATCTCGTCCATTTAGCTTCGTGCTATTCGGCGCCTCGGGGAATCTAGCCAAATTAAAGATCTACCCCGCCCTCTATACACTCGCCCTTAAAAAGCGATTGCCCGAGCAGTATGCCTTTATAGGGTATGCGCGTAGCGAGATGGATGATGCATCATTCCGTGCCATGGTCGAAACATCGGTACGCGGTGATATGGGGGAAGTAAACGAAGAAGTCTTGAAGGATTTTTTGTCCCACATGTTCTACCACCGCGGCCAGTACGACAGTCTGGAGGATTTTACGAATCTTCACACACGACTACAGGAGATCGAGAAGGGGTGGGAGGACATCGTGCGCCTTGCATACCTTTCGATTCCCCCAACAGTCTTTACCTCTGTCTTACACAATCTCTGCGAAGGACAGATCCGCGAAGACTCTGTGACATTCCGCTGCATTGTCGAAAAACCAGTCGGGCATGATCTTAAGAGTTTTGAAGAAGTCCGAAGCAAGCTGATGTCGTGCTTTAAAGAAGATGAAATTTACTTGCTTGATCATTACTTAGGAAAAGAAGCGGTACGCAATTTGTACTACCTTCGGTTTGCAAACCCGGTACTAGAGCGCCTCCTTAAAAACACGCTCATTCACCATATCGAAATTACTGCGAGTGAATCGCTGGGGCTCGAAGGACGTGCGGGGTATTTCGATGACACAGGAACACTACGTGACTACGTGCAGAGCCACATGCTCATTATGTCTGCCTTGCTGACAATGCGACTGCGCGAAGCGGACGAAAGCTTCCGCGATAGCCGCCTGAATGCACTCGAACAGTTTTACTTACCACCTGCAGGAAATCTGGATGACATTATTGTGCAAGGACAATACGCAGCAGGGAAGGTAGGTAACGAACACGAGAAGGGCTACAGCGACGAAGAGGGCGTCGCCCCCGGTTCGCGTGCAAATACATATATCGCCCTTAAGTTGATGACGCGTATTTCCCGCTGGGAAGGAGTCCCATTCTATGTACGAACAGGAAAGCGTCTGGCCGAACGTGAAACACGCATCACCATTCAATTCCAGGAAACACACCCAGTCGGCACAGGAAGTTACCCCAATCGTCTGGATATTATTTTGCAGGGTGAAGCAGGGCTGCGTCTCCACTTGCAAACGAAGATCGGCGGAACCGAGCCATCGTTTAGACCACTCGTGATGCAAGACCCCCTTGTATGCTACGGCGATTGTTTACCTGAACACGGAATTTTGATGCTAGAAGCGATCCACGGCAAACAACAATGGTTCCTCAGCTTTCCAGAAGTCCAGGCAGCATGGCGTCTGATTGACCCGTTACAAGCACATTTGGATCAGACCGCAACACCCTTGCACCTGTACCCTGCAGGCAGCCATGGCCCCAAAGAATCCGATGAGTGGATGAAACGAGAGGGAACACAGTGGTTCTAAATTGCATCATGGCAACTATTTTCCTGCATGGAACATATGCGGCAAATAAAGGAGATATGTTGATGCGTAAAGCTGCAAAGGAATGGTCGAGAAAAAACGGCCATACGATTGTCGATAATGCACTCTCGGCAAACTGCATTATTGATTGTTGTGGGTATTGGTGTGGTGACCCATGGGGGACCTATCGCATACAAGAAGTAGCAGCATGCGTAGACGAATGGAAACGAGATGGAAAGAGTGTCATGTTTCTGCCCCAGACATTCGGCCCGTTTAGTAAGCAAGAGATGCACGACCCACTTAACCGAATTGTCGAACAAGCCGACCTGGTCTGTACGCGTGATCATGTATCGCACACGTATGTAACGGAAATATGCGGCAAGATGTCATCAATACGTCACTTTCCGGACTACACGATGTCGCTGGAGTCCATCGCATCTACCGTGTTTCAACCGCACGCACGATCGGTAGCCATCATCCCCAATATGCGCATGATGGATAAGACACCGAGTGAGCAGGGTGCAGCATATGTTCCGTTTCTCAGTCGTATCGTCATGATACTTCGGGTGCTTGATGCAGATCCATTTCTGCTCATTCACGAAGAAAAAGACATCGTCTTTGGCGAGATGCTGGCTGAAACGTGCCCCTATCTACAGGTTATCCATGAGCCAGAAGCGCTCTGCGTAAAGTGGATCATTGGGCAATCACAGGCAATAGTAAGTAGCAGATACCATGGCATCCTGAATGCGCTCTATCAAGATGTGCCTGTCCTCGCGACAAGCTGGTGTCATAAGTTCCCTGCACTGATGGCAGAATGGGGACAGCACGATTCCTTGCTAGACGTACAGTGCGATACTCCTACGTTACAACATGCACTAGAAGGACTCCTGGAGCGTACTGCTTGGCAGCAAACTGCACCGCTTCGCCGTGTGGTGATGCAACAGTGGGAACAAGAAAATGCAGCTATGTGGCAGGCTATTCGTTCGATTACATCGAATAATGCTACACTCGCAGCATGAAACCCTATCGTCGTATCGACACAGGAGATGATTTTAATGAAAAAGCAGTCCAGGCAATCACATCTGCCATCAACTCCTGCATTGCAGATCGTGGAGAATGCATTGTAGGACTCAGCGGAGGGGGGACACCCAAACCCATCTATGAACTACTCGGAAAAGAGCAGATTGATTGGAAGAAGGTAAAGATATTCCTAACCGACGAGCGCTACATTTCACCAGGTCACCCGGAAAGTAACGAACGAATGATCCGCCAAACATTACTGGCACACGCAAAAATCCCCGGTGAAAATATTTGCTTTCCCGATACAACACTACCAATCGGGGAATGTCTCTCGAACTATACCCATGGCCTAAAGGAACAGTGGAGTGAACACCTACCCGATGTGATTATTCTAGGAATGGGGAGCGATGGACATATCGCGTCCCTCTTTCCACCTGTGCCCGAAAACCTCATGGACGACACGCAGCTGGTTGCACATACAACAACGGACCACTTTGCCATTCATGATCGCCTCACGCTGACCTTAAACCCCATTGCAGCAGCAACTACGCACCTATTATTACTGAAAGGCGATGATAAAAAACGCGTGCTAGAAGAGATGCTTGCAAGCCCGGAACATGACGCACGTTGGCCAGCAAAGAGAATTTTAGAGCAGCCCGACGTTACGATAATTTGCGGATAAGGTCTGCACGGAATTCGGTAAACCCTACATCTGTGAATCGTGCGATCCCGGGCTTTGCAGAAGTAGGACAACTGAGAAGTGGGCCTACATCATGAATACGCGGTTTCTCTGCGCCACTTTTACTAAGCACAATATCGGACCCAAAGGGGAGCTGTGCTTTTTCTTCGTCAGTTGCATATCCAAGCTGATCCAACATAGCTTGATAACGGCGAAGATGATCCGCGGTGAATGCATACGCACGGTTAATAACATCGACCGAACCATCCCCTGTAATGTGCTGCTCAAGGGAGTGTCCGCTGTCCGCAATCCGCTGTCCGACAAGACCATGCGGTACAGATGAATCTGCGATGAGCGACCGTATCAATGTTTCAATCTGCGCTGGAAAAAGAAGGAGATCATCATCAATGCAGAGAAAATACTGCGCCCCATTTTTGGCTTCTTGTAGTGCTAAAACGGCAAACATCGATGCAGGGTAACGATGGGGTTGGTTGATGACAGTCACCCGAGGATCGGTAAACGGTAATCGGAAAACGGTGGTCGGATTATTATTCGAGACAATGACCTTCTCTACCCACGGGAATCGCAGAAACATCCGTACCATCGGCTCAATGTTCCATGGGCGCTTATAACTTTGGAGAATAACGGTAATCGGATATCGGATATCGGTTAACGGGATCGACTCCGAATTGATTGCTTCCTTGCGCCACCGCATCACCGATTGCAAAAATGCGATACGCCCGTATGGGAAATAGAGCGCTTGATCGAAGGAGCATGCATGCAGTAGCTGCCGACAGAGAAATCGATCAATCATATGGTGCGAGGCTTTATACGTGTAAGCCACTGATACATTTCTATTCTTCCATGGTGGAACCCTTCTTTGCGCCATGTCGCGATATCTTTTGCTCCTTGGGTAGGACAATCAATAAGCGCTCCTGCATCATGAATGCGAGGCCGCCCTACACCCGAAAAACTAATGAACATATCGTCGTAGCGCGATACTTCCCAAAAATTAGATTCATCCTTTTCTAGAAGTGTCGTCATTCGAAAAAGTTCCTTCATCTGCGTATCGGTGAACGCATAGATACGACTGATGACATCGATCTCTCCATTCATATTCTGTATGCCTCCACGAAAATGATCTTCTTCCCAGCGCTGCCCATAGAGGCCATGAGGGATGGCAGGATCGGCAATGAGCGACGCGCACAATTGTTCAATCTGCGATGGAAGCAGAAACACATCATCATCCAAAATAAGATAAAACGGGGAAGGAAACTGCTGTAGATGCTTGTACCGCATGGAACAGCCTTGCGACGCTTCGTGGCTCAGCACTGTCACCCGATCGGATGGTGGTGTAAACCACGCTGCAAGATCAGAGGCTGGGTTATTGTTCGACACAATCACATGACCAACAGATGGACTGGCAAGGAGCGAATGCACAATCGTTTGTATGTTCTGTGGACGATTGAAGTTCGCAACATACGCAATGAACTGCCCACCACTCACATCAAGAAGAGGAGATGCTGTGATTGCCTGTTCTCGCTGGCGAAGCTGTTGCAACATCGACCAATGCGCCGCCCACGATAAACGATCGTCTTTTTGGAGCAGCCGACGGAGGAAACGACGCACGTGCACGGAGCTATCGTATCAGATCCAAGCACGATAAATGTCAACGAGGAGCTGGCCATTCCACATCCTCGTAGTGCCCTATAACAGCCCCCGCTGACACACAGACAATATCTAAGCGCGCACCGCCTTCCCATGCATGTTCTAGTATCCACCTACGCGCGGACCGGGCCATGTTGCGTCGCTTTTTCCAGTTCACATTCACTTCGGGTAAAAATTCACTATCAGCGCGTGTTCGAGTTTTCACTTCGCAAAAGACGATGACACGGTCGATAGGGTCAAACGCAACTATGTCTATTTCGTCGTGCGACCCTACTCGTACATTTCTACCGTAGATCCTGTAGTTCTTACGCTCCAAGAAACGAGCAGCTGTATCTTCGCCTGTTCGCCCCACACGTACATGCGGAGCCATTGGAAGGCGCTGTTCATCCATCGAGCCCAAGGTTCTGCCGATATTGAAGTGCTTCTGCGATATGCGACGAGAGAATTGCCGGCTCACTCGCAAGGTCGGCAATGGTACGAGCGACTTTGATGGTGCGATGGTAGCCACGTGCCGAGAGATTCAAACGCACCGCCGCGGTACGAAGCAGTGACTCGGATGTTTCATCCAAAGGGCAGAATTTTTTAATGTCGCGTACGCCCATTTCTTTGTTGGTGGAATAGGGAGTGTCCTTAAACCGATGCTCCTGAATAGATCGTGCCTGTTCCACACGCTTACGGATAACCGCAGTTGCTTCACCCAATACAGGACTTCGCTGAGATAAGTCATCGATTGGCACTGGCTGTACATCAACGGTTAAATCAATGCGATCCAGGAGGGGCTGACTGATGCGTTTACGAATTTTTATGGCCGCGCCGTTGTCATAGCGAGGAGGATTCATCGCAGCGACAAGCAACACATCGGCAGGAAAAGTGACCGTACCTTGTGCCCGCGTGATGGTAATTTGGCGATCTTCGAGTGGCTGACGCAGCACCTCTAATACCTGCGCAGGGAATTCTGCGAGCTCATCTAAAAAGAGAACACCTTTATGTGCCAAACTAATTTCCCCGGGGCCAGGGATTTGTCCTCCCCCGACAATAGAGACTCCGCTCGCAGTATGGTGAATAGCCCTAAAGGGGCGTTTACGAATCAGCGGACAATCAGCGGGCAGCAAGCTCGCAACCGAATAAATGCGCGTCACTTCTAACGATTCCTCTGCATTCAGAGGAGGCAAGATGCCACGTAATGCTTGTGCAAGGAGCGTTTTGCCAGAACCAGGTGCTCCACTTAGAAGCACGTTGTGTCCACCTGCTGCTGCAATTTCGAGTGATCGCTTCGCAAGTTCTTGTCCACGGACATCCGCAAAGTCAACAGCAGGTGGCTCGTGATCGTCGATCGATGGGGCAGGGACCGGATCTGGTTCTGCAACGCCCGTAAGTACGGCAACCACTTGCTGCAACGATTCTGCTCCAATCACATTCATCCCTGGGACCAATGCCGCTTCGGCTGCGTTTACTGCAGGGACGACAATGGTTGCAATTCCTTGGTCACGACACGCGAGTGCCGCCGAAAGCACTCCCGAGACATGTCGCAAACTTCCATCGAGTGCGAGCTCGCCAATAAATGCTGAGGACTGGAGCAACTCGTCTCGTACATCAATAAGCCCATGGACGAGGAGTAGCCCTACCGCGATAGGGAGGTCATACCGCGGCCCAACTTTTTTAATATCTGCAGGCGCAAGATTCACCGTAATGAAACGACCTGTCGGTAAACGATACCCCGCAGAACGAAGTGCGATATGCACCCGCTGCTTACTTTCCTGCACAGCCGTATCACCAAGCCCCACAATGACGATACGACTTTCACCCGGGCTTGCCCCAATTTCAACCGTCACCTTTTGGCTATCAATCCCAACAGTGGCAAAGGACGCTAATTGGGTTAACATTCAACCTTTATATCGCTTACGAGCAACAGAAGATGCTTTAGTGCGCTAGTTCACTAAAGCTTGCCGAACCGCTATACTCCCAGAAATGCATTTCGCGGATCGATTAACGGCATCCATTAGCACCAAAAGTCCCGTCTGCGTGGGGCTGGACCCTGTCGTATCCAAATTTCCAGAAGGAATTAGCCGCGATGCAGCAGGTGTATTTGCATTCGGCAAAGCAATCATTGATGCAGTGGCTCCCTTCGCATCGATCGTAAAACCACAACTCGCATATTACGAAGTCCTTGGATGGGAAGGAATGAAACTATTCTGGGAAACCTGCGCCTACGCCGCATCTAAAAACATGATCGTTATTGCTGATGCCAAGCGTGGAGATATCGGAACAACTTGCGAAGCCTATGCAGATGCATATTTGTTCCCCGGAAGCCCCGTTGATGCTATTACCGTCAACCCCTACCTGGGCAGTGACGGCATTACTCCGTTTATCGAGCGTGCGGTAAAGAATGACAAAGGACTCTTCATCTTGGTGAAAACGAGCAATGACAGCTCAGGAGATCTTCAGGATTTACCAATTGGGGATGAAGTCGTGCACGAGCACCTCGCACAGCTCACTGAAAGTTGGGGCATGCACCACATTGGCCCCGAAACAAATTTGAGCTGTGTTGGCGCTGTTGTGGGTGCAACGTATCCCGAAGAACTGAAATACCTGCGCACACTGATGCCACACATTCCATTCTTGATTCCAGGTTACGGAGCACAAGGTGGCACAGCGGAAGATGTGAAATATGGGTTTTTGCCCGATGGCACTGGCGCCATCGTGAATGCTAGCCGCTCAATTATTTACGCATCATCAGGAAGTGACTTTGCAGAAGTAGCAGCCAAGGCCACGGAGGCTATGGCTGCCGACTTAGCATCTGCTTTAAAGACTGCGTAAGAATTATTTCGAGACTGTAATCAATGGTCCGTTTTCAACAAGTGCATCTGCCTGTACCCACGAAAACGCACTCACACCATCGTTCCAACGAACCACTCCTGCGCGCTCCATCGTGCCTTTATCAAAAGACTGTAGCTGCACAATGCCGCTTTGCTTTGCTGTCGCAACAGTAACGTCTCCGTAGACCATCACCGTGACAGGTGCGCCGGAAAGAGTCTGCATGGACTGTGGCAATGGGCAAATCACCAGCGTCTTATCAGCCCCCTGCTCGATAGCACAATCAATCTGATCGACCTGGGCAGATCCTCCAATTTTAAGCTTGGACACGCTGACATCCGTTGTCTGGAGGGTGAAGGTAAGGCTATCGCCACGTACCACTGTTCCTTCTGCTGCGTGGCCCGACAAGGCAAAGGTTCCCAGCGTACGAGCCGTGCCCTGCTTCATGGAAAGTGTGTCAGCAAGATCGTTACGCATCATATCGAACGAGCCAAATGCCGTCTGGTGTGAAGGCTGGTGAATATCCGTTGGGATAATTTCACCCGCACTGTTGCTCTGGATTCCTCCGGTATACATATTGAAATACTTGAGCTCGAATATCTCGCTCGAAATTGTATCGTTCACGGATTTCATCGTTGCCTGCAGTGCGATGCGCACTGGCACGCCTTTCTGGAAAACATACCCCGTATTATCCTGAAGATCCGCTCTCCACTTTTTCTTATCTGTATTGCTGTAGCCCTGTAATTCCAAGTTCGCAATCACTGTACCATTCTCATCAACCAGTCGAAGAGAGCTAAGCGAATGAATTTGGCGGAAGAGTTCAACGGTGACAGATTGGACACGTTCATCTTCGTCGATAGCCTGTGCTACCCCGTCATATACGGTGTTATTTGATGTTGCTGCGACAAGGAAGCGGCTAATTGCAGGGACAGATACCGCGATGGATGAGGAGGAGCTGGAAAAAGATGATGACGATGAAACCGACGAACTTGACGATGACGACTCACTAGAGGCAGAGGACTCGGAGGACGATGAAGATGAGCTAGAGAGTGATGTACCTTTTTCGAATGCACGGTAGGCATCGAGCTCGCCTTCGTCTTCTGCAACGAATGCAGCTGCAAGACGCGCCATCTGTCCGCGTGTCAGCAGATCACCGGCCTCGACGCTTCCTGGTAGAGACACCTTGTGCTCAGCAGCGGCTTTTAAGTACCCCGTGTACCACGCCCATCGTTCGTTTGGTGCTGGCTCTGGGAGTGTATAGCCATAGAGAATATCGAGAATTTTTACAGCTTCTGCGTAATTAACAGGGCGCTCTGGGTGAAAGAGTCCATCAGGATTTCCTTCCACAACATCCATCTCAAATGCAGTGCATACATATTTTGCAAACCATGCCTCTGCAGGAGTATCTGGGAAACAACCAGTGGCATCGGTCATAGATGCGTTACTGGCAAGTAATGCGATTTTTACGAACTCCGCACGGTTGAGTGTGCGCTCCGCAGCAAATGATCCATCAGGGTTTCCACTTACTGCACCGATTTCGGTAAGGACGCTGATACCAGCGGTTTCTGCAGTAGAAAACGGACGATCGCTGTAGCGGTCGGTAAGGTCATCGTAGTTGAGCGCAAAGGCGATCGACGGAACGGTGACAAGGAGAGAGGCGAGGAGAGTGCGGCGCATAGTGGAAGGAGTATAGCAACAAGATCTTACGCGAACGATGAAACAACTCGCTTTTTATAGGTTTCCTCATCGCAATTTCATTTGGGACAAATCACGCGGTTTTCCAGACAGGAAGATACCTGCTCACCGGGGGTAAAATGGGCGGCCGTGTCCTGGAATGATCATATCGGCGATCGCAAGCAATCTGTCTGCGTTCTTCTTGTACAAATTTTGATCGTACGCGAATGATTTTACGAGGCCGGAAACCGCATACTCTTCATTCACCGCATCTCCCCCGATGACAATATTCGTCCCCTGATCATCTTGCACAACAACAGATACATGCTCTTCGGCATGACCGGGCGTCTGCAAAATCGTGATTGCATTAAGCAGCTTATATCCATCCATACCTTCGATGCGAAGCGTTTCCCTGTCCCTCCATTCATGCATCCAAGCGAATACACGTGCATTCACGAATCGAGCGATATTGTAAGAATGATCCAGATGCAGATGGGTAAGAATTACAATATCGATTTGATCCGCTTTTAGGTTCACCTCTTTCAAGCGCATTTTGAGCGCCGGGAACATGCCGCGACCCCCAGTATCAACCAGTATGTTTGTGCCCTCGTGGCGTATGAGCGTGACGGAACCCGTATGCCCCGGAAGCAACATGCCTTCGGGAACTTTTTGCGTGTGATGTGTGCCGGTAATAAGAGGGGTGACAATCATATGAGTGCGGAGGAAATATCAGTACGAACAAAACCCGAACGCTGCCCGAGCACACGCTCAAGAACGACCTGATAAACGGGTGAGAGATGGGAAGAAGGGGGGAGCTTGGCTAACGCGCTTTCCAAGCGCGCATAGACGGACATGCGCGTCGCTTCAGTTGTAAGTTCTTCGATCAAGAGTCCCAGAAGCTCTGGCTCCACACGACCGGACTCAATAATGGAGCGTGCATCCAACAAGTCGAATTTGCCGATGTCCGCGCCCCTTCCTGCAAACAGCTTTTGAATGGCGACCAGCGCCGGTGGCAACGTCATGACATCCACACCAAAGAGATTCTCCTGCCCCGCATGTTCCACCGCAGTCTGCGTAACGGTGACGGACAATGTTGCATCGGGGTGCACAATGTTGCTGCAAGCGATGAAATCCAGCTCCACTCCATTCAGAGATGCAATTGACTGCAATTTATCGGATTTAAATACGGCCTTGCCGCTGTGAATCTTGAATGCCCCGCCGTATTCCTCTTCGAGGCAGGCACGTATGGCAGGATCATTTGGAATAAGGAAATCGAGATCTCGTGAAAGCGGCCGTGATTCCTCTGACCATTGATCGCGTGAAATAAGCGATGCCGCAACACCTCCAGTCAAAAAGAGGGGGACTCCAATGCGCTGCGTTCGTTCGATCGTTTCAGACAACGCATCGGCGAGCTCTAGGTGCAACGGCGTTTCCGAAAGGCAGTACTGCTGCTTGCGGTCCATCAACGTATCAGAGGAAGAAATACTATGATTCATACGTATCAGTGGGAAAAAATAGGTGAAAGACGAGGGTTTGGAGCACTTTCGACGAAAGATGAACCGAACAAGTCCCGCAGTTGCTTGGACCGTTCGGACCGAATGATGTCGACCACTTCCGCAACTGCTTCCTTCAAACGGTTTTTGCCGTTGAGCACTTCGTAATCGACGTCGTAGGCAACGTCATGCGCCTCGTGCGTTTCAAGCTTCAAGATGTGTTCGATACGTTTAAGCTTTTCCTCGGGTCCCGATTCCCGACGTACAATTCCCAGCAGCACTTCATTGATCGGACGCTTGATATACAGCGTCACTGCACGCAGATGCGGCAGCTGAGACTCTTCTGTCGGGAGCTCTGCATTGATAGCTTCTTTGAGAGGGATTGACGTATCCGGCTCGCCCCCGATAACGAACGTATTGCCCCTACTAAGACACTCACGAAGCTGCGATCGCGAGAAGCCGTAGAGCTCATCATACTTCGGATATTGGTAAATAAGATCATGCTGCAAACCTTCAAACTCATCTCGACTGACACCGAATCGCCCATCCCTCCCCTCAATTTCACCGGGCCTGAGAGTGCGCGTCGTCAGCCGACCAGAATAGACGACTGCAGGAATGTCCTGCTGTTTCTCGACCTCGGCAGCAACCGTGCTTTTTCCTCCGCCCGAGATTCCGGCAATGACAACCGGCAGATGCAGCCTTTCGGCGATGGTTTCTAGTCCGTTCATAGAAAAAATTGGAATAACAAAAAAGCCCGCGGGGGCCGGGGGCCCGTCGCAGACGGCGCTTAGGTATCAGATATTCACTAGGATTGCAATCCTCTAAGGGGCCAGATTGGAAATAAATTTCCCAAAGTGACCCTTAAGGACCCTCGAACGGAAAAATCCTCCGCGATGTATTCGTTTACGCATTGTCGTAAAAAATGCCGACCAGGGAAAACCCCGGTCGGCGGCGTGCTTTTTACAGGCACGCTATCCCCCAGCAAACCACTGGCGCAGCGGCTGTTTTGTCCCTGGCAGCAAGAGGTGGAACCAAAATCCAAGAAGGCGGACTGGCCAAATACCACAGAGGAACCATGGACCGTAGAAGAACACAAAGAGCATACGATCCGTCGGATCATGTTCGGTCCAGCGATATAGCGGCTCGGGCTGCCATCGCTCAAACATAACTTGGAACCGCAGGGCAATACAGCCAATCAGAATCCATACGACGGCTAACACACAGACACATACGACAGAGTGCATAGAAATCCTCTCTAGCTGTGGGTGGGATGACAAAGACCGGGGATGCATTACAGTAAAAAAAAACGATCCCCCCTCATCAAGACCGTAGGAGGCAAAAAAATTCCGGAGTGACTATGTCCGAGCCTTGATTTTTTCCGGGGCATTCTCTATGCCACCCCAAACGGGTATGATTCATTCCTGATTTCGTCCAATTTTCTTTTTCCCACATGCGTCTCACCAAAATTATCTGCACCATGGGCCCTTCGTCCAACAACGAAGCAGGCATCCGCGGCCTCGCAGAGCGCGGCATGAATATCGCGCGATTGAACTTTTCTCATGGAGATCACGAGAGCCAAACAAAAGTGATCCATGCTATTAAGAAAGTAAATAAAGAGGATGGTCGCACCATTGGAATGCTGCTGGATACAAAGGGGCCCGAGATTCGCACTGCAGACGTCGCGGAAAAAATTGAAATCAAAGCTGGGCAAGAAGTTGTCTTTAGCCACAAGGGAACGGATGCAAAACTGACAACCATTACGGTGAACTACCCAGAGTTTGCGCAGGATGTGAAAGATGCACCAGTTATTTTGATTGATAACGGAGAGCTGATTTTTGATGTCGTAGATATTGGAGACGATCGCGTTGTGGCCAAGGCTCGTGGCGCAGGGCTCATTGGCTCACGAAGGCACGTGAACTTGCCTGGCGCAGATGTCAGCCTCCCTTCCATCAGCGAAAAGGATTGGGCTGATATCAAACTCGCATGCGATGAAAAAATGGATTACATCGCTTTGTCGTTTATCCGCCGTGGCAGCGAGGTAGAAGAAGTGCGCGCATTTGTGACCAAGCATGGCCACCCCGAGATTCACCTGATGTCAAAAATTGAGAATGGTGTCGGGCTCAAAAATATCGAAGGCATCGTCGCGGCAAGCGATGGCGTGATGGTTGCTCGTGGAGATTTGGGCGCAGAGATTCCACCAGAAGATGTGCCAGCCGCTCAGGATGATATCGTCGCTCGTTGCCGCAAAGCTGGGAAGGCAGTCACTGTTGCAACACATATGCTGGAAAGCATGATCGAAAACCCAACACCTACCCGCGCAGAGGTAATGGACATCGCGTATGCCGCAATGATCGGTACGGATACAACGATGCTTTCGGGTGAGACCGCAGCAGGGAAGTACCCCTTTGAAGCACTTGAGATGATGGACCGTGTGCTGGTTGCGACAGAGAAACGCTTGGTGCGCGATACTCACTCCTCACCGGTCCTAGAACAAGCAATGGAACATGATGCATCGGGTATTGTTGTACGCTCCAATGATGGCGTACTAGCCCATGCCCTCAGCACGTTCCGCCCACAAGTACCGGTATTTGCAGTAACAGATAGCGCCGATGACGCACGCAAGATGCAGGTGTATTTCGGCATTGTCCCAGTTGTCGCAGCAGAGGAAATTGACCCTGTGCATGCAATACGAACTGCGAAATTACTACCCACAGGCTCGGTCGTTGTAGTGCTAGAAGAGGGGAGTGCAACGATCGTCACTATCTAAGTATGTTCTTATTTCATTTTTCTTTTTGGATATGCCTACCATCGCCTCTCTCAAAGCTCGCCAGATTCTGGACTCCCGCGGTAACCCTACGGTCGAAGTAGATTGCACCTTAGATGACGGATCATTTGGCCGCGCAGCAGTGCCATCCGGTGCATCGACAGGGTCACACGAGGCATTGGAACTACGTGATGGTGATAAGGCTGTGTATGGTGGGAAGTCGGTGACAAAGGCAGTCGCAAATGTGATGGAAAAAATTCTGCCGGAGGTATTGGGTATGGATATCTCGGACCAGCGTCAGTTCGACCGTAAGCTGCTGATTATCGACGGAACAGCAAATAAGTCATCCCTCGGTGCGAACGCGATCCTAGGTGTCTCGATGGCGGTTTGTCGCGCACGCGCAGCCAGCGAAAAGCAGCCGCTCTATAAGTCGCTCGCGAAGCAGTTCAACGTGAATAACCCTGTGATGCTGCCTACCCCTTTGATGAACGTGCTCAATGGCGGTGCTCACGCAGACTCCGGACTGAGCTTTCAGGAATGCATGATTGTCCCGGTAGATTTCCCAAGTTTTTCTGAGGCGCTGAGGGCCGGAACAGAAGTGTTCCACACACTCAAAAAAATCTTGAGCAGTCGTGGGCTTGTGACAGCGGTAGGAGACGAGGGTGGATTTGCACCGCACTTGAAGGATGGAGACGAAGCATTTGCGGTACTCACCGAAGCAATCGAAGCGGCTGGGTACACAGGACGCGTGAAACTCGCGATTGATGCCGCAGCATCCGAGTTTTGCAAAGATGGTGTCTACACCTTAGACGGTAACCAGATTTCGTCGGAGCAGCTGACTGCGTACTATGCTGAGCTTTCCTCCAAATACCCCATCATCAGTATTGAAGATAGCCACCAAGAGGATGACTGGGCTGGCTTCCAGGGCATGATGCAGAGCATTGGAGACCGCGTACAGCTTGTGGGTGATGATTTGCTTGTCACGAATGTAACGCGCATCCAAAAGGCATTGGACCAGAAGGCTGCAAATGCCGTGCTCATCAAACTGAACCAGATTGGAACTGTTACAGAGACGGCGGATGCAATTCAGCTGGGACAGAAGAATGGATGGCATGCGATTGCGAGCCACCGCAGCGGCGAAACCGAAGATACCTTTATTGCGCACTTGGCAGTTGGGCTTGCAACAGGACAGATCAAAACCGGCTCACTCAGCCGCACCGATCGTGTCTGTAAGTACAACGAGTTACTGCGTATTGAAGAAGAACTCGGCAGCTCCGCAGTATTTGCTGGCTGGAAACGCTAAGATCTCTTGATCGCACAAAACACAGGGGTAGAGTGAGGGATGTGGTTCTGTCCCGCTTCCCAGAGGCTGACGTGGAAGAATTCCCGCGCCAACCACGTGCCCGGCAACCAGAGTTGGGACATACCATTGTGGATGATGAATTGCGGATTGATCCGCGGATTATTGCCATGCTCAATGAAATTTGTCCTCTGGGGCAAGTCCATGAACTGGAGTTGCCAAAATTTTTACACGAGCGTCAGCAAGCTCTGAAGATCCTCTTAGAAGCAGAACGTGAAAGAGAAAGAGAAGAGACTGCATTCAATACGAATGAAAATGACGAGGACGAGTGGGATGATTTTTAGCTACGCATCGTCGCAATCAAGCGCTTTTCGCGGATAAATAAAAGCCCACGCGATCCGAAGATGCGTGGGGCTATGTGTCCGAAGAAGCGGTTGTTAGCGGGCCAAGAGCACTGAGATGCGCTCATCTCCATTGGCATGAGCTTTGCCAATTGTGAGGTAATCGCCCTTCTGCGGGGAAGCGATTTCCCTGGTGAAAATCTGCTTACCATTCACAGAGACAGTGAGGATTCCTTCCTTCTCCTGAATCCCGAGTACCGGGAGGGACGACAGCGATGTATCACCCTTTCCTTCTGCTACAAGGGTGGAAACTCCTTCTTTGATCTCCATGAGTTTCACCTGTCCAGTCGGGGTCATCTTCAGTATCACCCTCCCGACCAGTTCATAGTGCTCCCTCAAGCGATGTTCAGCCTCTCCACGTAACGAACAGATCAGATCATTTTCGCTTTTCCACGCGAATGCGATGCCACCATCCTTCTCCCACGGGGTTTTAAGGAGCGTCCGACCAGCAATTCCGATCTTGTGCTGCTGGCTATAGACAGCCAACAGATCAGACCAGTCCGGGTAGCTCACCTTCCAGCTCCTCTCACACCATTGAATCTCGCGGACATGAGGCGGCCCAGCACCTCCCGCAACAACCACGAGCATCATCACTGCAACAAGCACCCAACGATTCCACATCGTCATCCCTTTACCAACAGCGCTTCCAATGAACACGTGCTTGCCAAGGCCGCTGCACCGCAGCGACAACTCCGAGGGAGTTGCAAACAAGTGAATTATAGAGCAATAGGCTCAATTGCAAGGCTCATACGCCAGGTGCAAGGAGTACACCGCCATTCGATACTTCGGGCTCGCAGCACATACTGCGATTAAAGCAGCAGGGCCGCCGCATACCAGATGATAGTTTGGACATCGCAACATCGATGCGCTTCTTCCGCGTTTCCGGGTTTTTGGTTGAACCTATCCAGCGAATCCAATCCCAGTGCGCCATCGGCGTAATGTTCTTCCATAATTCCTGCGGCTCAGGAGCACCCGCGAGAGCTTTTTTCAGATCTGCTGGGATCGACGGCTCTATCCATTCCTTGGTCGACTCGATCTCTAACTTTACTGTGTCACCTGCGGCTACCCCCATCGCTTTATTAATTCTAAACCAATGGCTCCCTTTGCCATCTGGCTCCATAACAGTTCGAAGAGGAGAACCATTCATTGTTCCTTCCACCATCACCATCCCTCGTGAAGGGAGTTTTACACTCGCAGCTTTGGGCAAGTGGAGAATCGTCCATGTGCCGATGTTGAAGAGCTCGGTACTGAAACGAATGGGTGGCATATCTAACACAGTATAACAGCAACGTGGTAGCCCCGATTGGAATTGAACCAATATTTACCCCTTAGGACGGGGTTGTTCTATCCGTTGAACTACAGGGCCAAAACCGCTTTCCGTTTACCGCTATCAGAAAACAGTAAATCCAGAGTACCGCGGATAGCGGATAGCGGACAACTGTCGTTCTTACGCAAATACCACTACCTCGCGACCTTCCTGTGGCAACGCACCCTTCAGCTTGTATTCAGCAACACGCTCTTTATCAATCGCGCCACAAGCCTTAAGGACATCTGCGTTGAGATTGCCGTCTGCACCAGGGACAATAATGAGGACACGTGGATCCACATCGTCGAGAAGCTTCTGGCAGATCTTGGCATCATCAGTGGGGAGGACGAGCACATGGACTTCGCCCAAATGTTCGATATCAGATTCTTCCCATACCTCTAATGGAAGCGCAGGGAATGCAACGCGCACGCCATCGACTTCAACAACGTACGATACTTTCTGACCCTCTGCCTGGCCAACACCACGAATCGTGATGCCTGCAACATCGTACTCACCAGGCCACGAGATCATCTCGCGACTAGGGTGTTCCTGAGGGCTTGGCAGCAAGTTGATTGCGCCAGCAACAGTCTCTGCCGGAAACGAGACAATAGGTAGCTGTCCGCCAACAATGCGGATAGAAGAACCGGCGAGGGGGGTGAAGGTCAACATAACGAACGGGGCGTCGGGTTAATTGGGTAACTTGGGTACATTGGGTAAAACTTCCAATGCACTCAACACACCCAACATACCCAAAAAACCCCCTCCTGTACATCTTGCCAAGAAAGAGCGTATTTTGGCAGTTCTCCAATATTTTTTTAGGCTATAATCATCGTCCTATGGATATTCGCTATCAAATTACCGGGGGAGTGCCACTCCAAGGTGAAATCACTGTCGGAGGCTCCAAAAACGCTGCATTGCCTATGCTTGCAGGCTCTGTGCTTGTTGCAGGGGAGACGGTTCTTACAAACGTTCCACGACTCCGCGATGTCGAAATCATGCTCTCGATCCTTGAATATCTAGGAGCACAGACATCGTTCATCGATGGTACTGTACGCATTAATGCAGTGAATTTGCAGAATAAGCCAATCCCACATGAACTCGTGAGCAAGCTCCGCGGATGCATTGTGCTGCTCGGCCCATTACTCGCACGTTTTGGCGTGGTAGAAATGAGCTACCCAGGTGGGTGTGTCCTTGGAAAAGGTCGCACGGTAGAAGCGCATATCCTTGCATTGGAACAGATGGGCGCCAATAACATGAGCACTCCTGATGTCTTACACCTCCAGGGGCAGCTCAAACCTTCTCGCGTTATTCTCCCTGAGTTCTCGGTCACTGCGACGGAAAACGCTTTGTGGGCTGCGTCATTGATTGCTGGTAAGACTACCATCGAGATTGCTGCTGCCGAACCACATGTGCAGGAATGCGCACGCATGGCAGTCGCAATGGGCGCAACAATTGATGGCATTGGTACGCACACTATGACCATCGAAGGAAATCCGAACCTCCACGCTGTGACGCACCGCGTGCCATTCGATTACCTCGAAGCAGGGTGCTTTGTTATCGCAGCACTGGTAACACGCGGAAAGCTGCGTATTAAAGACGTTGATGATACGCACCTGACGATGTTCTTGGATGTGATCCGCCGTGCGGGTGGTGTCTTTAAATATACAGCGGAAGATAAGACGCTGTTTGTAGATGGCGAACTATCGTTCTTGAGTGCGTTCAAGTTGCAGACGAATATCTTCCCTGGTTTTCCCACGGACTTGCAGGCCCCTATGGGCGTGCTGATGACACAGGCCAAAGGTGTCAGTCGTGTCTTTGAGACGCTCTTCGACGGTCGCCTTGGGTACTTGTATGAGCTCGAGAAATTAGGCGCACAGGTAGAGATTCTCAACTCGCATGAAGCGCTTGTGATTGGACCAGCTCCACTCAAAGGCCGACTCGTTGCGAGTAACGATATCCGCGCTGGTGCTGCAATGGTTCTTGCAGGGCTCTGTGCTCAGGGTACGACGACTATCACGGACGTGAAGTACATCGAGCGTGGCTACGAGCGACTCGACGAACGACTCCGTGCTGTGGGGGCACGCATTGAGCGTCAGGTGTTGGAATCCTAAATCACCTCATCCGATCGATGGTCTTTTGCAGACGGTCGAGGGTGCGCTGCAGGGATCTCTTCTGGAGAGGGTTGGTTGTGGCAGCGATTTTCTTAAGGAGGAGATCGACACGTTTCTGGAGCATCTTGGCACGGGGGCTGGATGGCGAAGAGCGAATGGGGGCACGAGTTGTTGTAGCAGTCGCACTCGTTGTCCTTGTGATACGACTTCTCCCGCGTCCACCACCTCCGCCCCCTGTAGATCCTCCTCCGGCGCTGGTTCCGTTGGTGCAGGAGATGGCTGTGTTCGTGATGGTGACGGTAGATGAGTGTGTATCCGTTTCATCTTCCGGATCGGTGAAGGTGAAGGTCGGAGTGAGCAGACAGCGATCGTTGCTTTCGAGAATACCGTTGCCGTAGACCTTGTCGGTGTTGGATGTAGTGACCGTGCCGGTGAAGATGCCGGAGGTGTTGGTTGTTTCCGTAAGTGTCGCTGTATCGTCATCGAATGCGACAACGAGTGTGTCCTGCGTTGTTCCGTCGGTGTTTTCATCGGAATCGGTGATGGTGAGGTTCAACGATGAGCCGATGGCGATGGATGACGGAGTGACGGAATAGGAGGTGGAGGGATGGAGGATTGCTCCTGTTCCTTGTGTCAGTGTTCCGTTGTTGGTGATGGTTGCATTGGTGGCAGTGAGATCGAAGCCGTTGAACGTAAGAATGCCGGACGATGCAACAGAAAGGAGATTGGAAATGACGCCGTTGCTGCGGAGAATGGCTGATTTTGATGAAGCGACGGTGAGGTTGTAGAGGGTGCTGCCGAAGAGTTTCAGGTTGGTGCCGATGCCGCTGAGGGTGACGGTGGCGGAATGAGGCACAAAGCGCGCATGATTGACAAACGATCCGGAAGCAGTGACTCCGTAATTGGAGGAAGAGGAATCCAATGTTCCACTGAAGATATTCAAATTTCCAGCAACTGTTAGCGCTGACCCCAATGTATACACACCCGATGCCGTGTAGGGGTTGCCGGCATAGAGCGTTGCTACTTCGGATGTTGAAAGAGCGCGGTTGTATACCCTTGCATCATCGATCCTTCCCTTGAAAGGACAATAGCCAGGGCTGACTGTGCTACCGAACACGATTGTCGGTGTGGACATGCCGTAGTTAATGGCGGCATTCGCACTATCAGATGACACAAGCACGCCATTGACATACAACCTGAAAAATTTACGGTCATAGGTCAAAACAACATGACTCCATGCATTGAGCGTAGCAGGGGCTGTGAGTGCCGCCGCGTCGGAAGCGGTGATGCTTGCACTGAACCCATTCCCGAACAGGCCGATTCTCCATGCAGCAGAATTGCCGTAATCCCACACGATGTTGCAGGAATCCTCTTCCGGATACACCCAAACGCTCAATGTTAGATTGACCGGGTTTGTGGCAAACGCGTCGGCTACTTCCGCACGAGCACCACTCGTTGAGCCATCAAGACTCAGGGCATAGGAATCGGAAAATGATATTCCCGACGGAACCGACGAGCTCCAGCCTGTTGTCGTATTAAAATTGACAAAAGACAGATTTTGACCGCCTACCTCCTCTGCCACACTCGTAGCCCCGGGGCCTCCGTCAAATCGCCAGTATCGCACTAACCCATCATTGAGCGACAGGTTCTTAAAACTTTGTGATTCTTTGAGGCTATAGTTTGTACCAGAGCCTGCAAGAACCACTTCACCGGTTCCGGCAGTAAATGTTGCACCGCCGTTGAGCCATCCTCCTTTGTTCGTAACTTGTGCCCCTCCTTGTATGGCAAGGGTTCCTCCTGATATGGACAGATTTCTGGCAATGACAATGGCTTTCCCCACCGTGAGCGTTCCTGTGTTTGCTGTTGTCATGCGCAGTTCCCCGATGGGATACAAAAACGGAGTGGTTCCGATGATCGCATTCTTCTTTCCTGTGCCATCAAACACAATCGTATCACCAGTACCCGGCACAGCATCGCCACTCCAGTTCGCCGCAGTAGACCAATAGTTATCTACACCTCCGCCGTCCCATGTTTTCGTTGCAGCGAAAGAAACCATTGGAATACTCAATGTGCCGAGTGCCAGAGCAACGCTGCCAACGTGTCGGGTAAAAGACATATTGGCCCGAAGTATATCTGACCAATGACATCTGTAAAAAAGTATACGCATACTGCTGTTGCACCCACACCATTGCTATGCCATGGCAAACTCCTGCACCTGCAATCCACGCTGGGCATTGGTATCAAGGGATAACACAAGTTTCTGGAGCGCTCTCTCCTGTGCATGTACAGCATTCGGCTTTGCACGTAAGGCCAATGCCAAATGGAAGAGGAACCTATCGGATTCACCGCCGCGTTCTGCCAGTGGCTTAAGGTACGAGAGCTTTTCGTGAAGGACTGCTGCCTCCCAGAATGCGATTGCCTGTGTGTGCATGAGGCGCTCGGCCCGCAGCATATCGGGGTCATCTTTCAGGCGCTTGGCAAAACCTGGTGCACCCTCTGCAACGTGTGCAATAAAGGATGCATCGTGACTATCCATGTCCGACAGCATCTGCAAAATATCGCGATCACCCGTCCGCTCGAATCGAAGGACGCGGGAACGCGAAAAGATGGTCGAAAGAACTGTCGTGGGGTTATCGGCCGTGAGCAGGAAGATTCGCCCGGGCGGTGGCTCTTCTAGAATCTTCAAGAACGCATTTGCTGCCGCATCCTGCATGCGTTCGATGCCGCGGATGAGACAGACGCGGTGGGGGAGATCACCCGTCTCATAGAGCCTCTGTTGGATTTCTCGGACGTCATCGATAGCGATCGTATCGGTCTTGAGCCCCTGCTTGGCGCGGTGCTGCTGGGGAATGTTGGATGACTTTGCGATGAGGTCCCAATCCTCCATTTTTTCCTCAATCCACAATTGATCAAGCATCAGGAAATCTGGGTGAATGAGACGATCGATTTGCGTCGCTGTTAGTTCGGCAGTTTCGATGGGGGAGTCGCTACAAAGAACTTGGCGTGCGAACCAGCGTGCGACGGTCGTTTTCCCAATGTGCGCAGGACCAGTAAATAAATACGCATGCGACAAATTACTACTAGAAAGATCCTGTGCCAGCTGCAGCAACTGCTTTTTGTGGCCGATGATCTGCGGAGCTTCCGGCATGGAGAGGGAGTATAGCGCATATGGAAACACGACGCCTTTCAACGTCGTGTTATAAACCAGTTCTCAAACATGTCCCTAGTGAGACCAGAGCAGCCATGCCATTTCCATCGCAGCAAGGTCATCCGCGAACATCGCGTTCACCCCGCTTGGAATCACATACTCTTTGCCCAGCGTCTTATCGAACGCAGCAACACTGTTGGCGTTCAAGAGGCGCAGTGTAGAAGAGGGATGCGGACGCATCTGCTGCACCACAGCACGAGTGACGCAGACTGTGTAATGCTTCACATCACCTCCGTAGGGCACTTCCTGAATCTGCCCACTCGGCAGACTGATGAGAAAGGCCAGGAATTCAGCCCCTAACTCCTCGCCAGCTTCCCGGAGCATACAAACTCGGGGGTCATTCATGTCGTCGGGCTTGAACTTCCCATGCGCCGCTGGCTGCAGAAGCCCACGGTAGGATTCCTGTTTCCAGGTCTCGACATTGAACATCCCACGAACCTGGCACACCGCCTGCAGTCCCGTCTCTTCATCGTCTACGAACACATGCAAACTCACCGCTTTACTGGCCATGAAACACCTCTTCTGCAAGAGAAAGATCGAACATCGAACTGGTAAGTAATAAATTATAATTCTATTTTAATTTGTCAATATTATAAAAATCGGGCTGGCGGAAACCGCTAGCCCGACTGAGGACATGACACCACTTATTTACCCATCCTTGGAGAGTTACTTTTTGCTGAGCGAGGCCAGTGAAGCCTTTGACGATTCGATCGCCAATTGGCGAACCCAGGAATTGTTACCGGGGGCTTCGCCTTCGTTCAACTGTCGATTGCACAAGTAGACCTTGTTCGCCTTGGGGTTGAACTTGGTCTTCACCTGCGCGGTGACGGAAGCAATGCGTTTGCCTTTCTGCAAGTAAGCATTGGTGATATCGGCAGTGACCGAATTCCCGTTGTCGGTAAATTCAATCGCATACCAGTTCACGCGGCCGCCACGAGCGAATGCCGGAGCCGTTTCTTTGGCGAGCTCCGTCACTTTGCCATTCTTCACTTCGACAATCTGCACGAGGCCACTGGCATGAACCACCAGCGAAACCCCGTTTTGCAGGACGGCTTGCTTGTATGCACCCTTGCCGACGACTTTCAGGCCGTTGCCCCGAAGGGTAATGGCAAGAAATTCATTGCGATCTTCAGCACATTCATGCGCCCACAGCAGCTTGACCTTCGCTGTCGTTTCGAACGATTCCTGGGTCTCGACGATCGGGCCGTTTTGTAACCAGAGCTCATGGTGTTCGACCATGCCCTGGTTCCAGCCGAGTTCCGCTGAATTTTGCTGGAGCACGCCATGAACGACGGCCGCATCGCGTCCGACGCCGTACGTATCGAAGCGCTTCCCGTTCAGCCCTTCCGCAAAATCATCGGCCAAGAACACTTGCGCTTGGGCCACATTGGCACAAGCAATCAGCATTGCACAGGCAATCCACTTGAGCATGTTTATCCCCCCCTTGAAAATGGGTTGAAGTGATGATGTGAGAGAACGGTGCTCAACCGTTTCTCACGCTTCTCGTAATTCCGCGAATGCGGTTGAGTAATCAATAGTATTGCTTACTTTACAAAATATGTCAATTCGACTGTACACCCTATTTACAGATCTGCTCCGTGGCACTTTTTAAACTTTTTACCACTCCCGCAGGGGCATGGGTCGTTGCGGCCGACTTTCGGAAGGCTTTGGGCTTTGGGCTGTGAGCTTTGAGATGAAGGGATAGATTGCCGTTTTATCGCATCCGCTAGGGCTCCCTGCGAATTGCCCATTCCCCGTGCATTCACCCCTGTCTGCTCCAATTCCCCGCTAATCTCCGCTTCGTTAGTCTGCAAATTCTGGAGGCCTTCCTGTGCCTGTTCTAGTACCTGGCGAGGGGCGAATTGCGCAAAGTCGATCTGCAGCAATGTGCGAACAACCACTGAATCGATGTTTTTAAGAAGAGCACGGAACTTCTGGAACGCGCGGTCTTGGTATTCGATGACAGGATCTCGCTGGGCATAGCCCGCGAAGGCAACCTGCTCACGCAAGTGTGACATCTCGTCGATATGGTCCATCCAGTGCGTATCAATAGAACGGAGTGTGACAACACGTTCGGCTTGGATGCCAAGTTTTGGGTCGCTCGCGGCACATTTTGTTTCGTAGAAATCGACCAATGTATCGCACACAAATGCAGCAAGGTCGTCCACGGTATCTTTGGTACGAAGGACTTCTTCACTGAGGATTTCACGCAGCTGCGGATGCAACGTAGCCAGTGTTTCGTTCATTTCCTTGTAGTTCCACTCATCACTATCGATGCCTACTGCATGCGTCACGACAATATCACGGCCATCGCGGCGGATCGATTCCAGAACATCAGAATGTAAAGAACGGGAAGTTGCGAGATGAGGAGAGGCACTACCATCACCCTCTCGAATCTCGAGTCTTGTGTTCTGTTCACTCTGCTCGTTCTCCTCCAACTTATCCAGAATCTTCTGACGTCTCTTGTAGATAATGTCGCGGTGCTTGTTCATCACGTCGTCGTACTGCAGCACATGTTTACGTACATCGAAGTGATGCCCTTCTACACGCTTCTGCGCACCTTCAATACTGCGGCTGACCATGCGGTTTTGGAGTGGGACATCTTCGGGCACATTGAGCCTCTCCATCATCAGTTTGAGCCTATCTCCACCAAAGAGACGCATCAGATCATCTTCCATGGATACAAAGAACTGCGTCTCACCCGGGTCACCCTGGCGTCCCGAACGTCCACGTAACTGGTTATCGATACGACGTGATTCGTGACGCTCAGTACCAAGAATACACAGGCCACCGAGGTCCGCGACACCTTCGCCAAGCTTAATATCGGTTCCACGTCCGGCCATGTTGGTTGCAATGGTGACAGCACCTTTTTGCCCTGCATTAGCGACGATTTCTGCTTCTTGTTCGTGGTGCTTAGCATTAAGAACGTTATGGGGAACACCTTCCTTTTCGAGCAGCATTCCGAGTACTTCGGATTTTTCGATCGATGTCGTACCAATCAGCACTGGCTGACCTTTCGCATGTCTCTCCTTGGCAAACTGTGCAACTGCTTTGAACTTGGATGACACGGTGCGGTAAATAGCATCCGTTTTGTCATCACGAACCATTGGGCGATGCGTAGGGATGACAATCGTACGAAGCTTGTAGATCGATTCGAATTCTTCTTCTTCGGTCTTGGCCGTACCAGTCATACCCGCGAGTTTTTTATACAGACGGAAGTAGTTCTGGAAGGTGATGGTTGCGAGTGTTTTACTTTCGCGCTGAACCTCTACATTCTCTTTCGCCTCAATCGCTTGGTGGAGCCCATGCCCGTAGCGACGGCCTGGCATAAGACGACCAGTGAATTCATCGACAATCACAATTTGGCCATCAGCCGACACTACGTAATCGACATCGCGCTGGTACATCGCATGAGCACGCAGAGCCTGTTCGATGTGATGCACTTCTTCGAATCCTTTCTCGGTATAGATATTTTCTACGCCGAGTAGCTCCTCCATTTTCTTAATTCCTTCGTCGGTGAGGATTGCGGTCTTCTGCTTTTCATCTTTGTTAAAGTGCGTGTTTTCCTGCAAGTTTTTTACCAGCATCGCGTACTGCATGTACTTGGTCGTCGATTCCTCCGCTGGCTGGCTAATAATGAGCGGCGTGCGAGCCTCGTCGACAAGAATGGAGTCTACTTCATCGACGATCGCGTAGTTGAGACCACGTTGTACCTGCTGTGTTTTGCTCGTAACCATGTTGTCACGCAGGTAATCAAACCCGTATTCGTTGTTGGTCCCGTATGTAATATCGCAGGCGTATGCCTCGCGTCGTTCGTCGTTATTGATGCCATGCACAATCACGCCAACGGTTAAGCCAAGTGCCTTGTAGAGCACGCCCATCCAGAGCGCATCGCGCTTGGCCAGGTAATCGTTGACCGTCACCACATGGACTCCTTTCCCTGCAAGGGCGTTAAGGTACACAGGGAGCGTACACACGAGTGTCTTTCCTTCACCTGTGCGCATTTCGGCAATGGAGCCCCTATGGAGTGCAGTACCACCGATAATCTGCACATCGAAAGGGATCATATTCCAGACAAACTCCTGGCGTCCGATGGTCGCTTTCTCGCCCTGGAGCAGTTCACACGCACGAATATGCACGGCAAATGCTTCGGGAAGAAGCTCATCAAGTGTCGCGCCCGCAGCAAATTTTGCTTTTAATTCCTCGGTTTTCTTAGGCAAATCCTCCCGCGTTAAAGCTCTAATTTCGGGCTTTGCTGCAGCGTCGCGCACCAATTTGACGTAGGGACGCAGTTTTCTGAGCTCTTTCTCGTTAGGATCGCCAAGAAGTTTGTTGAGAGAATCGAGAAAAGACATTTGCACTAGGGTATCCCAAGCGGGAGCAGGGAGTATAGCAGAATATCTCTCGTTTTCTGTATATTGGGTCGCTTTGTTAGTTATATTTGACAAATAACCCGATGCTTTTATGATAAATCCCAATTTCATCAGTCCCCACTACATCTATGGAGAAATTTCCTGACGGTCTTGTTGCGGGTTATACAAATGCACATTTTCTTGTAGGTGCGCTAGCAAGATCTCCCCATCCCGACTACGTGGGATACGGAAATACTGCGATGCGAAACTTGCTTACTACCTCTTTTGGTACAGCTCAAAATTTGTCTCTGTCCACGCCTCCAGCAGTCGCCGCTGTTTCGGATGATCAACGAGATAGAACTAAGGCTGTATTGAACAACAATCTGCCAGCTTTTATTTCGGCAATCGGCGGTTAATTGCATCTCACCATCCTCTTCCGTACCACGGAGTTAGTGGAGTCTGAGTGAATGTTTGCGCTGAGAGGAATGTTGGCAGTACATCTGCAATCGATGTGAGAACCGGATAGGTCGGATTTTTTGCGGCTATCGCCTCCCGATGCTCTGGAAGGATTTCCCCAATGAGCGATGCACCTTCAGGCAGCTGAACCGCCAATTCCTCAATACTAATCAATATTGGCTCGGGCCAAAGAGAGGCATAGTCTCCAAAGCCTCTTATAAAGAGCTGTGTTTTCTTGGTTGAATGGAGCCAAATGAAGTTGGCAGAACACAAGACTCGAGTTTCGAGTTGGCCATCTTTTGTTCTCGTGTCTTCTGTTCTGTTCACTCTCGCTGCGTAGAGTTCATCCAAGCGAATCCCTGCCATCGGAATATTCAACTGGTCCCCATACGTATTCGCCAATGTCACCGCAACGCGCAGGCTTGTAAAACCCCCCGGGCCCGTAATAGAAGCGATATGCGTGAGATCCTTATCTTCCCAACCAGCCTCTTGTAGGACAGATTCGAGTTCTGGCATCAATTTGTCATCGGCTAAGCGATGATCCGTAAAACGGATCGACTCGGTCTTGGCGTCAGATACGCAGGCAATGCAAGCACCTTCATAGGGGGCTTGAGAGTTACTTGCGAGATCGAGGAATAGGATCTTCATGAAGGGGAATAACAGGACGAGAGTAACAGAATAACAGGGTCTACTATTGCCGTCCTGTTATTCTGATCTCTGTTATTCTGTTATTCCATGAACCCGTCTCTTTCCATCGTCATCCCCACCCATAACCGTCCGGACATTTTGAAGAAGTGCCTGGAACATATTGCAAAGCAGACGATTGCGGATCAGTTGGAGGTTATTGTGGTGCATGATGGAGAAGGAGCAGAGACAAAAAGAATGCTGATCGATATCCGTTTTCCGTTTTCCGTTTTCCGCTTCTTTGAAATTCCAAAATCACAGCAAGGTGTCGCCCGAAATAGAGGAGTGGAAAAAGCGACAGCACCGATTGTTCTGTTCGGGCAGGATGATATTTTTTTAGCAGCCCACACGTGTGAAGTACATCTTCAAACACATTCTCCATTAAACGCCGTACTCGGTTTCACCACCTGGGACCCCGCCTGCGGCATCACTCCGGTCATGCGATGGCTCGAGAAAAGTGGCTGGCAATTCGGCTACCCGATGATTGCGCAGTACGCACATCAGCCACTGCCGAAAGAAATTCAACATCGTTTCACCTACACGAGTCACATTAGCGTGCCGACGGAGATCGCGAAGAAGTATCCGTTCCGCGAAGATGTCAGCCTCTATGGATGGGAAGATATTTTGTGGGGCACAGAATTACGCGATGCGGGAGTGACACTAATCTATGAGCCCGATGCGAAAGCACTTCATCATCACCACATTGAAATGAACGACTCACTCAAGCGCATGGAAACAATCGGAAAGTCTTTACGGACGATGGAGAAGATCGACTCCACATTTGATCGCATTCCCAAGGGATGGAAACTCTGGGCGCATCGCGCAGTTGCATTGCTGCCAACAATGAGAGGGAAGCATGAACGCGCATTTCTGCACGGCTTAGCGTAAATCCATTTTTTATTTCCTTTTGACATTAGATGGAATGCTCCTAGCATTTGAGGAGCTCTTTCTCTCATGTGGCACGAAACTAGACCGGGCACGTGTGGCGTGTTTGGCGCGAAGGTCGCAGGAGGAGAGTACAAGGAACTCAGGAGGTGACGTATGAGAACGATTTTCACGACGGGGCAGGTCGCTAAGATCTGCAAAGTTGCCCCACGGACGGTCAGCAAATGGTTCGACAGCGGACGGCTCCGCGGCTACCGGATCCCCGGAAGCCAAGATCGCCGCATCCCGCGCGAGCACTTGATCCGCTTCCTGAAGGAGCACGGGATGCCCTTGAACGAACTGGAAGACGAGGCCGTGGGCAAACTGCTGCTGGTGGGACTCAACGGGGATGGCGCTGCACTGACGGACTTGTTCCCGGCCGAGGACTACAAGATCGAGTCGTCCGGAAGCGGATTCGACGCTGGCCGCCAGGCGGAAAGCTTCCATCCTGACTGCGTCGTCATCGACTTTTCGATGGGACGCAATGAAGCAGGGTTGGTGGCACAGAACTTCCGCAGCACCGATGCGGACACGGTCTTGGTGGCCCTCCTGAGCGACGATGATAAGGCAAGCGGCGTCGACCACACGCCATTCAATGAAACGTTCCGGAAGCCCTACGACCCGACACTGCTCGCTGAACGCGTCCGGACCCTCGTCGGTCGCAAGAAGCAGCTGGCATAGCCATCTGCACGTACCAACACATGAGAGACTCGACCCAGGCGGACAGACACGCCTGGGTCATTTTTTAATGCCAGAATCGTAAAAATGGGTATACTACAGCCTATGCAAACCATCCTCCGATTCTTCCGCACGGTTGTCGACTCTGCCTGTAAGCCGCGTACCTACGGCGCACATGTGAAGGAACGAACCTCTGCGGGTCTCGGGTATTTGTACTGGCTGCTTGTGTGCACATCTACCGTCACGAGTATTGTCCTTGCACTGCTCTATGTCCCCACTCGCCCCGACATTCAGGAATTTTTTGCAAAGACCGGACCTGCGCTCAAAAATGTTTACCCTGCTGAATTAGTATTGGATATTCAGTCTGGCGCACTTTCAACGAACGTCGATGAGCCCTACATCATTGACCCAGAATTCTGGCCTACGCTCCGCGATTCTGCGGATGGGACTTCGTCATTCACGACACATTTTTTGACCATCGATACAAATGCATCCATCGATGATTTCGAATCCTACGACACAGCCATTCTCGCTACTCGCACGCACGTTGTGTACAAGCGCGATGATGGCATCCGTGCGAATCCGTTTTCAGAAATGAAAGAACACGTCGTTGTTGATAAGGAGATGTTTGATAACACGATCGACGCTGCCATCCCATTCTTGGAAGCAGCTCCACTCTGGATTGATAGAGGAGTGGTTGCCGGGTTACTCCTTCTGCCCTTCGTTGGCGCAGGGTTCGCATGGGCATGGTATCTCTTCATCCTACTTATCTGGTCCCTGCTCGCATGGGCCATCAGTGGCATGATGGGAAGAAAGCTCACGTACGGACAAATCTATCGCTTAGGGCTCTATGGTGTGACACTCCCGATTCTTTTGGGACTCCTTGTGCAACTCACACCTGCTGCCAGCCGCCCACTACTACCAACCGTCATCTTTTTGGTCTTTATGGGCCTAGTCTTCAAGTACATCCCACGGCCAATCATGCACGCTGCTCAAGTAGCCAGAAAACCCCGAAAAGTAGTTAAAAAGGCAGTTAAGAGCAAAAAGAAGGCAAAAGATCTTGCCTAGTCCACTGTACATCCGGTATAGTGGATACACAGTTGTTTGATATCTGCACTATTCCGGTTGTATCGGAATGGTGGTCTTTCCATCATCGTTTTACCCCACATCATCATGAAAGCATCGTTCATAGCCGCCATTAACCAGATTTGTTCCGAGAAGAACGTATCACCGGACCAAGTCATCGAAGCCGTTAAACAGGCAATCGCCACCGCATACCGCAAAGATTACGGTAACAAAGAAATGGATATCCGCGTTGAGCTGGAAGAAGGCCTCGATATGCCAAAAATCTTGCTGGTGAAAGAAGTAGTAGAGGAGGTCGAAAACGAGAACTTCGAAATCAGCCTTAATGACGCCAAGCGTATCCAGCGCGATATCGAAGTCGGTGACGAAATCACCATCGATGTAACACCAGACGAATATGGCCGTATTGCTGCACAGGCTGCCAAGCAGGTTATTTTGCAGAAGCTGCAAGAAGCTGAGCGCCAGAGCTTGTACGAAAAGTTCAAAGACCGCGAGAACGAACTCCTTACTGCTACCGTCACAAAGACCGACCCAAACTGGGTCACGCTCGAGATCGAAGGCATGACTGTCTCCCTCCCCTGGAGAGAGCAGATCCCCGGCGAGCACTACTACACCGGTAAGCGCATTCGCGTGTACTTGGAGAAGGTAGAGCTGACAGGCAAGGGCCCCCAGTTGAAAATCTCCCGCACGCACCCAAACCTCGTTCGCAAACTCTTGGAACTTGAAATCCCCGAAGTACGCAACGGTGATGTAGAAGTATGTGCAATCGCCCGCGATGCAGGCTTCCGCAGCAAGGTTGCTGTTAAGAGCAAAGATGCACGTATCGACCCAATCGGCGCATGTGTGGGACAGAAGGGAGTACGTATCCAAGCTGTGATGGAAGAGATCAACGGTGAGCGCGTTGACATGCTTGAATGGAGCGATGACGCAATCAAACTGATTTCGACCGCACTCCAGCCAGCATCTATTTCTGCTGTGATTATTTTGAACAATGACGAACACTTCGACGAAGCTGGCCACCGCATTAAAAAGCGCGCAGCAGTCTTTGTAGAAGAGGCACAGCGCCCAATGGCCATTGGTAAGAAAGGCCAGAACATCCGCTTGGCTACAGACTTAACTGGCTTTGAGCTGGATATGTATAACTACGAAGAGCTCCCAGCCCTTAAGGCAAAGCTTGCACAGATGCGCGGTGAAGAAGTGATTGTGCACGAGAACCCAGACGCAGGGGATGACTCCGCGGTCGTTTCCGAAATCGTCGCCGACAGATCCGAGCAGGAAAAACAGGAGCTTGTGATGGAGACAGAAGCTACCCCTGCATCGGAGGAAGGAGAGGGAAGCATCACTCCCGACGAAGGACAACCATTAGCAGGAGAGGGGGCGGTAGCGGCGTAACGACGAACATCAGGAATAACAGAATAACAGGACGAGAGTAACGGGTAACCGTTCCAGTCCTGTTATTCGCGTCCTGTTACTCCTTCGTCCTTCGTAGCACCATCGCCCCAGCCCCACCGAGCATCAGGATGATGACTATAAGCGCACCCCAGAGTAGCCATGGCTTTCCTGCGGTAAAGCGGTTATCGATGTTGTCGCACACGTTACCCTGGCCATCACGGTCTTCATCCTCCTGATAGCGATTCGATAGCTGTGGACAGTTGTCGACTGCATTGATTGCTGAGTCGTTATCATCATCTTCACAGACATCGCCTTCTCCGTCGTTATCCGTATCTTCTTGCAGAGGGTTTGCATACGTACCGCAGTTATCACACGCATCACCCACACCATCTTTATCCGCATCTTCCTGCTTTGGGTTCCAGAGCATCGAACAGTTATCTGCATCTACCCCATCATGATCCACCCCATCGGCAGGAGTGAATGCACGTGGCTTTCCCAGTGTCGCTTCGATGGCTTGGTACTCGTTGAGATCCTTGTCATACGGATTAGTAACTGCTTGTCCCGCGCCAAAGAGCAAGCGATAGCTTTCGCCTGGCAGCGCGCGCATGACCAAATAGGACCGTGGCTGCATCAAGCGCAGTGATGCAATACGCGTGACGCCTTCGTGCATCGTAAAGGTGATTTCTACCACCCTGGCACGCTCACCAGAAAGGTCGATGCTATTGCCACGTGGTGTCCCCACAAAGGCATTCTTAAGACTAGAAGATGTTGCACCAATGCGAACGCGTACGGAATCAACAGAGCCAGAGAGCATCGTGTACTCCAAGCGCTTAGGGGCGACGTCCGTGGGATAACGGAATACGAACGTAAACGTGCGCTCAGACGAAGGCTGGAAGGCGGAATTTAGATCGTTATCGCGCAGCATCTCGACGGTGGTTGCTGGGACCGTATCCGCTGCTTTAGGTGCGCTTACAATTTGTGCTGATGGGAGAATATCTTCGTTGTCATTCACGATGTACGACGGGACTGCAATCGCGGAACTATTGATGACACGAAACCCTGGCACACCCTGCATCGTCTCTGTATCGAGCCGAGCAGTAATGTTCTGCGGCATGCTAATAGAAACCGGTAGGACGATATCGCGCACGGTGGTGAACGTTTCAGCCTGCACCGCAAGTGGGAGCAAGACGAGAGCAGCGGTGACAAGAGAAATGCGACGCATGAGAAAGGGGAGAAGAATTATTTCTTGCGAGAAGGAATCGCAGCCGGTGCTGCAGAGGTATCGAAACGCTGGTACAGGTAACTCGCTCCGATCATGAGTAAGCCTGTGACAACCGATGCACCAATACGCACTGGCGTTTCAAGGCCGCTGAAATCAACGAGAAGGAGCTTGATGACCGTTGCACCGAATATCACCATCGCAAGCTGGCGCAGCTGTTTCTCGCGTTCCATGAAGCCAGCAATCATCGTGACAAGACCCGCAAGTGCCCACCAGACGGAACGGAAGAGCCCCGCACTACTATCACCCAAGTGAGACACCATATCTGTACCCATCGCGAGGAACAGCAGGAGCATGCCTCCGCGTAGAAGAATTGGCCACTTCGTACGAGCGCCAGTAATAGCAATGCCGAGCGACAAGGCAGTCCAGACAATTGTTTCCAGCATGCGTTCCTGGCCTTCCAGAATCGCAAAATGATTGTGTACAAATGGAATCGCAAAGAGCAGGAGCGATGGATATGCGAGCTTTGGATACTTGCGAAGGACGGCATACGCGAGTGTTACCAGCGCAAACACTATCCACCATGCAGAGAGCATGCGATCACCTGGGAGATACGCAATGTCGTACGCGCTACGTAGGTTCATGATCTCGACAGAAACGTGCGTCCATACTTGTGCTGCTGCAACAATCACCAGGAGCAGATCAGCCCTAACCCCTGCGGTAAATACGTTCTGCTTAAGGCGTGCGACATATGCCATCACAAAGGATGCCAGCAGTGCGACAAGGGACAAATACCCCCATGGGTGCATGAATGGACGAACGGAGTGATCGGCAAATGCTGCCATGCCCGAGCCATCGGCAAAGCGGAAGATAAAGAGCAGTGCGAGGATTTGTGCAACGAACGCTGCGACAAACCAGACAATCGATTCCGTAAGGAAGAAGATTGCAATTGCGGCTACGCCGAGACCGACGTACGCAAACGTCCAGACCAAGTCGATCGTAAAGTCGAGGCCCGTTGCTTCGAATGTGACGGCAAAGAAGAGAATCACTGCAAGCGCAGTGTGCAAGATATTCTTAAACGACACAGACGTTTCTGCCGGAAGAACCGACGCGGGAATGTTTTTGCTGAGCGCAATCCAACCCATCACCATCGCAAAGACCACGTAACTTTGAATCGCCCAGTTAGATGTAAACGGATGCCAGATCGCTTCGGGGCCAGCATTCGTAGGAATGTTGAGCGCAAGGAATAGGAGTGAACCTGCAAGAAGAAGGAGCGAACAAACCCATGCTCCTTTGCGTGGCATGCGTGACGTAATGAATGCGAGCAGCAACGAGAGCGGAGCCCATCCTACTGCGACCCATTCGCGTTCAAGCTCTGCAAAGAGACCACCAGCAACAAGAATCACCGTGCCAACTAAGTATGTATTCACCAATGCCTCATCGTCTCCGCGCTTACCAAGAGCCGCTGCCGAGAAGAGGAGGTAGAACGCCGCCAAGAGGAAGCACACGATGCCAACATATCCGCTACTCCACCCACCAAGTGCATCCACAACTGGTAGGAATACCGCAAGGCCATTGAGAATAATTAGAACAATTCCCTCGTGATCTGCTTTCTCCTTGAGACGGAATTGGTAGAGGAGTGGCAGGATATTAAAGATGAGGAAGAATGCAGATGCTGTCACTACCTGCTCTGCATCACCAAACTCTGGCACGGCCGTATAGACAGCAGAGAATAAATAGAACTGCGTAAAGAAGAATGCTGCGGCATTGATGTGCTTCCACTTACTGTGCCAAGCGAGGAGGAGCAACCCACCAGCAAGCACTGCGAGGTACAAAAGTAGTGCAGTCAAATCAGGTGTAGGACTGTTCACAAGCAGCGGCGTGAGATACCCACCGAGCACCGTAAACCACGCGATCACCTGCGATTTGTATCGCACTGCAGCGACAGCGCCCAGTAACGTAATGAAGCTATTAAGCAAGAACGCCACGCCAGCAGGAACAACGATGCTATAGCTCTGTGCCAATTCTTGTGCGTAGAGCACGTGTGCAACCCACACGGTTAGATACAGTAGAACCAATCCTCCACCAGTGAATGCGTGTGACCACTTTGCATATTTTTCGTGGAAATATTCACCAGCAATAAGGAGCGCACCCGCACCAATAACGCTGAGTACCACACGACCGAGCTCATCAATCCACTTGTTATCAAACGAATACTTGAGGAATACGAGCATGCCTACAAGCACAATGAGTACGCCTGCTTTTTGGAGTAACTTTTGCCCCACCCACTCTTCCCAGTCGATGTTCATAGCAGGTGCAGCTTTTTTCACTGGCTGCCGAACAGGCTTTGTTGCAGCAGTAGAACTCTGCATATTCCGATACATCTCCACATGCGGTGGCTCTTCGCTCACGCGCTTTACCGCCATCGGCTGGGGAGCGCTTTGGAGTACAAAGGATTTTGCCGGAGCTGATACATCTGGGTCAGCAGCAGCTACAAGTTCGGCAAAGACTGAGCGTATGGATGAGATCCCGATGATTCCCATTATGGATGCAACTAGGTAGGCAAAGCTGAATACACCCCCGTAGTTCATCATGGATAGAAATGAGCCAATGCCCAGAATCCAGAAGCAGCCGTTAAGGGCTGACGCACCACGATGGAGCCGCCGATACATGTCGGCCGTCCACAGTTGTTTAGCGGGAGGCATACGAAGAGAGGGAAGTGGAGAAGAGTGAAAGATTATGTACAAGGGAGTGTAGCAAGCTATGCGGGAGCTTTAGCTCTGAAAGGAGTTGCGAAATAGCATCTTTTGCACTTTTTACATGCTTCGTTCCTTTTGCAGTTAGGTGTAATGGCAGACGCCTCGCATCCGTTTTATCACTACCACGACGGATCATTCCGCGAGCTTCGAGCTTCGCAACTAATTGAGCGACAGCGGGCGCTGTAGCATAGAGTCGTTCCTTTGCTTCGCCCGCAGTAATACCTGGTGTGTTTTGGACAATGCGCAACATGGTGTATTCCGCAACACTGAGCGCTGCAATACGTAAGCCTTCTTCGGCTGTTTTTTCGAGTTTTGATGCCGTTTTGTGGAGGAGAAGAAATACTTCTTCCTCTGCCGATCTCATGGGAGCTTTTTTATTCATGGCTAATATGTTAGGTAAGTTACTTAACTATGTCAAGTGTAATATTCATATGCAAAAACTGATATTACGCCAAACGACGAACGTCCTCGATAATAGGACTCAGCTCGGGTGGTGGTCTAAAACCGCTTTGCCTCACTTTGCATACCCTTACGGGTTCTTCGACTTCTACGGGTGCAACTGCTGCTCCATACTCAAATGTAATACCTGCCTTTTCACATATATGACGAATCTCCCACGCTGTCTGGAGCGTTAGCTGCGACACCATGCCGCACAAAGCCCCATACCGAATCACCTGAAATTCCTCGAGATAGACGATAATACCTGTCTTTGTTACACGAGCTTCTCCAACGATTTTTGATTTTGAACGAGCTGCAAAATGATGCAAGTACGCATCTACCTGATTACGTATTTGGGCTATTTCAAAGCGCCGCTCTCGCATAGCCAAAGCTTCTTCTAGGTTAATGGAAGGTTCTTCGACAACACCCGGGAAGGGGATGATGTGCTCGTCCACAACCGTTCACTCTACCCCTCAAAAACACGAATAAAAGGCAATTTGCGATATCCAAATTCCTGTATCCTCTTATCATGAAATTCCCTCCATTCTCCTTTGCCGTACTGGATACCGAAACGACTGGCTTTGTGCCCAAAGTTCACCGTGTCATTGAGTATGCAGCTGTACGGGTAGAAGGAGGGGCGATCGTCGATACGACGGAGCACTTGTGTGCAATCCCCGGGGAAATCCCGCCAATGATCCAAACACTCACCCACATCACCCCTGCGATGTTAGAAGGCAAACCTGCGTTTGAGGTGGTACGCGATAAGATTGCCAGCAAGCTCGAAGGTGTGGATCTGCTCGTAGGACAAAACCTCGGGTATGACATTGGCATGCTTCGTGGAGAGGGATTAGATCTGAGCGAACGACCATGGGTTGATACATCAATGCTTGCATCGCTCGTCTTCCCCGAACTCCCAAGCTTCTCGCTGCCGTACATGAGTACGGTGCTTCAGCTCACGCACGAGCCTGCACACCGCGCCCTTGGGGATGTAACGGCCACCATGGAACTCTTCCTGAAAATGTGGGAACGGCTGAGTGAATTAGACGAGAAACAAACCGCACTGGCCAAAGAAGTAATGGGCACATCGAGCGAAGGCTATCGCATTTTGTTTCATGCATTAGAAGGAAAGGGGAAGGGCGCAACGTGGATGCAGGTACGCGCACGCAAGAGCGAGGAGCGCACCACAGGCTCTATTACGATTGCCCCTCCCGCAGTTGGCACTGTGGCACTACGCGAAGAGACACTAAGTGCTGGCTGCCTCCAAAGTGTTATTGAGGCAGCAGTCGCAGATGATTCTATGGTCCGATGGATTGCAGTGAAAAATTTGGAAGGATCCCTGAAGCGTCTGACTATCCCTGAAGGCCTCACGGTCCTCCACCCACCACAACTGCTACTGAACCCCGAAGCAGCTGAGGCGCTCACCAAGCAGACGACGTTTACACCCGATGAAGCGTTCTTGCGACTAAAGCTTGCATGGTGGAACCCCCGCACACGCAATGATATTGCCCTACACGGAGGCGAGAAAGATGTGTGGAACGGGCGCCTCGCATGTACCGACATGATGGCTCCGTATACCGATCAATTCGCACAGAAAAGCAACGCATTCATTCTGGATCATCGTCAGTTGTTGCAGTTACTGAGCGATGAAAACACGGCAAAATATTTCGAGAATGCGCATGTCATCATCGATGACGCGTCGATGCTGGAAGACACCGCGACGAAAGCGTTTGGTGATTTCTTGGGGCTCGATTACTTGCGAGCAGCAGCAACAGGGGACGATGCGCTGCTACGCATTACGGACCTACTCGCACTCTTCTGCGAAAAGATTCGTGGGGGTGAGGACCAGTACATGCTGACCCCTGCGGATTTACGAAAGCCCGAAGCTAGTGCCCTTCGTGGTGATATCGATACGCTGATGGCAATTCCTGCTCTGCCTGCAAAGACAGAAGAATTATTGAAAGCAGCGCGTGCACTCCTCGATGAAAATCTCCCCGAGACACACTTGGTATGGATTGAAAGGCGGTTGGATGGGGCATTGATGCTCCAGTCTGCCCCTAAGCGCGTCGATACGATGCTGAAGGACGTTTTGTATGACCACCACCCGACAACACTACTTGTGCCACCTGGAACAGGCGAGATATTCCCTGAAATCGTTCCACCAGAAAGTACGGTGCAAAGTGAATCACCAACTGGATTCCCTCCATGTACTCTTCCTGTTGAATTCCCCGCCGACAGAGGACTGTTATCGATACTTCAAAACCCTCCCCCCGGAAAAACAATTATTTTAGCGGGCAGTAAGCGCGTGATTGAGCAGTCGTACACGATACACGCAGCCGCAATGGAAGCAGCAGGCGTAACGCTGATTTGCCAAGGAATGAACGGAGGACAGGGTCGTATGGAAGCAGAATTTGCTGCAGCTGAAAGCCCCGCAGTGCTGATGGTGACACCATTTATGTACGAGGGGTTAGATTTCCCCGAAGAAACCGTCGATAGGCTCGTCATTGATACTGTTCCGTTTGACCACCCGAATCACCCGGTGCTAAGCCTGCGTCGGAACCACTACCGCAATGCATTCAGCGAATACAACATTCCGCGTCTGCAGTTTAGACTCTTCCGATTACTGCGAAGCTTCTGCCGACATAAGAAAGCTGATGCGGAAGTGATCGTGCTTGATAAGCGACTCCACGAAAAAGACTACGGCAAAGGAATTATGCGCTATATGAAAGCATGCGGGGAAGCATCTGATACGAGTAGTGCGAAACAGCCTGCTCAGATGAAAATGCCGCTCTAGTATGCCCTCACCACACATCCGATCAGCCTGGCAGAACCAGTGGGAACCCTTTGGCAGAATTCGATTGGCTACAAGCATTATCTGCATCGCATTTGCCGTAGGCATATTTCTGTCTTTTGCGTTATGGATAAGCACACGAACATTCCCACTTGTGCCCGCTGTACAGATGCTGCCGCAGGTCTCATTTCCATTCGATTATGTTCTTTGCATAGCATTATTAATCCTTCTACTGATTACTTCCTGTAGCGCAAAAAAGCCACGCGTGCTCATTCTCTGCGTCGTTGCACTAACAACCGTGTTAATGCTCCTAGACCAGTCGCGACTACAACCATGGGCCTACCAGTATCTTTGTATGCTGGTCATACTAGGGTCCTTCACCTGGCAGAAGGAAAACCGAGAAGAGCAAAGCACTATTCTGCATGCATGTAGAATGATTGTCGCATTCGTGTATATCTGGAGCGGCATACAAAAGATGAATCCATTTTTCATGCTGGATCTGTACCCATGGATGATCTCTTCCGTCACAGACGATATCCCTCACTTCGCTACAGAAGCTTTACTATCGTGTAGGTGGCTGATCCCGTTTATTGAAAGTGGTATTGGTATTGGGTTGTTATATAAAAAAAGCAGAGAGGTATCGCTGGTGCTCGCAATACTGATGTGCGCCTTTATTTTCTGGACAATCGGCCCAACTGGCCACAACTGGAATGCCGTTGTCTGGCCATGGGACGTTGCGCTGCTACTCCTTACGCTCGTTCTCTTTGCAGGTGGAGAAGCATTCTCGGCAACAACTATTATCACTGCCCCCTACACGGCGCTGCAAAGAATCGTTCTGTGCGCATTTTGCGTATTACCTGTTCTATCTTTTTGGAATCTATGGGATGCATACCTTTCCTTTGCTGTGTACTCGGGCAATGTGACAACAGCAACCATTGAGATACGCGACCACGTCATTGAATCACTCCCCGATGAAGTACGACAACACATTGGCGCAGGCCGAAATATCCTCACCTTAACACCATGGACTATGGGCGAGTTACATATCACTCCATACCCAGAAAAGAGAATATATTTAGCGGTGGGCAGATATATTTGTTCGTTTGCTGATAACCCTGATGATGTGCAACTAACCATTCATACTCCCAATTCTTGGACGCATACATTTACAAAAGAGACGCTGGATTGCGAACTGATGGGAGTACCTCTCTAGAGAGGGATTTCCGCTGTCCGCCAACCGCTATCCGTAACGGAAAGCTGAAAGCGGATAGCGCTTACTGTGCTGGAACAGTGCATGTTACACCCGTATCTTCCCCCGTATCATTACAACCCGGAGGTGTCTGGCACTGTGTCCCTTTACCGTTGCTATACAGAATGTAGCGCGCCTTGTTATCGTTACACTGCTCTTGGCATGTCCACGGGTCGTTCACGCCGCCTGTGTAGGCGAAATCAACTTTAATAGGCATCCCTGTGCATGGAACCTCCACCACTGGCTCTTTGGGGCTGGGTACATACTCATGTGGAAACAATGACTGCACAGCCACAATGAGGAGCAAGGCTGCGAGTGTGCCGACAATGACGCGTTCGAGGGTTCGCATAACGAGTGGAAGGGTAGCACCGGCAAAGTAAACTGTCACTTCATGGCACAGTTTCGTGCAAGCTGCCTGGTTGCACGAACGAGCATTTGCAGATGCTCTTCTCTCTCAAATGCCAATACACGTATATCCTCACCCATTTGATGAGTATCAGCGCGCTTCAGAATGTGCTCAAGATCCCCATCTTCTGCCGCGCGACTCATTTGGATTGTATCCACCCCCGTACTCTGGCCAACCTCAACAAGTTGGCGATGAATGAATGCACCATCTTGGTAGCCACTCGTAAACTCATACGATAGCAATCGATACACCACACTGCGGTATTCATCGTACAGCGACTGTATTAGCCGTATGAAACCTGGGCTTTGCTGGGTAGTGATTGCATAGGCAAGAAACCGATTCGGTAGGTACTGCTGCCTGATGATCTCCTGTGTGACCTGCTCAACATCCTCAACCCCTGTACGTGAGGCAGGAGGAATCATGCTCACTCTAAACGTGCGTTCCATTGGCTCTGGCTCAGCTGACCCATGAAAAATTAGCATGAAGCATTATTGAACCTTCCCCCTATTCCGTCAATCAGCTCCTTTGCGGCCACAGATAACGACAAGCGTCCTCCAGGCAATCCATAAATCGAGTTTAAACGACCATTCTTCCACATATTTTAAATCGAGTGCGACCTCTTCGGTAAAAGACAAATCGGACCTGCCCGAGACCTGTGCCAGACCGGTAACACCTGGCTTTACGGCAAAGACTCTGCGCTGATAACTGGTGTACCGTTTTACTTCGTCGGGCAAATGCGGGCGAGGGCCAACAAGGGACAGGTGGCCGAGTAAGACGTTAAAGAGCTGAGGCCATTCGTCGATAGACCAACGGCGGAGGATCGACCCCACACGTGTGACACGGGGATCATTCTTAATCTTAAAGAGTGGACCATCACTGCGGTGGTTCAATTTTTCAAGCTGTGCCTTTTTCGCATCGGCATCTTGCACCATCGATCGAAATTTAAAGACCGGCACTTGTGATTTGCCACCTTCGCCGACTCTGCGTGAGAGATAAAAAATAGGCTTCCCACTATCGAGGTACACAAGCAGCGCAACAACCGCCATGGGGATACTCATCACGATAATTCCCAGGAGCGATGCAACAATATCAAAAAGTCGTTTAAAGATACGCCCCCAGCCATCCAGCGGTGTTGGCTGCAGGCGAATCATGGGGAGTAACCCCAAACGCTCAACGAGGAGCAGATGAGGGACGTCGGCAAGTACAGGTGGCAAAAATGCATACCCAATATGACGACTACGACAGTGATCAATTAAGAGGAGCGTTTCGCCGCTACCCGGGTTTGGGTCTGTCTGCAGGACCAGATCCGGGTCATTCTCGTGTGAGAGTTCCATTAGTGCTGCGAGGTCGGGGACATGCCCCAGGTACGCATAGCGCACATCATGCGACAAGGTATCGCGTGCGATACCCCCAAGCTTCTGACGACCAATGGAAATGACCGTGTGTACTCCAATTCCTTTTTGCAGGAGCGACCTCTGTACGACTGTGAGAAGAGCGCGAATGAGCGTGACAAAGAGAATGATGAAAAATGTGGAATGCAGAAGCAAGAGTCGTGAGTAGAAGAGCTGCTTCTGCACCAAGAAGTACCACGCCATGATGCCCACTAACCACAGCACTCCGGCCGTCATAATGCGCCCCACTTCGTTCCAGGCACTACGCGTCGACTGGAGGGCGTAGAGCCCGAGTGCGGCAGAGAAGAGAATGAAGGCAAGAATGCTTGGGACAATGAACGACGAAAGGTAATACGCAATGGGGGGTAGTGTCGACGCAGGGTCGAGCAGCTGCACCGATGGCACAAGGTCGATATTCGCCTCGCGTAATCGGTACGACAAAAGTAATGCTGCAAAGACAGCGACCGCATCGAGCGGAACGCGGATGGCGCCAAAGACGGCTTCGGAGCGTTTCACAGGCATATTGTACCCCTCAGACAGTACGAATAGAATGCTTTGCTATGCCAAAATCCCCTGATCAGAGAGGCTATACCACCGTATGGACGATCCAACACCAGGGGATACTCCCCCAATTGGAGCAGAGTGGCGCGCTGCGTGGGAGTGAAGAATGGGTGAGAGAGGATTTTCGAACTGCCTATAAGTGGATTATGGGACAAATGGAAAAACGTATCCCAGATTATAAAGGAGGATGGCCTATATGGGCTTGGGTACGATTCGATAGAGGACGCAACAGACCCGATTTGCGAGAGAAGGGATACCTACCGAAAGGCGATCCCGGTGTATTAATCGAAGCAAGTGTGCCAAACCATCTTCATCTACCACACGATTTCACCTTGTGGGAAACCGTCCTCTACAACGAATACTTGGCACTTAACCGAGAAGAGAGTGACGCATGGGATGCACGTGAATACACGATTCCTCTGGCTCAACGCGAAGAGGAAAAGCAGAAAAATTGGGAAACTATTTTCGACCTCACCGGAAAAGGACGGGACTGGCGATGGCTTGGTAGCATCCGGAAAAATAACCCTATTGAAACGGTAATCGAAGAGATCCGAAAGGAATGGATCGTCTCTTTGCAGTATTTTACTGCGCGGTGATTGGTTTATTATAGGTCTGGAGCCGCTTGTCGGATTCGAACCGACGACCTACTCATTACAAGTGAGTTGCTCTACCAGCTGAGCTAAAGCGGCATGTTTGATGCTTTCAGAGGTCAAACGTGCGGGAACTCTACATTTTCTTTTCGGTTTTCGAAAGGCATTTATTGCTTAAATTATGCATAAATGGCATAATATAGCCCTGCTCCTTGGACGATCGCCCTAAACCTCGTGTTTACGGGAGGAACGTCCGGGCTCCATCGGAACGCTATGCGGGTAACACCCGTCGCGGCGGCATATATCAGGTAAAGCCGTCGTAGAACTAGTGCCACAGAGACGTACCCCCTTTATTGGGGAGTGAAACGCCACGGAGTACCGTGGATCGAGCACTACACGTGAGTGCTTGATTGGTAAACTTATGGTGGAGCAAGGAGGAATTGGGTCGGTAGATTCAGCGATGGTTCCGTCGCTCTACTTTCCCCTCCGCATTGAGGTGTTCGGGTAACCGTCACCCCAGAGAGATGATCGTCACTCCGCAAGGAGTACAGAACCCGGCGTATAGAGGGGCAGGACCAAGCAAGCGGCTTATGCCGCTTTTTTGGTGTTCGGAAAACTCACGGTAAACACCGTCCCTTCATGTTCTTTCGATGTGAATTCGATCTTCCCACCTAAGCGTTCGACGATGGTCTTGGTGATATAAAGCCCGAGTCCGTTACCGTCGGTATCCATCATGCGAACGTTTTTTGCGCGGAAGAATTTCTGGAACACTCGCTTCTGTTCCTCCTTAGGAATACCCATCCCTTGGTCAGCCACAATAAAGCGAATACCTGAGCGAGCTTGTTCGAGCGTCACCGATACTTTTTTGCCTGCATTGTGCGCAGAGTATTTGATGGCATTGCCCACAAGATTCTGCAGAACGATGCGCAATAGTGTCGCATCTGTTTTAAGGATCACTGCGGTCTTTGGTAGATGCAAGGTGCACCCAACCCCTGCTTCGTGTGAAGCCGCTTCTGAATCCTCATGGAGTTCTCGTGCAATGGTACGTACATCTACCTGTTTGATTTCGGGGTGCAGATCATCGGTGTCGCTACGAGAGGCACGCAAAAGTGAGGTGAGCAAACGAATCATACGCTCAACGGACAGCTGCATTTCCTTAAGGTAACTACGCTGTTCTTTATCCAAATTATTCTTTCGCTCCGCAAAAAGTTCGGTGTACCAACGAAGTGCCGAGAGTGGTGTACGAAGCTGGTGACTAGCGAGTGAAATGAATTCCGATTTAAGGTAATCGATTTTGCGCTCCTCGGTAATGTCTTGAAATACAAGGATCGCTCCAAAGATTTTAGAACCTTCCATGAGAGGCGTAACCGTATAAAGCACTGGCAAAAGGCCTTCATCACTGCGCTGCACGCTAAAGTGCGCAGAGGCAGGGGAGCGAACGGTGCTGCGCGTACTAAGACACTGGAGCACCGGGTGTTTGCCTGTAAGGGGGTTCCCGCGATGCCCGCAAATACGCACTACATCGGTGACAGACGACCCCGTCGTATTCTTTACATCCATAGAGAGCAACCTGAGGGCTGCTGGGTTTGCCCCGGTCACAAAACCCTTTGCATCGACTGTCAGCACACCGTACCCAATTGTTTCGAGGATAGTACGATCGAGTGCGTACTGGCGACGTAGCTCTGCTGTACGATGAGCGATCTCTTCTTCTTGATGCTCGTAGACAGTGCTAAGACGCTTGGCCATATCGGTAAGGACCGCGTCGAGCGCTTCGACTTCATCGCCTGTATGCACAGACCGGCGGAGCTTCCAATCACCGGGGCCAAGGTTTGCTACGCGTGCGGTAAGGAGTCGTAGTGGCTCTGTAAGCTGACGAGCGAGGAGTAAGGCTAAAATGCCTGCGAGGATAAGGAGGAGCGTACCAATAGATGCATGCGTGAATGCTAATGATCGCACAGCACCGAGTGCCGTTTGACGATCGGATTGGAAGAGCAGCCCCCAACCAAGCGTTGGCAAATAGCGATAGGCAACCAGCGCATCACGACCCTGTTCATCGGTCGCACGAATGACATCTTCTTTGCCTTGCAGCACATCAACCCAGCGTAGTCGTTGTAACGATCCGCCCGAGCCAAGAGACGTGACATATCCAACATCTGCCCCTATTGCAGGGTGCACAATTTGAATAACTCCTGCATCGCTCCTGACAAACACAGCATCTGTCTGTGTACCGATAGAAGCTGATGCAGCAACGGCAGCAGAGATACGTGGGCGAGCGTCGTAGCGAAATGCGATGTACCCCGAGGGCGCACCTGCCTGCAACCAGACGGGAGTAAAGACATCGTAGAACTGCCACCCCTCCGTACCGATTACTGGACGGTGAAATGGAACAGCCTTCGCTTCTGCGGGAATATCTGGCACATCTCCTGCCTTTGTGAGGACACGTCCATCAGCATTATAAATTCCCATCGCAATAAGCTCGGGGGCATCGCGGCGAAGGCTCACCAGTAATCGTTCCGCACTCACCGACCCGTCATATCGGGTTAACAGCTGACGTACATCTGCTGATGCTGCAAATAAAGAGATACGCTCACGATCATTCTGCAGCGTTTGTTCCAAGATATCTTCGGATACCGATGCAACGGACGAAAGTTGTGAACGAATGGAGCCTTCTAGCATCGACTTGGCCACTACGAACGATAGCGTTGTTAAAAGCACCACGATAAATGCTGTCAGAATAAGCGCCTGACTCAGCATCCGCGTAAGAATAGAGGAGTGCGATTCGTGGCCGGATACGACAGGTTTTGTTTTTGGCATAGATACAGACGTTTCTCCCCATTATACCAGAAAGGAGCGATCTGGACTATGCCCTAAACACGCAAAAACAGGCCATATACCTCTATTTAAGGCATTTTTACCGTGTAATGCTGATAGAATCAGATTCCTCTGCCAAAGGCGCTGAAACCGTCAAACGACCGTTACTATCATGTCGAATAAAGTACGACGTGCCGGTCCCTGTCTCGGACGCTTGAGGGTCGATCGGGATTGATACAAGATACGTGCCACTGAGTGCATCAAGATCGACTTCATCACAATCCGCTGCTGCAAGTTTACAAATCTGACGAGACACACCCGTTGGAATCGTCGATGGCAGAATCCCTTGATGGTCGATCGCATATTGATACACCGCATTCAGGATGGTGTTCACATCGGACCTGCGCTTTGCATCACGACTAGAACCCAACTGACGCGTAGGACTGAGCGACGCAATAACCACTGTCGACAGAATCGCAATGAGCCCGATGACGAGGAGGAGTTCAATGAGGGTGAACCCTTGTCGTGAGTGACGCATGTCTCACATAGTACTCATTCAAAAAAACTCGACAAGACTGCATAACAAAACAACGCCCCCATGAGGAGGCGTTGTATGTTTTACGATTGTAAATCGATTAGCGAGTAACGCTGATCGTTTCGCTGTTTTCAGCCAAAGGAGCTGTAACAGTGATGCGACCGTTGCTGTCGCGCACAACCTGGTAACCAGTGTTGTCGCTCGTTGCCTGTGGGTCGTTAGGCAAACCTACAAGGTACGAACCTGTGAGTACGTCGAGGTCGACGCAACCAGATCCGGATCCGTTTGTGCGGCATACATCATCAGCTGTTGTTGTGATACCGGATGGGATCGTTCCGTTGTTATCGATCGCATACTGGTACACAGCATTCAGGATGGTGTTAACGTCGCTGCGGCGCTGCGCGTTGCGAGCGTCACCGAGCTGCTTCGTCGGGTTGATCGCGACGATCACGATCGATGCAAGGATGGCAATGATGCCGATGACGAGCAGAAGTTCGATGAGCGTGAACCCCTGACGCCTCTGAGTTGACATATCCATGGAGGAGAAAGGAAAGAAATGAAGGGATCGGTGGATCAAGGTCCACACGGCGGCGGTTATTATAACAAGACAAACGCATTCAGTTGTCGTTTTCGCTTGACGCAAAAAAGAAACAGTACGGCTTCGAGCCGTGAGCTCGCAGCAAATTGAAAATGAAAAATGGAAATTTGATAATTACTTTACGAGTGACAATGTTTCTATTTTCAATTCTCCATTATCAATTCTCAATTTTTTACGGGCATTCCATATCTGTTGTAGCCGTGTAGCAGAGCGAATTTTCGCATACTCTCCATGTATATTGATCACCTGCAGCACACGTAGGAGCAAGGCATCCACACGGATTTCCATGTGTGACATCATCGGGCAGTAGGGAGAATGTTGTTTCGAACATGCGCGCATAACTGTGCGGCATTTGAAGGCGAATGGTACGCGAAAGATTGAAGGACATTTTCAAGCTTTGCCTGCTGGTAGAAGTAGATGTGTTTTTAAAGACGAGATTGGTGATCGCAACCTGGGGGCTACTGACTGGCTCCTTCGTTGCATGCTTGATGATCACAAGAGAGCCACTGCTGATTCCGATAATGGTTGGGTCTGTTGCCGTGTCACCTGTTTGTAGCACCAGCACCGAACCTGTATGGCCTGCTGCGGGGGAGATGATGCGTTCGGAAGCATGCACGTGAATGGATGTGTTCTGAAGCATCTGTGTTCCGTTTTGTTCCACCACAGAAATTGTCTGTTGCAGGAGCCTATTTTCCGTTGCAGAAAAAAAGAGAGGCAATGCAACGGAGATAATCATCGCAAATACTCCCAAAAAAATGATGAGCTCAATTAAGGATACGCCAGCACGCATCTGCTGATGTCTCATTGGCAGGCATCGGAAGAAAGAACCTCTGACCAGGAATCGATACGCACTGACGGATACAAATAATCGATATGAATCTGCAAGCGACGCGAGATATCGGCCACAACACCAGACGTGCAGAGTGTCCTATTCTCATTGCCCGCCCCGCCAATACGAAGAATACTGCAGCTGCCTGTTGCGAATGAGAAGGTTTCCTCCCCTGCATAAGCAGGGTCGATGCGCATTTTTCGTAGAGCTCTCTCGGCACAGGTGTTGGCATACTCATACGCCTGAGTAGACCGTTGTACTAAGAATCCATTTTGTTCCGCCGCCCACGAAAGAAGCATCAAGGATACCGACGTCGCTGTAGCAATGACTCCTACCATCAGAATAGTTACAAGAAACACGTAACCCCCGTGCGCATGCCGCTGATGATTGAATGTGTGCATCATGGACATGTGCCAGTAGAAGCCCCTGGACGGAAGATAATAATCGACTGATCGGTCGCAAGAATCAGGCGATCACGACGCATGTCATACAACACCGAGCGCCCAAAGCCGCTGGTGGATGTGTACGTGGTCAGTTCTGTGAGTGCGGAGGTATCGCGCATATTAAATACTTGTAATGCTTTTCGTCCCGAAAGCGCAGCAAGGAACCCAAAGCAACGTGAGGGATCGGTATCAATGCCAACAATGGACCCGCTCCCTTCGTGATACCACGGACCGTACGTTGCAGAAGGTGACCCACCTGTTCCCGTATGGAACATGACTACTTCCTGAATACTTGTTCCCTTTTGCGTACCGATAATGGCGGCAGTCCCGCTTGTCGCAATGGCCAATGCATCGAGTGTGCGATCCGATAAGTTATAGGTCCCCACAAACACGGGGTTACTCCCACTTTCCGTATTCACTACGCGAAGCTCCCCTGTATCCATGGAACTAGCCAGGTACGCAGCAGTCCCCGAGAGCGCGATCATTTCGACGGAGCTGGAGTTATCTTCTAATGAACCGCGCAGCGTAATCGTACCCCCCGAGGTCACATTGAACGCATAAAATTCTGCTTGGCCCGCAGTGGAACTGGCTGTTGCCCCGGCATAGAGCATGTTCCCATTAAGTGCGAGTGATCGGATACGCGCAGTACCGGGCACATTGTATGACCCGAGTAATTGAGCGGATGAAAATGTAGAAGGTGCAGTAATACGATAGGCACGAATTTCTTGGTTGGGGTCACTTGTTGCGACAAACAGTACGGTCCCACGTACCGCAACATCCCACCCTGCATACCCAAGCGAAAACGAACTATTGATACGGGTAGGAGAGGTTGTAGTAGTGGTGTTCATTACGTACAAACCCGTGGAATCTTGGCTCGCAGCAAACACATAAGAACCAGAGTAGATGGCAAGATCGACAAATGTCGGCGTACCACCCGGCGTTACGGTCCCATCGACGGTTAAGCTGGACCAGTTGCCAACTGATTGCGTGGTCCGCCAGTTTGTCAGTTCACTCGTAAGCACAATCGCCCCGGAGCGGTTATACCCATGCTTCCATGCAGTACGCGCACTGAGTGCCACCCAATCGGAGCCTCGTGACGAAATAGTGACAGTACTTGTATATGACCCTGTAGACACTAACTGGGATCCAGTGAAAGCCCAGAGGCCACTGGAATTCACCCTCCAACCATGAGCACCCGATGTGAGAGCTGCAAACGACCCATCACGAATGGCGCGCGCGACCTCGAATGTTTCCTGTACCAAGTGCGTCGCACGAATACGGTCACCCGCCATGATCGTTCCTTCTTGTCCGTAAAGCATGGTGAGGCCAATAGCTGTCACAAAGATTGCAAAAATACAGATGCCCACCATCACTTCTAACAGGAGGAAGCCGGGACGATGGCGAAGTGGCAACTTCATAACAAACACACGCTATCACATCCAATTAACCCAACATACCCAATACACCCAACATACCGATTGGCACGTTGAGTCTATTGGGTTAAAAAACTTTTTAGCAGGATGGTGTCAAGAACTTCACGAGTACTACTCCATCTTGGTAATCAACTCCTGTGCAGTTGCTGCAATAGTTATTGCTGCACGAGTTACAGTCTGGGCGGTTAAAGTCACCAATCAGAACGAGGTCGTACGTACCAATGCTAATCTTGCCGTTCACGACAATAGGCGCGAGCAGCGTCGAGATGCTGGTCTGACCGTTCGAACCAGCGATTGTTGGGGGAGTATCTCCATTGCGTAGCACCTTCACCGCATTCGTTCCATCATTGGAAATAATCTGGCGATCGTAGGACAACCAACCTTGTTGGCTGAACTCGGCCCAGAAGCGCACAATCACCTTGTCGTTGTTCTTAAAGCCTGAAACCGTCTGTGTTGCCCCTCCGTTACCGTTAATCGCATTGCCGCTAAACAAGTTCGTATAGGAGTTACCATTGGTCTTCTTTTTATACGACACCTTCACTGGCACGTTCGGGCCACCGTTTCCATATCCAAATTGTGCACCAAGGGAATCAAAACGAACGCTGAGTGGACCAGTTGTTGTAATAGTTCCATCTGCTGCAACACTGAAGCGATCTTGGCAGGTAGCTGACGATGCCCCTCCACCACCGCCTGCGGCACTTGATGCGGCGCTACTTACAGCGGCAGAACTGGACGAACGTGATGACGATCGAATGGAAGAAGCAGCCGATGAAGTCACAGGACATGCACCCAGCGTATCGCCATGTGCCTGGTGCGCAGGCCATGCTGCCTCATTCACCGTCAGTGTGTTTGTATTGCTCCCACCTGTGTGATGACAAATTGTAAGGTCTGTTGCATCTACGATCGCAATGGATTCTGCTTCCACAACGATATAAATGGTGCGCTCCTCGCGGTTAAGGGCAATCAGTGTAATAGCGCCCGTGCCACTCGGCGCTCCTGTAAGGCGAGCGTAGGACACTTCGGAAAGGCCAGTTGCCATGATAGTCGATGGCATTGGGTAGGTTTCGTCGTAGGTTGAATCACGATCTGTATAGCTATCACCCTTGTAGAGCACTCCTGCAGGAATATAGAAACCCCAACCAGAATCATCTTGGCCCGACTGTGCAAGCAAACGTGCACGAGCAAGACCTTGTGTGACCTGCTCGGTTGCAAGGTTCAAGTCGTTTCGAATTTGATAATCGCGATAGAGGGGAACCGCCATGCCACCGACAACACCAACAATCCCAATGACGAGGATCATTTCAATGAGAGCAAAACCCAAGCGACGCATAAGAGTGAAGGGAGAGATATCGTCGGTTATTCTAAACCGTTTAGCCCTTCTGCGTGCATCCGAAAGCAACTTTATCTTGACCAGCATTACTGGTTCTTGCGTCTTATGAATTTATCGCCCAACGTTTCCGACAATCGAATAGATCGGAACAAGGATCGCAAACGCGATTGTACCAACGAGTCCTCCCATAAACAGAAGCAGCATCGGCTCGAGGATAATTGGGAGTTTTTGTGCAGTCTCCGACGCTTTCTTGTCATAGATTTCGGAAATCTTGATCATGATATCCGCAAGCGCACCGGACTTTTCACCCGTATTCACGAGTTGCTGTACGGATGGAGGAATAAGCTTCTCGCTGCCTTTAATAGCTTGGAAGCTCTTACTGAACGAATCACCAATCGTGATGTGATCCAGCATGCGAATGTAGAGCTTGCGATACGCAACAATCGTCGTCACTTCGACCAGTGACTGCATAGCTTCTGTTACAGGAACGCCTGCTTTCATCAGACCTCCGAGAATAACACCAAAGCGCGCAATGGTTGCCTGCCTAGCAAGAGCACCAACACCAGGGATACGGAACGTAAACCATTGGAATGCACCACGCAAAGCAGTGTATTTATTCAGAATCATCAGAAGGAACACACCACCAATAAGGCCAGGAACACCAATGGTTCCATATTCGGTAAAGGCATTACTGACGGCAATCACAATTCGGGTAACCAGCGGCAGCTCAACGTTGAGCGACGTGAGCACTCCAATGAGGTTTGGGAGCACGAACATTCCAAGAATGATCACGACCACCACCATGATAGTCATCACAATCGACGGGTAGATCATCGCCATTTTTACTTTGGATTTTAATTCATGATCTTTTTCTTCCTGTGCCGCCAAGTACGTCATGTTCTCGGACAAGCTTCCCGCTTCTTCACCAATGCGAACGAGTGCAAGCGCATGCGGCGTAAAGAAGCTCTGCGCTTCCATGGCGCGCCAGAGCGGACTACCGTTATCGACTGCATCAAGAATGCGCTGCAGCAGCTTCTTCATTGGCTTTGGCTTTGTTTCGGCCTGGAGCGTACGAATAGCGTCGATGAGCGGGAGACCCGCATTAAGCATGGTCGCTAAGTTCTGGATAAACGCCATGCGCTCTTTGCCAAGGCCGATATAGCCAAGGCCTGCCATAAATTTTTGGAAACCATTCTTGGGGACATTCTGCTTTTTGACTCTAAGCGGTTCTGCAGGGGCTTCCTCTTTTGGTATCTCCTGTTTTTTATCAGGGACTGCCGTAATTTTGGAAGCAGTAGCAGGTTGCTGCTTTTTCATTTCCTCTTTGATTTCCTTCACTTCCTTTTCCAAACGAATAGCTGCCTCTTTTGCCTCCTTTGTTTCTTTGTGAAGGATTTCTGCAGAAAGGACACGGCCCTTTGGCGCATCAGCGGATTTCGTTGGTGTTGAATCATTGTTGGAACCACTCGCGAATCCATCAAGGACACCACTAGATGATTGTTCTGGTTCATCACCTGCCGTACCTACAACGGACTTCGTATCCTTTTTTTCGACACGCTGTAGAAAGGAATCTTCCGCAATGTCCTTGGAAGACATCTCTGGCTTCTTAGCTTCTTCTTTTTTAGGAGAGCGACTAAAGGACAGGCGATCCTTCAGCAAAGAAAGTGCAAACCCAAAGCGGGGGGACTTGGGCGCATCTGCAGAAGCAGATTGCTTAAGTTGTACTTTACTCAAAAAAGAGTCGTCCTTCGCATCCGCAAGAAGTGCGGATTGCACGGCCTTGGCATCTGTTGTTGGCTCTTCTGGGGCAAGAATGAATCTGCCTTTTAGTTTTTTCTGAGCAGTAGGAGCGGCGATAGCTAATTTCTTCACAGATGATTTCTTCGATAGCTTTTCTACTCCTTTTTTTGAGCCGGTCTTTTTCTTCGCAAGAGATGGCTTCGAGAACACAAGACTCGAGTTTCGAGATGTTTTCGCACTTTGTACTACTCGCATCTTTACGTTCTCACCTCTTATGTTCTGACGAAATAGGAACGGCGCCACTTTGCGTAGCACCGTCATCAACTCGCCAGAGACACCTGTCTTACTTTTTGTGTTTTTTGTTGGCATTTGGTTTAACAGCAGGAGCGTCTGGAGGGGAAGCAACACGGAGCAATTCTTCGATAGTCGTCACACCACTTTTCATTTTTTCGAATCCATCTTCGAACAGTGATTCCATTCCTTGCTTACGAGCAACTACTTGAATTTCGGCGCTCGATGCACGCTTCACCACCAAGTCTTCGATTTCTGGTGTCATAATCAGGAGCTCATGGATAGCGATACGACCGGAGAACCCGATGCCACCACAGGACTCACAGCCTTTTCCTTTGTACAGAAGCTGGCTACCTTTGCCGAAGAACTTCTCGGCATGAGGGAAGAGCTTTGCTGCTTCTGCTGCGGATATGCTGTAGCTATAACGACAGTGTGGGCAGATGCGACGGACAAGGCGCTGTGCGATTACCACTTCGAGTGTGGACGCGAGAAGAAAAGGTTCGACGCCCATTTCCAACATACGTGGGACTGATGTCACCGCATCGTTAGCGTGCAAAGTCGAAAAGAGAAGGTGACCAGTAAGTGCGGCGTTCACCGCGATGCTTGCCGTTTCACCGTCACGGATTTCTCCCACGAGAATGACGTTCGGGTCTTGGCGCATAAGCGCACGTAGACCATTGGCGAATGTTAGGTTCGTCTCAGCATTCACTTGAATGTGGTTGATGCCCGGGACTTTGTATTCTACCGGATCTTCGATGGTAGAAATGTTAACGTCTGGGTGGTTACGAAGTTTCAGCAGCGCGTAGAGTGTCGTTGATTTACCCGAACCCGTAGGACCCGTCGTAAGGATCATCCCGAAGGGCTTATGACTGACAGTCTCTAGTACCATTCTGTTTTTTTCGGAGAACCCAAGGTCGGCAAGGGTGAGCGTACGAACGTATTCAGAAAGAAGACGCAGCACGATTTTTTCGCCATCGACGATTGGCACAATCGACACACGGATGTCCATGTTGCCGTTACCCGTGTCATAGCGGATTGCTCCGTCTTGGGCAGCAAAGTGTTCGTCGATATGCATGTTTGCCGCAATCTTCATGCGGTTAACGACTCCTTCGTAATACTCGCGAGGAATGCGGCCTGCCTCGTGTAGCACACCATCCACGCGGAAGCGCACGACCACGATCTTTTCCTGTGGTTCAAAGTGGATGTCCGATGCCCTAAGACCAATCGCATCATTGAAGATTTCTTCCAGAATTTCTGGAGCGACTTTTTTATTCTCGTCGATAATCTGCTGAAAGCGTGTCGCAAGTGGCTTTCGGTAATGCACGAAGAACGCTTCGATTGCTTTGCGCGATGCATACACGAAGGTAATTTTCCCTTTGTAATCGCCGCGCTCCACCTTCTTTTCTTTGCGGAAACTAAAGTGCGCCGCTGCCTTACGTGAGGTCTGCTTTTTTTCTGCCTCTTCTTTGTCGGGGAAGAGCGCGACTTCTTGTCCGTAGTTTTTGCGCACTGCTTCTTCTAACAACTTGTTTGTTGGGTCAGCAGTCGCAACAGTAATCGTGCCCTTCTCGTCTTTCACCAAGAGCGCACTGTAACTGCGGGCAATGTCTTCTGGCAGCTTCATCACTGTCTCAACTGATGGGGGATTATTCCCAAGGTCGTAGTACGCAAGATGATAGAACTCAGCGATCGCACTCTCGTACAAATCCTGGCTGATCAAATCCATTTCTTTGAGCGTCTCCTTAAGGGACGACCCATGTGCTTTGGCTTGGGCTTCAGCTTTTTTAATGTCCTCTTCGGACACATAGCTTAAGTCCAGTAGCAGTTTTTTGAGCTCGGAGTCGGTTAAGGCCATGGGACGAAAGAAAGAATTAGATTGCGGACTTCACCACTTTGACGATGTCAGCAAGTGGGACGTTTGATTTAATTAAGTAATCCTTCGCACCAAACTCTGCGGCCTTTTTACGATCTTCGTCTTGTCCCAAGTTACTAAGGACGATGATCACTGTTTTAATTTTTTTATTTTTCAGCTCCGACAAGATCGTAAAACCATCCACGCCGGGGAGGATGAGATCGAGCAAAATGAGATCGAACTTTCCGGTCGTCGCTTCTTTCAGACCCGCTTCACCAGTGCTACAGACGACCGTCTCGTAACCCTCGCGTGTCATTTTTAATTCCAAAGCATGCGCCAATGGGCGCTCATCTTCCACGATTAAAATACGCTTTTTCCCCTTGGAAGCCGGTTTTGCGGTGGGTGCTGTTTTTTTAGTCGGCATGTGGGTTTTATGTGAGATTTCTCATCAGTATAGCAAAAATAGCGTTTTTGGGCAAGATGAGCCGTAAACCTCGATTTACAGAGACCTTCTCCCTGCCAAAGCCTCCCGAAGCGTCACTTGGTCCGCAAATTCAATATCCGCACCCATAGGGAGCCCGTGAGCTAGGCGTGTAATGGTTGGAACGACGTGTTTGAGCTGTTCACGGAGGTATGTTGCCGTTGCCTCGCCTTCGACATCGGGGTCGGTCGCCACAATAATTTCACGAATGCCCCCGGCATTGCAGCGTTCAATCAGTTCACGAATTTTGAGCTGTTCTGGCCCCATGCCATCGATGGGGGACAAAACCCCATGAAGGACGTGATACCGGCCTTTGTACGATGTTTTTTCGAACGCAATCACTTCGAGCGGCTCTTCTACCACCAGCAACATGGATGCATCACGCCCAGGGTTCGTACAAATTGCACATAGCTCCGCTGTCGTCACCATCTGACATTCGCGGCAGTAGCGGAGTTCTGTTTTAAGGTCGAGCAATGCCTGTCCTAACCCTTCTGGACTCGCCCGTCCGCTACGGAGCAAGTGAAACACCAGCCGTTCAGCAGATTTAGGCCCAATACCGGGGAGCTTACTGAACTCCTCGATAGCTTTGGTGATGTGCGGGGGGAGGAGGGACATGGGAGGTGAAGGATACAGTAATTTTGAGGGGCCTGCTGTTTGCTAATATTTAGAAAATATGTTATTAAGATATTAATGCCGCCCCTTTTTGACGAACAGCGACCAGACTATCACGCCCTATACGATGCGGGATTGCTTGATGCTGCAATGACAATGAATGCTGATCTTACGATCCGTTTAAGCAAGAACATTGGCGAATTTGACCCCGAAGCCGTACGTGCATGGCGCGTGCCATGGTGCGTGGTTCCCACTCAGCAAACTGATGCGCGACCGACGATACACGATTACCGCAATAACCTTGTCGATAAAATGCTCCACGTTCTGCATCAGAAAAGTGCTATTACATCCGCTCAGCCTGCCCGTGATATACAAATTTTAGTAAGTCACATAGCACATTTTGCCATTCGCGACTCCGTAAACTTCCATGGGAAAACTACGTTTCAGGAAAGCGTTTTCCCACAGGAAAATGCAAACATGATTCTGCAACGTATGCGAGACACATTGCGTGGTGTTGTAATGAGTGGCAGTGGGAGAGGGAACTCCGTCATAATTTTGGACGGCCCCGTACACCCCGAATGGGGTAACTTTAAAGCAAGACCAGAAAAAAGTAAGCGCGGCTCGAGTATTAAAATACTCCCGGTATCGGAACAGGTGCGTATGTTTGCACTTTCGCTGCTTGGGAAGAACATCAACCTCCGCCAAACAACCGATGACCTTGCGTGTGCCGTCATACAAGAAGCAGCCCCACATCTATTCTCGGTGAACCGAGACTACATTGCAGAAGTGGAGCGGCCCGAACGCCTTGAACTGCAGAAATTCTGCATAGAACATCGTAGCGACACCATATTAACAACTGCCGATTACACTACACTCTTGGACTTAATAACCGACCTTTGGCTCCAAATTGACGCAGATGCTGACTCAGCAGAAGACATTGCCGCAGCAATTGCCAACGAGCAACAAGAAAAGCTACCCAGCATTGCGGATGACAATATTCTAGACACTCTACACGCATTTATTACACCATGCCTCAGCCGACCAGAAGACATCAACGAAATGCGTCGCCGAATGGCGATTCTAAAGTTTCTCGCCATGAAAAGTTTGCTTGAAAAAGGAACTCCTGAAAGCACCATTGATACAATCATTGAGGCATTGTACGCGGCAATCAAAATATGCGGCGCAGATGACCGCATGATTGAACTCTACGCACTCGCCCACAGATGCAAAGAGGAGAGGCAATCACTGGAGCTTTTGCTCTATGCCCTTTAACTGTTACACCTCCTCACCCTTCCGCATTTTCTTTTTAATATCCCGCTCTTTTATCAGTTGTCGCTTGTCGATTGTCTTTCGTCCTTCGGCAAGGCCGAGCAGCACTTTGATGTGACGCCCTGCTTGGACTTCGAGCGGCACAATCGTCACTCCTTTTTGATCCGAAGCCGATTGGAGCTTTTCGATCTCCTTGGCATTGAGCAATAACTGACGATCTTGCCCCGGGTCGTACCCATCGAGCTCTGAGGCGAATTTGTACGGTTGGATCTTCAGATGTTTGATCATCACCTTCCCACGGAGGAACGACACATACGAACCCGCCAAATCGACATGGCTCATGCGGCAGGATTTCACCTCTTGGCCAGTCAGCATGATGCCCGCAAGCACCGTCTCGGTGATGCGGTAGTCAAAACGTGCCCGCCGGTTCTGTGCGACCGTTTTCATGTAAAACAGCCTACAGGAGTGGTTTATAGATGCCAAAAGTGGATGATTACATTGACAGATGTCAAAAATACTGTACTATTTGCTTGTCAGTGTTCATTCTCTCGGCGGCGGACTCCTGTTCTTCTCCTTGTGGAGTACAGAGGCCCGTCGCCGGCGGGACACGGTGATCCGTGAAGCAACATCTGACACATTCAAAGGGTCGTATCGATTCTATCGGGACGGCCCTTTTTATATGCCCTCTTAAAACAGCATCGTCATGATCGTGTCTCCAAATAAGAGTGTTAGCACCGCCCCAAGAATCAAGAATGGCCCGAAGGCGATACGCGCCCCAAGGTTCAGTTTCCCACGAAGGTAGAGGACGCCTATCCAGAGCGTCCCCACGACATACGCAAACCAGAGCATGAGTGCCATCATCTGCCAGTTCAAAAAGAGGAGCCCCAACGCAGCCACCAAAAACACATCACCACTCCCAACCCACCGCCCTTTGCTTATAAGCCATTGCGATCCTATAAACAAAAACCCAATGAACGCAGGGGGGAGTGAGATTGTCCCCACTTCGGTCCACTGGAGAATGGCCGCAGCACCAGCAAGCGTGAGGGTTAGTGCATCGGGAATCAGCTGTGTTTCAAGGTCGATCACGACAATCAGGAACATCGCCCAGAACGCGATGGCGAGTAAGAGTGCTGCAGATACATCGAACCTTGAAAGCAGGAGCGAGCACACAAAGATGAGTGCCGCGCAGAACTCTACGAGGGTGTACCGAAAAGGGATCGCTGCGCTGCAGCGCGCGCACCGCCCACCAAGAAAGCACCAGCTAAGCACGGGTACGAGTTCCCACATGCGCAATGTTTTCTTGCAACCAATACAATAGGACCTGCCACCAATCGACTTTCCTTCGGGCAAGCGCTCAATAAGAACGCCCCCGAAGCTGCCGAAACACGACCCAACGACTGCGAAAAACACGATGAGGATGAAGGGCGGGAGAATCGGCGTCATGCGCGTTCAATCTACCTGTTCTTCTTACCGAGCGGAATCACTCTGCTTAAGAGTTGCTGCAAATGCTTTGACGCGTGCAACTTTTGCTTCGTATGTATCAGCACTCACGTCGATCGCGGGAGCGGGTTCGTTCTGTGCCATCGCTTTCACAACAGCGCCAATGTCGTGGTATGCGCTGTAGACGGTAAGTGCCAAGAGTGACCCTGTCACCGCCCCCGCCAAGCGACGAACGACTCCGATTTCGTGGAATTGTGTGTGTGTGAACATTTCGAATCATTATAGCAGAAAAGAGGTAAGGAGGTAAGGAGGTAAAAAAGTAATGGAGGATTGGATACTCATTACTTGCTTACTTCTATACTTCCTTACTTCTATACTTCATCACATGCGTATCATGATCTTCGGTACATTTGACGATTTGCACCCAGGACACCTCTATGTGTTCCGCAATGCGCTTGAGCGCGGGGAAGTGTGGGTAGTAGTCGCTCGGGATAGAAACGTCCTCAAAATTAAAGGGCGCACCCCACTCCAGCCAGAAGAAGATCGGGTCGCGGCAATTCATAAAGCATTCCCATCGGCACATGTGATACTGGGTGACCCAAAGAATTTCCTTTCACCTATCCGAGAAGTAAGCCCCGATTTAATTCTTCTAGGATACGATCAAAAACTCCCACCGGGTGTAAAGGACGAGGACTTGGGTGTGCCAGTGGAGCGGTTGGATGCGTTTCATCCGGAGGTTCATAAAAGCAGCTTACGACGAAGAACGCACGAAGAACAAAAGAACAAAAGATTCGAGTGATCAGAACCCTCTCTCAAAACTTATGTTCTCGTATCTTCTGTTCTGAGCCCTACCGTGTCGCCGTCAGATCAATGATGTAGATGCGCTTTTCGCCAAGGACAAACATCTGTGACTCATCTGCATCCACGTATACATCTTGCAGCACATCATCCTGTCCGTCCGTTTCTTCTAGTACGAACTGACGTACATACGATGCCTCTCCAGTAGCTCCACCATCTGTCACGACGATCACGCGGCGGCTTTCTGGGTCCAGAAGATAGAGGTTACGATCGACAACTTTAAAGACACGTGTGACAGACTTGATAATATCTTCTGGGCCGCCACGGATAACGAATGGTTGTGCTTCGCCACGGAAGAGCTTCAGGATTGTGTGACCATTCGCACCATCTTTGATGATATATACCGATCCATCGATGGTCATATCAATGGCATCTGTTAGGTCGCCAGAAACGTTATATTCCACAGGAGCTGCGTAGCGATTGCCGAGGCGCTCATACTTATAGATCTGCTTATTCTCTGGTGAGAGCATGTAGAGCGAGCGAGAGAACGTATCAACGGCAACGCCGGATTTCCATCCGCCTGGGTCGTCTGTCTTCATGGAGACTGGCTGGCCACCCGTGAATTCCACCACACTACTACCGTTCATCAAAAATACCTGTGACTGGAAGCGTTCGAAGTTCGCGCCATCGACAACCAGCAAATCGTCACTCAGTTTTCCGCCTGGCTCGACAGACTTTCCAAGGACGCGGTACGCACTCTGCTTATCAAATACAATGAATTCACTGTTCCCAATACCAATAAGACCACGAGCAAGAATGTCGGGATTGCTACCTGTGAGGGGAATGGTACGAGGGGAGAGGCGCACGATGTTATTGATCTCATCATCCTTCGCACGGATGCGCTCCAAGAGATCGTTGGCCTCTGCGCGGAAGAGCCCTGCATCGTTATCACGTAGTTGCAGTGCGCGCTCGCGTGCATGCTGCAGGTTCGCATTTGCTCCATCACTGTCCCCGGTTACATGGCGATTTTCCGCTAACTGAATTTCTGCGCCGATTTCTTCGACAATTGTTTCGAGCTCTGCCCTGGTTTTACTGCGCTGGCTGCCAGTAATCACATGGACGAGCGACCAAACGACGACAAGAGAGGCAAGAGCCCCTGCAAGGAGGAGCAAGTGAGCACGCTTCTTCCGCTCGGGGTGAGCAAGGTCTGCAGCAAAGCGTTTTGTCCATGCGCGGACCGCCTCGGGAATACCCGAAAGGAAGCTCAAGTCGACTGATGGCTTTTTTGCAGCACCCCCCATGGACGACACCCACTTAGTAATAGGTGCAAGGGATGGAATTTTGAGGCCTGTCGCTGCTACACCAAAGCGAGACATGAGCGAGTCATCTTGCATGCGCTGGCGGCGGTTTGGCACTGCCATTTTTGCAGGAGCTGCCCTACGAGGAGCTTCTTCCGGCTCGGAGGCGATAAGTGTCGCAAGTGCTGCATGCTCCTGTTCTGCCTCGAGTGCGCGAATGACTGAATCGATAATGCCATCGCGATCTGCCGTGAGACGTGCGAGCTGTGCTGGCGTGAATGTGCGGAGGAGTCGCTGAGTGGAGAAAATAACAATATCGCCATCTTCCAATGAACCACTCGCAATATGCACGAATGCAGGTGTTGGCTTACCAGCTGTATATTCTGTGATCTGGCTGCACGCACCTTTACGAATAAGATACGCCTCGGCACGACCAGCATGCGATACATGGAGCGTCCCCTCGTTATCTAAAATGCTGATGAGCATGTGCACGTCATGAACTGCACCAGAAATCAGCATTCCTTTTAGGAGACCGTTCAGTTCTTTGAGTGTGCCATCGAGTCTCTCTGCTGCCTCACCTTCGGAATCGAGCAATGCATGCTTTACGACCATCTCACACTCGCGCTCAATCGCATGTGCTTCTTTTTCACGTGCAGTGAGTTCAACTAATACAAATACGCGCTCGCCTTGGAGCGTTTCCAAGTTTAGCGACACCAATGCCAGGTCATTCTGCGGCTTAGTGGACCCCGTGCGGACTGCTGTCTCCATACGGTAAGACAGAGTACCCGTTGATGAGCGTAAGGAAAAGGGGGGCAGGTGCACCCCTCCGTGGGTGCGAAAATACAAGCTGCGCAAGAACACCAAACCCAGAAAACAAAAAATGTCTGTAAAAATTCGTTTATCCTAAGCCAAAAAGTCGGTGCTTCGACAAAAGATACTTGCCAAGAAAACCTAACGGGAGTAGACTGTGTCCAGTATCAAATTTTCCCCATACACCACCTACGCATGAAAACGGTGAAAGAATGGATGCAGCGACAACTCGCTGGTAGTTCAGCAGCATCCCCAGAACAAGGTAACAATCAGCAACCAGCTCCTCGTACGGACCGTCCGAACAATCGGCCTCAGGGTAATCGCCCACCACAGCGACAGCCGCAAGGGAATCGACAACCCAGTAGACAGGACAACAACCGTCGTCCTCAGGGCAACCGCCCACAAGGACAGGGGACAGAAAAACCGCTCCCCGCGATTGAATCACCAGGTGACAACAAGAAGTCGAACCTGAAAGTGTATCCGCTTGGCGGATTCGAACAGGTTGGCCGCAACTGTTTCGTCATCGAGGTTGACGGCGACATTTACATCATCGACTTGGGGCTCCAGTTCCCAGAAGAAGACATGCTTGGTATCGACTACCTTATCCCAGACATTACGTGTCTGAAGGGAAGGGAAACTCGTATCAAGGGTGTGATCTTTACTCACGGACACTTGGACCACATCGGTGCTGTGCAGCATTTGCTCCCGGCACTCGGCTTTCCTCCTTGCTACGGAACAAAGCTCACCATGGCGTTTGTGAAAAAGCGCCTGGATGAAGAAGGTCTGACATCGAAAGCTAAACTCAATATCGTTCCCTATGGGCAGAAAATCCTGCTCGGGAAAACAAGTTTTGAATTACTACGCGTCACACACTCTATTCCGGACTCCGCAGCCGTTGCGGTCCACACTCCCTACGGAACAATCCTTCATACTGGCGACTTTAAGTTCGACTTAACGCCGATGAACGAACCCCCTGCTGACTTTCAGAGACTCTCTGAACTCGGGCAGAAAGGAGTACTTGCGATCATTGCTGACTCAACCAACGCTACCAAACCTGGCCACAGTAAGAGTGAACGCGAAATTGCTCAGACGATTAAGGACCTGATGCTCGACGCCGAAGGGCGTGTGATCATCTCGACCTTCTCGAGTTTGCTTAACCGCATTCAACAGGTGATCGACGTCGCCAAAGACACCAACCGCAAGATCTATCTTGCCGGACGGAGCATGGAGGCCAACGTCGAAATCGCAATGAACTTGGGCTACCTGCGAGCCCCACGCGGACTTGTTCGCAAAGCAGGACCCGGCATGGATAAACTCCGTGACGATGAAGTGATCATTATAACTACCGGCAGCCAAGGCGAAGAAATGGCGGGTCTCGCCCGTATGGGCCTTGGAACCCACCGACACGTCTCGGTTAAAAAAGGTGACACCGTGATTCTGAGTTCGAACCCTATTGTGGGCAACGAGCGCGCAGTCGCAAAAGTCATCAACAATTTGTATTTAAAAGGTGCAGTCGTGAAGACGAACAATGAGTTCGCGCTGCATACCACGGGCCACGGCTACCAGCAGGATATTCTCCTGATGCACCGCCTGGTCCGCGCCAAACACATTATCCCAGAACACGGTGAGCCACATATGCGCGCCGCCCACGGAGAATTGGCGAAAGCTATCGGGTACGAAGATAACCGAGTTCACTTACTGGTGAACGGAGAGGTGATCGAGTTCGACCGCGAAGGCAATGCGCGCCGCAGCAAACAAAAGGCCCCATTCCGCGATGTCATTATCGACGGACGAGGTGCGGCAGGTGAAGGAGCAAGAGTCCTCACTGATCGAAAGATCATGAGCGGCAGCGGCGTCATCATCGTGCTATTTAAAGTCTATAGCGAAAGCAAAAGACTCGTCGGCGACCCCGACGTGATTACCCGCGGACTCATCTACGGATCGGAGCAGGTTGAAATCACGACAGAGATCGTTCAGACATCGAAGAAAGCCTACGAGGAAGAACTCGGGAGAGGCGAAACCGACCGCAAGGCGCATAAGCGCGCGGTGACAGGAGCACTCTTCCGCTACTTCGACCGAAAGCTGGACCGAGAACCAATGGTTATCCCACTGTTTATAGAGGTGTAAATTTCCTTACAAACGAGAGTGATACGAATACGAGCCCTGCTATATGCGGGGCTTTTGGTAAAATTGACAAAAATATATTTTGGTCTAAAATTTGCAATTGTACTGTGGCAACGTCGCTACGGCTACCTCGCTCATTTTCTTCAGCACAAGGAATCAATAAATGTCTCGAATCGACAGAATGTTGTTTGGATTGCTGATCTTGGTAGGACTTCTGCCTGCTTTGTATGTCCTCGGGAATCCGGCATACGTGCCGGGGGTGCAAGAGCGGCTCGCTCAATGTCCGCTGTTGTTTGCCAAAAAGCCGGTCTACGTGAAGAACATGAACGGGGCCTCAGTATTGATGCTCCAAGATGAAAAAGCTGGCCATGCCCGACTCTCATCATTGGATTTTTGGATTGAATCCACGATCTACATGCAGTCACGAAAAGAAGATATGTACTACCGGGTCGAACGACAGGGAAAGGTGGGCATGATACCGGGCAGCGATTTTAGCGACATATTGAGGTTGGTGAGCACATCATTCGTCGTGACAATCTTGAGCACGCTGCTTTCACTGGTGTTATGCAGGATGCTCTGGAGCAGACAGAAACTGGAGGGGGCATATTGGATTGTTTCTATTTTTCTCCTGTTGTTTGTCCTGGTTGCTGACGGTCTCTTAGTGCTCTGGATGGCTGATCCACCCTGGGTGATCGCAGCTACGATGCCATTCATTCTATGGATGGCGCTTACCAGCCTGAACATCTGCAAAAGGTAACCGACACTCCTGTCCGACGCCTGTTCTCCCTTTGGAGGACTGGCGTTTTTTAATGCACCAAAACTATAAACCCTGTATTGTCCTTTCTCTCTATGCCGTACGCCGCAATCCTCTTCGATATGGACGGAACGCTCCTGGAAACAGGGCCGCTCTGGAGCAAAGCTACGCGTATTGCGCTGGATACCCATAGCATCACGCTCACCGAGGAAGAGCATTTTAGTCTTGGAGGAATTCTGCTGGAACATGTCCTCGCGGAGAAAGGTTTTGATTGGGATACGATTAGCAAAATCTACCGATCGCGCGACGAAGCATTAGCCCCGGTGATGCGGGCAGAGGCCAAGTGGCGTGACGGCGCGGAGGAGTGGATTCGTTCGATCAACATCCCCAAGGCTATTGTGACGAGCGCGCATCAAAATATTCTAACGCAGCTGGATGCAAAGTTGGGTATCACCACGATGTTCGACGCATTCATCATGGCTGATGACGTGTTACCCGATTACAAACCGCACCCAAAGGGATTGCTGCTCGCCTGCGCGCGCATGGACGTTGATCCGACGGAGTGTATCTACATCGGGGATCAATCCTGTGATTTGGAGGCAGCGGCGAACGCAGGAATGGACAGCATTCTGATTCGTGGAACACATACTCCAAAAGAGTTGTCGCATACCAGAATGGTGGAGGATATCGCTGCTCTTAAAGAGATGTTGGAATAATTCTCTCAACTCGCCCCTTCATCGTCCATCCTTCAAACGGCGTCCATCCACATTTGCTGTGGAGTTTTTTCCCTTCAATTACCCACTCAGTAGAAGGATCAACAACCACAACATCAACTGAGCTGCCTTTTTCTATTTCGCTTTTCCCGAGTTTGAAAACCGCATTCGGGTTTTGTACACACAGTCGCACGATATCTTTGTACGAAAGCTTCGGGCAACTCATCGACTGTTCCAGTGGATGAGGCCAATGGCCCGCTGCGACGGAGAGAAGAAGGGGGAAGAGCGTCTCGACCCCTGGCACGCCAGAAGGAGCTTTAAGCGGCTCTCCTGCTTGTTTTTCTTCGAGTGTGTGTGGGGCATGGTCTGTGGATACGCAATCGACCGTGCCATCTGCAATCCCATTCCAGAGCGCAAAACGATGCTCGAGCGAACGGATGGGTGGGTTCATTTTTACAAGCGCCCCGAGCCGTTCGTAGTCGTCGATCGTGAGGAACAAGTGATGCGGTGTTACTTCGCAGGTCACCTTAATGCCTTCACGTTTTGCATTGCGCACAAGATCCACTCCACGCTCGGTGGAAAGATGCGCGATGTGCAGATGCGTGCCGTGTTTTTGTGCCAGCGCGATCGCACGTTCAATCGCGACAGCTTCGGATTCCGCAGGACGAATAAGGGAATGAGCAGCAATATTGGTACGTGTATTTTGAGCAGCTTCGCGTGCGTTCATTTCTGGGTCTTCGCAGTGCGCCACTAATGTAACGTGATGATCCGCACACATTTGGAACACGCTACCAACAAGATCCTGTTCGATTTTTTGATTCCCGGTGGAGTGGTCGAGGTAAATCTTCACACCCGAAAGGCGTGACCGAAGGTGCTTGATTGCTTCATCACCACTTTCCAGAAGCGTGCGGAATTGCTCGAGATGTTCTTGCTGTGTGATGCCGAAGAAAAAGCGGATATCTAATGGCAATGCAGATGCACGCGCTACTTTGTCGGCAAACGCATCGATGGTCACAGTTGGCGGATTCGTGTTAGGCATTTCACACACGGTCGTCACACCACCTGCGAGCGCAGAAGAGGATTCCGATTTCATGTCGGCCTTATGCTCATATCCGGGCTCTCGGAAGTGGACATGACAATCGATCAACCCGGGGAAAAGTAATTTCCCCGAGAGATCTATCTGTTCATCAAATTCTTCGACATACCGCGCAATTTCCTCAACAACACCACCTCGAAGGAGTACATCGTCTCGTGTCTCCATATCGGCATTGATGACCGTTGCGCCGTGCAGGAGAAGAGAGGATGACATCCTGCGGATAGTACCATAGATACTACATTCAGGAGAATTTGCATTTTATGTAATTTATACTTTAATATTACAACATGCCCGAGAGAACAGGTCCAAATGAACGGTTGGCTGCTGCTTTTGCCGCTCTTGATGCCGCTAAAAAAGCTACACCTATATCTGCACCTAAAAATACACCGGAAGGGCGTGTTCTTCATTTAACGAACTCCGTTAGCTATTCAGCGGATGTGGTTTTAAAATTGCATGAGGGCTTCATGGTGACACGATGTTGCTGTGGGAATCACCACTGTCCAGGCAAAGATGTGTGCATCGCCGTCACACGCGAAAAAATTCTTGATGTCTTCTCCGTATTGGTGAACAACCTTGGGGGAGAAGTAAAGCCTTTGGTTGTCCGACCATTCCATCACCGTCGACAAACTCAATATTCGCGAAATCCACTGGATGCGAGTGTCCTCCTGAGCATGCTTGATGGCTCTGAAGAAGTTCTCTTAAATGATGGCTATTGCCTTTTCTGCGTCGAGAACCATGAGAGAGATGCATCGGTACAAATCCTCCCCGAGCGGATGATTGTCGTAAAAACAATTCCTCAGAAAGTTGCGGATTTCCGCGCAATACTCAAGACATTGGGGATCCCTGAAAGGCCAGGCATGGAAACCATTTTGGATCACAGACATCAGCTGAAATATGAGACATCTGCTCTACTGGAGGCTCGTTTTAAGGAAATGCTTGAGGAATTGTCTCTAGAAGAAGAGGATCCCTATGACCCAAACAATCACCAGTATGACGCTGATGATGACGAGTAGAATCAACCACGAGACGCTATGAGATCCTATTATCGAAATATACAGGGGACTGAATTGCCCTCCCAATATAATCCGTTTGAGGGTTGGACAGAGGCCCAGATCGATGCACATATTGCAAAGGTTCAATACGGCGATTTTCTGCTGACCGAAGCGGTTCGACCATCGCCAACCCTTGTCCCGAAAGCAGGCTACCGGTTTGATACGTACTACGACCAAGAATCGGGAATAACGATTCCGGTTATTATGGCAGTGGCATCAAGAGAGGCATTGTTCAACCTATTCATGGATCTTGTAGTGCAAATAGAAGGTGATACTGTCGACGTTGTATTGGAAACAAGTCACGATAAAAAAAGGACGCACCACGAGCATTTTGATAATTACCATGAAGAGATTGACCCTATTACTCTGCGCAGTAACTTATGGGACTTCGAGGAATTGCTGACGGATGACGGATGCACGGGAATCGCGGTTCTTAACCCATCCATACCAGTGGAAGTACAATTCGACGAACACAAAATGCTGATTATGTATGGCAGCAACGAATCCCTTTATCCATTCGAAGAAGTCCTACAAGACGCAGGTATTCGTCGTGACAACAATATCCGTTTCATTAGCGAAGATGCGCACATCCACAGTACTCAAGAAGAGTTTGCAGAGCGTTTTAAGACGCTACAGATACTGCTATCAGGGGATAGTGATTTTTAGTTACGCCTTCCCCAGCATCAGCGCCAAAAGCGCCATACGCACAAAGAGCCCATTTTTTGTTTGACGGAAATACGCTGCATTCGGGAGCGCATCAACACTCACATCAATTTCATCTACACGAGGGAGAGGGTCCATAATTAATGTCTTGGAGCCCTTCATCATGTCAGCCGTGAGGATGTACTGCTTGCGGAGCTTCTCGAATTCTTTGGGGTCTTCGAACCGCTCCTGCTGCAGGCGGTTCATGTAGAGCACATCAGCATCGTGGAGTGCATTAAAGTCTGTGGTGACACGGCATGTGATCCCTTTTTCTTCGAGGCTACTGAGGAATTCCTTCGTTGGCTGCAAACTTTCCGGGCTAATAAAGATGTACTCGGAGGGGCTATACATACTCAGGATCTGCGCGAGGGATTTGATGGTACGTGAATGGAGCGGGTCCGTTGCGAAGGCCACGTTGATACCCTCGAGTCGGCCGAGTTCTTTTTGGAGCGTAAACAAGTCGAGCAATGCTTGGGTTGGGTGCTGCGCAGGACCATCACCCGCGTTGATGAATGGCACTTCTGAGACGCTTGCCCCTTTATCTGCGCTGCCTGCTTCGGGGTGGCGCATCACGACAATGTCTGCGTACTGCGCAGCCATCGTCACTGTATCTTCGATACTTTCACCCTTAAAAAGCGAACTAAACTGAATACCTTCGGAGGTAATAACCTGGCCACCAAGACGAAGCATTGCCGCTTCGAAGCTCAGGCGCGTGCGGGTGCTTGGCTCGTAAAAGAGAGCGGCGAGGATTCGCCCTTTGAGGAGGTCACTGTGGCCACTTTCCACGACCTTTTCCATATCTGCGGCTACCGATAAAAGAACATCTGCATCTTCCCGCGTTATTTGAGCAGTGGAGGTAAGGTGTCGGAAGGAAAGCGCCATATCGCGCGGACTGTACTACACTGTGTCCATGTCGACCAAGCAGATCGCATCATCGACCCTCTGGCAGATCGCCAGCCAAGCCGTGATGGCAGTCCTAAGCATCGTGACAGTGAAGTTCGTGGCCATTGCCCTCAGCAAAGAGCTAGCGGGCAACTATAACTCCGCCTACGGGTTTTTACAGATCTTCGGCATCCTCGCGGATTTCGGGCTCTATGCGGTCGCGGTACGCGAAGTAAGTAGGTCTCACGAAAAAGAACGTGTGATGGGGGCGCTCATTATTCTTCGATCGATCATCTTGTGCCTATCCCTTGCAGCTGCTCTTACGATCGTGTGGATTGCGCCTGCCTGGCGGGGAACTCCTTTCCCCATCGGTGTCACCATCGCCTCGCTCGTGCCATTCTTTACACTCTTAGCTGGCATCCAGCGAACCGTCTTCCAGGTGCGATACAAGATGCAGTACGTTTTTATTGCCGAGGTTCTGCAGCGCGTGCTCACGGTGGGGCTCATTAGTGCCGTGATTGTGATGGGCATCCGAGACACGCAGGACATTCACATCTACGAATACTTCTTACTGGCAGGCGGCCTTGGGGCACTGCTAATGTTTGGGCTCTCGACCTGGTATGCCAGGCGATTGATGCGGATCCGCCTGGAGTGGGATAGCGAGTTATTGCTCTCGCTGTTTAAACAAGCAGCGCCCTATGGTCTCGCATTCCTGTTTACCGCGCTCTACCGCCAAATGGATGTGACGCTGATTGCTGCAATGCGCTTTGATTACGACGTGCAGAATGCACACTATGGCTTTGCCCTGCGCGCAACCGAGATGGCGTATCTTATCCCCACATTCTTGCTGAACTCCACATTGCCCGTACTGAGCGAACGAGATGCAAAAGGAGAAGACACGCGTGCATTCGTTGGGAAAACGTTTTTCATTATCGTGCTCCTTGGGACAACGGCGTCTCTGTTCGCATCGCTCTGGGCACGACCAGTGATGCAACTGTTGACCACGGATACATATCTTTCCCATGGAGCAGAAGCCGGGTCGGATACCGCCTTGGCATTGCTGAGCCTCCCGATGTTTTTAAATGGCATCGTGCTTTTTTGTTTCTACAGCATGCTCACCAAGCATGCATGGAAACCCCTCACCATTACCCTCGCATTTGGGGCCATGCTTTCGCTGGCGCTTAACGTGATGCTGATCCCGCGCTTTGGGTTTATCGGCAGCTGCAGCGCCTCCATTGTCACCCATCTATTTTTGGCAGCAGCGTTGCTGCCCCAGGCGCTTAAAGTGCTCCCGATGCAGCTGACACGAGAACAAGTGATTCAATGGGCGGGGTATGCCCTGCTTTTAGGTGGGGGGCTGTTTGTCTCCCGGGGATTTCTGGCACAGGAATGGGTTACTGCCATGGGTTTAATTGCCTCCATCGCCTGGATAGGGCTGATTGCACGCTGGACGGGGATTTTGGGAGCCCTACGAGGATAAAGACAGTGTAAGAAGGTTAATTGCCCAAAACACCCTTTTTCTGCTATAATAATCAGAAACATTCACACAAACACCTATGAAGACCCTTGCTCGTATTAGCACTCTTGTAGTCGCCCTCAGTATGCCGCTTTGCGCGCTTGCTGCCCCTGCCAATGTGACGGGCATCAAAGCTGAGCTTGCCGATGGCGGTGTAAAGGTGAGCTGGAATGCCGTGAGCGGTGACATCGCAACGTACCGGGTCTTTTATAGCCAGGCATCTATTTTGAATAACAACGGACTCTACGATGACTTCGAGACCGAAGCGGGCACATCGACCAGCCATATCCTACGTAGCCTTCCTGCAGTCCAAGACCTCTATGTCTCGGTGCTTGCACTTGATAGCAATGGGAATGAAAGCCCGTACTTCTTGGAAGAGGCGCACGTGAGCCTGAATGCTGCACCACCGATGCCTTCTTCGACCATGCAGCAGACATCCGTCCCTGTTGCGATGCCAACACCCACTCCGACGTCCACCCCTACATCTGTCCCTACAACTCCTACAGCAGACATTCTGCGACTGCTGAGTGTAGAAGTCGTATCTTCTACGGGTGTGACATTGCACTTTTCCGCACCTGTTACAGTTGACCCGAACCGCGCGCTTGATGCTGTCACCATTGAAACTGCAAGTGGCACAAAGCTCGCAATGAAACGATTTGTGATCCAGGGAAATGACCTGACCATCCACACAGATGTCCAGGAACGCGGCGTCGCCTATAAGGTCACCGTGAGTAACGCGGTCACGGCCGCAGGAAGTGCGGGCCAGCGCTTGGCAGTACTACCGGGTGAAAACTCTCTGATTGCCGTTGGACACAGCACAGGACGCGACCCTTCCACTGGTCCATCTTCAACTACTACGAGTACCGGTCCGATTGTAAAAAGCGATATCACACAGCTTCGCCTCCGCGCACAGCCAACGGGTAAAACCTACCGTGTTGACGTGACGTGGCAGGCCCCTGCTGCGGGCTTTACTGGGTACTCCGTCGCGCAGACAACAGACGGCGGCAAGACCTACGGCCCAGCGCAGACGATCTCGAAGACGGCAACGTCTATTACTGTGAAAAGCGTCCCTGCGGGCAGTTTTGGTGTTGTCATTCGCACAATGTATGCAGACGGGTCTCAGTCTCGCGGCGTTATGCAGATCATCAAACTTGCTACCATTGGCGGTGTCACTGGGTCTGTGACAGGCGGTTCCACCTCCCTCCCGAACTCCGGCCCAGCGCTGTGGCTTGCGGTTTTGGCCGCAGGATCCACTGCCTATGTGTTGCAGAAGCGACGCCACAAGGATGCAGAGGCAGTAGCATAAGCGCATGAAGCATCGTCGCAATCCCCAGGTCGCTGTGCTCTGCGTACTCATTATTTTGTGTGCCGCCTCGGTGCGCGAATTTCTCGTGCGGCCCGATGGACTCACGCATGTATTTATCCTCGATGTCGGACAAGGCGACAGCATCTTTATTGTCGGGCCCTCTGGTCAGCAGGTTTTGATTGATGGAGGACCAGACCTGTCTGCACTCTCCGCGATAGCGCGGAGGATGTCTTTTTTTGACCGCACGATTGATGTCGCAATCCTCACTCATCCACATCTTGATCACGTGTATGCCTTCCCCGAACTTCTTACTCGCATGAATGTCCGCGCAACAGTTATGACGGGCGTGGCGGTAGGGCTCGCACAATACAAAGACATGCTTACGATCCTCAAGGAACAACAGATGCCCGTTATAATCGCAGACCCCACGCACGACATCGACCTAGGCGACGGGCTGGTGCTCGATATTCTGTGGCCACCGCCTGTGTATGCAGGTAACACCACCGAGAAAGATATCAACGACACATCGGTTGTCGCGATGCTTCGCTATGGGGAAGACTCCATCCTTTTGACAGGGGATATGGAGGAAGCAGAGGAGAACGAACTCCTCGCATCGGGCGCGGATCTGCACGCAACGATATTGAAGGCGGGTCACCATGGCAGTAGAACGTCTACCTCCACCGGGCTCCTGCTCGCGGTCGATCCGGAGATCGCGGTGATTTCTGCGGGGAGTGGTAACACCTTTGGCCACCCACACCTATCGACCCTCAATCGCTTGGAGTACTTTGGCATAGAAGTACGCCGTACCGATCTGGAAGGAACTATAGAGATCGTTTTAGATGGCAAAGAGGGTATTTGACGGTCAAAAGGAAACATTGTTTGACATCCCAAAAGAAACCGCGATGATGGACTAGACCCTGGCGGTCACAACCCCCTGATCTCTCAATTCATCAACCGAAAGGAGTGCTGCAATGCGGCAACACATGCCCATCTTTACCAATCAGCGCGGCGCACTGCGTTGGCGGATCGCGGAAACTGGCATTACCCCCGAAGCATTACTGGCTGCCACTCGCGATGACCCGATTCTCGTGACTGGATCGACGATCGATGTCACTCGTGACTACAGTCGCATCCTCGTACACTTCTGTCGCTCGAACTGGAAAGCCGATGGATTCACGCGTGAGCGCGCAGAAAACTACGACGATCTGAAGCGCTTCTCCATTGAATTCCTGTGCCCAGTGCCAGCCTATGGACAACGCTATTCGGTCAACGGGGAATTCTATTTCAATGGCTGGCGGCCTGTTCTTGCCATCACCAGCTTTACGCACCTGCGGAAAATTCCCAAAAGCACCCGGTTCCTGTTAAACGATGTACATATGGCAGACCGAACAACTCTGCCGATCGACGTGCCGCACACAAATACTCCTCACCTCAGGCTCCGACGGTCCTTTGTGACCGCCTGAGGAGCTCGCGTGACTCGCCAGGGTCACGTTTTTTCTCCTCTTACGCTAGAATACCTATCAGCCATGAAAACCCTCCTCCTCGTCGCCGGGCAAAGTACGCGGTTCTGGCCGCTAACCGAAAAACCCCTCTTCCCCATCTGCGGGAAAGCATTGCTCACACATGTTGTCGAACGACTCGAGAAGGCAGGGTGTGGTGACATTATTTTTATTGGGAGTGCGAATAACTTGGAGGAGATCCGTAGTCTCTACCCAGATGGCGTATTCGTGGAACAGAAAAATTTAAAGCAGGGGATGCGCGGAGCGCTCTTAGAAAGCCTGCCACAGTGTGGGGTGGAAGATGTGTTAATTGTAAGTGCGAATGACATTATTGAACCCAGTGCCTACCACGCGACTGTCGAAGCGGGGAAGCAATCAGGCAGGGGTGGAGCGATTCTTGCCCAGGCCGTCACTCGGTATTTCCCTGGTGGGTATTTGTCCGTGAGCGATAACCAGGTAACCGGCATTGTGGAGAAGCCAGGTGAAGGAAAGGAGCCAAGCAACCTTGTGAACATTGTGTGCCACCATCACAGCGATGCATCAGTGCTTCTGCATGCCCTTACAAAGATCGATGAAAAAACAGATGACGGGTACGGCTACGAAGCCGCACTCGACGCACTCTTTAAGACTCACTCGTATGCACCTGTGTCCTACGAGGGTGTTTGGCAGGCAGTGAAATATCCATGGCATCTTCTTTCTCTACTCCCAATTCTTCTTAAAGACATCACACAATCCTCCATTGATTCCTCTGCACAAATTCACCCAAGCGCTGTAATTGAAGGGCACGTGATAATCGGCGAAGGCGTACGCGTGATGCCCCATGCAACAATTGTCGGGCCATGCTTTATTGGCGCACATTCAATCATCGGCAATAACGCACTTGTCCGCGGCAGCTCCATTGGTGAGCACTGCGTGGTTGGCTATAACACCGAGGTGAAAGGGTCTGTTCTCCATAGTGATGTATGGACTCATTCGACGTACTTGGGCGATAGTGTGATTGGCCACAACGTATCCTTTGGGTCTGGAACGGTGACGGGTAATTTACGACTGGATGAAGCAGAGATCCTCTCGATGGTGGCAGAACAGAAGCTTGGAACAGGCCTCACAAAGTTTGGCACAATCATTGGGGATAACTCCCGCATTGGTATCCAGGTAGGCTTTAACCCCGGTATAAAGGTGGGTGCGGATAGTTTTATTAGCAGTGGAGCGATCGTCGAACAAGACCTCCCAACTGCTAGTTTTGCGCGCATGAAGGGTGGGGAATTACAGGTAAAAGCGAACACTACCAAAGCGCCGAAGCCCGCTGAACGCGAGAAGTATCGGTCAAAACTCTAGAGACTCCGACTTATCCCCATTTCTGTGGAAGAGTGTGGAGTACCTCTACCCCCCACTAGAGGTGATTTTCATCATTGCTCTTTTTTATGAGACGTAATTGGAAAAGCACACTCTTTCCGGGGGCGATCGTGCACAAAAGTTATCCACACCGTATGTGGATATCCCTCTGGGACACATCTACACATGTCTGAGGTACTTGTGCACAGGGTTATTTGTTTATGGCTTCACTGAGCCATTACCGTTTATTTGGCTTTGGGCTGCATCGCATGTGCGGTTGTCCACGAGTTTTCCACATCGTACCCACACGCACGATGTGTTCAATCTGCTTCTTTTGCGTTTTTAAAGGAGAAACCACAAAGAAGGACAGGAATTTCCACATATCTGACGATAAAAATGGATGTCTCGTACAGTGGCATGATGATGATGAATTCATTATAGTTATTTACTCTTTCTTTTATTCATATGAAATTCAGCTGTGGAACACAGGAATTCTTACAAGCTCTACAGTTAGTAAGTCGAGCGATTAGTGGACAACAAGCTCTCCCTATTCTTGGAAATATTTTAGTGAAGGCAGAGGGAGACAAGTGCACTGTGAGTGCGACGGATTTAGAGGTAAGCATTGTGACATCATTTCCGGCGACAGTGGAACTTGGTGGTGCGATTACTATTCCTGCCAAAGCACTTTTAAACTTTGCGCAGTATAACAATGATCCAGAGGTAACACTTGAAGTAAAAGATGGTTCGCATATTCGTTGTACGTCGGCTCATAGTAAAACAATGCTCTCTGGGGAAAGTGCGGGGGATTATCCATCCATTGTTCCAGTGGAACAGTCATCTTCTTTTTCATTGGATGCATCAACATTGTTACAGGCATTGCATGTAGTCACTTTTGCATCTGCCCGAAGTAGTCTTCGTCCAGTGCTTTCTGGTGTGTATCTACGCACAGAAGGTGACCAAATTATTTTGGTTGCAACCGACAGTTACCGCTTATCGGAATACAGTATTAAGGCGTCTGTGAATCAACAGATCTCCTGCATTATCCCTGTAAAAGTGCTCGAGGAATTACGTTCGGTCCTTGCTGCAAAAAAGCCTGCGAAGCGAAGTGCAACCGAAGATGATGCGAAAGAAGGTGAGCGAGCAGAGGCGATGCCAGTGCACATTGCACTCAACCAACAACAAATTGAAATGCGTATCGATAACACACGCTTACTCAGTCGTTTGATTGAAGGAAAATTTCCACCATATCAACAAATTGTGCCAAAGGAACACACGGCAAAGGCTCTTATTTCTGTGCGCGACTTAACAACAGCGGTAAAGCGCATGCATTACTTTGCGAAAGAGGTAAATAACAATCTTACCTTTTCATTTTCGCCATCTGAGGTACTTATTGCGACCCCTCAAACACAGCTTGGAAAAGATGAAACAACAATTCCTGTAGAGCTGCAGGGGAGTGAGGCGAAGATCGCACTTAGTTCTGGTTACCTTCTGGACTTCTTAGCACACATTGATGCGGATGTTGTTGATATGCAGATGACCGATAGCCAGCACCCTGCAGTGTTTCACTTGCCTGGCTCAGACAAGTTCCTACACTTAATCATGCCTTTGCGCATGCAGGAGTCGTAACACCTTTGTTTATATGCCCCCTGGTGAGCTTCCCACAATTGCAGAAGTCCTTGATCAATACCATCAAGCAGTTCTGCATGATGCAACGGTATTAGCAGAGCGCACAGGGTGGCCTGTTGATGACTGTGTGTCGCATGTTTTACCATTCCAGGCGCATGTTGCCGCAGCAACGTTGGATTTACTTAGTTTTTCTAATGCACTTGATAGTACGCAGTCAAAAGTAGGGGGCGCTCCTCCATCCTCTGTTAAATAAGGGTGTGAATAACAGATTGTCTAAAAAACACCCCTACGGTATACTGTGTATAGGTTTAATCAGATTGATCCGCCGCGCGGACCGGTTTTCCAAGTAATCGAAGTTGGCCATACGGCCGACCTTTTCGTATCCACATCATCGGGAAAACATCATGAAACCATCGCTGCTTATTGGGCGCGACACACACCGGGAGTTATCAGACCTTCTTGCGAAAGAGGGTGATTTGGTGATCTCGGGCGCAAGCAATGAAACAGCGAAGGCGATGCTCCTTAGTCACTTACTGCATTTTCATTCGTATCCAACATTGTTAGTTGCAGAGGATGCAGTACGTGTTGATGCCATTCGCCACTGGTTAGAGTTTTTCGATCAGACAGTTTCTACCATTCCCGAAGATGAAAATGGTCAGATGACCGTTGGGGCATTGCAACAGTTTTTACTGTTCATGGGTGGGGAGAACACGATGTTCTTAGCATCGAAGGTAGTGTGGGATATGGAGTTCCCGCTGTATTCCGAGTTGGTAGAGCAGTCGCTTACATTGAAAGTAGGACAACATGTTCCCTTCACGCAGTTTGTGGAGTTACTCGTAGACAGAGGATACGACCATGCACTCGATGCCCACTTAGAGCCGGGCCAGTACCGCAAGCAGGGTGACACATTGGATATCTTCCCTGTGCAAAGTGACTGCATGGTGCGTGTGCAGTTTAACTTTGATGATGTGGAGTGGATTGCGCCTATTCGCGACGGGGAAGTATTAGAGAAAGTGACGGAGGTGAAGTTGTTTCCTGTGACATTCCACGAGACGGCCCCCCTTGCCCGCCAGATCCCTGCGGACCACCTCTTGGTCATCGACGACCAGGATGACATCGATCGCCCGCGAGAGGGGCACTGCGTGCGCTTCACGTCGTTCCCAGAATCGATGGAGCATCACGTGCACCTGCGATACTTATCAGTGCTGAAGTTTTACACCCTCGGAGATTTCTTGAATGACCTCAAGGATAAGCTGCAGCAGGGGTGGAGTTTGCTGATTGTGACGAGGCGCGCCGATGAACTAAAAGAAATTTTTAAAGAGGAGCGCATTCGTTTCTCAGAATCGGATCGTGAACAAGGTGCGGTCACACTGGTGGCCGCAGGGGAGCAAGATCTACTGCCTCACTCGATCCAAAACCCAGACCTAGATTCCGCGCTCCTCACCGACCGAGAAATCTTTAGCCTTCGTAAGGGTGCAAAAGAACGATCAGTGGCGAAGCTTGCACTCGACTTCCTCACATCCCTTTCACCAGGGGATTTCGTGGTCCACATGGAACATGGAATTGGGCGCTTTGAAGGGATGACGCAGAAGGTGATTGATGCAACAACGCGTGAATACTTGGAGCTTACGTATGCCGAAGGGGACAAGCTCTTTACCCCCGTCGACCAAGCAGACAAGCTGAGTAAGTACGTGCATGAAGAGGGAATGGAGCCCGTGCTCACGCGCTTGGGACAAGCGGAGTGGAAGAAGACGACAGAGAGAATTAAAAAGGAGACAGAAGAAATTGCGCGTGAACTCTTGGCGCTCTATGCCAAGCGCGCCGCAGCGAAGGGCTTTGCGTATCATGAAGATACGGATGTGTATAAAAAGTTCGAGGAAGCATTCCAGTACACCGAAACACCTGGTCAGTTAAAAGCGATCGAAGATATCCGCAAAGACATGGAGGATGAACACCCTATGGATCGCTTGGTGTGTGGAGATGTGGGATTTGGAAAAACAGAAGTGGCGATGCGCGCAGCATTCAAAGCAGTGCAAGATGGTAAACAAGTTGCAGTGATCGCACCGATCACCATTCTTGCCGACCAGCACTTCCAGAACTTCACCGAACGTATGGCGCAGTTCAAGGTTCGTATCGATATGATGTCGCGATTCCGTTCGCAAAAAGAGCAGACAGCGACACTTGAGAAGCTGCGCAAAGGAGATATTGATATTGTAATTGGAACGCATCGCTTGCTGCAGGATGACGTGAAATTCTTTAATTTGGGCCTCGTGATTATCGACGAAGAGCAGCGCTTTGGTGTAAAGCAAAAAGAGAAATTCAAAGAGATGCGTGCATCGGTTGATATCCTCACCCTTACTGCGACGCCGATTCCTCGTACGCTCAACTTGGGCCTGCATAAGCTGCGCGATATTTCGACGATCACCACCCCACCACCAGGGCGTCTCCCGATTATTACCGAGGTGCGTAAGTACAGTGACTCCCTTGTGAGGCAAGCAATCATCCACGAAATCGAGCGTAATGGTCAGGCATTCGTGCTGCATAACAAAGTGGAAACAATCGACGCGTTTGCAGACAAGCTCAAAAAGCTAATTCCAGAGGCAAGCTTCGTTGTCGCACACGGACAACTAAAGCCAGAGGTGCTCGAGGAGCGCATCTTGTCGTTTAAAAATGGAAAGCACTTGGTGCTCGTCAGCTCCACCATTATCGAAAACGGAATCGACCTCCCACGTGCCAACACCTTAATTGTGAATGAGGCGGAACGATTTGGGCTCGCGCAGTTGTATCAGCTGCGAGGTCGTGTAGGGCGTTCTAAGACGCAAGCGTTCGCGTATCTCCTGTATCACACGCAGAAGCTCAAAGACGACGCTAAGAAGCGTTTGCGCGCCATTGTGGAGGCATGTGAACTTGGGTCTGGGTTCCAGGTGGCGATGCGCGACTTAGAGATTCGTGGAGCGGGTGAAATTCTTGGTGCTAGCCAGGCGGGTACGATGAACACGGTTGGTGTCAGCCACTACCTGCGCATGCTCAAAAACGCCGTCGAAGAAATGAAGAGTGGTGGCAAGGCAGAAATCGAAGAAGAGATCACCGTGGAAATCCTCCTACCTATCGAAGCGCTCCTCCCTACATTTTATATCCCCGACAGCGACGAGAAAATTTCTGTGTACCAGAAGCTCGCTGGTTCCGAAGATGACGCAACGCTCAGTGAGTTCGAAGCAGACTTGCGTGATGAGTATGGTGACCTGCCCAAGCAGGTAAAAAACCTGTTCTCCGTACTTCGCTTAAAGCTCGCGTGTCGTAAGGCAGGCGTGATTCGTGTAAAGACCGAAGATCGTACGCGCACCGCAAAAGACGTCGTGCTCTCGCTCCATAAAAAAGTGGAGGCGATGGATATCATGCGCCTACTGCAGGTGAATAGCGGATGGAAGATCAGTGGATCGACCCTTCGTATCGACGAAGAAGATTTGCGTAAGCGCGCAGGTAACCCCGATTACATGAAAGAGCTAACAACTGAAATTGCTGCCCTCGCAAAGCCAGCCAAAGAGAAGAAAAAGGCACAGCGAGAAGCCGCTGCAGAGGCAGAAGAAAATGAGGATGAGTAAGGTTTTTAGGGGTCTTTGAGCATTCTGGCAGCTGCCTTTTGGCGGTTATTTATGGTATAATGGGTAGAAATGGCTATTCCTCCACAAGACCCAAAAGAGGCATTCGAAGCGATTGCCAAGCGTCGTAGTGACGAAGCAGGGGCACTCCGCGTGCAGCAGATCGAACGCCAAAAGCAGGAAGCAGAGCGTGAATCTAGCCAGCAACAGGCGTATTTGGGTGAAGAAGTTGCCGCAAAAGAGCGAGTGGCAGAGCGCGAGGAGTGGCGGCAGGACAAGCACGAAAAAGCTCGTGAGGCTATTGCCGAAGAACAAAAAAAGCAACTAGAGCTCGCGCGCATCGAGGCGCAAAAAGCAAAGGTGGTTGAAGAGCAACGAAAGCGCGATGAGAACTTGGCCGAGCTGCATAAAAAAGCAGTCGAAAAACGCGCGGCAATGCGCATTGAAAGTGCGAAGGTTGAAGAAGAACGCCAGAAGAAAATCGCGACCGTGTACGAGGATCGCACGATGGATGTACTAGAAGTAGATGCAGAGCGAAATATTGAGCACTTACAGAAAGAAGCGAGACGTAAAAAAGAGCTCCTGCAAACCAACTTGGTGCGCACCAAAGAAAAAGCAGAAGAGACATTTAAGAATGCGAAGAAGGAAGCAGAGCACGCATCTGCGGAGGCATTACGCAAAGCAAAAACCGACGAAGAGAAGCGCGCAGCCCGAGTCGAGGAGTCGCATACATTGTCACTCGCTGAGGCGGCTTACCGTCGTGCTCTCGTTGATACAGAAGCGAGTGTGCAGCAGGAGCAGTTTGATATCGACACCGAAACCAAGCGACTCATTGATGAAATCCGCCGCAATGCAGATGCTAAAAAACGCCTGACCGCACGGGATGCCGAGCGCAAACGAACAGACGCCCAAGCGCGTCGCGAAGGGGTCGAAGAATGGTTTGGTCGCGGGAAAGAGAAAAAGGACAGTAAGGATCCGATGTCGTAATTTTGACGAAGAAAATGTGGTGGTGCCGAGGAGAGGACTTGAACCTCCATGGGGTTGCCCCCGCCAGCTCCTAAGGCTGGTGCGTCTGCCATTTCGCCACCTCGGCGTAGGGGTAGTGAACCACGAATGACACAGAATGGAAATGCCTATACTATGAGGCCTTCTTCTCCCTTTTTACCCATGCAAATCCGCATTCTAGCCGCTTATATTGTCCTCCTTTGTTCATTTGGCATGCCCATGGCTTCTGCCGCTACTACGCCCGTTATTGCCACAACCGAGGTCGAACCGGGTGCATGGGGTGTCCACATGCTCTCCTACCAGCTCGAAAAGGGCTGTATCAGCGGGGAGACTGTACGAGGCATGACGCTTGTGTACGAGGGTGCATCTTTTGCAGAAGTGAGCCGTTTGTACGTAAAAGTGAATGGAAAGACGATTCCTAAAAAGAGGAGCTTTGATGAACAGAGCCAGACGCTTAACTTGTCCTTTGCTCGCAGAGAGGCGCTCAATATTTGCTCCGGTGGCGTTATCGATATTTACGCAGACCTATACCCAACCGCAAAGGTGGGGTCGACCCACCAGCTATACGTCGAATTCGAGTCGGACGTGCATTCCTACACCAAGAGTGTTGGCGTGCCGACGAAGGGAAAAGTTGTGACGATTGTGGGTACGGATAAATAAGGTTGCAGCTCACAAGACCTCGATTGCATTATCGACAAGCATCTCTTGCTCCAGGATTGCCTGCGATGCGAGTTGCTTGTTGTAATACCTGCTTGTTCGGCCAGTTAAAACGACGCACCCGTCGCGGATGACAATAGATAGATCTCTAATTGTTTGATTTGTTTTTGCTACGACAAGTGCTTCCAGTCTGTTGGTGTCCACTTCTTGCTCTTCATCGGCCAACATCTCGATGTCGAAGTTCGATTCCTGGGTATGTGCTACAAGTGTGCCTGTCATAGAGGGTGTAGGTTAGGGTGATAAAAGCGATAAGGGATCGATAAACAAATCCAGCTCTGATTCATGTTGTACATATCCGCGAATTTCGCTGGAGTGACCTTTGACAATACCAAGGTGCAAGTGCTTGCGGTTTCCGTCTGTATCGGTGCTACGTGCTGCCCCAAGAATGCCGAGCATTGCGCCCGTCTCAACTGTTGTGCCTGCCCCTAGGAGGGAATCAAGCGCAAGGTGTCCGTAAATAATTGTGACATCTTGCCCACTCATAGTGCAGTACTCGGTTACGAGCCCGCCGTACCCTTCGGCAAATCCACTGTAGTGAATTGTTCCACCGCAGATTGCATAGACAGGAATTTCTTTGTCTTCCTCGCCTTTTTTAATCTCAAAATCGGTCGCAGCGTGATAGCCTTCAAATCGCTCTGGTGGATCAATTGGGTTTGTCGCGGGGTCAGGTGTCACATGTAACCCGAAGTGCAGAGGTGTTGGGCGGCTATAGGCGTTTGGCAGGGGCGCAGCGTAGGAAGTGCAACCAACAAGAAAGAGGGCTGCAAAAATGGAGAAGTATGTGTGCATACCTTGTGAGACGGATGAATGGGGTGAGCCTTACTGTCACATTCCTCACACTATGGCGTATACTTTATATATGGCCACAGAACTCTACGAAACCGGCATGCTATGGGTAGTTTTGGCAATTATTTTTATTAATACTTTATCAATCATTGCAGGTGTATTAATTGTGCTAATGTTTCATGGTGCGCGCAGACGCCAGGCGACATTTTTACGAGAGCTGTTCAATAGCGACCGTGACATTAAGGATGCGCAATTATCCGCCCTTCCTCCGATCTTGTGGGTGTACATCTTGCTCACAGCAGGGGTCACTCTGGCATCAATTCTGCTTTTCGTATTCCAACCCCATTGGCTCTGATGTCCAAGCCCCAAGAATCTACAGGCGAAACTCTTATCGTGGCGATCAACGATCATTGGATAAAGTTCGTCGTCCCTGTTTGCATATACATGCTCTTGGCGGGCATCAGCGTCGTATTGTTCTTGCTCGCGGGAGCGACCGCCTATCACTATGCCTGGTTTACAAGCGGTGTGTATCTAGTCGCTCTCCTGCTCTTCCTTGTCACGCACCACTGGTTTTTTGCGATGCTTTTAAGTGAAGCAAACGAGCGTATTTTAGTGACGGATAAGCGAGTAATTCACCGGCAAATGCGCTTGTTTGTTTATGATGATATTAACGAATTCTCTTTTGATAAGATGAAGACGGTAGAGGCGCGTAAGAAAGGATTTTTACAAAACGTGCTTCAGTATGGGTCTTTGGTTTTCGAAAAGAGTTTCGAAATCAAGCTCGTCCCTCACCCAGACCGTGTGGCTAGGCAAATTGAACAAGCGATGGGAAGGCTTTAGCTATTAGTCCAGGATCTTGATATGCATGGTTCGACGAGCTCACCATGACAACACTAGTCGAGGATTTTAATATGAAGCTCCTTCAGTTGCTTATCGGTTACCGTGGAAGGGGCATTCATCATCGCATCCTGTGCCTTGCCGTTCTTGGGGAAAGCATAGATATCGCGGATGGACGGACACTCCCACAGCACCATCATGAGGCGATCGATACCAGGGGCGCAGCCTCCGTGTGGAGGGGCTCCATATTCGAAGGCTCGAATCATCGCACCGAACTTCGCATCAACATCTTCTTTGGTGTAACCCGCGATCTCGAATGCTTTGTACATGATGTCGGGGCGGTGGTTACGAATCGCACCGGATGTCAGCTCAAAGCCGTTACAGACGAAGTCGTACTGATACGCCAGGATTTCTGTTGGGTCTTTCGTCATCAGCGCTTCCATACCGCCTTGTGGCATCGAGAATGGGTTATGCGAGAAATCGATCTTTTTCTCTTCCTCGTTCCATTCGTACATAGGGAAGTCGACGATCCATGCCCATGCAGCCTTCTTTGGGTCTGCAAGGTTCTGCTTTTTAGCGATATGGATACGCACTTGGCCAAGTGCGCTGCAGGCGGTCTTCCAAGTGTCAGCGGAGAAAAACACAGCGTCTCCATCTTTTGCATCAAGGTCGTTCAACAACTTTTTCGCGAAGTCATCGCCGAGGAATTTCACGATTGGGGACTGGAGTTCGCCGTCTTTGAGGAGAATGTAGGCGAGGCCTTTTGCACCGTAGGTCTTGGCAGTTTCTGTGAGCTCATCGATATCCTTACGAGTGAAGAGCGATCCGTTTGGTACAACCAACGCTTTCACGATTCCTTTCTTTGCAACTGCATCGGCAAACACACTAAAGCCGCAGCCGGCTACAGCTTCTGACACATCTTGTAGCTTGAGGTCATAGCGCAGGTCAGGCTTATCGGTTCCGTACGTGTTCATACTGTCGTGCCATTTGATGCGTGGAAACGGATCCCACATCACCTTCTTGTCACTAAATGCGTGGGTTAATTCGATCATCAATGGCTCTGCTACTTGGAACACATCTTCCTGTTCCACGAAGCTCATTTCTAAGTCGAGCTGATAGAACTCACCAGGGTGTCGGTCGGCCCTAGGGTCTTCGTCACGGAAGCAAGGGGCAATCTGGAAGTAGCGATCCATACCAGCAACCATCAGGAGTTGCTTGAACTGCTGAGGGGCTTGGGGCAATGCGTAGAACGTGCCTGGGTGAATACGGCTTGGGACCAGGTAATCGCGCGCACCTTCGGGCGATGAGTTTGCAAGAATCGGTGTCTGTACCTCGGTGAAGTTTTTCTTGTGCATGTACTGCCGAATATGTGTAATCAATTTGTCGCGGTTCATCAGAATCTGCTGACGCTCTGGGCGGCGCAAATCCAGGAACCTCCACTTAAGGCGGAGGTCTTCGTTGACGTCGACATCTGTATCAATTTCGAATGGAGGGGTTTTGCTTTCGCTCAGAACCTCGATTTCTTTTACGGCTAGCTCGATGTGTCCCGTCGGGTTATCGTCGCGCTCCGCGCCTTCGCGTCGCTTGGTGACGGCTCCTGTAACCTTGATGACCCACTCAGGGCGCACTTTCTCTGCAATATCGAACACAGCTTTGTCAGCGGGGTCGATCACGATCTGCGTCATGCCAAAATGGTCGCGCAAATCGATGAAGATTAACCCTCCGTGGTCACGGCGGCGATGGACCCATCCACAGAGTGTGGAAGGCTTCGTTGCATGGTCGGGGCGGAGTTCGCCGCAGGTGTGGGTTCGTAGCATGGCTGGATTGTAGGGTGAAGAGCATGGGTTGCGGTAGGGAAGCGGAAATGGGTGCTATTGACAATTTATGCTATATATTCTATTTTATAGTAAAGATGTTCATTGAGAGCATTGGCATTTCCGCGTTACCGAAGAAAAGGGGCTACCATGAATCCCGACAAGCGAAAGTACGATGCAGTGAGGTTAATGGGGTTTGGAAAGCCTCAGAAACTCCCTGTAGGAGTAGTTCAGACAGACAAAGTAGTAGTTCGGCTCGCCGGACAGTCGATGACGCAGGTCATCGATGTGCTGCGATCATGGGATTACCGCGTGAGCTTTGTGGATCGGCTAGAATCCGCTCAGATGAATGTTGAATCGAGACGGGGCACATGGATTATCCGGCCGTCCATAATTGGAAGTGAAAATCAGCCGCTGGACGTACAAAGAGAGAGATATTTGCGGGTATCAGAAAGCGTAACGCATCCTGCGTTGCTCCTTGCTGCTATCGCCTGTCATCATCGTTGCAAGAGCTCAAATCTGATCGGTGAACAGTTTCTGGTGCATACAGAGCAGGCAGATGGATTGCTGCCACAGAAGCTGCACCTACTTGTGCAGTTCATCGCTGGAAGCAGGGAATTTGTCATCGCCAAGCGCACAGATGAGTCTCCCATTAATCACATCCGCATTTCGGGTGCTGCCCGTATTATGCGCTAGTGTCGCTAGAAATGTGAACATCCTCAATGGTATCCGGTTCGCCGGATGCCATTTTTTTATTTCTTTTTTCTCTCAAACAACTTCCCGAGCTCCTCTTTAAATTCCTCTACATCTTGGAACTCGCGGTGAACAGAGGCAAAACGAATGTAGGCCACCTGGTCGAGTTTTTTGAGTGCACGCATTACGTCATCCCCAATTTGGGCGCTCTTTACCTCGCCCCCTTCTGCCGCCCATTCCTCTTCGAGCGATGTCAGCAATCGATCAACTTGTTCCTGGGTGACCGGACGCTTTGCACAGGCAATCCAAATGCCGCGCTCTAATTTTTGGCGTGCATAGGGCTCACGTGTTCCGTCTCGTTTCACCACAATCAAGCTCGTCATTTCTTGTCGTTCGAATGTCGTAAAGCGATATTCACACTTGGGGCATTCGCGCCTGCGGCGTACGCTGCGTCCTTCGTCGCTCAAGCGAGAGTCGATGACGGCGGTATCCTCTGATTTACATTTGGGGCAGAACATTGGGAGGCTGAGGAGGTTCGTTAGGGGTGTTTAATATATTCTTGGCGTCACTACGACATGCGTCGGCGTGGGCAAGAAATGTGGCAAATTCTGTTGGATAGATCAAATCTTCGCCAGTTGTATCTTCCTCTGCAACAACGCGAATAGGGAGATCTGCACCCTTAGATTTAAAGAGAGAACCAAACATGCGTTGATTGTATCAGATGGTGATCGAACCTTTGCGATGTGTTTGTTCATTTTTTGTGAGGTCAACAATGGTTGACGGTGGGGTTGGCGGGAGTGTGCCTGAATCGAGAATGAGATCCGGCTGAACTGGCTGGTCTGCAAACTGCTTTGCAATATCTTCTGCTGAGTATGGGTTGGGTTGGCTGTGGAGATTGGCGGAGGTGGTGGAAAGAGGTGATCCATATGCGGACACCAATGCTTGTGCGATTGATGACGATGAAACCCTGACTCCGATCGTTTTGAATTGAGAATGGAGAATGGAGAATTGAGAAATGGGGAATAGTGCAAGAGGCGCATCCGCTCGCATTGGTAAAATCAATGTCAGTGGCCCCGGTAGATATTGAGCTGCTAATTCCTCTGCGCGCTCATTCCACTCTGTGTAGTTCTTTGCTTCATCGACGGATGAAAAAAGTGCGCTTACAGGCTGAGTCTCGGGGCGTTGTTTGATCGCAAACAACTTTGTCACAGCGTCGAGATTACTGAGGTCACACGCAAGGCCGTAACAGGTTTCTGTCGCATGGGCGATAACCCCGCCGTTTCGTAGAATAGTGAGTGCTTCGTGGAGTCCGTCGTCGGAAAATGGGAGTACCTTCATGTAGTTGCGGTATGTTGCTTAATGACTGCCTCCAGCTTTGTTTGGAGTTCTGGAGTAATAGTTGCAGAGATAGGCAGGGCAATTGTCTGGCTGCCAATTTGGAGCGATACGGGGGTTGTGCCTGGGGATGCAACGAGCACTTCTTTCAAATCTAGGAGGAGCTGCTTAGGGGCACGTGCAGGTAGCGAGAGAACGTAAGCAACTGGAGTAGATTCATTTTGCGAAACGTTTTCCGCCATCAGCTTTCCGCTATCCGTTTCGGACAACGGATCACGTATAGCGGTTGAAGAGCTTAGTTTTTCCGCTAAGCCCTCACTCGACATTCCCGCAAGCATCCACTTACCAAGAGCACCCAAGAATTCATCACTTTCAATCGTGGCTTCCTCGGCAACTTTCACGGTCTCACCTGCAATGACGTTGCCTTCTTCGTCGACCGCTTCAATTGCTTCTTCCAGCATTTTGCGCGAGACCGAGATACCGCGCTTCGCTTCTTCTTCATCGAAGTACCCACCCTCCTTCGCATTTTTAATCATGGCCGTGAGTGAGGATCGCGACATTTTATCGGCACGCATTTGTAGCTGACCCATGCGGAAGTCGACCACGCCTTCAATCTTTAGCACAGTATCAGGCTGTTCCAGCACTGGTGCTGCTTCGATATACAGGCGGGGGAACATCGTCACCTCCATTTTTCCACTTGGATCTTCGATCATCACGATCGCCATGGTGTCGCCCTTCTTCGTGCGGATTTTTTTGACCCCTTCGGCAATACCCGCAATCGTGATTTTCTTGTTCACTTCTTTAGTCGTCAGCTCACCAATCAGCGATGCTTTGCGTGCGATGTATTTACGCATGCCCGCAAGCGGGTGACTGGAAACGTAGAGCCCTAGTGCCTCTTTCTCCCATTGCAATTTTTGCTGCGCAGTTGCTGCGGGTGTTTTAGGGAATTCAATAACGGAGGCCTCCACGGAGGATTCGAGCGATTCAAAGAGTCCACCTTGTGCACTTGTCGTATCACCAGCTGCTTTGCCGTAATCACTAATAAGTTGATAGTTATCAACAAGCATCCTGCGTTCCCCAAACGTATCGAGCGCCCCTGCTTTTGCGAGTGATTCCAGCAGCTTTTTATTGAGGATCTTACTTGGGATGCGGTGCGCAAAATCTTCCACCGATGTGAAGCGCCCGTGTGCTTCGCGTTCGTCAATCACTTGGCGAACAGACGATTCACCAACGCCTTTAATGGCGGTAAGCCCAAAGCGGATGGCACTTTTTTCTGCACCTTCTTTCGACATATCTTCCTCCACTGCTTTTACCACCGTGAACTGACTTCGTGATTCGTTGATATCGGGTGGGAGCACTGCCAGCCCCATGCTTCGGCATTCTTCGATTTCAATCATCACACGCTCGGTATCCTGCGCATCGGAGCTAAGCAGTGCGGCCATAAATTCCGGCGAGTAGTTCGCCTTAAGGTACGCAGTTTGGTAGGCAATGAGTGCGTAGCCAACAGCGTGGGATTTGTTGAATCCGTATCCTGCGAATGGCGTGATGACATCGTCAAAGATTTTCTCTGCAAGTTTCTTATCATAATTTTTAGCCAAAGAACCTGCGATAAATTTCTCTCGCTGCGCATCGAGTTCTTTCTTAATTTTTTTACCGATCGCTTTACGCAAAATGTCTGCTTCACCAAGAGTGAAACCGGCGAATGCTTGGGCAATAAAGAGAATCTGTTCTTGGTACACGCCAATACCGTAGGTTGGCTCCAAGATCGGCTTAAGGTCGTCATGAATGTAGGTGATCTTTTCTTTGCCGTGCTTACGTTTGATGTAGCTAGGGATATAGTCCATCGGACCTGGGCGATAAAGGGAGACCATCGCGGTGATGTCGCCGAATTCCGTGGGTTTCAGTTGGCGCAAGTAGCGGCGCATACCGCCGGATTCCAACTGGAACACGCCAGTTGTATCACCATGCTGTAAAAGCTCGTACGTTTTTTTGTCATCCATGGGGAGCGTGGCGATATCAATTGTTTCACCACGTGTACGCTTAATAATTTCGAGTGCTGTTTGAATGACGGTTAAGTTCATGAGCCCCAGGAAGTCCATTTTGAGCATTCCGGTCGCTTCCAGGGGTTTGGCGTGATACTGCGTGATGATCGTATGTTCATCCTTGGGTGCGCGCTGGAGTGCCGTATATTCCACCGCTGGTTCTGGCGTGATAATGACACCACAAGCATGCACCGAGACGTGACGCGCTTTGCCTTCTAGCTTGAACGCGTTATCAATGACTTTGCGGTAGAGCTCGTTGCTTTCGTAGGCTGCTTTCATCTCCGCAGTCTCCAGTGCTTCTTTCAGCTTTGTTCCGGGGCGTTCGGGGATCAGCTTTGCGAGTGTGTTCATTTCTAAAAACGGAATGCCGAAGCTACGGCCGACATCTTTCACGGCTGCACGTGCAGCGAGTGTCCCGAAGGTGCAGATTTGTGCGACGCGATCGACACCATATTTTTGGCGTACGTACTCCAGCACTTCGTCGCGACGGTTGTCGGCGAAGTCCATATCAATATCAGGCATCGAGATGCGCTCAGGGTTTAGGAAGCGTTCAAATAGAAGTCCATGTTCTATGGGGTCGACACCCGTAATGCCTAGTACATAACTGACCATGGAACCTGCGGCCGAGCCGCGACCTGGTCCGACGGTAATGCCGCGTCGTTTCGCCTCATTCACGAAGTCTTGAACAATCAGGAAGTAACCAGAGAAACCGACCTGCTTAATCACTGTGAGTTCATACTCCAAGCGTTTGCGTAGTTCGGGGGTTTCTGTGGGGTAGCGCTCTTTGAATCCCTTCTCGCAGAGTTCGGTCAGGTAATCCTCTTCGGTTAGGCCACTTGGGACTTGGAAACGAGGGATGCGGTTAACGCCGAATTCAAAGGTGACATTGCAACGGTCGGCAATAATCTTTGTATTCTCCAATGCTTCGGGGATATGGGCGAAGGCCTTTTCCATTTCCTCAAACGGGCGCATGGAATAATCCGAGTCGCGCATACTAAAGCGCCCAGGGTCCGAGACATTCGCTCCCTTTTGAATACAAAGCAGAATGTCATGTGCCTCCGCGTCATCGGGGCGACAGTAATGGCTGTAACAGGTTGCGACGACAGGCACGTTCAATTCTTTGCCCCACTGAATGAGCTGTTGATTCACTTCGCTTTGGCCTGGGACGTTCGGTAAATCGATGAGTTCGAAATAGACGTTATTTTCCCCAACCCAGGACTTGTACGTGGTTACGAGTTCTTTGATACGGTCACCATCCTCGTGCAGCGCAGCTTGGGCAATTGCCCCTGTGAGCGGGCCTGTCAGTAGAATGAGCCCCTTCCCATATTTTTGCATGAGCTCATTATCCACTCGTGGCTTGTAGTACATGCCTTCGAGTGCTGCTTCGGTCGCAAGTTTGAGCAAGTTTTGATACCCCTCCTGTGTTTCGCAAAAAAGCGTGATGGGCCAGCTCTTTGTATCTGTCCCACTTTCTTTATCACTCTTGGTGCGTGCCGCGACGTAGGCATCCATTCCGAGGATGGGCTTGAGCCCGTGTTTTTGCGCGTATTGGTAAAATTCGACAAGCGCATACGTGTACCCTTTGTCCGCAATCCCCACTGCTGTTTGGCCTAGTTCTTTGGCGCGTAACACAATTTCCTCGGGGCTCGGAAGAGCTTCCAAGAGGGAGAACGTCGAGTGATTATGCAGGTGGACGAAATCGGAGGGTTGCACAGATCAATGATAGCACAAGAATGTATGTTGAACTTCATGGCAATCAGCCGAAGTAAGGAGGTAATGAGGTAAGGAAGTAAGGACGTTTTACTGTCGGTATCCACCTCTTTACTTCCTTACCTCTAGACTTCATTACTCAATCTCCGCCGCATCCTTACACTTTTCCCATCGGGGCTTGTCTTCAGTGTCACTCAAATATTGTCCATTTGCGTAGGGGAAGCATTCGTCGGTTGTTGCGATGCTAATTGCTTGTTTTAGCATCATGCCGCAAATACGGGTAACACATGAGCGCTGCAAAAAGGCTCCGTAGCGAATGACAAAGTCTCTCACCCCCTGCTTTTCGGCAGCAAGGCGCGAGAACTCACTTACTGCTTCGTGCAGGTTAGAGAGTGCGCTTGTTACTTCTAGTGATGAGTCGACTGCTTCGGGGTAAATAATTACTTCGAGACGTGATTGCATAGCAGACCAGGCACTAACAGCAGTGCGTAGTGACCCACGTACCAACTTAAAGAGGGGGTCAGTATCTTGTCGCGCCTTTATCTCGCGCAGATCGGGCTCGTTTTCAGGGATTTCGGCTGCTGTGCGGAGATCTTCTTTAAATAGCCTTGCACCCTCTTGCACTGATCGAACCCCAAGGAAGGAGGTGAGGATGGCCATCTGGTCCTCATCGACCGAGAATACACCGCGTGTTGCACGCAGATTGGCTTCGGAAGCATCAACACACCTGTCGTCAGGGTCGGTCTTACATTGGTCATCATCCTTGCAGCGGATAGCACGATTCTTATCGCACAGCTTGTTGGGGAAAATACATTCCACGACGTCCAGCTTGCCATCACCATCAAGATCTTCCTTGGGACATTCACTTGTTTTGGTGCATCGCTTGTCAGAGTTACTATCACAATATCCACCCATCCATCCGCAACTGAATGCATCCAGGTGTTTGCGTGGTGGTGGGGGTGGGGGGAGGGGGTTCTTAGTGCCAAATAACTCGTCGATCTGTTGCTGTAATTGTAGGAGTTCCGTGGCAGCTTGTCGGTAGGTTCGTAGTTCATCATTAACCGCATTCAGTGCTTCCAACTCATCCGCGATAGGGGGGTATACCTCTCGTGGTTGCATAGTTTCAATGTCACACCCAAAGCCGCTATCGAATGCGGGGGCATAGTCTGCGTCGAATGGGCACATGATATCTGTATCTTGTGGTAGTGGGTCCGGTGGAAGAAAGTTCCCTTGGATACAATTATCAAGCGTCTCAAAACTTGTTCCGCCACTTACGGCGCATGCGTCTTCGTTATCTTCTTCTGTGCAAGTGACACCGCCAGATCCGCCGCCACACCAAACTGTATCGGGTCGATCAAATGCCATCAATCGTCCCCATCCGTTATCGACGTACTCTGGGTCGAGTGCGCCGATGCGCAGTTGACGACGACGCTCGTTTAAGAATTCTAGCAAAGGGGTTAGTCGCACAATTGCGATAAAGGATCCACGCTGCAGTTGTGTGCGGAGCTCCTGTCGTACTTCTTCAATTTTGCAGTCGATGAGCGAGAGGTCTAAATGGAGACATGCGCTGACATCTCGTAACTCGCTTCCTTCCTGCACGCGTTGGATGCCAGTGTCGGTAAGCCCTGCCCAAGCCGAACCTACCGAGAGCGCCCAGTTAGGCAGAATTGCCGAGAAATCATCTGCGACACCTCCTTCGCGCGCATATTCGAGTCCTTCATCTGCACGATCTAGCACTTCTTGTACGTAATGCGAGGACACAGGTGCAAGTCCATCGAGTGTATCGCATGTGAGATCCCCGACTGCGTGTGCAGTAGTAATGAACAGAGGCATTGTAAGCAGGCCAGTTATGATGCGTAGCTTGATCATGAAGCAGGGGCCGAAGACAGGCGGGAGGGAAGGCCTGGGCTAATGGGGCACATTTCTGTTGGGAGTGACACGCTCTTAAGGTCGTTGAGTAGGGTGTCTGCCATGCGGACAATATCGGCAAACGAGCGATTAGATTCACGGAGATAGTTGGCATAAAGCTCTGTACCAGTGCGGATGCCAAGCCCGCGCGAGAGCTCTGTGAGGTCGCGGACGTTTTTCTGTTGCTCAAGTGTTTGGCCAAGCAGGCTAATAGCCATCTCTACACCGGATGTGCGCGATTGTTCTAGTTGACGATTGGCTTCGACAACACAGAGCACTGTTGGGGTGAGCGCAGGAAGTCCGACTGATTGGCAGAGTGCCTGATCCAAGGTGCGTACCAGCAGTTGTGGGCGATAGGCGGGGAAGCTGTATGTTGCGAGCGGTGGGTTTGTCAGAATATTTCCCAGTGGCGTGCCCGTCATTGGCTCTTGCCATGGGGCCATCGCATCTTGCGTTGTCCCTGTTGCGCGCGTGCCCGTAAGTCGGTGGAGTTCTGTCGATTGTTCTACGCAGAGTCCGATAAAGCAGAGGTTATTGCCGATGCGGTTTTTGTAGTCGGTGACCGTTGCAGGTGTACATACTTGTGAGAAATTCTCAGCATGCTCCTTTAAAGCTTTTACGCGCGGGTCCATTTTTATGGGGTCGAGAGCATCCTTGCAGAGGCTTGGGAGGTTCTTTGGATTCCTGCCCGAAGCCTGGGCCATTGCCCCCTGAAATGCCTGAGTGTAGTTACGGCTTGTAAAACATCCGTTGAATCCATCGCGTGGTCCGCACGAAAAGTCTGTCCACCATTCCGCGCATGTTTCGGCATTGAAGGGGATACCATCAACATCAGCCATATCTTTGAACACGCCGTCCGTTTCCATCATCGCACATTGCGCCTGATAGGCTTCTCCTTCCCACCTACAACAGTTCTCGGTGTTCTTTGCTCGCAAATCAGCTACCTCCTGTGGGGAAGCCCCTGGGGGTGGATCTGGGTAGATGTTTGAACCAGGTGGCAATCCACACTTCTGATTAATATGAACAAGCTCATGTAGTACCAGATACGTCATCTGAATATCATCGGAAATGTCTTTGAAACATGCCTTAAGCTCGCCAGAAGCATCTTTCATATAAGATGTTGCCGTGTTATTTGCGCCCACCGGACATCCCTGGCTTGCGCACCCAAGCTTCACTGTGCATTGGGTGACTGGGTCAAAGGGCTTGTGGAGTTGCCATGTAATCTCGCGGCAGACATCGGATGAAGCAGCGGTATACCGCATTGTTTCTGGCTCAGGCGCTTTGCAGCCATTAGTGATACAGCCGTTCGCGTCGGCAGAGGTTTTTCCGCCTTGCTGCGTGCACGATGAGGCATTCACCATTTCGACACAGCGCTTATTTTGTTCTTCGGGCAGACAGCAGAAGACTGGTGTGGTTGGAGGTACTGCACAGCCATTCACCGCGCAGCCAGCGGCAGTAGCAGATGCTTTACCTCCTCGTGTTGTACACTCACTTGCTGTTTTTACAGCGCTACATTGGTTGCTACCCGGGTCACAACACCACGTGTCTTCGTATCCATCGATGGTCTTTGTACATGCAACCAATTGAATTTCATTATTGGGGACGGGTCGTACAGGACACCTGGCATCTGCAGATGCTTCCTCGAATGATCGACAAATGTACCCACGTAGCGCAATGGGCGTCGTGCAGGTCATATCCCCATCAATATCGCGAACCCATTCACCGTCTCTATTGCGGACCGCTGGTTCTGGTGGGTATGTGCCCCCCAGGATTGGCTGCTGTTCATCATCTTCATCCACGTAAAATAGTGATGGCATAACGGGTTCTAATGGAATGCTCCATTGTAGTCCTACATCTCCAAACGGTTGATTGTTGGTGGTATCTCCATCGAGTCGTACCCATATGATGATGTTGTCTGGCATCGTACTTTCAATCATCTTCGCAGGGAAAAGCACGTAGGCCGTTTCACTAGAAGTTAGGGGTGGTTCGACGGGGAGTCCCATCACTAAGTCGCGCACGTCGATCATGAATTTTTCAATACAGAAATTTTCTGGATCATCACAATCATCATCGTCATCCCATCGTTTAAACAAATACTGCCGTTCCGTTCCGATGTCGCTGCCGCTACTCACATAGGGTGCGGGGAATCGTGGGGCACGCTCGTCGCGGACAAGGCGCACTCCTTCATGATATCGCCATACAGCAGCTGTTCGCTCTTCTTCGGGTAGATCATTTAATTCTCTTGCGAGGTCTTTGAGTATGTCTTCTACGTCTTCCTGGTTTACTGGTGCATCGTCATCATCGGGGATAGTGACAGTACGTATAACAGGTGCGCTCTTGTTATTTTTAATGCTACCCGTCCCCGCAGACCAAATACTCAAAATACCCTGCAAGTCCGCAGATAGGCGCAACGCCCTATCGGGTAGGTCAGATAACGGGAGTTCAAAGCTGGTAGCAATGGATTCTAGATTTCTCCCAAGTAAGCGTACTTTCTGCTGGTCTGCTGCTATTCGCTGAGCGCTGCTAATCATGCGAGCACAGGCTTCTTGGTTCCGAAGGTCACTTGTACTTGGCTTATTGCCACAAACTCCGAGCCCATCTCCCTCCAGTACATTTTTTATGTCATCGTCCGTCAAATCATCCCACTCATCGTCTAGGAGTAAGCGAATGAATGTTGCAACGTCATCATCGGCAGCTCCCTCTGCTTGCTCGTGTTGTACTTGCTCTACGATTCTTTGGTAGAGACTTTTGCTGGCAGCGTGAGCTGCTACTGGGAGGAGTAGTGCAATGAAGAAGCCAGTAAGGAGTGAGCGGCGTATCATTCAGCAGCGTCGCGAAGAGAACCTTTTGCGTCCCAAACACGAGGGAGACAACTTGAAATATCGGAAGCAAGGCCAAGGGTATTGCGCATGTCGAGTGATGCGCGCTTCAAACACTCGACATCAATGCTGAGTGGCAGCAGACGATCAAAACCGCCTGTGAGACTTAAGACACGTTCAAGTGATTCCCTGGCTACAATGCGTTCGCGACTAATGGTGGCTCCATCATTCACACTACGCATCGTAAGATCCCAGAGCCCGATATTCGTGCCTGAGCGCGTGGTGACGGGGAGATATTCTAGGTGCTCATTCATCGAACATTCATACACACGTAAAAACTCCAACATCACTGCGGACATATCGGATTCACGTAGCTCACCTTTTTTTGCGCGGTCCTGCCAAGCAGGCAGCATTTCTGCAACTTTCTTAAGCGAAGGAGAAGCGGGAATGATAGAGCGGTAATCCTTGGCAGTGCATTGTAGTGGCATGCCTGAGAGGCCTTTAATCATTTGCATATGGGATTCAATGACAGCATTCACGCCCTCGTGGTAGAGGGTCTTCCAGTCTGCAAAATCTTGTTTAGCAAATTCAGAGCCTTCGGCGGAACACGGTGCTAGCCGAAGAGATCGGTTGGTATTACCCATCTCCTCACATCCTGCGAGTACTACGCAGAGTGAGCAGCAGAGTAGTAGTGCCGATACATGGTGGCGTGTATTACTCATCACATTGCGAGATGAAGCAGGGGAGATCATCTAAGGCCCCAACGGCACGCACCATCTGCCAGAGTGGCTGTAGGAGCGGAAAGCGGAAATCATCGAGGAATCCCTCGAATGTCCCCGAGAATTGTAGGAGTGAACGGTATGCAGCGTCGTAGGAGAGGGCTAACTCCAACATCTTCATCTCTCGATCCATAATCATATCGACTGTGGCATCGCAGGTTCCTGCGTCGATGGAGGAGATGTCAGTCGTAAAGCATGCGTCGATTGAATTTGCTTCAAACTCTTTGCACCCAGGTGAATATACTTTCACGCCCATGCCTCCCCAGTTTTTTGGGTCGCGGGCTTCTTTGATAAGTAGGCATGTAGATCGCATGCGACACTGGGCAGCACGCACTACCTGTAAGATCGGAGGAATGAGTTCCGATGTCATTGCTTTGCGTGTTTCTAGAATGCCCCTCCGTGCTCGTACATCGGCATCGTTGTCCATATTCCAGTCGTCCAATGTTTCAGACACGCTACTTGGGCCGAGAGAGCGCCATTCGTTAGGCTTTATTTTTATCCATGGTTCCTTGTATACAAAATCGAAACGTACGCTGCCTAAGGGCAGGTCTGCGGCTTTTTGTTGCCCAAAAATGGCTGCACGCAATTGTCGTTGCTCGCGTCCCAGCTTGTAATTAATCGCTGCCGTACACTCACTAGCGGTTCCTTCCACTGGCTTTTCCTCTTCTTCACTGCCCCCGGGCTGAGAAGATACAGATTGTGCCATGGCTAATGGTACATAACCGATCGTCAGTACCATTACTGATACCAGGGAAAGGATGCCGAATGATGAACGTGATGAACGTGATGTACTCATGGACTGATGCTACTGGAAGAGCTTTGAGGAATAAGTTTGATAGGTAGCGGAATGTTGAACGATGGCAGGAGTGCACTACCTGTGGCCCCATAATGCGGATATTCAGACGAAGGGATACTTCCGACAGGCTTGGGAAGTGTTTCGTTGCGCCCTGCTTCGCGAAGCGTATCAATGTAGTTTGCAGAGGAATTAGCAGACTTTGGTGGGATGATTTCTAGGAAGTGTTGCTGGCCACCTTCTTCTGGGTGGAGTGGGGTGCAGACATCATCCTGTGCGATGCATGGTCCACCGAAGCTGCGCTTCACATCATTTGACTCATAATCTTCGTTCAAAAATACGAGTGGGCGAGAGCCAATGCGCATGAAGCGTTCGAGCAAATCCATCTCTACATGTTGGCAGGTTTTATCATCCCAACTAAAACACTCAAGCAATTCTTTCATCTGTTTGATGCCGTTTCGGTCATTGATGGTTGGGTCGTCGGTGCGCAGAGGCCCGATGCTTTTCCAGAATAAGTCATATCGCTCATTCATATCCGTCACCGTTCGTTGAATCTCCGTCACAGTGTTCATCATGTTCGCAAAATCAGTTGGTGTTGCAGACGGTAAATCGATGGGAGGGATAACTGGTGGATTCTGCGGAGGTTTTGGGAGGCTGTCTCCTGCTGTGCGTAGCGCATCTAAAATACCCTGTACAGGAGGCAGGTCTGGATATTCTTCGATGGTGTATTTTTCACCAGGGTTGGGAGGCGAGGGGAAGTCGGTGACACGGACCTGAATTGGGTCGAGAACAGGCAAGGCAATTATTCCATCTAATTTCCCGATCGTCGAAAGGTCGATCACAATATCTTTCGAAGCAGGTGGTGTGAGATTCGGAAGGTTATATGCCTTGCGTGCTCCGTTATTTTCGCGTGCGGGCAGCCACTCGTCGAGCATGGAGTAGATTGGCATCGTAAAGCGTTGGTTCATGCACCATGGCATATTTGTTTTACTGCCAAAGGTTTCGTAGGACTCTTGAATGGTGCGCCAGCGGTCGCCGAGCGCAGTTTGGAGTCCCTTTTGTTGGAGCAAGTAATTTTGATACGAGTCGATATTGGTTTTCAGCCAGTCGCTCAAAGGCTTGGTCAGTGATTGCTGTAGTTTCAGCAGCTTGGCCGCAAAGAATGCGAGTTGATTTCGAAGTTCACGAGTGCGGTCGATATCCGTTGCATATTGCTCCAGCTTTTCTATTAAATCTTTCACATCCTGCGGTGCATTGTCACACGTCTGTTCGAAGCTTTGGCGCATATACCATGTGCACCATGCTTCTGCCTTTGCGCGGAATTCGGTTGCAGACCCCAGTGGGACAATAATGGGGACAATCTCTTCTTGAATATTGAGTAAGTGCGTGCGTTCCAGGTAGCCGATTGCAGCACCGAGTGTATCTTCGTCAGCATTTATCTGTAACTCGATACGTTCATCGTGTTTTGCATCCGGCTTTAAAACTTTTGCTGTAGCAGTGCGAAGAAACGGGTCGTCGGTGTCGATGCCAATCGCTGACCCTGGGGGTAAAATCATACGAATGATTGGGGGGTGCATGATGGAAGCGACTGCTGATTGCTGTTTTTGCCACCAGCTGGCAACAGACCTTTCACCTGTGTCATCAAAAGCGCGCATAAAGCTGCCGCTGGACAATGCTTTGTTCAAATCAATCTGCTGCGTTGCATACATTTGTGCGTTATCAAGCTTATCGAGATCGAGGAACACGTTCGTGAGGTCGCGGTTATAGGCACTCGAAAATACTTTTTCGTTGAGCAGAGAAAACCCGCCCGTGAATTTTAAATACCAGAGGTCTACGTCCTCGTCGTACGCACCAGCACTTGCAGATGAATTCGCTTTGCGCTGATTTTGCTCATCATTGGGGTCGCGATCCTTGCGACTAGAGCTCTGACCGTATTCGCCCTTTCCCTTTTGTCCTTCATACATATCGACGACGTTCAGGTTGATGACACATCGGCGGTCTTTCGCGAGACCTGTTGCGGGGTCCTTTTTTGTCTGATGAGTCTTTGGGTCAAACTCATCATAAAACCCGTAACAGGCAACAGGCCCTTCGTTGGTGATTTTGTCTGGTTCAGGTTCTTTTTCTACTTTTTCCCGTTCGTATTTTCCTTGGTACAGGCGGAAGTACGAATAATACTCTGGCACTTCTTGGACAAGCGTGCCCGGGTTCATGACGCAGCCATTATTAGGGATTTGACTTCCGTAGGCTTGGCATCGACATTCGTCCCCTAGACATCCTTGTGCATTAGGGAATACGCCACTATTTGGTCGTCCGATATCACAGAGGCCCGCTGCCTGATTGACTGGCTGATCACTACAAAGATAGCGGTTACCCCATGTTTTACAGATGGTGTATTCCACAGGTGGATCATCAGCAGTTTTACCAATGTCTGTTTCCAGACAATCATAAAATTGGTATGTGTTTAGGAGATTGCACAAATTGACACAGTTTGGTGGAGACTGGCGATTTTCAGGTTCTTGATCGAGCTCTCCATACTCGGGTGCTGGATTATACTGGTCTAATGGTTTCAGTGGGATGTCGGGAGCACTGTTTTGAAATGAGCCGTTCACCTTGGGTCGCCAACGACATGCAGGATCAGTGAATTTTGGATGCGGATACGTTACATCTTTCTGACGGATTTCACCTGGGCGAGGATTTTCGTCAGGAGGTATGAGCTCCCAGATTGTTTTCGTAATCTGCTCTTGGTCGGGGTTGCATGCAGTTGTTAATCCTCCAGTTGTTGGTGGCCACAAAAAATCATCATCAATATTCCTGTTCCCATTTTCATCTTTGCGCGTTGCAACCCCCGTCAGAATCGCACCATTCCATACACCGTTTCGACCGGGGAGCCCCGTGACCGTCGAAATTTTTCCTTCTACTGTGTCATCCTGCCACCCTCCACACTGCGAGGCTTCGAGGTATGGAAAAATCTGGTCGAGCTGCTTTTCGACGTCTTCGTACGTTGCGGGTGTCGAAGAGCTGACCGTGAGTGGCGCACGTGCGATTGCACTGGGGGAGAGGAGTCCCAGAAGTAACCCGACCGTCGTCGCAAAAGGGGCGGCGCGCATCGGCAGATAGTATACGTCACTGTCGTCGCTTTTCCCTTAGTGAGAGCCCAAAAACACGCGCATTCATTCGCAAAATCATCGTGTTCATGTCCTAGTGATAATTTTAGAACATGTACCTGGAAAAAAGCCTGCTTATGGGCGTTCAAAAGTAAACAGCATCACTTCGTATCCATAATGTCCATAGCGCTTTGCACCGAGCAGTCGGTAGTCGCGACTAACCCGTGGTAAAAACTGCATATTGTCTAAGTTTGGGAAGGACAAGAACCAAATATGCTCCTGGTTTTGGGGGAGGCGGGGTAACAATGCTTGTGGCCTCTGCCCCTCTGCGTAATCGACAAAGAAGAGTCGTTGCGCATTCTCTATCCCAAGCGTTGGTAGCAATGTCTCGCGATTGAGCCAGTTGGCAAAATAAAAGTCAGCCGCGGGGCCCGTCAAGATTACTGCATTTTCTGGTGGACGGAGGTCTTTGATTACTTCTCTTGCTGCATAATAGAGCTGGAAAAACTCAAAGTTATACGCCTGTGGATCACGCCGCAGCCATGCTGGGCCGATCATCGATGTCATATTGAGCCAATCGTGATTTCCAAACGTAATCGTGCCGTAGAATGCTTTGGAGACAGGGTCGATAGTGCGCCACCCCGAAAGGACAGTAAGGCAGAGAATGATGCTCAGAATAATTTCTCGAATACGCCGGACAGTCGTGAGTTCTGATAGGCAGTAGACCGTAAGAGGTACAAGCAGGGGGAACACAGCGAGTACGTACCGTGGGTTATTCCAGGGGCGAACGCGAGTCGTGATATATGCAATTCCAATGCAGAGCACGCTTAAGAAAATGAGATCATCGAGCTGCACGCCTGGTACGCGTTTGGTATCGAGTCCAAAAGTCCATCGCCAGAGCCTGCGCATAAGACAGGCAAGAATAATGGCGGTAAGCAGCCAGTTAAAGTTGATAATGAAAATATTTGCTAAAAACGAAAGGATACTTTGATCCGATAAATCAAAGCTGAGCAGTGTCTTTGATAAGTTCTGGTCCACTGTTCCACTGCCCCAGTGTGCGAGTGTGGTAGCGGAAAAAAGACGATAGGAACCGTAGTAGGCGATAAATACAAGACCCGGCACAAACAATGCATATTGCTTGCAGAGCGACCAAAGCGCCTTTGTCATGGACTTAGCAGGCCGTGCTACAAACAAGATGGCATACATGCCGACTACTAGCGTATAGATGAGTACCCCTGTCTCTTTGGTGAGCATCATTGCGGTTGCACATATTGCTGCGAGCCATAAACGTTTGTTCAGCAAAAAATAAATGTAGGGGACAAGGAATACTGATAGGCCGAAATCTAAGTTGATATGGAACATGTGCACCAAAAGCACCGGCATCAGGCCATAGATAGATGCACCTAAACAGCATTCCAGCGTCGTAGCCGTGCGGCCAAACATCTGCTGGAGCAGCTTGAACATCATGACGGTTGCGAAGAGTGCCAATGCCGCATTGGTTGCAAACATCGGGATCACTGCGCCTTGCCACATAAACTGACTCCATGCCATGAGTAAGGCATAGACTGGTGAAGGATGGCCTTCCATGTGTAAATTCGCCCACGTAAATGGGTGATTCACGAGACGTTCGATGGACGCGTAGTAAATGCCACCATCATAGAAGGGAACCAAGCCGGAGAACGCAGCGACAAGTCCGATGTACACCAGTGTCATGGTGGTGAGCCACCACACCGGAATGCCTTGCCACGTCATGGAAAGAAAGCGCTTCATGTGAGGCTCTATGCTCGCTGAGTATGGGGATGCCTACAATTGTGCGCCTCTCTCTTTTGTGGCACTTCGTATCGCTTTTGTATGCAAGATGCTTGTCTGGGGGCAAGTGTTGAGGGTAGTCTCACTCTCCCGCAGTCGTGAATGGCTGCACCTCTGTTTTCTTCCTCCACTTCCATGTTTTCCCTCAACAGGATTCAGATTATTGGTTACCAGACTCAGCCCGTGACGGTTCGCCAGACCCCAACTGGCACAGCTGTGACCGATTTAAATATTGTCGTCCCCGTCAGTTTTCAATCTGGGAGCGGAGAAAATTTGAATAGTAAGAGTTTTCATACGGTGACCGTATGGGGTGCACTTGCCGAAGTGTGCGGACAATTTGTAAAGCCTGGTGCGCAGATCTTTATTGGTGGCAGACTCCAGACAGATAGCTGGGAAGATGAACAAAGTGGTGAAAAGCGCAGCAAAACAAAGATTGTCGCATCCGATATGATTTTGTTAGACCCAAAAGGGGGCCAATTGGCCGAGCCAGATGGTGCAAAAAATATTACCGGAGCATGTAACCGCGTCGACCTTATTGGCAACGTGACGAAGGACCCAGAAATGCGCACCACCACGAGCGGCCAGAAAGTATTGTCACTCGGTGTTGCGACAAATGACCGCTGGAAGGACAAAAATACAGGCGAAATGAAGGAGAAGTCTGAATTCCATAACGTGGTCGTTTGGGGGGAATTGGCCGAAGAGGTCGCGCGTCATGTCAAAAAAGGGAACCGCGCCTTTGTATCGGGCAGAGTGCAGACACGAAGCTGGGAAACCCAGGCTGGGGCCAAGCGGTACACAACCGAAGTTATTGCCGAAACATTCCAGCTCCTTGGTACACGCAGCCGCGTTGCTGATGAATCGATCGAGAATGGAGGCACTCCTCGCCAGGCATCAGCAGCACAGTCCAACGATGCATCTGTGAACCAAGATGTTGCGAATGCCTTTGGATCCGATCCATCCCCAACGCTTGTTGGCGTCCCCGACATTCAGTACGGGTCCGAGATCAAAGTAGAAGACCTCCCTTTCTAAGATGAATCTTCCCATGGTCGATCTCGGCCAGACGGACACAGATCCTCTTCATACGCTCATTGCGTATAGCGGGGAGCATACGTTTGTATACCGCTTTACTGCCTCGACTGCGCGAAAGGTACAGCAAGTTATTACAGGGCAAATTCTTAACGAGAATTTACCGCTCTCGAGTGAGGTTGCCTACGTACTGGGGGTACATCTCACGATGATCGAGGACCCGGAATGGATTCTTGCGCAGGGCGGTGTTCCATTTCATCCGCGGGCGATTCATCCTGTAAAGCACTTGGTAGAGGGAGAATGAGGTGCTTTATTGGGAGAGCTTGATTCCGGTGAAGTGCAGCGTAGCATTTGTTTATGCCAATAAACGGACCTGATTCAAATCAGCCCCACGGAATAAATGTCCTAGCTCTTATGAAGGGCGAAGAGCGGTTTGTTTTTTTGTATGACGATGAAAGCGTTCATCAAACTCTCGTTACTCTGGGCGAGTATGCAGCAGACCCAGAATTAAATTTTTCCTGGTACGATGCGGCAGTTCTGAGTCAACGCATTAGACAAATTCAGAGTGAGGCGGCAGCCACACAGACAGAAGTAAGAGATATTCTGAGTCATAGGCCTAGATTCGATTCTTAATACGCAAGCGATCCATCGTTCTCGATAAACCTCATTTCGACGTCGAGTGGCTCGTCGATCGCTTTTTTTACGGCATCTACAATTCCTTTTGCATCGGCGTACTTTGCCTCTCCAATATTCAGCAGGAAGTTCGCATGTTTCTCGGCGATCTGCACACCACCGACGGTGTGTCCTCGTAGGCCTGCCGCATCAATCAGTTTCCATGCAGGGGTCCCACCAATAGCTTTAAAACAAGAGCCCGCAGTTTTCACGTGTGGCTGTGTTTCAATGCGCTTTTTAAGGAGGGCCTGGATATCTGCTTCGATATCTGCCTGGGCGCGCGTGGGGACTTCGAGTGTCACATCCCAAATAATCGGTGCGTGTCCTGGGCCATGCTTGAACCTGCTTTCACGGTAGCCAAAATCACACTGCTCTTTGGTGAATGTTTCCCACTTACCTTCGGTAAAGACCGTCACATCGCGCACATACGTATCCAACCAAATACCCGTCGGACCTTGCCCCGCGTTGCCAAAGATTGCACCTCCGACTGTCCCTAAAATTCCTGTTAGTGGCGAAAGGTCCAAGTTCTGCTTAGCTAATTCATTGATGAGCATCGGCAAGTTCTTCCCCGATTCCACCTGTACCAAATTTTGATCGACGTACACGTTTTCTGCTTTGATCCGCACAACGAGCGCTTCAATGATGCCATCGGCAAACACGGTGTTGCTACCGCCTCCAAGGACAATAAGTGGAACACCTTCTTGCTGACAGAATCCGTACGCAGCTTCTGCATCATCGGTGGTGGCAAGGTCTGCGTAATAGTGTGCAGTGCCGCCAATGCGCATGGTTGTTTTACCTGCGAGGGGGACGAATTCTTGGATCATGACGAGGTAAGGAGGTCAGGAAGTAATTGAGTAAGGAAGTATACAGTACTTCCTTACTTCTTTACCTGATTACTTCATTACTTTTTTCCCATCAATCCCGCCACTTTCTCCATGGTTTCGACGAGCTTCTCCCCCTTTGGCTTCTTTTGCGTTTTCATCATCATAATCATGAGGCCAACGAGTAAGGCAATGGACCCAGCGACTGTGCCAAGTTCTTTGTAGCCAAGGACAATTTGTGCGGAGAGTAAAAATGCCTGGATAACCGCAAAGCCCCCCACACCTGCAAGAACGCCTGTGACGATGCTCACAAGGATAATGTTCGACCTGTTTTCCTGGCTGTCTTGAGGAGCGGATGCAAGGCTCGTGAGTAATTCGGAATCTACGATGATGGGGGCTTTGCCCCATGTCTTTAATAAATTTGTCACCTTGCGCTGGAGAATCAATGCAATGAATGCCTGGAAGGGGACAACAGTTTTCCCTTCAATAATTGCCTTCCCAGATTCTGGTTTAAATCGTACCTCTAGTTCGCCGTTGTCGGGTGTTGAGTCGGACATGAGGAGAGTGTATCACATCTTTGTCTTCGCCAATCTCCTCATCGTTGTATCTTTCCCCAGCACCTCCGCTACCTCTACTGCCCCTGGTGAATATTCACGACCAGTGAGTGCAGCACGTAGTGGCCAGAGCAGCTGACCGAGCTTCAGATTTTTTAGTTCTAATACAGCCTTCACATCGTTCAGCATTTTTTCTGCATGCCACTCATTCTCGGGGATTGCGTTCAGGATTTCTTCCAGAGTCGAGAGCAGCATCGGCAGATCTTTTTCTTCAATCTTTTGCTTTTTACTGGCCATCAATTCCGTTGTAACAGCAGGGTCTTGGTAGAAGTACCCAAGCATGTCCGGAGCTTCGTGGAAGAACGTAATACGCTCCTGAATCAATGCTGCTTTTTTCTCGAAGTGGGTATCTTGTGCAGCCTCTGGATGTACCGATTCCACGAGTGGGCGGATGCGTTTACTAAACTCATCAGCTGTGAATTTTCGCATCCACTGGCCCTGCAGCCAATCGAGCTTCTCAATATCAAAGATCGCACCGGACTTTTGCACGCGGTCGATACTGAACTGATCAATTAAATCCTGGATGCTAAAAATTTCTTGGGTTGTGCCGCCGTTCCACCCCAGCATCGCAAGGAAGTTAAGCATCGCTTCGGGCAAGTATCCTTTATCAATATATTCTTCGACCGACACAGAGTTCTGTCGCTTGCTCAACTTACTTTTATCTTTATTGAGCAGCAGAGGAACGTGCGCATATTGTGGTGGAGTCCATCCAAGCATTTCAAAGAGCACTAAGTGCTTGGGCAAACTTGGGAGCCATTCTTCTCCGCGAATGACGAGGTCGATATCCATCAAATGATCATCGATAACGTGCGCGAGGTGATAGGTTGGGAATCCATCGCTTTTCAGGAGCACTTGGTCATCAACGTTTTTCCCTTCAAAGCTTACGCTGCCACGAATGTCGTCGCTAAACGTAATCGTGCGGTCATGTGGCATCTTCATACGAAAGACGTGCTTTTCTCCAGCGGCGATCCGCATATCACTTTCTTCTTTGGGTAGGTGTAGACAATGCCTGTCATACATCGGCGCCTGTTTCTTTACCTGTTGATCGTTGCGCATTTGTTCGAGCCTTTCTGGCGTACAGAAACATGGGTAGGCATGTCCGTGCTTCACGAGCACATCAAGATGTTCACGATAGAGGGCGAGTCGTTCAGATTGCTTGTATGGTCCCTTGTCTCCTTTCTGGCCTGGTACACCATCAATCATCACGACGCCTTCCTGCGGGTCGATACCCGCCCAGTGCAGGCCTTTTAAAATAACATCTACTGCCCCTGCAACTTCGCGGGCTTGGTCGGTGTCTTCGATGCGTAGTAAAAACTTCCCCTCAGTTTGTTTAGCAATCAGCCAGCTATATAAAGCAGTACGGAGCCCTCCAACATGGAGACTGCCTGTAGGCGATGGTGCAAAGCGTGTACGCATGGCGAAAGTATAGAAGGGAGCACGCCCGGAGGGTAGGAAGTATTTACCCCTTTATACTCTATTTTCTGCGCTTAAAGGCATAACCGGCCGCTGCTCCCCCAATCATGATGAGCACGGCTGCAGGCCCTGTATCGGGTGTGGAAGGAACGGAGGAGGGCAGGACAGGTTCGTTGGGTGTATTGGGTGCGGTGGGTGGGTTGGATAGGGTGGGAGTAGTGCTCTCTGTAAACGGAAGCTCAATGGTTGTTGCAGGGAGGGTTTGTGGAGGAGCGGTGCGTTCGGGGTAGCAGGCTTCCGAGCAGCCATCGTTGGATTTGGTGTTGCCGTCATCACACTGCTCAAGGGGTGTATCGGTGATGCTATCTCCACAACGTGATGGGGTGCAATCGGGCCTGCAGGAAGCGTTGGGGATATCGGAGTTCAGAGAACCGTTGTCACAGGTTTCACCCGGGTCGAGTCGTGCATTACCACAGAATGCAGGCAACTGACTTACCTGTTTTGGAGTTAGGCAACGATTGAGTATGCATCGTGCGGGGAATGAACACTCAGCATCTGTGGTACAACTGGTAGCAGGTTTCGTATCAGGTGTATCGGGGTTGTAGGTATAGAAGGGCTTACTGGATACGACCGGGAAAGCAGAGGATTGGACATCGGACATCGGTAATGATGATGGCGGTATGATCGGGAACAGAGAGACAGGAGGTTGATCGAAGAGATATCTGCACGTACTACTACATGCAATGGATGTATAGATTGATGGCTCACATTCCTCGTTGTTGTTGCGCTCGACAATGCCGTTACCACATCGACCGTTATTGATGCGGCAATTGCCATCACACGAATCGTTGTTGTTGAAATTTCCGTCGTCACATTCTTCACTGCCTGTTCGGCGTCCGTCCCCGCAGCGGTAATTATTGCCCGAAGAAGAGGGGGCTTGCGCCAGATAACGGCAAGTACGCGTATCACACACACCCGCATCTTCGAGATTTGGTTCACATTGTTCGCCTAAACGGGACTGAATCACGTTGTCGCCACAAGAACCTCCTTCCAGGAAGCAGGTATTGCTGCATCCATCATCATTCAAAAGATTCCCATCATCACATTCCTCGTTACATTCTGGAGTATTGTTGCCACAAATAGCGAGACAGGGAGGGGGAGCAGAAGGGCAATAGCCAAAGGGAGGGGTTGTACAGGCGACGATAGGAGGCTGGGTCATGGTATCGATAGCGTACTGAGAAACATTGCAGTGATTGTCGATGCATTGAGAGGGGTAACATTGCTGACCGCAGACACCATTGAGAACATTGCAGGGCCCCAAACAGAATGCGCGTGAACAATCAGCGTCGGTGTCGCAGGAAGGCGTCTTGCAGTTCACTAAAGAAACGTACTCTTTGTATGGCGGAGAGCATTCAAAATCGGAGATGGACATCTGTGAATTTGCAGACGACCCTTCTCCTGTCGTTGATCCACCCATCCCATTCTCCTCTACACACGCGATGCATGGCAAAGTGGCGACATGGGTACAGCTACGGGATTGAACGGCACAGAATTCCATTCCTCCATTAAAACATTCTGTGCCATCACATTCTCCGCCGACCAAGATAGAGGCCTGTGACGAAGCAGTGGGCCTAGATGATGATCGAGATGTTTCCGAGTTATTGCTTCCATTCAACCCCTGCGACCCTTGCGAACCGTTTGATCCACCTCCTAGACAAACGATACATGGAAGATCATCGATATGGGAACAGGATTGCCCCAGTGCACTGCAGAAGTCAGATCCTCCGTTTGCACATTCTGTTCCGTCGCATACGCCGCCGACCTTGTTGGAAGACTGTGAGGAGGCATTAAAGCTGTTCGATCGATTGCTACTCAAAGAATTGTTCGTACTCTGTGAATGTAGTGACCTGTTGGAACTGTTGGAGTTGGATCGATTCGAAGTCTGTGAATTGCTGGAGGTTGCAGCACACTGGTTACCCGAACAAGGTTGTATTGTTGTGACCTTGGTGAGACGACAGATATTCTCGAAACAGAGGGCGGTAAAACTGGAGCAGAGCATGGCGCAGGAGCCGTCACCCTGTCCGACACAGGCGGTGCAAGCAGCAGGGGGGCTGGTGCAATCGGCCGTTTCTTCGCAGTGTTGGGGGGAAGAAGATTGTGAGGAAGCAGCGGTGCATTCCTTGCCATCGCAAGGGAAGGTATATGAAGGGCCGTCGGTGAACATGCAGGTGCTGTCTTCACATGAGACGATAGTATGGGTGCAGGTACGGGAGCAGGAGGCGAAGCTGCCGTTGCAGGATGTGCAGGTGGTATTGGGGATGGGGCATTCGGAAACATCATTACACTGGAAACCAGTGGTGGAGGATGCAGACTTTGCAGACGAACGATTGGATGTGGAAGATACAGTGCACTCGTTAGCTGCACATTGCTGGTTAAAGTTGTACTGCACCTCTGCACATTTCCCATTGGTGCAAGACGGGATGATTTGTTTGCAGCCCTTGGCACATGTTGGGATAAGTTGCGATGCGAAGATGCCACCGCTGTAACAATCTCCGCAAATTACTTCTTCTCCAGAGATAGAACAGTCTTTCACCGTAGTGCAGTTTTCTACAGAGGATGATTGCGAAGAAGTGCACGGTGCAATGGAAACAGATGATCGTGTGCTGCTACGTGCAGATGATTGAGTGGGACGCGAAGATGTGGGTTCGCAAGCATCGTGGCACTTTGTTTCCGTTATACCGCAATTCCCCACGCACATCTCGTAGATCTGTTGTGAGAAGGGCGATGCACAGCGCCTGTTGCAGATATTTGCATCACGACTGCAATCACGGTGGCACTGAGTGACTTCGTCAGGGTTGAGGAGGGAGGCAGCAAGCGGAACGGATGGTGAGGAGCAGGGGGCAATGGAAGAAGCGCATTGAGTGGTAACTCTGCACGCATTCTGAATTTGCTGGAGCGTGGTGCCGGGAGGAGTGTTGCAACGACCGTTGGTACAAGTGGGGTAGAAATAAAAGGTGACCATGCCGCAGTTTCCCTCGTTGGCTGATGCTACCTGCTGCATGGTTCCACAGTTGTATGTCCATGAATTGGGCGTACCACAATCACTGTTTTGAGTACAGGCAGCAGCAGATGATGGCTTGGAAGATGCCTTGGCAGATGATGTTACACCTTCCGATGAACCGCCAGTACTGACATTGGAACCCTGTGACATCGCAGTGGAAGAATTGGTCACCTGCGAATTCATAGCTGATGTGCGAGATCTGGGACATCGTCTGCCACAGGCCTCTTCGCAGCTAGAATAATCAGAAAGACAATCGGTCAAACAGGTGTCATTGGCCCCACAGTCGATATTACATTGCTGTCGTACAAGTGCGCAGTCGAGCGCACATTCATCATATCCCGGATTGCAAGATGAGTCTGATGATTGACTAGATCTTGCGGAGGAGGGATTGTTTGGTGAAGAAAAAGGATTGTTGGGTGCTGATGAGGGGTTATTGGGAGATGAAGAAGGATTGTTTGATGGAGAGGATGGATTGTTCGGAGAAGAAGCAGCACTCGTGTTGTTTGAGGAATTTCCGTTGTTTGCGGAGGAAGGAGGTGTACATCCGGGCATTAACTGACATGTCCCGTAAAACTGCGATCCAGTAAAGTATCCTTCGGCATCCATACATCCATAGCATGCAGGACAGCTGATGCCATCATGCGGAGCATAATACCCAGGGGCAACTCTGTCGTCGCAACAGCCATCACCACTATTCGGATTTTCTCCGCATGCTCCGCCAGGTGAACCCGTGGTGAATGAACATCTCGGCAGAGTGACGTTATATGTCGCTTCGTAACCGGCACAGGTGTCTTCCCATACTTGTCCGGTTAATTTTGGTGACTGTTGGTGCGCAAAAATCCACAGAAAAAGACCGCATAAGACAATAATGACATAGTGGATGATCCTTTTTTTAGGCATTCGAGTTTCATCTTCCCAGAAGTGCCATCTGGGATCAAATTCCTTTTTTACAAAAAAGACGCCCGAAGGCGTCTTTTTCAAGTCGTATGATTAGAGCGTATTAATTGACCTTTACGTTGAAGGTAACAGCCGTGTTTGGCATGTCGCTTTCGTTGCGGGCAACGTTGCTAATTGCATCGACGATCTCCATACCCTGGGTGACACGACCAAAGACTGTGTGGCGGCCGTCGAGCCAAGGAGTGGCTTCTGCTGTAACAATGAAGAACTGGCTGCCGTTCGTGTTAGGACCGCGGTTAGCCATAGCGATGACGCCACGAACCAACGTAAGGTCGTTTGGCTCATCTTCGAATGTTGGGCCGAAGATGCTGCCACCTCCTGTGCCGTTACCGTTAGGATCGCCACCTTGGATCATGAACCCAGGGATAACGCGGTGGAAGTTGAGACCGTTATAGAAACCCATCTGACTGAGGACGACAAAGTTCGTGACTGTCTTAGGGGCTTTGTCAGCATCGAGTTCGAGGGTGACATCACCCATGGATGTCTGGAAGGTGACGGTGTGCATGCCCGAGAGCAATTGTCCGTCGAATCCGACTGGTTGGTCGGTAGCCTGCTCTGTGGAGCCTTGATCGTTGTTCATAGCCTGATCGGTGGGAGTGGGGATATCCTGTGGTGGAGTCTCGGTTTTCGTACAACCGACGAGGAGTGCTAATGCAAAAAGTGGGATGAGGAATTTAACCATAGTAGAGCCACGTTAATCATTCGACCCGGCTCATGCAAGACACCCGGCAACGATGTCAGCGATCCGTCGAGCCGCTTCCGGGTTATATAGATTACGTATTTTTTTAGACATTGTCGAGAGTCGCTCCTGATCCTCTGCTAGATTCACTATCGATGAGACGATTTGTGTTTGGAGGGTGGATTGCTGTACCAGAATGCATCCGCCAGACCTCGATGCGCTCTCGGCATTTAGTACCTGATGGTTGTTGGCGAGGCCCACGATGGGGACGAGCACGGTAGGGATACCATTTGCTGCAAGTTCCCCAATAGTGCCTGCACCTGCGCGGCTGAGTGCGAGTGTAGCCAGTGCATAGAGATGTGGTAATTCTTCATAGGCAAACTCAACCGACCAGTATCCGTTTTTATCGATCGTCTTTTGTTTACCTTTCCCGGTGACATGCACAATGTCGACATGTGCGAGAAGTGTATCAATATGTTTATACACGGCTTCATTGAGTGCCTGTGCACCTTGGCTACCACCAATAATGAGGAGGATCGGTTTCTTGCCTGAAAAATTGGTGATGCGTAGCCCCTCCGCTTTTGATCCACTTGTGACCGAAGGGCGAACGGGATTGCCGGTGACGACGAGTTTCGAGAACACAAGTTTCGAGACTCGAGAAATTTTTTCTGCTGCTCGCATCTTTTGTTCTGATGTTCCGACGTTCTTCTCATTTGTAATTGAAAAACCCAGGCAAACCCTTGTCGCCCACCTCGCTACCAATCGATTCGCTCGTCCCATCACCGCATCAGATTCATGGAGGACGATGGGGATGTTTTTTCTGTGCGCAACGAAGCAGATGGGAATACTGACAATGCTCCCTTTGCTAAAAATAACATCGGGTTTGAATGTTTCAATAATGGCACGTGCAGTGCGAATGGATCGTACAAACTGAATGGGGTGGTATAGAGGACGACGGGGAAGGGGGAGTGGCTGAAAATGCACCCCTTCTTTTTTCAAGAACGAAATATCGTCTTCTATATGAGAACATACAAAGACGCTTTCTGCGTGTGGGTGGGACTCCTTCATTGCTCGCTCCACGGCAATAAGAGGGGCCAAGTGCCCTGCTGAACCGCCGCTGACGTATAACACGCGCATGCAGACAGTTTATAGCTTTTAGCATTCTGCTTATAGGCCTACTGAGCCCTTTTAAGCCCTTCTTGTCCGCATCATGTGCGGCATTTTGCGCTTTGGGCGTCGCTCCGTAATGGCGGTTTCGGTAGAATACGACGAGATATTCAGGAGGATTCCGATACCCACTAACACGGTTACGAGGGATGATCCTCCTGCACTAATGAATGGGAGGGTGAGTCCCGTGAGTGGGAACAAACTTAGGTTCACGAAAATATTGATAATGCTTTGCCACGCAATCCACGTGGTGATGCCAGTTGCGAGCAGGAAGCCGAAACGATCTGGGGCCTCACGCGCAATTTTGTAACCGCGAAAGATAAGGATCGAATACATCGTGAGGATAATGAGGATGCGGAAGAACCCGAGCTCTTCTGCCATCGCGGAGAAAATCATGTCGGCCTGCACTTCGGGGAGGTAGCCGAATTTCTGAATAGACTTTCCATAGCCAACCCCGAACGGGCCACCACTACCAATGGCGATAATTGCTTGGATGATTTGATATCCCGCTCCTTCGCGAATGCTTGGATCTTCGGGGTTAAGAAGAAGACTGAAGAACGCATCAAAGCGGTTGCGCACGTACTCCTTACTCATAATCACAGGGATTCCCAGCACTCCCGCCATCGCTCCTCCTAAGAACAGATGGAAGATATTTCCACCGGCAATAAAGAACATCGTGACCGCGATGCCTGAAAGGACGAGGAAGGATCCAAGATCTGGCTGAATAGCGACGAGGAATGTAGAGAGCACGAGCAGCGTCACGAACGGGACGAACCCTTCCTTGAATGTTCCGATCAGCTGCTCACGTTTTTGTAGCCACAATGCGAGGTAGAAGATCATCGTGAGCTTTAAGAATTCCGATGGCTGAATGGAGAATCCAAACAGCTGCAACCAGCTATGTGCCGAACCGTATTCGTTTCCAAGCCCCGGAATAAACACTAAGAGCAGCAAGAAGATGGTCCCAAGGAACAGGACAGGTGCGAGTTTTTCCCACATGCGATACGGGATCACCGACATACACAGCATTAAAATAATTCCTGCAAACACGTGCAGAGAACTGCGCCACAAGAAGTACGAGTTGCTTGGCCCGTCCATCAACCCTCGGCTCGTGAGCCTTTCGGTCAGCTGATAACTTTCAAACACGCTTACGCTGGCAATCATCGCGAGTCCGAAGAGCGTAAGTCCAATGGCAATGCCCATGAGGAGGAGGTCCATGCGACGGAACATGGACACGAGCTTATAGCTTCTAGCTTTTTGCTTCTAGGAAAATCTGTCCCTCATTCGTAAAAACGGTAAGCTGCACTGGCATGTGGATATTTGCCCTCGTTGCCATCGGCTCATTTGCTAGTAGCTTTGCTGCGAAGCTGATTGCAGATGCATTTTTAACGGAGCGCATTCCGGTACTTGGTTCGTTTGCAGGGCTTACACTCACGCATAACCCTGGTATCGCATTCGGTGTTCGCTTACCTACGGGGTATCAGGAGCTGATCATCCTTATCGCACTCCTTCTTGTATGTGTTGTTGCAGTGAAATCCCCTAAAACATACGTAAATGGGTGGGGCTATGGCTTAATTGTGGGGGGAGCGCTGGGGAATGTAGTTGATCGCTTTCAGGACTCTGTTGTCACTGATTTCTTTCAGATTGGCACATTCCCAGTCTTTAATGTGGCAGACAGCTGTATCACCGTTGGAGTAATACTCCTTCTTGCGCACAGTGTGTTTTTGGGTCGAAGTCACGCTTCCTGAGTGCAGATGTCTTGCGGGAGCCAAGAAACTTGTTAAGATTCCTTGTCCGTTCGCTCTTTGCGAAGGGTTTCTTTGTTTCTTCTCGTGATTTACGTCTACGTCTTCATTGGGTCGTTCCTCGCCATCCTGATTCTATCCGGTGTGCGCTTTGGACTTCGTCAGCGTTCGGTGCGTCGCTTTGTGCGTTCGGTTAGCCAGCGCTTTGCGTCGGTGGATGCGCGTGGTGCTGCATTAGTAGAAGAACAACCTATGGAGAAACCACGCAAAAACCCTCGTACATCTGCGATCGAAATGCAGCAGGTGCGAACACTTGTCGCCAATGCAGAAAAAGCATGGAAGCAGAGCAAGTTTGAAGAAGTAGAGCGACTCTTAATTCAAGCGCTCACGATTCATCCCCATGATATTGATGTGCGTGCGCAGTTGGCTAAGCTCTACCTAACAACCGAACGTGAAAATAAAGCGGAAGCGATGTACCGCGAACTCCTGACTGCCCGTGATGATGTCGCGTTTCATGCGAACCTGGGGCTTGCGTACTTCCGCCAGGAAAAATTCTTGGAAGCATGTCAGTCGTATCAAGAAGCACTGAACCGTGACCCTAAAAACCCAGAGCGCAGTGCAGCACTTGGCCGTGCATGCATTGCGGCACGCAGGTTTGATGACGCAGCGCCACTCCTCGAAAAAGCATCCCTCTTCCTTACACGTGATACTGAGCTGCTCCACTTACTTGCAGAGTGCTACTTACAACTCAGTGATCGTGAAAAAGCAGAAGAAGCCTACAGACGTATCAACAAATTGGAGCCGTACAATGAGGATGTGAAAGCGAAGATCCACGCCATTCGGCACGATGTTCCTGCAGAAGGAGAGGCAGAAGCGCCTGCTGCTTAGTATTCCTGCACTTCGATTGTTACATCTCCATGTACCTCGCTTTGGCAGCTGAGGCGCTCGGGGTCATTCACAATGCCCATGTTTTCCTCACGGTCATTACGAGGGCTTAAGTTATCCATTCCTTCCTTTACCTTGCACATGCATGTCGTACAAAAGCCGTTTCCGCCACATGCATGTTCCATGGGGATCCCGTTATCGAGCGCGATATGCAAAATGATCTCGCCATCGGCGGCTTCGACTTTTGTAACCTGGCCGTTTTGCTGAATAAAAGTAACTGTAGGCACGGGGGAGAGTAACAGGACGAGAATAACAGAGTAACAGGACGTGAGATGGCAGGATATCGAATGACGGAGAGGGAATATAGGGCAGTTGACGAATAAGCCATTCAGGCGCAGGATTTGCGATAACTGTTCCCTTTACATCGCCGGTTTGGAGATGGAGGAGGATAAAAGGAGGGCGATCATGTTGTCGACGTTGCGCAAGTTCAATGTATGTCCTTTTATGGACCTGATTGTGTTCGTCTGCGCCATTGCAGGGGCATCCTTCATTGGATTGCTCATGGTTACAGGGGGCATGCCGCTTCATAGGGCTGTCTACACGGCAATGCTTGTCGGGTGCGTATTTCCTGCGGCGGCAAAGTGCTTGGATATATCTCTCTATAACGAGACGTTTATGCCAATACATAGCATCACACCCGGGAATATGCTGAAGCGTTGGCATTGGATGTCGATCCCGTGTGGCATCGTGTTCATTTCGATTCCGTTGTTCTATGGTTTCTAGGTCCTGAAAGGAGTCCGTATGATGCTAAAATGTGTGTATCGATACTGGATTGATGAATGCTGCGATCCGAAGCCGCATGTTATTGATCGGTATGCGCCGGTTATGATGCTTGCAGGCATCCCGCTGATTATGTGTCTTTTGGCTCTACTCGGCTTCGACTTTACGTACGTTCCTCCTCGTCTGCTTTTGATGGCATTCGGGTTCGGTTCTGCGGGGTGGATTTTTATCACAGGAATGTTTGAGGCAGGCGCTCATACGGCACAGGATGCCAAGCGCCGCACGGTCTACTTCTGGATGATGACGCCGTTTCTTGCGATGTGGCTTGTGCCTCTGGCTTTCCAGTGGCTCGGATACTAATTCTCTAAGGAGATTTGCATGTTGAAGCTGCTCAGGAATCCTTGGATTCCCCACGGCATCTTGGCCGCCATTGTGCTTCTGATTTCATTCGCAGCACTCTTGGACATTGGCTATTCGTTGATGGGAGCTTTCGGCGTCACCTCGCTGTTTGCCGCGATTGCTCTGCTGACGGTGAAAATCCGTTGTGGTCGTATCTTCTGATAAACCGGTTCTTTGGAACAGTTCCTCTGCCTTGCACCGATTCTGGTGCAGGGCTTTTTTTGCTATACTCTCGTTCTTCCATGTCTCAATTCCTCTCCATCACCGACCTCCACGTATCCGTAGAGGATAAAGAGATCGTTCGCGGGTTAAACCTAGCGATGAACGAGGGGGAAGTGCATGCAATTATGGGGCCCAATGGCTCGGGGAAATCGACGCTCGTGAATGCATTGATGGGGCATCCAAAATATCAAATCACATCAGGTTCCGTGCAGTTCAAAGGGAAAGATCTACTGGTGATGGAAGTACATGAGCGGTCCCAGGCAGGATTATTTTTAGCGTTCCAGTATCCCAAAGAAATTGCTGGTGTGACACTCCGGAGTTTTCTGCTTGCTGCCCATCGCGCTCATGCGGCAACTGATTCGACCGTAACACGCATGTCGCCGCTCCAATTCCAAGAATATCTGACAACCCTTATGAAGGGGCTCCAGATGGACCCTGCGTTTGCAGAACGTTTTATTAACAAAGGATTTTCCGGAGGGGAAAAGAAGAAGGCAGAAATTTTGCAGATGGCGGTACTGAACCCCAGCTTGGCCCTGATGGATGAGACGGATAGCGGGCTGGATGTTGATGCGTTGAAGATTGTATCTGCAGGCGTGAACGCCTTGCGAGCCGCTAGCCTCGAGCCGCTAGCCTCCAGAGGCCAGAAGCCAGAGGCCTTTGCTGCACTCATCGTCACCCACTACGCACGCATTCTCGACTACATCACACCGGACAAAGTTCATGTGATGGTGAATGGTCAGATTGTGAAAAGTGGGGGTCCGGAGTTTGCGAAAGAGCTGGAAAAAGATGGATATGTGCAATTTGGTGTAAAAGAAGGCTGAGCATGTCATGGTGAGCCCTTCGACTGCGCTCAGGACAGGTTCCGACGAACCATGACGCTATTTTCACCCTTCGTCGAGCTCAGGGTGACACAGTTCGTTACTTTCATGCGTCTTAGTCGTATACTCTTCTGTATTCCTTCCACTTCTCTTTTATGGATGAACAAACAATCAACGTGCGTCCTCCTGTATGGGCGCTCATCGTCGCCGTTGCCGTTGGCGGCTCGTTTTACCTCAGCGGAAAGCACTTGGAGGTCAAGCATCGCAATGATCAACCAAGCACTATCACTGTTTCTGGTGATGGTAAGGCATTTGCCATCCCCGATATTGCCCAGCTGAACGTTGGTGTGCAGACAGGCCGTCAATCGACTGCCAATGCAGCAATGACCAAGCTGAAGGCCTCTATGGACCCTGTCATTGCAGCGGTAAAGGCACAGGGCATTGATGACAAAGACATCACGACCCAGAACTTCTGGCTAAACCCAGTCTATGATTACTCCAATGGCACTCAGATTGCCCGTGGCTTCGAAGCAGGCCAGAGCCTGAGCATTAAGGTACGCGATCTCGATAAGGCATCGGATGTCCTAGGCGCTGCAACTGCAGCGGGTGCGAACCAAGCAGGAGGTGTGCAGTTCACGGTTGATAACCCAGAAGCCGTCCAGGCAGAGGCTCGTGCAGACGCAATCAAAGAAGCACAGGAGAAGGCGCAAGTCCTTGCAAAGCAGCTTGGCGTAGGACTCGGCAAGATCCTCAACTTTAGCGAAGGCTACGGCGGAGGATACCCAACCCCAATGTATTACAGCAAAGATGCGATGATGGGCGTTGGCGGTGCACGCATGGAGGACCAGGCGGTGCAATTGCCCGTCGGTGAACAGGAGGTGAACATCAACGTATCGATCACCTACGAATTGGATTAACAAAAGAGGCCCCCGCCTCACACTGCGCCCTGAACCAATTTGGTCCGGGGCGCTTTTGTATGTTTAGTGTCTCAGGCCTATATCTTGCTGAGCGCTAAACTGTGTTAATAGGTGCTCATATGCTTCGCGCCGATCTCGCTCTAGATGTGCGAGTGCGGCAGCAGGGTTGAAAGAGATTTCAGCATGTCCGTTTCTATCAGGGCTTACAGGCGGACGTGCAACTGCGCTAACAGTCGTAGTCTGCCTTGGTACTGACTCGATACTCGGATCTGCTACCATTACATTCAGCATAGAAATAAAAGAAAGAAATAAAACGATGCAACAAAAACAGTCGCTGCTAGCGGCGGACGGTTGTTGTCGATCGACTCCAGCGGAGTGCGCACGTGTTACCAGAAAACATACTGGCAAACAAGGGTCTAAGGGCCAACTATGCTCGACATCAGACTGCGCCTTTGCCCGCCATAATTGCGGCGAGGCCCGCACCATCTTCCTGTGCTTGAATCTGGGCCTTCACGCGCATAGTGCCGATAATCGCTCCGCGCTCGGCTTCGTCAAGCTTCATGCGGATATACTTCACCGTGTCTTTCAGGTCGGGGATCATTTTGTACTGCAACGCGTTCACGCGGCGGCGGGTGGTTTCCAGTTCGATTGCCATGTTTTCGGCCTGCTTCTCGATTTCCGCAAGCTTGATGAGCGTATCGAAAGCCAGCTCGAATGCATCGACAGCACTATCAAGAAGCGCATTCGTGCCTGCATAGCCGTACGTACGAATAGAACCTTGCCTTGCGAGTGTGAAGACAGGAATGCGTACGCTCATCACGTTTTTCGTTTCCACGGTTAGCTCCATGTTGGCCTGGGGACTAGAGAGGGCGTTGCCCATTTGAGCATCGCTCATCCATGCGGAAGCCAGCAGGAAGCTCTTGAATGCATGTCCAAGTTCCAGTTCCACCTGTTCACGCAGTCTCTTGGCATCGCGGATGATCGCAAGGAATTGCTTCATGAGACCATCTTGCTTGTCCTTCAGCAGCTTATGACCGCGCGTCGCAGACACGGTGCGACGTTTTAAGTCCATCAGGGACATGCGCGTTGGATTGACTCGTAGGACGGACATAAGGAGGAAGCAGAGGATTGAGAAGGCTCAGAGGATCCAGAAGATGATACTTACTTCTTCGGCAAATACTTGTCGGCGTGGGCGCCTTTGACGCGCTTGAGCTCGCTGCGTGGCAGTTCGGTGAGCAGGTCCCAACCGATCTCTAAACTTCGGTAGATGGAACGCTCGTCGTCATCGGCCTGCGTCAAGAATTCTTTCTCGAAACGATCGGCAAATTTGAGGTATGCCTTATCGACCTCGTTAAGGGAGCTTTCACCGAGGATCACCGCAAGTTCGCGGATTTCGATACCGCGTGCGTACGATGCGGAGAGCTGTGCGTCCATACCGGAGTGATCTTCGCGCGTGCGGCCTTCACCCTGGGCTTTGCCTTTCAGACGAGAGAGGGAGCCCATGGGGATGACTGGCGGGTAGATACCTTTCTGGTTCAGGCCACGGTCCATGCGGATCTGTCCTTCCGTGATGTATCCGGTAAGGTCGGGAACAGGGTGCGTAACGTCATCTTCCGGCATCGTGAGGATGGGGATCTGTGTGATGCTACCCGTGCGGCCCTTGATGCGTCCTGCGCGTTCGTAAATGGAAGCAAGGTCGGTGTACATGTACCCTGGGTAACCACGGCGTCCTGGCACTTCTTTGCGAGCAGCGGACACTTCGCGGAGAGCCTCGCAGTAGTTAGTCATATCGGTGAGGATCACGGTGACGTGGTAGCCCTTTTCGAATGCAAGATACTCAGCTGCTGTTAAGGCAAGTCGTGGAGTGGCAATGCGCTCGACCACGGGGTTATCGGCGGTGTTTACAAACAGTACCGCGCGGGAGATCGCACCGGTGCGTTCGAATTCCTGCGTGAAGTACTGGGCTTCTTCGTAGGTGACACCCATGGCGGCGAACACAACGGCGAATTTCTCGTCTTCGCGCTTGTCTAATTCTGCATCAGGGTTGTGTGCCTTCACTTCGCTTGGCGTCAACATGCGTGCCTGGCGGGCGATTTGTGCCGCGAGCTTACTGTGGGGCAGACCCGCACCCGAGAAGATCGGGAGCTTCTGTCCGCGCACGAGGGTGTTCAAAACGTCGATGGAGGAAATACCCGTCTGGATAAAGTCGTCTGGGAATTCGCGGCTGGCAGGGTTGATCGGCGCACCGTTGATGTCGAGTTTTTGCTCGGCAAGAATGGCAGGACCTCCGTCCACTGGGCGTCCTGCTCCGTCGAACACACGACCCAGAATATCTTCCGATACTGGTAGCTCGAAGCGGCGGCCGAGGAAGCGTATTTTCGATGTCTTGGTCGCAATACCCTGCGTCGATTCGAAGAGCTGCACCACGGCCATGCCGGAGCGTGCTTCCAAAACCTTACCGAGGCGTGTGCTGCCATCGGGAAGTTCGATCTCGCAGAGTTCGTCATAGGCGATATCTTTCACGCCCTGCACAATCAGCAGCGGACCGGTGACGCTCTCGACGGTTTTGTAGGAAAGGGTGGACATAGACGAATTGAGGATTGAGAATTAAGAATTGAGAATTACGAGACCGTCGCTGCGGCGACAATGCGAAGGCCATTCAGTTCGCTTTCGATCTGCGCTTCCAGCGCGTCGAATTGCTTCAGGTCGGTTTCGGGAACGAAGTGTGCCTGGGCGATCACGTCCTTTACGGGAAGGCCGCGGATGGAGGCCATGTTGAAGTCTTCCTGCTCGACGATGGGTAATGCTACATCGAAGAAGAACAGAATCGCTTTCAACAGTTTGAACTGCTTAATAAGGGATGTGTACGCGTCGTTGGGGTCAAAGGCATTCTGGAACAAGAAGTCTTCGCGGATCATGCGTGTAACTTCCAGGAGCAACTGTTCACGAGGGGATAGTGATTCCATACCAACAAGGCGCACGATTTCTTCCAGTTTGGATTCGTCCTGCAGCATGCGCATGGCTCGCTCACGGTTGGCGGTGAAGCCTTCGGCAATCTCTTTATCCAAGTATCCAGCCAATGCTTCTGCATACAGCGAGTAGCTTTGCAGCCAGTTGATGGCAGGGAAGTGACGCTTGTATGCAAGCTTTGCATCTAGTGCCCAGAAGACTTTCGTCACGCGTAGCGTGTTTTGGGTCACAGGTTCGCTGAAGTCTCCTCCTGGGGGCGATACGGCTCCGATCACCGAGAGGGAACCGAGACGCTCCTCCTTCCCCTGGCACGTGACGCGGCCGGCACGCTCGTAAAATCCGGCAGTGCGGGAGCCCAAGTACGCGGGGTAACCTTCTTCACCGGGCATTTCTTCCAGGCGGCCCGAAATTTCGCGCATAGCCTCGGCCCAGCGGGATGTGGAGTCGGCCATGAGTGCGACGTCGTAGCCCATATCGCGGTAGTATTCGGCGATGGTGATACCCGTGTAGACCGACGCTTCACGTGCGGCCACCGGCATGTTACTGGTGTTGGCGATAAGCACCGTGCGCTTCATGAGCGGTTCACCAGTGTTCGGGTCGGTTAGGTGGGGGAATTCACTGAGTACTTCGGTCATCTCGTTTCCGCGCTCACCACAACCGATATAGACGATCACCTGTGCGTCACAGTATTTCGCGAGAGTTTGCTGCGTCACAGTCTTTCCGGCTCCGAAAGGACCCGGGATCGCACCTGCGCCTCCTTTGGCCATGGGGAAAAGAGAGTCAAGAATGCGAAGGCCAGTTGCAAGCGGCACGTTAGCAGGCAATTTGCCTTTTACTGGTCGAGGGATGCGGATAGGCCAGCGCTGGAGCATGCAGACATCGGTATCACCCTTATCCGTCGTGATGACAGCGATAATCTCTTCGATGGTGTGTGAACCAGATTTGATGCTCTTCACTGTCCCCTTGATGCCCGGTGGGACCATGATGCGATGCTCGATGAGCGCGGTTTCCTGCACGGTTCCAAGTACGTCCCCCTCCGCGACTTCCTGTCCCTTCTCAGCTACTGCCTTGAAATCCCACTTCTTCTTTTTATCGAGAGCAGGTACATCGATACCGCGTGCGATATATGGGCTCTTACTTTCCTGCTCGATCAGTTCCAGCGGGCGCTGGATACCGTCGAAGATGGAGGTGAGAAGACCGGGGGCGAGTTCGACCGACAGCGTCAGCCCCGTTCGTTCCACAGGTTCGCCCGGCTTGATACCGGATGTTTCCTCATAAACCTGGATGGATGCCTCGTCGCCCTTCAGCTCGATGACTTCGCCGACGAGCCCCTCTTTTGAGACGCGCACGACTTCGAACATCTTCGCTTCGCTCATACCCGACGCTTTCACGAGCGGGCCGGCAACTTTGGTGATGACTGCTTTGGACATAGACGGGAGGGGAAGAATTGACCCGGCTTCGCTCTTGCTACGCCGAGGTAAAGAATTACTTAAGGATGTTGGACCCGATCGCGCGTTCAACGATGCGATTGAGACGGTCTGTCGCGTACCCGGTTGATCCGCGGAAGGATGGAAGGGGGATAATGGCAGGAAGGGCCCCGCGTGCAAGCTTGCGTTCGTCTTCTGCGGAAAGTTGGCTTGCAAGATCCTCGGTGATAAACACGATGGCATAACGGTTACGTTCACGGCCGGTGTCATCGGTATAGGTTACCTTTTTCAATCGCAGGAGTTCATGTGCGGCTTCTTCCCCGGTATGAGCAGGGACGACGTCGACACCAAGGAGTGCGAAGCCCTGGATGGCCTCTTTCTGTCCGACGATGGCGATATGGTAAGCAGACATGTTACAAAGAGGGCATATCAGGACTCCTGAATGGAGGTCGAGAAGACAGGGGGGAGCATGGTGGAGATTTCCGCGGCGGACATGTCGGCGATTTTGCCGATGAGGATTGTGCGGATCATGAGGATTTGCGAGAGCGCCATGACGCCGTAGGCGAAGATCGGTTCCACGCTTAGCGGAACACTTCGCATTTGTGCGATATCGTGAGCAAGTCCCTTGTTAAGACTGCGCTCCAAGATGAGTGCGGAGTCTTCGCCACCGACACCTTCCGCAACAACCGCGGGTAAGGAAGAGCTGTGGATGAGTAGCGCCAGTTCGCGCGAGTTGGTTGTGAGTCTGCGCGGGTCAATTTCGCCCCCTTCAATAAACAGGTCGGACGTATCCGTGCCTGGACGTACTCTGCGAGCGGTGCGAATATTCTGCAGGTCGATTGTGTGTTTTACGTAGCGCAGAATAAGGGAGCTGCCTGATGCTTTTGCGAGTTCCAGCTGCTTTGCAGTGATGAATACTGCCACCTCATGGTCAATTTGATCGGGGCGGATGTTTTTGCGAGCCTTCATTTCTTCCAGGAAGTGCGCGATGTCTTCGGGCAGTTCACGGTGACCCGACTCGAAAATTTGTGCGCGCAGCATGTCGTACGAGTACGATGTCACGCTCGATTGCGCGGGGGAGGTTAGCCCCGAAGTCTGTCCGTGATATTCTTTCAATAAATGGGCGATGACCGGGAGGTCTTCACGGAGCCAGAGAATCTCAAATAAACCACCCTTTCCTTCGGGGGCCAGCTTTACAAGCTCGCGCTTAAGCCAGCTTTCCATAGCGATAGTAAATCCTTGGAGATCATCCATCGGCATGACAACCGATGTAAACGGCACATCTGCGAGTATCTGGTGCAACTCCGCATCACTATGTGAACCAAGCAGACGATCAACATCGGCCTTGTGCAGCAATTGCTGCTGCAAGACACCGACGCGTCCGTAGCCGTACGCGAAGTCCGAGCCGGCGCGTGAGGCAGTTGTCTGCATTAGGAAGCTGCAGGGAAGAGAAGGGCCACTGCTTTCAATTCCGTCGCATCGCGCAGTAGTCTATTAATGATGAATTCATAGGTGAAGTCGTGCTCTTCTTTGTCCGATACAAATCGGAATCCGCCAGCTGCATCGATAGACTCCCCAAGAGTGCAGCCACTCGGGAGCAGTTTTTTAATGATCGCTTCATGTGCTTTAGCTGCGTGGACCGTTCCTTTGGCGTCGATCTGCTTCATGCAGAGGGCGAGGAATGATTCTGTTTCATCCTTTGGCAATGCCACTAAAGCATCGAATGCGTCCTTGTAGAGGCGATCCATGTACTCTTGGCGGAGCGCAAGGAGCGATTTGCTCCGTGCCATGCGTGCATGTGATTCCGTCTTTTCCTTCATTTGACGCATACGCTGATCACGTTGTTCGGCGATTTGCGAACGCTTGCGCGTAAGGCTGCGCTCGCTCTCTTCGCGCAGGTCTTTCAAGAACTGCTTGTGAGAAGAAGTTAAGTCGGCAATGCGCTTGTCGGCGTCACCGACGATTGCGTTCAGAATATCTTGGAGGGCCATAATAGGAAGGATGCAAAGGCGACCTGTGGGACGCCAATACGGATAAAATTACATTCCAGCAGGAGCCAAGATGCTGCTCTGCAATGCGTTAAGCATGAAGAACGAGATCAAGAATCCGAGGAGTGCGTACGTTTCTACAAGTGCAGCCAGGGTGATGACGCGTCCCATAAGACCAGCGTCCTTGGCAAGAAGGTGCATACCTGCGGCACATACCTTTCCCTGGTAAGGGGAAGATCCGAATGCTGCGATCGTGACTGGCATGAATGCTGCAAAGAGCGCAATACCATCAGCGAAGCCAAGGCTTACTGTTCCATTCAAGATTGGCGGAGCGTAGTTGAAGAGGAACAAGAGGGAGATCACCATTCCGTACAGACCCTGGGAACCAGGGATAACAGCTAGGGTGATAACGCGACCAGCCATATCTGGCTTTTCGGTGATAAGGCCGGAGCCTGCTTGTCCCACAATGGACACACCGATAGACGAACCGTAACAAGGAATGGCAGTTGCCAATGCAGCACCAAGGAAGGCGAGGCCAAGTGCCCAGTGATCCGATACAGCGAGAGCTGCGTCGAGGAAGCCAGCATCAGTGCTGGTTGTCATTGCGTCCTGTGCGAATGCGCTCAGCGGGGCCAACGTTGCAGCTGCGCCGAGGAGGGAGAAAATCCGTTTCATACGGGGAGGAAGGAAAGAGGGATAGAAAAAAGTGACGAAATTAGGAACGGGCGAAAGGCTTGAATGGCCGACCGCCTCCTTCGAAGAATTGACTGAAAAACTCCACGAACTGCAAGCGCCCCGAGTGGATAAATGCGCCGAGTACGTTGAGGGCGATATTCATAAGATGACCGACGACGTAGATGACGATTGCTACCGGGATGGCCAAGAACCATGGGAGCAATACGCTTACCTGCTCTGCAACAAGGTTAACCGTAAAGGCGAGCGCACCCGTCACAAGGCCAAGGGCTAGAATGCGGAGGTAGGAAAGAACGTTTCCCATCATACCGAGGAAAAAGTTCAATGTCTGGAGAATTCCGAATAGCGGGCGCTTGAGCAGAGGATTACCGTGACCCTTGCCCCAGATCATCAGAACAAGCGATGCATAAATGCCGTACAGGAACATCTGCTGATATTCTGTAGGGCCGAAGAAGTAGAGGAGCGTTACTCCTACAAACACCAGCGTTGTCCCGTCTTTCCATAGTCCTGCCGCTAGGTCACCACCGCGAATCTTACTGATTGCGCCAAGCAGGATACCGAATGAAAGGTGGATAATACCCAGTGCGAGTGACAGGTTTTGCAAGAACGTGATGCCCGTCTGGTCGCTGAGGTTCCAAATTTGTCCTTTAAATAGACGCCCTGTGCCATCTGGATCAGGCTTTGTAAACATGTCTGGGGCGTTATCTGGGACAATGCCGAACCATCCTCCAAAGGGGATAGAGACAAGGATTGTGACGATGCCACTCAAAAATAGTAGCCAGATAAGAGGGTTCTCTTTCACCTTCACTCTCGTTTTCAGTAGGTATCCACCGGATACTAATGCAAGAACGAGTCCATACCCCGCATCTGTCAGACAGAGTGCGAAGAATAGGATGAAGAAGAAAGACAGGTAGGGGGTCGGGTCCATTTCGCGGTAGAGCGGCAGACCGTAGAGCGTTGTGACGCTTTCAAAGGGCGTCAATGCCTTGGAGTTGTTTAGTAATACTGGCGGCTCTTCACCCTGATCTGGTTTTACGCGGAGTACCGCGCTGGAATCGATGGATTTTAGCAGTCGCTTTTCGAATGGAGCGAACATATCGCGCGGCAACCAACCGAGAAGCATCACCGTCATTTTTGTCTTTTTCATCGCCTCACGCGCGCCCTGCCTGGCATTCAGCCACTTTACGTAGCGACGAAGCAGCACCAGCCCCGGCAGTTCCTCTGCCAATTTCTGCCTTTTAATAGCATTCTCTGCAAGTTTCTTCTCCGCTTTGGCCATCTCCATTTTGTCAGATTCGCTGCTCATGACACCAGACGTTCCACGTGCGCCGCGGGACTGCGTGCTACCACTTTCGGAAAGGTAAGCAGCCTGCTCCGATCCGCCGTCGCCGACTGGCATGGCGGCAGACCCTGTGAGAGTTTGGCGCAAAGCAGCATCGTCGCTGTCCAATGCATGCAATGCTTCTACGATGCCTAGGACGTCTGTGTGCGTTGCGGCATGCTCTACTTGTGCTTCTGTTGCGGAAGATTCAGCTTTTTTCATGGCTGCGAGCTGCTTTTTGTCGGCAACTTCTTTGAGGGTCGCAATCGCATATTCCAGTTCGGCGATGCGGAATTTTACCTCGCTGTGATCGACGGACGTTGAATCGCGCGCTTCGCTCACTTCCATAACCCCTTCGTCATGAAGGAATCGAATGAGGTCTTCTGAGCGGTCCTTATGTGTAAGGACGGCGATTTTTTGCATGGGGATGACTGCCATAACGGTAAAAGGGAAAGTGGGACTAGGCTGCTGTAAATAGCGAGCCGTCCAGAAGAGGGGTAAGAACAGTGTGTAACGCTTTGGGGAGTTCTTTCTCTGCGTGCTTTGCAACAACGGCGCGTTCATCGGCCGTCTGCTTCTCGGCATTTTTGAGGATGCTCGCTGGTTCGGTGCGTGCGTATTCCTTCAATGCATCGGTTGCTTCGGTGCGCAGCATCTCTTCTTGCGTCTTTTCAGCATGTGCGGTCGACTTTTCTGCATCGCGTTTTTCCTGCTCAAAACGCTCGCTGGCATCTAACACGCGTGCTTCCTGTTCGTTTTCTAATGTCGTGATCTGTTCGAACGGCGAGGTGTGCATTTCGTGTGCTTTTAGGTCCTGAGGTGCTTTTTTAGCGGTCATAGGATGATTGGGGGCAAATTCCGCGACTCTATAGGGAGCATCGGGAAAAAAGTCAAGGCTCTAAGAGGTCGGTTTGTTTCCGGCGGGAATCTCTTGTTTTGACTCTACGAAGCAAAAAAGAACATATAAAAAGCCGCGGGGAGTCCCGCGGCTTGAGGCAATGTTCCTTTCGACATTGGCTTGTTTTAGAGTGAAGGGAGAAAGAGAAAGCAGAGAATCGCGATTACGGTGGGCAAAAGCGCGCCCAAGAAGAGTCCACCCGGAGAGATTCCATTCTCGCCGAAGCTCTTTTCCAAAATCGAGTTTCCTGCCGGGTTTGGGGCGTTGGCGATGACGGTTAAGCCTCCGCCGGTGACTGCGCCTGCAACAAGGGCGTATTTCATGGAGTCAGTCAGTTCTACGCGCGATCCCAGGTAGGTAAGCGCTGCATTGTCGGTGACCGCCGTCAGTCCAGTCGCTCCAAAGTAGAGCGCCAAGTCGTTCATGGCGGCCAACGTCGGTTGCAACCACCAGGATTGCAGCGACCCCAGTGTCACAAGGCCTCCAAGGAAGCCAGCGACCATCAGGGCACTTCGCAGTTCCAACTGCGATTGATACTCCTTGGTGACGGTGACGAAACCGAGGAAATACAGGAACGCTCCCATGAACATCACCATATGGTGACTGTGCAGCACCACAAACGCCAAGAAGGCGATGTGGACGGCTGTGACCCATAGCGGAGCGGTCGTTTCATGTTCATGTTTCGCGTCCTCGTCACCATCTTCATCGTCAAACACACTTTGCAGGGTGTTCATTTGCGACAGATCTTGTCGAAACCAGTAGCAAAGAATTGTTGCACTGGCTGCACAAGCAATGACCGCTTTCCATCCGAGCATGGAAAACACATCCATGCTCGACCAATCGAACGCCTCCTTAACCATGAGGATCGGAGGGGCGGCATAGTTCGTGAGCGTGCCTCCAATTGATACATTCACGAAGAGTGTGCCCAGTGCGGCATACTTCAGAGTTTTCGGCACATCCCAGTCGAAGAGCCGATTCTTCAGGAGCAACGCAGTCACGGTCATTGCTGCCGGCTCCGTAATAAACGACCCGAGCAGTGGGCCGAATACCAGCGCCGTCCAGGTGAATGCGATTCCTTTTGAAAATGGGAGAAGGTTCGCAATTGTTTGCATGCTCCGCCCGGCTGCGTCCACTACTGGCTTTGTGGATGCCATCGTCATGATGACAAATACAAAGATCGGCTCCGTAAAGTTCAGTGTCTCCATATGATGGACGGCGTCGTGCCATCCGCTCTGCATCCCCATCGCACATACAAGTAACAGGGCCCAGAGCAGGAACACTGCCTCCACTTCACCCAGCAGGTGGAATACGTTTTCTCCGACCGACCCTTCGCGGAAATGGTGGGCCAGACGCTTGAAGTACCCCACACAGAACGTGTGGAGCACGCCAAGTGCGAACAGAATCGTCGCAATCACTTCGATTGTCGTTGCTTCCAAGGTCTTTCTCCTTCGTTGATTTGATAGATCAGAACATTGCCATTCCCTCCACCATGGAGGGTCGGCGATTGTAGGGGCATCCGGCTGATGTGCAATACTCTTTACGTGTATTTTCCGTTGATCGCATGCCTCGCAGTGCTAGCATGCCGCGCTCATGGATAATGTTCAGGACTACTACATGCAACTCGACACAGGAGACAGGCCGTTACCTGTGCTTGTGCGTGGGACGACCCATGAGGAGCGAGTGGCATTGGCGAGAGCCCAAGTGAGCGCACGCTATGACGTGGCTGTGAATATGCCTTTATCCAATAAGGCTGCTACTGCATTTGGAAATGTGCGCACATCAAGCGAAGAAGGGGTGATAGTTTTTTCACTTACGCAGTTTCTAGAGACGATGACAATCTTGGTGAACGAGGGCCGTAGACTCGCATGGGTGTGCTTAGAGCAAGGAGTGCGTACGGCTGATGTAGAAGCTCATTATGAACGTGTACCGCCGCTCCAACGAACAGATAATCTGGAGTTAGTGGGAGAGCCGATTGTCATTCCCGGAGGTGAGACATATTTTGTAATGACGAAAGAGCGTGCGTTGCGCTTTATGGCGGAGACGATTCGTGATGAGGCGGTGTATGCACTGCAAGATGCAGTGCGGCGAGTGAATTGATGCGTGGTAGCATGCGATCTATGCATCGCATCCCCCTCATCAACGGTCTTCGCGGGTTTGCGATGCTTGGCGTTGTGTATGCACATGTCTTTAGCAGCACACTGACTCCGCCAGGCACTGCATCATTTACAGTCCAAGGCATGCATGTGTTTCCCTTGGGGGCGATTGCTCATTCGTATTTGGCCGTCTCTCTCTTTTTTATTATTTCGGGATTTGTCCTCGCACTACCCTATGCGAAAGGTAAGCGACACATGGCGGCCGCTCATGATGTTGCGTGGTTTTACTACCACCGTGCGTGGAGGATTTTCCCGTTGTATCTGTGCGTGCTCATCCCGCTCATCGTGGTGCGAGGGGATTGGTATCGTCCTCTCCCGACACTTGTGGATGCAGTGGGGACACTCACCGGTTTGGGAGGTATCTATCCTCCATTTTTGTTTACTCCGTTTTATGCCATTACATGGACGCTGCAGATAGAGATCGTCTTCGGGCTTGTGTTCCCACTGTTGATATTTTTGATGCGACGGTATGGCTACACACTTCTGCTCAGTCTTTCGCTGATGGTTTCATTAAGTATATGTCTATACGCGTTCATGCAGCCCGACGAAACCATGCGTCGTTTCTACTTCTATTCGTTCCCTGGGTGCATCGATGACCTAGTGATGGGCATGGCGATGGCTTTCGCGTTTGTGCACGAGCGTGTGAAGCGCCCAGCGTGGACGCTCCTCGCGTCGCTCCCATTTTTGTACATGGCATTCACCTTCAAAGAATTGCTCTTCACGGGCAACGGGCAGCTGAGCATGCTCGCATTATCCGAAACATTGTTCCCCATTGGCGTCGGGCTTTTCGTGCTTGCCCTTCTTTCTGTCGATTGGGTATGGGTGCGGATTCTGTTTTGTAATCGAGCGCTCCAGATGGCGGGGATAATGTCGTATTCTCTCTACTTGAATCATTATTGGCTATTTGAGGTGATGCAGCCGGGGATGAATATTGGACGTCTGACATTGTATGGACTGGCGGTCATTGGGCTCTCGATTCTCACGTACAGGTTCATTGAATTCCCGACAAAGAGCTGGCGTCAGCTCGTACCAGAAAAGGCGATGCACTGAAACGATGCTACCATCCGGCAGTGAGACGCATCGGTGTCATTAATGGCTTGCGGGGGATTGCGATACTCATCGTGATTTTTCATCATCTCTTTGCGCCATATCATTTGCCGCTCTTGCCGGAGCCTAAACTGCTTGGCCTTTTACCCCTCCGTCCTTTTGCATTTATGTCGGCGGGGTTCCCGGCAGTCATGTTGTTTTTTGTACTTTCAGGGTTTGTACTTGCTCTTCCTTATACTCGTGGGGAGCGCGATTTTGTTTCGGGGAAAGATGTGTTCCGATTTTATCGCCATCGTGCATTGCGCCTGTTGCCTCTCTATTGGTGTGTTGTGATTGCGGTACTGTTGTATGTTGCACCGCCTCACCCATATTACGATGCATTCTTTCTGATGACGGGACTCGGGGTGTTTCATCCTGGTTTATGGGAGCCGTCGTATTATGTTATTTTTTGGTCGATACAGGTTGAGCTGTGGCTATCGATACTTTTTCCTGCGTTATGGTATCTGTTGCAGCGCGTAGGCATACATAGATTTGCTTGGTGTACCGTGTTCGGATCACTCCTCGTTCGGTGTGCTCCGTACATATTTCAATTGCCGGATGTTATACGACATATGCAGCATTCGGTTCTTGGCATCGTGGATGCGTTTGCCTTAGGGATGGCTGTTGCCGCATGGTTCGCTCGCGGAGCGCAGGTACGTTCATTGGCAATCCCCATTGTGTCGCTTACATATATTTGGGTTGGCCTCTCGCTCCATGAGACCGTCAAAGTTGAAGAGATGCCATACCTGCTCGCGTTCGTGCCGACATTGTATGTGGCAGGAGGTGCGTTGCTTCTTGCATGGATTGTGACCAGTAGTTCACAAATCCTGTGCCTATGTCTTGGAAATCGACCCCTGCAACTCGTGGGGATGATGTGTTATTCGCTGTATCTTCTTCATATCTTGATCGGGTCTCAGGTGTATCCGATGAAAGATGCGAGGCATGCTCTCTTGTACGTGGTTATATTGTTTACAGTGTCATTGATGACGTATCGATTCATTGAATTCCCAACAAAGAACTGGCGTCAGCTCGTACCAGAAAAGGCGATGCACTGAAACGATGCTACCATCCGGCAGTGAGACGCTTTCCAGTCATCGACGGCTTGCGAGGATATTCGGTGCTTGCGGTGATCTACAGTCACACCTATTTAAAACTGCTTACGCCGAATGGTGCGTATGCATTTACGCTGTGGGGTATTCCATTTTTCCCGGTCACATTTTTATCGAATATATGGATGTGTGTATCGCTCTTTTTTATCCTCTCGGGGTTCGTTCTGGCGCTCCCGTATGCACAAGAGGTGCGCACCATGTCATCGATGCGCGATCTACTAACGTTCTACAAGCGCCGGGCACTGCGATTATTCCCGGTGTATTGGGGCGTCATGATTCCTATCATGTTGCTCCGCCCCTCGTGGGAGAGTACGTATCAATTTTTTCATGATGCATTTTTTGTACTATCGGGTGTGGGGGCCCTGCACCCACAACTTTGGAAGCCATGGTATTACGGGGTTGTATGGACGCTGGAAATAGAAATAGCATTCTCATTTTTAATGCCATTAATCCTCTTTTGCATGCGACGGTATGGGTATCTGATCCCCCTGACGTACACCATTCTTTTGGGGAGCTTGATGCACTTGTATGCGACGTTTCACAGGGGTGACGATGCACTGCATTTCTGGATGCATAACATCATCGGCAGCCTGCCCGATTTTACCGCAGGCATGGCAGCTGCTTTTTTCGTTTCACAGAATTCACCCATCAAGCACAGGTCTCTGCTCACAGTCGTTGGTATTGTTGCGGTATACCTCAGCCTTTCAGTGAAGGATATTACGTGGACGACGAACCTTACGAATCCGAATTTCCTCGCAACCAGCGAAACATTTTTTACGGTGGGGATGACGCTGCTCCTCCTCCTTATTGTGACTAGTAAAAAGCGATCGACTCAATTGGTGTTTGCGAACCGTCCGATACGGTGGGCGGGGATCATGTGCTACTCACTGTATCTGCATCACTATTGGCTCATTCAAATGGTGCGCCCGGTGGAGGACCTATGGCGCTTGGCGTTGTACGTTGTGTTATTGATTGGGTTCACACTCCTTACGTTCAAACTTATTGAATTCCCGCGGAAGAGGTGGAGGGAGTTGATGCCGGAGAAAACGCTCACATAAGGCATAATTTCGATTATGGGACCTGTTATACTTGGTCCATGACCCGCGTCACTCCTCTCCGCGAAACCAAAGCCAAACAGGCTCAGGCGGAGACTCCTATTTTCGGCCATCTGTCGCGCGATATCTTTGATACCGCGAACCCATCGCCGTATGCGGACAATGCTAAGCGTGGGGTCGATGAAGAATTGGTACGACGGATTAGCTCAGACAAAGGAGAGCCTGAGTGGATGCTTGAACATCGCTTAAAGTCACTCGCGGTTTTTCGAGAAAAAGCGATGCCGACGTGGGGTGCGGATTTATCAAAACTCGATCTTGATGACATCATCTACTACGCGTCTGCCGGCAGTGCCAATACCGATGACTGGGGCGAGGTTCCAGAAGAAATTCGCAACGTCTACGATCGACTTGGTATCCCCGAAGCAGAACGAAAGATGCTTGCGGGTGTTGGGGCACAGTATGAATCCGAAGTTGTGTATCACAAATTAAAAGCGGAGTGGGAAGCAGCAGGTGTGATCTTTTTAGATATGGATGACGCGGTGCGACAGCATCCAGACATCGTAAGAAAATATTTCATGCAGTGTGTGCCGATGACGGATCATAAATTCGCTGCCCTCCACGGAGCGGTGTGGAGCGGAGGCACGTTCTTGTATGTGCCGAAGGGAGTGCAGGTGAAAGAGCCGCTCCAAGCCTACTTCCGTATGAACGCCAAAAACATGGGGCAGTTTGAACATACGTTGATCGTTGTGGAGGAGGAGGCGAAGGTGCATTACATCGAGGGCTGCAGTGCGCCAAAATATGGCAGCCAGGCACTGCATGCGGGGCTCGTCGAAATCTTCGTGCAAGACGGTGCAACGTGCCGTTACAGCAGCGTCGAAAACTGGAGTCGCGATACGTACAACCTCAACACCAAGCGTGCCATTGTGCAGAAGGATGCGACGATGGAATGGATTGGTGGAAACATGGGTAGCGGTGTCACCATGTTGTACCCATGCTCCGTTCTTGTTGGTGAAGGTGCACGGTGCGATCACCTGGCGATTGCGTTTGCAAATAAAGGACAATGGCAAGATACCGGTGCGAAAATTTTTCACCTCGCGCCACATACATCCTCCAAGGTGACCAGTAAATCGATCAGTAAAGATGGGGGAGTAGCGGTGTATCGCGGTCAGTTAAAGATCCATCCACGCGCACATGACTGCACGGCGAATGTGGAATGTGATGCACTACTCCTTGATGACATCTCGCGCACCGACACGATCCCCGATATTCAAATTCGTAACAACGATGTGACGATCGCCCATGAGGCGACGGTGGGGAAGTTGAGTGAGGAGGATATTTTCTACCTGATGTCGCGTGGTATTGGTGAAGACGAAGCACGAGCGATGATTGTGAATGGGTTCATTGAACCGATCGTGCGGGAGCTACCACTGGAATATGCAGTGGAAATGAACCGTTTAATCGAATTGGAGATGGAGGGTTCGGTTGGTTGAAAAGACTCATAAAGCTATTTGCCAGTCTGCTTGGATGTTCGGTATGCTTGGCAACTCACATGATCCTCACGAATCCAACTTCCGTCTCGGACATGTCTGCATTTGATGCCGAGGCTCGTTTGTTTGTGGAGCAGCATTCGGAAAATATTGTTGGTTTAGATCTTGAAATGGCCCGTGGCATTCTTGAAATGAGACGCCAAAAGGCGAGTCGTATGCATGCTGTTGTTACTCATGATTCATTGTTGCATACCCCTTTAGCAGTTGATTCATGTGATCCTTTCGAACGCGAAACACGTGCACGTCTACGAAACCCCAGTCGTATAGATCAGCGTAAAAGTCCGAAAAAACCCAAGCCCCATCCGCTGCCATTAGAGCCCGCTGTCGTACAGGAATCGGAAAGAGTCGCTCCAATTGTGGTAGAAACTATCGTGGAAGAAGATCGTTCTGCAGTGGCAGAGATGGTGGTAGCAGTCGTATCCGATATTCCACAAGCATTGCCCCACATACCTATAGAAGATCTAGGTATGGACACAGAGACGGAGGAGGATGCAGAGGGGCCCACACCTGAACAGCTGGCCCTACTAGACCAGCAGCCAGATGTGGATGAAGGGGCTTTAATACAGCAGGATGCAGCACTGTATGGTGATGAATATACGCCGGAAGCAGTAGAGGAAATGACAGATGGGGATGACTATGAATCTGCTGAAGATGGACATGGAGAATTTGAAGACATTGATTTTGAGTCACTGGGAATAGACCCAGGTGGGCCAACTACTGGTAAGCCAGGGTCCGAAGAAAAAATCCTGATGCTTGCTGCGCGGTATGCAGCTGGTATTCCTCTTTGGAATAACCACGATGCAGGGCACGGAAAGACAGATGAAGAGGACTTATATGGCCATCAATCGCCAAATTACGCCTATTAACGTCGAATATTGACTTTTAATTAATTAAGTTTACTATAGCACATATGCCTACCTTCTCTTCTTTGGAACTAGCAGACGCGGATATAACCGAACTCGACAGTGCCGTAGTTATGGCTATGGAGACGTTGGAGCACTTGGGCGATGCCGTACTTTTGCGTATTGCACAGGAAGACGAATTCGATGCGCGAGCCAATGCCGCGCGCATCCTCTTGAATCAGCGCCGAGCAGCTGCTGACGTACTCGAAATGGTACAAGGGTAAGAATTGGCATATGAGATCTACTCCATCACGCGAAGAGCTTGAAAGGACGCTACAGCAAATCGAAGCCACAGAGGCAAGGTTTCATGCTGAATTTGGTATTGGTCATGATTTTACCAAGGATGAGCGGATTGTAACGCGCGATCAAATGCATCGTATTTTCTCTCCAGCGCTCGCGGATAAGTTTATTGATACAACAGTATCAAATGTTTGGTCGAGCATTTATCGTGTCTATAAGAGAACCGCTTTATTGCACCCCGATTTATTCGTACTAGACGAACGCAATCCATAAATCGATGGAGAGACTAGGGGTGCGTTCCTCGTCGTTTTCCTGCACACTACGCTCCTATGGAGTCTCTTTTGCTTTCTGATTCCTCATCGCACGCAACACTTCGCGCTCAGGCACGTTCTAACGGCCATAGCATCGTTCGTTTTGGGCCGGAGGTCCGGGAGTGCATGTTGGAGCTGATCGTCGAAGACAAGGCCTCCTGGGACGTCACAGTCATCATTCCCGTAGGCATGGAGGGTGCTCTTACTATCACTCAAAAACATACGATCGCGACTGGTGCGCGTTTAGCTCTTCATATCATCACCCTGCATCCGCAGGTGAATCATCAGGTGGTATCCACTGTCGCAGGGGCTGATAGTGAAAGCAGTATCGATTGGATGTTTTATGGGAAGGGGACTGAGCGGCAGAGTTTGAATGCCAGGAACGTGTTTAACGGACGCCAGGGGAGTGGCGAGATTTTGATGCGCGGTATTACCGAAGGCTTTGCCCACACCGATTGCAAAGGGATGATTGAAATTGGCCTCCAAGGTGGAGGCACGAACACGTATCTGACACAGGAGGTATTGATGCTCGACAGCACCTCCAAGGTGGATGCCGTGCCTGCTCTCGAAATTAAAACGAATGATGTGAAGGCATCACACTCTGCGACCGTTGCCCGTGTGACCGATGAAGATCTGTTTTATTTTGGCGCACGCGGAATAGACCCGCACGAAGCGAGACGCATGTTTGTCCTTGGATTCCTTGGCGACATCACCGAAAGAATTCCCGATGAAGCGGTAAGGGGAGAGGTGATTGCGATGATCGAGCAGAAGTACGAGGCTTAGCCGTGAGTGTCGACAGTGCCTCCCACCTCTCCATCAGGATCCACTGCTTTTTTAGCTGCATCGCGAATTCTTTTCTGCTCGGCTGTTAATTCTTCATCCTCCGGCTTTTCTGGGGTTTTAGGTTCACCTTTCTTCTCTGGCGTCGTTGGACGGCGACGCTTTGGATCAAAGTCCGCAGGGTCGATTGGCCGGATAGGAGGAACACCGCTCATTTCTCTCATTATAGCGTAAAAGAGCCATTTTTGCCATTACGTACGCAACAAAAAACGCCCCTTAACGGAGCGCTTCGTATTCAAGCGTTATTCACAGCATTGTGTAGTAGAGAGACCTTCCGGGCTCATCCCTCTGGTCCCTTGACGGTAGTCAAGGCTCAGAGCGATGGATCGTTCCCCGGGCAATCATATGTATGTTGGCAATGAACGATAGCCAGAGCATACGTCCCCTGCCATTGTCCCAAAAGGGATCAATGCGGGGCTAAATCTCCCTGGTAAGGAGATGTTCCATCCGCAGGTTCTCCTACGGATACCTTGTTACGACTTACTCCCAGTCAGTAGTTTCACCGTGGTACCGCCGCTTGCGCGTAACGGTCCTTCGGGTGCCCCTACCTCCCATGAGTTGACGGGCGGTGAGTACAAGACCCAGGAACATATTCACCGTGACGTAG
>CAYSPY010000002.1:221403-229433 GCA_964433325.1 uncultured Candidatus Peribacteria bacterium | reverse complement strand
GAGCTACACCCACGGTGGATTCACCTGCCTTAGCCTTACGAGCGTATCCAGGTGTGGATGCAGGGGTAAGCGAATCACCAGGGCGAATCGCTCCTTCTGCATCTTCGACGATTACCTTCGCTGGAACCTGACCGATGAGACCGATAAGGCGGTATCCCGGAGGAATGAGGCCATCAGCACCGGTGATGACGTTTCCAACGAAACCAGGGTTCGAAGAGACGATACCCATGACGTTGCTGTCTGCTTCGTTGGCACAACGCTGTACAGTGTTTTTCTTAGTGATGTCGATACAGACAACTTCACCAGCTGTAAGCATTGGCTTGTTGGACGAGCTCATGAACCACTCGGCGTAGTCGGCTCCGTTACTGTTGAACTTGCTATCTGCGTACACACCACCAGAGGCGGTGACGCGGAAGACTTTGTTATTGATAGAGCCGAACTGTGATTCCAATTGGAAGATGGTGTTTGTAGCACGTGCAGCATTGGAGCGAACAACGAGTCCACCAGAGTTGGCGCTGCCGAAGCGGAACATACCGACATCGAAGTTTCCACGGTAACCGAAGAGAATGTTTGGTGCTTTGGAACCAGATTGTGCGTAGGCATCCAGTGCCAATGCGGATGCACCACTACCCCAGATGTACGCACCTGTCTGGAATTCTGCAGGGACGAATGTAGCGGCACCGGAACCAGCTTTAACTAGGGACTTCACAATGAGTGCGCCAGACGATGCAAGCAAAGCACTCGCAAAGAGTTTTGTACCAGATGCTGTGCCCACGATATCAAGCGCAGCTCTTGGTGTCAGAGTTCCGATACCTACCCTTGCACCGCTCAGCGTTAGGATGTTGACACCCCCTGCTGCGTTCGCACCACCTTCGTTGAAGATGAGAGCATCGCGGAAATAGAACAACTGGTGGTCGAGATCTTCGCGGTGGTAGAGCTGGAACGGATAGGTTGAGCCCCATTGCATCGTGAGTACGGCATCGTTTGATGTACCACCAGCTTGGTAGTAGCGGAATGCGCCTTCACCTGTTGTATCGTTGCGAACAGAGAGAACCTGTCCAACAACGCTCAGCTTCTTCGCAGGTGTCAGAGTTCCGATTCCTACCTTGTAGTTCATGATGGTAGTCACACCTGTTCCGTTAAGGGACAAGGTTGTACCCGATGCGGCAGCACCTTCCCATACAAGTCCGCCACTACTGGTAAGGCCCTTCTCGGAGTGGACGGATGCACCGGAAAGCGTACTCAGCACATACATGGATCCATTCGTTTGCAATCTGCTAGTAGCCGAACGATACAATGTTGTATCGAATGTGCCGCGGAATCCGAAGCTGATCTGTGGAGCCAATTGTGCGTTGGATGTATAGGAATCCAGTGCCAATGCAGATGCACCGCTACCCCAGATGTATGCACCACTCTGGTATTCCTGACCGATAAATGCTGCAGCACCAGAACCTGCCTTGGCATTGGATTCAATAACGAGTGTTCCGGAAGAGGCGAGAGCCTGCATGGCAAACAGCTTGTTACCCGATGCGGTTCCAACAACTTCCAAGCTGATAGCGTTATCGACACTTACGTTACCAATGTTGAGACCAATGATCATGGAACCGGACACTGCCAAGTTCGCGTTTGGTGCGGATGTACCGATACCGACGTTACCGGAGCCTGTTGCGGCGTAGAACATTGTCTTGGTCATATTGAAGTACACAAGCATCGTGCTTGCTGTGTAGTTTGTAATAACCACGTCATTGCGTCCGTCTCCGTTAAAGTCGGCGATAGCAGAAGCCTTCGGCGAGCTTAGTCCGGTATAACTTACGTATGGGTTGAAGGCATAGGAACCAGTGTTGCTGCTCTTGTTACGGAAGACCTGGAAAGTAGTTCCTCCACCTCCGTTGGTGACAACCACTTCGGGTTTGCCATCACCAGACAGGTCTCCAACGGTTACACCAGTAGGTGTACCACCTGCAGTTGCAAGTCCGTAGCGGCGAGTTGTGGTGAATGTGCCCGAGCCAGTGTTTATAAACACAGAGGCAGAGTCGCCACCTTCTGCAGTGACAATATCGCGCATGCCGTCTCCGTTAACATCGCTGATGGCAATGGCACTTGGAATACCCTGAGTCGTGCCATAGCTGCGTGGAGGAGTGAAGCCGCCAGTGCCGCTATTGCGGAAGAGTGACATCGTGTTGAGTCCTGCGTTGGTGACTGCCATATCTGGGCGTCCGTCACCAGTGACGTCACCAAGGGCAACAGAGGAAACTGTTGTACCAGCTGCGTAATCAACCTTGTTGATGAATCCACCTGTTCCGCTGTTGTACCAAACAGACACTGTTGCAGAGACGGAGTTTGTGACAACCATCTCTGGCTTTCCGTTTCCGTTGATATCGGCGACTGCAACACCGATTGGGCGTGTGCCTGTTGCGTAGTTTTCCCTGGTAGCGAAGGAGCCGGAACCAAGGTTACGGTAGATAGACACGCTATTGGAGTGCTTGTTTGTGACAGCGATATCCAGCTTTCCGTCGCCGTTGACGTCGGCAAGGGCTACCATCGTTGGTCCATCGCCTGCAGTTAAGCTTGCGCGAGCGAAGGAGCCAGTTCCTGTATTGCGGAACACAGAAATGGTATCGGCTCCACTGTTTGCAACAACGATGTCAGGCTTTCCGTCACCAGTAATATCACCTGCGGCGACACCGTATGGGTTTGTACCTGCTCCGTAGATGATTGGTGTACCAAGAGTGCCTCCTGCGGTCAGGTTAGTTTCACCAGCTTGGATGCCTCCACCGTTGATGATGTTGCCGTTTTGAGCAATGACCTGGATTCCATTTACACCAAGTCCGCCGTTCTGCACGTTTACGAAGTTCTTGTGGCCGCTTAGCTCGTTGATGATGGAGCCGGACAAGAACACGACACCGTAGCGTGTGCGCAGTGTACCGCGCTGGATCATAAGGTCATCTGTTGTCAGTTGCAGACTTACGCCAGTTTCTGCTTGCAAGCCACCGACGTTGCGTCCGATAACAGCAGATCCAGAGACGCTCAAACGTGAACCTGGTGTCGATGTTCCAAGACCAATTCTTCCTGTCGAAGCATCCACAAAGAACAAGCCTGGAACAGCCTGTCCTTTAATGACGAAGTCGACGTTCTTATTGAGGACGTTATAGACCGCAGCGCCCGAAGACGACCATGCGATGTTGCCTCCACCCATGAACAAGCTAGAACCCGAACCTACTCCTTCCCATACGAGCGTACCGGAGGAGGCAAGTGTGTTCTTAGCGTAGACGAGCGAACCGGAAACAGTAGCAAAGCGGACCATTGAGCCTGTAATTGTTGCATTCAAGCTGAATGCACTACCTGCGCTTAGGCTGAGGCCCTGTCCTGCAGTGTATGTGCCACCGCTGATCGTTCCACAGCTGAAGCGGCCTGTGGTGATGTCCCACTTGAGTTGTGATGTGGAGAGATCACAGTCCGTGAGCCCTGCGCCCTGAATCGAACCTCCAATGTACAGAGATGCACCAGATGCAGCACCTTCCCATACCAATGTTCCGCTGGATGTCAGGGATTTCTCGGCGTGGAAGACTGCACCAGAAGCAGTGTTAATAACATTGAGGGCAACGCTATTACGAGTGCCTCCTGTTATGTTGATCGCAAGCACGCCCGTCATCGTGCCGCCGGCCAAGCGTACGTATCGCGCATCAGCCAAACGGATGACGGCACCGGAGAAGGAAGTTGTTCCAATTTCTGTTGTGCTGCCAACCCCACCGTTGTCGGTTCCACATGTTAGGTTTCCGTTGGAGTCTGTGTCGATCGTGTCACAGTTACGGAGATTGCTGATCGTAAGAGATGAACCTGACAGCGATCCCTTCACATCCAGCTGAGCCTTTGCTGCATTTGCTCCAATATTATTGCCGATGACGACAGCGCCAGAAACGGCGAGTTTAGACCCTGGAGCGGCGACGTTTCCGATACCGATATTTCCGTTGTAGTAGATGCGCATGCGCTCTTCCATGTTACCCGTATAAGAACCACGGGTCTGGAATGCAAGTCCACCAAACTGGTCGCCAAAGCTCTGGTTAGCCAGCAGGAATTGAATGCGAGATCCAGCTTCGGCAGCTGCAGCAATACCGAATGAGATCGATCCTCCATTGTCAGCGCCATAGTTCTCATCAGCGATATGCAGAGTACCAAACGAGTCACCGCGATCACTCGAAGCGCCATAGACATGAAGCGGTGCTGCGGGGGATGTTGTTCCGATACCCACCTTGTAGTTCATGATAGTGGTGACTCCTGTGCCGTTCAGGCTGAGGGTTGCACCGGAGATGGAGCTTGTGAATGCACCGGAGCCGACGACATGCAATACGGCTTTTGGTGTTGCGGTTCCCATGCCGATATTACCATTACCTCTAACTGCAAGAATATCGGCAGCTGCATTATTTGTAATGTATAGAGGGTAATTGGATCGGTGATCGTTCAAGTACAGCATTGCATTACTTGTTGCAGGGCTTGGAGCGTTGTTTGAGCGGGTGATGCTTACTGTTTTTCCGGTAGGCGCGCTGGCTGTATTCGCTATAACCAGCGCCTCATCATCGGCCGACTGTGCGATATCGAGTTTACCTGTAGGGCTCATCGTCCCGATTCCCAGACTACCCATCATGTAGTTACTACCCGCTCCGTTTTGGGTAATGAGCGAACCGGAGATGGTTCCCACTACTTCGAGTGCTGTTTTTGGTGAGGCAGTTCCGATACCCACACGGTTACTACCAGCCTGAATCACCATCGTTGTGCCATCAAAGTAGGCGCCGCTTTCTGTAACAAGAGTGCCGCTGGAAGCGAGCAAGTTCTTGGCATAGAGAGTGGAACCCGAAACGGTTGTAAAGCGGACCAATGCGCCAGTAATTGTTGTGTTGAGGCTGAATGCATTACCGACGCTCAGGCTGAGGCCTTGTCCTGCGGTGTATGTAGCACCCGCAGATCCACAGCTGAATCTTCCAGTCGTTGCATCCCACTTGAGTGCTTGTGCAGCAGCATCACAATCGGTGAGGCCCGCACCTTGGATGGACGATGCAACGTACAGGCTGGAACCCGATGCAGCGCCTTCCCAGACGATTGAGCCAGAAGAGGCGAGTGTAGTGGAGGCGCGGATCGTTGCGCCCGAGAAGTTGTTGGATTCCAACACACCGCTCGAAAGCACGGTGAATTCAGGGATACTGTCACCAGTGACATCGAACTCGAGGTCATTGGTGGTCGTGTTGTAGCTGATAACACCCTCGTCACCAGTAGAACCAATGTGAATGCTGGCAGGGCCAAGGTACAAGTCCCTCCAGCGCTTATCGGTAGAGCCGAGGTCGTACAGGTCATCTGCAGAAGGTAGGAGCTTGCCTGTAATGATTGCACCGCTGTTGAGGTATGCAGTATTTTCGACAACCAATGTACCGCTAGAGGTCAGGCTCTTTTCGGCGTGCAACACTGCGCCGGAGATCGTATTCAATACATTCAGTGCGACGGTATTGCGGTTGCCACCCGTGATGTTGATGATGAGTGCGCCAGTCATCGTGCCACCTGCAAGGCGCACGTAGCGTGCGTCTGCAGTGTTGATATCCAGCCCTGTTCCTGCATTCTGGTCTGTTCCACAGACAAGGTTTCCGTTTGCATCGGTATCAATAGTGTCACAGCTCTTGAGTCCGCTGATGGTAAGACTGGAGCCGGAAATCGTACCTGCGACATCAAGCTTTGTTTTTGGTGCAAGTTTACCAATACCTACGAGTGAACCGCTGATGACCATGCGTGCGTTGCTTGCGCCGTTTTCGAATGTGATAAAGTCGAGCGAGCTATCTTCCACGCCGTTCGTTGCGTTCTGAATTCCAATACGAATTCCTCCGTAGTTTTGTGTGTTTCCGGTGGAATCTTTTCCTTCGAAACGCAGGCCAACATAGTCACCAACTGTCTGGCCGTCTGTGCGGACAGCGAATGGGAATACTGCGCCTGCTCCGTTTGCGCCAGTGCGTTCGAAGATGGTCACATACTTATTCGCACCACCAACAACATGGAGGAGTCCAAGAGGGTTGGCCGTACCGATACCCACCGCACCCGTTGCGGTATTGGTCATCAGCAGAGGAGCAGAAGCGGATCCTGTACCGGAGATGTAGAGGCTGCGCCCCGACATTGTCCCCAGTACTTCCAGTTTTGTTTCTGGCCTGCTTGTACCGATACCGACGTTGCTACCAGACATCACCATCAGCACGGAATTATTAACCGTGAAGTTCATGCTTTCGTTCAAGTGGTTGTAGTACATCTGACCGATATTAGGATCATCTATATCGCCAAAGTTGATGCCAGTGTTACCAGCGTTTCCTCCGATGATCTGCAGGAACGCGGTGGCGCCCGGTGTGCCCGTCGCTTCAAACAGGCCGATCGTCCCCGTATCGAGTACTGGGAGCGTACCTGCCGAGCTTTTGACGATGTGGAGTGATGCCTCCGGACTTGCTGTACCAATACCTACGCGGTTGCTACCAGCTTGAATTACCATTGTTGTGCCGTCGAAGTAGGCGCCGCTTTCTGTAACAAGGCTTCCCGATGTCGCAAGCCCCTTCATACCGTAGAGGTACGAACCAGAAAGTGTGTTGATGACGCGCAGCCCCAGTGTCTGGTTGTTGCCGCCAGTTACGTTGATAACAAGTGCACCAGTCATGGTGTCACCGGACTTGCGTACGTAGCGAGCGTCGGCCAAGCGTAATGTTGCGCCAGAGAAGGAAGCTGTGCCGACTTCTGGGGCAATGCTCAGTGTTCCACAGCTGAAGCGGCCCGTTGTTGCATCCCACTTAAGTTGGGAAGTGACTGCATCACAATCGGTAAGGCCGACACCCTGCAGTGAACTTGCGATATACAAGCTAGAGCCAGATCCAGCACCTTCCCATACGAGTGTTCCAGAAGAGGCGAGTGTGGTCTTTGCGTAGACGAGCGAACCGGAGATAGTCGTAAAGCGGACAAGCGAACCGGTAATGGTCGCATTCAGTGAGAAGCTTGTGCCAGTCAGGCCAAGGCCTCTTCCTGCTGTGTACGTTGTGTCGCTGTCTGTTCCACAGCTGAATCGGCCTGTCGAAGCATCCCACGCAAGGGTAGAAGTAGCAGCATCACAATCGGTGAGGCCTGCTCCATTAAAGGAAGAAGCAACGTAGAGCGTTGCACCGGATGCAGCACCTTCCCATGCCAATGTTCCGCTAGAACTTAGGCCCTTTTCGGCATGTACGTATGAACCAGAGAGAGTACTCAGCACATACAGCGATCCGTCTGTCTGGAGTCTCTGGGAACTCGAGCGATACAAGTTTGTATCGAAGTTTCCGCGATATCCAAACAGGATGTGCTTTGTCGCACCAAGATGGCTGTATGTATCGAGTGCAAGGACAGTGCCGGAGCTATACATGTAGGCTCCTGTCGCAAACTCAACATTTTGTGCAACTGTAAGGGCTCCTGATCCACGTGCAATTGTCGATTCCACCACGATTGTGCCCGATGACGTAAGGCTCTTTTCGGCATGGAAGATAGAGCCAGATGCAGTCTGCATAACCTGAAGACCGAGATACCCCGTAGTCAGGTTAATGGCGAGTGCGCCCGTCATCGTGTCACCAGCGACGTTTACATAGCGCGGGTCACTCAAACGTAATACCGCACCGGAGAAGGAAATCGTACCTACTTCGGGGGCAGAGCTGATTGTTCCACAGCTGAATCTTCCAGTCGTTGCATCCCACTTAAGTTGGGAAGTAGAGAGGTCACAATCGGTAAGGCCTGCTCCATTAAAGGAAGAAGCAACATACAGCGTTGCGCCTGATGCAGCACCTTCCCAGACGAGTGAGCCGGATGACGCAAGACTGTTCTTCGCATACACCGTACTACCCGAGAGAGTAGTGAAGCGCACAAGAGAACCAGTGATCGTGGAGTTCAGACTGAACGAATTGCTTCCATTCTTGCTCAAGCCCTGGCCAGCGTAGTACGTCGTTCCATCATCCGTTCCACAGATGACAGCACCAGTCGAAGATGTCTCAAGG
>CAYSPY010000002.1:0-221303 GCA_964433325.1 uncultured Candidatus Peribacteria bacterium | reverse complement strand
CGTCGTTCCATCATCCGTTCCACAGATGACAGCACCAGTCGAAGATGTCTCAAGGCTGCAGTTACGGTAGTTACTGAGGGTGAAGAGTGAAGAGCCGGAAATTGTGCCATTAACGTCAAGTGTTGCTTTTGTCGTTGCCCATGTTGGCGACGACTTATTCAAGGATAGACGTGTCAAAGGACTTGATCCTGACATGAAGAGAGCCATTCCAACATTTGTTGTGATAAGCGTAGATGTAAGACCTTGTCCTTTACCAAAGTACACTCCATTCGCATAGCCTCCGTTGTTTGCATCTGGATCAAGGTCGATACGGAGATCATTTGCTGCAATATGTGTTCCAATGACCGAGCCATCACTAGGGGAGAATCCTACTGTTCCAATAGCGGGATGTGTGTAGATCATGCCTCTAGCAGCCTCCATCGTGATATTCGCGTTGACGGTAACAGCGGAATTGAAGGTGGAAGTACCATTCAGTGTGGCAGCCCCCTCAACAACAAGCGTGCCACTTGATGCGAGTGTTGTACTTGCTTTTACCAGTGAACCAGAGACAGTCGCGAAGCGCACAAGAGAACCAGTGATCGTGGAGTTCAGGCTGAACGAATTGCTGCCGTTCAGGCTCAATCCCTGGCCAGCGTAGTACGTCGTTCCATCATCCGTTCCACAGATCACTGCACCGGTTGCACTTGTTTCGAGGTTGCAGCCGCGGTAATTGCTGAGCGTGAACAGTGACGAGCCGGAGATTGTGCCCTTCACATCCAACTGTGCTTTGGCAACGGACGATCCGATATTGTTGCCAATGATGACCGCACCGGAGACAGCAAGTTTGGAACCGGGAGTTCCTGTTCCGACACCGAGTGCCTTTGCAAAGTAACCACTACCAGATTTGTCGATGCTGCTCATCACCGTCAGAGAGCTATTCAGCACTTCGAACATGCTTGCACTTTGATTGGCAGCAGCCGTGAGCTTGAATGCTGTTCTGCTTGCCAATGCGGTCTGTACATGCAGCTGGGCTGTTGGTGAGCCTTCGTAAATTCCGATCGTGTTGCCGTTTGCCTGCATGCGAATGTGTCCGCCTGGGTTGTAGATACCCTGATAGGTAAACACAATTCCTTGCGTTACGTTGTTTGCATAGAATCCTCCGATAACCGTGTCACCCCCGTTATCAGGAGACACGACTTGTAAAGCGCTGGTCGGACTTGCCGTACCGATACCCACACGGTTATTTCCAGCCTGAATCACCATGGTGGTTCCATCGAAGTAGGCTCCGGATTCGGTGACGAGTGAGCCACTTGATACGAGTAGTCTATTTGCAAAGATGGTGTTACCCGATGCAGTGCCAACAACTTCGAGTCCGACTGTCTGGTTGTTGCCACCTGTCACGTTGATTGTGAGCGCCCCCGTCATCGTATCGCCACTCTTCTTTACATAGCGTCCGTCGCTAACTGCGATCACGCTACCAGTCGAAGCTGCGATGGCAGATGCACATCCCAGGTTTCCGTTACTGTCCGTATTAATGAGTGCACACGTTGTGTAGTTTTTAAACTTCACTGCGCCCTTTACTGTTAGTGTTCCACTTGTCGTCAAACCATTTGTTGCATGGATGATCGCACCAGAGATCGCACCGACGACACGGATAGCAGTGCCACCAGTAGAGAACAGAATCGCACCGCTGAAGTTCTGGCGGTTTACGTTATCGTTTCGCAGGAACTTCGTAGAGTCGAGTCCATCAAGTGTGTCGGAGTTGAATGCATATGGAACAGAGCCGAAGCGGCGACGAGGGGAGAAGACTTCTTCGAATGTTCCGTCGTTACCTGGGTCGAATTCAATTTGCAGGTAGAGGTTATCGGTGTTGAAGTTGACGCTGCCGGTCATTGTTACATGTGTGCCGAGCCCGACAGAGAAGAGCCCACCAGTCATCGTCACGCGTGTCGTTGCGTTGGTCCAGTTTTCTGTCCAGAGCAATGTACCGGCAGTTGCTGCATCGTAAATTTTGAAGCGCACGTTGTAGCTTCCGTTTGCAACAGCAGGTCCGTTAATAGAACTAACTTTACCCTGGTAGTTGATGATGCGGTTGATACCAGTCGCGGCTTCTGCGACCGGAATGGAGAATGGAGAATGGAGAATGGAGAATGCGTCGGGCGACACGAGACCTGTCAGCAGATAAGCGCCCAGTATGCACATCGCGATTGTGCGACGAGCACGAGCCCACACAGCCGCGCCCCTCCGCGGGTGCGGTTGTGTTACAGCCAAATGATGATGGCGCTTATTGTCCATCGAGAGAAGAGATAGTGTTGGGAGTGGATGTTTGATATTGAGTCACCTCCGCGCGCATCGTCTCTGTTGTGTTATGTTCCCATGCAGCAGTTGCCAAGTAGAGTGCGAGGAACGCAATGTTGATAGCGAGGGAAGCAAGTCCGATTGTGCGACGAAGTCCGCGACCATGTGATGACCAGAACGCGCACCACAAACAGACGCACGAGGATGAGCTTCTAGCTTCGAGCTTCGAGCTCTTAGCTTCTAAAACAGCTGGCTCATCTTTTTCGATTGGCTTCTCGTAGCTCGTAGCTTTTGTTCTCACCTCTTGTGTTCGCTTCTCATGCATCATGCGCTTTCTCCAATGCAGTGGCGTGCTACCAAAGTACAAACACTCACGTTCAATCACGCGTCCGATTGTGGAACTCGAACAATCGATACCATGTTCGTTCAACAATTTTTCGCGGATCAATTCTTTCCCAAGCAGGGGAGATGCTTCGCGGTATGCACGAATGTGCGCAATGATTTCTGGAGACACGTTGGAAGTACGCGCTTCGTGTGGCGCATGAGTGTACTCTTCGAGTGTCGACAAATCAGATGGGTCGAACCTGTCGAGCCACCTGTGGAATGTTGAGCGTGCAATATTTAATTTCAAACACGTCTCGCTGATAGACTCACCACTGCGTACAAATTCTGCGATCCACTCGAGTCGTTCACGACCCGCCGCGCTCAACTGACGAGCCTCCTGACTATGCAGAAGTTCGTCGAGCCGCTCGTGCGTGAGGTGGAACATTGTGTGTGTTTGTTTTTTATGTGTGCGCGTACGTGCGCGAAGATTTCTAGTTATTGTAGCAGAAAGTTCATGTTCCTGCAACGATTGTGGAGCGTCCGAAACGAACATCTGTCGCTACAGGTCTCCCAGTGCGATGCCGTATTTCCCTAGGGCTGTCGAGTATGCCCAAAGATCGCTCGCAGCAGACACAAGCGCATCATGTACCAGCTTTTTTGTATCCATTAAAAAGAGTTAGAAATGTGTTTTAAGACATCTCGGAAAGTGTGCATCAGTTGTAGCGCATCATTCTGAACTAGTGTCCGGGCGAAAGCGGACCACTGTAGTGACTACTAGAGCTTTTTGGGCGCTACATTGTGATAACAGGCACAAAATCCTGCTGTCCGTCAAAGCGCAGATAGGGCAAAATCGTACGTTTCACGCTATCTAGTTGGCCAGTCAACGACCCTAAACTACTCTGAATCCGTGCATTCCACCGTGCTGCGGTGTCGTTATAGCTGCGGAGAGTGTCGCGTATCGAACTTCTCTCACCAATTTCTTCTGCGATATGTTGGAATTGAGGGTCACTCGTGAGCCTAGGGTCCGCTGATTGCGTGAAGTTGACAAGTGCGGCTTGTAGCATGCTGATCTGTTGAATCGTATCTTGCAGGCTGAGTGAGCCCGAGAATGCAGACACACTGGCTTTCATTCGCTCGATGAGACGTACCTGGGCAGCGGTCAGCTCATGTGCGCGAGCAACCCCCAGGACATCAGACTCCACCAGTTCCGTGTATTCAGCGGCGATCGTGTCCGTCTGCTGTTGTAACTTGGCGGAAAGACTACCGAATGAGAAGCGTTGCCATAACACAACTCCTCCAGTGATGACGGCAATAGCCACGAGGAGAGTGACGAATTTTTTCATGTGTCGTTCTATAGAAGGAGATGCATGTGCGATTGTATCACCGGTGACCTGTTGCACAATGCACGCTTTCTTGCCGCAAAGATTTGTATGCAGTACCCTTCCGATGCATGAACAAGATTGCTGCGGCACTGTCGCTCTCGCTCGTCGTCTCACTCACATCCTCAGTAGCACTTGCTGCGGAGCCGTTGCCTGTGAGGCCTGCGAGCCTTCGTGTGAATATTCAGAATGACACTCCTGCAATCGGGGATTTCATCGTAGGTCCCGCCCGCATCTTTTTGCAGATTGCACCGGGGGAGGAGAGAACCGTAGAAGTGGAAATAACTAACCGAGAAGGCCAATTGGCGGCATTTGACCTAGAGACAGAAGATTTTGATGCCGACGGAGAGCGTGAAGGGACGCCCGTATTTTATGCATCAGACTTAGAGGGGACATATCCTGCTCGCGAATGGATTACGCCTGAAGTGAGTCGTATGGAATTGCGTCATGCAGAACGTGCATTCGTACGTGTCACAGTGAAGGTTCCAGAAAATGCTGACCCAGGTGATCACCAGGCAGCCCTCATTGTGACGCGGGATGTTGCCTCGCAGCCCGTCGGAGGCTTTCACATTGTCTCTCGTGTTGCAGCCCTATTCATTATTACGGTTCCTGGAGACATTGTGCAGGAAGGGTACGTTGATGGACTCTATGCAAAAAACTATTTGAACTGGTTCTTCCCGGTCACACTCAATCTGTCTGCGCGCAATATGGGTACGGTCTATATGGCTCCGACGGGGACCATCGCTATCCGAAATATTTTTGGTATCACAGTGGACGAAATCCCCGTGAAGAACTGGGTAATTCTGCGCAATTCCTCACGTACACGTAATTTTGAATGGAGACCTGTCTTTGCGCTTGGGTATTACTGGGCCGAAACCGATCTGAAAGCGTTTGGAGATCGACCGCTCGACCCTGTGTCTGCTGGTTTTTGGGTAGTGCCATTGTTGCCACTCCTCATTCTGCTACTTGCAATTTTCTCGGTATCGTTCCTGGTGCAATACTTCTCGTCGAGGTTTGAAATTACGCGCAAAACAAAGAAGAGTGATGCGCCTAAAAAGCGTCGATAATGGACATTTGGGCATAAAAAAGCTATACTAGTGGGAATGCCTGACTCTCGTTCTATGTACCTTGTGGCAGAGAAAATGATTGGCGTTGTTGCTATTACTCTTATCGCAACTGCGGCAGGGTTGTCGTATAAAGAATCAGCATCACTGCGCGCCGATATGGAGTCGGTGTGTATTTCTTTGACGGTGATAGGTTCAGGTTCAGTCGACCCAGGGACAAGTTATTGTAATCCGCCGACAGTGTTTGAGAGTTCAAGTTCTTCATCGTCATCTTCCTCTGCGTCATCCACAACTTCATCGATTGCATCGTCTCCATCTTCTGCAGATGGTGAAGAACCCGATGACGGTGCACGACGCGGAACCATCGAGCAATCAAATTCAAAAATTATTCGACTTATTCGCAGGTGGACACGCAGAAATACATTGCACGCTGCACCAGAACCTCCTCGTGAATGGTATCAAGACGCAGTCGATCTACTACGGAAGCGGGGATACATTGATGACACAGAAAATTTGAGACTTGATGCCGATGCGACACGCGCGGAGATGGCAAAACTCATGTCGCTCTTTTCTGGCTCAACATTGGATGTGCCAGATGTGGTTTCATTTGATGATGCGATAGCAGGTTCGTGGTATGTGCCTTTTATTGAACGGGCAGCCAAAAACTCGTGGATGCTGGGATACGATAACTGTTATGGTGAGCGCCCATGTTACTTCCGTCCCGGCGCTGTTATTACCAGGGCCGAAGCCGCGGCAGTGTTTGTACGTGTCTTCCATTTGCAACCGTCGTATGAAGCGCCTCTCTTTAAAGATGTACCCGGCTATGCTTGGTACAGAGTTCCTGTGCAAGCAGCTGCCGACGCCTGCATTCTGCGTGGTAACAATGAATATGTTCGCCCTGATGCTCTCATGACACGTGCAGAATTATTTGTGATGTTTGCGCGCGCACTAGCACACGATACATATGGCAACGATTGCAATGACAACGTTGTTACCTCTACATCCATATTGGACAATGCCTTAGATACAAGAGAACCCAGTGACGTGCCAGAAGGAGAGCTCTGTGTGGGATTTGCTGGCATGTGTTTACTCCGCGCGGCTGCATCGGATGTTCAGACACTCCTCGTTAACCCGCTACTTGGCATGCTTTCCTCTTTGGATCCACGTGCGCTAGCGCACGTCCCCGCGGCAGAGGGGGCGGCATGGCTCGTGTTTATTGGCATCCCTCTTTTGTGCGTGTTTTTACTGATGAAAATAGGGCGTTATGTACGATCAAAACCAGTCAGCCACTTGTAAAATAGTTAGATTTCAGCTATACTTAGGAGAAATCAAATTCATACCCATACCAAACCCCTTTATGGAGAACAGTCAGTATCTTACGAAGGAACGCATCATGCGGGCGATTACCGTCGGCATAGCATCCACTGTAGGACTGTATCTCCTCGCGGTCTTCGTTGCAGAGCCTATGCGTGGTCTTGCAGCAACCGATTCGGAAACAGCGATTGTGCAATTAACAGTTGCTGCAGGTATTGGTCTTTCGTGTGATGCAGATGGGAACAACTCTCGCGGTTCGGGTGAAACCCTCAGCATCGGTACGATTACCTTTACGGGTGACACAGGTGTGTACAGCGATAACCGTGCGGTGAAGTGTCGTGTGGTCACAAACAACTTAACTGGTTATACCCTCGGATGGCGCGTTGTAAGCGGTTCCGGCGGCTCTATGACTGGCCACCTTGTAAGCCAATTTGAAGACATTATCCAAGCCTTTGGTACGGGTAATACCTCTAACTACACAAAAACATGGGAGCTAAACCCATCTGCTAACCAAAACGATTCTCGTTGGGGTGGTCGTGTTTCTTCTACCAGCTCTGGTTCTGACGTTGCACCGATGCTGTGGGGGACAGATGCTTCTTCTGAAAAGTGGGCACGTGTAAAGACTGGTTCCACCCTCACTATTCGCCAGAGCTCGACAAACTCTCAGAACGGTTCCGGTGACCTTATTAAGATCGGATTCCGCGCCCAAATTGGTTCGTTGAAAGCGCAGGAAACTGGAACCTATCAATCGACTGTTACCTTTACCGCGGCGACGCAGTAAGGAATTACCAAGTATAACCCTAAAAAGCCGCCTTTGGGCGGTTTTTTTGTGCTAAAAACAACGCTTAGATTTGCTGATAATACTTGTAAAATATTTAAAAATGGTATATAATAATAACAACAAAACACACATACCATTTAAGTCTATGACCAAACATCCTTCACGCGATTCAGTTCGCCTTTCTCAGGTTCTGCGTATGACCGGAATGGCCATGACTTTCCTGTATATGCTGTTCTTGATTGGTGGAGAAGCATCGCGCTCCTTTGCTGCGACGGACTCGGAAACAGCAATCGTACGTTTAACAGTTGATTCCGGAATTGGGTTTTCGTGTGATGCAGATGGAAACAACTCTCGCGGTTCGGGTGAAACCCTCAGCATCGGTACGATTACCTTTAACGGTGATACTGGCGTATATAGCGATAACCGTGCGGTGAAGTGTCGTGTGGTTACAAACAACGTTACGGGCTATACCGTAGGGTGGAGAATATTTACGGGTTCTGGTGGCGTATCTACTGGTCATCTTATCAGTCAGTTTGAGAATGTTATCCAAGCCTTTGGTACGGGTAATACCTCTAACTACACAAAAACATGGGAGCTAAACCCATCTGCTAACCAAAACGATTCTCGTTGGGGTGGTCGTGTTTCTTCTACCAGCTCTGGTTCTGACGTTGCACCGATGCTGTGGGGGACAGATGCTTCTTCTGAAAAGTGGGCACGTGTAAAGACTGGTTCCACCCTCACCATTCGCCAGAGTTCTACCGTATCCCAGAGTGGTTCCGGTGACCTTATTAAGATCGGATTCCGCGCTCAGATTGGTTCACTGAAGTCCCAGGAGACAGGAACCTATCAGGCGACTGTTACCTTTACCGCGGCGACGCAGTAATTCCTTGCCTGGCTCTGCATTAAGACGCACGGTGTTATAGGACGTGCATTTTTTTGCTGTAGATTGTGCGTTATATCTCCACTCGACTCCATGAATCCTTCCACTCAGCGCCTTCTCCCTCTTGTAATCGGAGTACTAGCGGTTGGTATAACCGCAGTATCTGTTGCCGTTGTTCAACGTGGACTCCTCGGCCAGGTAGCGCCGCCGAGAGTGTGGGAAAATTTCTGTGGTTTCAATACTGCTTTTGGGTCCAATATTGCACGAGGATGTACGGTAAAGTCAGACCTTGCACCAAACTATACGTTGGCAGGGAACGACTTTAAGAGTGTGACCGATGGCGCATATGCCCCACCAAAAATTGATGCGACGGGAAGGCCAGTGCCTCTATGGGTGAAAAAAGAGGCGATGGGATGGCTAGGGAAGCCGCTGTCTGTTCCTCTTATTATCGATCTTGGGAAAGTACAGCCAATCGAAGGATTTTCCATTCATATGGCAGCAGGTGTAGCAGATGTGTATTACCCTTCGCAGATACAGCTCTATACACGGAATCTAGAAACAGATGCATGGCAGCCAGTGACTGCTGTGAGCCCTGCAGAACTTTCGGCTCTGCCACCCAATGGACAATACTCTGAGCAGACCTTTACGACGCGAGGGCTCCAGGCCAGTGGACGTTTTGTGAAGTTGGTAGTTGTTGCGAATGGAAATTATGTCTTCACCGATGAGGTAGAAATTTTTCGCGGAGATCCGGCTGTTGCTCGCGTTCCAAACATGATGCCTGGGCTTTGCCGCAGCGGCGCAGCATTCCAACTCGGTGCATGTTTGAATTCCCTTATAGAAGCGACGGGGAATACAAAGCCGCTCAAGATTATCATTGGCTCTGGTTCGTATTCCTTGGCTGAGTCTGTGCTGCTCTTTGAACGTTCCAATATTCAGATTACGGGCACAACCGATGCTCAAAACAAGAATCTGACAACAGTGACGCTAGATAGTTCGTTGGCCGTACGCCAAGCAAGTGACGTCATGCAATTCTTTACATTCAATATCGTGAACTCCAGCAATATCGCGATTTCCAACCTGAACCTCAATAATGGGGACTACAAGATTCTTACCGGGCAACGCGGTGTTACTGCCTGTGCCACAGCAGGGAAGACGATTTCAAATATTACGATGCGTAATGTGACGATGCGTGATTTTTCGAGTTTCAATACGCTCTTTGGGAATACGTTAGAATCTAAAAACACCGATAAGTTTGTCGATATACAAGCTCCGCTGCTTGCAACTCAAGGCAGGCTCCCAGCTGGGGAAGGTCGTTTGTACACCTTCTTTAAGAGTCTCACGAATAAACTGGATCGTGATTGTAGTGGGGCTATCAATACAGTGATCTTCGACAATAATACTATCTACATGCGTAACGTCGGCTTTTACGTTGCTCCTTATTCGACTGTTCTTACAAGTAACATTGTCTTGGACCCACCTAACTACAGGAATCCTGGTGTGAACGATTGGAGGAATGTGATGGATAGAGTGAGTGCTACCTACTTTGGATTTATTGTGCAGAATAACCGCTTCTTAGCTGTGAGCGAACTAACCACAAGTGGGTCGGATATTCTGGCTAGTGCGATCAAGACGCAGAATGCGAAAGGAATCATTATTCAGAATAACGTGTTTGATAGCACGACTCCTGGCGTCCTCGGTAGTCGTACTTACGCAGGAGGGGCTGCTATCAACTTGGCATCAGGTTCCAGCTATGCAGTGGTTACGGGGAATACCATTAACCTACCAGCAAATCACCCATATAAGGCGCACGGCATTGCTGTCCCCGCGTATTTCCAAACGCATATTTGGTACGGAATCGGGGCTCAAAGAATCTTCGGTGGTACACGTGGCATTGTGATTATGAATAACAAAATGAATAACGCGTATGCCCGCATCTTCGATTGTTGTTCCGAAGTGCCGCTTACAGGGGTGTACTGCACAGATGCAGATGCTGCAGCAGCAGACCCAACACAAGCACCGGAAATTCTGATGCAGGGAAACTATTCCGATAGTGGCATGCGCGATGCAGATTTAGTGTGGCTAGTGTCGGTAAAAAATAAGGCATGGGTTGATGAAACGAACAAGAAAAACCCAGGAACACTGCAGTGTCGCACCAAGGTGGGAATTTCATTTGGACAGAATCCAACGAGGTAAGCACGTACAGTAAATGGAGCCGCCCATTCCCCAAGGGGACTGCGCTGCAAGCCACTCACACCTCGCCGCGGCTCGTGTTCGAGAGCTTGCAGCTGGGAGCGGCATAAGAACCGACGACCACTTTTTTATTTTTTAAATGGAGCCGCCCATCGGAATTGAACCGACGACCACTTCCTTACCATGGAAGTGCTCTACCACTGAGCTAGGGCGGCTCGTGGGTTTATCTGTTTCGGGACGCCATCCTATCCGGTTTTCTTGTCATTTCCAATCGTTTCATGCCATGCCTGGGCGGGCTCTTGTTTATAGGCATGGAGGGCGTTTTGCAGTGTGTGAAGGCAGAGTAGGGCACATTTTAGGCGTCGAGTACCTACGGGAATGCCCAGCATTGTCTGGATGGTTGCAGCATCGAGGCTTGCCAGCTCAGTGATGGTTTTACCGCTTAGTTCATCGGATAAGATCGACATCCCTGCTTGGCTGATGGCACACCCATCGCCCGACCAACCGATGTCCGTTATCCGTTCTCCGTCGATCTTTACGTGGAGCGTTAGAATATCGCCGCAGCTGGGGTTGTTTTCCGTGTGAACAATAGATGCATCAGAAAGCTCCCCGTGATGATGCGGGTGCTTATAGTGATCGAGGATGTTGTCTGCGTAGAGGTCCATGACTAGAGGATGCAGAAGATTCAGAGGAGCTTTTTTTGAATTTCTTTGATTGCGGCGGCGCACAATCGGATTTCTTCTTCTGTTGTATAGAGCCCAAACGACATGCGTGTAGATGCATTCACGCCAAGTCGTTCATGTAGTGGCTCGGCACAGTGATGCCCTGCGCGTAGGGCAAATCCCTTTTGCCCCAGCAAATCCGTGAGGTCATGGGGGTGGACTCCGTCGATGGTGAATGTGACACAGCCGGATTGAGAATGGAGAATGGAGAATGGAGAATTATGACGAAGTGGAAGAATTTGGAGTCCTGGAACGGAAGACAATGCTTCGCTTGCGATTTGTATCAATTGAGCATCGTGCTCAGCACGATCGGCCCAGCTGTATTGCTGTTGCCATTCAATTGCGGCCTGTAGTCCCATTGCTTCGGTGATAGGGGGAGTACCCGCTTCGAATACATGGGGTGCATCGGCAGGGGTAAATGATGCACGATTCACAGAGTGCACCATGCCTCCGCCACCTAAGAAAGGCTTCATCTCTTTCTGTACTTCGCGTGATGCATAGAGGACGCCAATACCCGTTGGGCCGTAGATCTTATGTCCAGAGAAGGCGAGGAAATCACAGCCAAGTGCACTCACATTAATAGACGAATGAGCGGCGAGTTGTGCTGCATCAACCAACACCTTTGCGTTATGGGCATGAGCCATGCGGATGATTTGTTCGGTGTCGGGGCGAGTGCCAAGCACATTGCTCTGCCCTGTGACGGAGACCAGCTTTACGGATCCAGTTTGGAGGTATGCCTCTAATTGCTCTAGGCGTAGCAGTCCCGTCTCATCTATATCAATCCATTCAACTGTAATTCCTTTCTCCTTTTGTAACTGTAACCAGGGGACGATGTTGCTGTGGTGCTCTAGTACCGATAGTACGACTGTGTCACCAGCGTGGAGGTTTGTTCGTGCCCAGCTGTATGCGACGAGGTTGATTGCTTCGGTGCAGTTCTTGGTAAAGATGATTTCATCTGTGTGTGCAGCACCTATAAACCTGGCAACAGAGGCACGTGCTTTCTCGTACCCATCAGTTGCGACTTCTGTTTCGTGATGTTGGCCGCGGTGCACATTCCCAACAGGGTGCTCCATTGCTGTATGCATAGCATCAATCACCACGCGGGGCTTTTGCGCAGTTGCAGCGCTATCGAGGTAGACAGATTGTGTATCTGACTCCAGGAAGGGGAATTGCCGACGAATAGAGGGGAGATCCAACACGAGACGGAGAGTATAGCAGAGTTGACGAAGATCTAGGTGGATATCACTGTCTAAAACGTGATCTTTTCTGGGCAAAAAGCTACACTTTCTCCGTTTCCTTCCTTTTTCTGATGTCTGACCGCACCTATAACACCTTACGCATTCTCTTTTTTAGCCTCCTTGTTGTGTGGGGGCTCTATACGCTGATTGCGTATCTTGCTATCCCGGTGCACCAGTCGGTGCTGCTCTCTGATGCAGGGCGTCAGGCAGTTGCAGGCGCTTGTGCGAGTGGGTCTGTGCTTTGTGCAGGTTGGAACGCTCTCTTCCCCTTTATTGGTCAGGCATTTTCCTGGGCATCGCCCTTCCTCTGGTACGGCATCATCAGCGCGCTCTTTTTTGGCGGCATGCTGGTAAAGGTGTTTATGCGAGATGGCGACTGGAAGGCTCGTTTCACGCTACGCCCCGTATGGTTCATTGTTCTCTTTTTGGCCGCTGTGTGGCTCCACTTTACGGTGATTGCGCAGAGCACGAATGGGGGAATGCCTTACGCTCGTATCTATGAACCAACTGCACAGGTGTACCCAGGTGCAGACCCAGAGCAGATGAAGGTGTTGCAGGATAACTTCTATGCGTTGAAAGACAGCGGATGTTTATCCCTCGTTTCTACTGCCCCTAACGGCGCAGAGATTTATGACATGAAGGGGGTGTGTATGCAGGCAGCATCCTTCACGAATGTTCTGCCACACATTGTGGTGGTTCTCGTACTCTTATTCGAATTACTCGTACTTGGTCGATTCCTCTTACGCTTGCTTGGGCTTAAGCAGCAGTCTCCATTGTTGGAGTTGCTCTTTAGTGCGGGCGTAGGTTCGTGTGGGCTCATGCTTATTCTATGGCTGGTTGCGGTCATTGCGGGGGCCATGCAGCAGCCGATCTATAGCATGACATTTGGATGGGGGCTGTTGCTCCTTATCCCCGGTCTTTTATACAAAGATGCGCTCTATTGGGCTCGTTCTGCATGGGACAGGCAGTGGCAGATCGACGATAAGCCGTATGGCAGCATGATCATTGTGGGGTGGCTGCTTGTCAGCTTACTTGCGCTCAATTTCCTCAACGTCGTCCGCCCATTCCCGATCGGTTGGGATGACCTTGGTCGTTACCTCAACATGCCACGACTCCTTGTGAGTTATGGTTTCTTCATCCCACAACTTGCGTCGTATCAGTGGGAATACATGACATCCCTTGGGTTCTTGCTCTTTGGATACGACAACGTTTTTGCAGCAACTGCGTCGATGATGATCAACTGGAGTGCGGGGCTAATTGCGATCCTGACAGTGTACGTATTTACGCGATATTTCTTGGGGCCAAAGCACGGTCTCCTTGCAGCACTTCTGTACTACGCACTTCCTGTTGTGGGTCACTTCTCGTTTGCGGACATGAAGGTGGATAACGCAGTATTCACCATGGGGACGCTCGCACTGTTTGCTCTATTCGTGGCACTCTTTCCACCCGCCGAAGAAGATCAAGTGGAGGGTGAAGAGCGAGTGGTCGACTATCGTTGGCTGATTCTTGCCGGGCTTCTTGCAGGTTTTGCGTTCTCCCTTAAGCCAACATCTATTATGACATTCTTGGCGATGGGTACGGTGCTCTTTGGTATCAGTGTGCACTGGTCAGCATTCCTTGGGACGCTGTCTCTTTCATGGGCACTCTATACACTCGAGGGTCGTTTTAATGTGAGTGAGATTGCGCGTCGTGTGTATGGCGACCCCTCGGCCATCAGTAAGCCGATGGTACTAGGTGCATTGCTTGCACTTGGTGTAGGTCTAACTGGCTACAGCGCGTTCTTGCAGCCAGATCGTTTCCGCCGTACGTGCATTCGTGCGGGTATTATTCTTGCAACATTCTTTGTGACGATTGCTCCGTGGTTACTCTCCAATAACCTTGGGTTTGGTAACGTGATTCCACGCTTGGTGATGACCGCACCAAACCGCCTAACACCATCGTTTTCGATTGGAACAAACGACCAAGCAGTAGATTACGGCCAACCCATTCGCTCGCTCCCTGCAGAGCTGCAGGTCGATACAAGCAAGTGTGTTGGTACATCTAAATCCGAAGAGCTCGATCGTTACTGGGGTTACGGTTCTGGGTGGTCACACTTCTTAACACTCCCATGGAGAACAGTCATGAATATCGACAGTGCTGGCTACTACGTTACAACGTACCCCGCACTTCTACTCTTCCCGCTTCTACTGCTCCTCCCATACTTCTGGACCAAGAAGGGCAGGTGGTTGCGATGGCTGACATTGGCCACACTCTTTATGTTGGTGCAGTGGGTGTTCTTCGCAAACGGCATTCCGTGGTACGGGCTCGGCATGTTTATCGGTCTCGTTGTTGCACTGGAAGCCATGGTTGCGAGGGCTCCAGATATCCCAAGCTTGAGTGCGATGTGGGTGCTTATTACGTTATCGCTCCTCACTGCTTCTAGTCAGCGTTTATGGCAGTTCGATCAGCAGAAAAACTTATTCGAATACCCAATCGGCAAAGTTTCTGCCGATGCGATGCGCGAGCGCACAATTCCGTATTACGACGATATCCGCGAATCCATTGATAGCCGCCGTGAAGCCATGCCTGATCGTCCATACGTGTATCGCATGGGAACTTTCATTCCGTACTTCATTCCTAAGAACTTGGAAGTACTCCCAGTCGCCGACCATCAGTTGGATATGTTTAGCTGCTTGAACCAAGAGAAAGATGCGCGACTCACACTTAGGAGGCTGCAGGCACTCGGCTTTAACTCGATGATTTTTGATACGAACACCGCGACAATCGAACGTGATGAGAGAGGAAGCCTCCACAAGAAAGTGGATGCATTCGTCGACTTTGTGAATACTCCAGGCCTTGGGCTCGATATCCCGGTCTTCGATCTGGATGCGGGTATTGCGTACATTTTATTGCCCAATGCAGCCGTTGGTACGGGCACAACCTTACCGATTCCTCAGCAATGATAGTTGCCGTCATCCCCGCCTATAACGAAGGCACGCGCATCGGTGCAGTGGTGAAAGCTGCTATGCACCAGGTAGATCTCGTCATCGTTGTCGATGATGGCTCAGCTGATAACACGGCGGAGCAGGCACGTACTGCAGGGGCTACTGTCGTTGTGCACCCGGATAACTGTGGTGCGGGGGCAGCGACGATGACCGGGGTGGAAGCAGCTCGTCTCGTGGGCGCTACGATCGTTATTACGCTTGATGCAGACGAGCAGCATGACCCGGCAGAGATTCCATCGCTCTTAGAACCTATCATCAGCAATAAAGCAGACATTGTGTTTGCCAATCGTTTCGGGCAAAAAAATAAGATTCCCTTTGTACGAAGAGTGTTTAACGGCATTGGGAACCTTGTGACGCTTGTGGCAACAGGGCGATGGGTGAGTGATAGCCAGTGCGGTTACAAAGCCTTTGGCCCGAAAGCCGTACGTGACCTGGATTTGCGCATGAGTGGGTTTGAATTTTGTACCGAGATTGTCCGCGAATCGGTGCATCATAAATGGCGTACTGCGCAGGTCCCGGTAAAGGTCCTGTATTCCGAGTACACCTTGGCCAAAGGACAGTCGTTTGCAAACGGAGTTCGAACCGCGTTTAAAATCCTGCTACGATCCTTCTTGCGATGATCCTCACGCCCTACCAAATCGCCGTGCCGCTCGTATCTCTTGTTGCTGTGCTCTATGCATGGAACTTGGCGCTGAGGCATAAAAAAACAATCTGGGAGGCGCTCCTCTGGACGATCTTCTGGGGTGCGGTTGCGTTTGTTGCATTGGAACCAGGGGTGCTTACGTATCTTTCTGTTATTACAGGAGTAAAAAGTCAGGCGAATGCGTTCTTTGCGACGGCTATCGGTATCCTGTTTTTCTTCATGTTTTACATGATTGTCCGTTTGGAAGAACTCAATCAGCGGCAGAACAAGTTGGTACGGATGATGGCCTTAAAAGCAGCAGATCTAGATAATAAGGGCGAGAAACAGCACAAAGCCAAGTAATTGATAATTACGCAGCGGGAATGGACAATAGAGAGGTGAAGAAAATCCTCCTTATTTCCCCGTATTGGCGCGAAGAACATCGCTGGATGATCAGCACAACGAAGCTTGCCGATTTGTGGCAGCGGCTTGGGTATAGCGTGGTGGTGGCATGCATGGGGGCGTCAGAGAATATGAAAGAAGAGGTTTCATCCACGCTCACCATCTACCGTAAGAAGGATCTCTTCATTCCAGACCCGTGGAACTACGGCATCGCTTTTGGCTTCTCGGGGTTCGTACGTCGCATTATTCGTGACGAGAAGCCCGATTTAGTCGTGATCAATAAGCTCCTCTTCTGGACATCCCTTTGCGCCATTCCTCTGCGCCTTCGTGGTATCAAGGTTATCCAACTGACCGATGCGCTTGTGGGCATGACGTGGTGGCCACGTGGCACGCTTACAAAAATCGCAGCCGCACTCTATGCGTGGACACTCGGGTGGCTGGTCCTTGCATGTGCCGATCGGGTGATCTTCTTCCATCCACAACCTACGCGTCTCCTTAAGCGCTTGGGCATTGCTCAAAAGAGTGAAGTAATCCCAACCGGTATTGATGAGAAAGGATATCAACGATCAGTACATGATCAATCTGCACTCACTGTCACCTATGTTGGTCGTTTGGAATCGGTAAAAGGTGTTGATGACTTTGTCGCAGCGGCTGTCCCGCTCAAGCAAGAGCACCCCACTTTAGATATACAGGTGGTGGGTTGGTATAAAGAAGGTCATCCATTGGTAGAAAAGTATCAACGTGATGTGCGATTCACGGGGCTCCGAAAAGATATTCCTGAGATTTTGGGCAAGAGCGATATATTTGTCTTGCCCAGTTATAGCGAGGGGCTTAGTAATGCGCTGATGGAAGCGATGTCGAGTGGCTGTGCGTGTATTGCATCTGATGTTGGGGGTAATAGTTACTTAATCCAAAACGGTGTTTCGGGACTTCTTTTCCCTGCAGGGGATAAGGAAGCCTTGCGAGCACATATTCGTCGATTGATCGAGGATGCGGCAAAGCGAAAAGCGATGGGCGAAGCAGCACGGAGACGCATTGAGGATATGTTTAGCTGGAATATTGTTGGTAAGCGGTATCAGCAACTATTCAATGATTACCTCTTATGAAGAAGATCGTCATTCTCTCAACGTTTGTCACACCGTTTCGTAGCGGGGCTGAGGCATGCAGCGAAGAAGTTTCTGCACGCTTAAAGGATGAATTTGCCATCACGATTGTTGCCGCACGCATGCGTCGGGACCTCCCGTACTTGGATCACTTAGAATCTGGCGTAAAGGTCTGGCGTGTGGGGCTTGGATACAAGGTCGATAAGTGGCTGTTCCCGTTCCTCGCACCATTTGCGGTACGTGCACTCAAGCCCGATATCATCCATGCAGTGCTGGAATCCTATGCAGGCCTTGCGATGGTGTTCTGTGAGCGACTTGTTCCATCGGCACACAGAATTCTTACGTGCCAGAGTACAAACACATCCTTGCTTGTGGGGCTCATGCACCGGTCAGCGAATACGGTGACAGCTATCAGTTCTGTCCTTATCGAACGTGCGACAAAGTTTGGGAAAGATGCAGTCCTTATTCCCAATGGTATTCGCTTGGATCTCATCAATCATGCGCTCAGCCATCGGCCGAAGATTGATGGACGGATTCTGTTTGTAGGGAGGCTCGAAAATATGAAAGGAGTTGATGTGCTGTTAAAAGCATTTGCGAAGTTAAGAATGAACGCTCAGCCGCACCCCTCCGCGGGTGCGGTAAGTTTGCGTATCGTTGGGGATGGATCAGAGCGGAAACATTTGGAGAAACTGGCTCAAGATTTAAAAATCGCAGACCTCATCACCTTTGTTGGTCGAGTGTCGCCAGAGAAAGTCGCAGATGAATTTGCGCAGGCATCTATCTTCTGCGGACTCTCGCGATCGGAAGCATTGGGGAATGTGTTTTTGGAGGCACAGGCTGCAGGGTGCGCAGTGATTGCGACAAATGTTGGTGGTATTCCGGATATCGTCAACGATGGAGAGACGGGATTGTTAATCGCCCCAGATGATGTCGAGGCTGCGGCAAATGTAATCAAGAAGTTGTTAGAAGGTGACGATTTACGCAGAAAATTATTGGAGAATGGCCAGAAGCATGCCCAAAACTACGATTGGGGGGTGATTGCGAAGAGGTATAAGGAAATATACGACACAATCAGTCATTTCTAGCTATACTCCCGCTACCTATGAAACGCGTCCTTATCACAGGCATGGATGGATTTATCGGCCACCACTTGGCTGAGGGGATTTTAAAGAATACGGATTGGGAGATTGTGGGCTTAAGCAAAATCGACAGTGCCAGCACCCTCCAGCGCCTCACCGATATGGATAAGTGGGACGAATTCCGTTCCCGCGTTCGGTTTATCTTCCACGATCTACGCACGCCAATCACACCGTATATCGCAGATCGCATTGGCCCTATCGATAGGATTTTTCATTTGGCTGCTAGCACGCACGTGGATAGGTCTATTGATGCGCCAATGGAATTCGTGATGGATAACGTGGTGGGGACCTGCACGATTTTGGATTACGCACGCACGCTCAAAAACCTAGAACTCTTCGTCTACTTTTCGACAGACGAAGTATTCGGCCCTGCGCCAGAGGGGACATCGTATAAGGAGTGGGATCGCTATCGCTCTAGTAACCCCTATGCAGCCAGTAAAGCAGGTGGGGAAGAGTTGGCCTATTCGTACTACAACACCTATAAGTTACCGGTGGTGATTACGCACACCATGAACGTGTTTGGGGAGCGCCAGCACCCAGAAAAGTATTTCCCCATGGTGATTAACGCACTGCGAGACGGAAGAAAGCTCACAATCCACGCCGATAAGACCAAGACGAAAGCGGGGAGTAGGTTCTATGTCCATGCGCGCAACGTTGCATCAGCCGTTTTGTTTATTGCCAATGAATTCGAAAAAGGAACACCTGTTATTGGGGACAAGTTCAATATTGTTGGGGAGCGTGAAGTAGATAACTTGGCGTTGGCTCAGACAATTGCGAAGATCATGGGTAAAGAGTTGCAGTATGAACTCGTCGACTTCCACGGTGCACGCCCTGGGCACGATCTTCGCTATGCACTCGATGGATCTAAGTTGGAAGAGATGGGATACTCGCACCCAAAAACCTTCGATGAAAGCCTGGAAAAAACAGTGCAGTGGTATTTAGCGCACCCAGAATGGTTGGGGAGTGAGCCCTATCATCGGTCGGTGGTGTTTTAATCGGACTTTCTTTTGTCTGCCGCACAAAAGAAAGTAACAAAGAAAAAGCCACCGTGCGCCAAAGCTCCTCCGCCTGGCTCTGCGCCGCCTTACCGATCCCTCCAAGGCTTCGGGATCGTCTCGTCGGCGTAACGAACAGAGCCTCCCCCAGCACCCCCCGTGGCGCACGGGGGCCTGCCAACAGGAGTATTTGGCCGGAAACTTACCCTTGAATCAGCTAGAATAGGTTTCTATGAAAGTGGTTCTAGCTACCGGCATCTACCCCCCCGAAATCGGAGGGCCTGCGACGTATGTGCTTAACCTAGGGCGCGTTCTTAAAGAGCATGGTGTGCAGGTGACGGTGATTGCGTATGGGGAAGATGATGTAGGCAAAGATGAATGCATTCGAGTCTCGCGAAAAGGTGGGCCCATTATGCGGTGGAGGCGCTACGCAAAGGCGCTCAAAGAACACGCAAGTGATGCAGATATCGTTTACTGCTTTTCTTCTGTTAGCTGTGGTGTGCCGCTCTGGCTTGCAGGGCTTAAGCACCCCCACACTATTCTGCGCCTTGGTGGTGATTTTTTGTGGGAGCGCTATACCGATGGTGGTGGCACAGAAGAGTTAGCTGATTGGTACGCAGGGAAGCCGAAGTTCCAGGGGATGATGAACGGCCTCCTGAAACAGTTTGATACCATCGTCTTTTCTACAGAGTTCCAGCAGAAGCTCTACGAGAAAGTCTATGTACTGCTGCCGCACAATTTAGTGATTGAGAATGCATTGCCTATCGGTGTGCCCGTGCATCATCAGCCTCATGCCCCGTTCAAGCTCCTGTTCCTCGGTCGATTCGTTCCGTTTAAAAACTTAGGATCGCTGATTCTTGCGATGAAGGAATTGCCCGATTGCACGCTGACATTGGCCGGAGAAGGACCGCTTCAAGCAGATCTCCAAAAGCTGATTGAGCAGGAAAACCTCAGCGATCGCCTCACAATGCTCCCAGTACAAAGCGGGGATGCAAAGCATGAACTCTTTCTCGATCACGATTTATTGGCACTCCCGTCCTATACAGAAATTAGTCCCAATACCGCACTGGAAGCACGTGCTGCCGGGCTGCCGGTTCTCCTTACAACACAGACAGGACTCAGCCATAACTTGAGCGACGGATGTCAGCTGCGCATTCTGCGTAGCCCCCAGGACATCGTGAATGCAGTGCGCGAAGTGCAGGGGACCTACGAATTGCTCTCCGATCGTGCATCATCCCCCGTGCCTGCGCGTACGTGGGACCAGGTTGCAGACGATCATCTTTCCCTTTTCCGCAGCCTTCTATGAAGCTTCTGATGATCAGCGGCGATCGATCGATTCTCCAAGGAAAGAAGGGTGCGTTTTGGTATACGCTGGAGGAGTTATCCAAGAAGTGGGATCGGATTGATGTGATATGTCCACGTGCAGAAGTCAGAAGTCAGAAGTCAGAGGGCAGAAAAATTCAGGGCAATACCCTAGCCGCACCCCTCCGTGGGTGCGGAAATGAGCAATCATTTTTTGGAAATGTATTCATTCACCCTTGCCCCAAAGGTCTTTGGTATCAATCTAGGTGGATCGTACAAAAAGGGACGGAGCTTACGCGCATTTACCATCATGATGTGATGACCGTGCATGAATATCCACCATTCTATAATGGCATTGGGGCGCGGAGGTTAAGCCGGGCGACAGGCGTGCCGTATGTACTAGAAGTCCATCACATCGTCGGTTACCCCGTTGCAGCAACCTTTACCGAGTGGGTAGGGCGAATGATGTCGTGGGCGTATTTACCGGGTGCTATCAATCGCAGTGCTGCGTGCCGTGCAGTCAGCAAAGGGACAGCAGAGACACTCATTGAGTGGGGAGCTCCAGAGCGAAAAGTTCGAGTTGTTCCATCCTTCTACCTCGATCGTTCCCTCGTAGCATCCCTTGGCTCTGCGCCTACAGCCCGGGTTGATGTCGTCTTTTGCGGACGCTTGGTTGCGAATAAAGGTGTCAGTCAGTTGCTCCACGCCATGGTCAAGCTCCCTAAGGCCACGCTTCTGATTATTGGCGATGGCCCCGAGCGTCACAAACTGAAGCACGAAGCGGCGAGGCTCAAGATTGCGCATCGAGTGGAATTCCGCGGCTGGCTAGGGACGCAGCAAGACGTCCTACAGGCGATTCGGAGTAGCAAGATGCTCGTGATGAATTCAACGAGTGAAGGAGGCCCCAGAGTGCCGTTGGAAGCGATGGCATGCGGTGTGCCGGTGATTGTGACGAAGGTTGGGGTAATGCCGGACGTGATCATCGATGGGGTGAACGGGCTTTTTACAACCGGAGAAGCCGATGACATCGCATCCAAAATCGATTCATTGATCCAGAATCCGGCACTACGCGAATCGATAGGGAAGGAGGCAACGAAGATACTCGAGCGCTTTGAGCGTGTATCGTTGATTGGTCGGTATGCAGATTTTTTGAAGTCCTTTGCTCGCCACTCATGAAGCTCCTCTTTATTACCCAAAAGCTCCACGGCCAGGATGTCTTCGCGGTTCTGTGGGTAAATGCGCTTCGCAGCCGTGACTACGAGGTGACGGTGCTCTGCTTAGAATGGCGACCGGAAGATATTCGTAGAGTGATGGGGGCTGATGTAGATCTGTCGTTTACCGTGCATTCCATGGGCAAAGAACAAGGGGTCGGCAAGCTGGGGCAGGTCATGAACTTCTATAGGCACATCACCAAGCTTCAGTACGACCGCGTCTTCATTCACATGACGCCAGTGTGGGGATTCTTTGGTGCACCTATCTGGGTAACCCGTCGTACACCGGTGTACTTGTGGTACACCCACTACAAAATGCAGATTGGGCTTAAGTTGCTTGGTTGGTATGGCAAGCGCATGTTCTGTGCGACACCGCAAAGCCTCCCACAGTACGAGGGTTCAGCCAAAAAAGTCGTCGTCGGTCATGGTATCGACTTATCCTTCTGGCCCAAGCGCGAGAATGTTGCAGAGGATCCAACAAAGCTTGTAATGGTTCACCGCTTGAGCCGCAGCAAGCGCGTCGAGATAAGTCTCCAGGCGCTCACTCAACTACCGGAATACACCCTCGATATCTATGGTATGGAGGCCGAAGCAGATTATGCAGCAGAGCTCAAAAGTATGGTGACCACACTAGGTTTGAATGATCGGGTTACATTCAAGGGGTCAGCTGCCGCTACAACGCTTCCTGATATCTATCGTCATCATCGTCTCATCCTCAATATGGCATCAGAGACGATTGATAAAACAATGCTGGAAGCAATGACCTGTGGCTGTTACCCGGTTACCACGATGGGTAACGCATCTGCGATTGGTATTAGCGCAGCACCATCCAACGATTCACCAGAAGCCCTTGCAGCGTTTATTCGTACCTACAGCGATGAAGCCCCGATGAATGGGGATGCGATGTATGACATCGTCGAAGCAAGGCACAGCCTGAAACGACTGATCGAAAAGATGGATGTATATATCCATTCTGGGACATAGGGCACTATACTCATAGCGTTACATGACACATTCTCCTGCTACTGGCCGCATCCCCGTAAGTACCGTACTGCTTACCAAAAACAGTGCAGCAACACTGCCTGCGTATTTTCAGTCGATGCGGGAGATAGACGACATCATTGTGCTTGATGGGGGGTCGACCGATGGCACTCAGGCGATTATCGCGGCTGAGCCTAATTGCCGATTGTTTCCTCAGGATGCGAAGTTTTTAGATAGTGATGGCTACATCATTGATTTCTCGGGTATGCGAAATAGTGGGTACGAGAAAGCAAAGCACCCATGGATTTTGTGTGTGGATGCCGACGAAGAGCTGACACCCGCACTACGTGACGAAGTACGCCGTACGGTCGAAGAAGGGAAGCCAGGCGTGTATTACGTACGTCGAACATTCCAGTACAACGGGCGTCCCATTGTTTCCCTTGGCAATACAACAGCAGATCATATCCGCTTGTTCCATCGTGACTGTGTCCATGGATGCATCAAACCTGTCCATGAACGATTGGATATTATTCCAGGCTCTCCCAAGGGGTACTTACAGGCGGATATTGTCGTACCCTTTCCGCCACTGGCATCGGTGCGTCGCAAGAACGATCGTTATCTTCGCATTGAGGTACGTGCCAATAAGGGCATTGCGTTTAATAGGTGGTTTCGTTGGATCTTCCTCCGAAATCTTGGGGCAATTTTGCGTCGTCCCATCATCATGCTTGCGGTACGACTAAAACCCGTTAGGGGAGCTCGAGTCCCCGTTGCATATGAGTGGGAGCAGATGCGCTACTCGTGGTTGCTTATGTGGCGGACGATGCCTCGCTGAAGGCATTCACTGCGTCGCATACTTCGGTGATCTGTTCGGGAGTTAATTCAGGATAAAGTGGGAGCGACAAAATTTCTGCTGCGAGCTTTTCTGCTACAGGGAAGTCACCCTGTTTCCACCGACTACCGTACGCAGGTTGTAGATGAATGGGGATAGGGTAGTGGATGAGCGCTTCGATACCCTTGTCTGTAAGATACGCACGAAGTCCATCACGATTGTTGCTGCGGATAACAAACAGATGATTGGCGCTGTCCCCGTAAGACTGCAGCTGCATGCTTTTGATATGTTCGGATAGGTGCGAACGATACATTGCCGCATGCGCGCGTCGGCTTGTATTCCAGTCATCCAGATACGGTAATTTAACCCCCAGTACTGCGCCTTGTAGGCCATCCATACGCTCATTCCAGCCAATCATGGTGTGTGTATAGCGAACGGCAGACCCATGCGCGCGGAGCATCCGAATTGCATCTGCGATAGATGCATTATTTGTCGTGACAGCACCTGCCTCGCCATATGCCCCTAAGTTCTTACCAGGGTAAAAACTGAATGCAGCGCCATCACCCAACGATCCTGCCTTTTTCCCTTTATACACCGCGCCATGTGCTTGGCACGCATCTTCAAATACTAACAATTTGCGAGTTTGTGCGACAGCGTTGATGGCATCCATGTCCGCGCACTGGCCATATAAATGCACGGGGATAATGGCCTTTGTACGGTCTGTGATCGCTTTGCCAATCAGTGTCGCATCCATGAGTCCGTCATCCTCACGGCAATCTACCAGCACGGGTAAAGCCCCAATTTCACTAATTGCTTCTGCCGACGCAAAAAAAGAATTGGCGACAGTGATTACTTCATCCCCTGGGCCAATGCCGTGCGCCTGCATCAGCAAAGCGAGGGCAGAAGTCCCCGAGTTTACTCCAACTGCGTGCGATACGCCGCAGTAGGTGGCGAATGCTCGTTCAAATTCCTCTACAGCGGGCCCGAGGACGTATGCGGAAGTATCGAGTACGCGCTGCATTGCAGCGTCAACCTCGGGCTTAATAGAACGGTACTGTGCCTGTAGATCGAGAAACGGAACTGGCATGGTTACAGCAGTGATTTGATAACCTTGGCAGGAGACCCGGCTACTACAGAGCCCTCCGGAATATCATCTTTAACAACGCTCCCTGCCCCAACCACACATTTATTGCCGATCGTTACCCCTGGCAAAATCATCGCTCCTGCGCCGATCCAGACATCATCGCCGATCGTCACAGCACCCGCCTGTATAGGGTAATGCTGTTGTAACCACGGGCTCGTATTAGGGCCCGAATCCGTAAAGATTCGTGCTCCATGTGCAATAGTCACTCTATCGCCGATGGTGAGTCCTTCGTAGCCGTTAAGGTAGCAAGATGTTCCGACGAAAAAATCATTCCCAATCTTCAATGGTTTTTCTTTGCTCCCAAATAGCACGGAGTGATCCCGGATTTTCCCATTATTACCTGTCGTAATATTATTGAGTGATACACCTTCAGTAACGCTTACATTTTCGCCGATGGTAATATTTTCACGAATCATGAGGGGCGGGGGACGCCGCACCACTCACGCTGCGTAGCTAGGACAGCACCTGCAATATAGTCCACGTGAGCGGGCTCTAGGCGTTGATGTACGGGCAGCATAATAGCACTGTTTTTCCAGTAATTACCGCATTCTATGCCGAATGTGCGTACAAAGGCGCTCGCTTCCTGCATCCATTCTTCACTGCGCATTTTTAAGATAAATGCCCCAGGGTCAGTTCCTTCAGCTAAGGGGAAGAAGGTGCGATCGTTCCCAAAGATTGATTCGTAGGTTGCATAGTTTTTGAGTCTCTTCAAACGTGCTTCTTCCTGGGTTTCAATCCATGGGGATAGTTGGCGAAGGGTAAATGCTTCTTTGTTTGCATCACTGCAGCCAAAGCCATGCCATAACTCTTCGTGCGTAAAGTGCTTACCAACTAGAAAGCCTCCAAATTGAACGGGGAATTCTTTGGTGAGGGAATAAATGCAGTAATCGCCGGTTTTTCCAGCACCTAGTGTTCCCCAGCCATAGGCGCAATCTTCAATCAGCGGGATGCCACGCTCATCGGCAATCTTACGTAGTTCCTGCAGACGGGGGTGTAAAAAACCAAATTCGTGGATGAGGAAAATGGCAGCGGTCTTATCTGTTAGTTCTCTGCTCCACGTACAAGTTTGTTCAATAGCCGATGTAACACACGAAGAAATATACGGTGATTCTGTGGTTGTCGTAATCCATACTTCTTGGCCATCTTTGATTGTACCTTCATTTTTTAAATGCTTGATGATCGTATAAATCGCATACATTGCCCTAGGGAAAAACGTGTAGGGCTTACCATCGAACTTTTGTTCGAGGTGGCTTCGTACTACTTCTTCGGCATTGGGGAGTGGTGCGACACCAAAGCTCGCGGTATCAAATGGTGTCAGCATGAGGGTTGGGTGCAGCTCTGGCGCTTTCATGATCATGGGGTACGGCTCTGTCCTCCAGCCCGTAAAGAATTTCTGGAGTGATGCACGGTACGATGCACCTACGTCTAACCGCGCAAATTGCTTACCTGCGAATTCTTCCACGGTGTTCCAAATAAGGAGGCTTGGGATATTTTGTTCTTTTGCTTCGGGTGTACTTGCATGGCACAGCATGAATAATTTGTTATCGACTTCTACCAATAAAATTCCTGCAACAAATTTTTCTTGGAGATGCGCAAAGTACAGATGATAGCGACTGGTCAGCGTCTCTGGCATGTCATCGGGGTTCAGGCAGATGGCACGGAAGGCCTCGAGCTCGTCTGCCGTACCCGTAACCTTTGTAATGATGACGCCAGATTGCTGGGCTTTACGAACAGCCGTGCGCATACGACCGTCGATTTCTTCCCATGCCTTTTCTTTGTTATCGAGTCTTAAAAAACTGCCCTCGATGGCAAAGTCTTTAGAGATGTATGGGGTGTATAAAGGCATGTTACCCAATGGAAATCATGACACTCTCGTTACGCAATGATTCATGAGCTTTCTCGAGAATCCGGACCATTGTCAGACCATCTTCGCCGTTTACCATTGGGCGCTCTCCACTACGGACACACGAAAGTACGTGTGCTGCTTCTAGTCCGAGAGTTTCTGTGTTTGGCAGCGCAGGGATGTGAATATCGCCGGATCGATACTTGGGGAAGTTCGGGTCTGGATGCGTTTCATCCCGGTCGATGCCACGGTCATAGATGCGAATTTTTTCACTCGGTTCGGTGTCGTCATAGACAACCATCGCCTTTGTGCCACCAAGCATGGAGCGCCGAATCTTCACTGGCGATAGCCAGCTGACGTGAATGTGTGATGTGAACCCCGAATTGTAGGTTAGGTGTAAGTGCACATCCTCTTCTTGGTCGCCAAAGTGCTTACTGCCGTGCGCACACACGGTGCTGATATCGTTCAAATTTGTGAAAGCGCTCAGGATGCTTAAATCGTGAATCGCAAGATCCCACAGTGCATTGATGTCTTTTTGAATGAGCCCCAAGTTGATGCGCACGGAATCAAAGTAGAGGAGCTCGCCCAGTTCACCCTGTTTCGTCATCTGCACAATCTTTCGGACGGATGGAGCAAAGACGAAGGTGTGATCGACAAAGATCTGCAAATTCTTTTCTTTCGCGAGTACTACAAGCTCTTCTGCTTCTGCCGATGTAGACGTAATTGGCTTTTCGATAAACACATGCTTGCCGGCTTCGAGTGCACGTTTTGCGAGTGCAAAATGTGAGGAGGCAGGTGTTGCAATCAGGACAAGTTCGATTGAGGCGTCATTGATGATGTCGTCGTAGTTTGTGGTGTAACTAAGGGATGGATAGATCCGCTTGATACGGTCGATGTTGGCCTGCTGGATATCGCAGGCGATGACCATTTCGCATGTATTTTGCGCAGCGAAGTTTCGCAGCACATTCGGGCCGAAGTAGCCAAGGCCGACAATGGCGGTACGGACGGGGTTCATAAGGGAGGACTCGATGCTACGGGAAGACGTTCTTCTAGTGTATGCCTATATATTGACAAATTTTAATAATATTCTTAAGATAACATTACTCTTTTTCAACATTGTGGGAAGTATCCCTACGCAAGCGCTTATATGAGCTCTTTCGTGGGAGAGATTTCATTTCTAGAATTCACAAATACTCATGCCAATAAGGAAAGCCGCTATGCGTACTGTTCGTCTGCTGATTCTCGGAAATGCCTTAGGGCAGACCTGGCCCATTCGGGCTGTCATCTTCCTCTATTTTCTAAGTAATGGAGTGGATGCTGCTGGGTATCAGATGGTGCAGTGGGCGATGTTCTGGACATTGATGCTCGTGGAAATTCCCACGGGCTGGATTTCGGATCGATGGGGCCGTAAGCCCACGCTCGTCACCGGAGCAGTGTTGAAGCTGATGGGTATTACCTGTTATGCCCTTGGCGACAACATCTGGTGGTTTTTTATTGGAGAACAGATTCTTGGCTTAGCTAAGGGGTTCCATTCCGGAACGATTCAAGCGGCAATGAAAGAGAGTCTTATCGATGAAGGTCGAGGGGATGATTATCGTGCAGTTGCAGCCCGGTCTGACATGATTATGAATTTGTGTCAGCTTCTTGCTGTCTTTGCAGGAGGCTTGATTGGTGTCTGGAGTTTGCGGGCAACCGCAATTATCTCGGTCATCATGTCGGTATTATCCCTGTGCTGCTTTATTGCAGCACGAGAGCCAGCGGCTGCAGCAGAGGCAAAGGCAGCAAGTAAAACCTTCTCGACGTTCTTTGCCAGCTTTCGCAAGGTGTGGAATGTGCCTGTGATGTGGTGTGCGAGTGTATGCTTCGCCGTCATTATTGCATTGTCACAACATGTTTATGCACTGCGTCAGCCGTACGCACTTAGCTTGGGCTTGCCGAAGGAATACTTCGGTGCACTCGAAACGATCGCGCTGATTGTCATGATTGGCGGATCGAAGCTCGCGCAGAAAGCCCACCCACAGCATGATCGATTATGGTTTGCCTTGATGGGAATCCTTCTCTTTGGAGGAGTAATTGCCAGTGCAGTGCCTGCAGGCGGTAATATCCTGCTGGTAACACTGCTCCTGTCTGTGGTGTGTTTGGTGCGTGGTGTTGCTACATTCGGTCGTCCGATTGTTGAGGACATTTTGCAAAAGGAAGATATTGCAGCAGACAGGGCGACGGTTCTTTCCGTCGGGACGTTCATCGGATTCGGACTCGTGGCACTCACTGGTCCACTTATCCAATGGTCGCTCCAGAGTGGTATGTCCGTTCCCATCACGCAGATGTGGGTGGGGATTGTTTCAGGTGTTTTGTACTTTCTGACACTCTTCACAAGTAAGTGGTTCTGGAAATGAAAGGTTCCCCCAACCCGCAGGCTTCGGCTTGCGGGATTTGGTTATGTGCAGAATGTGGCTCCGGTACACTGTATCTGTGAAAATTGCCTACTGTACCAATGTCCGGCTTCCCAGTGAACGTGCCCATGGGCATCAAATTGCCCAGGTGTGCGATGCTTTAATTCATCTTGGCCATGAGGTAACGGTGTTTTCGCCCTATCGCCGAAACCCCGTGAAAGAGTCGTACCACGACTATTACCAGGCAGAGAAGGCGGTGAAGCTCCAGCATCTTGGGTCATTTGACCCGATCAATCGGTGGTGGTTACCAGGAGTGACGGGGTTGTGGGTGATGAATTCTTTGCTACGAAAGGCGTACCGATTTCCGATTTCCGATTTCCGCTATCAGCTTCTTTACACGCGAGCCCCTGCTCTCTTACCGGCTCTTCTTGCAAGTGGAACGCCAGTAGTGCTTGAGCTCCACCAGCTTCCACGATTCGGCCGAAGGATGTTCATAGCTCGTGCAAAGAAGTGTCAGCTGATTGTGTGTCTTACCTCCAGCATGCGTGAGTCGCTCATCGAGTGGGGCGTTCCTGCAGATCGCATTATTGTGGAAGGGGATGGGGTAGATCTGAGGCGCTTCGCAAAACTCCCATCTCAGTCCGAAGCCAGAAAAGCGCTCAAACTTACGACGAACCGAACGGTTGTCGGGTATGTAGGAAGGCTAAAAACTCTCGGGATGGAAAAGGGCGTGAAGCATATTTTGGAGGCAGTCGCATCGCTGAAGGAATCCAAGAAATTTATGGCACTGATTGTTGGTGGGCCAGAAGCAGATAAGCAGGAATACGAAGCAGTGGCTAAAGGTCTTGGCCTTACTGCGGATGATGTCCGCTTTACTGGCTCCATTGATGCACACGATGTCCCAGATGCGCTTATTGCTTGTGACATTCTTGCGATGCCATTCCCAGATCTCCCGCATTACCGTCACCACATGTCGCCGCTCAAGATGTTTGAATATATGGCGGCAGATCGCCCCGTTGTGACATCAGACCTGCCAACGATTCGTGATGTGCTCAGCGAAAAAACAGCATTCTTCTGCACGCCTGGTAGCAGTAATTCGCTCGCAGAAACGCTGACATTTATTGCAGGCCATCCAACCGATGCAACTGCTCGATCGAAGGCTGCTCGTACATTGGTAGAGCACCATACATGGGAGGAGCGCATGAAGCGGATTTTAGATGCAATCCAACTATAAGGGATGCCACCCTTCGTCGAGCTCAGGGTGACATTCGGTATGTCATGGTGAGCCCGACGAACCATGACAAGATGCATAATCACTGTCACAATCTGGGGCATGAGTTTTCTCCGTCGTTATGGCGCGCATATTGCCATCGCTCTTCTGGGGCTGGCTGTTTTTAAAGGGGGATACGATTTGTTCCAGATCTTCATGTTCGAGATCCACGGCGCGTTTAATAGTGATAGCCCCATTTACTGGGCAGTGTCCCGCGGCATCATCAACGGATTAGTACCGTATCGCGATTTGTTTGAAATGAAACCACCCGGGCTATTCCTGATTGGTGCGCTTTCGTATGCCACCGCTGGCGATATGTCCGTAGGTCATTGGATTCAAGCACTAGCGATTGTGCTCCTGTCATTTGGGGCAGTTGCTGCGGTGTGGTTCCAGACAAAGGTGACACAGGGAATGCGACGCGTAATGATTGTCCTTGCTGCCTTTGTCTTCGGCATGATGTTTGCGATCTATAGCGGGCTACAGTCCGGAACATTCCAAACAGAATCTTTTGGCGTGCTACCCGCAGTGCTTGCCGTCGCGTGCATGGCGCTCGATAGCGGTAAGTTCTCGTGGTTACGGACGATTGGTACTGCACTTGGAATCTTTCTGAGTGCGGGGATGAAAGAGCCGTTTATATTAGCGGTGTTTGCATCGGCAATGCTGCTGGCTGATCACCCACGAACGCTTATCCGTACGTTCCTCATTCCATTTTTAATGGCAGCACTGGTGGGCATTGTTGCTTTGGCTGTGATGGGGGCGTTAGATGAATACTTCACCATCTACCTGCCACACATGACCGGTGAATATGCCCAGCGTTACGGCCCTAGTTGGATGCGCGGGTTTATCGTCGATACGATCTTTACGGACACGCTTCATTATTCATTCTGGTTACTCCTACTCCTCCCGACACTTTTACTTTCATCGATGCTTATTCGTTTTCGTGCAGACGAAGAGCGGGGGTGGCTTTTCTTTTGCCTTACCATCTTCTTCTCCATTCTCTGCATCTTTGGTGGGGCTGAAGCGATGATCATCTCGTATCTCATTATGTCTCCACTCCCGCTGATTGGGTTTATGTTGGTGATTGCAGGAGTGAGCGGCTTACTTGGCTGTGCATGGTATGTACGATTGCAGAATTGTTCCCTTGGAATGTTTTGGCGCTTCGTGTCCTACCCAGCGGCCGTCTACCTGGGCCTCTATGCCGTAGGTTTAAGTGGGGATTACATTCCCCATCACTTTGTCTTTTTTGTGCCCGTGTACTTTGCGTTATTCTTCCTGATTGTTAGTGCGGTACTACAGGAACCAAGTCGCCGGCTTGCCAGTCGCTCGTTAGCACTTGTGATGTCCTTGGCAGTTCTCGTAGTTGTCACAAAGCCAATGCCCAATTTTGCCGCCCAGCTTTCCGATATGAATGTTTTACGAGTGCAGTCGCAGCGTGAGGCAGAAGTTGTCGATACGATTTTGGATCGCTGCGAGATTGATCGATACCTCTATACCAATGAAATCCAGAGCGTTTTGTATGGCTTTACACGTCATTCTCCCATGGGCCCTGGCTTCTTCCAGTTCGCGTTCAATGCGACGATTCCATATTTCTCGCATGCATACTGGGATAATTTGCGATCTGCTTCGGTTATTTTGTATGGTCCTGGCATGGGCAGATCTCTTACGGATGAGGTTATAACCTATATAGAAGGCAATTTCACCAAAAAGCCTTGGCCATGTGCAGGTTCGTTCGAGAATCCGGGACGCTACCAAATCCTCTTCCGAAATTCAGGAGCACGCTAGAATAGGGGTATGAAGGTAGTAAGTGTCGCATCGGCTAGGCCCAATTTCGTAAAGCTCGCGGCGGTACACCATGCGCTCGCAGCTCGTCCGGATGATTTTGAGCACATCATTATCCACACGGGCCAGCACTACGACCCGTTGCTATCCGATGTCTTTTTTGAGCAGCTGCAAATCCCAGACCCAGATGTGAATTTGGGAATCCATGGTGGGACACGAACAGAGGTGATTCAAGCGACTGCGGATGCGATGGTGTCGGTACTCAAAGAATTACGCCCCGATATTGTTTTAGTCTATGGGGATGTAAATGGTGCTGTCGGCGCTGCGCGTGCGGCAAGCATTCTTGGTATTCAACTTGCACACGTCGAGGCGGGGCTACGTTCTGGTGATTTAGAGATGCCAGAGGAGCTCAATCGTATTGAGGTTGATGGATTGGCCGATGTTCTACTCTGCTCCGAGAAGTCTGGTATGGATCGATTGGAAATGGAGCACAATAAGGGAAAGAAATATCTGGTGGGCAATACGATGATTGATACGCTTGTTCGCTTGCAGCCAGTACTTCGCCAATTGTCACCACTGATTCAGTCGAAGGCCGAAGAATTTCCAGGAGGGAAGATCGCACTTGCAACACTCCATCGCCCAAGTAACGTTGATAACCCTGTGACACTACGCAAAGTCATGCGTTTTATAGAAGATACTGCAAAAGAATGTCCTGTGATGCTTGCAGCACACCCTCGTTTGCAGCAGGCGCTCGAAGCCGTGGAATTAGACACATCGAATAAAATCCCACTCCTGATTGTCCCACCGATGGGATACTTAGAATTTTTAGGCTGGATGCAGCATGTTTCTTTTATTCTGACGGACTCTGGTGGCATTCAAGAAGAGGCAACATTCCTGGGCAAGCGTTGTTTCACACTGCGTCGTAATACCGAGCGCCCATCCACTATCGACAGTGGTAGTAATATCCTGATTAACCCAGAGAGCGAATATGACCGCCAGATTGTGCTCGATTTTGCAAAGCACCCCAGAGACCCGCAGGTGAAGGTCCCGGAATTATGGGACGGCAAAGCAGGCGAGAGGATTGCAGACGTTCTGCTAACCGCTAGCCGCTAACCGCTAACCGCTTTCCGATTACGAGAACCACCGTATCAATTTCAAAATACCCTGTTTGGCAGCTTTTCGATGAGTTGTCCCTGTTGTCTTATTCAGTTCCTCACGGTTTTTCATGTACCAGTCATACGTATCGGTAAACATTTTGACGTTGCTGTACTGCGGAACCCAGCCGAGCATGTTCTTAGCCTTGCTCGTATCAAAATAGAATGGCTTATGTGGAGTTTTATAGTGCCAATCGACGAGTGGAGAGATCTTCAACCAGTCGACGAAGGCGAGGATGTTTCGGACAATGAAGGCATTCGTTGGCTGAATCTTTGATGTTGTCCCTGCGTGCTTTACGAGAGCTTCTAAGTCATTCTTTACCGTGCCGTACTCCCCAGCGCCCAAAATAAAATCTTCGTTCTTGCAGGGCTTACTCGAAATGAGCCAGCAAGCGTCGGCAAGGTCCGGGGCACTCAAGAACTGGTACAGATTGTTTCCTTTTCCAATGATGTAGATCGTTTTGCCGCGTTCGATCCAGTCGAACAAAATACCAAAGATGCCCATGCGCCCAGTCCCAATAATGGTGCGAGGGCGAACGATTGAGATATCTAGATCATGTTTTACGCGGAATTCCTGCACAGCTTGTTCTGCGTCGTACTTCGACCAGCCGTATTCCCCAAGTGGGGTGAGGATCGTTGCTTCGGTTACAGGGAGATCGGTTGGGATACCGTAGACAGAACTCGTCGAAATAAAGAGCACCTTCTTTACGCCGTTTGCGAGTGCCGCTTCTAACACGTTCTTTGTGCCCCCTACGTTAATATCGCGGAAGAACTTCCCGGAACGTGAAACAGGCAATACGGCAGCATTTTGATAGGCAACATCGCAACCTTTCATTGCTTCCATCAGCTTTGCTTTATCGCGTACATCGCCCTGCACAAACGAGACACCTGGCTTTTGCACATACTCAGCATCGAGTGGGGTTACGTCATACACCACCACTTCTTGGTGTTCTTTGAGTAGCCGGTCGATCAGGTGGAGGCCAAAGAATCCTGAGCCTCCGGTGATGAAGTGTTTCATAGAATGCGGATTATAGGGTCATGGTTCGTCGGGCTCACCATGACATGGGGTGTTACCCTGAACTCGACGAAGGGTGACTTAAATTTCGAGGTTCTGGTACTTGCGGGCCCAGTCGATGGAGCGCTGCATACCTTCCTTCAAATCCACTTCGGGGTTGTAACCAAGCTCTGCTCGAGCCTTGGAAATATCACATGCGATACTGCGGTCCATTTCGCCTGCGACGTGAAATTCTGTGATGTATTTATCCATTGCCTGCAGTAGTCGGTCGACAATGCGACAAGCCCACGACGCAAGACCTGGGATTTTGCGTGGTTTCAGCTTGGTTCCAAAGATATCGGCGATTGTTTGATAGATCTCAATTGTTTCGTAGGGCTTACCGTCGGCAATCCAATAAATCTGACCATTGGCTTCTGGTGTCTTTTCGGCCAAGAGCATCCCCTGGATCGTGTTATCGAGGTAGCTCATTGACCGCTTATTGTGGCCATTACCAAACATGATGGGGTTACCCTTCTGGATCATGCGGAAGAAGCGCAGCTGGCGCTCTGGCTGGCCATTACCGGGGCCGTAGAACCAACATGGGCGTAGAATCACTGCTTCCAACTTCTTCTCGTGTACGAACCTTAAAATATGCTCCTCTGCCTGCAATTTGCTTTTGCCATACGCCATGTAGGGGCGTGGCTTGTCGCTCTCTTTCATTAAATCATGATGCGTGAGGTTTACACCCGCTGCAGAGTTGCTGCTAATGATCACCGCGCGCTTTACGCCGGCCTTCGCTGCTGCTTCCAGCATATTCAGTGTTCCGGTCGTATTGATATCAAAGAGCTGCTTAATGCGCTTTGGGTGAATGATGCCAACAAGGTGGAATACGGTATCGACGCCTTCCATCGCTTTTTCGAGTGATGCTTTATCCAAGACATTTCCCTGAACCAGCTCAACATTCGGTGGGAGCATCGAAGTATTCATCCCGGGTAGCACCAGCGCCTTAACCTTGCGGTGCTTGTGTCCGGAGAATTTCTGGAGTGGATCCTCGGGGTTAGCGAGGACTTCTAGCAGGCGAGTGCCTAGCCAACCGGGAGCGCCGGTTACCAGAGTGGTGATTGTGTGGTCAGTCATAGGAATGCAAAGGGAGGTGACCAGAGTAAGGGTTTTTACCGTAGCGAGCTATAGATTCCCTCAATAGTTTTTGCCGTATCGCGGGAGTCGTGGCTTTCGGCCCATGCTCGGCACTCTTCTCGTTTTATACGGTGGTGAATGAGTACATCTTCCATTCGTTTGGCGATTTCGTCGGTTTTGAGGGGGTCGATAACGTAGCCGGTTGTTCCATCGTTAATTGCTTCGGGGCAACCACCTGTATTCGCACCAATCACGGGGACTCCTCGGGCGTTTGCTTCTAGGAATACGAGCCCGAATCCTTCGAAGTATTCACCTTCTTGGAGTGACGGGAGCAGGAAAAGATCTGCTTCGTTATAAGCGATATCCAATTCATTATCTGTAATAGAGCCCCGTAGTCGCACAACGCTTTCCAGCTTTAACGATTGAATCTTTTCTCGTAGGTCCTTAGTGAAGGACGGGTCTGATTCGTACGAACCAATAATGTCGTACCGAAGCTTTACGGGGTTCTTTTGTAGGAATAGAGCAACTGCCTCTACTGCCTGCAGAATTCCTTTCTTTCGTTTCACTGCGCTCACGCTCATGACCGACAGCACATCGTTCTTTTTCTTAGTGCTGAGCGTAATCCCCGAAAGGTCGATCGCGTTATGGACAACGTTAATCCGTTTCTCGAGTTCGGCTTTTTTGAATAACTCTGGCTCTTTCTTCTTTAAATAATTCTTTGTGAAGGCACTTACCGAAATGATCGCATGCGCAGTGTGGTAGTACTGCTCCGCCGACGCTCTCGATTGGGGATTGATGAGTAGGGGAACGGCTGCATACGACCCATGAATAGTAAGGACAGATTTCCATGTGGGGTTGTTGATTAGCGGAAGCATCAACGCATACGGCTCAGCAATGACGTGAACGATATCGGGGTTAATGCGCCGAAGTGTCCGTGCCAATCGCCATGCATGCCAACGGCGAAGAAAGCCATTGCTTAAGTAGCTTGTGGGTTGGCGGAGGAACCGAGATTGGCTGCACCAATCATTGCCCACCGTGCGGGAAACTACCGCATGCATCTCGTGCCCGCGTTCATGCAACGCTTTGCCGAGGTCTAGGGCATACCTGCTCCAGCCGCTTCGGCCGGTTAAGTCGGGCGTGATGAGGACGATTCGCATGGGTAGAGCATAGCTCTGTACCGATGTCTCGTCATCGCTACAATAGGGCTCCATGGCACTCGCATCTTCCGAAGAAAATAAGCGCATTTATTCCACTTTGCACGATCAAATCCGTGCAAAGCGCTTTAAAGCGACGTCGCCCATTCGTCGCCATGCACACAATAGGCAGTATCAATTGTTCTTGGATCTCATCCCGCCAGGCTCAACAGTATTGGATGCAGGGTGTGGGGAAGGAGTATTAAGCGTGATGCTTGCGAAGCATGGTTGTATCGTCACGGGTGTAGATCTCTCGGAGCCAAATATTCAATCGTGCACCGAGTACGGGAAGGAAGAAGGTGTAGCGGATCGTGTCACGTTTCTTGTTGGCGATGCCGAGCATTTGCCTGCTGCTGATAAATCATTTGAGTATGTTGTTTCTAGCCACGTACTAGAACACTTACCGGACTTTGTGCAGGGCGTACGTGAGATTAATCGTATTGCGACAAAGGGTGCAGTGATTGCGATCCCCACGTGTTTAAACCCAAGTGCGATGGTGCTGCTTGGGGGCGATAAATACTGGACGTTCTCACGTAGGACTCCCTATGCAATCTTTTACGGATTCTTCCGTGTGCTTGCGGCTTTGGTCACAGGGCAGGAAGGAGTGAACGAAGGCTACGCAGGGCGTATGGACCTGGTACACATCTGGCGCTTCCCGTGGCGGGGCAAGTGGCTCTTGGAACAAGGCGGGCTCACAGTAAAAAACTACCGCGCGAGCGCGTATATCATCCCGTATTTCTCGTTCTTCCTACCAATAACTCGCTTTAAAGAACTCTTCGCGCACTGGCCGTTCTTCCGTAACTTTGGCTACGGTACAACTTACTTCTGCGCTCCTGGTTCCCTTAGTAAGCACCAGAGTGAGCACGCTGCATAACTGAGGCGCAGGATGCCACGCGAGAGGACAGCACCAGGTAGGCCGTAGAGTGGAATCAAGGTGACGAGGGATAGCAAGAAGACGCCGGCAGAAATCCACTGTGTGTAACGGAGTTCTTTCAGCATTGCTTGCGCTTCTAAATACTGCGTAAGAAGGGCTGCAGGCTGCGTGATGAGCGTTGCTGCTGCAAGTTGTGTAAGGAATACAGCTTCTGGGTAATTCGGGAAGAAGAAGCCGTAAATCCATGGTGCTGCGACGATGTATGCAACAACGCCAAGCGAGAAAATGAGCGTTGCACGGCCGACGGCGCTAATCAGTCTGCGGCGTCTCTTATTAGAATCTTCGCCCTGTGCTTGCGCTGCAAAGCTTACGGGCAGCAATTCTTTGGCAAACGTCTTCACCTGTTCGGGCAGCAGTATGCCGATCGAAAATACTGCCAACTGGTTGAGACCGAATATTGCAGAAATAAGCAGCTTATCGACATACCACGAGAGCGATACAGGGAGGGATGCGAGGGTAAGTTGAATGCCGTAGCGAACGATTGGCCCGATTTCCGCTGTCCGCTTTCCGTCTTCCAGTACCTTGCGCCCAAACCATAAATAGCTGAGCGCGGGGAGTGCCGTCATTGTTACGTAGAGCAGCGCGGATGAAGGGTGGATATAGAGGATCAATGACACGCAGAGTGCTGTGCCTGCGCTCCAGGCAATGTTTGCCTTAAGGCCTATATCAAACCGAGATTTCCCGACTGTTACCGCCGAAAAAATACTGGATGCAGTTTGGGATACAGGGAAGAGAATCGCCGCAAGCAAGAAGAGCGGCCAGAGTCCCTGCCTATCTGGTGGTAAGAACGGAATGATGCCGACAAGCACACATGATGCGACAATCGCGATATCACACTGGATACGCGCAACAGGGAGAGTCACTCCTTTTTCTCCACGTGCGACTGCTCTACTAAGCGACACAATGACACCAGGCAAACTCATCACGCCCACAGTTCCAACCATGCTGAGTATAAATTGATATTGTCCGTAGAGTTCGCGTGGGAAGAGACGAGCGACTAAGTACCCAGTGATTACTCCACGTACAATCGACACCGCGTAACTTACGGTGACGATAGTTGCGTTCTTTGCAAAAAAGCGGACATCGACTCCTAGTAGTTTATTGAGGAAATCGAATCCCTTTAAGATTAAGCCGGTGACCGAACGTCGAATATTAGGCGTCATACACTTCTGTGAACCAATGGCTTAATTGAATAAGGCTAGAAAGCGTGTGCAGATGGTACGCCTGTTTGTGTGTATGTGCGTAGTACTGCGCGCTCACAACGTCTGTATCAAACAGCTCGCGAATACGTGGGTGTTCCAGCATCGCGTCGGCAAGCGGGGCAGTCTCACGGCGTAGCCACTTACTGAGTGGTGGGTAGAACGATGCTTTTTTAAGCGTATAAAGATGATCAGGAAGAATGCCTTTGTACGTTTCTTTCAGCAGCGTTTTGGTATTCCTCATGTTCACATGCCAGCTACTGGGCGTTGCATGTGCCGCGGCATTAATACGTTCATCGACAAATGGCACGCGCCCCTCAAGCCCGCTACCCATCGTTGTTGCATCAGCCAGTCGGAGCGATTCATCCACCAACCACAAGTGTCGGTCGAACTCCATAAAACTGCGTACACGATCGGTTGTTGGGAGGTGTGCAAAACGCTCGATAAAGAGTGTTGTTGTTGCAAGCGGGTCGAACCAGTCACCGCGTGTAATCCCTAGCCCTTCATTCACTGGGCGGGCTAGCAAACGCTCTGCAAGCATCGGGCCAGGGCTCATGCCAAGGACGTCAGCAGGGTAGCCAAGCATCATTCCCAAAGATGAACGCATCGTGGTTGGCATCAGGCGTAGTTTCTGCAGAATCTGTGCGATGCGATAGCGTGGGTAGCCTCCAAAGAGTTCATCGCCACCCGCTCCAGTAAGGACGACATCCACATGTTCTTTAGCCATACGCGAGAGCAAGAACTGTGCGACCGACACGCTATCGGCATTGGGCTGATCGAGCGACCTGGCAGTTTCTGCATAATGCTCCCGGTACAAATCCGCAGTCAGCACTAATTCACGATGATCTGTGCCGTAATGCTCAGCGGTTTTGCGGGCCAAATCGGCATCGGTATTAAATCGCTTGGACCCCTCTTCTTCGGTCGTTTCAAAACGCACCGTAAAGGTTTTAATCGGTTTTGCTGCATGCTTACTCATGTGGTGCAGCACGATGGATGAATCCATTCCACCACTTAGAAACACTCCTACTGGCTTATCGGAAATTAAATGCTGCTTCACGACGTGGTCCATGAGTGCGGGGAAGCGCTCGCGGAATGCTTCTTTCGATTCAAAGGCAGCGTGCTCAATGGGTGTAAACGTACGTCGTGTTTCTTTCCCATCCTTCCATCGTAAGATTGTCCCTGGTGGTAACTGTTCGATCCCTTCACACATCGTATGTGGCCCTGGAACATACTGCAGACGCAGATACTGCGAGAGTGCAGTCATGTTGAGCGCAGGCTTTTGATCAAAAGCTTTCAGCAGTGATCGCATCTCGGATGCAAATGCGAGCTTGCCCTGAGGGTAGGCAATAAAGAGTGGCTTAATGCCCCCCGTATCACGGGCTAAGTGCCAACTATCATCACGTGTGTCGTAGATGGCGATCGCAAACATCCCGCGCAGTCGATGCACGAACTCCATCCCGTACTTCTCGTAGAGTTTGAGAATCACTTCGGTATCGGTTGTCGTTTTGCACTGTAGATGCTCTTCGTCGCGTAGCTCACGGTAGTTAAAAATCTCCCCGTTGTAGACAATCGCAATACTGCGGTCATCATTCCACATTGGCTGATCACCTTCGGGGCGTGGGTCCAAAATCGCGAGACGACAATGGCCGAGACAGGCACGGTCATTACTCCACACCGCATTGCCATCCGGTCCTCGGTGCACGAGCGCATCTGTCATTCGCTCAATGACGCTTCTATCTGGCCCGGCAAACCCTGCAATTCCACACATGGACGTAGTTTACCAGTGAACGGCATACAGCCGATATCCCGTAATCTCCTGCGTAGGAGCATTAGAAACGAGTGATGGGTGCAATTGATCATGAATTGCCTGGTAGATCGTGGTTGCCTCTGGCTTTGAATCGGGGAGCAGGACGTACGACACTCGACGTTCCACTAAGTATGTGCCGAGCGTGCCATCTTTCCAATGCTGCAACACTGCAGGGTCAATGATGCCCGCAATGTCCTGCACCGATCGGTCGGTAAAGAATGCCAAGCGACCGTGGTCGCGCGCAGCAATAACGGAGCCCTCAGAAATCTCTTTGAACCCATCGAGCCCGGCCCAGAATTCATTCTGTACAGGGACTGACCGTTGTCCGAAAAGTGCCATCTGGCTGAAGCTGGGGAAGCTCCGTGCGTAATCAAAAAAGTTGTACCAACTGAGGACGAGGATGGCGACGCAGAAGAGTGACCCAACAAGCTTATTCCCCATCTTTGCGATAACGATTGCCATGAAGACAAGAAGGATATGCGCACCTGCGTTGAAGTATCGTAGCCCGTGGAAGTCGGGGAAGTACCATTGCCAGCAGACAAGCATCGCACAAAAGAGCAGCAGGTAGATTCCTGTGAGGGCTGCGATGCGGCTAGCTTCTTTGTGAAGGAGTGCAGCGCAGAATCCGAGGAGTCCAAGCAGGCTGGAGCCGAGTGTGAGTGTCCATAATTTTTCTGCTTCAAACACATTCCACACGACGATCTTTGCCCAGGTAGGGGGCGAGAAATGCGCGTAATCAAACCCGTGTTTCTGGAGGGCAATAGCCCGGCGTCCAATCTGGTTATCGGGGAAGGGCGAGCCACTCAGAATCATCTGCCATACAAGGAGGACAGCGAAGCAGAGCCCCATCGTGAGGATGAATCCCAGAGTTTCACGCATCAGTGCTGCGCGGCTCTTTCGATCAAAGATCCAACGGCAGCCTTGCATCAGGAAGTACGCAGCAATCACAAAGATCGCATCAGCGCGAGTGAGGATTGCAGCGCCGGCAAAGAGGCCAGTCCAGAGTCCCTGCTTGAATGCATCAGGGGAAATGATCCATGCACCGGACCCGCTGGCGATGGCAAGAATGATGAAGAGCGAGAAGAACGATGTCTCCATCCCGTTCATTGCATTAAAGAAGAGCACCGGCATCAAGCTTGTAAGGGCGAATGCTACCCACCCCGCACGTATGCCATCCAGTTTTTTCCCAAGCAGGAATACTGCGATCGTGCATAGCGATCCAAAAAAAGTAGAGAGGATCAGCGTCGCTTTCACTGCTGTTTCTTTGGAAAAAAGAAGATGATCGACGGATGTCAGGTATGTCCAAAGCATGGAGACGCCCGTGGTTGCGTGCGTGCCATCAAACGAAAACCCGTGACCTAGGGCGATGTTGCGGGCAATGCGTGCGACAATGAATGAATCGTCGATGAGCCACGGACTCATGACCAGTGCGCGTAGTGGCGTTGATGCAAGGAAGAGAGCCTTAATTATGAACAGAGCCAGTGCTACGATCAGCATCCATCGAGTGTGCCGATCACGAAGCAGTGTCATCATTGACTCTAGATTATCACAGACTCAAAGCCACTACCTGCCCTATTCTTCTCGCATTAGCCATGATCGTAAGCGTGTGTGGTAGGGGCGGGAGCATGCGGAAGAGCGCTGCATCGGCGACGTACACGTTTTGCATTTGGCGGACACGTCCGTCGGGCGTTGCCGAGAGTGGCAATGTTTCATCGTTACTCACAGGCACTGTCCCTGCGTAGTGCGAGGTGGAACCTTCCGGCAGGTTCATTGTTTTCAATGGTGTTAAGCCCACAGTCTTAAGCGCTTTGCGGATACGCTTGAGGGACATTGTTTCCGCATTCGACCGTTCTGGTTTACAGACAATATTCAGCATGCCCTCACGGGATAGGCTGAGTGTTTGGTCGCGGCGAATGAGGCCTGGGAACCGTACATCGGCAATCACTAATGCAGGGCTTAGTAGTGCTAGTAAGCTCATTGCTTGTGGCACAGGGAGTGGGAGTGCCGAGAGCAAGCGGAAGAGGAGCATAGACCTATAGCTATAGAGTTGGGCACACGCGCTTTCGACGTTATGCATCGCGGGGGTTTCATCGACTGCGACAATCTGACATAGGCTCATGCGCCTATCGGGGCCTGCTTTCCCTAGTGCTGGTCTGTGGAGACAGGGGATAAAGACGTGTGGCTTTGTCACAAATGATACGGGTGTATCAAACAGGCTGAGGCTTCGTAAAAGAATGCGTGCTGAATTCACTGCACCTGCTGCGACGATCACTTTCTTGGCACTCCATCTGCGAATGATAGGGTCACCTGCAGTGTGTCCAAACACGACACATCCTTCATCAGTTTCTTCGATGCGATCCACCACAACACCCCCGATGTATGACACGTTTGGATTCGTGCGGAGTTCCTCAATGGTGTACTGCGGACGGTAGACACTTTTACCGGGGTCGCAGTAATAGTCGAGGTCCTGCAAGCGCGATGCTTTTCGTGTGCCTAGGTCTTTGGTGAGAATGGCAGTCATCGGTTGCATCACCTTCACGCATAAGTTCTTTAGCTTTTGTGCCTTTGTCACCGATGCCCGAAGAATCGCTGCTGCATGGTGGTCGGGCAGAGCAGGTGGTTGTACATGTGCCTGAGTACCGGGGCCAGAGATGCCAATCTTTTGTGTGACGGCATCGTAATTTTCCTGCATCTGCGCTGGTGGAATTCCCATTGCTTGCAGGTCATTTGTGGAAAGGTATGCAGACGTTGCACCCCATACAGCACCAAGCCCACCCTTCGCTAAGCTCTGGATCACTTGTCCGTTTTCTACGGAAGTTGGGAGGGCAGTTGCAGTATCGCGTGTTGCGTACGCTCTGTTTCCGCTTGCCATGCCTCCACCAAGCCCTCCACTTAATCCACTCACGGGAATATTTGAAAAATCTTCGCCGAGTAACAGCTTCCATTGGTCACGGGCTTCTCGTCGTAGTGCGGGGAAGTCGCGCGTCTCAGTATTACTCAGAATTGCAGGAGCATCGTTGCCACCATCCAAGATTGTCACAGTCTTTCCCGCCTCACAGAGTGCCAACGCTGCATGAGCGCCTGCGGGGCCACTGCCGATGATGAGCACATCAGAGAGCTCCGGCATAGGTGCGAAGGGAACGAGGTGAGCACATCAGCGGAAGTGCACAGAGAAGTTTAAAGAGAGAGGCAGTTGCTGCATCAATACACCGAATAACTACCATGAACGTAGATGCATCTTGTGGCAGGAGCAGATCTGCCGAGGCAGGTTGTGTTTCTGCAATGGCAGCGGCAATCAGGAGTTTTCGCTGCAATAAGCAATCGATACGCATCATTTTTGTTGCAGCGTCATAGACGCCTAGTCGAAAGTTTGAATGTAGAACACGTGGGTGAATAGGATGGCTATCTACATGGTGCGTTTTGAATGCCTGGAGCAGTAACCCAATTGTTTCGCTGTCTGGGTTCCATCGGCCAACACCAGAGAGAACATAACGAAGGAGCATTGCTGCCTCTTTTTCGATGGATGATGGAAGTACGCCAAATATCTCGGTTAAGCCGACAGCGAATGAACGAATCTTTAAAGCACCCAGATCTCGTTCAAGCAGTGTTGTATCCATAGGCATATCTACTGCACTGCCACGTACATTGCTTACTGTTAGGGGTGGATGTTGTAGAACGGAGAACACACGTGCCATTAGGAGTCCTACCCACACAGGGATATGCACAATGCGCTTCCTGATTCCTTGGCGCTCTACAATCTGATTCGCAATAGTATCCAGCGACACACTATCCGGTCCGCCGACATCGTAGATCTTCCCGGTTGTCACATCAGCTTCCAATGCTTGCACGATAATTGCCGCAAGATCGTTTCGGTGAATGGGGCGGAAGCGCGCTCGTCCATTGCCGATCATGGGGATAAACGGGAGCTTGCTGAAGCGAACGAGTGTCCCAAAGACGCCACTCTCTTTGTCGCCGTAGACCAGGCTCGAACGCAGAGTCGTGACAGGGATGTGTGCTGCATGGAATAAGGTATCTGCCTCTTCTTTCGTGGATCCATAGATTCCTTTCTTGGGGAGCCTGGCTGATTGCGTACTGACGTTGACGATGTGACGAACTCCGGCAATGCGACATGCTTCGATTACATTCTTTGCTCCCTCTACGTTTACTGCCGCGCTATCTTTCTCATCATTCTTTCGTGCAGCTAAATGGATGACGTGCGTAATGCCTGCTAGTCCTGCTTCGATAGAATGTAGATCGCGCACATCCCCAAGGACGCGTACAAGGTTTGGGTGCGTTGGCAGAGGGGACTCTACAGATCGCACAAGTGCACGAACGTGGTATCCCTTTTGTAAAAGGAGATCCAATACTGCACGGCCGACAAAGCCAGATGCGCCGGTGACGAGGACGGTTTCGGACACAGAGGGGCAGAATAGCACGATTGGGTGCTTTTTGACAGATTCATCATTTTGCGCGATTATTCCATTAATCGCTGTCCATTTACATCAGCGGTAACTGCGAAACGAACCGTTCGTTTCAGAGGGTTCAGCATTCTTAGAAAGGGTATGCCGAATGTCCACAGAAGTGTCGAGTGTTACGGGTGTGAGGACTGACCGGGGGTTCGAAATCTCGTTCTCTGCGGTGAATCCTGGAGATGTCTCCAAGATCGAGACGTATGACAACGTTGAGAGCTTGTCACAATTGCTTGAAAAGCGTGTCGGGAAACCGGGTGCAACAGAACTGTATCGCAGTCGTTCCGTGATCATGGGCAGGGAGTCCCTCCGGGCTCTTTTTTATCACGGCATGACGTATGCGTATAGTTCTCACTACGCCGTCTGTCTTCGGCCAGAGGTGCTCTGGCATCTCATCGCACATGAGGCTGGAGTCTACGTGAATCAACATCAGGATGAATGTGCCGGCTTCTTCACAACTGATCCCACGAAGAAGAAGGAGATTCTCATTCAGATGGTGGAAGATGATCCCTGGGATGCACGGCTGTCTCGATTCCGTGGGGCTTTCGAGCCCTTCATTGCTGCCGACGTACTTCGTACGTTCCTGCCTCGGTTCTCGACGACTGATGCCGAGGCTGAGGTCGCAACGCTCCTCACCTTCGCCGACACCGTCTCCCCATGGTATGAATACAAGGGGATCATGATTACCTGCGGATTCCCCAAGATTCTGCTCGCCGGTACGGTGGAGGATTGGAAGCTGCTTCAATCAAGCGCGCAAGCGCTGTCTGACATGTTCGAAGGTTTGCGTCCGTTCTTCTCGGGATTGATTCAAGTGATTCGTTCCATCGTAGCGACGGTGGAATCGGGCGAAGTGGATGAAGCTTTCTGGGGCTCCATGTTCAAGTATCGAGGGGCGAGTGGGCCAGCATGGATGGACGGCTGGCTAACGACGTTCATTGCCCACATGCGTGGAGAAGCAGCGACGCTGCGCACCTCCTTTGCGTGGGGCAACCGTGGCGATAGCCTAAAAATGGATGATCTCTGTGACGGCGTGAATTACGTCGACATGAAGGTGGGATTGGGTGGCGGACAGGAGCAGAAATGGGTGCTCACGAGTGGAATTTTGGGTGTGGATCTCGAAGATGGATTTCTCACGCCCAGGCTCGGGTACGCCGTATCGCAGTTGCCTGACTGATATTCGCGGATAGCGGTCATTGTGCGCTGACAGGGATGTCAGCGCTTTTTTTCGTGTCTGGCACTATACTTTCAAGGTATGTGCGGAATCGCAGGCATCATTCGGCTAGACGGGCAGAAGGTCGATCAACAGCAACTTGATCGGCTGACAGACGGTGTTGCGCACCGTGGGCCGGATGGCCGTGGAACGTACATTCAGGACAACGTCGGGTTCGGTCATCGTCGACTGGCAATTTTGGACCTTACCGAGGCAGGGGCACAGCCGATGAAGAGTGATGATGGCAAGACCGTCATTACCTTTAACGGAGAGATCTATAACTTCGCCGAGAAGCGAGCGATGCTCGAGCAGAAGGGATATCGGTTTAAGAGTCACTGCGATACTGAAGTGCTCCTCGCACTCTACGATGCATTCGGTCCTGCATGTGTCCAGCACTTGCGTGGGATGTTTGCCTTTGCGATTCACGATACGAAAAAGAACGTCGTCTTCCTTGCGCGTGATAGGGTTGGGAAAAAACCGATCAAATATTTCCGGAGTGGCGAGGTATTTGCCTTCGCATCAGAATTAAAAGCACTCCGTACACTCCCCGAATGTCCCAAGGACATCGATCGCGAAGCGATTCATCATTTCCTCACGATGATGTATTTACCTGCGCCTCTTACAGGGTTCAAAGGCATTCATAAACTCCCGGCTGCGCATACCCTCACCATCAACTTGGCAACGGGGGAGGAGAAGCTCGAGCGATATTGGGAACTTCACTACCAAGCGGACGATAAGCCATCAGTCTTGGAATGGCAGGAACGCATCCGCGCAACGTTCGAAGAATCGGTGAAGTTGCGGATGGTCGCAGATGTACCCGTCGGTGCATTCCTTTCTGGTGGAGTAGATTCTGGGGCAGTGGTGGCAGCGATGAGCAGGCTCAGCGATCGTCCGGTGAAAACATTTTCGATCGGTTCTGCGTCACAAGCAAAGAATGAACTCCCACTCGCGGCAATGGTTGCAGAGCGGTACGGAACTGACCATCACCCGATTGTACTTGAGCCAGATATTGTTCGTTTGCTCCCAGAGCTTGTGCGGATGTACGAGGAGCCGTACGCGGATCCGTCATCTATCCCCACGTATTTAGTCGCCCGTGAAACGCGCAGCGACGTGACAGTGGCACTCAATGGTGATGGCGGTGATGAAAACTTTGCAGGCTATATTCGTTACCCAATTGCCCGTTTCTCGCAAGCGTGGGCGAAACTGCCGATTCACAGTATTGGGCTCGCAGGTGCACACCTGTTGCATGCATTTATGCGCAGCACGCTTAGCTATCGGGGCCTGCGGTTCGAGTCATCCATCGGCCAGCCATTCGAAGAGCGCTATTTGCAGTACCTCAGTTTTTTCACCGAGGCAGAAAAGAAGTCGATCTACAAAGATGGTGTGTCATTCTCCTCCACGAGTCGCTGGTATGCAGAGCGCACACGCGAAGCGAGGGTCAGAGCATCGGATACAGTTCACCAAGCCATGAGCATGGATATCGATACCTACCTTGCAGAAGACCTGCTCCCGAAAGTGGACTTGGGGACGATGGCGCATGGGCTCGAAGCACGTTCGCCATTTTTAGATCACACGCTCCTGGAACTCTCCGCAAAAATTCCACTCAAGCACAAGCTGCACGGCAAAGTGGGGAAGTGGATTTTAAAGGATATGCTGAAAGATGAATTGCCTGCAGAGATTCTATGGGGGAAGAAGCGGGGGTTCCGCTTACCACTGGATGATTGGTTCCGCGGCGATCTAAAAGACTTTGTGCATCAGAGGATCCTCAGCGCTCCTGCTATTTACTGGGAGATCTTCGATAAGGCGAAGGTCGAACAGTTCCTGGCAACGTATCACCATTCTCGTATCGACTACTCGGACCATATCTGGGCATTACTGTGGCTTGCGGAGTGGACGGAGCAGTATAGTTAACGCACATGCGCCTCCGCTTATCTGCCGCCGAGTATTGGTTCACTGGTCTCTTTGCCGTTGTGTGGCTGGCTTTGCTGCACCTCACACTCAAAAGCGGGCTCATCTCGTTTCAGCCAGGTGTCCTTAGTGGAGACCCCAAGCAATACACCGATTTAGCTGCATCGCTGGCGCAGCATGGCATCTACAGTATTGATGGTATTCACCCCTTCTTTGAGCGCGAGCCGGGCTATAGCGTGTTCATCGCGCTCATCTACCTGGTCTTTGGTGTCTCTAATGTTGTTGCTGTGTATGCAGCGCAGGCACTCCTCCACCTTGCATCCTCGTTGGTGTTTGCGCGCAGTATCCGGTCGTTTGTTTCTACTCGCGCATCGCTCATCGTCCTGGGGATTCTCCTCTTTTTCCCGGCTGTGCATCACGTCCTCTTTTCGCTTACACGAGAGAGCGTCGCACTTTCGGTGGGGATGCTCTTTATGGCATCCCTCCTGCGCCTTAAGCGCACGGGGTCATTTACAGATGCTCTTATTGCAGGTCTTCTCTTTGGGTATTTGTTCCTGCTGTATGCAGTGTTTCTGCTCTTCCCGATCTTCCTCGTTATCATTCTCTTACTGTGGAAGGTGCGGTGGCAGTCGATAGTCGTGTGCATTATTGCCGCCGCCGCGGTGATGTCGATCTGGGGGGTACGTAATTACATGCATACCGGAATGACGTGCATGACCGGCTGCTACCGTGCCGCACTCCAGTGGTATGTGCGTGGGGAACAAGCAGAGCATATCGACATTGGCATGGAGCCGATGCAGTGCTTACTTGCCGAGTATGTGCGCCGCGATTACACGGGCCGGTCGCCGTACTGTAACTTTAACGCGGTATGGCATGCGAAGTGGCCGGAAGGGTTTGTGGGGACACCTGCGGATGCACTCGTAACAAAAGAAGGACAAGCAAAGATCCTGGCGCATCTGCCAAACTACCTGTGGTTCTCGCTTTTCGAAGTGGTCGAACTCCATCTGCCGTATGTGAATGGATGGGGGAGGGTGTATAACATGCTCGCGGTTGTTTCGACCTTCATGCTCTACCTCGGTTGCTTGTGTTCCATTCCTAAAATGCGAACGAAGGAATATCTGCTGATCGGGGCGCTAATTGGGTATGTAACAGGTCTATTTGCCCTCACAGACGCAATCCCACGGTATTTGCTCCCGATTATCTTCTGCTATGCAGTACTTGCAGGAATCGGGTATGATGTTCTTATAACAAGATTATGGCGTCGATAAGCATTGTCATTCCGGCATATAACGAAGAAGGGGCTATCGGCCCTGTCCTTGATGCGCTTAAAGCATTGGGGCTGGATGCCGAAATCATTATTGTGGATGACGCATCGACTGACGGGACCGGGCGCGTTGCACGTGAACACGGTGCAGTCGTTATTACTCATGCAGTAAACGGCGGGTATGGCCGCAGCGTAAAAGATGGTGTCCATGCCGCTACTACCGATGTCATTGTTGTTACCGATGCCGATGGTACGTATCCGATTGATCAGATCCCCGTACTCCTCAAGCGTTTTAACGAAGGGGTGGATATGGTGGTGGGTGCGCGGCAGGGGAAGGAGTACCGAGAGTCATTCCTTAAGTCGATCGCACGCTGGTTTCTTAAAAAGATCGTGGAGTTTGCGACAGGTCGCAAGATCCCCGATGTGAACTCGGGGCTTCGCGTATTCCGTGCAAGTACCTCTAAAGTCTATTTCCCCGATATCTGCGATGGGTTCAGTTTCACAACGACCATCACACTCGTCTACATGCTCACGCATCGGTCGGTGGCGTACATCGCGATTCCGTACCACAAGCGTGTAGGGCACTCCAAGGTGAAAATGCTTAAGGACACGCTGCGTACACTGCAGTACATCACGGAATGTATCGTGCGTTATAACCCGCTTAAGATCTTCTTGGTGTTGTCGCTGGTCGCTTTTTTTGCAGGGCTCATCGCAACACTGTTCCTTGGTTGGGCTCCATTAATGTTCGGCTTTAACACGGCTATTGTTGTGTTTGCGATTGGGTTGATTGCGGAGAGTATGAGACGACCTAGGCGGTAAATCGTAACTCCACCATCTTCTTCACCCCCTTATACGCGTCTTTCCAATTGATCTTTTTCCCCTCTGCAATCGTGCGGGGCTTATAAGTGATGGGGAGTTCATGGATAGCGATTCCTCTCTTGGCGCACTTAGCGCAAATCTCTGCCTCTAACTCGAACCCGCGGGAAGTTAATTCGAGTGACTGGAAGAGAATGGTTGGGAGCAACTTGTAGCATGTGTAACTATCAGTCAATTTTGTTCGGTAGAGCAGGTTGAAGAGCCAAGTGAGGAATTTATTCCCCATCAAAAATATTTTGTAGATGTTGGGGTTATCTTGCAAAAAGCGCGAGCCAAAGACAGCACTGCCCGGGTATCTAATCGCTTCATTCACCAGCATCGCGATTTGTGCGGGGTCATATTCCAAGTCTGCATCTTGAATCACCGTGAACTCGCCTGTGGCTTCTGTAAGCCCCATACGAATGGCAGAGCCTTTGCCTCCATTAAGTTTTGTTAGCACTTTATCCTGTGGCCGTGCATGTTGTTTGAGGATTTCGAGTGACTTGTCTTTAGAGCCGTCATCCACATACACCACCTGCGCACTGGGGCATTTTTCTTTGAGGGCATGCATAATTTCTAAGAGCGTCCGCTCCTCGTTGTATACAGGGACAATGATGGAAAGGTTGCTACTCATGCGAGGTGATACGGGTGAATGCTAAGGGCAAGGGCAATAGCAGCCCCGATGCCGATCACCATGATGATAGCGGTGATGTACCTGGAAAAGAGTGTGCTTTGCCTAGCAGCCAAAAGAATCGTAAGTGGATACACCGGCGTAATCACACGCCCAATACTCGTGATAGAACCCCAGATGAAGTTTGGCATTGTCGTCATCAGCAGCGCGAACATGAATGTTCCGATAGCTAAAAACGAGCGATCTTTATTCTTGATGATCAACCACCCAGACCAAAGCAGAACCGGGAGCGTAAAGAAGAGTGCGAGGGGAATGGATGTGATCGTTAAGCGGTTATAGCCATACGCACCTGTCACCAAGTGAAACATTGCTTCGAATGGGAAGGTGCGATTACCGGTACTCGTAAAGAAGGGGAAGTTCCCGAATATCAGGTAAATCCACCCGTGGAGTGCGGCAAATGCAGCCATTGGAAGCAGCATCATTCCTGCACCCTTCCAGTTTCTCCTCCAGAGTAGGTACACGAACAGAAGCCCGACAAACAGAATATTCACTTCGCGGGACCAGGTGAGGAGCGATAAAAGGAGGACATCGAGCCATGCGAGTTGCTCGTTGTTTTTGGTAAATCGCGTAAGGAACAAGACGAGGATCAGCAGTGCTAAGGGCTCAGCGAGGCTGAAGTGCAGTGCCACCATCGCCGACGGGCAAAACGCGATCGCGAAGCTGTAGAGGTAACTCTTCGTGTTTTTCCAGACTATGCAGCAAGCTGCGATAATTGCTGCGACGTTGATCAGTAAAAATACGTAGGGGAATGCAGCCTCTTGCCCCAGCGAGAGGGTGAATACGGTAAGTGGCAACAGGAGTCGTTGATACGCGTACGAGAGCGTTGGCAATTCGCGCAGTTCACTCCACTTGGATGGCTGCACCATCCGCGGAATGTTTCGTGCGATTTGGTAGTAATGTGCACCGTCGTAAGCGGGGACATCTAATACGACAAAACCTGCAGGTACAGGCTGCGCACTGTGCATAAGGCTATCCAAATGCAACATTGCCGTCACATTGCCCTTGTATGGTGCAAGGACAAGGGTGAGCAGGGCGGCAAGAGCAAGCCCCGTAAGAACGCCGGGATGGGCAAATCGCATCAGTCGCATGTGATGTTACGGCCATCCTACCGTATACTCCGCACGTGAGTACATCCGCTCCCAATCACGTTCCTCTCTGCGTCGACCTCGATGGCACGCTTTTGATGTCCGATTCCATGTGGGAGGGGATTGCGTTGATGCTCAAGAAAAAGCCGTTCAAGGTCTTTTGTTTGCCGCTATGGTTACTGAAAGGAAAAGCGGCACTCAAAACCAAACTTGCTGCAGAAGTGACACTCGATGTTACATCGCTCCCCTATAGCCCAGGGCTTTTAGCGTGGCTTACAACAGAGAAGCAAGAAGGTCGAACATTGTGGCTGGTCACGGGGTCAGCCAAAAAGATTGCCGATGCGGTACAGGCACATCTACAGCTTTTTGATGAAGTGCATGCGACCGATAGCACGACCAACCTCACGAGTGTGCGGAAGGCTGCATTCTTGGAATCAAAGCTCGGTAACCATGGGTTCGATTACGCAGGGAACTCCAAGGCGGATCTGCCTATTTGGAATATCTCGCGCAAAGCGTATGTCGTGAATGCACCGGCATCTGTTGCACGTAAAGCTAAAGCAATCGCACATGTCGAACATTCATGGAACGATCGTTTGCCACTTTTGAAAGCGCTCCTCAAAGCGATTCGTCCGCATCAGTGGGTAAAAAACATTCTCATCTTTATCCCCGTTGTCACGTCGCACCAGCTGATGAGTGAGTCGATTATGTATGGGGCAGCAGTCGGGTTTATGTCGTTCTGTCTGTGTACGTCGAGCGTGTACTTACTCAACGATCTACTCGACCTACAAGCGGATCGTGTGCACCCACGTAAGCACCTACGGCCACTCGCGCATGGGGATTTACCTATCCCCGTCGCACTGTTCTGCATTCCGCTCTTTTTTGTCCTGAGTGCGATTCTGGCATTGACGGTATCATCGATGTTCGTGTTGGTGCTCTTGGCATACGTAGTTGCAACGCTCGCATACTCCTTTGCCCTTAAGCAGATTCCACTCGTCGATGTGGTGATGCTCGCGGGTCTTTATACCGTTCGTATTATCGCAGGCCATGCAGCGACGGGCATCGTGTGGTCGGTGTGGCTGTTGATGTTTTCGATGTTCTTCTTCTTTAGTTTGGCCCTGGTAAAACGCTACGGGGAACTCAAGATGCTACTCCAACAAAATGGCCAGAAGATCGCAGGGCGCGGGTACAAAGCTGATGACGTCGAGCTTGTGTCTGTCCTGGGTGTTGCGAGTGGGTTTATCGCAGTGCTCGTTCTTGCGCTGTATATCACCAGCGACCAGGTGACGATTCTCTATCGCATTCCTGCAGTGCTGTGGCTACTTGTCCCGGTGATGCTGTATTGGGTGAGCAGGCTCTGGCTGCTTGCACATAGGGGGGCGGTGCATGATGACCCGATTCTTTTTTCGCTCCACGATAGAGTGAGTTATTTCCTCGGGGGATGCATAGTCGCTATTTTGCTCCTTGCCAGCTGATGACCGAGAAGCGATACAGACTCTGGCTCGCAATCAGTTACCTTGCTGGAGTTGTAGTACTCGCACTCCAGCCGTTGCGATCACTGCTTAGTAGTAGCTCACAGGGGTTACTCCCATATCGTGGTATTGATGAATCGCTCTACCTCATTCGCTTACAGGAAGGGCTACTTAGCCCCACTGCGGATACTACCAACGGTATTTGGAGTGCGCCGTTCGATACGGTTGGAATGCAAATGGCGTTTATGGAGCGAGTTGCTGGGTGGTTGTTTGGATGGACGGGGATGGATGCAACGTGGGTCGCGTTCATCATCACGATTGTTGCTGCGCCAACGGGAATTCTGTTGCTCGCAGCACTCTTTCGGCGCTGCAAGCTTTCACCAGGGTTAAGCATTCTGTTTGCTGTTCTACTCTTCATCGATCTCGGGCTCTTGAGGCGTTACTTCAACCCATCGTGGAGCATGCCATTAATGCTCGCTGCTGTACTGCTTCTTTGGCGCACATGGGATCGGCCAAACATCCGTGATGCGATCGGGGCGGGGATTCTCTTCGGCGTTCTGCCTGGTGTGTATTTTTGGAGTTGGACGTATGGATGGGCGATGGCGGGAATTCTCGGCATCTATGCCATCGATTGTGTCCGCGAAAAAGAAGGCATCAAGCGCTTGCAGATGATCGGCCTTGCAGGAGCAGTCACAGTCCTTACATCGCTCCCGTTCCTTTGGCGCATCTACGAGACGTCGCATCTCCCACTCTTCGATGAGTCGTCGTTGCGTATGGGCATGATGTACAGCCGTGAGTTTGAATCGCTGCCTCGTAGCTTCCTCATCTTCTTAGTAACAGCGGGGACATATTGGGTCTTTCGAGGGAAGAAGGACAGAGTCGCACTTGCACCGGTTCTTTCGATAGTACTGGCCGCATTTGTCGTGATGCATCAACAGTTTTTGCATGGGCGCATCATGTCGTTTTCGTCGCATTACTACATGACGGTGTGCATTGCTGCCGCCGTCGCCATTGCCGCATTCATTGGCTACAAGCGGATTAAACTCGCATCAATCATCGCGACCCTCGCAGGTCTTATTCTCTTTGCTGGGGCGTGGTACGACTATCAAGGGTGGCTCACACTCCTGCAGATGCCTAGCAACAAGGCGATGAGCTACCAGCACCTTGCCTCAGTTATTGACCACCTGAACGACGGGAAACGGGATGTGATTCTTACGGATACTGAGACGGCTAATGTGATTGCCTCTACGACTGACGATGATGTGGTTTTTACGAATTACAGCAAGATCCTTGTTGTCTCTACGATGGAACGCGCGCAGCGTTATTGCCTCGCTAACACGCTCAGCCCGGGGCCAATCAATACAGGGTTTTTGGCAGACTACGACGATGAGGAAAGTTTAGCTGCTCGTCCTCAAGCCGCCTGGTTATACGATCAGCATTTGCGAATTACCCAAGAAGCATGCACATGGGTGCGCGCAGATCTCCGCCAAGCGCTCATGCACTTTGGGGTCACAAAGCTTCTTTGGAATGAGCGCGAGCGGCCGGAGTGGGTGGTGGACCCGGAGGTGTTTACTCTGATGGAAAAAGGGGAAGGGTGGAGTCTTTATGAATTGAGAATGGAAAATTGAGAATTGAGAATTAGCCGCACGGCGGAGTTTATCCTGAGCGAAGTCGGAGGGTCCGTGCGGATTTTGTGATACGATCTTTTTGTATGGAAACACTCTACGAAGGCTTTGGCTGGACAGTCACGATGGAAGAAGCAGCTCTCCCCGATGGGCGAGTGAAGAAAGTTGCGAGAGTAAACCGCGCAGATGGTGTACATCTTATTGCATGCCCGTCGGAGGACACGGTGTTGGTCCTCAGGGAATTCCGACCGTATTACGGCACGTACATTTGGTCGTTACCCGGTGGTAGAGCGGATAAAGAAGGTCACATTGGAGATGCCGCGCAGCGTGAACTCCAAGAGGAAACAGGTTACAAGGCCGATGTGCTCGATCACCTCTGGACGGTGAATGTGTCTGAATCCCTTGGGATGACGAACCACATCTTTGTTGCGCAGGTTTTAACGAAGTCATCACTACCTCAAGATGATGACGAGCTTATGGAGGTATATGAACTTTCCTTTGCCGACGCATTGCAGCGCATCGAATCTTCGCCAAAAGTACATCTGCCGAGTGCGTATGCACTGCGCAGGTATATCGACGAACGCCTTACAAACTAAGGTACGTTCTGCCCGAGGCTTTTACTGCTGCTTCATCGAGGATCGACTTGAGGTCATAGATCACACCATCCGCTTTTGTGAGTGCGACGATTGCGGGTGTGCCCATCGCTTTGTATTCCTTATGCGGTACAAGCAGGACGACAGCGTCGTAGGGTCCTTTTTCGAGTGTGCTCGTTGATTCAGCATTAAACGGGTCATGTGCTTCGATCTCTGCACCGCGTGCTTTAAGGGCCGCGATCACATCTGTCACCTTACTATTACGCGTGTCAGGGACGTCCTCTTTAAACGTAAGTCCCAATACAAGAATACGTGCGTTATCGGGGGCTACCTTGAGGGCTGTGCTTACTTGATCCGCAACGAAGAGTGCCATGCCGTCGTTGATGCTTCGGCCTGCAGTAATCAGGTGCGTATCCATCCCCAGTTGTCGTGCTTTCTCTACCAGGTAGAAAGGGTCAACGCCGATGCAGTGTCCGCCGACGAGCCCTGGTTGGAATCTTAAAAAGTTCCACTTGGTTCCTGCAGCTTCCAGCACATCTTTGCTTTTAATACCCAGCTTGCTGCAGAGCATCGAAATTTCGTTGATGTAAGCGATGTTGATATCGCGCTGAGCATTCTCAATTGCCTTTGCCATCTCTGCCACCTTAATGCTTTCTGCGCGGTGGATACCAGCCTGCACAATCGATCCATAGAGTGCGACGAGTGTGTCGGTTGTCTTCTCATCTTGCCCCGCCACGATCTTCATAATCGTTTCAACCGTGTGAGTTTTATCACCAGGGTTAATACGCTCTGGTGAATAGCCGAGTGTGAAATCTGTGCCGCACGTAAGACCCGATTCGCGTTCGATAATTGGTCCACAGATTTCTTCGGTGACACCTGGGTACACGGTCGATTCGTAGACGACGATTGCACCCTTCTTGAGGTTCTTTCCCACAGTAATCGACCCTGCCTCTAAAATCCGCAGGTCCGGTAAATTCTTTTCATCTACAGGGGTAGGCAATGCGACAATAATCACGTCCACGCTTTTCATGACACTCGCATCACTGCTGAAGCTGATGGGAGCGCTCGCGAGCTGCTCATCTGTAAGTTCGTTCGTGCGGTCATGCCCGGCTTTTAGTTCATCAATACGTTTCTGGTTAATATCAAACCCCGAAACGTCGTGTCCCTTTTTTGCAAAGGCATGCGCAAGTGGGAGTCCGACGTACCCTAAGCCGACGACACAGATTGCTGTCTTTTCCATAGGGGGAGTATAGGGGGATGGGGTGTTGCAGGGCTAGGGATTGCGAAAGCTTGTCATGGTGAGCCCGACGAACCATGACAGCACCTTAAAACACCCTTCGTCGGGCTCAGGGTGACAATGGCATCACTTCCTCCAAGCAAAAAATATGGACTTATGCGGCTCTGTAACCATAAACCCGTGCATTTCTAGGAAAGAGCGTAGTGCAACTGGGGTATGGCGAGGATCTTTAGAGAAGTGATGGTATTCCATTGCGATAAACCGGATACGCTTCATTTGGTCATGCGTGAGTCCGTAGAAAATTTCATATTCAGCACCTTCGCAGTCCACTTTTAGAAAGTCGATGGGGCCGATGTTCTCGCGTTCTAGCCATGCCGAAAACGAGATAGCGGGAACAGTTACTGCTTTTCCATGGTTGGTGTAGTCGTAGACAGAGTGTCCGCCGCTCGCAGATTTTTCGAATGAGACGTGGAAGGTGACGGTTCCATCTGTCGCACCAACTGCAGATTCAATTGCCTGCATGCGCCCTTCCAAGTGGTTTGCTTCGATATTCCTTCTTAGGGTCTCTGCATTCGAATGTTCGGGTTCGAACGCCCAGATGCGTGCATGCTTTGCTTTGGCTGCTGCGTACATCGAAAACACGCCGATATGCGAACCGATATCGATGATGGTTTTACATGAGCTCCAATCAAACGGAATTCCCACATCATTTGGCTCGTAGCAGCGGTCGAGGATTTCTTCGTTAATTACCGCTCTGTCGATAGAAAAAGGCCTACCTACCACGGTCATTCCATTCCACAGTTTAAAGCGTACTTCTTTGCGGCCTTCCATGTACCCAAAGCGGTTGAGGAAGTAGACGGGCCAGTTTTTTACGCTGGTGATCAGGCGGTAGAGGAGTTGGAGATTGCGAGAAAGATTCATAGTAAGAAATGCACTGAGTAATGGAATAATAGAGTAATAGGACGAGCGAGGAGTACTAGGGATTAGAATACTAGAATAATAGGACGGCCGATGCCCCCTACTACTCTATTATTCTAATCCCTACTATTCTAATCATCCCTATTATTCGCATCTCATGAAGATTCTCGTCCTCACCCCCTGGGTCCCGTATCCCGTCACCGGCGCATGCCAGCAAGATCGTTTTTATGGTCTTACACAGATGCAGGAACTTGGGTATGACGTCCATGTCATTGCCAAGATTCATGATTGGCAACCAAAAGAAGAAGTAATGGAAGCATTTAAGAAAGAGGGCATTCCACTCACATTGGTTCCGTATTCTAAAGACCTTAAAAAACTTCTGATCCAGCGACTCCCTCGCATTCTTCGTACCCCAGCGCTTATTGATGGTGCTGCACTCGAATACACCGCACCCGACTACGAAGCCGTCGTACATCGTATTATCAAAGAATTTAAGCCCGATGTAGCGTGGATCGAATATACCCCGCTCTGGCCGCTCATTCGGCTGCTTAAACCCTACAAGATTCCGGCCATCGTAAAGTCGTCGCTCAATGAGCCCTACAACTGCCGCGATGAAAACGGTTGGTCGCTTATGTCCATCATCAAAGCGATTCCCAAATACCCCGGTGAAACGATTGCCGCGCGTGAGAGCTCATTCATCTTTGGCATTACGCCCGTAGAGGAGCAGTGGTACAGAAGCCGTGGCGCAAAGCATGCGGGCACGTTGCCGCTACGTGGACTCTCTCGTTGTCTGGTCCATAAAAAGCATGTCGATAAAGATGTCTTAGATGTCGTGTTCCTTAGCTCCAACTACAACATGGGGCATAACCGCGATGCGCTGCTTTATCTACTCACTCAAATTTTGCCGCGGCTGCGCGCTCGTGCTCCCGGTCAATTTAAGTTTCACCTGACTGGTAGTAAATTCCCCGAGAAGCACAGGCATCTACTTGGCGATGATGCGAAGACCACAGGATTTGTCCCCGATATCGGTGAGTTCCTCGCAACGATGGATATCGCACTCTGCCCCTGGATCTCCGGCCATGGCATGCAGCAGAAAGTGTTCGAGCCGCTTTGTAGAAGTCTCCCGCTCATCACGACGAAAACAAATGGTTATCCGTTTGAACCAGGGAAGGAAGTCCTGCTCGCAGATACACCCGAAGAGTATGTCGATCATCTTCTAAAGCTCCGTGATGCTTCCGTTCGCCAGGCTCAGGCAGATGCGGCGTTCGCGAAGGCAACGAAGCTCTTTTCCGAAGAAACCGTGAAGAAGCTGGTGAAAGAGGCGATTGAAGGGGCTTTGCCTAAGTGATAAGTCACCCTTCGTCGGGCTCAGGGTGACATTTTGACTGTCATGGTGAGCTCGACGAACCATGACACGCACTTGGTATCGCTGATATCATCCTGTTATGCCCGATATCCGTATCCCCTTAATGCGCTCAACGTTTTTTGATGAGCAGCAGACACGCCAGCGATTGGCAGATTTTATTCTGACTGCGCCGAGGCTCAGTATGGGCGACGAATGCCACAAATTTGAGCAGGCGTTTGCCGCTTACCAGGGGCGAAAGTTTGCAGTACTCGTTGGAAGTGGGAGCGCAGCGAACCTGGGGCTTATTCAATCACTGCTGAACCTTGGTCGTCTTAAAAAGGGAGATCGAGTAGGCGTCTCCGCGCTCACATGGGCAACCAATGTAATGCCTATTTTGCAGTTGGGGCTAACCCCCGTTGCAATCGATTGCGATATTGATCACCTCAACGTTTCTTCTGCAACGCTGGAGCCGCACATCAAAAATTTGCAGGCTTTATTCCTCACAAATGTACTTGGGTTCTGTGGCGACGTCGACGCCATTCGATCACTCTGTAGTGAGCATGGGGTGATGCTGTTGGAAGATAACTGTGAATCACTCGGGACACGTTCCCGTGGGATACTCCTTGGGAACCTTGGCTTAGCCTCCACCTTCTCATTCTTTGTGGGGCATCATCTGTCTACTATCGAAGGGGGAATGACCTGTACCGATGACCCAGAGCTCTACGAGATGCTGGTGATGACGCGTGCACATGGGTGGGATAGAAACTTGTCCCCTGAACGACAGCAAGAACTTCGCTCTGCACATAACGTGGATGACTTCCACGCGCGCTATACGTTCTATGAACTTGCGTACAACTTACGTACCACAGAGATCGCAGGGTTTTTGGGGAACCTCCAGTTGCCGATGCTGGACAGCACGATTGATCGCCGTGAGCAGAACTTCCAGAAATTCCATGCAGCAGTTACCCAGGCAAGCGATCAGTATTACCCCCTTAACGTTAGCCACATCGAACGCGTCTCGAACTTCTCGATGCCGGTTATTTGTCGTTCGGTTGATGCGCTTCAGGCTGCCCTCAAGCGTTTTGAGGCTGCCGGAGTAGAAGTCCGCCCGGTAATCGCGGGGGATATCACGCAGCACCCGTTCTGGCTGAAGGAATTACCCGCAGCGGATTGCCCCGCATCTCGTATGGTCCATCTGCAAGGGTTTTACTTCCCCAACAATGCAGATCTTACCGATGAAGAAGTCGATCTTCTTTGTTCATTATTGGCTTCCTAATGAGCCAATCAGCACATAAGCTACCGCTATGAAGAAAGCGCTCATTACTGGCATTACTGGCCAAGACGGTTCGTACTTGGCAGAGCTGCTCCTTTCCAAGGGGTACGAAGTGCATGGCATGGTGCGCCGAACGTCTACGTTTAACCGTGGACGTATCGAACATCTCTTTAACGATCCTCACACAACCAAAGTCCCACTCTTCCTCCACTACGGAGATTTAGGCGATACGAGTTCGCTCGTGCGTATCCTGCAGGCAGTGAAGCCCGATGAAATCTATAACCTCGCTGCGCAGAGCCACGTGGGGATAAGCTTTGATATGCCGGAATACACGGCCGATGTCACAGGCTCGGGGACGGTACGAATGCTCGAGGCAATGCGGACGATCGGGCTCCCTGCAAAGTTCTACCAAGCAAGTTCCAGTGAGCTCTATGGTAAGGTGGTGGAGACGCCGCAAAACGAAGAGACCCCGTTTCACCCACGCAGTCCCTACGCATGCGCCAAGGCTTTTTCATATCACATCACACGCAACTACCGCGAAAGTTATGGCATGTACGCCGTAAATGGCATTCTCTTTAACCACGAATCACCACGTCGCGGTGAAAACTTCGTCACACGTAAAATCACCCTCAGTATCAATCGCATTGTTTCGGGGGAGATCGATTGTTTGTATTTGGGGAACTTCGATGCCAAGCGTGATTGGGGTTATGCTAAAGAATACGTCGACGGTATGTGGCGCATGCTGCAGCAAGAAACCCCTGATGATTTTGTACTCGCAACAGGCCGCACAGCTTCTGTCCGGGACTTTACCGAGCTTTGCTTACAGATCGCTGGCATTCCATTTGAGAAGCAGGGGGAAGGGGACGGTGAGCAGTACATCGATACCAGGAGCGGTAAAACTATCGTAGCGATTGACCCAGCGTATAAGCGCCCTGCAGAAGTCGATCTGCTCATTGGGGATGCATCCAAAGCCAAGCGCGTGCTGGGGTGGGAGGCAACGACATCACTCGAAGAGCTAGCGCGAATTATGATGGAGGCGGATGCGGCGGCACTGGGAATAACAGGACGAGAGTAACAGGATGCGGATGAGGGTTTCATTACCGTCCTAGCCCCTGTCTTCGTTCTAATCTCTGTTATTCTGTTATTCCCGTCGTCGTTCTTCTGTTACTCTCTTGCTATGCCTACCCAATGGAAAAACCAGACAGTGCTTGTGACGGGTGGAACCGGATTTATCGGGAGTTTCCTAGTCGAGCGCCTGCTAGACGCAGGTGCACGCGTCCGCGTGCCGCTGCGCGCACAGAACTTCCGCGCCCTTTCCGCACGTCGGGCAGAGGTTGAATGGATGGAGGGAGATCTTCGCGACAATGAATACTGCGAGCAGCTGCTCGACGGGGTAGACGGGGTCTTTCACTTAGCATCGTGCCGTCGGAACGTCGAGTATCACCAAAAAAAGCCATCGGATGTGCTCAACGAAAACGTGCGCATGAGCTTGGCGCTCTTAGAAGCTATTCGGGAACTGGAACTCTCTGTTCCTGTCACGTTCTTTAGTACCGCAAACATTCCGCCATCGCTCGATACGATCGCCATCGCTCAGACAGAGAAGGTGGATGGATACGTGCTAGGCAAAGCGGTTTGTGAAACACTCTGGTTTGCCGCAGCGCATCAGCGTGGGTTTCCGCTCCTCATCCTTCGCCCTGTAGGGGTCTATGGCCCACGTGATACCTTTGCCAGCGATGCAAATGTGATCCCTGCACTCATGGTAAAAGCTCGTGATGCACAAGGGGCAATGGAAGTATGGGGAGATGGTAGCCAAGAACGCGCGTTTCTGTATGTAGAAGATCTTATTACCGCGATGTTTGAACTTTCCCATGCGCAGGCCCAAGGTGTGCAATATATTACCTCCAGCGATATCGTGACGGTCAAAGACCTTGCAACGTCCATTCGCGACCTTGTCCGCCCCGATGCAGCCATTAACTTTGATGCCAGTAAGCCGATTGGTGGGCGCACGATTCCAGTGCTACCTGTCCATGATGCAATTAAGAATATGAAGTGGACGCCACTTGCAGAAGGTCTCAAGAAAACGTACGACTATTGGAACGATGTTTAATATCTATCAACAACAGTGGCTGAGTAAGCACTTCTCCCAATTATGGCGTTTTGCCATCTGTGGAGGGAGCGGGTTTTTACTGGACCTTGGGTCACTCTCGCTCTTTGTCGAATATCTCCACGTTGACCCGCGTATTGCCGTTATTTTGTCTTCGGTGGTGGGTGCGACGTTCGTGTTTTTTGCCAACAAGTTCTTTACGTTTAATAACCGGGAACATAAGACGGGGAGCCAAGCATTCAAGTTTTTTATGGTCTATGGCGTCTCCATTATTGGGAATGCAATCATTGCGAACCTTGTCTTGCTTCTGGGTGCACCATATTTAATTGCGAAGGTCGTTGCCGTAGGAATTGGGGCTATCTGGAACTACGCACTTTCGCACGGGTTTGTGTTCAAGAAAAAGGAGGATATTGATGTGGTGATTGCATGACGTACCGCCCATCTCGAGTGAGATAGGCGGCTGGTCGTGGGTCATTCTCTGCGCGCTTTCTGGTGGGCTTGTGTTAGTACTGCGCGTGCCACCACTTTCGTGTCGACGCTTCCTGCGTCGAGTGCCTTGATAGCTTCCTCGAATTTTGTAGTGTTTCCAGGGTCCTGGAGAGATTCGATAAACATCTTTGTGGCAATTTCGCGTTGCTCATAATCATGCTGCACTGCACTCGAAAGCATCCATAGAAAAAAGAATATGGTGCAGATAAGCAGCACAATGCCGACGCACAACATCTGATCAAACGTTTTTTGAGAAGGTGGTCCCATTAACCTCATAAAAAGAGGTATTCCAGATTTTGATATTGGGCCATTCATTGTTCTTTCCTCTTATGGCGTTAAAACATATCCGGCGGGATCCAACATGAACCCCACGACTCTCTGGTTTGCACGTGCAAAGCAAGGAAACGGGGGCTCGTGATGATGTAAGAGATCGGTGTATTACTTTAGAACTCAATCTTCATCTGTCAATTACTGTCGTGTCGTTCTCAAAACAGATACACTTTCGGTCCCATGTCCAAGAAGTTAGCCATCATCGCCGGAGCAGGCCCAGCAGGCCTTACAGCTGCCTATGAACTCCTTAAGCGCACAGACGTTCAGGTGCTCGTGTGCGAATCTACCGATGCAATCGGAGGCATTGCTCAGACCTATAACTACAAAGGGAACCGTATCGATATTGGTGGTCATCGGTTTTTCAGCAAAGAGAAACGCGTGATGGATTGGTGGTTTAATATTATGCCCCTACAGGGTGCTCCATCGAAGGACACGATCGAAAAGCACCACGAGATTGATTACGCACCAAACCCCGATCAAAACCCGGAAGAAAAGGATAATGTGATGCTCCAGCGTCCGCGCTTAAGTCGCATTTTCTATCGCAAACACTTCTTCCCATACCCAATTGGTATCACGATTTCTGTTGCCAGGCGTCTTGGGTTTTGGAACACGTTCCTCATTGGCGTCAGTTATATCCGTCGCCAAGTATTCCCCATTAAAGACGAAACCTACTTGGATGCGTTTTATAAAAACAGGTTTGGGGATCGCTTGTATGCGACATTCTTTGAGGCCTATACCGAGAAAGTATGGGGCGTACCTGTCAGCCAGATTCGTGCGGACTGGGGTGCACAGCGTGTGAAGGGGTTAAGCCTTAAGCGCGCGCTTGTTCACGCTGTTAAAGACATGTTCAGTAGTGACTTTAAAAAGGCTCAGGCAGAACGAGAAACAAGTCTTATCACTCGTTTCTATTACCCAAAATTCGGCCCAGGTCAGATGTGGGAAACGGTAACGGAGCTTGTGCGCGGGATGGGTGGTGAGGTTCGTATGAAGACACGCGTGTCGGGTGTTAAAACGCATGAAGGGAAAGTCGTAAGCGTCACACTCGAGAATATCGAAACGGGAAACACCGAAGAAGTTGCGTGTGATTACTTCTTCTCAACCATGCCCATCAAGCACTTGATTGGCATGATGCACCCGCACCCTCCTGCATCTGTGGTCGAAGTAGCGGAAGGGCTTTCGTACCGTGATTTCCTTACAGTGGGATTACTTCTGAAGAAGCTCCATGTTGTGGAAGGCAACAAGAAGCCAGCGACCGATGTTCCTGATAACTGGATCTACGTGCAGGAAGGAGGTGTGCGTGTCGGGCGCATTCAGCTGTTCCATAACTGGAGCCCGTACATGATTGCGGATTACGGCAATACCGTGTGGATTGGCCTTGAGTACTTTGTGAACGAAGGAGGGGACTTGTGGGTGATGCCCGATAAGGATTTGATCGAGCTTGGTATTAACGAAATGGAGAAGATTGGTTTCTGCAAGAAAGAAGATCTGCTGGATGCGTGTGTATTGCGTATGCCAAAGGCATACCCGGCTTACATTGGTAGCTATACACAGCTGCATGTAGTTCGCGACTTCGTGGAGCAGATCCCCAACATGTACCTGATTGGCCGCAACGGGATGCACCGCTACAACAACCAAGACCACAGCATGCTTACGGCCATGATGGCGGTGGATAACATTATCGCAGGCAAGATAGAGAAGGGTAATTTGTGGGACGTGAACCTCGAAATGACGTATCACGAAGAGAAGAAGCAAGATGGTGCTTCATCCTAAGAATGTTTGTCGAAGCTCTCCTTTTAGCGGCAGCAACACTCCTGGTTATCTTTATGCCCATTACGGGGATGACGGGGTTGATCATCGTTGTGGCTATTCTCCTTCTCTGTATTCCCACATTTCGTTTACTCAAAGGTGGTGAGCCGCCCTTTGTTCCCACTCCTTCTAAAACAGTTGATGCGATGATTCGCCTCACAAAGGTGTCGAAGGGGGACATTGTGTACGACCTTGGTTGTGGTGATGGTCGATTTTTGATTGCTGCAGCCAAGCAAGGGGCAACCGCTATTGGCTATGAGCTCTCGGTTCCAACGTTGATACTCGCGAAGTGGCGCACGCGAAAATATCCCTCTATATCTGTTCGATATGGTGATTTTTGGAAGCAGGATATATCCAATGCAGATGTTGTTGTGTGCTATTTGCTCATCGCAAAAATGGCCCAGTTTGAACGCGATGTATGGCCGAAGCTCAAGGCTGGCTGCAGAGTGGTGTCCCATATGTTCAGCATGCCAAACGTGCAGCCTGTAAGCCGTGAGGGGAAGGTGATTGTGTATGTAAAGCAATAAAAAAATACCGCTCCCACAGGGTGGGGAGCGGCGATCCTGTCACGGTGTGTGACAGGGGGTTAGGGGTGTCGCGGGAGGGTTAGTTTTCTTGCGGCGGAAGCGGGACGAGGCCCGCTTCGTAGGTCACGTTGAACACTGGGGGGTCGACTTCATCGGGGATGCGGTGATTCTTTGGTTCGCATTCCTCGTCGGTTTCCAGGGGGGTACCGAAAAGGAAATTGAGCGCGCGGCGCTTTCGGTTGATTTGCTGCCGGCGTTCTTCAGTATCCTCTTCGATCAGTTCCTCTGCTTTCTGGATGGTGATAGGGCAGCCACACGGAAGCGTACAGTTGCACGAGTCTTCGCAGCCGCAGCCGTCGACGTCTTTGCGCACTTGGCGCATCGACGCCAGCACCGCGTGTGTGGAATCCAGGAATTCTTCGTTGTCGTGGTGGAGTTGCAGGCCTGCTTCTGCGTGCGCGAGCAGGTCGTGTTCCAGCAGGCTGCCGTCCAGGCGGTCGGACGCTGCGATTGCCGCCTTGACCTCGGCCCGGTGTGTCGTCGGATTGGCGCGGAATTGCTTTTCCAGTTGCGCAATGACCTGTGCTGGGGTCGGCGGTGTCTGCTTCTTGGATTGAGTTGCGAACACGGTAACGGCCACCACCACGATGGTGTAGGCCACGATTGCGGACAGTTTTCGAATCATGGACAGGTCCTTTCGACCAGGAGTGATGCAGTTCCCGACATGGGTTCTGCGTTAAGGGTGAACTAGCGGTTGTTGTAGAGGAGAGCAGATGCGGGTTTATTCTCTAGCTCTTCCCCAAACTCCAGCTCGATCTGCCGGAGGATGCTCATGACTTCAATTGAACGCTCTTGCATCTCATCTGAGAGCTGCTTCATTTCAGCTAAGTCAGAGTAGAGAATCGGTTCCAAAGCATCAGCTGGGCGATTCTCGACTTCATCAAGCCATTGTCGCATTTTTGCGACGTCGGCATAGAGAATTGGCTCCAAGGCATCCACTGGACGGTTGTAGTACTCATCCAACTGCTTTTGCGCCTCGGCCAAACTCTTTTTCGACCTCGCAATCAATGCCTCTGCTTTTTTGGCGTGTTCTTGACCCAGAGTCACAGACTCTTCTGCTTTTTGCATGGAGGCGTTGAGCTTGGCGGTAGCAACCTCTTTCTGATGAAGTTTAATTTGCCGAATGCCGAACGGCAGGATGGCCAGGACGATGACGATAGGCAGGACGTACCAGTGACGCATGAATCGGACCTTTCAAAGAGGGATTGAATGTTTTAGAACTGGTAGTTTTCGTAGTGAAGAGCAGAGACGGGATTTTCGCCTCGGTTCTGCAGCCACTTTTGATCTACCAGCTCATCGAAGGTGATATGGCGGTTGCCGAGTGTTTCATCGGCAAGAATCAGCGCGTCGCGATCGAGTTGAGGTGTGATGGGCAGCTTCATTCTAAGGTATAGAAATGCTGCCGACATCGTCATCAGATCGCCATGTAGCTGTATGAGGGCAGTATCTTGCTTGATCACTTGCTCCTCGCGCTTGTTGAACTTCTCTTTCCACTTGGCGGAGAGCTGTTTCATTCTGTCATTACTCAGGTGAGTAATCTCTTCGAGGTCAGCCAGATTTTTTGCCTTCTCCTGTTCCAGAGCCAGCTTTTGATTGCGTTTATCTACCGACGAGTTCGCCATCTGGATGGCACAGAAGAAGAGAGAGCCCAACAGAACCCAGGTAAGCCAGTTACTTTTGCGCGAATGCATGTGTTGCTCCAGTTAAAGCTGAATGTGATTGCCAGTAGAGTTGTTAGTGCCCCATGATTTGTTGCTTCAATTGGTGCAAACCCTTTGTAAGGTTGACCAATCCCGTTTCAACCTCCGAAGAGGCTTTCAACACGGTCATCGTGACGCTCCTGCGTTGTTCAACACTCAGGAATGTCAGTGACCACAGCATGAGAGTGATAGCCGCTGTGATACTCAGTACCCACAGCCGCGTTGTTGCTTGCTTCTCTGCGGCGCTTGGGGACCTAAGCATGCGGGCGTTTGAGCCAAGCATCTTGGCGAGGCTTTGCATGTCCCGGTCCATCTTTGCGCCATTCTGCAGTAACACAATGTTTTTGGTCAGCATAATAGCCATAGCCAAGACATAAACACCGATCGCAATATTCCAAGGGTTCATCATCGAATAATTTCCTTTGAGTTGAAAGCGGTTCCCACCATGGGCGCCGCTTGTGTAATGGACTAATCGAGTGTTGGTGTTGGTAGGGGAACTTCCACTGGTGGTGGAGGGTCTACCAAGCCTCGCATCGTGATGGTGCTGCCCCAGTCGGGTGATTGGCAGTAGTCTTCTTCATCGTGTTCGTAGTAGATGATATTGAGCAACGTGCTCATTATCAGAAGACAACAAAGGACGGGAATTGTGATGGCTAAACGCATGAATATCTTCCTTTTGATCAACTATGTTTGTGAGCCCCGCGACCCTCTATTTTGAGGCCAATTGGCAAAACAGGGGGACGGGGGCTCCCGGTGCTGTTAAAGAACCAACAGAACCAGTAAATAATACAATATTATGTAATATTGTCAATATTTAGAATATATGCCCAAATCATCAAATAAGGCAGTATTCCTGACATAAAAGGAATTTAGGTGTTCTTTGCGTACCACTCCACTGCCTTCTGGACGCCTGCTTCAAATGGGTACTGTGGGTCGTAGCCGAGGATAGTTTTTGCCTTGGTGATATCGGCGATATAGCGTGTTACTTCGCCTGTGCGAGAATCACCCAAGATAATCTCGGAGCTTGAGCCAACAAGTTCTTTAATACGTTCGGCTAAATGCACAATAGTTGTACCAGCACCATTTGCGATGTTGTAGGTACTGTTTTTTGCCGTTTCAAAACGGTCAATTGCTTGGCAGATGCCATGTACACAGTCGTCGATGTAGGTGAAGTCCAGGCACTTATCTTTTCCGAAAATCATCAATGGCTCGTTGGCGCGTGCTTTGCGAATAAATAGCGGAACAACACGCTCAGAATCGTCGTAAGCACCGTACACGTTACTAAAGCGGAAGGTGATCTGGTCGATGCCGTAGCAACGCCTGTAGCTTTCTACCAATGCCTCTCCGCCAACTTTGCTGGCTGTGTAGGGGCTCTCGCAATGCTCTACGCGCACCATGTCCTCGCGGTAGACATCAACGCCTGTATTGCCGTAACTCTCGCGGGACGATGCGAACATGAATCGTTTAATGTTGTTCTTGCGGCAGAACTCGAGTGCGTTAAAGAGGCTGATGAAGTTATCCAGTGCGCGCTCTGGGTGTTCGACGAGTTCATACACACGAGCATTTGCAGCTAAATGAATACAAAGGTCGACGGGGACTTTGAGGTCGATGCTGTGGGCATCCAGCCTAGCTGCATCTCGAATATCTACGACCGTGGTAAGTGCATCGATTGTTGGGTTCCACTTATTCTTCACCCAGTCGAAACCAATCACGGTGTGCCCACGCTCTAGGAGCGTTTCACAGAGGCGTGTACCGATAGTGCCGGAGCTGCCCGTTACGAGGATATTCATGCTGCGGTAGTGTGAGGGGAGTGCCCCATTTCCGCAAGAGAGCTATTAGCGATTAGCGGCTAGCTGTAAGCTACTTTCGTGCTTTCCATTGTTTTACCTACCTACAACGAGGCCAAAAATCTCCCCGAACTGCTTAAGCGGATTTCGGGAGCGATGGGAAAGGAGTCGTACGAGGTGATTGTTGTCGATGATGACTCACCCGATGGCACATGGAAAGTGGCCAAGGAGCTTCATGCGCAGTACCCCATGCTCAGTGTTATTCACCGCATAGGTCGTAAGGGACTTTCTTCTGCCGTTGTCGAAGGGTTCGATGCAGCAAAGGGGGATACTCTTTTAGTAATGGATAGCGATTTACAGCATGATCCAGCCCTTATTCTGCAGTTAAGCGATGCGATCAAACAGGGTGCGGGTATTGCCGTTGCATCTAGGTATATGGAGGGCGGCAGTGTCGGTGAGTGGGTACGGGGCAGGAGGCTACTCAGTAAGACTGCCACATGGCTCACGCGCAAGATCCCGGCAGTAGAAGTGAGCGACCCTATGAGTGGGTTCTTCGCTCTCTCAAAACCTGTGTACGAATCTGTGCGTGCACAATTACACCCCACTGGTTTTAAAATTTTATTCGAGATTCTCGGGCATCTGCCCAAAAGAACAAAGGCTGTCACTATTCCGCTTATCTTTAAAATGCGTGTTCATGGAGAAAGTAAGCTCTCCATAAAAGTGCAGGTGGAATTTTTGTTCCAGATACTGCGAATGCTAATAGTGCGATTTCAGAACATTATTTTCTCGCTTGTATGCATGACGATGGCGCTAATGTTAGTTCTCCCAGCACTGTCTATGCTGCCATTATATGTCGATGTGGGTACTAGGACGATCGTACAACGTGCGTTGTTAAGTGTGGAACAGCAGAAGGGATGGCTTATTTCTGACATATCTTTATATAGCATTGGTACAGAAAGCTTCATCTTTACTTATCGGCATCATCACCGCGGTCCTGATGAAGAGGTTTGTTATGAATGGTTTTTCGGTAGACCTGGTCCTATCCCATGCATCGTCGACTAATCACTATCATCGGCCTCGAATTCTATGCACTTCTGCTCGCAGGATTGCAGATGCACTTTGGGGTACGGACGGATGAAGCAAAATATCTGCTCGATATTCCGTACCCACATCCACCCCTCGCACGTTTCATCTTCAGCCTGCTTGATGGATGGCAGTATCAAGAGCTCTTTTGGAGAGTAGTACTTGCAACCCTCGTGATTCAGGCTGTGTGGTTGGTCATCGATATGGCAAAACCTCTTGGTAAAACTGCACAAGTTGCTGCCGCACTATGCTGGATCCTTTCTGCTGCGGTCATAGCTCAAGCAGGGACAGTGATGATGGCGCCACTCACTGCCCTTCAGGCATTGCTGTTTATATGGCTTTTGATGCGTCCAGCGCGCCCGTCAGGCGATGGATCTCTCGTTGCGCTTCTGTGGCTTGTGAGCCTCTTTACGGCTTACCAGGCAGTGTTGTTTGCACCACTTGTATGGACGGTTCTGCAAAGGGCGAATGCACCATGGCAACGGCGCTCTGCTCTTTTCATTATTCCTGTTCTTCTGCTGGGGCTCTACACCATCACTAATCCGCTGGTTCCTGCGAGCATGCTGGTACACGCAGGTAAAGATGCAGCCGAAACCCTACCAATGCATCTCCTAGGTGTCGCTCGCTTGTGGCTCATTGGAGGTAGTATTGCCTTGAGCGTCTTTGGGACGGTTGGGTTATGTATCCGTCCGAAACCAGGACTTATTCTCAGTTTTATCCTGGTGTGTGCGTATGTCTTTGTCGCTCGTTATGACTACTACGCAGTGCTCTTTACGCCGCTTCTCACAGCTGGTTTGATCCTCCGTATGGAGGCATGGGGAACGATGATTCGTCCATACCGGGGCATGCGGTCTTGTGCGACAATCGTCCTTTTCTTCTTGGGGGTTGCGATGGCACTGTCTCTTGTTCCGTGGCCCGTGCCAACGGTTGTGCCGCAGGTCATTGCTTCCATTCAGGAGCAGGATCCCTCGCCAGGTCTCCTGCTGATTAACGGATCATTTGGGCACGAATGGCAGCAAGCAACGAGTGATTCAATTAAGCGGTATACACCTGCTTTCACGGAACCTGTGAAGGCAGTGATCTGTCTCACGATTTGCCCAGATATGGCAGAGCAGCCGCAGTGGATGCAGCTGCCTGATCTGCCGATAGACGTCTACGTAATCAGGCCGTAATGAGTTCTCGGCGTAGCCCTGATAGGCGAAGCCGGATTAGTCGTGGATACTGCGACAAACGCGATAGTTGTTCTGGGACACCTTGCGTCCAACGACCGTAATGCAGTTTTTAGAACTGCGGTAGTTCGTCATAATAGACGGACGACTAGCGACATCAGCTGTCACCGTGTTTGCTTCCTGCAATTGCAGAGAAAGCATGCCAAGGAGAGCAAAGGCTGAGGCGGCAAAGCCGGCAACCAAGCGCTGATAATGGGAAGAAGATTTCTTCTTCATACGGGGGATGGGGAAGTGGGTATTTATTGGTATTATGATAACATATTTTTTGTATTTTGGCAATACCCATAAAATGGTTCATGGGGACTGTCTAGCTAGAAGATTGCACAAGGAATTTTGTCCTATATAGTTACTCGAGTCTGCTTCGGTAGATATGACCTTTGAAATTATGAGCGGTAAAGAAAGCAATTGCGATTCCCTAATTCAGCGCCATTGTGGGCTGACTGGTTGTGGATGCGTCTACAACCAGATAAGGCCTTAAGGGCCGGATCTTAGCTTCGGCTGGAAGCAGCCAAGCAAAAGAGGGGGATAAGCCCAAACCATCTGCCCGAGAGGTGGGGTTGTGGGGGCAAGCAAGCGCCGAGACCTCAAAACGGTTACAACGTGACTGAACGAGATGTGTGAACTACAGCTGTAGGCCATAGAAGGTAACCAGCCCTGTAATGCAGTATCAATCAGCATCGCTTGTTCCCCGAGTAGGGACGTACGCAAGTGGTCCCGAATCTGGGTCTGATCCATGGCGGACCCAAGGCTAAATTGCCGCTCATTTTTTTGCTCGGAACCCTTCGCGGGGTTCCGAGCATTTTTTATAGTCCGTAATATCCCCTATACCCTTCGACTCCCTTTCGATGGGCCCTGGGTCGCTCCCGTCTTCGCCGAGGCTTCGTCGGGCAGGCAGGGCAAGTCACTCTCAGGCGCTGTAGTAGCTTCTGTACCATTCGACGAATTTAGGTACACCTTCGCTGATGTGCGTTTGAGGGTCGTATCCAAGCATGTTATGCGCTTTCGAGATATCGGCTGAAGTGGAAACGACGTCCCCCTGCTGCATCGGCAAAAACTCCTTTGGACACTCTTTGCCAATCGCTTTTTCAACCGCTCCGACATAGTCCATCAGCTGCTCTGTTTTACCCCCGCCCAGGTTAAAGATTTCATAGTCATAGTTCTTATCAACGGATGCAACAATGCCGCTCACGATGTCATCCACGTAGGTGAAATCGCGCTGCATTTTGCCCTGACCGAAGATCTTCATAGGGATGCCTTTTAGCGCCCAATCGGTGAACATAAAGAGTGCCATATCTGGGCGTCCATAGGGGCCGTAGACAGTGAAGAAACGCAGCCCCGTGCTCTTTACCCCATGCAGCTTGTAGTAACAGAACGCCTGCAATTCATTAGCCTTTTTGGTCATGCCATACAGGCTAATCGGCATATCCGTTTTGTGATCTTCCGCGAATGGTTGCTCTTTATTATCGCCGTAAATCGAGCTTGATGATGCATAGACTAAGCCCCCAACTTTGTGGTTTTTGCAGCACTCCAAGATATTATTGGTCCCCTGGATGTTGTCCTGAATAAAGATGTCTGGATTCTCGATGGAATGACGCACGCCAGCCTGTGCAGCAAGGTGAATCACACGCGTGTCATCACCAGAACCAAGCTGCGAAAAAGCCTGCTCCAAATCAGCCATGTTTTTGATATCGCCTTTGATAAAGCTAAAGCCTGGTGTTGATTGCAAAATCTCTAGTCGCTTCGCTTTTAATGTCGGGTCGTAATAGGCATTCAGGTTATCAAATCCAATTACTGTATCTCCTCGCTTAAGAAGAAACATGGAAGTATGAAATCCGATAAAGCCAGCGGCTCCGGTAACGAGGATGTTCATAATGGAGAGTTGAGAATGGAGAGTTGAGAATTACGAGTGTGACAAGCCAATTCCATAATACTCGAATCCTACTTTTTGAGCTTCTGAAGATTCGAACATATTACGTCCGTCGAAGAGGAGATTGCCTTTCATCACATTTTTGACTTGCTTCAGATTCATCTTGAATTCATCCCATTCTGTTAGCAGCACGAGCGCATCAACATTTTGATTTTCAATGGCATCCATTGGGGAATTCATAAAATGGACGACATCTGGCAGAACCAATCTCGCACGCTCTTGAGCTTCGGGATCATAGACGAGAACAGTGTGCTCCGCTTCAATGAGAGCGTTTATAACATCGATACTCGGTGCTTCGCGCATGTCATCGGTCTTCGGTTTGAAGGCCAGTCCCCAGACGGCGATGGTGGAAGCGGGTGAAAGTTTACTCAGAATAAGATCGATGAAACGCTGTCGCTGACGGGCATTCACTTCGTCGGTCGCTTTTATGATCGGCATGGGAACGTCATATTCTTCCGCCGTCGCCATCAACGCTTTTACGTCCTTAGGGAAGCAGCTGCCGCCGTACCCGATGCCTGCATGCAGAAAGCGCGGGCCGATGCGATTGTCGAGCCCAATGCCCTCGGCAACATCGCGGATATCAGCGTCGGTTTTTTCACACAGTTCGGTCAGCATGTTGATGAAGCTGATCTTTGTTGCCAGAAAGGCGTTCGCTGCATACTTCACGATCTCCGCACTTTCACGCGACATGAAGACGAGCGGCTTATTCATGTGTGTGATGGGGTGGTAGAGCTCTTCCATTAATTCCCGCGCCTCTTCTCCGGCACCATTCACTCCAACAACAATGCGGTCCGGTGACATGGTGTCGTTCACTGCCATGCCTTCCCGCAGGAATTCTGGATTACTAATGACCGGAATACCAAACGACACCCCGCGTTCTTTCAGCACATTGCTGATGCGCTCTTCGCACTGTGCGCCTGTACCAACAGGTACCGTGGATTTATTTACAAATATAACAGGATTTTTTGCATTTCTAGCCACTTCCTCAGCAACAGTGAATACCGCACGCAAATCAGCTTTGAACCCCTCCCCCGGGGGAGTGGCGACGGCACTGAAGACGATCGAAACATTTTCATCCAATGCCTCAGTCAGATACGTAGTAAATTTCAGGTTTCCGTTTTTCAAATTTCGTTGAATAAGTTCTTCAAGTCCCGGCTCGAAAATAGGACTTTTGCCGCTCTTGAGCATTTCAACTTTCACCACATCAATATCAATGCCCCATACCGTATGACCCAACTCTGCAAAGCAAGCAGCACTTACCAACCCAACGTAGCCTGTACCGACAACTGCAATGGTCATGTAAATAGAGAGAGGAAGGTAGCCAGCCAGCCCGGCGAAGCTCTGCAGGAGCGAAGTCGGGTGCCAATAACGGCAATAGTCATTACGGGTAGCTTATAGCTTCTAGCTTTCAGCTTCTAGGTCGAAAAAAGTCGAATGATATGAAAGATGAACCCCAGCAGTAGTGCGTTGGGGGAGGGAGCTATTGACAGAATTAACACTCTATTACTTTATATTCATATTTATCTGTCTCAAACAAGAAAAAAGCCCCTGTTACGGGGCTTTGTTCATTGCTTTGAGACCGATATTAAAGGTCCTCTCCGCGGACAGTCTTGCGGCCGTTAGCACCTGCGCGCTTTACAGCTTCTGCGAGCAACCATTCAGCGAGTCCGCTGACGAAGTCACCGAGGTCTCCGGAGGACATCATGCCCTTGCCGTTAACGAATTCCTTTACCTTGGACACAACGACCAAGCTCATTTTGCCTGGAGCGAAAGCCAAAACGTCGGAACCGCGGACAGTCTTACGGTCGTTAGCCTGAGCGGCTTTGACACCAAGACCCAACCACATTTCGACATGCTTGCTGAGGTGTTCAGCGAGGTCTCCGGCGGACATCATGCCCTTGCCGTTAACCATTTCCTTTACTTTTGAAGCAACAACGTAGCTCATGGGATAGGGGTTAAAAGATACAAAAGTGGAACGATTCTATGGGTGTCCCAATGTAGCGCGCAAGGTGAATTTCAAATTCCACCTAGATTTTAGGTCTGAATATGCAATTGACGAAAAATCTATGTGTGGTATTTAGCGGAATTTCATAGTGGCGGAGAGAGAGGGATTTGAACCCTCGAGACCCTTTTGGGGCCTACACGATTTCGAGTCGTGCGCCTTCGACCACTCGGCCATCTCTCCGTCCCGCATGCCCGCTCCTTCTCCTCTCAGGCAGGCAGTGCGGCGGACATTCTGATGCCAAAACTTCTTTGTCACAACAGGAAAACACCATGATACGATTCACGTATGTTGAAGATCATCTCCATCGGCGGCGGTTCACTTGGGCGTCCACTCAAGAAGCCAGAGACAACCGTGATTGATGAGACGATCGTCAAAATGTCGGGCAAGAAACATCCGCGAGCATTATTTATTCCTACAGCCAGCCAAGACATGCCGGAGTATGTCGCAGCTTTTACAAAACAGTACGGTGATCGTCTTGGTTGTACCGTCGAAACACTCGAACTTTATGCCGATCGTCCGTCTCAAAAAGAGATCGAAGCTCGCATTAAACGTGCAGATATTATTTATGTGGGTGGAGGCAACACGATGCGCATGCTCAAGCTTTGGCGAAAACTTGGGGTGGATCGCATGCTGATTGCCGCGGCTAAAAGAGGAGCAGTCTGCAGCGGGCTTTCTGCTGGTGCGATCTGTTGGTTTCGCGAAGGCAACAGCGACTCGCTCAAATACAGTAACCCTAAGGCCGATTACTGCCGCGTGAAAACTCTCAACCTGGTGGATGCTCTTCTATGTCCGCATTACGACGGGGAAAAAGATCGTCAGCCCAGTCTTAAAAAAATGATGAAGAAAGTCTCGGGTGTTGCGATTGCCGTCGATGAATGTGCAGCGATTGTGATTGAAGGGGATCGCTATCGAGTGCTCACATCAAAAAAGAAAGCGACGGTGTATCGCGTGTATTGGAAAAATGGAAAGTATGTGAAGGAGGAGTTGTCAGAGGGAAAACTTTCTAGCCTCCTCGTGCCTGTCTCTTCAGCTCCGCATCAATAAATCCTTGAATATCTCCATCCAGTACGCCCTGTGTATTACTTGTTTCAAAGTCTGTGCGCAGGTCTTTCACCATCTGATACGGGTGTAACACATAGGAGCGAATCTGCTGTCCGAAGTCGGCGCTCTGTGATGCGCCTTTTAGCTCACTCTTCTGCTCCAGTTCATCCTGCTTCTTTTTGGTGAGCAGTTTAGCCGCAAGAATGTTCATCGCACGTTCACGGTTCTGCAGCTGGGATCTCTCAGTTTGGCAGGCGACCACAATGCCAGTTGGGACGTGGGTGATACGCACAGCAGAGTCAGTCTTGTTGACGTGTTGTCCACCAGCGCCCCCTGCACGGAAGGTATCGATGCGAATTTCGTTGGGGTCGATCTGAATAATCCCCGCGTCTTTAATTTCGGGGAGGACTTCCACCAGTGCGAAACTTGTTTGGCGCAGGCTCTTTGCATTAAAGGGGGAGAGGCGTACCAAGCGGTGCGTGCCCATCTCACACTTGAGGTAGCCGTAAGCGGGGTCACCTTCGACCAAGATTGTCGCACTCTTAATACCTGCTTCTTGCCCATCTGTTTTTTCAATCAGTGATGTCTTCCATTCCATGCGTTCGCAGTAGCGCAAATACATGCGCATCAAAAACCCAGCCCAGTCTTGGGCTTCGGTTCCACCTGCTCCGCCGCTAATGGTGATGTAGGCACTGTTATGGTCGAACTCGCCACTCAAGTAGAGCATTGGCTCCAGCACATTCCAACGTGCGAGCATTGCATCATAATCTGCCTGCATCGAAGCCGCGTCCTCGGGTGTTGCCATCGCAACAAGCTCAATCGCGTTCTGTACGTCTGCATGCAACGCGACAACTGGTTCCCATTGTTTTTTAAGAGAGCGAACCTCGGCAAACAGGTCATTCGCTTTTTTTTGGTCATCCCAAATATCCGACGCAGTCGTTTTGGCTTCCAGTTCGGCTATTTTTGTTGGAATGTTTTTAGCCTCAAAGAGAGTCCTTTCCCATGTTCACGGCAGACGCGAGTTCCTGCAGTTTTAGAAGTAGTTCTTCCACGGGCAAAGGCGAGTAAAAGTATGCCGGAAAGGTACGGGTTTCGGGGTTGTATCGCAAGGGAGGGAGGGCATAGGAGCCTTTTAAAATGCTTCATAGGGCTAAACGGCTAGGTCTATAGACTGGCTTAAAACACCCCTTTCTGCTATAATTACTAGAAACCTCGATGACAGATACAAACACTCAATTGCCGGCTTGCTCGTCACTTTCAGCCATTCTGGCTCGTGTCTCTATGCCGGGGTTGATCTTTTCCGGGTCGCTCTACGCCCTCCTGCTAACGTCGTACATTTACCTACTCCCTGCATTTACCAATGTGCAGCGCTCGGATGGTGTGGCGATGACGCCACATGCGATTGCAGAGTATGAAAAGGACTTAACAGCGAACCTCCTCACGGCCGAAGAACATCGTTTGGTGCTTGTGCAGCCAGTGGATGATCCATTGTATCGCAGTCTTGTAGAGACTCGCGCACATACGCCGTCGATTGAGTTGATGGAAGAACAACTACGCCAAGCGGCAGCGAGACTAGGTGAACCCGGGAAGGGTGTAATTCTTCATAGGATCGTTGTCGAAGGAAATGCGGTGAGCATCGAAGGAGATGTTCGTAATGTGGGCCTCAGTAGCATGACGGTCTTGGCTGCCTATAGCGATCAACTTGCAGCCCTTCCGTTTGTATCTGAGCTTGTACGCCCGTCATTTATTCGTGAAAAACTCCCCGATGGCAGTGTGCATTCGCCGTTCCTCTTCCGCTTTATTCGTACATCCTTGTGAGCACTTTTACCTTCATCCGTCGGCATAGAGATATCGTTGCATGCACTCTGTCGTGCTTGATGATTGCTGGCAGCATCATGTTGCTACGTGCACATGCAGAAGCGGTTGTTGCTATGCGCGAAACAGGGCTCCCAGCTGCAGTTCGTTTGCCGGTGATTGAGCAGCGTATGAAGATCCTCGAAGAGCAAAACGAAGTCGCACAGTTGCAAGCTGCGCTCGTGAGCGGCTCAGTAGATGAACAAGTGCAGACGTATGTTCTGCCAACTGGTACGGGTACAACTCGTTCTGTTGCAACCCTGGATATCCTGCTTTCCTCGTTGGAGCGTACAAAGACATTGCTGTGGCATTCGCCTGTGTCGGTTGGGTCATTTACCGATGAATCAGCCGACCTCAAAGTATTACCAATGACGGTCGAACTTCGTCTCACGCGTGAAGGGTGGGAACAATTCCAGTTATTCATTGAGGCATCAGGTCTGCTGACAGTAGGGGACATTGCATCGAAGACCGAGATGGAAACACTCCTTCGTGCGACAGAACAAGATAACCCTGCGGCAGTTGCTGCACTCGAACAGTTCTTTGCGACCGACATCCTTCGGTATAGCGAGGAGCCAAAACCGTTCGATGAAGGACTGTTGAAGTCATTTTCGTCACAGGAATCACTGGAAGCAATTCGTGGCTTCTTAGGGAGCTCTCGTTTACAGCATATTCGTGGGCTCCTTAAAAATATGTCGGGTGATCTGCGTAGTGCGCATGTATGGCCGCTTCCATTCTTTGATATTCGCACAGCAGAGGTTCAACTATTAGATGACGGGACGGTGCAGGCGAAGGTAGAAGTAGGAGCGTATGGCAGAGTCCGCTAAAGGTTTTCTTGACCGTTTGGCTGTTTCCGCCTACATTTCCGCATACTTTCCCCCTTTTTCCTCTGCGACAGCGACATAAACCCGGACAGCGAGATCAGCGTAAAATCGAGAAACGCCCTCGCATGAATGAACAAATCACCACTCCAATCGTTCTTTTGATTGATGATGAGGGTGCGGCTGAGAAATTGACCATCCAGGAAGCGCTCGCTCGTGCAGTTGAAGCCGAAGTGGATTTGATCGAAGTATCGCCAAAAGCAGAGCCACCTGTGGTAAAGCTGGGCAATTTCGGACATTACCTCTACCAACTACAAAAGAAGGAGAAAAAGCAGAAAGCACACAGTAAGCAGACCGAAACTAAGATGCTTCGCTTCGGTTTCCGTACAGAAAAGCACGATTTGGACCGTTTGGCCGATCGTGCAAAGGAATTCTTGGCAGATCGCGATATGGTGAAGTTTGCCGTTCGCCTACGTGGACGCGAGCTTACAAACAAGGATTATGCCATCCAGAAGCTCAAAGCTCTTATGGAAGCGATGAAAGACGTCGCAGATGTTGAACAAGACGTCAAAATGCAGGGAAACCAGTTTATTGCCGTTATGAGACCCAAGGGGCACTAAACGGCCGAGCGCATTTTCCTTTGCATTCGCGTTTCCATGCACTATACTCCCGGCCCGTTGCACATTTTTTATGCCAAAGATGAAGTCCCACAGCGGCGCGAAGAAGCGAATCCGGAAGACCGGATCCGGTAAACTGGCTATGAAACGAGCCGGCCGCAACCACTTGTTGCAACAGAAGAGCAAGCGCCAGAAGGCCCTCAACCGCACAACTCTCGTGCACCCAACCAACCAGAACGCTATTAAACACCTGACTCCTTACCTCTAAACCATGCGAGTAAAGCGCGGCATTGTCCGCTCCCGCCGGCACAAGAAGATTCGCAAGTTAGCAAAGGGCTACGACGGTGCTGCAGGTACTAGTTTCGTCAAAGCGAAGGAGCGTGTGATCAAAGCTGGTCAGCATGCCTACATGGATCGCAAAAAGAAGAAGCGCAACTTCCGCTCACTCTGGATCATCCGCCTAAACGCGGCTATCCGTGAGACAGGCAGCAAGTACAGCGTGTTCATCGACCAGATGACCAAGAAGGGTATTAAGCTCGACCGAAAGACGCTGTCCGAAATGGCTATCCACGAGCCAGAAGCGTTCAAGAAGATCGTCGAAGCAGTGACGAAATAGCTTTCTAGCTGGTTAGCTAGTCAGCTGGTCAGTTTTTTGATGACGGGGATTAAGCTTTGGAATCATGGCGCTCAGCATTTTTGATACTTCTAAGAGCAGTGCCTCAATTTTCGTATAATCTAAATTCTTAGTCTTCGGTAATCTTTTTGCAATCATGAGTTGGGTTTCAAGCTCTGCTCCTGATGCTGAGGCAATGTGTAGGAATTGAGCAAAATCATTTCTTGTTCCCCGACGCCTTCCCTCAGCTATGTTTGATGGAATGGAAATAGCCGATCGTCTCATTTGAGATGTGAGACTGTAGATCTCTTCTCGTGGAAAGTGCTCTGTCAGTTCGTATATAAGGTAAACAAGATCCATCGCCTTTAGCCAAACAATGAGATCTTTATGAGAGTGAATGACTGTAGGCATGGTTATGAGGAAAGAGATATTTCCCATCTTTCCATGGCAATATTAAAAAAGGTGGCCACTCAGTAAATTCTTTTATTCTAATCGAGATTTTTTTATTAATACGTACACAAAACACGAGGTTCTTTGTGCTCGAAGAACACTCTCCTAACAAGCTAACTAGCTGACCAGCTGACAAGCTAGTTTTTCACATGTCCCCGTGGCCTAAAGTGATCATACGCAATCACTAGGCCGATTTCGTAGACGACTAAGGCAATCGTAAAGACAAGGCTTGCTGCCGTATCAGCAGCGGCAATTGCGCCTACGGGTAAGCCATCGGCCATCATTAAGAGTATGGCGGAGATCAATTGTGCAGGGACGAGTGTTAGAATGCCAAGCCCGACGATAGTGCCGGCAATCTGCCAGAATCGTCCTTTCGACAGTTCCAAGCATTGCTTAAGCGCAGGGCGATACGCAACTCCTTCGCATACGACGATGATGGGGTAAAACGCTGTGCGAATCATGTAGATGATGCCTGGGATAATCAGCAGGAGTGTCCACAAGAAACCAAAGATCGTGCGCAAAATGCCGGTGAGTAAAAGTGGGACAAACACCGCTGCACCTTGGGACCGTACAATGGCGAATGATGTTTTAGCGCGACCGGCCTTTGTTTGTAGTAGTCGCTTTCCTACACTCAATACGCATGCCGTACCCCACAACGTGAGGAGTGCGATGACGATTTGGCAGAGGACGAGTAGCAAGGAGATCTCTGGGCGATTCCCGAGCATTGTCTTATTGGCAATCTGGTAATCCGTCAGGAATTGCCCGACTAATGCGGGCAGGAACAGCAGCCAGAATGCGGCTTGTAGCAGCGCTGTTTGCTTGCGGCAGAAGTCCCACGATTGGCCGAAGACGGAAAAGAGGTTTGGCATTCTTATTTTCGCTTTACACGAACGAATCCAGATACTGGGAGCACTTCCAGCTTCTTTTCTTCTTTGCTCAAAATATCCAAGAGCAAGTTAATACCCATCGCGTCAGAGGCCATGTGGCTACACTGAATCATGTTCACATTGTGCTTTTTGGCTTCCTCTAATGTCTTTTCTGTAACGTGCATGCTAAGGATTGTCCCGACCCCTGCGCGGCTCTGCTCTTCTAAGAATTCCTCTGGGCCGTTGGTTCCACCCGTGAATTCTGTGGCAACAACCTTGCCTGGGCGGCTGCTTCCGCTGCCATTCACAATGATTGGTGGGTTGCCCTTCTTTGCGTAGTACGTGTATTCCTCGAGTCCCAAGAGTGCGTTTACGATCTCCTGCAAATCGTCGTATGGCTTAGCGCAGATTTCTTTCTCGATAAATCTCCAGACCAAGTTGTCAGTGACGGTGTGGCAGGTGAAAGCGGGGACGCCGAGTAGCTCCGCAGCGCGCTCGGTGCGGAACAAGTTATCAGCGTGGATCGACCTCCAGATGCGGTCCATGCGTGGGCGCAACTGTGCTTCGCTGTGGTTTACGGGGACGCCAAAGGAAGCGAGCAGATCGACCTGTAGGGGCATAACTTTCTCTAGGTCTGCAAGAGCGCGGCCTTCTGGGTGGTGGATCATAATGGCGTCGATCTTCTCGCCTTTTTCGCGGAGGCGATCGGCCAAGAGGATCTCAGGCGTTTCGATATCGATACCAATCATCAGGCGCGTGATGTTTTCTTCGCCCGTTCCATTCAAAATGCGGGAGTCGCTGTAGGGGTTCCACGTGCGCTCTTCATCAAATAATTCCTTCTCGCGGCCTTCTAGTTTTTTGTAGCGATCTGCTTGTTTCTTCAGCATCTTTTCGAGCTGCTTTTTACCGCGAACGTCGGCATCCATACCGATTTCAATGGTGCGTTTGTAGAGTGCTTTAAGCTTCATAGGTGGTCGGGAATGAGTCCCCCGAGCGTAATGGACGCACTCGATAAAAGCTATAAAATTGACAATACATTTTTATGGTTCATGATGTTTAAGTCAGTTCTTTTCTTGCGTCACTCACGAAAGGAGGCGCTACGATGTTCCTGTTGTTTCTCTGGTGGGTGTTTGTGATTGGTTGCCTTGTATGGGCAGCCGGAGTGGCCTACTTGGGCTTCGTGATCGCAAAGGATGTGGCGGCAGGCGAGCGCATTACGATGTTCGAGATCTTCCAGGTTCTCATCTGGCCGTACGAGCTCGCACAGATACTGTTTATTGCGATCATGATCGCAATGGATGACAGTATCGGATGACAGTTGGGCTGACACCTGGGGTGAGCATGGATGCTCACCCTTATTTTTCGATCACGACTTTCGCATCCGCAATCACAATCCCGTCACTTCCGACAAGCACGGGGTTTAAGTCGAGTTCTATAATGGATGGGTTTTCGCTCACCATGCGCGATACATTCACAATCACGGTTGCTAGTGCATCAATATCTGCGCGCGCTTTCCCGCGCATACCTAAGAGCAACTTCCATGCAGCAAGTTCACTGAGCATGTCGTAGGCTTGTATGTCATTTACAGGCGCAATGCGGAAGGTGGTGTCTTTAAAGAGTTCGGTGTAAATACCGCCAAGCCCCACCATCACAAGCGGGCCGAAGAATGGGTCATGAATGGAGCCGACGATAAATTCATTTCCTACTGGCAGAAATTGCTGAATCAGCACGCCATGAATATGTGCATCGGGGCATTTCTCTCCCACGTTTTTTACAATGTCACTAAAGGCGGCAATCACTTCTGCTGCGTTCTGCAAATTCGCCCGAACACCACCCACATCTGTCTTATGCAGAATGTCGGGTGAACTGATTTTAGCGACGACGGGGTACCCGATTTGTTCGGCGATATGTACGGCTTCTTCAGCAGTTTTTGCCAATGCCTGTTTGGGGAGGGGGAGATTATATGAAGCAAACAATTCTGCGGTTGTTGCTTCATCAAGGAGTCCTGAATGTTCAAATGTCATAGCCGCACGGCTCCGTCCGTGCGGGGTCAACGATGCCCGAACCGCACCCGCGGAGGGGTGCGGCTTGGTTTGATGCAACGCCTTTAAAGCGCGAACCGCCCGTTCCGGTGTCTCAAAACAGGGGATGCCGCCTGCGCGCAGAATCTTTTTCGCTTCTTCGACCGATGCGCCTCCCATGAAGGATGTGACGATTGGCATCAACGTAGATTCCTTCTGTTTACGAACAATCAATTCCGCAACTTCCGTACAGGGTGTCATTACTTGCGGCGTTAAAATAATCACCAGCCCATCAATCGAAGGGTCTGCTTGGCATGCATCAATTGCAGCTTCATACCTGTCGGCTCCTGCATCACCAATCACGTCGATCGGGTTCACCATGCCTGCAGATGCCGGTAGTTTTGGCTTAAGCTCAGCTATGATTTTGTCGCTGAGCGCAGGCATGTTTAAGTGAACTGCTTCTGCTGCATCTGTCGCAAGAATACCCGGTCCGCCGGCATTCGTGATGATGCCAATGTTAGCTGTGGGCAACGCAGGTTGTGTGCTTAAAACCGCAAGAAGATCGAACAACTCTTCGGCCGAATTCGCGCGATGAATACCGGTTTGTGCGCAGAGTGCGTCGATGGCTGCATCGCTACCTGCAAGCGCACCAGTGTGCGAAGAGGCAGCTTTTCCACCATGCTCCGATACACCTGCTTTTAGGAGCACGATTGGTTTTTTGTGTGCAACAACTTGGGCAATTTCCAAAAACTTTCGCCCATCTTTGATACTTTCTAAGTAGAAGCCGATCACCTGGGTCTCGTCATCCTCAGCGAGGATCTGCAGCCACGTACTTTCGTCCATCATCGCTTTATTCCCAATGCTAATCATCGCCGAAAGCCCGATGCCGCAGTTTGGGGCTGCGTCCATCAGTGCCACTGCCGTTGCGCCAGATTGACTCACAAGTGCGACAGAACCTGCAGGGGGCATATCTTTCGCAAACGATGCATTCATCTTTGCATGTGGGCGTACAACGCCCAGGCAGTTTGGTCCGACAAGGTTGATCTCGTACTTCTTTGCGATGGAAACCAATTCTTCCTCCAACTTTTTCCCTTCGTCGGTATGCACTTCGCCAAAGCCTGCGCTAATCACTACCACGTTCTTGATTCCTTTCTCTCCACACTCCGTGAGTGCCTCAGGGACGGCGATCGCGGGAATTACAATAACTGCCAGCTCGGGAGTTGCTGGGATGTCTTTGATAGAAGTAAAAGCAGTTGACCCTAAAATCTCCCCGCCCTTTGGGTTTACGGGGTAGATCGTTCCTTTAAATCCTTGGGTCAGGAGGTTCTTGAGAATGTCATGCCCTACCTTTCCTGGGGTAGCAGACGCGCCGATGACAGCAATGCTCTGAGGTTGTAGGAGGGACATCAAAAGAGGGAATCTCTCTATTATACCAGAGATTTAGCCCTTTTTATAGGTATTTCTATGTTAAAGGATCGGGTGCAGACACGATAAACTGCCTTGGAACCTCTACTCCGGGCATAAATACATGTGCTTGGTTGCGGAGGTCTATGCCGAGGTGCGCAATATGCTCGAAAAATCCCGATCGGACTCTTTGTATGCCATGTGCTGTTTGGCACATAATTGTGGCCTCCCTAGGCCGAATATGCATTTCGAAATCGTGCGGATAACATTCCATGCGCATACTTTGTCATATTTTATGGGTGATACAAGACGAGAAGATTTTGTTGAAGCATTCACTCTCCCGCTACACTTACCTCGTGTCTCCTATCCAAGCCATCTACGCATCGACGTCCGGCCATACCGAATATGTCATTGATCAGGTCGTAAAACACCTATCTGGGGCTGCAAAACTTCGTGCAGAGCTGGCCCAGCCAGAAGATTTGCTCAAGGGCGATATCCTTTTGCTTGCATCAGGTTCGTGGAATACCGGTGGCATCGAAGGTCAGTTGAATCCCTATATGCACGATCTGCTTAAGAAGCGCGCAGCGGATATCGACTTGAATGGGAAAAAAGTACTACTCATTGCCCTCGGTGATGATCGATATCGTTACACCGCCAATGCGATGGTGCACCTTATGGACTTTGTGCAGGCTCATAACGGAGTGATCGTCGAACCGACATTGAAAATTGTAAATGAACCCTTTGGGCAGGAGGGGAAAGTGGAGGAATGGATTTCAGATATCAGATCTCAGATTTCCGCATCATGAGTCGTATTTCTCTTAAAATTACTGGCGCACAAGGACAGGGTGTGAACTCTGTGGGAGAGTTATGTGCGAAGGGTCTGAAGCGTGCGGGCTACTGTGTGTTTGGGTATCGCGAATATCAGTCGCTCATCAAAGGAGGGCATAGCAGCTATCAGTTGGATGTATCCGATGAACACCTTCAGAGTACGGAAGAGCTGGTTGATATCCTTGTCTGCTTTAACCATCACGGGCTTGAGCTCAATACGACAGAGGTGAAAGACGGTGGGATTATTTTGCATCAGTCACCCGACTGGGAGTTTTCTGCAGATAGTCAGAAGGATTTGGAGCGCCGACAGATTTCGGTGGTGTGCCTCCCAACGGATGATTTTTTGAAGCAGCTCAAAGCCCCTGCGATTCTCGGTAATATCATCATTACATCTATTGTTTGGACGCTTATCGACCGTGACCCCGATATGCTGAAAGACATGGTGCGCGAGCAATTCGAGCATAAGGGTGAAAAGCTCGTCGCTCTCAATTTTGCTGCACTGAACCTAGCTGAAGCGTGGTCGAAAGAGACGGGCATTCGTGCGATGTGGAAGGGTGTATTACCTAAGGCTGATAGTAAGTGGAAGGATCAGTTACTCCTTACGGGGAGCCAGGCAATGGGGATGGGTGTGATTCATGCAGGTTGTCGATTGTATGTCGGTTACCCGATGACGCCGTCATCTCAGATGCTTGAATATATCGCGAACATTCAGAATGAGACTGGAATGGCGATCAAGCAGGCCGAAGATGAAATTACCGCCATTCAATTCGCTAGTGGGGGCATGCTGATGGGAACACGTGCGATGACGGGTACTTCCGGTGGAGGGTTCGACCTTATGGCCGAGACACTCAGCATGAACGGGATGATTGAAAACCCGTGCGTGGTATTACTCGCACAGCGCCCAGGCCCTGCAACGGGGCTCCCAACATGGACAACTCAGGCAGATTTGATGCTCGCATTGCATAGTGGTCATGGCGAATTCCCACGATGCATCGTGAGCGTGAGTGACAGTGATGATGCATTTAAGTTGGCAGCAGAGGCATTCAACATCGCAGAGGAGTACCAAATGCTCGTCATCCTGATGACCGACAAGCAGATCGCCGAAGGTATTTACACACAGACTCCCTACAAGCAATCAGCAGAGATCAAACGTGGACGGCTGATTACGAAGCCAGCTGAACTGAAAAAGTTGAAGGGGACAGATCGTTACGACACGTCTGCGAAAGATGGTATCTCGCCACGTTGGTTACCAGGACACGAAGCTGCAACCTTTGTTGCCCAGGCTGATGAGCACAGTGGTGACGGGTCGATTGATGAAAGCGCTGAGAATGCAGTCGCTCAGATGAAGAAGAGAATGGGTAAGATGGCGGCGCTCAAGCGAGATTTACCAGAACCAGAACTCCTTGGTCACCAATCCCCAGATGTATTATTTGTTGGTTGGGGGAGCAGCAAGGGTGTGATTGAAGATGTACTGCGTGATGAGCGTCTAAAACGGAAGAAGGTTGGTTATCTCCATTACACCTACCTGTGGCCAATCAAGACGGATCGACTCCAGAACCTCATGAAGAGTGCGAAGAAGGTAGTGTTGGTCGAAGGGAATTCCACCGCTCAATTGGGACTCCTCATTCGCCAGGAAACGGGCACAGATATCGACGATAAAATTTTGAAATACGACGGACGACCATTCTTCTTTAACGAGATGTTCGATCATATTTCTTCCCGTGTTTCGTAAGTCTATGGCCATCAAACTTGAGACCACCGGCCCTTCGACGAGCTCCGGACAGGCTCCAACGATGAAAGATTATCACTGCGAAAACAGATGTACGTGGTGTGATGGTTGTGGCGATTATGGTATTTGGGCCGCAACTAAGCGTGCATTAGTCGAGCTGGGCATTGCCCCTTGGCAAGTTCTGCTCTGCTACGACGTCGGATGCCATGGCAACGGAAGCGATAAAGTCCTCGGATATCGTTTCCACGGTCTGCATGGCCGTGTGCTGCCGTTTGCCGCAGGTGCGGCCATTAGTAATCGTAACGTTCCTGTGATGGCCTTTGGTGGCGACGGTGCAAGCTTTAGTGAAGGAGTAGGGCACATGGTGCATGCAGTACGTTCCAACTATCCAATTACGTTCGTGCTCCACAACAACGCCAACTACGGTCTTACAACAGGCCAACCAAGCAGTCTTAGCTGGCAGGATCAGAAGATGAACTGGACACCTAATGGCATCCCTGAGCACACGCTACCAAGTATGGATCTCATCTTTAGTCTGCAGCCGACATTCGTTGCACGTGGCTTTAGTGGCAATATCCCGCAAATGGTCGAGATCTTTAAGGCGGCACTCAAGCATAAGGGTTTTGCATTCGTCGATATCCTCCAGGCGTGTCCTACCTATAATCACTTCGCCACGCATCAGTACTTACTAGAAAAGTGTTACCAGGTAGAGAACCACGATACGTCGGATTTTGTAAAAGCACGTGAGCTTGCGACGAATACCTCGGAAAGAATCGCGACCGGTATTTTGTATCAGAATGAGACTATCCCTAGCTTTGATGAGCGACTGGTTCCCAGACAGGGCAAAAAGACGCAGTTGGTCGACGAAGTGCAGGCGCAGGATATTAGCGGGTTGATGAAGGCGTTTATCTAAAGCCAGCGGAGTGCTACGATCAACCCCTTTCCTTTTTTCTCCATGCTCGAAGTCGCCTCCGTTAACGTTGATGAAAAAGAGCTCGCATCCCTCACTTTTGCGGAGGTTGTCCGCAGCACTGCAAAGAATTTCCCCGATAGCACGTATCAGCCTAATTTGATCTTTGAGCGAACCGTTAATGCCCAATATGGCATTAACGCTGGTCCTCATAAAATTTTTGTGAATGCCGATGGTGTTGGTACAAAGCCGGAGCTTGCGGAGCGCATGTTTACCGAAACCGGTGACTATCGTTATTTTGAATATTCCGCTTTCGATCTACTCGCGATGGTGGCAGATGATGCAGCACGGAGAGGTATTTCGGTGGTTGGTATTGGCAATAGTTTGGACCTTAACAATTCGAATGACACACAGTTTGTAGCAGCGCTCGCAAGGGGAATGAAAGCAGCATGTGATGCAGGGCGCTTCCCACTTTTAAATGGGGAAATTGCTGAGCTTGGAAATCGCACACCTGGTTATGGGGTCAATCACCTCAACTGGAATGCTGTTGCAGTACAGCTTATTAACCGCGAAAAACTCATCGACGGATCCAAGCTCTACCCAGGCCAGACAGTCGTTGCTCTCCGTGAGAAGTCGATCCGAAGCAATGGCCTTACTCGTGCTCGTGCCATTATGGAGAATGCGTTTTTGCAGGATCAGATGAACGGGGCTACACGTCTTTCGTATATTTCGGAGATGCTTCGCCAGGATGTAACAGGCTTAAGCCCCGATGTTGCAGCTTTGTTACTGACAGGAAAATATGGAGCTGGGTTGATGGAGCAATTCCCGATTCCATGGCACACAGCACGCCCTGAACTTACAGAGAAACTTATGACCCCTTCTACTATCTACGCACCATTCGTGCACTGGGCACAGGGGGGTGTTGATGGGAAGGTGAATATCGAGCTGACTGCTTGTGCGCATATCAGTGGTGGTGGCATTCCGCTCAAGGTGCAACGCATGTTGGAAGGAACGGGTATGGGTATGCAACTCGAAGCGGTGTTCCCAGACCCAGAGGGTGTTCCAGAACTAATGGATCTTGCGCGGCAGTATCCGCACCCTGACCCTAAAAAAGGAGTTCTTGTGAATGATAAAACAGCGTGCGAACAATGGAACCGTGGTATCGGATTCCTGATGGTTGTTGATAACCCAGAAGCAGCCGGCTTACTTGCGTCTCAAGCGCAGTGGATGGGATACGAAGCGGCTATCGCAGGGAAAATTACGGGAGAGCCAGTTATCCATTGGCGTGGTCATACATGGAATACAGCTTCTTAAGCTTTTCTCCATGCCCTCCACAGTGCTCCTAGTACGAGCACAGGATGTCGTACTGCAAACTTCTTAAAGCTCCCGCCAGCAGCGCCACTTTTTGCGATCATCGCTTTGCCCTTGCCGATTTTCTTGAGGAACTTCCCAGCCATGTCTGTCAGTGCTTCGTTACGGGATTCCATCACGAGTGTGCGATCTGTGCCGGAGACATGCTTGAGTAATTCTTCAAAGCAGCGGAAGCGATCGAACGCACCGATGCCGTCGCGTTGATTTGTTTCGCTTACGGAGTTTGGGTGTACACGGAACGATCCACAGTTATCGGAGATGTAATACCAATCACTGTGGATCAAACATCGAAGTGCATATTCTTCGTCGAGGCTCTGCTTCATATCTTCCAGATACCATCCTGCTTTCTGGGTCACACTTCGTCGCAGCATCACGAAGTCCGGCTCACCAACGATGTTTGGATGGATTCCTCGTTTTACCCACCAGCGCAGAGTCTCTTCGCCATCGTGTAGTCCTGGTTTCAGGTTTTCTTTGCGGAAGGTTGCGGGGTATTCGTAGAGTTTCAGCGATGGGTTTGGTTCATCGGAAAAATACCGATGTTCCAACGATACTATTCCAACGGATGGATGCTCTTCCATCGCCTTTAATCCTTTTGCTAAAAAGTCTTTTTCCCATACATCATCGGGGAACAGGAATTGGACGAAGGGGGAGCTACCCAGTTTCATGGTCGCATTCCAGTTGCCTCCAATCCCGAGCTTTTTTGAGTTGGGATGCCAGCTGATACGAGGGTCGGAAAGGTAAGGCTTCACCATCGTTTCCATATCCGTAGTCGATGCATCGTCGTGGATGTACATCTGCCAGCGCGTTTCTGTCTGGGCCAAGGCGCTATCAATTGCCTGCTTAAAATAGGCAGGATTGCAGTTCCAAGTGGGCACGCAGATGTCGATAAGGGCATCCATGGAGTCAGCGTATCAGATCCTCCTACATTCTGATATTCTGGCTTCTAGATGCGTATCGACGTGATCACCCTCTTCCCGGCAATGTTCCAGGGCCCTCTTACCGAGAGCATCCTCAAACGTGCCCAAGAAGAAAAGCTCTTAGAGATTCATTTCCACGATCTCCGCCAATTTGGGCAGGGGCAATATAAGCAGATTGATGACCGGCCCTATGGCGGCGGCGCGGGGATGGTGATGATGTGTGAGCCCATCGTAAAAGCGATCGAATCCATTATGGAAAGCGGAAAGCGGAAAGCGGATATTCTTCCTCATCGCATCTACTTTTCGCCCCGTGGAAAACGTTTAACGCAAACGAAAGTCGAGCAAGTTGCGAAGAAGCACGAGTGGCTCATCCTCCTCTGTGGTCACTACGAGGGGATCGACCAGCGCATTATCGACGGCGGTTGGATCGACGAAGAGATGTCGATTGGTGATTATGTTCTTACAGGTGGAGAGCTCCCTGCGATGGTCCTGATCGACGCAGTCGCACGTCACATTCCTGGAGTTCTTGGTAAAGATGAGTCAGCCCAAGATGAGAGTTTTTCCAAGTCCCTTCAACGCAAGAAAGAGTATCCGCATTACACCCGTCCGGAGGTTTTTAAGGACATGAAGGTCCCTGACATTTTGCTGTCAGGGAATCACAAAAATATCGAACAATGGCGTAGGGATCAGCTTATGTAAATGCAGAGCTTGTCCGCCGTAGCAAGAGCGAAGGCGGAATAAGTGGCGTAAAACACAGACGTTTTAAAAGGTACGTGTGTGCGCTTGACTTTACATCAGGTGTGAACTTTAATGCCGCATTCCTCGCGGGAGTCGCGAGGGAATGGAATCTAGTCGTTCTTTGGAATAAGGAGCATTGCCTATGTCCACGTTGGTTCTGGATGTTGAGGAAGTTGCAGCAAAACTTCGGTTCAGTCGCGCACTGGCTCAATTGCATCAAGAGGAAATCGCGCTCGAACAGGCTGGCAAAAATCTGGCAGCACTCGGACTTCGCAAGGCCCGGTTCGATGTCATCATGAACCAAGGCTACAAGCCGCCGTGTCCCACGCTGAAAATGTTCCAAGGTCCTGGTGAGCGCCAGGTCGATCTGACCATTTTCGCTCCGACACTGCGACTCTATCGCCGGGCCTTCCATTGCTTGGGGCTTCCCGTTCCTCCTCTGCCAAATCTGCGGCAGATGGGGCTCGTGCCCTACCGTCCCAAGTCCGCAGCGGCCTAATTCCATCTTTGTCTGACGGGTTCTCCGTTAGACCTCACTCACAAAGAGCCCGTCATCCAGGTGATGACGGGCTCTGCTTTTTTGTGAAACCTTATTTAATTTGCGCTGTTGTCTTAGAGGAAAGTCCTTCCTTGTCTGCCTTTAAGCGGTACATGATTTCCGCCATTTCGCCGCGAGTTACTACCTGGTCAAACGTGTTGATAGAGGTAGGGATCGCACCACGCTCAGAGAGAGCGTTTACGTATGGGATAAACCAACGCTGGTCTGCATCGTTTGTATCAGTCTGGAGTGCAAATGTACCAACAATGATCTTGGCAGCTTCAACGAAATTTAGGTTGTTTCCTGGCTGGAATGTTCCATCTGGGTATCCGCTGATAATTTTACCAGTGTGGGCTAAGCAGAGTTCAGCTGCATACCATGTGTCGCGTCGGACATCGGAATAGAACACGTGCTCATTTTCTTCATCAAGATTTTCACCCAAACAGTCATTAAGACGTGCGGTGTCCAAGATGAATGGGTTTGCGATGAGCTTTACCATTTCTGCACGATTGATGCGTGCTTCGGCGCGGAATGTGCCATCTTCGTATCCTTTCAGCACTTTCTGCTGACGAAGATATTCGATGCCTGTGTAGTATGTGCTGCTTGTCGGCACATCAGAAAATGGCTTTGTGGGCCATGTAGTTTCTGCTGCGAATGCGACGCTCGTAGCCATTAATGATGACAATGCCGCAATACCGGCTAGTTGTAGACGTTTCATAGGGAGAAGGGGAAAGGGGTTGAGGGTTACGAACATTAAGTCTCAGTGGTTTAGACGTATGAAGTCACCTACTCTTACCATTACCGATATGATCGAAACTTTCCGTCAACGGCTCCAAGAAGCAAAACACGTAGATATTGCCGTACGTGTCAGGCCACATGCACCGAAGTCCAAGGTTGTTAACGTTCTTATGGATGACAGTATCAAGATCGATTTAGCTGCAGCTGCGGAAGATAACGAGGCAAATATTGAACTTGTACAATTCCTTGCCGAAACATTCGACGTTGCAACATCGAACATTACGATTCTTTCTGGGAAGACTGCGAGGTTAAAGTTGGTGAGGATAGCTCTTTAATGGTGTCATCCTGAGCTTGTCGAAGGATTCTTTATTCATTTTTCATTGCCTGTTCAATCTGCCCTCTCAAGTCCGCGTAGTCCGGTAGGCCCGTAAACTTTTCGCCGTTGATAAAGTATGTCGGGACGACCGTTACTTCTAACGATGTTGCCAGTGAGTTCTGTGCTTGGAGCAATGACTCGAGCGATCCCTGTTCATCTTGCAGGCAAGTAGTAAGTGAAGGGAATTTCTCGAGGCCATCAAATAGTTGTCGGTTAATAAAATTTCCGCTGCCGCTCATGACCCCACACAGCAAGGTACGTGCGTGGATACTGCTCTCGGGGTATTTTTGAATCGTGAAGGGGATCGTGACCATTTTTACCTTATCGGTCTCTATAAAATCGCTCATGAGCCGTGGGACAATGCCGTACTCAAAATCTTTACAGTACGCACAATCGTGGTTGGTAAAGAGAACTAGCGTGACGGGGGCTGTGCTTTTTCCTGTTACAAGTGTGCCGCTTGATGCGAGGGATCCGATCACTCTGCTTCGGCTCGATTGTGAACTGGCCTGGCTTATTGCACCGGTTTCAGTTTGTTCCACTGGTGCTAGTGGCGGGAGGACAGTGCATGCTGCAAGGAGCAATGCCGTAAGGCCGGTCGTGATGGGAAGCAATTTCATCGGTGTCATTCTACGGTCATATGCCGCTCCCTGCCTACCCGGTTTCTACGCTATTCTATAGTCGTGCCACGTATCTCTATTCTCGGCGTTCCCGTTGATTCGCTAACCCGCACCCAGGCGATCGAACGTATTCGCTCAATGCTGAACGAGCGAAGCTTTCACCATGTCATGACGCCCAATAGTGAAATGCTCGTAGAAGCATCGAATAATACCCTCTTTAGGGAGCTCTTGAATCGAACAGATCTGAATATTGCCGATAGCGCAGGCATGCTCTGGGCTGCACGACAGGTAGGCCAAGTGCTCCCAGAACGGGTGACGGGGGTAGATACAGTGATCGAGCTCTGTCGAACTTTACCCGGTGAGTGCCCCGTCTTTTTATTAGGCGCATGGGGTGATACCGCTTCGAAAGCAGCCGAGGTATTAAAGAAGGCTAACCCCCAGCTCAAGATTGCGGGGGCGTTTGCTGGTTCACCAAAAGATGCTGATGCCACAGAGATTATTGAGTGCATCAACCAAAGCGGTGCGAGGCTCCTCCTAGTTGCATATGGTGCACCCAAGCAAGATATGTGGATCGACAAGTATCGCGATCAACTCACACATATTCGAGTGGCTATGGGCGTTGGTGGGACATTCGATTTTATTGCAGGAGTCCATACTCGTGCGCCAAAAGTTTTCCAGAATCTAGGCATCGAGTGGTTGTGGCGCGTGGTACGAGAGCCACAAAGGCTCCCTCGGATTTGGAGGGCGGTGGTGGTGTTTCCGTGGTTGGTTATGACGGTCGATAAACGGCTATCCGCAATCCGCTATCCGACAGAAAACGGACAGCGGAAAACGGACAGCGGAAAATAGTAATAGTGTCCGTTTATTCGTGGAGCGACTCAATCAACGCCACTTCCCATTCCCCATCTTTGTTTTTCGCAAGCTTGATCATTTTCTGGCCGTCTTTTGTTTCGGCTAAGTAATCGCGCGTGTCACCGTTATCCCGCAGCAATGTTGTTTGCCCCAGTCCTTCATCGGGGAGCAGCAAGTAGATTGCAACATCAGGTTTATCCGTAAGGGCGGCTTTAAAGTTTTTTGTAGCTCTACCCAAAAACGCGGCACACATAACAATCGCAATACACAGGAAAACAGACCACACCACCGTACGCATGTACAGTCTCCGTGACAGGCTGTGGACGTGGAACTTATTCACAGTTGCAAGGTATACCACGACAGGGGTGCAATCACCAAGACGAGGTGATAGGGTGGTCCTGATTTTACGTCTGTTCTACTTACCTATGTCTACTCTCGTTCTCATTCGCCACGGCCAGTCACAATGGAATCTTGAAAATCGATTTACAGGTTGGACAGATGTCCCATTAACGGAACAGGGTATGGCAGATGCAGCGAAGGCTGCTGAGGTTCTTAAAGAATTTACATTTGATGCAGCATTCACATCGCGTCTGCAGCGTGCGAATCAAACGCTTGATACGATTTTAAAGGTAATCGGGCAATCTCCAGAGGTGATGATGGATTCTGCACTTAATGAGCGTCACTACGGTGATCTGCAAGGGCTTAACAAAGCAGAGACTGCGGAAAAATATGGGCAGGACCAAGTGCAGCTCTGGCGCAGGAGTTTTTCGACACGCCCACCAAATGGCGAAAGCGTAGAAGATTGTGAACGCCGTACATGGCCATTCTTTCAACAGTATATTTTCCCTCATCTGCAGGCGGGCAAGACCGTTATCGTTGCAGCACATGGCAACAGCCTTCGCCCGATTGTGAAGAATCTGGAAGGTATGAGCGGTGACGATGTTGCGGTGTTGGAAATCGGCCTTTGCACGCCATACATCTATACCTTCGATGGTGACAAAGTGGTAAATAAAGAGATCCGTGAAGTACCGGGCATTGTCACTAAAGGGTCATCGCTTACCGAAAAGAAGGTAGAAGGGGGAAGGGTCTGAGTTCGGGTCCAAAGCGAAGTGCAATGATGCGCTCATTCGTTGATCAACACATACTGGACTGATGTCAAATTGAGGGTATGTTCATTGTATGAATACACCTGCCTCTAAAGATGACTTGCCACCAGCTCGTCAGCCTCTTGTTGCCAAAGCCCACTATGTACCGAAGCGCGTCCCTGCAGATGCATTTGCTCCGGACGAACCGCTTCCCAAAAGTGCGACTCCACGTGAGCCGGAAATCATTGACCGATTGCTCGCAGGCACAATGACGCCGGGGCAAGTGGTGGATATGATTATGGATGAGGCATACGGACCGTTAAAGCAATTCTCATTTTTACCGAAAGGATTTGAAGGTCGTGAGTTGGAGTGGGAGTACCGAGGTATCGATAATGCGACTGATGATCAGCTGGATTTATTGAGTCATATGCGTCCTACCAAGATCATTGATCCTTCCGTGCCGCAGATCGAAGCGATTAATCTGATGAGGCGTTTTCAGAAAGGAGATCATCAGCTGTGTGAAAAAGGTGATCCATTTAAGCCGCGATATGGTGCTAATTTTCGTGGGATGCCTGGCTGCGGCAAGACACACATTATGTCTGCCTATGCACGCTACATGCATGCATTTTTGGAGGAAAAATTAAAGCATTACCGAGGAGAGGTAGTTGGCTTTGTCCAGAAAGAATATCTGGCATATCAGCAATCAATGGTTCATGCGGACCAGAACGAAGAGCGGGTGGTATGGAATATTGGTGAAGGAAGTGATGATTCAATAACTGCTAATAAACACCCTGGGCAGGTTTTTCGTGAGAAACTAGATGCTGCGAAACAAGTATTGGCAAAAATGAGTTATCAGCCGTCGGATTTTCTCTATATCGATTTCGAGTCGTTGTGTGAGATGTGCAGCGACAAGGAGACGCGCGCGCGTGTTCTTGCTGCTATCCCACGGGCCAAAGTTATGTTTTTGGACGACGTAAACCCAGAGAATGACCCTGAACGTGCAAAGCTTGTACTACAGGTGATTGAAGGGCGCTATGCAGCAGGACAATTTGGGACGTTTATAACGACCAACCTCACTCCCGAAGAATTATCGAATGTCAGTAAGACACATGCGGCAGCGCTTGATAGTCGTTGTGCCGAAATGTTTTACCAAGTTGATTTTGCGGATTCCGTCGACTGGCGTGTGAAAATACGGCAACGCAGGATCACCAGTATGCAAGCCGAGCTACGAGCTGAGGCACTGGAAATTTTTAATGCTTTTCCTAGAGCCAATAAGGCGGATCCCGCTGCTAGTTGACCCCCAAAGCCGTTCTGCTTAGAGTGCCCCTCTATGGAAAAAGGTGGCCTAAGCGTCGGCTTTATAGCAAACGGCAATCGCACGTGGGCGAAGCGTGAGCATGGCACGGATCAGCCAACAATGGACCAGTATCTGGATGCCTACATGAAGGGGAGTGAGCGCATTAAAGGGGTGATCGAAGAGGCACGTGATATGGGTTTTAAGCTGATTGCCCCCTGGGGGATGTCCGATAGAAACATCATTAAGCGTCCACTAGAAGAGCGGCAGTGTTTGTACCAGGTCTACAAGCACTACCTTATCGATTTACGTGATAACTTCCTCCATCGACCCGAAAACAGCGAGGTACGTTTAGTGCATATTGGCAGGCGTGATCGCTTGATAGACGAAGCACCAGAAGTCATTCGTCTGATCGATGAGATTAAAAGAGATACCCAGGAGAGGGTAGGTATGGCTGTGGCGGTTGCACTTGATTACGGGGGACTCAACGAACGCGATCGGGCGACGGAAGCGTGGGCAAGAGCAGGTTGTCCTGGTGGTATTGATGGCATCAAGTGTTATCTCGATCTGTCATCACAAGGAGTGTCGTATGCGCCCGTTGATCTGATCATTCGTACGGGACATAAGCAGGAAGAGGCCGTTCGAACGAACGAATTCTTGTATCCCTACCTCAACGAAACCCGCGTGATTCCAAATACGTGTTTGCTCCCCGATTACACCGAGGACCAATTCCGGGCTGATATCCAGAAATTCCAGGCTGAAAAGCAAAATAGAGGCGCGTAATGCCGTTCCGGTCTGTCTTTTTTCGGGTATTCTATCCGCATGGAGGGCATTACCTACCGATCGGCTACATTTTTCGATGACCTTGCGGCCAAGAGCGACCGTCACGTTCATATTATTTTGATTGCGACGAAGCCCGATATCATCAAGCAGATTCCGCTCTATAACGAACTCAAAAAGCGCGGACACTTGGTGCTGCTCGGCCATACAGGCCAGCACTACGACGAAAATTTGAGTGGGGGGATGCTGAAAGAATTCGGCGTGGAGCCAGACTTTAACCTGAATGTGCGTGGCAGCATGCACGAAGTCGTTAGCCAGATTATCGGACGACTTGGTTTTATTATCAGTGAACTCAAGAACAAAGGAAAAGTGGTGATCCCGTATGTGCATGGTGATACGACAACGGCGATGGCGGCCAGTAACGCGGGGTACTGTAATGGCTTTGCATCCGTACACGTGGAGGCGGGGATTCGCACGCTCACTCCTATCTACACGGATATCAGATCTCAGATGTCAGATATCAGTGCATGGCATGCGTATTTGCAGAACCCTGATAACTGGGAGCGCGGTTCGCAGGAACCATTCCCCGAGCAGTTCAACACGCGTTGTAGCGAAGCGGGGACAGGTGTGCACTTGGCCCCCGTCGAACTTGATGCGATGTTTATGCGAGACGAAGGCTTTGCCGAAGATCGCATCTTTGTCGTAGGAAATTCGGTGGTGGATGCGACACTTGATGCATTGGAGCGTGCAAAAACTTCTACGGTCTTTGAACGTCATCCACAGTTAGCCAATGGTGACTTTGTCCGTTTCTGCATTCATCGTCGCGAAAACTGCATCAGCGAAAAACGCTTCCGTGCAATCTATGACGCGATGAAGGGTTTGATCGTCGATGGTCGCACGGTGCTTCTCATCAGCCTTTTCCAGACCGAGGCAGCATTCGATCGTTATGGGCTGCGTGAGGAGGTTAATCAGTTAGTAAAAGATCATCCCAACTTTGTGTATTCACCAGTGTGGGCGGAGTACGTCGATGTGATTGCTGCGATGAATAAGGCGGCAGTCTGTGCGACGGATAGTGGGTCCATGCAGGAAGAAATGAACGTCCTTGGAGTGCCCTGTGTCACGCTGCGTTTCGGTTCGGATCGGTCCGAATCTGCGATGACAGGTGGTAATATTATTGCTCCACCAGTTGATGGAGTTCTCATTAAACAAGCGATTGAGTATACGTGGAACAATCAAGCAATGCGCGACGCCCCAAAGATTTATGGCAACAACGTAAGTGCAAAGTGTATTGATGCGGTCGAAAGCGTTCTCGCGAAGGGGGAGATCTTCCGAACGGAGGAGGAAAGGCTTGGCCTCTAGAGTACTATAGGCAGGATGCTTCAGCGTCTCCGCGAATCATTGGCTCTTGTTCTTATTGCGCTGCTCCCGTTCCATGCACTACTGGTAACGGTTGTAACCAAAGTGATACAGGGTCCAGGCCATGCGCCGATGGGAGAACTGGCAATATGGAAAGAAGGTGTATTGGGGGTGATGTTGTTGATTGCGATTCTAGAGATAGCGGTTAGCGGAAAGCGGTTAGCGGTTAGTAAGCGCCAACATATCGATGTTCTCGATGGATTAATTGCAGCATTGCTCATGTTAGGAGTTGCTGTGTCGTTCGTGAATTCTCAATTCTCCATTCTCCATTCTCAATTTATCTACGGTTTCCGCTACGACTTCATCCCCCTCATCGCCTTCCTCATTCTCCGCCGCGTGCCCTGGTCCGAAGTTTTCCTAAAGCGCGTGATGAATGTGATTCTGTGGGCCGGTGGCATCATTGCTCTCTACGGGATCCTCAGTTTCTTCCTCCCTGCATCGTTCTTCACATGGCTTGGTTATAACGATCTCCATTCACTCTATTTACCCGATGGACCAATTGCCCCATTTCAGCAAATCGGAGGTACGACGATCCGTCGCATTCAGTCAGTCATGAGTGGACCGAATCAGTTGGGGTTATGGTTGTTGTTACCGTTGAGTGTCATCCTGAGCTCGACAAAGGATGCGCATCGTAAGTCATGGTTCGTCGGGCTCACCATGACACTGCTTGTAGCTCTGTTGCTCACATTTTCCCGTGCCGCATGGATCGGGACTGCAGTGATTGTGACTCTCATATTTTGGCCAGTACTTCGGTCCGTCGCTCGTCGAAAAATTATGAGCATTGCGGCATGCATTGCGTGTCTTCTGGTGTTTGCCGTTCTGATGTTCCCAGCCGTCATTCTTCGCGCAGCATCGTCCCGTGGGCACATTGAAAATCCACTCAAGGCAATCAGCACCATGGTCGAGCATCCACTTGGTTTGGGTCTTGGGACGGCAGGCCCCGCCAGCAACAGAACAAGTGATACGTGCGTGATGCTAGAGGAGGGAAGCGACCCGACGTGGGCTGTGGTGCATCCTCATCTTTGTGTATTTGTAGGGAGCTCCCAGGTTCAGCCCATTAATCGCCCATGCCACTGTCCGTTCTTGCCCGAAAACTGGTATCTGCAGATTGGGGTAGAGATGGGGTGGATTGGCTTTGGTTTGTATTTGGCTTTAGTGGTTGTGATACTTCTCAGGTTACGCGCATTGAGCATGACGGCCCGGTCATCAACATTCTTCATTCTCCATTCTCAATTCTCAATTTTCCTCGCCCTATCCATAGCTGCCCTCTTCCTCCACGCATGGGAAGATGCTGCTGTGGCTTATACAGTTTGGGTGCTTATGGCAGCACTCATTCCCGTAGTTGCTCGTAGACATTGAGTGAGGTTGGGGTTTTGCGTACAATCCATCTATGGAAACCCTCATTCACCCAGGCAGCATCGTTATTCTGGACTTTGGGGGCCAATATGCCCATTTAATTGCACGTCGGGTTCGTGAGTGTGGGGCATTTTCGCAGATTCTCCCGCCCGAAACGCCAGCCGAAAAACTAAAAGATGTTGCGGGCATTATTCTTTCTGGTGGACCACAGAGTGTGTATGAGCCGGGTAGTCCGCAGGCCGATCCAAAGATTCTGGAGCTTGGTGTGCCAGTCCTTGGTATTTGCTATGGTCATCATTGGATTGCGCATGTGATGGGCGGAAAGGTGATGGGCGGAAAGGTAAAGGAGTACGGTCACACCGAAATTGAAGTGATGACACCGGGCCCACTCTTTAAAGATGTACCTAGTAAATTTATCGTCTGGATGTCTCATGGTGATGAGGTGACAGAGTTGCCCCCGGGTTTCGTTGTGTCAGCTCAGTCGAATACATGTGCACATGCAGCTTTATCGAATGAAACAAAAAATATCTATACCGTGCAGTTCCATTTGGAGGTCGTGCACTCGCAGTACGGTTCTGACATTCTCAAGCATTTCACAGACCTTTGTCACGCAACTCCTTGGTCGATCGAAGGATACGCACAACGTATTGGGACAGAGATCCTGGATGAGATTGGTGACCGTAGAGTCTTTATGATGGTGAGTGGAGGAGTAGATTCCACCGTTGCGTTCACAGTGCTTAACGAAGTACTTGGCCCACACCGAGTACAAGGTCTGCTGGTTGATACGGGGCTTATGCGCAAGAGCGAAGTGCGCAATATTAAGAATGCATTTGATCTCTTTGGTATTGATAACCTGCGCATCGTCGATGCATCTGATGAATTCTTCGCCAACCTAAAAGGAGTGACCGAGCCCGAAGCAAAGCGCCAGATTATTGGCGATACGTTCTTGGCTGTGCAAAAGCGTGAGAGTGATGCGATGAATCTTAAATTGGAAGATGGGTGGATGCTTGGGCAGGGGACTATTTACCCCGATACCATTGAGACGGGCGGTACAAAGCACGCAGATAAAATTAAGACACACCATAACCGTGTAGAGGCGGTGCAGAAGCTGATTGATGCGGGGCTCGTGATTGAACCACTGAAAGATTTATATAAGGACGAGGTACGAAAATTAGGGGAAGAGCTACGACTGCCTCCACCACTTGTGTGGCGTCACCCATTCCCAGGCCCAGGCTTAGGTGTGCGTATTCTGTGTGGAGAAGAACAAGAAAATGTCAGTGCGCAGATTGCAGAGCTCAGCATTCCTCATAAAGCACTCCCTATTAAATCTGTGGGTGTACAGGGAGACGGTCGTACGTACCGTCATGCATTGGCGCTCTTTAGTGACACGCCATCTGTTGTTACAGCCGAGCACAAAAAGCTCGCAACGACGATCCCGAATCAGTATCACGACTTCAACCGTGTGCTCCTTTGTACATCGCATACCACGCCTCCAGAATTCATCTTTACTCCGTCTGCTATTACGCGAGAACGTGCAGCGCTGCTCCAAGAAGCAGATGCCATTGTCGACGAAGAGATGCATCGCTCAGATCTCTACGATCGCATTTGGCAGTTCCCAGTTGTGCTTGTGCCGTTTGGTACGAGTGCAGGCGGCGAATCGATCGTGCTTCGTCCTATCGACTCCCAGGAGGCTATGACAGCAGAGGCGATCGCACTCCCCGAAGAAGTACTTAAGCGTATGACCGAGCGATTGCTCCAACTAGATGGGATTGATTGCGTATTCCTCGACCTTACCAATAAGCCACCTGCAACAATCGAGTGGGAATAATGTGACGAATTGCCCAGTTCGTCGTATACCTTTCTCCACCTGATTTTTTTGATGGATGGCCTTTCCTCGTCCGTATTGTCTGTATACTCCTTTCCACGATGTCTCTTCCCGAAATCCCAGAGGCGCAATTACAAAAGCTCATTGCTCGTGCGCAAGAAGGGGACACCGAGGCGTTCGCCAAGGTTTACGATCACTTCTTTCTGCCTGTATACCGCTATACATCGTTCCGTTTGCCACGGGAGATCGCGGAAGATACGACAGCGGATATTTTCGTAAAGGCATGGGAAAAACTGCATACGTATAAAATTCAAAAGAATGTGCCGTTTGGTGCGTGGCTGTTCCGTATTGCACGCTACAGCGTGGTTGATGTGTACCGCAGCCAGCGCGGGTTCGAAGAAGTATCCGATCAATTGCCAGACCCCGATACTCTCAATCGTGCAGAGAACCGTTTAGAACGTAGTGAAACACTCAACATGGTTCGTGATGCCCTCAACCGTTTACCACTCAGGTATCGCGAAATATTGCTACTTAGTTATGTCAGCGAATTGCCGCATAACGAGGTTGCTCGTGTCCTTCGCCTTACCGAAGGCGCAGTTCGTATCCTCAAAATGCGCGCACTACGAAAATTCGAATCCTTACTTCCGCCCGAAATAGTCAATTAAACGCGTAACAGATGCGCTTTCTCCACGTTTTCCCAGTCGACAAAACCCCATGAAGCACGAGTCTTTCCTTCACCGGCTGCGCGATCAGCATGTGCCCTCAGACGGTGCAAAAGACCGTATCCATGCCTCAATTCAGGCTAGAATAGGGGGGCCTGCGGTGCTGAGGGACCTCCAAAAAAGCTTGGATCCATCGCACCATATGCAGCAAGACATCTGGGCGAGGATCCTCCATCGAATTGACAATCCATCAATTTCTACGATTTTTGACCGTATTCGTGGCATCTTTGACCCATCCGCTGGACTCCAGAGCGATATGCGAAAGGCGCTCCAGGCCAGACTGAGCCCTGCTCCTATAGGCACGCCCTATGGTCGTATGAAGTGGGTCGCGGCTTTTGCACTCGTACTTGTGGCACTCCGTGCCAGCCCTGCTGTGTTCTTGGCTCCACGTACGATTGCTGAATCACGTGTGTTGGTTGTTCCTACGAGTGGGGATGTCTCCGTCTCCCTCCAAGATTTATGGCAGCCTGTCACACACGAAATTGCCCTTAATGAACCAACAGCTTTACAGACAGGTAAAGGGGAAGCAACGGTCATGCTGCACGATGATGGCACGATTCGTCTCGCACATGACACCATCGTCACTATTAACGACTTGTCCGATCGCCCAGAATCAACATCAGATATTCAGACTATTACCCTTACGCAGGGGAATTTGTGGGTGCAAGGATTTGTTCCTCGCTATGCAATGGGTCTTACCGTAGCCACACCGTTTGGCTCCGTCTCTTTGCATGAAGGAAGCATGTCGCTCTCACTCAACGAGGATTCCCTCACGGTTCAAGTATGGGATCGCACTGTGACCTTGGAAAAGGGCGACGCAGCTACTGTTCTTGTAACAGGGGAGCAGGCAACATTCAAAGATGCAGGACTTGTTGGCAGTGTCACGCGTGTCCCCGAGAAGGGATACGATGATGCGTGGGTTGCAGAAAACCTCCGCAAAGATGCGGTGCACCAGCGCGAAGTTGCGCAAATGCAGCGCGAGCGCAGCGCGGCCCGAGCAGGAATTTTGCCAACATCACCGCTGTATACTGTTAAGCGCGTTGCGGAACAGGTGGATGTTCTCCTAACAATCGACCCTGCTGCCAAAGTGCAGAAGCAGATTGATAATGCATCGACACGCTTGAACGAAGCAGCAGCGCTTATTGCCGAAGGGAGCGGAACAGGGGCAACTGCATCACTCGAAGAATACAAAGAGACACTCCTGGCCATTGCCAACGGTTCTGGTGGAAACGCTCTTACTCAAATGCTCCTTAGCCAGCAGGTAGCAGAGAACGCCGCAGGCCTTTCTGCTGCACAGCCAACTGATGAGCTCTATGCGCTTAAGAAAGCGGTACTCGAAGCAGGTGCAGATCTGCCGAGCCCCGTTCTCAATGATGCAGATATCAATGGCATGGTGCTCGTAGATTCTCTAGAAGCCCTGCATGACGCGGTCATTGAAGGTGACACTGTTGCCGCAAAGGCGAGCTACGTTGCATTGCAGCCGTATCTGCCGCTCCTCAAAGATGCTCTCTTACCCGAAGAGACCCGCAAAGAGGCATTGTCCCTTATTACACTTGCTGCGGATCAGCTAGAAGCAACAGGCACAGGGTCCGATGCAGATGCTGTTGCCGCAGGGCTTGAGCCATTCGTGCCAGTGCAGCCAAGTGTGGTTGTGACGGTTCCTTCCGTTGAGCCTCTCTCTGACGAAGGAGTGGCCATCTATGCCCTCCAAATTCTCAATCGTATTAGCACCTTCAGTCATCCACGCCCTCGCATGAACCAAATGGTCTACGAGGTGAAACAGCTGGCGAATCATCGTGACGCAGGCAGAATCCTACGACAGTTGTACCACTTACTCCCAGATGACGAAGAGAGCTTAAAGCTCACGGTGCGACGCGCAATCCAAGATTTGAGATAGACGGTTATCCGTTATCCGCTTTCCGCTTTCCGCAGAATGGCCTTTCGGACAACGGAAAACGGACAGCGATTTTTGTAGAAGTCTGCTGACTTGCCCCCTACATCCTTTCTGGCTACCCTACAGTCCCATGTACGAAATTACCGAACTCAAGCCCGGCCGCGCCATTCAGCTCGATGGAGAGCCCTATATCGTTCTTACGTCCGTTTTCGGTCGCAAGAGCCAGGATAAGGCGAACATGCAGTGTAAGCTCCGAAATTTGAAGAACGGAGCGATTGTGGCGCGTAACTTCCAGGGCAAAGATAAGATTGCCCCAGCAGATGTTGGCTATAAAAAAGTACAGTTCTTGTACGGAGACGGAGAGCGTTTCACATTCATGGATCTCCAGAGCTACGACCAGTTTGAACTGAGTGCAGAAGTTCTTGGCGATGGCGTAGGGTATTTGATCGAGGGCGCAGAGGTCGATGCGTTGATGTTTGAAGAGACGCCGATTGGTATTCAGATTAAAGCGACGGTCGAGCTAAAGGTTATTGAGACTATCCCGGGCGTGAAAGGTGATACAGCAACGGGTGGCAGCAAGCCTGCAAAGCTCGAGACTGGTATTAGCGTCAACGTTCCACTTTTTATTCAGGAAGGGGAGAGAATCAAGGTAAACACGGAAACAGGGATGTATATGGCGCGGGCGAACTAGCTTCTCAGCTGGTTAGCTTGTAAGCGGAATTTTTTTGAAACAAAAAAGACCTGATTACTCAGGCCCTTTGTGTGTTTGTCTTGCTTCGGCAGTTATCGGCGGTTCTTTTGCCCGCTAACGCTGCAGTGAAGGGTGACTGGGACGAGAGTCCCGACTTTCTGCCTTACTCCGGTCTCTTGTTTATCCTCGGGACCATGCCGAGTCCTCCGTGACGGTCTGTGCAAGCCCTTGCGGACAAGAAAGACACTGGAGGGTAGGGGGTGTGTACGAAAGGTTTCTCAGGCCTTTGTACGAATCTTTGTAGAGCAGAGAGGAGGATGACCGCACACTCACAATCACGTGCCTGTGCCCAGTGTGTGCAACAGTAGTTGGAGTTGAGTGGCCGGGAGGAACGCGTGCATTTTGCATGTGATCATCCTTCTCTCTGTGTATCGCGGTGGTGTGAAAGAAAAACTTGTTTGTGTGAGTGTTGGTGTAACCTGTTGTTTGTCTCAGCTGCAGGTTTCATATCATCGTACTCAGGCAATGCTACATGCGCAACAATCTGCGATCGTGCGTTATCCACATTCATGATATGAATATATTTTGTGTTCAAAAAATACCATGCGTATCTTGGCTTACGCAAAAGCAGAAGCTCCCTTTTGACTCACTTTCGTGTTCAGAGAGTTTTTAGGTCCTCCCACGCGCCATAACCCGCTTCTTCGTCGACTGTGCGGTGGCGAATTGTCGCTTTTTCTGCCTCACCAATGAAGACCGCGTACTGATCGCCACCACCTGCCCACCAGCATTGAATGTAAGCGACGCTATCAGCAAGGTCGGGCAGATCTGTGACTTGAGTCGTACCGGTACAGCTGGTTGTGAATAGATCTTCTCGTTGCGCTGTGTTTGCTTTCAAGATCAGCTTGTTTTGAGGAATGCCTTGCTCGTCTGTTCCTTGATCGTAGGCGTACCACTCCATAGGAGCACGTTTGGCTGCTACAGGGGGAGTAGAAGGGGCATCAGTATTCGTTGTAGGTGGCGTCTGCTGCGTGCAGGCGACAAGGGCGAGGGTGCTGATTGCGATAGTGAGGGAGAGTTTTTTCATGGGTATTGGAAGAAGGGTCACGAAAGTTTGGAGCGTAGTAATTCATTTACTTTGCCGGGGTTTGCTTGGCCTTTTGTCTCTTTCATAATCCAGCCGACAATCGCTCCTAACGCAGCCTGTTTCCCTGCCTTGTAGGCTTCCACTGACTGCACATTTGCGGCAAGTGCACGGTCAATAATTTCGCCGAGTGCACCATCATCAGAAATCTGCTTCATACCCGATGCATCAATGATTTCTTGCGCGGATTTACCAGTTTGCACCATCTGCGTAAGGACATCTTTGCCTGCACTGCCCGAGATAGTTCCTGAATCAATGGCATCAACAAGCGCAAGAATGGCGTCGATAGAAGGGCTATCAGCAATGGTCTTTTCCTCTGCTTTCAAAGACCCAAGCAGTTGTGTCATCACAATGCCCGATGTGCGTTTGGCGTCTTTCGTTTGTGCGTAGACTGCATCGAAGATTGAACGGAGCCTTTCATCATCTGTTAATTGCAATGCCTGTGCGTCGGTTAGGTCCATTTCGATATATTTCTTGCGTTGCTCGCGGGGGAGTACAGGGAGTGTAGAGCGGATCTTTTCAATATCTGCAGCTTCAAAGTGCAACGGTGGGATATCTGGTTCGGGGAAGTAACGGTAGTCCTGCGCGTCTTCTTTATCGCGCAGCATCCGCGTTTTTCCTTCGTCATCTTGCCACCCAACAGTGATGCTCCCTTGCATGGGGCCGCCAGTTTCTTCCCATAAGTCACGTAGCCTTTTTTCCTCATACTGCAGCGCACGTTCCAATGCCTTAAAGGAGTTTAGGTTTTTAATTTCACTACGGGGGTTCAACTTTTCTGTGCCAACTTCGCGCAGCGAAATCGATGCGTCAAAGCGCATCATGCCTTTAAACATATCTGCGTCCGATGCGTCTACGGCAATGAGGATTCGTCGTAACTCCTGTGCAAAAGCTACTGCTTCATCAGAAGAGCGAAGGTCTGGCTCTGTCACAATTTCCATCAGCGGCGTACCCGCGCGGTTGTAGTCACAGAGCGTCTTCGTGCCTGCATGTGTCAGCTTTCCGGCGTCGTTCTCCATGTGCAGGCGTGTAATGCCGCATACTTTTTCCCCTGTGGTTTTCCCTGCTGCATCAATGATGTCATAGGTCACAGCTCCACCTTTTGCGAGCGGGAAGTCGTACTGCGAAATCTGGTAACCCGATGGGAGATCGGGGTAAAAGTAGTGTTTTCGGTCAAAGTGATTGTCTTGCTGGATGGTGCATCCAATAGCCAGGGATGCCTTAAGCGCCTTTGCAACTGCCTCGGCATTTACCACAGGCAATGTCCCCGGGTGGCCCATACAAATAGGGCAAACGGTCGTATTAGGGGCCTTTTCGAAGGCATCATTGTCGCAGGAGCAAAACATCTTCGTCTTTGTGCTCATTTGGGCGTGGACCTCTAGGCCAATGATGGCTTCTAATTGCGGCATTTGTGCCATTAGAGTGCCCGATGGCTGCATTGAGCGCAATGTGCAAGCTGTCTGGATTGCGCTCCACAAAAAGAGTAGGGTTGCCCACCAATGAATACTGTTATTTTGCCAGAGATCGACGTTAAAACCGAGGTGCTTGCCGCGCAAAAGGGGTCAAAGGAGGCATTCGAACGACTGATGAGCCAATTCAGGCTCACTATTTATGCGGTTGTACTCCGAAAAGTAAGAAGGAGGGATGTTGCAGAAGATGTCACACAGGAGGTGTGTATGACTGCCTTGAAAAAGATACAACAGCTAGAGACCCCAGAGGCATTCCCTGGGTGGATTCGTAGGATTGCTTCTCGTCTTGCTATCAACCATGTAATTCGCAAGTCTGACGATCGCACTCACTCCCTCGATGAGATGGGGTATATCGGCGAAAGAGCATCAATGGAAGCCCCAGAGTTGCTTATTGCTCAAGAAGCTCGTGACGATATCTTTACACTCGTGACAAGCAAACTTCGTGAATTGGATAAGTTCACCCTCCTCGCATTTTACTGGGAAGGATTATCGCTGATAGAAATGAGCGAAAGATTTGACTCGCCTATAGGGACGATAAAACGGCGTTTGCATACAGCCCGTCATCGTTTGAAGGATCTTTTAGAAGAAGGGAGGAGTGAGAATGAGGTTGCAGCCTAAGAAAAGTAGTTGTTCTCTTGTAGATACCTTCGTATACATGCAGCATGAGTGATCAGCTCACCACCACATTGCCTGAAGAGTTCGTAGAACAAGAGCCTGCTTTGTGTGCTAACGAAGCGACAGAGCTTATGACCACCTATGCAGAAACAGGAGATGTTGAAGCGTTTACAAAGCTCGTGTTATTGGCTGGGACACATGGCCTCCGTTTATTAACACATGTTGGTGTCCAAGGGGATTCTGAGGATATTTTGCAAGAAGTGTGGATAAAGGTAATGCGCAAACGCCACCTGTTTACAAAGGGGCGTGCATTTCAACCCTGGTTTAATCGTATTGTTGTCAATACGGCTTACGATTATTTACGCAGCAGAAAACGACATGTTCCTCCATTTCTTTTTAGCCAGGTGGACAATGAAGAACACGGCTCAATGTTCGATTATACAATTGAGTTACATCATCCCTGTGCTGATGTGCCACTCCTTATGGGAATACAAGATGCGCTGACAAGTTTGCCGCTTATCTATAAGCAAGTACTTGTGGATGTAGATTTAATGGGCTCTTCGACAGAAGAGGTGGCTACTACAATTGACCGCGCTCCTGCAACGGTTCGCTGGAGAAGGCATGAGGGTCTGCGAATGATGAGGGAATTGCTGTCTGATGATTACTAATATTCCTACATCGCCTTCCCGTGTGGTCCGTAGTCCGTAATCAGCTTACCTTCTAGGTGATCCACTTCGTGCTGCACGACTCTCGCGTCTAAATCGATGAGCATGCGATCCTGCTCTGCCCCTTTTGCGTCGAGGTACTGCACGCGGATAGACGTCGAACGGGGGACTTGTACCCAGACACCGGGGAGGCTCAAGCACCCTTCTTCTGCATATTCTGTCTCTTGGCTTTTAAAGACGATCTGGGGGTTAATGAGGGGCATCAGGCGACTGCCCATCTTGACGATGCATACGCGCTCGCTGCGGCCAATCTGTGGTGCTGCAAGGCCGAGCCCATCAGCAGCAATGGTTGTTTCCTGCATGTCCTTTAAAAGTGCACGAAGTTCTTTCGTCACTTTGGGGACGGGCTTAGTTTTCTGATGCAAGATTGGAGTTGCTTCACCGGTGAGAATGGGCAGAACGGCCATGGAGAAAGTATAGAAGTAAGGGAGTAATTAGGTAAGGGAGTAATAGGGTAATACATGCTGGAAGCTCAACAGTTACCTCCTTACCCCCTTACTTGATTACCTAATTACTTTGTTACCACATTCAATCCTGCCTTACGACGTAATTCATCCATCGATTGGATTTTTCCTTCGTTCAGCATTTTTAGCAGGATTTTTGCGGTTTGGATCACATCTGGCAATGCACGATGGCGGTCAATTGGGGGTGGCAATTTGAATCTTTCGCTTAATACATCCAGGTTATGGCGAAAGGCAGTGGGGTACAAATTCTGGCTGAGACGCATGGTGCACAGGCACTCCGGTAGCTCAATGTATCCCCAACAAAACTCTTTCTCGCACTCCAAAAAGCCCATATCAAACTGCGCATTGTGGGCAACTAAAATCGATCCCTTTGCGAACTCTAAAAACTCCGGGAGGACCGTCATAATGGTAGGGGCATTCGCCACGTCACTGTCATCGATTTTATTCACTTGTTTCGCTTCCCATGGGATATCGCGCTCGGGGTTCACGAATGTCGAGAATGTTCGTTCTTCTAAAATAATGCCGTTCTCTATGCGCACACCTGCAATCTCGACAATCCTATGGCCTTTCCGAGGGTCTAGGCCCGTTGTTTCGGTGTCGAAGACGGTGAGAGGCGGAAGCATGGGAAATCAGTATAGGGGATCGGGAAAAGGATAGTAGAAAACTGGGACTGAATTGAACATTGATAATTGAAAATTGGATGGGGAATCATCAAGAAGTCGATCGGATTACACACCTGTATACTCTGGGCATGCCTCGTGCCGATGCGATCCCCATGGGTAGAGTAATGGAAGAGCTGAATCGGTTATACAAACCGCCAAAGACCTTCCTCCACTTTCGTACGCCCGTCGACCTGATGGTTGCGGTTATTTTGAGTGCGCAGTGCACGGACGCACGAGTGAATATTGTCACTGAAACTATCCTGTATCCCAAGTATAAAACGGCACAGGATTACGTTGATGTGTCACGGGATGAACTAGAAAAAGACATCCACAGCTGTGGAACATTTCGCATGAAGGCAAAGCACATTCAAGAAGCATGTCATATCCTCATCCACAACTTTAAAGGGCAGATGCCGCGTACGATTGCAGAGCTCACCACGATGCCTGGCGTTGGTCGCAAAACTGCGTCGGTCATCCTTGCTGCTGCATTCGATATCAACGAGGGAATCGCGGTCGATACACACGTTCAGCGTGTATCCCAGCGACTCGGGCTCTCTGTCTCTAGTGACGTCAAAAAAATTGAATTGGATTTAATGGCACAGGCCCCACAGGAAAAATGGCGCGAGGTCACAACGCTCCTGATTAGCCATGGTCGTGCGGTGTGTACGGCACGTGGCAGGAAGTGTGGAGCGTGCGTATTCAAGAAAGATTGTCCCTCTTCGATTACCGAAGGGAGGAGTGATAAAGCGGTCCCAAAGAAGAGTGGGATGAAACGATAAAAAACCGCTCTCCTTGGGGGGAGAGCGGGGATTAATGACCTCCGCGAAAGGGCCGAAAAAAATGATGATGAGTGCGGAGACCGCCGGAAGCAGACGAAGCCGGATCCGGTGCAAAGCAATCTATACATTTCTCTGAAAGAGTCAAACAGATCGTATTCGGAATATATGGCCCTTTTAAATTGCCTAATAAGTCTTAAGTTCTTCTTTCTTTTAGGTTTTTAGCTTTACAGTGGTTAAAAGATTTGTACACTGCCCGCACTTTTGATGAACACCACACCTTCAACAGCGGCTTTTGATGTGTCCCCTGGGGGGATTCTCATGCCTAAACCGAGTTCATTCGAGGCAATGCAGCCCGCATCGGATTTTAAAGCAGGTGGGAAAATCGCTCGTGGAACATTACTGAATATTAAAAAGGAGGTTTCTAACCCAGAGCAGCTGTTACAGATGCTTATTTCTGCCGTGCGGGAAATGGGTGCGACAATGATTGAGAATTCTGAGGTTATTTCTCCGGAAAATGGGGAGTGCATCAGCGTGGGTGTCATTCTGTCGGAATCAAGCGCGTTCATTCATCTGTTTAGGCGTACGAGGACAGCGGCAGCGATTGTGTTTACCTGTGGTGATCTTGTAGATCCTCAAGATGGCGTTGCTATTCTTGATCGTGACTTAGAAGCAGGCCCTACACACGTTATCTTCCATGAGGTAGGGAAGGAAGGCGTGCAGCCAGTGCATTACACGATCGAATAAATCAAAACGCCACCCCCTTCCCGGGGCGGCGCCTTGGGCAAAAGAAAAGAGGTGACGCTATTTAGGCGTAGGCCACCGAACCATGTTCATGCGTATCCAGTCCTTCGTCTTCGATTTTACCACTCACACGAAGCCCCATCGTCCACTTAAGAATGCTAAACAGTATGAGTGCCGTGAGAGCAGTCCAGATGACAATGGAAGCGATGCCAATAAACTGAACCCCCAAGTCACCTGTTGGCGAGAATATGCCGACTGCAAGCACACCCCAAATACCGCAGCCCGCGTGTACAGGTACGGCTCCTACAGGGTCGTCGATTTTGAATTTCCAGAGAATTCCTGCAACAAGTGTCATCACTACCCCCGCGATAGCACCAATGATGATTGCGGACAGCGGCGTGACGGCAGCGCAGCCTGCTGTGATACCGACGAGCCCTGCCAGCGCACCATTTAAAAGCATACCGACATTTGGCTTACCCGAGCGTGCCCACGAAAGAAGCATTGCGACAAGCGCACCTGCAGCCGCGGCTAAGTTGGTATTTACCGCGATCAATGAAATAGCATCCGCATTAGATTGCCCGGCAGCGGCTACCTGCGAACCAGGGTTAAACCCGAACCAGCCAAACCATAGGATAAATACGCCAAGGCCCGCGAGTGTCACATTGTGTCCCTCGTGCACTTTTGAATCGGGATTGAATGCACCTTTGCGTGCGCCGAGCAGTAGTGTGCCAACAAGTCCTGCGATGCCACCAACCGTGTGAACAACCCCAGAGCCAGCAAAGTCGACAAAACCCATAGTGCTCAGCCATCCGCCCCCCCATGCCCAGTGCCCGACAACCGGGTAAATAATGGCGGTCATAAAGAGTGAGATTACAAGATACGTAGAGAACTTTGTGCGCTCGGCCATTGCGCCAGAGAGTATTGTCGCAGCAGTGGCCGCGAACACTGTTTGGAATAAGAAGAAGGCCATGGGTGGGAGACTCGCGTGAGTTACGCCGTCGAGCATCCAGCCTGTCCAACCCATAAAGCCATTCCCGGTTCCAAACATGATTGCGTAACCCACAAAGAAAAATGCGAGTGAGCCAATCATAAAATCTGACACGTTTTTCATCAGAATATTTACCGCGTTCTTAGATTGTGTGAAGCCTGCTTCTACCAGGGCGAAGCCCGCTTGCATAAAGAAGACAAGAAAGGCACAGATAAGCACCCAGACCGTATCCAGTGAATAGACGATTTCTGAGACGTCCATGGGGAGGGGGGAAAGAAAAATGAAAAAAAGAAAATGACGAATTACACGTCGTAGTATTTAAAGAATTCATGGGGTGTTGGGCGCTTGCGCTCCTCGGCGACTTCGGCGCGCTTACTTGCGATGTAGTCTTCCAAGAATGATTGCGTAAAGACGCTGCCCTCTAGCAAAAACGAATGGTCTGCTTCCAACGCATTAAGCGCTGCACTTAAGTCGTGTGGTGCGTGTGGGATCTTATTCAGTTTGCTCGGGGACATCTCGTAGAGGTTTTCATCTGTAGGGCTACCGGGGCTCATCTTCTTTTTAATACCGTCGAGTCCTGCCATCAGCATTGCGGCAAAACCTAGGTAAGGGTTACAGGCGGGGTCGGGCGAGCGGAACTCGATGCGCTTAGCCTTGGGATTATTGGAATACATGGGAATACGAATCGCTGCTGAGCGGTTACGTGCGGAATAGATAAAGTTCACAGGAGCTTCGAAGCCGGGGACCAGTCGCTTGTAGCTGTTGGTTGTGGGGTTGGTAATTGCAAGGAGCGCAGGTGCGTGCTTAAGAATGCCCCCCATGTAATACATAGCCATTTGGCTTAAGCCCGCATACTCCTTGCCGGCAAACAGTGGCTTACCTGCCTTCCACAAACTCTGGTGTGTATGCATACCAGAACCGTTATCGCCAAAGATCGGCTTTGGCATAAATGTCGCGGATTTTCCGTAGAGGTGTGCAACGTTTCGGACGATGTACTTGTATCGCATCATGCTGTCGGCCATACGCAGCATGTGGTCGAAGCGCATATCAATTTCTGCTTGGCCAGCTGTGGCAACTTCGTGGTGGAAGGTTTCGATGCTAATACCTGCTTTTTCCATCTCTAGCACCATCAGCGCGCGGATGTCTTGGTGCTTGTCGGCGGGGGAACTGGGGAAGTAGCCTTCTTTGTGGCGAATGGTGTAGCCCAAATTTCCACCGTCACTCGGCGCACCGCTGTTCCAGGTGGCTTCGATGGAATCGACTGAATAATGCGCAGCATGGTTCCCTGCGGCGTACTGTACGTTATCGAAAATAAAGAACTCTGCCTCTGGGCCAAAGTATGCAGTGTCTGCGATACCGGTTTTTTTAAGGTACGCGACGGCATTATGGGCGATGGTGCGTGGGCTTCGTTGGTATGGCTTACGAGATAGCGGATCAACCACATCGCAGAGCAGAGACAATGTCGGCTCTTCGGTGAACGGGTCCATGTAGGCAGTGTCTGGGTCGGGGATTAATAGCATGTCGCTCTCTTCAATTTGTTGGAAACCACGGATAGAACTCCCATCAAAACCAGCGCCATCTTTTAAGACATCTTCCAACTCGTGAATTGGTTTGCTGGTGTGATGCTGTGTGCCAGGTACATCTACAAAGGTGAGGTCTAGCATTGTTGCTTTATGTTTTTTTGCTAGAGCGATGACATCTTTCGCAGTCATGGTGGGAAGGAGGGAAGGGAACAAAAAGAAAAATAAATAATGAAAAATTAAAAATGACGAGGGAAACATGCGGGTAATGCATAGGCGTGATCAATGAAAGGGCGAACACGTTTTCTGAACGGTTCGTTTGTTGAACACACCAACACAGTCTCTTGTGAGTGGCTTTCTCCTGCATTGATCCTCGACGCAAAAGTCGAAGATCGTTTTTGTGTTGTAAAAAATAATAACAGATTGCTACACTCATCTATATATGGGAAAAGATCTCCTCGCAGTGCTGCAGAGTGTTGGCATGGACGATAAAGAATCTCAGTTATATCTGAGTGGATTACAAATGGGTTCGGCCCCGGCTTCTGATTATGCCAAGGCTACATCCCTTAACCGCATTACTGCGTATAACACGTTAGAAGAGTTAGTGAGCAAAGGACTTTTTACTCTTATGCATAAATCTCGGGGCAAGTGGTACAGCCCTGTTTCCCCCGAACAGCTTTCGTTGGAAGTACGAAAAAATGCGCAGTCCCTGGAACGCGTTGTCCCAGAGCTGCGATCGATGCAGGGGACATCGGAACGACGGCCGCATGTACGTTTTTTTGAAGGGTGGGATGGTGTGCGGCGAGTCTACGAAGACACCCTTACCGCCAAAGGGGAGATCCTCAATTTCGCAAACTCCACTGTTGTGCGTCGGCATTGGCCCAGTTATGACACCGAATATGTTGCTGAGCGAGTCGGTCGCGGGATTCACTTACGAGGCATTGCCCCTAACGATGCGACTGGTCGCAAGGTGCAGGGTGAGGACAAAAAGATGCTCCGTGAAATCCGCTTGGTTCCTTCGAGTGCGTTTGATTTCACGAACGAGATCAAGATCTACGATCATAAAGTTGCTATCTGTTCATTTGATTCGGGGCTGCAAGGCACAAGCGATATGTTTGGGGTGATTATCGAAAGCCGCGAAGTGGCAGAGACACAGCGACAGATTTTTGAGATGGCTTGGAGATTCGCTGCTCTCAAGAATAAGTAAACCAAACTTGCTGTCGCTCTGGTCTAGACATGCGTACAATCTCGTTTCCATTTGTTTCTTACCCCGTTTTTTTATGTCCAAGAAATTATTTGCAGCCCTTTCGTTGTCCGTTCTTCTCGTTGCTTGCCAGGGTAGCGTTACATCCGATGAATCTGCTATCGAAGGCGATGGTGGTGCAATGATGGAAGACACATCTTCCGAGCCTGCAATGATGGAAGAAACGTCATCTGAGTCCGGCACGACTGTCGAGATGGACGTCAACGCAGAGGCAGAAGTTGTTGCTGAATAATTCTCTTTCTTTAAGGAAATAAAAGGCGGCCCTGAAAGGGGCCGCTTTTTGTGGTATCCTTTTTTTGATGACCCTCGCACTCACGCTCTTCTTGGCAGGGATGCTTACGATTCTTTTACCGTGCATCCTGCCGCTTATTCCGATTGTTCTTGGTGTATCGGTGACAGGTCAAAATAGACTTCGTCCGCTTATGGTGATTGCAGGAATGCTGGTGAGCTTTGTTGGGTTTACGTTTTTACTCCAAACGGTGCTACGAAGTTTTGTCGAAACTGCAGATATTTTGCGTATCACGACGTATTACATTCTGTTGCTCTTTGGGCTTGGGTTCTTCACGCACAATCGTACGGTATGGCAGTTAGGGTCTGCAGTGGGTTCGCTCTTCTTTTGGGATAAGGGATGGGTAGTGGTAACCGTCGCTGCCACTCTTGGCCTTATTGCAATGGAGGTAGGGGGCTTTGTTGCGACACGTATTCAACAGCTGGGTTCCGATATTCAGCAGGCTACACGATCCTCACTTGGGGCGGAGTCCCCATGGGCAGCATTCATCATCGGTTTAACGCTTGGCCTTGTGTGGGTTCCATGCGCGGGTCCTGCTCTTAGTTTTGCTCTTACTCTTGTTCGTGACGAGCCGAGCATCCGCGCGATGCTGTATTTGCTTTGCTATGGCCTTGGGACTGCTGTTCCACTCCTGCTTATCGGGTATGGCGGACAAGCAGTGGTCCACCGTGTACGGGCAATTACGCCCTATACAGGCATCATCAAACAGATATCCGGTGCAGCGCTTGTGGTAACCGCTGTGATGCTGCACTTTCATACCTTTGAACGCTTACAGATTTGGTTACTCGATAACACATCCTTTGGGGATATCGGGACACGCATCGAAGACAGTCTCTTTGGAGAAGACATGGAAGAGAGTATGTTGAGTCCCATGCCTTCAAGCGGTTCATCATCGGATTTGCCTAAGCTCCCTAAAATTACTCGCGCACCAGAGTTTGCGAGTGAGGGGCCATGGCTCAATAGCCAGCCACTTACTATGGGGGAGTTAAAAGGGAAGGTGGTGCTGATCGACTTCTGGACCTACAGCTGCATCAACTGCATTCGTACCCTCCCGTACATTCAGGGCTATTGGGAGAAGTTTAAGGATAAGCCCTTTGTACTCGTTGGTGTTCACACACCGGAGTTCGTGTTTGAACAAAAGACAGAGAACGTCGAGGATGCGATCAAGCGTCATGGCCTTACGTACCCCGTGGTACAAGATAATAACTTTGGGACCTGGAGAGCGTTTGCCAACCGTTACTGGCCGGCAAAGTACTTAATAGATGCAGACGGGTATATTCGCTACACGCATTTTGGAGAAGGGAGCTACGAGGAGACGGACAAGGCGATTCAGAGTTTATTGGCGGAGATCGGAGTGATGACGGAGGATTCAGAAGAATCAGAAGATGCAGAGGAGTCAGAGGAAATAACGGGACGACGAGATACTTCGAAGGAGACATATCTGGGTGAACGGTCATGGCCTGCGCTTATCAATGCTCAGGGTGAGCCGAGTGATGAGACGGTTACCTATAATGCCCCTGCATCATTACCGCTCCATGGCTACGCACTTATGGGTGATTGGAAGCTCGAAGACGGTGAGCGTCAGGTGCTACAAAGTGACACGGGGGAAGTGCGTATGCACTGGCTAGGCGGCGAGATCAACCTTGTGCTTGGGCCTGGTGAAACGACAGCGCCAATCACCGCAGAGGTCATCATGGACGGTAAGACAGTCAAAACGTTCACGATAGATCACCACGATCTCTATAGCCTATTTACCGGTGAGTATGGCGATCACGAACTTGTTCTAAAGCTGAAGGGTAAGGGGGTGGAGGGCTATGCATTTACGTTTGGGGGTTAACACTCTCTTTCACAGAAATCACGATTAACGTATAATGTTAATTATGTTCTGCCTCGATCCTGTTCATCCACTCTTTGATGCGATCATGCAGGTCGTCACGAAAGAGCCAGGTATTGCCGTTGGCGATCTTCATAAAAAGCTGAAAGCCCAGAAAATACACGTAACATTGCAGCATCTGTATCGCAAGGTAAACGAGCTTGTTGATGCACAGATTCTTCTGAAACAAAAAACAGCTCTCACCACAAACATGATGTTTCTATCTTATTTGGAGTATTTCGCATTCGCACGGAAGGATGCATTGCAGCAAACAAAAAGCCTGAATGTATTCCCTCTTAAAGCGGGGCAGCGGGTACAGTTCGAGGCACATTCACTCTTAGAGGTGCAGACACTGTGGAACCATTTACTGGTACAGGCGCATCACGTCGCTCCACAAAAATACATGTTTAAGTATTACTCGCATGCCTGGTGGGTATGGAGCAAGAGGACGCTGGATGCAAAGTTTTATAAGAAGATCTACGAGAAGGGAGTGAGATGCCTATGGCTGTATGGAAATAATACGTACTTAGATCGCGAAGCTGCCAGTATGTATCCGGATCTCTTTGAATCGAGGATTGCCCTTGATGTCCCATTCCCATGTGAGGGGTACAACTTGAACATCTATGGCGACTATATTTTTGAATGTGTACTACCCGATCACGTTGCACGACATCTCGCACTTATTTTTAAAACGATCTCATCCACTAAGAAGGAAGATCTATCTGTAATCGACGATGTGTTCAGTATGCGAGCAGATTACAAGGTAACGGTATGGCATAACGCCAAGCAATCGGCGAAGATGCAGAAAGACATTTCTCGGTACTTTTTACACGGGGCAAAGGTCATGCCAGGGGAGGAGGAAAAGTAGTTTAACATTATAGGTTAATTACTATAAAACGTTATTTTTGGCTTTAACATGCGGATATGACGTTATCACGGGCTGTTTTTCGTGAGGTAATAGTCGCGTCACCAACTGGTGGCACACGAAGCAGCTCATTGATATCACCGGTCGTCGGGAATCGAATCTCACTGCGTGGAACTGGGTGCACAACGCTCTATGCAGTGAGATTCAGGGCTGACCATAGAGAGGGTATCCGGAATGTTTCCGGGCTCTCTATGCGATGCCATTCCCGTACGAAGAAAGGAGATGAATCTCATGAGACCGTATCCCGCAGTCAACGGAACCGTCAACTTGGCCGCTCACTACGCTCTCTTCCTCGTCCAGAGCCGTTATGGCAATGATGCACAGGGTGAGAATCGATTGAGCTTCCACGCGCTTCCGCACACGGTAAGTGTGATGGCCCGCGCGGAGGCGCTGGCCAAGGCGATGGGTGGCTCTGCAGAAGAAGTGATGTTGAGCTGCATTGCCGCTGCCTTCCACGATGTTTGGCAGAATTGGGAAAAGAGTGCCCCAGACGCCGACGAACGCGTGATGCGTCGTCGGTTTGCAGGGAGCAATGAGGCCGCCTCTGCCGACGAAGCAGTGGAATGGATGCGGTCTGTCGGTCGGTTCAAGGAAGGTGATGACGAGGTTGTCCGCCAAGCGATTCTGGCGACCGTCCCGAGTTGGGACGTTGCTGCTGGGACCGTCGTGCAACCCAACTTGATGCCCGATAGCTCGCTCGTTGTCCGCGCCGTCGCGATGGCGGACCTCGCTACCGCGGGAATGGACCCCGAAGATTATGTCGACGAAGGGGACAGCATTTTTCGGGAAGATAACCTCGACATCGCTGCTGCGATTGCACATGGAGAGATTCCCCAGGATAAGCAGGACGCCTACAAGGCGCGGATGCTGGCCTGGCGGGCTATTCAGCCCGGGTTCGCCCGGGGTCGCAAGTTGCGGTTAGAAGCAGAGCTCGGAAACTCAATGAGTGATGAAGCGAAGCAGTGCGTCCGCGCGCTCTTCATGGGATTCGATGATTCGATCGCCGCCGCTGAGAAAGCTCTCAGTGACCGGAAGGATCTGCCTTTCTGGGACATGGCCAAAGTGATGGGGTATAGCATCCCATCTGCGTAAGCCTTCCCCGGTTATTGCTGCGTCGTCCCGCGCTCAATCCTTCACTGGATCGGGCGCTTTTTTATGCCGTTGCAAGGTTGTACCATAGGTGACCTGCTGTGTGTGCAGTAGGAAAGGTGGTCATTCCACATCATGGGAGGAACAGATTATGTCTCTGCAGGATTATGTGACGCTGGGTTTTCTCATTCTCTTAGGCATTGGAGCTATCGGAAGCTGGTGGAACTTCGACGAAGGAGAGCCACGGTACTTGCCCGGGTTCATGTTCTGCATGATTCTGCCGATCATCGGCATCTGCTGTCAGGAGGCAGAAATCCTTCAGCAAGCAGAAGCAAAGCGGCGGCATGAGCGGTTTATCCGTGGCGAGCCAGAACCCGACCATCATCGATCGTCCTCTCCTTCGGGGATGCGACCGATAGTTATCCTTCCTCGTCGATGAATGAAGTATGGCGATGACCTCTGCCCGGGCTAATACCCCGGGTTTTTTTATGATTTCTTTGCCGCAGCTGCCGCATCCTTCTTTTCCTGCTTTCTGCGCAGCCTGTTCATCAGTTTAACTACGAGGAATAACGCCCAGGCGACAATCAAAAACTCTAAGACATTATTCACGAACATTCCATAATTGAGTGTCGCCAAGTTTCTGGCTTTTGCATCTGCCAGCGAGGTCGCCGTTTCATCAGAGAGGTTGACGAACAAGCTGCTGAAATCGACGTTACCCATCAGTGCCCCTATAGGTGGCATGATGATGTCATTCACTAATGAGTTCACAATCTTTTGAAACGACGCACCAATGACTACACCAATCGCGAGGTCCATCACATTGCCTTTTACGGCGAACTCTTTGAATTCTTCTAAAATACGCATAGCACAAGAATAGCAGATGCTGGGCATAGAGGGGAGAAGGATCACTCGCTCTGACGGATGAAGCGGGCTATTATTTCATTCCGATGAAACAATATCTCGACCTTATGCGGCATATCATGGAACACGGCCACAAGAAGGCTGACCGTACGGGTACGGGCACGATCAGTGTGTTTGGCTACCAAATGCGTATCAATCTGCAAGAAGGCTTCCCGCTCCTTACGACCAAGAAGATGGCGACGCGGGCGATTTTCCATGAACTCTTGTGGTTCTTAAAGGGGGATACGAACATCAAATATTTGGCTGATAACGACGTGCACATTTGGGATGAGTGGCCTTTCCAGGATTACCTGATTGCGAACAAGCTTACCGAGGAATTCCCGATGTACTCCGAAGCGTGGATGAGCGAGAAGAAGACGTTTATTGAGAACATTAAAAGCGATGCAGACTTTGCCGCTAAATGGGGAGACCTTGGGCCTGTCTACGGCAAGCAGTGGCGACGTTGGGAAGGCCCCGATGGCACGACGTACGATCAACTTGGCGCTGCCGTGGAGCAGATCAAAAAGAACCCAGATTCTCGCCGTATTATCGTCTCTGCATGGAACGCAGCAGACGTTGCAGGGCATCATAAAACTGCGCCCCCACTCTGTCATACACTCTTCCAGTTCTACGTCTCCGAAGGAACATTAAGCTGTCAGCTCTACCAGCGTAGTGCCGATGTCTTCCTTGGTGTGCCGTTCAACATCGCATCGTATAGCTTGCTCACCCACATGATCGCCCAGGTCTGTGGGCTCAAGGTAGGGGATTTCATCCACACGTTTGGTGATGCGCACTTGTACCTGAATCACCTGGACCAGACGCACGAACAGCTCAGTCGCGAGGTGCGTCCGTTACCCGTCCTCAAGTTGAACCAATCCATTACACGACTCGAAGATTTCACGATGGACGACATCGTGCTCGAGGGATACGATCCTCATCCAGCAATTAAAGCTCCCATTGCCGTTTAATACCGCAACATTCGAATACCTAGATTCACCGGCGTTTGAGTACTACCCAATTCAATTGAGTTCAGTCGTTGTTTCGTCGTATCTGGACTATAATCGTTCTGTGATTGTATCGATTATTGCAGCGGCCTCACGGAATAACGTGATTGGGAAAGACGGTACTCTGCCATGGGATTTGCCTGCAGAACTCCAACATTTCCGCTCTGTCACTGCAGGTAAGCCGGTCATCATGGGGCGAAAAACACATCAGTCTATTGGTCGGCTCCTTCCAAAGCGGCATAACATTGTCGTAAGCCGTAGTGGTGATGTGCAGATGGAAGGCTTGGACGTTGTATCATCGGTTGATGACGCGTTGGCTATGGCGCGAAGCGATGGAGCCGATGAAGCCTTTGTGATTGGGGGAGAGCAAATGTACGCAGCTGCGTTGCCATTAGCCGATAAGCTGTACCTCACACGAGTGCATGCGGATATTGAGGGTGGCGAAGCATTTTTCCCGGATTTTAACGAGGCGGAATGGAACCTAGTAAAAAGCGAAGAGCACGAGGCTGACGAAGAAAACCAGTATGCTTTTACGATCATGGAGTACGTACGAAAGGCTGCATAAGCTGAAAGGTGGCGGCGGACCCCCAAAACGAAAAGATAGACTTTTCTCTTGCTTAAGCCATTTTTGGCGTATACTTACGGTGTATGGCAAGCGAAGCAGCAACCATGGTAGAGGAGGAGATAGACGAGCAGTTGAGTGTAACCGAGTCGCAAAAAGTCGGTGCATTTGTCGAAGGCGTGGAGGAGCGTGTCGAGGAGCGTGTATCACAGCTCCGGCTTGTGTATGGCGACGAAGTGGAAGAGCTTGCGGGCGAGGCGATGCAACAAGTTGCAGGCTATAAAGAGACACAACTTCGACTCTACGACCCGGACTTCAAGGTAAAAGACACTGGTAAAAAAGGTGCTGCCGCCTGGAACGAGAAAGGCGGGGATAACTCGATCGCCATCGGTCATGAGGGGATGAGACTGGTTAAAAATGAAGGATACTGGCTGCGTGTCAGTAAGCACGAACTGGTGCACCAACAAGAACAGGCTGCTGAGTTCAACCGATCGAGCATTACCTACCCTGGCGAAACAGTAGAGGTTAATCCAGTGCTCGTAGAGTGGCATGCGATCACCGTTTCCAATCAGCCAAGTTCAGACCTTGTACCCGAGTATATCGACCACAAGCGTAGGGGTGATGCATTGGTAGCGTACCTGGGCAGTCGTGAGCCCCTTCTCCGTGCATTAAAAACAGGGGACATGCAGGCACTGCAAGAGCTCATCGATGAGCGTCTGCAGGACCAGGAAAAGAAAGTGGCCTAAACGTGTTTATAGGTACAAGCTCTTCTTCTCGCTGAGGGAGCTATTTGCGACTTTGCGCAGCATCCAGCGGGAGATAAAGATACCCGTGAACATCGACACAACAACACCGAGCCCAAGCGTGATGGCGAAGCCACGCACAATGGACGAACCGATGATGAAGAGGAGCAAGCAGGTGATGATGGTCGAGATGTTAGAGTCCCTAACGCTTGGCCATGCTTTTTCGAAGCCGATTTCCACAGCACTCTTAAGGCTCTTGCCCTTACGCATTTCTTCTTTGATGCGCTCGAAGACAAGCACGTTCGTATCCACGGCCATACCAATACTCAAGATGGTTCCGGCGATACCTGCGAGTGTCAGCACGATGTACGTGTTGCTTACAAGGAGGAGTGGCAACTTAAACATCGTCAGGAAGATGATCGTATAGATAAGCAGCGCTGCATCTGCGAAGAGCCCGAGCAGGCGGTAGCGAAGCAGCATGTAGGCCATGCAGAGGAGAATTCCAATGAGACCAGCGAGGATAGATGCACTGAGTGCTTCCGCACCAAGAGTGGCTTCTACGGTGCGCTGTCCGCTTAGGTAGATAGGAGCGGGGATAGCGCCGGTGTTGAGGTCCTGTGCCAATTGCTGAGCAACCTGTACGTTTTGGCTACCAGTGATCACCGCGGATCCGCCAATGATTTCACCCTGGACTGTTGGTGCAGAGACGAGCTCGCCACCAACGAAGATAGCGATGCGCTTACCAATATTATTCTTCGTAAGTTCCTGGAACATTTTTCCACCTTCTTCGTCGAAGATAATCTGCACCACTGGTAGGTTTGTCGTTGGGTCGAGGGTGACGTTCGCGCTGCGGAAATGCTTACCATCGAGCGCGGTGTCTTTCCATCCTGTTGGCTCGAGGGAGTAGAAGATCGTGCGAAGCTGCACAGCCTCTTCTTGGGACGTTACCTTGCCTGTCTGCAAACGATTGAGGGCGTCAGTAGCTTTGTCTTCACTGCCAGCCCCTGTGTACGTAAGAATGTCGTAGCTAGCCTTGTCTGGCGTCTGGTAAGGCAGGCGATCGACGCGGATCAAGTGGTAACCAAATGGTGTTTCAACGGGGTCGCTGATCGTGCCCATTGCTTGTGTGAAGGCGACGTCTTCGAAGGATGGAACTAGCTCGCCGCGTGCGATTCCTTCCAACTTACCGCCGCTTGTTTTCGATGCTCCATCGGACTGTGTGCGAGCAAGTGTGTCGAAGTCTGCGCCCGCTGCGATCTGCTTTTTCAAATCTTGTGCCTTAGCCAAAGCCTCCTCCTTTGTGCGTGTTACATCTGCGCCGACAGCATTAGCACCTTTGTAGCCAATTAAAATATGACTAACATCCACCTGCTGGCGTCCTGCGGTAAACAAGCGGAGGAAGACGATGGATGCAGAGCTATCGCTTTCAGCTACAACCTGAAGGTCACCAGACTTCATGGCGCGCAGAGCACCAATGAGACGAGCGGACATAGGAGCATCTAGCGCAACATCTTTCTTAAGTTCCTGCGTTGCGCCACTGTTTGCTTTTGCAAGTACGCCGAAGGCAACAGATGCTTCTTGGATAACACGGCCAGTTTGTGTGCGTGGGGTGAGGACCTGCACCAAGAACACGCCGGACATTGTCTTGGCTACTGTCTGTCCCTGCTCATTCTGGACAGGCACAACAATGGAACCATTCACACGGGAGATACCGGCAGATGGTTGCTTGCTCCACATCGATTCCAACCCCTGTGGTAGTTCGTCGCGGAAGTACCAATGGTCAGGCTGATACCCAACACCAAGGTCACTTTCGGCATCTTCACCAATCACTGCCAGTGTGACTCCACTGCCACTGATGCGTTTTTGTGCGGCATCAACTTTTGCGTACACAGACTGCACGTATTCCGCTGTTGCTTCGGTGAACTCTTCTTTGAATTCCAAGCGGATAGTTTTACCAACAGTGTCGATACATTCCTGTACGTCGATGACACCTGGGCACTCTACCAACAAGTGCTTTTCGCCACCGATATACGATGGAGTGATCGTTGCTTCGCTCACACCAAGGCCGTTAATACGGCGTTCAAGAACGGTGCGAATAGCTTCCACGAGGTTTGTCTGTTGATCCTGGATTGCAGCGCGCTCTACACGAAGTTGCATCGCCCTCTCGCCTCCACCATCTTCGCTTTCCAATTTGCTCAGCTCTGCATCAATTTCATCTAATTGCTGCTGCATTTCGCTTTCTGAAATACGGAAATCCAGCTGTGTGCCTCCAGCGAGGTCTAACCCCAAGTGGAAACCTGGCTTTAGAAACGATGGCGCCCATCCTGCCTTAAGGTTGTCGGGTAGCGCGACGATCAGTACGAACGCAGTGACGAGCACCGCGATGACTTGCTTAAATGGGAAGGGGCGTTGTGCCATGGGAAACTTAGGGGAGCTGGGTAAATGTTACGTGGATACCGACGTTCACATCGTCGCCGAATGTTTGTGCTAACTCTACGCTTGGAATTTGGCGGATAACGATGTCCTCTCGTAGTTCTGCACTCTCCACCTGCAACTTACTCACGAGTTGACCGCGGACAAAGATACCGATGTTCTTTCCTGCCATACGCTTAAAGAGGTCTGCCATTTTGGTGCGGCCTTCTGCATTAAAGATCAGCTGCACCATGCCAAGGTCGGTATTGCCATCTTTGCCACCTTCAACCCATTCAAGGTCTGCACCTGTAATACCAGTTTTCACAAATCCTCCGTGTCCTTCTACCTGCGCGTCAGGTGTTTCGCCGGGTTGTGCTTCTGCCATGATCTGGAAATCAAATGGCTCCTGCAGGTCGCTTGTCAGTGTATCAAGAGCTTCTTGGTTTTTTGCATCCACCACCACAATGACAGACCCTGTGGAGCTTCCTTGTTCAACAGCCACATCGGATAGTTCACCCATGCTTTCCAGTCGCTGTTGCATGACACGCATACTCTGCTGTGTAAGCATCAGAATTTTGTCCGAATCTGTCACACCAGGCATGGCCAGCTGGTAACGCACTGTGGCTGCACTAGAACAGGCAGCAAGTGCCACAAAAGCGGTAGATAGAACCAATAAGCGTTTCATAGTGGGTGGAGTGTAGGGGAGGGTTGCGGGATACGCAATTGTGATGGCAGGCGCATTTCACAAGGCTCAGGACCTCTGTGAGGCGTCTTGTATGAGGCCTTCTTCTCTCTTTTTATTCCGAGCGGACGAGCGTTGTCCCTGCACGGAGCATTTTACCAGTCAAATCGATCCCTTTAAGGGTGCAATGGGCATCAATAATGCAGTCTCGAAGCACACAATCCTCGATCGTACAGCTATCAAACACGACCGTATCTTCTAAGGCGCTATCCTTTATAGATGTTTTTGACCCTACAACAACGCTTCCTATCCGTTCAGTTGTCGTAATCGTACTATCTGGGGCGGCAAGCAGTTGATCGCCCACAATGCTGCGCGTGGCTTCTAGATACGTTTCAAATGACCCAATATCGAACCATGCCTCGCTAAAACGGAAGCACTGCACAGGGCGCTTGAGCCGCAGCAGCTCCTCAAAAATTCCCCCGACGTTATCGGGTTTTACTTTTGCGAAGGCCAAGAGATCGGGAATAACAGAAGCGGGGAGGATGGATGCACCCGTGCTTACAAGGGAGCTCTTTGGATCCTTTGGCTTTTCTTCGAATAACGAAACATTCTTTCCATCAGCTTCTAAGACGATAGTTCCAAAGGCAGATGCTTTGGCTTTATCACCAATGTCATAGGCTGCAACGAGAGCAATCCCATCAAATTGAGTAACAAATGTATTCATGTTAAACGCAAACCAGTTGTCGCCGGTTAAAAGCAAAATGTCATCCTTAATCTTTTCGGCTTCAATCCACTGTGCCGTTGCCCCAAGTGTTCCAAGTTTCTCGTCATCGTTCCTGGTAGTTTCAATACGCACAGTTAGGTTTCGTCGGCCGATCTCGTGACTCCAGGCGATAAAGTCTTCTTTAAATGCCGCGTTTGTACTGACAGTTACAGGGATATCCGCTGGGATGCGTTCGACGATATGACTCAGTAGTGGCTTCCCCGCAATCGGCAGGAGTGGCTTTGCACGCTTTTCTGTAAGAGGCCACAAGCGTGTAGCGAAGCCGCCGGCGAGAATAAATGCATGCATGCGTTTAGCCGAAGAACCATCCGAGTAGCTGCTTCTTTGTGCGCACAGTCGTTACCTGTTGTCCTTCTACCGATTCGATACGTTCATTGCCTTCGATCATCCCCATCACAGAGGGGAGCAGCATGTACGTGATGCCATGATTCTTACAGGCGCTCAGTAAGTTGATCGACTGCTCCAAGTCACTCGCTTGAATCATATGGGTGATGCGGTGCTTTTTAATCGTCTCTTCCAACTTATTCAGTTTTCCTTCAACAGGCACTCCTTCCAGCGCCATCTCCTTCGTTCCGCGGCCGTCGAGTACAGCGACAGGTGTCAGGGGACTCTTCTGATCATTCAGCATTTTAATCAATCGTGCCGCCTCGCGTGTCGCGCCAATAATGAGTGTTGGGTAGACCGGATATCCAATACGAAGCAACTGTCGCATTACTTGTTCAAAGCCGATGTGCCAGATAATCAAAAATCCCGTGCTGAGAGCAAATGCAAGAACGAGCAGCAAGCGGCTAAAGAAGTTTGTATAGAGGAAGTAATACGCCAGTGTGAACATCGATGCTGCGACGATGCAGGTGAAGACGATGTGCATCAGGTTTCGCGGTTCGCTCTGCGTACGCATCAGTCGGTAGACGCCGAGCATCGCCATCACCACAACACACAGCGGGGCCGTAAGGGCGGCAGTCTGCACAAAGAGATCCAACGGGAAGACGGTCGAAACAACCCATCCCACACGCATGAAATAGGCGAGGATGTACGCTCCAATAAAAATCGCGAGGTCTGTGATGAGCCAGAGGAGGAGTAGGATGCTGCGGCGCATGGGGATAGCTTAACAGAAAGCAGTAGGCATCATGAGAACAGAAGATACGAGAACAGAAGATACGAGAACAGAAGATACGAGAACAGAAGATACGAGAACAGAAGATACGAGATGTAGTTCATCTTTTGCCACTATAGAGCTTAATATGGAAAGAATGGAGCATTCTATGCAATTCGTCGATTTCCTCTCGTACTGCTTTCCACATAACTTCATCAATATATTCATACTTCCTACTTAACAGGATCTGGGTTTGTACTTCAGCGAGGGATCCTTTAGCAATGAGGATAAAATGCGCGAACTCCTTCGCAGAGGTTCTCTGGCTACCTTCGGCTATATTTGATGGAATGGAAACAGCGGCTCTTCGGAGTTGATTCACTAGACCGTACAGCTCGTCTTTCGGAAATGTTTTTGTGATTGTATGAACCTTTTGAGCAAGCTCAACGGAGCGGTTCCAGATATATAGATTTTCAAGCTTTGTTTGCATCATCTTTGCATGCTAAATCCAATACTTGTTATGAGGAACTTTAGCGAGCTAGTTCACTGAAGCATCTCCTATCTTGTGTTCTTCTGTTCTTGCCGCTTACCGTCCTGCTGCTAGCGTCATTGGCAGCTTCGTCACATCCCATGGAACATTCTTTTCCCACTTATAGGTGCTGTTACCCAGTAAGTCGTTGCTTGTGGGGAGGTTTTGTTTCATCCAGGTGAGCTTTGCTGCAATCGATGGATTGGCTTTTGCTCGTACTTCCAAGGCATCGCGGTGCAGGATGTACATCGCAAATGTTTCCGCAAAATCTTCGAATGCATCGCTATCCGCATAACCAGAAACGAAATCGTTATCGGTTGCACCAGCGCGTAGTACATTCTCCTCGTTCCAGCTGATGCCAAAGAATCCAACAATGGGGGAGTCGGACATAAAGACATCTTTCCCATCGACGAATGTCGTTTTCTTCCCAGCAGACGTTCCCATTAAGTTACTGTGGATCACGTGGCCACATTCGTGGGTCAAAAGCCCTACAAACTCGGTATCAGGCACATTTCCTGCAATAATAATGGTTGTTTTACCCCCCAGTCCGCGGTTTTTTACATCGCTATATTGTACAAAAAAATTGCGCAGATTATCCCGGCAACCGCTCGGCAAAGCCCTCAAAGTAGCATCAGCAAGCTCACGGTGATGCAGAGTAATATCCGCTTTATCTACCACTGAAAGCAGCTTTTTGGCAGGAATTGCGGGGTTTGTCGTTACTGCTGCAGCGAGGGCAGAGCGTTTACGCTTGGTGGCAGATGAAACGATCTTCTTGCTTGGGCTTTCGTGAATAGCGCCATTTTGCGCGCTTTCAGCGCTTGTCAGAGCGGGCAGCTCTGCTACAATCACTACAGCAAAGAACGCCGTGAGGAGAGCACAGAACGAAGTGAAAGCCGTTTTACGGATGGTTCGTGCGTGCATTCGGTAAACCTTATAAGAAAGGGAATATTTATATACTATTATCGTTTAAATGTCAAATACCCCGATCAGCCCCATTCACAACGGGCAGGAGCACACCGTAACGATCGAAAAAGTCACCCATGGAGGCTCTGGTATGGCGAAAATCGAGGATTTCCCTGTGTTTATCCCGGGGGCGATCCCTGGTCAGCAGGTCAAAATCGTTATTACCAAGCACAAAGATCGCTATGCCGAAGGCAAGGTGCTGAAAGTCGTACGCAAGGCATTCGACGAAATCGCTCCCCGTTGCCCTCATTTTGGGCAATGCGGCTGCTGCACATGGCAGAACGTCGCGTATAATAAGCAGCTTCTGTACAAAGAAGATATCGTTCGCGAGACCCTCGAACACTTAACGCCGGGGGATGAAGCCGTTCGTAAACAGCTCCCAGGTCGTGTGCTCAAAATTATCCCGAGCCCGCAGGTCTTCTATTACCGTAACAAGCTGGAGATGAGCTTTGGGTATACATCGATGAAGGTAGAGGAGAAAAACGGGAAGAGGATCTACATCGACGAAGGCCCAACGATCGGATTCCACCGCCCTAATGATTGGTCCACGGTACTCCCAATGTCCGATTGCCATTTGTATGACGAGGCATTGCCCTCGCTCTTGGCCGATGTGAAGCGTTTCATGGAACAGACCAAGCTCCCAGTCCATAACCCAAAAACGCACAAAGGGCTCCTTCGCACATTGCTGCTTCGCCGTGGTGTGCATACAGGCGAGCAGATGATCTGTTTTTTGGTGAATGCGAAGAAGAAAGAACTCGAGCCCCTCTTCCAACATTTCATGCGCTTTGCAGGCCGACCGGGGTTAGAGTCCTTAATGATTATCGAAAACACCGGACTCAACGACAAGCCAGATGCGCCAATCATTCATCCACTTGTGGGGAAAGAGACCATTACCGAGCGACTCTTCGACCTTGAATTCGATATTTCCCCATTCTCGTTCTTTCAGACAAACACTCTTGGGGCAGAAAAGCTCTACCAGGCAATTTCGGTTGCAGCGGACCTTAGCCAAAAAGATACGGTGCTGGATGCGTACTGCGGCATGGGAACGATCGGCCAGTACTTGGCACGTTATTGCCAAAAGGTTGTGGGTATCGAGAGCCACCCATCTGCAGTGGAAGACGCTCTAAAGTCAGCGGGCAAAAACCGTATTGGCAACATCAGCTTCTACAAAGGACGGACCGAACAGATCCTTAATGATCAGTTAAAAGCAGGGGGTAAGTATCACTTCGATACCATCGTCGTCGACCCACCTCGCGTTGGGCTCCACCCTGATGCATTGCGTGCAGTAATTGAACATAACGCGGCAAAGATCGTATATGTATCGTGTAACACTGCGACCTTCGCACGTGACCTTGGTGAACTTCTTAAGGCTGGGTACGAACTGCGCACCGTGCAGCCTGTAGATATGTTTCCTCATACGCCACATATTGAGACGGTGAGTGTGTTGCAGAAGAAATAGAACACAAGATGTGAGAACAGAAGTTTCGAGATTTCTTTTGTTCTGGTGTTCTCGTATCTTTTGTTCTCATCCATATGCATAAAATTTCACTCCTCTGCATCGGCAACCTCCGCGAGTCATGGACTCGTGATGCATCTAAGCTCTACGTCGATCGTCTTAAGCATGTGTTTGATTTACGCATTACCGAGCTTGTCCCAAGCCATCAACCCAATGCATCTGGTCAAAAAGTAGAGGAGTCGGAACGTTTGATTATCTCCGCAGAAAAAACAGGTGGCACGTTGTGGGTGCTAGATGAAACGGGTGAGCAGATGACATCGCAGGAATTTGCGCAGGAGATCGGGAAGCTGCGGGATCTAGGCGAACCTCTCACGTTTATCTTGGGTGGAAGTTACGGGCTTACTGATAACGTGCGCAAAGCAGCGAAAAAAGTAATTAGCCTAAGTCCGATGACTCTCCCGCATGAATTGTGCAGAGTAGTGTTTCTGGAGCAGTTGTATCGAGCGAGTGAGATTCTGAAGGGGAGTGCATACCATCATTGAAGTAAGAACTCATTTGTCTGAACGTCTTAGAGGTGTATTCCTTCTCCCTTTTCTTATGGGTGCTATCACTCCTTTCTTGGTTCTCTTGGTTATCGCGCTGATCTTCAACTTTATTCCTATGGATGGAAAGTTGAAGCAGATCGGGTATATCATCATCGGTATCATCGCTCTTGTGATGCTGCTTAAGTTACTCCTCTAAAAACTATGACGCGCACCTTCCTCCTTTCCGGACTCCTGTTGCTTGCAGGTTGCTCGTCTATCCAACCCGATGGCCCCGTTGCTTGCACCATGGAAGCAAAGGCCTGTCCTGATGGATCCTACGTTGGACGCCAAGGGCCAGACTGTCAGTTCGCAGCGTGTCCGGGGGAGGTACTGCCTGAATAGAAATGCCTCCCGATATTTCTCAAATGCATGAGCAATCAATCTTGATGCACGATGCACAAGCAGTTGCTGATTGCATGCAATCAGACGCAAAAAGACAGGAATTTTTACGTCAGTTTAATCTTGCTGGTTGGGATGTTGATCGAATGAGGGATGCAATAAGAATCGCTTGTAATAATATTCCTCAATCAGACCCGAAGCCTGTTATCAGTTTTTACCCTTATACAATTTAAGATACGAAAAAACACGCCTGTTAGGCGCGGTTATATATAAATAGATGCCGTGCTTAACATGTAAGCACGGGCGTTGATCATTCGACCTTAGTCTCAGTCACCGCCACAACCTCCTCCGCATCCTGCATCACCGCCACCGTCGCCCCCGCATCCTGCGTCGGCTCCACCACCATCTGCGTCTGCACCGCAACCACCGAAGTCGAACCAGGAGCAGATCGTCTGCCACAGTCCTACTGGTTGGTCACTTCCTGCATCAATGATGCAGACATCACCACCGCAAGAACTTGCACTGTCGTCCTTGGCCTTCTTTGGCTTATCTGGGTGATGATTGAAGAAGTACCCAAAGATCGCGTCGCAATCAGCCTCGTACTGCTTCGTATGAAGGATGTGGGCATGCCACACTTCATCGACATCGTCGCTTGGCGGCCGATGGTATGCGCCTTTCCCAGCGTCTTTCACTTGCTGTAGAAACTCGCGATACCCTTGCACTGCATTGGCAGTCCGGTCTTCGTCCCAGCCCAACTTCGTCATCAGGCGGTACTCGACCAGGGACAGATCCAACTCTTCGATGCACTGACTCAATTGCTTCTTCATCTGAGACCTTTCATGTGAATGACCTGTGTTGCATTCATACGTTATGAATGCACCTACATTTACTCATGGAGAGGGGGGTGTGGTCAATCGCAAGTATGGTGGTGATTGTCACCACACTATATCCTCGACACCCACTCGTTTCCCTTAATGTAAAACCGTAGAAGTCTATCTGCCCAGTGCTTCGCATACTCCACCCCAATGCGCGGACGTTTCACGATGGTAAAGCGCTCATCGGTATCTGGCTTTGCCACAAAGAAGTCTTTGCTGAGTAAGTCATGCCCATTTAGGTCTTTATCGATATCCATTGCCTTGCAGAGAAGCCCTGGCCCTTTGGTGTTTTTGGTAATGTGCTTCACAGGTTCAATCGCTCGGATCAGCACTGCCGACGCATGGCCTTCTTCCTCTGTCACAATATTCATGCAGTAGTACATGCCGTAGATGAGGTACACATACGCATGGCCCGGTGGCCCAAACATCACTTCTGTTCGCTTTGTCCGACCCTTGGCCGAATGTGCAGCTAAATCATGGGGTCCCAAGTAGGCTTCTGTCTCCACAATTCTGCCAATGCACGTCTTCCTCCCCACTTTATGGACTAGAAGTTTCCCCAGCAGATCTTTGGCTACCTCAGTGGTATCGCGGTCGTAAAAGCTGCGAGGGAGGGGTTTCATGGGGTTACCCTACCAAAAAACAGAGGTATTTGCCTGTTGCTCTGCAAAAAACGTCGTTTATACTGCACGGGCTTCTTTGAAGTATGGCCTCATCGTCTAACGGTTAGGACAGCAGGTTCTCATCCTGCAAATCGGAGTTCGATTCTCCGTGAGGCTGCCACTCTTCACTAAGGCTTCGGCTTATAACTCAACACATAAACGACGTCCCCATGAAGTTATCGGGGTCACACTCTGCATCGTCGATAAACAGCGCGGGGCTCTTAAGGACAAGAGGGAATGCCTCTGTGTGGCGCTCAAGGGAAGGCACAAGGTCCGCATCTTGCAGAATGGTTGCTGTGTAGATGAGCGTGCCAGCAAATGCATTGAAGACAGGATCTTTCAGTTCCACTACGACGGAGTATTCTTTTCCGTCTACAGGATCATGTGTGACGAGCACTGCGTTTGGCGCATCTACTGCAAAGCTATCTGGGCCTTGGCTCCAACGTGCGATGAAGTCATCCATCGTCCAGCTACCCACTGTTCTTTTTGGCCTATCTAAGAAGAACAAGGTGTAAGGTTTTACGCCAATAAAGGTGAGAGTGTACGTGTTCGATTCGGGGGCACTTGGGCGGAAGGAACCTGTGAGCGCTTGCTGCACAAAGAGCATTTTTGGCTCTTCTTTGCTCAGGCTAACACCTGCAGAGACACCGATCGCGAGTACGATCAGTAGTAGCAAAGCAATGGGGCCATGCACGGCGGGTTTGAACCACGCTTTCTTTACGGACTTTTTTCGAGGTTTCTGTGCGAGAGGTTTTGGGAGAGATTTCTTTGGAGTGGGCATGGTGCATAGTGTCCTCTAACAGAATCTGCATCGTCAACATTCCTATACATTTCCCACTGGACAGAGATTCGCTTGTTCGTGGAAATTCTGTTCCCTAAGACTAAAAATATTGAAGATTTCACATTGTGGAGCGGAGGATGTGCGCAGGAGATAGAAATTTAACAAACACCGTCGCCCCAGTTGGGACGGCGGTGAGTGGATCCTCTCATCATGAGATTCGATACCACCAGTAGGCTGCGATCGCGGTTGCGATCACCAGGAGCACGATACTCCCGCATCCTGATTTCTGTTGTTCTTTTTCTGGGGGCGGCTTATTTGGTGGGGGCGGTGCTGCCGTGGCAGTTGGCTTCCAGCCTCCATCATCTCGTTCTAATCGTGGGTCTGTCATGGGCATGGGTTTCTCCTTTGCGGTGTTGTGTGAGGATCCAGAGTTATTATACTATAAAATTATTAGGTGTCGAGATAGTGTTCCACTGGTAGTGGACGCATGTTTCAGTGAGCATGCTCCTCATGCAAAGCGCGTTCGATGCGTCGATCGGGGACGAGCCACAGGAGGGCGACCGTTACATAGAGTGCCACGGCGATCCACGGACTATAGAACGAGAGAGGAATGCCAAGGACGTAGAGCGCGATGGATACCTCTTCCTTTTTGGAATGTCTGATGGCGTCGCGAAGTTGCTGGTTGGCGTCGCAGTGGGCCAAGATCGTTTTCTGTAATAGATAGTAGGCGATCGCTCCAAGCAAGAGCACGATTCCGTATAGGGCGGTTGGGAAAACAGCAAAACCACTTTCGGACATCCAGCCCGTGGCAAAAGGGATGAGAGACAGCCAGAAGAGCAGATGCAGATTGGCCCACATGATGAGGCCGTCGATATGGTCCGTCGCTGCGAGCATGTGGTGATGGTTGTTCCAGTACACACCCAGGTACACGTAGCTGAGTACGTATGCGAGCAGCATGGGGATCAATGGCTGCAGGGCGGCCCAGGTGTTTCCGTGTGGGATTTTCAGCTCCAGTACCATGATGGTCATGGCGATGGCGATGACGGCATCGGAGAAGATCTCGAGGCGGGCTTTGTTCATGATCGTTTAGAAAAACAGGTGATAGATGAATGATACGACCGGGTCGACGTCTGGCCCGTAGACCAGTGCACCACCCAATGCTCCCGTGATAGTTAGGCAGATGATGCCGAGTAGTGCGAGTGTCATGGCGATGTACCAGCGCTCAACGAACCGTCCTGCTACGCTGAATGTTTTCCACCAAGACTGGGCTCCAAGCACTGGCAAGTGTTCTGTGAGCAGTGAAATGAGATATGCGACGGCCAATACGGCGAAAATCCACGTTGAGATCGATGCGAAGAGAGAGTGTATTTCCACCAATTGGTGTTTTGAGCGGTCCACAAGTTCTTCCGCCATTTCACCAGTCGAGAGTGCAGCAAACGCCGAGAGAGTTCCGATGATCACAAAAGCGGCTTTGATGTCATGCCAAGAGCGCCGCTGCATAACGTAGCGCGGCCGGATGCATTCAAGCACGGCATAGACGATCAGCAATGCGATGGGGAAGTGAACGAAGGCGGGGTGGATATTCATAGGGTGAGGGAGAAGTGTATGCCAACCATAGCACTCTTTTATGAAGGCGACATTAAGATGAAGATATGTAGGGGATAGACATAAAAATGGTACAATTCTACGTTGTTTCTTCCCCCTTTCTTATGATTCCCTTTTTATTTGAACATGCGGATGCTGGCATCCTTGTCCTACGCCTTGCGATCGCGGCTATTTTCCTGGTCCATGGTGTTAAGAAACTTGATGGTAAAATGGGTGGCTTCATGACCTTCATCGGTGTCGCTGAGACGCTTGGTGGTGTTGCACTTCTTGCAGGGGTCCTCACCCAATTAGCTGCTCTTGGCCTCGCAATCATTATGATTGGGGCGACGTACAAAAAGATTGTGGAGTGGAAAGTTCCATTCACAGCCATGGACAAGATGGGTTGGGAATTTGATCTAAGTCTTTTTGGTGCTTGCGTTGCTCTTATGACGCTTGGTTCGGGAGCATACGGACTCGATGTCATTTGGTACTAATTTCTCTCTCTGCCACGCTCTTGCCGGGTGTCGATGTCACGGATCGGGTCCTTGAGTACCCGGCGCAGAGCGGTGCAGAGAAAGATTATGGTCGATCAGTTAAAAGTGATCGGGGGGGTATCGCATGTTAGACAAGACGGCTGTCCGTATCATCTTGGTCATTTTTATCTATGTTGTTCATGTCATCATTTGAAGATTTGCCGAGCATATCGTCATTCGTATTCTGACGGCTTCCTTGTTGGTTCTGCTGTGTATTAGCTGTATTTCCTTGTGCGTTCTTATGTTTCATAGAAGTGGTGAGGAGGAAATAAAACAAGGACCCGACACAGTGAGTGACGGGTGACTTACTAAACTCTTTCCAAATACGTTCTACTATTTGTGTGTCACCTGATAGGTCTTATCCATAGCAATCCAGAACACTCGGTTATCGATGCAGAGGGGATTGTTCCCGGCATCCTTACAGTCGCCATTCTCGATAATGTTACCGTGCTTCACGAAGCCGCTGTTTGGATTGTCCTCGTAGGGATTCTCTTTCACGTTTTGCACGGTAGCTGTGTGAATTTGCTCAGGAGTCCAATCGGGGTGTGCCTGTGAAATGCTATCGCGCTGGCGGTTGTACGCAGCCGCGAGACCGATGAACATCTCTTGCTGTGCAGCATCTTTGAATGATGACAGTGCGTTGTCGACGATGCCAACTACGACGAAGGCATCACCTGCGACTGTTTTCGCAATGTCTTCAACCGACTCTTTCAGTTTCCCCGATACTTCGTCTTTTGCTTTACCAACCAATGTTTCGGTTACCCTGCCCAACCGTCCTTGCTGCATAAAGTCATTATCCTTCTGCTGTTCCAGCATAGCTTGATACACTGTGAGTGCATCCTCTGCTTTCGAGCGTTCATTTGGCGTATCTTCGCCCATAAGCTTGTCCTGTAGGCGATCAAAGAATCCTTTACTTAGAATGTCCGATGCTGACATATTCTCGACGGCATCTTTTGGGTCATAACTGTCGATGAAGAGTTTTTTGAGTTCCTGCAATTGATCGAATGTTGTTGAGACGCTATCCATTTTTTCTCCTGCGCTCTCCAAAAATTCTTTGTAATTCTGCAACCCAGCCAAACGGTCAGGATCTTTTTCGTGCTCGATGTCCCAATCCAAGAGCTGCATGTAGCCGCTCTTACCAGCGTCGCCGATGGTGTTGAGATCCTCTTTTACCTTATCGTTTTCAAAGGGGTTCTCGGTCTCACTTGGCTTCTCGGGTTGTATGACACATGCACCATCTTTAAATTCATATTCGTCCCCACATCCTTTTCCATTGCGTGCCCAGGCGGCACGGCAAGCTGCTTCATCTGCAGCGTTTTTACAGTCTTCCACCGAGTGGTTACGGAACGCTCCTTCCAAGCATTCTTCTTTCGAATAACTCATGAATCCACCTTCGACTCCATCACATGCTGTAGGATCACCGGAGTGCTCGGCAATTTGCAAGAAGCATTTGTCTTTTGGGGGGTTACTGCCGTTGAATCCTTCACCAGCAATCTTGTCGCATCCATTGGGCTCACCTTCTTGGACAGCAGCTGCTTGGTAGCAGTGGTCACTGTCTGGCCCTACTTCGCAGAAAATCTCCATGATGTCCCCCAAGCATCCACTTAGCAGTAATGAGGAGGGGATGAGTGCCAGTGGGAGTAAGCGGCGAATCATTTGCGGGCGAAGAATGCGGGGATGCAGAGGATCAAAGTAAACAGAAAGGCAATCAGTGAACCCCAGAGCATCTCACGCGCAGCAAAATCGATCACTGCACGGGCAATGGGGGTGTAACGCGGCTCATCTGTGAGTTGCCACCCAAGAATCAGCCATGGGCTAATGCCGAGTAGTACCACAATCGGGTGGAGCATCGCATTTCTGCGGAGTCTGAATAATCGTCGTAAGGTGTTCAGGATGCCAATGAGAATATAGGACAACAAACCTGCAATAGGCCCGACGGCCCAGCCTGCAATGAGGGCGATCTGTTGAATCTGGCTATTGCCAATATCATCACCTGTTGGCTTTAGCATTGCGTATGCAGCAGCAGTCACTCCTGCCAGCACAATGCAGACAAAGAGTGGAAACCATGTGGAGGCGAGAAAGCGGCGCATTGGTCGTCTGTAAGTGTGATCTTCCCTAAAGCGCTCTGCAAGAGGTCCTTTTTTTGGATGTTTCTTTGGTAAGTGGGTCTGTAACCAAACGTCCATACCTCTGTTGGGTGATTTCTGCCCTCTTCTCTACTTTCTCCCCCCATAGCCATGGAACACTTCTCATTTCTCCCGCGTTGGCGCACAGTCATCGCTTCTGCCGCAGGTTTTGCGACCCTTCTTTCCGCTGGCCCCGCATCGGCTGCTCTTACGTCCTACACAGATGTTGAATCTGGTGCATGGTACGAAGAGTCCGCTGCCAATTTGCTTTCGTCTGGTGCACTTGATGCAACCCAGGCAAAGCTCCGTCCAAATGACCTCGCGACGCGCGCGGAAGTTTTCAAAATGCTCGTAGACCTTAACGATCGCGCACTCGAATATCCTGCAACGTCGAGCTTTAGTGATGTATCACGCACTGCATGGTATTCCCCATACATCGAAGCAGCTGCCAAAGCTGGGTGGATTCGTGGTGATGGTAACTGTTACGGACAGGGGATGGCCAAATGTACGGCACGCCCCAATGATCGTGTGAACCGTGCCGAGATGTCCATTCTTATGCAGCGCGCATTCGGGCTTTCATACTTGAACGCAGCTCCACGTTTCCCCGATGTCCAAACAGGTCAGTGGTACTTCACACCTATCCAGACTGCGGCTGATCACTGCATTTTGCAGGGTGACGCTAACACCGGACTCGCTCGTCCATCAGCATCTATGAACCGTGCCGAAATGGTCGTGATGTTTGATAGGGCTGACCAGAATCTTAAGTACGGTGAAGACTGTGGTGTGCAGCCAGAACCAATGGGTAGCATCACCGGAGTCAGCGTTGTGTCAGCCGATACGATCCGTGTCACATTCAACGTCGACTTGGATGCTAATCGCGAAGATGATCTTAGTCGTTACACCATCGAACGTGTGACGAACGGAGCGGATATCGAGATTGCGGGTCTTGATGTTATCAATGCTCGTACAGTCGAACTCACTCTTGATACCGATTTGAGCACAGGTGTGAACTACGTTCTCTCTGTCGACGACATGCGTACCCATGGTGGTGTTGTCTTTAGTGACACACAGACCTTTATGTCCGATGAAGGAACAGAATCAGCAACTATTGAAAGCGTCATTGTTCGTTCTAATAATATGCTGCGCGTTCGATTCTCTGAGGATGTCACTGCGAGCAGAGCAGATGATGAAGATCGTTACACCTTGGTACGTACGAGCAACAGTGCCGAAGTTACCATTGATGATGTAATCATTGTCGACGATCGTACAGTGGACTTGGACATCGCAAGCACGCTTGCATCCCAGAACAGTTACCGTCTCAGTGTCGTAGATCTTACGGATGAGAATGGTGATGAGTTCAGCGATGACATTACGTTCAATAGCACGCAGGTATCGAGCCTCTCACTCCAGTCCGTTACGACTCTTTCTCCTACTCGTCTACGGTTAGTCTTTAGTGGAGACCTCGACGAAGATATTGCAGAAGACGAATCGAACTATCGTGTAATGGATGTATCCGGTGAATTGGATGTTGGTACGGCGACGCTCACAAGCAGCAACACTGTAGAACTTGCGCTTGATGACACACTCCAAAACCAGCAGTCCTACACGGTTTCGGTTATGGACGTGGAAGGAGTGAGCGGTACAACCTTTACGGGCACTGGGGGAGTTGTGCTTGGCACATCCTCCGTCCTCCTCAAGACCACGCTTAATGGTTCCAGCCAAGTTCCATCTGTGAGCACTTCTGCAACAGGTAGCGGTACGTTCACTCTTACCTCTAACGGATTGCAGTACGATATTCAGCTGAGCACTATTAGCGGTAGCCTTATTACAGGTGCTCACTTCCACCGTGGTGCTGCAGGTGTAAACGGAGCAGTCGTAGAAAATATCACCTTTAACAGCAACCTTCGTGCAACAGGTACATGGACAAACCTGACCGCACAGGAGCGTGATGATATCTTGGATGGTCGCATCTATGTGAACGTTCATACGAACGCACATCCTGACGGTGAAATCCGTGGACAAGTAGAACGACAGTAATACGAAAACGCTTCGAACCTCGCATTCTCTGCCTTAGCAGGGGGTGCGGGGTTTTGCTTGTGTTTCTATAAAAGAGTAGTAAAGTTTTATTTACATCTGCACAGCGTGTGCAGGAGCCTCGGTCCTTCTCATGAAAAAGGTATGCGCCATGCCTCCTTCAATTCTTTCCGCTCAAGTGTTGAATATTACGATTGTGACCTTCAAGGGTGAGGTCAGGGATGCCGAGTTTGAAGATCAATTGGTTCAACAGTTCGGGGAGTTACGACTGACAGAGAGGGGCCTCGTGCTCATCGACCTCAGCGATGTGACTGTGCTGCCTTCTACCATGCTTGGTCTGATGGCGTCTCTGCACAAGAAGCTCCAGGCGAGTCTGGCATTCTGTTCCATCAGTAAGTCTGTACTGGAACAGATGACAGTGACAAGGTTGGCCTCAGTCTTCCGTATTTACGCCAACCGCGAGGAAGCATTGCTCAAGATGTCGTAAGGAAGCTGTATTCATGAGATATGCCGATACCCCCGAGTACCCATCATGGGTACTCGGGTTTACCGTGCTTTGAATTTATGATCGCCTCAGGATTCTGAATGCCCATATGTGTCCTACCGCCATAATGAGCACAAGAGCCACCATCACGGGAAATGACCAATGGGTGAGTGCTTCTATAGGGTTGAGCAGTGGTGGGATGAAGATTCCCAGGAACACGGGTAACCCGATGACGAATGCTGCGACAGAGAAAAGTTGGAATGCCATAACAAGCCGACGCACAATTGGTATTAGAAGAGCGTCACGGTAGCCATGTTCATCGACAAAGAATGCGAGAGCAATGAGTGTAGAGAGCGTGGTGGAAGTCAGGCAGAACGGACAGACTCCGCGCAAATCCAACACACTAGCGAGGTATAATGTGTAGCTGAAGATTACGCCCAACATTAGAACGATGCCTGCAAACACTCTCGTGCCTTTGGAAAATTCTGTTCCGAGGAGTCTCGAAGCACCATACAGGATCCACCCGCTGTACCAGAGCATGCCAAATAATGGGTTGGGGGCGATAAGCAGATGTCCCCAAGCTCCTTGGACGGTTTTTGTGCAGTTAACAATAGAGCTGGGTGAGCAAGGAGTAGGTTCACCTTGTGTCGCTAGTGCTGCGAGATATTGGAGTATCAAAAAGAACGAATCAGCCGAACCGATAATGCCTGCAATAAGAATAATCCAGCCGGCTACGCGGATAGAAGAGTTTTTTCTGTGATAAAGAAAGTTTGGGAGGAGCGACATAGAGGCGTATGGAATGGAGTGACTATAGGCTATCATACTTCCAATGCTTCTCTCTCAACTCTTCACTAAGACGTCCAAAGAGGCCGTTGCCGACGCATCCAGCCGCAATGCGGAATTACTCATTCGCGCAGGATTCATCAGTAAAACAATGGCCGGGGTCTATTCTTACTTGCCCTTGGGTCTGAAAGTCTTGAATAAGATCGAGACTATTTTACGGGAAGAAATGGATGCGATTGCGAGTGAGGTTTTTTTGCCATCTTTATCTTCTACGGACGCATGGGAACGAACTGGACGTCTTGATACGGTGGGCATTCTGTTTCAGGCGTCTCCGGCCAATGCCGCATCCAAAAAAACGAACGATAGCCGTTATGTGCTGAACTCCACTCATGAGGAAATCATCACGCCTCTTATGCAGCAGTTTTGTACTAGCTACAAAGATCTGCCGCGTGCCGCGTATCAGATTCAAACAAAGTTTCGCAATGAAGCGCGTCCCAAGTCGGGGTTGTTGCGCGGCCGCGAGTTTCGCATGAAGGATTTGTATAGCTTCCACGATTCCGAAGCGGACATGCTGCGATACTTCAATACTGTGGCCATCCCTGCCTATCAACGATTTTTTGAGCGCATCGGCCTAGGGAAAGATACTGTTATCGCGCTTGCTTCAGGTGGAGATTTCAGCAAAGAGTACTCACGCGAATTCCAGACCATCTGCGAAAATGGCGAAGATCATATCTTCCGTGCCCCCGGTTCGGATATCTATTACAACCGGGAAATTTGTCCTTGCACCGCACCTGCGTGGGATAATAGCAAAGAGAAGGAGTTGCCCCGTGAAGACATCGTGGGGGAGGGGAAAATCGGTGTCGATGAGCTTGCTGCCTTTCTGAAGATCGAAGTAGAGCGCACAACCAAGACGCTCCTGTTCCAAGCGGATGATCAGGTTATAGCCGTCGCAGTACGAGGAGAATATGAAGTGAATGAGGAGAAGGTGCGTAAGGTGCTGGGTTGCAAATCTCTTGCACTTGCCTCCGTAGATACGGTTCGGGAAGTAACTGGAGCCGAAGTTGGTTACGCGGGCCCTTTAAATTTGCCTGAGTCCGTGCGTGTTCTATGGGATGATTCCACGCGTGGTCGGAAAAACTTTGAGTGCGGTGCCAATAAAACCAATGAGCATTCTGTGAACGTGAACTTCGGTCGGGATATTCCTGAGCCGGAGGCCTTCTATGACTTAAAAATTGCACGTGAAGGAGATTTGGATCCGCAGACAGGGGAACCCTATGAGGTATCTCGTGCGTGTGAAGTGGGTAATGTTTTTACGCTCTATACCAAGTTCTCTGCGGCGTTCGACTTTACTGTGAATGGAAAAGATGGAAAGGCACAGCCGGTCTACATGGGTTGCTATGGTATCGGGACAAGCCGCGTCATGGGTGTAGTCGCAGAGATGTTCAATGACGATCGCGGGCTGTTGTGGCCCGAAGCGATTACACCTGCTGATGTGCACATTGTCCCTGTTGCACGGTCTACTGAGGATGAATCATTTATCACAGCAATCGAATTGATGCGTGCATGTGAGAAAGCAGGAAAGAGTGTGATTTTGGATGATCGCTTGGATGCTTCCGTTGGATTCAAACTTGCTGATAGCGATCTGATTGGCTGTCCCGTTCGTATCGTTGTGTCGCCAAAAACACTGGAACAGAAGTCTGTCGAAGTGACACTGCGTGATACGGGTGATACCACCATGGCATTAATCGAAGACGTTCTACAATCCCTTTAATCTTATGACACCCTCCTCTCCATCATCGGGAAAGAAGGGAGGGTTCTGGGGTTGGTATGAACGATACTATTCATGGATTTTATGGGGAACGACGCTCCTCTTCTTACTTCAGGTGGTGCATTTATATTGGCTGGGGACGCACGTTATTGCAGGTAAACTCCTGGGGTATAGTTTCTTCAGCCCTGGCCCATTCTGGCAGTATCTGATTATTGCAGTCGATTACACAGAGGTTCCCGCACTCGTCTCAACCACGGTCTTGTATATCTACGAACTGCAAAAGAAGTTCAGTTGGAAAGCAGTGCTCTTTCTTATCATGCTGAACTCCCAGTGGTTGCATCTGTTTTGGATCACCGATGAATTTGTCGTGAACCAATTCGCGGGGAGGGCCGATTCCATTCTTCCTGCGTGGCTCGCATGGATTGCTATCCTCATCGATTACCTCGAAGTTCCAGTGATGATCGACACCTTCATCAAAAGCGGACGGGCATGGAAAAAAAGCGGCCTAAAAGGGGCCATGAAGGAAATTGCTGAGCATGATTAGCCCTCTTAGATCGTCAGAAGTTCTGGCACATCCAAGAGGCTTTTTACTGTGGCGTAGGCGATTGCCTGTATTTCCTCTGGTGGGATTTTAATATCCGGGATTAGAACGGGAATCATGCCTGCAGCGTATGCCGCACGTATTCCGGATTCCGAATCTTCCAGAACCATGCACTCCTGTGGCAGCACGGATAGCTTTTCTGCTGTAGTAAGGAAAATTTCAGGGTCAGGTTTTCCGTTTGTTACTTCGTCGCCGCAGACATACGTTTGAAAGAATGATTCAAGTTTGTGCGAGGTGATATTTTCCATAACCACCGATCTGTCCGAGGAGCTTGCAACCGCCATGGGGAAGCCGCGATGATGTAAAAATGCTAAAAGTTCATACAATCCTTGCTTTGCTGGCATCCCACTTGTCGACCTAAGCGCATCGAGGATGTCTTTACGACCATTTCGAACTGCTTCCACGGGAAAGTCTGGCCCAAAATCCTGCAAGAGAATGTCATTGGAATCCCGCACATTTCTGCCGATCATTTTTAAAAATGTTCCCTTCGTATCCGTATATCCGTGCATTTGTGCAGACTCTATAAATGCATCAAGGCCGATGCGTTCGGAGTCAAACATTAACCCGTCCATGTCGAAGATTACAGCTGAGATAGTCATAGTGAGGGGGAAGTGTGTAAGTCTTTACCGCCATAAGGAAGGGCAATTCCATCCAGGCATACGGAACCCGGCTTCACACTCATTCTGCCAGTCGCAATTGCTTCTAGTGTAAACCGTAAACATGGACGATCACTTTCAGCTTTTTGTTTTTGCTCGTGCTCCCATGCGGAATCTTTTGTAATAGGCGTGGGGCCAGTATAGGCAACAAGCGGGCCGCTGCAGAGTATTTCACCTGTATCCATTCCTTCGCGCACCAGAAAGCAGCAGGTACGTGTTGCGTGTATTCCACTTGTAAGTGCTTTGTAGACAGGGTCACAACCTGTCAAAACTCGAGTGCCATCCTCAGATCGCAACGATAAATCTCCAGGATGTTGATTGATCATTCTTCCTTCAAAGCGCTTTAAGAGTTTACCTCGTATAATTCGTCGGTAACTGAGAACAACAAGATCAATGGCACATGGAAGCGACAGTAGTTCTCCGAGTATTTCATCGTGCAGCTTTTCTGAGGCATGGCGGTAATTACTGGTTTTATCGATCTGGCTAAACTCTCGTGTAATCACGGGAATGCAATGCTCCTTCGCGATATCGATAGCTCGTATGCCAGTTCGATCTGTGACTACTGCATTAACACTCACAAGGTCTGGTCGGTCTCCTGCGTAGTCCAATGCAGTTTGTAGATTGGCTCCTCCGCCACTCGCAAATACGACTGTATGCATGACCTTTCCAGGGGATGGTTGAAAGATGGCCGTAGGAGTATCTGGGGAGTGGAGCATGACTATGTGAATGTTTTTTCTAAAAGATGCGTACATTCCTGTATTTGATTATGGGTCATAGTCAGTGGTGGATGAATGTTAATGACGTCTGGGGCCATACCTGTAGCGGCTAGCATCAACCCGTTCTGCATTGCCTTTGCCCGGATGTCACTTGCCAGAGCGTTTTTCAAAACAATCCTCCCAAGTCCGCCGATTGCATAGCCGGTATGTGCTTTGTCTGAACTTTGGCAAATATGCTTGATACTCATGGCTAAAGATTCTTGCAGCAGATGGATGTCGTCCTCGCGAGTCGTCCATTGGTCATGACGATCTAGCACAGCCGAAGCAACAGTCAATGAATGAATATTATTCATGTAGGTGGTTGAGTGTGTTCCGGGTGGGACGTTTGTGGGTTGTAGCAGAGGTTCTCGTGCCCAGACACAGCTGAGTGGGGCGATGCCGTTCGTTAGCCCCTTTGAGAGCACTAGAATGTCAGGAGTGATTCCGTGTAGCTGGCTTCCTAAAAATTTCCCGGTCCGGTACATGCCACAAAATACTTCATCTGCGATGACGAGCCCCCCTGCTTTCCTGGTTTCCTCGGCGATGTGCCTGAGCACAGATGAATCGGGCATGGCCATGCCAGCAACGTTAAGAATGGGTTCATAGATACATGCTGCGATATCTTGTTTGCCTTCTTGGAGTGCAACTCCACAGCGTTCATCATGAAACAATGACTCAATCCGCTCATGGTACATTGCTTGCCATTCACTTTCTTTCAATGTGGATCTTGATGAGTCGGGTAAGGGGAGTCTCGTGACGGGTAATCGCCAATCACCGAGCAGTTTGCGATATCGGTGGCTTGCACTCAGTTGGGATGCAAGTCCTGATCGTCCATGGTACGCCCCTTCGAATGCTAGTATCTGGCTTGAGCCGGTATTGAGTCGCGCGATTTTGACAGCGAGTTCGATACCCTGAGCGCCACCTGTTTCGAACATCACTCTCCCCTTAATGCCAGTTTCTTTTTCTATAAATTGGCCGATTCGCTGCGCTGTTTCTAGTCGTAGTTCCGATTCGCAGAATGAAGGAAGAGAAGGGAGTTGAGATACGGTTTGTAATGCCTCTTGCAGCAGCGAAGCGTCATACCCCAAACTCGCAGTTCCATTTGCCGATTCAGCATCTATGTACCGATTTCCTTGTGTGTCATAGAGGTATGGCCCTTCGGCTTTATGAAAAACCGGCGGATTCTCGCTGCGGTAGACAAAGTCCCCTTTGCCGATCCATTCAGTTGAATCAGGATGCATAGGTAGAAAAAGAAAGGGAGTGAACTTCTTGAAATAGATCGTCGACCAGTTGGTCTGCCCCACCAAAGCGCCCACATTCAAAATACCGAACGTGTCCCCGGACAATTGTTTCAAGAGTGGATAGATTGAGATCGCATCGATCTCGCAAGCATCCTGCGATAATAGATCGTACTTTCTCCCTCCCCGAATGTAGAAGGTAGAAGCTTAAACGTGCCATTTCCATTTCTTTGGCTTCTGGCCCTTCATACTGCAGATCAAAATCGATATGTGTGGCAGTTGGATATTGTGCGCCGGAAACGAGAATGTTTTCGGACCAGCGATCGCCGTACACAATGCCGTTTTGATGTGCGTGTTTTGCATCTACGTACAGTGTTCTTACAACTCTTCTCGCATCGGGGGCGGAGGCTCTGGCTAAATAGCAATCGATGCTTTCCGCTTGTGCGATATATGGAACAAGCATGCTCCCGCGATCATTTGTTGCTGGGAGGTGTGTCATCAAGTGCAAGCGATTGGCTTGTCTGCATAGATCAATTTGCTCGTTAATTGTTCGTCGTCGTACGGTGTTACCCCGGTCTATCCATCCATACGATGCAAATTCATCACAAATTTTTGCGAGAGTTTCTCTTCCATTACGATGAGATTCACGTCGTAGCCAGCCAGTGTTGTGGGCATCGCATGTGGGTTCGGTGGTGTTAAATCCGCCTGTAAGTTGCATGCCTTCGACTTTGCCTAACTCTCAGCCAGAAAGATGCTTTAGCGCACTAGCGAGCTAAAGCAGACACCCTTCGTATCGTGTTGTTAAAGTGCACAATCGTACTTTCTTCTTCACATATCTATGCTTTCAGCTTCACACATGATCGAATCAAATGGGTCTCTCTGGAGTGGCCAATACGATGTAAACGGCCGTGTTTCTAGGGTGCACGAAACTCAGTCTTCTACGCTTGTCCGTCCGTATGTTGCACAGGGTCTCCCTGTTGAAGTTCATATTCATGGTATTGGTGATATCGACTTTAGTGCAGATTGTCGTTCTCTGAACATGGAGCGTCTTCAGAATTTATTCGAACAAGAGGGGGTAATGGGTATACCAACAGTGTTTTTAGATTATGCGCTACTGCAGGATTTTAGTGATTTATTAAAGCGTTTCTCTGAGCAAAAAAGTGAGGGGAGGCTGCAGAATATTCTCGGATTTGCCTTGGAGGGGCCATTGCTACTTTCGCAAGGTGGAACCCCCGAAGAAGGGAGTTGGAAACCGTCGATGCGTGAATGGCAAACGATCGCAGAATGTGGAGAATATGGATTGCGGTACGTTGTCATATCACCAGATCTTGATGACACGGAAGAGCTAAAAGCCATTATTAGTCTTTTACTATCTCACGGGGTGAAGCCCGCGATTGGCCATTGTCGTCAGGATGCATCAGATGCTTCTGTGCGAGGGATTGAAGTCATGGTGGAGCAAGCGAAGCTCCTTGGATTTCAACCTGGAAATGAGGCGATTCTGACGGATCATTTATTTAATGATATGCCGAGGCTTTTTAAGCATGCATGGCGCACGCTTGATGAGCGTCGTATGCGTTCCCGTGAACTTATTGCTCAGCATTTGGGGGAATGGTCCTTCGATCGACTCGATGAACAAGTGGGCCCGGTTCCGGCGACACTTATGCGATATGCACGAGAAGGAATGATTGCCTTATTTTTGAATTTCGATGGCGAGCACGTAGACACGCAAGTTGCCAAACGTGCATATGAACTTGTTGGAGCCGAGCACATCATGGCTATGACCGATCGAGTCGAACAAGAGCGTCTAGGACGACGGAGTTTAACCAAGGGCCCCGTTGGAACTCTGTGGTATCAGGAAGAAGGTGTCGTTGCTGCGGGTTCGTCGAATATTGATGATCAAATTCGCAATATGAGAAGTTGCGGCATACCGGAACAAGATATTTGGAAAATGTGTAGCCTCACTGCGGGGCGTGTATTTGGTATTAGTCCTGCGTTTACCACTTCGTCGTACATTAGTGTTGAAGGTGGCAGGATTGCGATACCAAGTTAGCTCAGCCAAATGCCTACATACGTCACCACCGTTCCAAAGACAATCCCACCAATTACTTCTAACACTGAGTGCCCCACACGCTCACGGAAGTGTTGCCACTGCTGGAGTCTATTCAACATTTCTGCCTGCAGCCCTACCTCGTGACGGAGGCTTACTGCGTCGTACCAAACGACGGCTGCGAATACGAATGCCATCGCAAATTCCAAGGATTCCACTCCCACCTTTCGTTCGACAATAATCAGGAGGGATGTGACGAATGCGCTGTGCGTACTTGGCATCCCACCCGGCCGGAAAAACCCTGCATGCCATTGCCCTGTTCGGATTCTCTCCGTACACGCTTTTGTGATCTCACAGAGAATCATGACCGCCAGTGGTATCAGGAACAAATAGGTGCGGAGGATGTCCATAGCTAGGAGTGTAACGACCTACTTATACACGTTCAAAGCGAACGTGCATGATATTACTCACCCGAGTTTTCGATATCGCGTCTTTGTCGAAGTACGAGATGTCGCAGGTCACGGTGGATCCCGTTGCGTCAGCCAGTAACTTCACGATGCGCTCAGCTTCCTGTGCGTTCACATATCCTTCGCCGGACATGGCCCCAAGTGCCATGCGTCCAAGGACATAGAGTTCGCCGTAGGACACGCGCACAATTTGAGCCATCGCACTTAAGTCGAGTGAGGGGGAAGTGAGTGATGCACGCCATGCGACGTTATTCACTTCAATGACTGTTTCATCGTCACCTTGGTTATTTCGTACTCGGAAGGACACTGTGATTCCGCCGATGGATAGTGGTTGCTTGAGCTTACGCAGGTCAACTTCTTCGAGTGATGGATCATCAAGCCACGTATTGCCTTTCTTTTTGGCGACAGGCTTTGATTCTACTAAGGGCTCTTCGTGCAGTACGAGTGGCTCTGGTTCCTCCTGTACTACAGGGGCAGGAGCTGCCTTAGGCGTACGGATAACAGTGGGTTCTGTTTCTTTATGGAAGGAGATCTTCAGCTCTTTCACCTTCTTTGGTGCTTTCTTAGTTGTAGGTTTCTTTTTTGCCTTTGTATCCGCACCCACGGAGGGGTGCGGCTGAGTTTTGTGTTCGAACTCGATTGTTACCTCGTCTTTTTTCTCTTCTTTTACAATCGTTGATTTCTTTGGTTTCGTTGGCTGCTTCTTGTGCTCCTCTACCTTCAGAGGCATCGAAGGAACCGTGACCGTCGTATCGATCTTCTGAATCCTCTGCGTCTTCTGCATCTTCTGAATCGTCTTTGTCCGGTACATCAAGTAGGCCAAGTCGAGTGCGCCAATCATGCGCAGGAATTCGCGCTTGGCTGTCTTCTCGGGGTAGGTCTGTTCGACCCACTCAGGGAAGGGGAGAGGCTGTGCCGATATGTGCTGATTTTTCTTCATGTTACGAAGGAAGTTTTGGGGTGTAGGTATCGACAAATTCACCAACGGCTTTCACGCCACTTGATGCTTTCTCGAACGTCTCATTTACAAATGCTTCTCCGTTGCCGTAGATAGTCGCAACTCCTGATGCAAGCTGCACGCCTAGGCTTCCGTAGGTATACAGCTGCACACTGCGCTGACCGTTACGGATAAAGTTCTCGATGCGGCGAGCTTTCTTTTGGAAGTTGGTAATGACCAACATATCGTCTAACGCCTTTGCGCTGTCTTTTGCTTTATCCACAGCTTTGATTGCTTTACTTGCTGTGCCTGCAGCCTCAATTGCTTTCACGGTATCCTTTGTTGCACTCGCAATGTTTACACCCTGCTTTGCAAGCTTTGCTACTTTCACAGCCTTGCGTGCAGCCAGTGCTCCGCGCAGAGCCTGGAACCCAATGATGGTTGTCCCACCTGTAAAGAATCCAGCCACAATTGCCGCACTACCTAAGGTTCCCATAGTTCCAGCTGTAACACGTGACCACGTATCGAGCTCGCGGCCGTTAAGATCTTTACCCATAAAGGCTGCACGGAAATCCAAGGCTTCACCGACACCGGGGATAAACCCACCAACAGCTTCACCAACGTCATAAGCCAGTGCTTGCCTAGCTTCTTCACCCTTCTTGCCACTCTGCATACCAGCAGCACCTTCGAGTGCTAATGGTAGGAACGAATAGCAGCTGACAGCGCCAACAATCCATTTTCCACCAGTTGTGCGCATGAGCTTAGCTCCTGCGCCTTCTGTTATTTTCACGCTTTTATCGAGGCCACGTTCGACAATACCTCTACCACCTGTCGTGTTATCCAATTTATATTTGAGGTGCTCGCCAAGCAGGTCGGATTTTGCATTCAGCAGATCTGCTTGCTGGTGAGCTAAACTCACCTTCTTTTCATTGATCTTCCCTTCGTACTCGGCAATGTCTTGGTTCATCTGTTTTACCGCTTGCTGCTTGATATCTTCTTTTCCTTTCATCGATGGATCGTTGAGCCTTCGTTCTGCTTCGATTGCATCGTTGTGGATCTTATTTTTTGTTGCATTGAACGCAGGGATTTCTTCCTCTGTGTGGAGCTTTGCCATTTCCGTTTCTACATGCTTGAGGCGTTCATCCAGTTCGTCAGGGGATGCCTGCTTAACGTCCAAGGGTTTTGCCTTTTGCAGTTCGGGGTCCGTCTTGATTGCCAGGTCCATAATCTGTTCCAGCTCCTTTGATTCTTTAGTGTGAGTACCTGGGCGTACACCTTTCGCTAGCAATTCCTTACCACGTTTTGCAGAAAGGAAGAGTGTTGCATCTGCCTCACGTGCGTGTGCATCAGCAAGCTTTTTTTGGCGCATAATCGCGTCAAAACGATCTTCGACCAGGAAGAGTGAATACGCCTTTTTCATCATCGCTGTTCCTCCATTGGCGCGAACGCCGGCCTGCCAGGCGATAATGAATGGAGGGCGAAGCGTCTTTTGTCCACCAAAGAGCTTATTTTCGAGTGTTACAACACCGGTCTCTTCGTCGTACTTTCCACCGAATGCATAGGCCAAACCTTTGGTAAGAGCACGGACAGATTGATCTTTCAAAAAGTTAGCGCCTTGGCCAATTTTTTCTGCAACGTCATTCGTTGCTTCCATGATGCTTTTACCGGTTTCACCTGCATATGCACCCACAGCTTCTTCGATCGTCTCGCGGTTATCCATCATGTATGCATAAGCCTCGGTGCTTGCCTTAATGCCAAGTGCGGCAATGAGTGCTGTAAAAATCGGGTGTTCCTTCGCACCTTCGACAGCGGTACGTAGGTATCCCTTTTCTTTAATGCTTGCGCGCAATGACTTGGCATTTTTAAAGCCGAGCCATGCCAGTACGGAGATCCCGACTGAGCCGACCACGGCCCAGATACCGCCTTTCTCCACCATCTTTTTCAGGAAACTTTCCTCCGCCTTTTTCTGCATTTCTGCGATTTTGCCGTCTGCTTTTGGCATGATGGACCCGCGAAGGGATTTCCAGCGAGCTTTTACGTCGGTTGCCACTTGCAGTTCGTCCAGTCGTTGATCAATTGCCGCCTTCGTTTCTTCTTCGTTAAGTTCTTCGTCTACTTCACGTTTCGCTTCCACGTCATCCATCAGCCCTTCCAGCTCGCGATCCGTAAATGTTTTGATACGTTCGCGCAGCTTCTGCTTTGGTTCAGGGGTTGAACCTGCAGGGGATTCGGATGGTGTTGATGTCGGTTTTTTGCTCATGAATGGTTGCAATAAGCAGTGTTAAATTATTCCGTATTTTTCCATGCTTTTTTCCAGTGCCTTAATCACAAGTGGCATTTTTACCTTCGAAATATCGTCGGTATAGGTAAATGCTTTTAAGGTATCGATAACAGATTTTACGTTTCCTGCTCGCATATTTGCTTCGAAGTTTGCATCAATATTTATATCAGCCCAGTTGTTCCAGTCTTCTTCTTCCAAGACGCCATCATCGAGTGCTATTCCGAATAATCGCGAAGATAGAGGTGCATTAGCCAAGAAGCCTACATCCATCTCTCTTAGCATGCGGTTAATAATGGTTTTGTAGTTACCTGGGGTAGGTGATTTTAGCTCACTTTCAATAACATCTCTGTTCATATCCACGAACCCTGTATAGGGCGTACCACTTGCGACCATATTAAATGCCTCGGCCAGAGCGTAGGTATATTTCGCTTTTTGATGTTCCGGCGTTTCTAGCATTCCTTCCGGCGGCTTACTCGGGTCCTGCTTAGGATTTGGAGGAGGAACAGGGGGCGGTGCTGGTGGTGTAGCATTCGTAATCAAATCGGCAATCGTATACTCAGTTTTAGCCGGGTCATCGGGCAGGGCCGTTGCCTTCTCTGTACAAAAAGTGCTGAACGGATATGCAGCGGCGGTTTTACCATCGGCAGTTAACTTGGCAGCCCACTCGGCTTCGAGACGAGCAACGTCAGCTGTATCTGTATCAGATTTCACACACTTCTTTGGTCTAAAACGGGCGCTGATAATGTCCCGTACTTCTCGTGGTTTAATCATTCCATCCAAAAATGCCAAGGCAGATGTGAATCCCATTATTTCGGCTAAGGAACGCAGTCCTTTAAGTGCCCCCGTCCCCATTCTTTCAAATATTTTGCCGATCTTTTCCATGACCTTTCCCAGTGTTTCGCCTGCTTTCTCCATCATACTGCCGATTTTTTCCATGGTTGTGCGTGGCTCTGCAATTTTTTCTGTCACAACAGCTTTTAACTGTTGCACCTCTGCCTTAAAGCCAAGCGCTTCGTCGTAGAAGTATCCACTAGAAATAAACTCGTCGAGTGGAGCATCTGTCGCATCAATTTCACGGGATAAATCCTCGAGTGCCGTCTTGTCGGCTTGAGCTGCGGCAGTTTTTGCTTCGTTAATTTTTAATTTCACCTCATCCATTTTCGCTTTTGTCGGATTATTTGCATCCTCATTCTGAGACGCAGGGTTAATAGTCGCTCGTAGCTCGGCAAGTCCGGCTTTTACATCGATGACCGGCTTGTTATTCGGGTTCTCAATAGGCGGGACCATAATGGGTTTTGGTATGAATTTATCGTCTCATTGTATCATTTTGCGCCCTTTTTCGCAATAGAGCCCTTTTGGTGGCGGTGTGGTACAATCGGGGGCGCTTCTTTCCCCCAGTTTCTATGCATATTGAACACTTCGAAAAAGGGGTCCGGTATACCGATAAAGAATTGCTTCAGGTAGCCAAAAAAATAGGGAAAATGGCTACATATTGCGGTAAATTGAAGGATGAATCGTCTGTTATTCGGGTAGAGGCGGTCCATAGGCCAACTAAAAAAGCCGCAGATGAGGTGCATGTGGTAATGACTGTCGAGTTGCCTGGAAAGGTCCTTTCGGCAGATTCACGTAAAAAGAGGGTGATGGAGGCGTTTGATCGAGCAGTCGAAAAGCTCGAGCCACAGCTTCTTCGCTATAAAGAGATGAATACACGCAAAGAAAGTGCGAGGGTTGAACGTCGTAAAGCAGCCCGTTCCCTCGCCGCATGATGATTTCCTCTCTCCATCGATCCTTTGCTGCTGCCTTAGCCATCGGCATGCTCTGTATGTCTGGTGTGGCTTTGGCTCAGTCCGGCACTGCAGTACCCGTATCTGACACGGCAGAACAAGCTCTACAGGCTGTTATTTCGGGTCCTGACGATGTCGCGGTTGGTCGCACAGTGGTCTTAGATGCTGCACTTACGCGCATGGCCGAGGGGACAATTGTGTACCGATGGTTTGTGGAGGGCCGAACGCAGCCTATTAGCGATAAAGTGGAAGCGGTATATACGCCCGATAAGCCGGGGACACTCGTCTTTCGCTTAGTCACACGCCAGACACTGGCCGACGGGACGGAAGAGACGAGCCAGACGACCCATACGGTTGTGGTCTATACCCGGAAAATGCTTTTAATTGCCGATAGTTCTGTCCCCGATACAAAACTGGCTGCGCAAAAACAGGTGGCCACGGATGCCGGGCTCTATGTACGGGTCATTCATGCGTCTGGTGCGAGCGCGCCGCTTATTGGAGAGGATCGCCTTACACAGGAGTTAATTGAGCATGCACATGAGCTTTCGGGGGCAGATGTGATTGTGCTGTGGACGGATGGGATTTCGGGTCTGCAGGCGCTTATTCGTGCAGTACAAGGAAATACGGATTTACTAGCAGAAATGCCCGGCCAGACAATAGTGCTGCTTACTGATGGAGGGCTTTCGACTCTCTCGCGTATTGCATGGGGGCCTTTCTCCGAACTCCATCCTCGTCAAATTATTGTCACTCGTAACGAAGCATTGGGGCCACTTTTTACGACTGATTCAGTGGATGCATTCAGAGCCCAAATCGCAGAGCGTGATATCGACTTCCTCCGCATTGATGATTCCAGTGTCGTCATTCGCCCTTGGAATCTTCTTTCGTCATTCGTTAACGTGATGCTCGCAAAGGGTGTCCCAAGCCAGACAGTTATTTTACTACTGGTTCTGCCAGTTATTGCGATGATCCTCACGTTCCTTAAGCAGGTGGTGGGTATCACCACTCTTGGGCTCTACACTCCGTCGATTATTGCCCTTAGTTTCTTGGCGCTTGGGTGGCCCGTGGGTGTGCTCTTCCTCGTCTTTATTATCATTACGGGGTATGCGGCGCGCGCATTAGTTCGTAGGTTACGGCTCCTCTATATCCCGAAAGTGGCAATCGTGCTGACGGTCGTAAGTCTTACGCTGCTTCTGTTGATGGGCTTTTCGGCACTCTTCTTTGACCTTACGTTCTCACGCGAGACCATCTTTATTCTGCTGATTATGAGCACGCTCGCAGAGAGCTTCCTTAATATTAAAACCGAGCAGGGTTGGATGAATGCGGCGATTGGAGTGGGGGAGACGATTCTTGCGTCACTCCTATGTGTGTTTATTGTGCAGTGGAGCCTGTTCCAGGCACTGATGCTCGCTTACCCAGAGCTGATCATCTTTACCGTTATTATCGATATCTTGCTTGGAAAATGGACGGGACTCAGACTTGTTGAATATGTGAGATTCCGCGAAGTTCTTAAACACTTACAGGAAGAGTAATAGGGATTAGAATAGTAGAATAATAGGACGATAAATGGCCCCATTACTCTAGTATTCTAATATTCTATTATTCTCTCGATGTTTCCTTTCCTCTCCAACCACGGCATCCTTGGTCTGAATGCCAGGAATCTCCTGTACATTAAGCCATTTAACCCCAAAAAAGCAGTAGCTTTTGCGGATGATAAACTGAAGACCAAAGCGTTTTTGAGTGCACGTGGAGTCCCCGCAGCGAAGGTGTACGCGAGAATCGAAGATCACCGACAATTGCGATCGTTCGACTTCTCACAATTACCTGCAGAGTGTGTGCTTAAGCCAAATTATGGTTTTGGAGGCGCGGGTATTATGGTGCTGAAGGGTAGGAAAAATGGAGAATTTTTGGAGCAAGGGAAACGTGCTATCCCCGAACGTGAAATGTGTGAGCACATCGAAGATATTCTTGATGGAAAGTTCTCGGTGAACGGGCTACCTGACAGTGCATTCTTCGAAAAGTTGCTGGTTTCAGATCCTTGTTTCGCGCCTTTCCGCCCTGTAGGGCTCCCCGATATTCGCATCATCGTGTTTAACTTAGTTCCTGTGATGGCGATGCTACGCATCCCCACTGCAGAAAGTGGGGGTAAAGCGAACGTGCATATGGGTGGTATTGGTATTGGGATCGATATTGCCAAAGGTGTTACTACCTATGCGACGCAGTACAACAAGCGCCTGTTTACGTTGCCCCATGGTGCACCTCCATCAGGCATCGAGATCCCACGCTGGGAAGAGCTACTCCTGATTGCCTCTCGTATTCAGTACATCACGAACATTGGGTACTTGGCGGTAGACCTCACGATCGATGCCGAACAAGGGCCGGTGCTGCTCGAGGTCAATGCCCGAGCAGGTCTGATGGTGCAGGTAGCGAATATGGCCCCACTACGTTCGCGTCTAGAGCGTGTTGAAGGGTTAACTGTCTCTACACCCGAAAAAGGAGTGCGTCTTGCACGTGAATTATTTGGAGCAAAGTCCAAAAATGCATCAGGCGACATAGTAGATGATCGTCCGGTCTTGGGTCTTCGTGAAGCGATCACTGTGTCGGGGGATGGTATGACGGTCGATGCAGCAGCGATGATTGTGCCGGACCGGGAACGAACGCTCTTTTCGAAGACGTTCTTGAATGAACTGCGAAAAGCGGGGGCGGCAACACCTGTGCAGGGCGAAGAGTCTACCTTCCGCGTAAAGTTCACATTGGGAGGGCGTAAAATTCAAACGGTGGTCGAAGAAGGGGATATCGAAGCACCGTCAATTCGTGCGTACATTGGTAAGCGTGATCTTGCAGGTTTCCTGCTCGATCCATCGAAGGAAACGACCCATAGCCCCGTGCGTAGCCGTGCAAAAGAAGATCTGCGTGCGATCGATAAGTTCTTGTCGCAAGCTGACGAAGAGCTACTTCTCTTAAAGCATGTGAAGCCGGTGAACCTTACCCAAGAATGGGCTAAGGCAACCATGGATAAGTTCTATAACCCGGTGTTTGAGTATAACCCTTGGCCAGCATCATTTGAGGAATTGGAATCACGCTTGATCACACTTTCCATTGATGACTCACCGACAGGGCTACTCTTTAAAAAGAAGCGCCGCGAGCTCCTGCAGCGTCTCAACCTCGTACGTTCCCGTGGGGATGCACGTCGCTTTACCGAAGCTTCAAGTGCACTCTTTGGTGCTCCTACATCCGTGCTTCTTGCATCGGCATCGGCAATGCTTGGTGACCGAGCTGCTTGTGAACTTCCCCCGCGCCCATCGGAGCTTTTGACCGCAGAGCAGGCACTGCCGTTTTTCCTGGATACCCTTAAGCGATACGGCCTCCACGATTGGGAGGCAGTTGTTGATGCTCGTACAGTTGCTCGTGTGACCGTTGGGGGCCAGAAGATTACGTTACGTGCAGATGCACTCTTCTCACGTACTATTATCGAAGCGCTTATCGCACACGAACTCGAAACCCATGTGCTCACTGCCGAGAATGGCGATCATCAACCATACGGGCTTTTCCGTCGTGGGTTTGCGAACTATTTAGATACGCAGGAAGGTCTCGCGATGTTTAACCAAAATCGGTTCTTAACCCCGTTTACCGATAAGCGATTTGGCCCCGCTCGAAACATTCTAGGCCTTGCCTTTGCATTGGAGCATTCATTTGCCGAGACACGTAATTATCTGCACACCCACCTAGGGTATGAACCTGCTAAAGCGCTTAGCAAAGCCGTCGACTTCAAGCGTGGTCTATCTGATACATCGTTACCCGGAGCATTCACCAAAGCGGTTGTGTACTTCCGCGGCCTTCGTGCCATCGAAGAATTTGCCGCACGAGGGGGTGACCTTAAGCGTCTCTACATTGGGAAAATTGCACTGGAGGATTTAGATATTTTAGAACAGATTCCGGGGCTCAAAAAACCGGTGATTCTCCCGGAGTTTTTACGAGAAAACAAAGAGGTTCCATCGTCTTTAAGGCAAAGAAAGGTAAGGAAGTAATCAAGTAAAAAAGTAAGGGAATCGGGACTTCCTTACTTCATTACTTTTTTACTTCAATGATTATTCCTTCTTCTCGCCTTCCTTTGCTGCGTCGCCTTCGGCAGGGGCTGCACCTTCTGCACCTGCGGCAGCTGCGCCTTCAGCACCTTCGGCAGCCACTGGCTCTTCAACCTTTTCTGCGCGTGGTTCCTGTGCGATAGCGATCACTTCGTCGAGGTCGTTGATGATTGTTACACCATCTGGGACCTTGATGTCCGCAACAGTGATGGTGGAGTCGAATTCAACGAGCTTACCAAGGTCGACTACCAAGTCATGTGGTAGGTTAGCAGGCAGGGCCTTCACCGTTACTTCGTGCAAAGCCGTCACCAAGATCGCGCTTAGGTCTTTTACAGCAGGAGATTCACCTTCGAAGCGGATGTGTACATCAGCTTCAACTTCTTCCTTCATGTTCACGGCGTAGAAATCGACGTGGATCATGCGGTCAGACACTGGGTCAAAATCAACAGCGTGGAAGAGTACGGGGATCTTCTTTCCGTCTGTTTCAATCTCTACGAGTGTGCTTTCACCAGCTTTAATGTAGGTCTTTTTGAGTTCAACCTCGTTCATCGCGATCATCACGTTGGTATCCACGTTGCCGTAGACAATACCGGGCACAATGGCACTTCGGCGCATATCATTCACAGATTGCTCCTTTGTGCGGGCCAAAGCTTTGAGGATGATCTTATCCATAAGAAAACGGGCGAAACGGGGTCACAGAGTAGGGGAATGGTGTTTGGGGGTCAATAGCACTCTTTTCTTGTCTTTTGCGTATGAATACATAAGAGAAGGACCCCTGCCGACAGTTGTCAGCAGGGGTCCCGTTCGGAGAGATCAGCCCGTGGGGGCTTTCAAGCGGCCTTCTTCTTGGCTTAGACGATCACGTTTTGGGAGATCGTCGGGTCGCCGGCGCAGCAGGGGCAGCCTTCGGGGTGAGCCAGGTTCGCGGCCGCACCGTTCGGATTCTTCTTCGCGCTCTTCGCGAGTACCAGGCCCTTGTTCCCCATCGCAGCAGCCTTCATCGCATTTCGTGGTCCGTTCATCATCGTCTCCTTGGTTTGATAGTCCGGAACACCGGACCAATCGGGAAGTTGGTGCACCTGCACCACGTTGTTTCCCCGCCGTAGCGGGCTAACGCAGATACTATTGGGTGTTTTTTTGGGAGTCAATACATTCGATTAAGCACCTTACAGCTCATCAACTTTCTTTTGTCTGCCGCACAAAAGAAAGTCACAAAGAAAAACCCAACGCCGCCAAGCCGCTCCTCCGCAGGCCCCCCACCAGCCGTGGCGGCGAACGCCCACCCGGTAGATGTGTTTATCGTTTCGTAGATGGATTCCGCGCACCATGGGGGTGTAAGGGGAAGGCTCTGTTCGTGTGCTGACGAAGACGATTCCGAAACCTTGGAGGAATCGTCAAGGAAGCCAGAGCCGGGTGGAGGAGTACTGGTGCGCGGTGCGTTTCTTTGGTTCTTTCTTGTCGGGCTGACAAGAAAGAACATATGTCAGCCAAGCCTCCACTTCCAAAAATATTTCAGCGCACTCGTAATATGCGCTCTCCCTGCTTTTTTAAATGGTAGCTGCCAGATTGGCATATCGCTGTATCGCTGCTTACGGTCGGTCGCGATTGCTTGGGGAAAATACAAAATTGATTTACCAGTGTTGCGCACACGTCGACAGAGGTCGATATCCTCAAAGAAGAGGAAGAAGCGAGGGTCGAATCCTTTCACTTCATCCAAGACGTTTTTTCGTAGCATCATGCAGCCGCCAATCACCCAATCGGTTTCGCGCTCTGTATCTGGTGATGCATCACTCTGTAGGTAACGCCGGACGTTTTTAGATTTCTCGCTCCCTGGGAACGATCGCTTTGCGACAACGTCGAATAATTTGGGGAAGGATCTCGCAGATGCGCGAACAGAGCCATCATCGTGTACGAGCTTGGGAGCAATAATTCCAATAGCGGGATCTTCCTCTAAGCGTTTGATCATCTTTGCTATCGCCCCAGCTTGGAGGATTTTTGCAGGGTTATTAATAAGGACGTAGGTCCCTGTTGCTTGGCGAATCCCATAACCATAGCCCCCACCAAAGCCCGCATTACGATTGGCTTCAATCACTCGTACCTGTGGCACATGCCCTAAGCGGTTTCGCAGAATCCCAATGGAATCATCACCAGAATGGTTATCAATCACAATAATATTCATCGTTCCATGAATCTCTTGTTGTAGCAGTGCCTGCACACAACGAACTGTTTGTAATGGCTCTCGATAGTTCAATACCAGTGCTGTGACTGTTGGATGCATCGAATATAGGAATATGGAATATAGGAATATTGCATGCTTTCACCCTATATTCGATATTCTACATTCTATATTCTGGTCTCGCATGTCCGATATTCTCGTACAACTTCGGAAACGAGTAGCCAAGGTCCCCATGGACCCTGGGGTCTATCGTTGGAAAAATAAGGACGGCGATATCCTGTATGTCGGCAAAGCAAAGAACCTACGCAATCGCATGCGAAGCTACACCGCGAATGATGCTGCTAAAGGCCAAGGGCCGTGGAAGCAATCGTTCCTGCGCCAGATTGCTGATTTTGATGTCACGGTCACCAATACTGAGCTCGAAGCATTGGTGTTAGAGACGAACCTCATTAAAGAGATTCGGCCTAAGTACAACGTGCTGATGAAAGACGATAAGCATTATGTGTACATCGAAGTCACGGTGGATGACCCATACCCTCGTATTGCACTTGAGCGGCGCATGATGGACAGCAAGGCCAAGTACTTCGGGCCGTTTTTAAGTGCGTGGGAGACACGCCAAACACTCGAAATGCTCGATGAAATCTTCTGCTTTAAAGCATGTAAGGAATCGCTGAGTGCGCTCAATAAAGCAGATGGGGATGCAGAGGCGGTGTATGGCACGGGGAAACTGCGGCCGTGTTTGGATTACCAAATCGGCAAGTGTTGTGGCACGTGTGCGGGGGTAGTTTCCAAAGACGATTACAACGCGCGCATTGCGCAGGTGATGCACTTTTTTAAAGGCGACTACAAACCCGTGCTGGAACGTGGACGAGAGATGATGGCAACCGCTGCAAAAGAAAAGAAGTTTGAACGTGCAGCGAGGCTGCGTGACATGCTTGGTATTATCGAGAGCTTGCAGGAGCGCCAGCTTGTATCGGATACCTCGGGTGAAAACGTCGATGTGATTGGTATCGCGCTGCTTTCGGGTAAAGCCCATGCAGTCCTGATGCGTAAGCGTGGAGGCAAGCTTATTGGTGAAGAGCAGTTTTCGCTTATGGGTAGCGCCGAAAGTATTACCGATGTATTGGATCAGTTACTGCCACAGTACTACGACGCGGCAGCTGATATCCCCGATGCGATTATTGTGGGAGAAGAAGTCCCCGATGGGCGTACATTCGAAGAATTCCTCTCACACATTAAAGGAAAAAAGGTAAAGCTGATCGTGCCGGAGCGTGGACATAAATCGCACTTGCTCCAGTTAGCCGAAAAGAATGCCCACGAGAAAGCCAAGCAGGCCGAGGCAACGTGGGAGGCAGAATCCCGCAACGTCGAAAGTGCCCTTGAGGGACTGCGTGATCTCCTCAAGCTCAGCGATGCCCCGGTGCGTATTGAAGGGTACGACATTTCACACTCAGGTGGCACGGAAACGGTCGGTAGTATGGTGGTGATGATCGACGGGAAACCGAAGAGTGATCAGTACCGAAACTTCACGATTCACACGATGGCCAAGGGGGTGATTGATGATTATCGATCGCTGAAAGAAGTGCTGACGCGCAGACTTCGTCACCTCACAAACGCGTTCGAACGAGAGCGGCTTGAGTGGGAAAAGAACGGGATAGTCGTTGCAAAGGCAAAGAAGGCAGAGGCAGGAAACTTACCCGAAGGGGCAGATTATAAAGAGTGGATTGTCGCCAGGCACGAAGAGCAGATTGTTGCGCGCGTACGGCTTGCGGGGCCGCTCAGTGCAACAGAGTTACAAGATGTGTGGATGGATGAATCGTATGGCAATGATCGGCTACTCGCATTCTTTATGCGGAGCATTTTGCATGCACGTAAGAAGGGGAAAATCTATACACTCATCAGTCCAACATTCGAACAGGCGTATGGCTCGCTCGGGTTTCGTCACGTTATTAAGCCTCCTGCATTTATCAACGATCGTGTGTCGGATGAATCCATTTGTTTTGTCTACGATCCTATCCAGAACAAGACTGATTCCTCACTTTCCTCGCGTCCAGATCTACTGGTGATCGATGGTGGGAAGGGGCAACTGAGCACTGTTGTGGAAGTGCTCAAGAATCTTCAACTGGAGATTCCTGTTATCGGTCTTGCGAAGAGGGAAGAGGAAGTGTTTGTTCCGGGGGAGTCGATTCCCATTCTCTTTCCTCACGATAGTCAGGCGAAGTTTTTGTTGATGCGCCTACGCGACGAAGCGCATAGATTTGCGAATCGTCATCGCTCTTCCCGTGTAATGAAGGCGGTGATTCGTTCTCAGCTGGATTCCATTCCGGGCATCAGTATCGAGACTCAGCAGGAACTGCTGACGAAGTTTGGATCGGTTGATGCGATTAAGCGGCAGCCGGATGAAGCATTGAGAGAGATATTGAGTGATCAGCAGATCGCAGAGGTTCGACGAGTGTTGTAAGGAAGTAATCAAGTAAGGAGGTAATGATAGTTATCACTTCCTTACCCAATTACCTCATTACTTTCCTGTCTCCTTTTGCAAGACTTCTTCCTCGCATCCGTCTTCATAGTTGGTATACTTCTTTCGATTTCTTTTCCTTCTCCAAATTATGAAAAAACTTTCACTACTTCTAGGCGCTCTTGGTGGTGCTATGGCTGGGTACGTATTTTCTAACAACAAGCTTCGCGACGAACTCGCAGGTGCAAAAGATGCCGAAGCAGCAGGCAAAATTTTGGCTAAGCACTTGCAGCAAGACGGTAAGCAAATTGGTAAGGAGGTTCAGCAGTTTGTGCAGAGTGATGCTGTGCAGGACAACGTCAAAAAGGCCAAGAAGTACGCTGACACTCAGTTGAAAAAGTTGAAGGGTGACCTGAAAGGAATGGTCAGCCAAGGTGTAAAAAAGGCTAAGTCGACGACAGCCAAGAGTGCGACGAAGGCTAAAAAGACAGCGAAGAAAGCTGTTAAAAAGGTGGCAAACGCAGTCTAATCCGTCGTCCGCTTTCCGTTTTCCGTAATCAGAAGGGGCGCTTATGCGCCCTTTTTGCTGCCTTGGAGGATATTTTCGATCGGATAGCGGATAGCGGGCAACGGTTTCGCTGTTTTCTGCTCTTGCGTATATTTCTGCCTAGTTTCATGATATCCGGGATTTTTTTTGACCCCTTCTTTTTCCTTTATGGATACCGAATTGTTTGCGTCCGCGTTCATGTTTACCCTCCGCATTGTCCTTGTATGCGGGCTTCTCGCGCTTGTTATGGCGGGAGTCTTCCGTGTGCTCATCGGCAAAATGGATGCCGGCACTGCAGAAATGCAGAAGATTGCCGGGAAAATCCGCATTGGCGCTATGGCGTTTTTGACTCGTGAATATTCCGTCATCATCCCATTCGTCATTATTGTTGCGGCACTCCTCTACTGGTTTATTGACCAGGGTGGCATGCCGTATACAGCAATCAGTTTCATTGTTGGTTCCGTGTCCTCTGCATTGGCTGGCTTCATTGGTATGCGCTGCGCAACCATCGCAAACGTTCGCACTGCACAGGCTGCACGCACAAGCATTACAAAGGCACTCGGCGTTGCGTTCTTCAGCGGTTCGACTATGGGTCTCGCCGTTGTGGGCCTTGGTATCCTTGGCTTTACCGGAACACTCTGGTTCTTGTTGGCACAGGGTCTACCTGTCGCAGACGCTCTTGAATCTGCAACGGGCTTTAGCTTTGGCGCATCGGTTGTTGCACTCTTCGCTCGTGTAGGAGGAGGTATCTATACAAAGGCTGCAGACGTGGGAGCAGACTTGGTTGGTAAAGTAGAAGCAGGTATTCCAGAAGATGACCCACGTAACCCTGCGGTGATTGCGGATAACGTTGGTGACAACGTTGGTGACGTTGCAGGTATGGGTGCTGACCTCTTTGAAAGCTATATCGGTGCGATCCTCGCAACAATGCTCGTAGGTTTGCACGTTGATTGGGCAGTTGAAAAGGCACTGATGTACCCGCTGCTTATTTCCTGTATTGGTATCATCGCGACAATCGTCTCGATGTTCTTCGTTCGCACGAAGTCTGGTGAGGGTGTTCAGAATGCTCTTAAGGTCGGAATGCTCGTGGCATCCGTCTTGTTCCTTATCGGTACGTACTTCTTTGGCCAGTACTACCTGCCTGCTGAGCAGGCGATGGGTGTCTTCTGGGCTGTGACATCCGGTCTTTTGGCTGGAGTGTTTGTGGGTGGTTTGACCGAGTACTACACATCACACAGCTACGGTCCTGTACGTAAGCTTGCTGACTCTGCAAAGACAGGCGCAGGTACTGCGCTTATTGAGGGCTTGGCACTCGGCTATATGTCTACTGCATTGCCAGTCGTTGTCATTGTGATCGCTATCGGCGTGTCATACATGTCGGCAGGCCTCTACGGTATTGGTGCTGGTGCGGTAGGAATGCTTGCAACACTTGGTATGACACTTGCAATCGATGCCTTCGGACCTGTTGCGGATAACGCAGGAGGTATCGCCGAGATGGCACACCTTCCAAAGGAAGTTCGTGAGCGCACAGATGCACTCGATGCAGCAGGAAATACAACAGCTGCGATTGGTAAGGGGTTTGCAATCGGTGTTGCTGGCTTTATGTGCTTGGCTCTGTTCGGTGCATTCAAAGAAGAATCCGGACTACAGAGTATCGACGTGAGCAATCCTTTCACGCTCATGAGCTTGCTGATTGGTGGAATGCTCCCATTCCTCTTTAGTAGCATGACCATGCGCGCTGTTGGACGCGCTGCGATTGCAATGATCGAAGAAGTACGTCGCCAATTCAAAGAGATCCCAGGCCTCATGAAGGGCACGGCAGAAGGGGACACGGCACGCTGTGTCGCTATCTCCACGAACGCTGCTATCCGCGAAATGATTCTGCCAGGACTACTTGCTGTTGTTTCCCCTGTTGCGGTTGGACTCCTTATGGGTATCGAGGCTCTTGGTGGACTCCTTGCAGGTGCTCTCGTCAGTTCGATTCTTCTTGGTATGTCGATGGCGAACTCCGGTGGAGCATGGGACAACGCGAAGAAATACATCGAAGCAGGCCACCACGGTGGTAAGGGTTCCGAGACGCACAAGGCAGCTGTTGTCGGTGACACTGTCGGTGATCCGTTCAAAGACACGTCCGGTCCTGCCTTGAACATCCTTGTTAAATTGATGTCGATCATGGCTGTGCTTACTGCTGGTATCTACAGCGCAAACGGGTTGATCGGGTAAGAGCAATTCAATGAATAAAAGGGCAACCCTCGCAAGGGGGTTGCTTTTTAATTAAATTGTTATAAATTATCACTTATCCGAATGGCCGTGAGCCATTCATTGCTCCCTTCTATCATTGTGAGGTGTTACATGGTCCCGTTCCCGACATGTCTTGCGACAAAAAACCCGAAGAAGGCAGAGGAATGGCAGCGTATTGCCCTTCAGCTCGCCGGTGGCCAGGCGCCGACCTTTACGGTCTTGGGCAAAAAGCCGAAACTGCTGGAGCTGCAAGGAGATCCGATCCTCATCGCAGTTCACAAGGCGGTTGATGCGGCAGCTTTCCTCGGGCAGCGTCTGCTGATCGAGGACATCAGCTACGGTTTCGATGCTTTGGGAGGATTCCCAGGCCCACTCTACGGCCCAGTCTCTGATGCAATCGGTGTAGAGGGTGTCTTGAAGCTCATCGAAGGCAACGTAAATCGAGGTGTGAAAGTCACGATGACTATTGCGTTTCCGAGCGAGGACGGCCAAGTCTGCGTCGTGTATCACGAATTGCACGGTTCTGCCCCCATGGAGTGTCAGGGCAGCAAGGATTTCGGCTGGGATTGCATCTTTATCCCCGACGGGTACAGCCAGACGTTCGCTCAGATGCCTCCTGCAGACAAAGATGCGCTGATGCGCGGCCACGCTATTGGCAAGCTGCTCAAAAACGAGTGGCAAACCTATCCGCGGGATTGGCGTGGCGAGTGAACGGGATCGGCTCACGATTAGCCCATTCGGATTTCAGTCTCGTCCTCAAAAACGAGGCTGATTTCTCTATTTTGCGTATTTCAATACATTTGACAAACTATGTCAAATAGTGCAAGATGGCTGACCTTATGGGAAAACTCGTCAATCATGAATTGGGCGGCAATAACGAACTGATTACGTTCGATAACCTTGCCCTTGGCACACATAACTCAACATTTGAGATTATCGAAGCACATGTGGGATCTACTTCTCCCTCAGAGGTAAAGGCTTTTACTGATGCCCATGCAGCATATATTCATACATTGCTGAGCAAGAGAGACCATGTACTTCGTGGCGGCTCAATGACTGATTATGAAAGGGAATTAGCAGAAAAATATGCCACGTATGACACGCTTCGGAAAAAATACGAAACAGATCCCTCTCTTGCGTTTCTGTCCAATCCGATCCATCGAAAAGAATTTAAGGTTCGTCCGTATCCGATCAAAGGAAAGCACATGCCTCCCAACCCCTACTTGGGTGCTACTTCCGCAATGGATGGATTATGGCCGGGCTACGATAAGCCCGAATATTTTGATGAGTATCCGTTTTTGTGTAGGTACAAAGGAATAGTCCCCGAAGGCAAAGTGATGCATACGTTTCTCGATGAACACCGGCTTTTTTTCAACTTCCCTGAAACTGTCAGTCGATACGGTGTGCTTTTCGTGCCACCGCCATATTTGCCAGATGAGTTAAACGTTAAATTGCGTCAGCATCTCAGCAAGTGTGATCAGCTCTATCACACGACTGCCCGAGTAAAACCCGACAATACCGTTGCCGAAGCGCAGCTTGTTCTTTCGTATCTGGAAGACGACATGGTGGCGGTTGTCGAAGATAGTGGCGGTAAGTGCATCGGTGTTGTGAGCTGGAAAGATTTAGAAGGTAAAAATGCCAATGACCCGATTGCGGGCATGTATCAAACACAATGGAATGAGGCTCCATCTGGTGAACTCAGTGCCGAGCAAGCATTCATGTACATGGCGGACAAATCTCGCAACTGGACGTACATGCTGAAGGACTCCGAGCATGGCATGCGGATTGTGACCAAGACAACAGCAGCAGTGTCACATTTCTTGCCACCTCATACATTCAAACAAGGTCTTGGTTCAGCGTTGTATTTGGGCATCAGTGATGTGTCACTCGGTGACAAATTGATAGATACGCTTGAGAGTGATGCAGACGGTGTTCCTGCAGTGATAGTGGAAACTGCACATGCCGATACACCCTACTTCCGCAAGATTCTTGCCCATTACCGTGAGCGATTGCAGGATGTCTTCTTAATGGCTGGGACGACAATCGACCCGGAAGCCGTTCAAGATTTCTTGGTCAGGTATGGTGCAGACGGGGTGAAACTCGGTATTGCAGAGGGCAGAGCATGCCGCACATCCAATACTGGTATCGGGATTCCAAACGCACATGTAGGTTTGGATTGTGGCGCATCAGCTGCGGGACAAGGATATTTGATGCTGGATGGATGGGGTAACTCTGGAGAATTTATCAAAGGCTTGGCCATGAGCGGCATTCAAATGCGACAGGGCGGCGGCGCGTTCGTCGGTCGTCGTGAAAGTGCAAACCCTTGGCTGAAGAATGGGGGTGATACGCGTGGTAAATATTACCGAGGAATGGCAGGAACAGATGTACAAGAACTTGCTCTTATAGGCCAGCAGTTGTCTCCGGCAAAGTTGATGGAACTTACGGCTCACCTCCACTCCGAAGGTGCAGAAGTATTCGTGCCCCAGCGGTCACCTTCAACTGTGGGGCGTATGCTTCTCGCTCATATGTTCTTACTTACATCTGCCATGAGTTATTCCGGTGTCCGAAAAGAACTCGAAAGGCCTGTTGCTGGCGGGGCAGATGGTGAAATGGAAAATCATGTTTTGGAACAATTCCATCGTTTAGCGCAGCTGTACGTTGTGACACAGACTGCGGCTTAATTCGATTTCCCCTTGCCTCCACAGGTCGTTTCGGATAAGAATACCACATGGTAACCTCCACACGACCAACAAAGGAGTTAGCGGAGTTGCATTTCCACCTAGGACAGAGCGTTGAGCCGCACATCTTGTGGTCTATTGCCCATGAGCAGGGAATCAAACTGCCGAGCAAAGACTATTGGGAGTTTTACGATATGGTGACACTTAATAAAGAGAAGGAGCAAATCACCTGGGAGGATTACCACAAGCTATTCCACCTCACAGAACTTGTGCAGAGTTCACCTGTTGCAATGGAGCGCACCCTCTACGAGGTGATTTCCGGTGCATACCGTGTCAATAACATCACACTCCTGGAGCCGGGCTTTAACCCACTCTACCGTAACCGCGAAGGGGAGAGGGACTTGGACCAAATCATTTTGGCCGCACTGCGTGGGATGGAGCGTGCATTGGCGGAATTCCCCAAGGTTCGTGCGGGGCTCATCCTGATGCTCGATCGCCGTTTGCCCGTTGATGTAAATGCGATCATTGTTCGTAAAGCAATCAAGTATCGTAGCCGTGGCGTTGTTGGTATCGACATTGCGGGCCCTATGCCAAAGGACGGAAAATTCGAATATGCGGATTACGCAGATTTGTATACGGAAGCGAGGGCGAATGGCCTTAAGACAACCGTTCACACGGGGGAAGATGGTACTGCGGAGGAAATGGACCATGTGCTGGATGTCTTGCCACTCGATCGCATTAACCACGGGTTCCGTGCTTACACCGATAAAAAATTGATGGAGAAGATCCGCAAGAAAGATCTAACCATGTGCATGTGTCCGACATCCAACTTTAGCGTTGGGTTCATTAAAGATGGTGACCACTTCCGTGAAGTAATCCAAGCACTCTGGGGGGCAGGGGTGAAGTTCTGTATGAACACCGATAACCCGTCGATGCTTCGTACGAACCTCAAAAAAGAAATCGAGTATCTTCGCCAGTACAACTGCTTGACCGAAGAGCAGATCGACCAGACCATTCAGTGGGCATTCGATTGCACATTTATCCCAACCGAACCTGGGAAGAATCTTTACCTCTGAACCTATGGCAACCAAGCGCACATCGTCTGACCAAAAAATCATCATGGAGGGTCTGACCTTCGACGATCTGCTGCTGCTCCCCAATGAATCGAGCTTCCCCCGTGAAGCGGTGAATTTAGCGACCGCACTACACCCTCGTATCAAGCTAAAACTCCCTATCCTCAGTTCACCCATGGATACGGTGACGGAATCCGGCATGGCGATTGCGATGGCGGAGCGTGGTGGACTTGGTGTTATTCACCGTAATCTTGCTATCGAGAAGCAGGCAAAAATGGTTGAGCATGTAAAAACAGCGAAAGTAATCGACAAAGAAAAAGCGGCACTGGATGCAAAAGGTCGGTATCTCTGTGCAGCTGCGATTGGGGCGGGGGCCGATATGCAGGAACGGGTAAAAGCATTGGTTGGCGCGGGGGTGGATATGATTGTTGTTGATTCTGGGCATGGCCACAGTACCTACATCATGGATTGTGTGAAGCACATCAAGAAAGCTTATAAAGACAACGTAGTGGTGATGGCAGGGAACATCGCAACCTTCGATGGAGCTAAGGCCCTCATCAAAGCAGGGGCAGATGTGCTGCGTGTTGGTGTTGGCCCAGGGAGCATTTGCACTACTCGTGTGATTACGGGCATGGGCGTGCCACAGGTGACTGCGCTTATGGAAGCTGCACGTGCGTGTAAAGGGACCAAGGTCACCTTTGTTGCCGATGGCGGCATTCGCATGATGGGGGATATGGCCAAGGCAATTGCTACGGGGGCATCCGCCGTGATGCTCGGTTCCATGCTCGCAGGTCATGAACAATCACCCGGCGAGAAGGTAAAAGTGAATGGTGAGGTGTTCAAACAGTACCGTGGGATGGGCAGTATCGGAGCAATGCAAAAGGGCGGAGCGGAGCGCTACGGTCAAAAGGCGCAGACCGCAGCCAAGCAGCTTATTGCAGAAGGTGTCGAAGGGCTCGTCGCATTCAAAGGCGATGTACACGACTTCTTGTTCCAAGCCGGTGGCAGCCTTCGTTCATCGTTCTACTACCTTGGGTCCAAGAACATCGCGGAGTTCCACAAGAAAGCGAAGTTTATTAAAATCTCGCAGGCAGGCATGAAGGAGAGTCACCCGCACACGATTGCGGTGGTGGATAGCGGGCTTAATTACAGCGTGTAGTTAACAGTAGCTCAAAATCCAGTCCACACGTGCTCGAATATTCTCTTCTACGAGCGTATGGTTATTTATCACAGGCACACGAGTGACGTCGTATCCCAGTTCTGTGTACACCTCTTCCAAGAGTCTATCTAAGCGTGATGCAGTTTCGTCATCTTCAATCCGCACATGGTTTTTTTCGAGAGGCAATCGATTAAGCAGGAAGATCCGTTTGTAACGTGTACGAATTCGTTCCAAGAAATACGCAGTATCAAGGTTGTATAGCTTGCAGTAGGCGAGTGTGTCGGCCGCCGTACGATCCAAAAAATATGACGCCTCAGGAGGAAGGAGCTCTTCCTGCTTCAGGGCAACGTGGAGGATACCTTGTTGGAGCATCCGTTGGTCGCTGCATATCTGTGCTAGGGTTTCGTTGCACGACAACCGAGATTCAATATGTGCAGCCGCAGCTTCGGGCAGACAAGGGTAGCCACGATCTTTGAGCATTTGTATGGTGGAGGTTTTACCCGAGGAGGGTCCCCCTGTAATGACAATGTGTTCGCTTGTGCGGTATGATGTCGTTGTATCAGTCATATTGACATTATTTAAAATAACATTATCATCACAATGATGCAAGCGGTATCTACATCATGGAGTGTCTTCACAGGCTCTCCCTGTTCCGGAAAAACATCCGTATTGCACGCTCTCAGATCTCGTGGATTCCCCGTACGTGATGAATTGGCGAGAGCATATTTCCTTGAGGAACTTGCGAAAGGGGCCACACTTGAGCAGATATGTGCGGATCAACTTGCTCTACAGCGCATGTTTGTCGATCGCGGCATACAGTCCGATTCCACGCTAGATCCGGCACTTCCCTATATCTTGGACCGGGGGCCAGTCGATGCTATAGCGCACCACATGCACTATGGCTTTGATTATGCGGAAGTGATGAAGTTAGCCAATGCATGGAGATACGCATGTGTATTTTACTTTGAGCCTTTGCCATACCAGCAAGATGCAGTTCGTGTGGAAACAGGCGAAGCCGCAAAGCATCTTGATGGTTGTTTCATCCGTGCTTATCAGGAGTTGGGGTACGACGTTGTGACTGTCCCGCTTATGAGCATCGAAGAGCGGACGGATTTTGTTGCCCGACATTTGGAAGCATCGGGTATATACTCGTTATCGCACCATGCCAAAAGCTAAGCCACTTCAGTTCAAAAAAGATTCCTACCGTATTGCACGCGGGGGGCGCTCGCAGTTTATCGATCTTTCCTGTGATCGTTGCGGCAAGAGCATTGCCGTTTATCAGAAAGACGGCCCCGGGCCACTTAAGCGAATGTATGTGGATCGTATTGTTGGGCCGGAGTTGTTGGTTCGATCTTTAGAGAAAGTAAAAACGACCAAGAAAATGCCCATGTTCAATTGTCCGTCTTGCAAAGAGGAGTTGGGAGTACCGATGATCTACGAGAAAGAAGAAAGGCTGGCATACAAACTATTTCAATCTGTATTGGTTAAAAAGAAACATCTCGCCTCTCCTGTAAAAAAGAAGAAATGAACACTATCGAAGCCATTAAACGGCGCATCTCCTCGCAGGATACGCTTGTTTGTGCAGGAATTGACCCGGTTATTGATCGTTTCCCGGAGGAGATTCGTGTAATGAATATTTCGGATGAAGAAAAGGTGAAGACTTTTCTTAAGTCCTATATTGGTATCGTTGCACCTCACATTTGTGTCTTTAAAGCGCAGAAAGCGTATTTCGATGTCTTCCCTGGCGGCCACGATGTACTTAAAGAGATTATCCAGTATGCACATCAGCATGACATACCGGTGATCGTTGATTGCAAGATAGGCGATATCGACGAGACGATGAATGCGTATATCAAAAATATCTTTGAATTGCTAAAGGCAGACGGAGTAGTGGTAAACCCGTATATGGGAGATGATGTCATGCTTCCGTTTGCACGCTACCCAGAGAAGGCGATTGTTCCCTTGGTGAAATCAAGCAACCCGGGAGGAGCAGTCATTCAAGATGCGCGCATGGAAGATGGAGGGTATCTCTGGCAGCACGTGTTGGATCTTGTCATGCATCGATGGAACACAGCGAATAACATGGTACCCATCATCGCTTCAACACAGCAGATCGATACTGCCTCTGTGCGGCGCGTGATGGGGGATGACACATTGGCGCTTTTTGCAGGAATGGGCGCGCAGGGCGGTACTACCAAGGACCTAAAAGGACTTCTTGATAGTCATGGTGCTGGCGTATTTGTAAACTCGTCCCGTGGACTGTTGTACCCAACAGCGGAAGCCCAGGAAACATGGGGAGATGCGATAAAACGCGCAGTTACTACGCTTCAATCGGCGCTGAATCTTGCTCGTTTGTAATCAGGATTGCCCGAGGGGGTGAGCAGGAATGTACAAGATTCGGTCTTGTGCATGTTCAACGTCGTTATTGCCCATAAGACGTTTTAAGTAACGATCAAACCCGTCGTGAGTTTCTTCCAGCTGCTGAGGATGGTGTGTCACAACGAATACGCCATTATTTCTCAACGCCATTGCTCCCATGGCAGCATCGCTGCCGGGCAGGTCTCCAAGAACGAGCATGATTTTTCTATTTGTATCCGCTTCTATTTGGGCCAACAACTGAGCCTTACGAATACCGGCCATCATTTCTCCATCCAATCCTCCTGCTAGGTGCGTCTTTTCAGGGTTCAACATTAGCTTTGTCGCCAAAATACGATCATGAGGAATGATGTGGCTATAAATGCTCGAGCGTATTGCAGTGGTCGCTATTTCGAAGGGTGTTGCAGTGACAGCATATCCTTCTGCACCATCCTCAATAACACGATCCAAAAGACCATGCACCGAGCCATTCACGCGAATAAGACGATCAACTTCTGCATGCTTTGAGTCGCCAGCTTGTATCGGCAATACGCGTTCTGGGTGGTCATGTGCTAACGACATTACTGCAGTGGTTAAGCGGTCGATGACACTTGCTTCCTGGCCACCGAATAGACGATAGCGGGAAAAAGCTTTCGCTAGGGTATTGGACACAGCAGGGTCAGGGTGCTGATTTTTAAGGTGAATGAGCTTGCTGTCCAATGCACAAATTTTCTGGATGAATGCCATCAACTGGCTTCTATCTGGCGTATGTCTTGTTTGCTGCATGGATGCTCGTAGCGCATCAAAATTTTTCACGATCTCCTCTGCTAGCAATAGTGCTTCATGGCATCCCTCCGATGATACCCCTTCAATCTGCCCTGCAGCACCCTGCTCGAAAAACCATTCAGTGTCAGAGGGCAGAATAATGCGACGCAGTTCATCTGTGGACATCGCGTAAAATGCGGGGTTCTGGAGATATTCAATAAATACCAATGCACCCATGTCATTGAGGAACATCGTCTGGTCCATGTCACTCGCAAAAACTCCTTCCTTCCACACAGATGCGGGCAGCAGTGTGTCTCGTAATGATTCTAGATCGTACGATTCACCTTGGCCTACCGAAGCATGCGTGTGTAGTTTCGACATGTATGTATAAATAAAATATGTGTATAAATTTAATTAAACGTTGCTTCAGGTGGTATTTCGTAAGGGGGGATAACATGCCCCAAATGTGCTGCTTTTGCATTGAGATGACGTGCAATACTCGACGAATTGCTGGCAATAATGGGGGTATTTTTGATTGCGAATCCATTTCGCTCAAAAACCGACAATTTTTGGGGATTGTTTGTAGCCATGGTGATGTTTCTGCCCGGCTGTACGCCTACGGTCTTTATAATGGCAATTACTCCTTCGTATGTGCGCTGGTCGATATCCGCAATTTTTAACTGCCTACGTGTTTCCTCAACAATATTTGCAATATCAGCTTTGACGCTATCCAGCAGGTTCATCGCTTCTGCAGCATGGCCTTCATCCCATAAACGTTCAGCAGTTTCCTCTACATCCATTGCGCGATGTGTAATGTCGATTATTTGATCAAACTCTGCCAAGCGTGATAACGCGTTAATACTTTCATGTACCTCCGTCATAAAACGAATAATGCATGCCGCTTGTACGGTGTCTGCACCAAGACGCTCCTGGATGTGGAGTGTTGCCAGCTTAAAATCGAGCCCCATTCCGCGTCCATCTTGTCCGGGTATATGCACGATGATGCCTTCTCCTTTTTGTGAGACTTCTGCCATTGCTTGGTGTAACTGCTGTCGGCAGTCGCATGTCTTATCGTGAAATACCTGGCCCGTAATACAGCCGGAATCAGTTCGAACCAATAGTGGCTGATCAGCGCTGAATTTCGGCAGGCCTGTAGCCATGTCGATTTCGTTGCAAGCAATCAATGCATGGTAATCCCCCCATTGGTCACCTGTATCAAATCGTGCATGCCAAAACCTTCCGAAATCCGTTTCCAACGGACCCATGCCTTTGCGCGTGACTGGCATGTTGATGGCTGCACCGTTTTCTCCGATAACTTGCACATCTTGCTTCCGTGGAAGCATCAATCGTAACGCTTCGCGTCCGACATCCATCATCATTCTTGGCCCAACTCTACGTGCCAGATCTTGCATAGCAGGGAATGCCGCTGGCCCAGACACATGTTCAGGCGAATCAGGTTTCAACATATGACAGTGGAAAGAGTACATATACAAAAACGCTCTCGGGGGAGAGCGACAATTGGCATTCCAACGACTGTGCATCCTACCCTCATGGAAAGGGCTACGATGCCGGTTGTACGGAAGTTTTGCTGCATCGGGATGGTGTAGAAGGGTCGGGGACCTTGTTTGTGGTTTGAATGCTTATAGTCCTTTCCTCGGTCTAAATCCAGAGTAATTTTTCGTGTATTCATCATTAGTTATTATAATGTAAATATTTGAACTTGTCAATTAGCAGCATACGTGATATTACTATGGGTGATTTGCAACAGTCTTTACCAAATAGGCCTGAATTATCGTTCGAAGATACTGCTGTTCCACCCAAGCGTGCGAACCTTAGCAGGGCGCAAGTAACGCTCGATGCCAGGCTTATTCACCTTGGAAAAGAAGTTTCTCATCCATCAGGCGTGCCAGCTTTCGAAATATCTCTGTGTGCACCTCTTATCAACGGTCAAAAATGCCTTGCCCACGAGCTTAAGCTGGGCGCGGGAATTATCTCGCCTCTAACACGCAGTGCCATTGCCCAGATTGGGTTTGAACTTGATCCGCAGGAGGTGCAGGTGATGGGGTCACTCATAGGGATCGAAGGATTCGCCCTCTCTGCAAATGGTGAAACGTCCGATCTCTTAATGAACCGTATACGAGCAATGCAGGGTCAACAGGTTGTACAATTGGGGAGGGTTGGACTCTTTCCCGATGACTCCCGAGTTAATCTTAACAAGCGAGTGCGCCGCGCAAATGACCGAGGGAGGCTGACATCTGATGATATGGAGATTGGACATAATGCATCCATCTTTCTGCCACTTGGTCGTACTAGCCATATTCTTTCTCCAGACAAAGCAGTAGATGACTTACTGGATCGTATCCTTTTAGGCAGGGGGAGCGGCCGGAAAGCTCTTGATGATGTTCGTACCATTGAAGAACGACCGGACTTCTTACTTCCAGGAGAATTTCTTGTGACAGAAATCGACATTGGATCGCAGTCACACCATGTAGTGCTGCGTCCTCAACTTGTTGATGCCCAGGGTAATGTGACGGAGTTACGTCACTTGCGAGCATTTTTCCTAGATGCAGGGCGTACACAGCACGGGATTCGCCATGCAGAACTCTGGAACCTTGGTAAAGAGCCAATCGACCTTCGGAATGTGCGTATTCGTGCAGATCTCTACCGACCTGCCGAAGTACTAAAGCCTGGCCATTGATCTTGCCCTTTTTCTTGTTGTGAGTAGAATAGTCACGGGCTTTCCCCAGTTCTCGCCTAGTTTTACTCATGATTCCACCCAAGCCAGAGGCTCCTCTCCATTCCGCCAAAGCGGGAGGAAAGGCAGCCCCCCGCTTTATCGTGGTTACAGGTGGTGTGTGTAGCAGCTTGGGAAAGGGGATCGCAGCCGCATCGATCGGTGCGATCTTAAAAGCGTGTGGTCTCAAGGTATTTGTGCAGAAACTCGATCCTTATTTGAACGTTGACCCGGGGACGATGAGCCCGTTCCAGCACGGTGAAGTATTCGTCACAGATGACGGGGCAGAGACAGACCTAGATCTTGGCCATTACGAGCGCTTTATTGATGAGCCGATGAGTAAGTTAAGTACGGTTACAACGGGGAGGATTTATACGGAGGTTTTGGCTCGTGAGCGCCGTGGCGATTTCCTTGGTGGGACAATTCAGGTTGTTCCGCACATTACTGATGCGATTAAACAGAGTATTACGGGCGCAGCCGAAAAGTCCGGTGCAGATGTCCTGATGGTGGAGATTGGTGGAACAGTCGGGGACATCGAAGGTGAACCATTCCTGGAAGCTGTTCGTCAGTTAAAGGGGGAGCTTGGAAACAGGCTTCTCCATGTGCATCTCACGCTTCTTCCATACCTGAAAGGTTCCAAAGAACTGAAGACCAAGCCCACGCAGCTTTCGGTTCGTGAGCTTCGTCGCATTGGCCTACAACCCGATATGATTTTGGCGAGAGCGGATTACAAGATTCCCGAAGAGCTGCTCGATAAGATCAGTCAGTTTTGTGGCGTACAGAGACAGGCAGTGATCCCCGCACAGACTCTGCATTCTATTTACGATGTGCCACTAGCGTACCAGCAGCACAACATGGCAAAGATTGTGGGGAACTTACTGGGGCTTCCCGAATTGCACCCCGACATGAGCGAATGGGAGAAGGGGAAGGATCGCCATGAAGCAGCGCAGAAAGAAGTAACAATCGCTCTTGTTGGGAAGTATACGAACTTGGAAGATGCATACCTTAGTGTGATCGAAGCGATTAAATCCGCTGCTGTCTTTAACGGTGCGAAGGCAGAGATTGAATGGGTGGATAGTGAGAAGCTCGAGAAAGGTGATGAAGAAGCGTGGGACCTCCTCCACGAGGCAGATGGAATCCTCGTACCCGGTGGGTTTGGAAAGCGTGGTATCGAAGGGAAAATTAAAGCAGCGCACTACGCACGTACCGAGAAAGTTCCATACTTAGGACTCTGTCTTGGGTCGCAGATTATGGCGATTGAATTCGCACGCACGATGCTTAAAGATCCTGCGCTCACAAGCGAGGAATTCGACGAAGAGGAAAAACTGGATCGTTCAAAGTATGTCGTGCACTTCCTGCCTGGCCAGCACAAAGGACGCGAGAAGGGTGGCACACTGCGCCTGGGGTCCTATGACTGCGAATTAGTAAAAGGCAGCAAGGCTGCAGAGGTGTATGGCACGACGCACATTCATGAGCGCCACCGTCACCGTTACGAATTCAACAATGATTTCAAGAAAGATTTAGAAGCGAAGGGCTTGCTCTTCTCTGGTGTAAACCCTGATACGGGACTCATGGAAATCGTCGAAGTAAAGGATCACCCGTACATGGTGGGTAGTCAGTTCCACCCCGAATTCCAGAGCAGGCCACATAGGCCACATCCGCTGTTTAACGGGTTTATGAAGGCTGTGGTGGAAGGGGTGGAGTAAGCATGAGAATGTGATGCGTAAAGAATATTTGACCCCTTATTTGCTATTGACGCAAGAAAAGGTCTCATTAGAATGCGCGGGTCCATCAGTTCCTTAAAAGGAGGTACGGAAACCATGTTGCAGCTGGTGCTGCTCCTGATCCACCTCGGTGCGCCGCCAAAAAGGAAGAGAATCCCGCGGATTCTGCCATTTTGGGTCACTGAGAGATCAACTTGGGTTGCCTCAAGGGGAACTGTTCGACGGCCGTTTGGACCACTTCGTTGGCTCCGACCCCCCGTTCGGGCAGAAACCCTACTAGGCAGCAAAAAGCTCTGATGACCGGCTTTTAGCAGGCGTTCAATCCGCTTGCGGCCAACTTTCACCCGTGGGCAGTCGCTTCTGCGACTGCCCACATTTTTTATACCCAAATTAGCAGTTTTAAGCTGTTTTTCAGTATATTTGACAAATACTAAAATTAGTATAAATTACACATATGCACAACATCCTCTCATTACAACCATCCGAAACCTCATCACACCCTCGCAGTGGAGGAATTATGCCTAGGGTGGTATTAGGGGCGAGCCTCGTAAGTGCTGCTATTGCAGCTGCCCTAGGTGGCTCTCGTCATCCCGCGAATGATGCTCAGCCTGTGGCTGCAGCAGTGGCAGAAGATGTTGTTCCATCACCTGTTGCTACCAAACATGCAGAGGAAGTCACCCCAGCCTTAGAGGTGCAGCCTGTATCTACGACGAAAGACATCGACGTACAAGAGCCTTCTGCCACGCTTCTTGCTGATCTAGCCGACGGTGAAATTCCAGTTGGCACAGTTGTTACTGTGATGGTGGGCGAGACGCCAGTAGCCATGACTATCACCGAGAAAGGCGCAGTGACTGTACTTGGCGAACGCCAGTTCGTGCATGAAGTGTCTATTCCACTTGCTGGTTGGACTCGTATCACGATTGTAAAGGTGGAAAAGAAAGGTTCTCAGATCATCACGAAAGGTACTGCTGCAGGTTTAGAAAACACGTCTGCTCGCACGATTCAGGAAGTCGAGCGTATGTGTACTGAAGCATTACAAAAAGGTGAGTTCGGCTATCAGGTTCCTTCTTTCGTGACAAAGTATAATGGCAGACTTCGGGAAAAGAAGACTGACGAGAAGTAACAGCGTGGAAGTGTATTCGTTCATCGGGTAGCATCGGGCCAATGGATTTACAGACGACCGTTCTTGGCATGAACTTTCAAAACCCGCTCATCAGTGCTGCGGGTAAATGGGCGTGGACGGCCGACCAGTGTCGCCAGATTGCTGAAGGTGGAGCAGGAGGTATTACTACCAAGTCGTTCAGCACGCTTGTGCGTAAGGGTCACCCGGAACAAACGGTGCTGCATACCGATCATTACACCATCAACGCAGTCGGGCTACCGAGTGATGGGTTTGAGGTGGTACAAGCAGATCTTGGTCCCTTTATTCAGGATCGCCCATGCCCTGTGATCGTCAGTATCTTCGGCGATACGGTGGAACGTTTTGCGGAAGCTGCGAGCACGTTTGCGATGCTGGGTTCGGATGCAATGGAACTGAATATTAGCTGTCCCAACGTTGCAGACGATCACGGTCGCCCGTTTTCGTATGTACCAGATACTGCAAAAGCAGCAGTGCAGGCGGCGCGCGAGGCAGTGGGGGATATCAAGCTATTCGTAAAACTCTCCCCTAATACGCCCGATCTCGTAGCGGTCGCACTGGCATGCATCAGTGGTGGGTGTGATGGCTTCACACTGGTAAATACACTCGGCCCTGGCATGGCGATTGATGTGCAGACCCGAAAGGCAGTCTTAAGTAACCGCACGGGAGGAGTTTCGGGTGCAGCTATTAAACCTGTGGCAGTGCGCTGTGTTGCCGATATCTATAAGGCTACCGATGGTCAGTACCCGATTATTGGTGTTGGTGGCGTGGAACACGGCACAGATGCCATTGAATTAATGATGGCTGGTGCATCGCTTGTGGGTATGGGGACAGTGGTGCTCCAGGAAGGCTATGGTGCATTTGGTAGGGTAGCCAACGAGATGCAGCTTTGGTGTCAGGAAGAGGGGGTAAAGAATATCCAGGAGATTGTCGGAGCGGTGCACCATGTCTAAAAAATAGAGTATTTTGTTGTGTGTGAGCCAAAAGCAGTCATACTGCTTTTCCAGATTCATTGCTCCTGGCCATTATCACTCGTCAAGGTAGAGTGATAGACATGTGGCTCTAGCCGTGTATACTGGAAACGTTTTCATTCATTTTCCCCCGTTTCCCATGATTGGTGGTGAAGAAGGATGCAGCTGCGGTCACTAAGATCGTCTGCACCTCACAAAAGAAAAGCGGTCTTGCTTCGGCAGGGCCGTTTTTCGTATATTGTTAAAATTAGTAAATTATGTTATAATATATACATACATACCCATATCAACTATGTCACCTATTCTCGAGGAATCCGGTCGTTCTTCTGAGCAGCCTGAGAACCTTCACAAGCGTTGGGCGCGTCAGTGCGATGCTCTTCTGCAGCATGAGAATGATCTTCTTCCGTTAGCAGACAACATTCCGTCCTATGCAGATCTTTTGAAGGACGTTCGTTTAAAGTCCCCGTTTGATGATGCTGCTATTTCTGTTGATCAATTACCCGAGATGAAACAGCGAGCAATTACTAGTTTGGACCTTGCTACTGAGGCCCTTAAGACGCTGGAAGAGAAGTCAGGTCTTTCGTTTAATGGAGAAGTGAACATATTTACCAGCGTTCGTGATCAACTGGAGAGAATTGATCTTACATCCATTCCTTCATCGGGTCGTTTCCAATCAGAATTCCCTAACCATGTCTATGGCATAACTGCGCTGCGAGATAATTATCCTGAATATCGAAATTTGCAGCAGCAGGCAAAATATATGATCAATGGGGATAACGCACTGCGCGAATTTCACGCTGAGATGCAGATGCAACGTGGCATATTGGAAGATGCTGCCAGGAATGTACGACTCATTTCGCAGTTTATGGAGGTTGCACGTACGGAGGCTGTGAAAAAAATGAAGCCGTTCGTAGAGAAACTTGGAAACGAGGTTGTTCAATTCGCAGATCGTTGCATCGAAGCAGACCGTTTAACGACTGTACGTGATCCCGATGTCGACGTCGCACGCTCAGTGTCGTCTTTGAAACAGTATGGTATGCGCCTTCAAAAGGGCAATCCGGAATTCCTCACACCCACAGATTATCGAAGGCAGGCTGGTGCTTATTTGAATCAGGCCTATACAGAGCGAGAGCCATTTGCCAATCAGTTGCAGGCTGAAAAAGTAGAACGTCCTGCTGCAAAGCCTGTAGAAGTGCCACAAAAAAGAGATGCGACAAAGTGGAGCATCTGGAAGTTGTTTAGTCGCAAGTAAGGTGGAATATTGGCAGCCTCACGGAGAATCGAACTCCGATTGCAGGAATGAAAATCCTGTGTCCTAACCGTTAGACGATGAGGCCGTTGTTTTGAACCCTTTCAGCCGCGCTAGTATAACGAGGCGTCATGGCAATTCCAGCCCATTTTTGCTATAATAAAGGGAAATATGACACACATCCTGCCACGAATGCTCAATACCCTTGCTGGCCTGTCTCTTGCGGCAGGTATTGCGATATCTGGTTCTCTCACTATTACACAGGCTTCTTTGACCCATCCCGGGTCCACATTGATCGATTCCATGGGCCAGCTGCATGCAGCACCTGTGGTGAGTGTCTACGAACGTGCAGACGCTGGTATTCAGCTTATTGCGGGCATTCTCCTAGTCCTCCTGGGATTCTTTCTCCACGCGCTTGCCCGCACACGGAGCGGCGAACGCCCAGTGCACATTACCGTAAAGCCATCTGTTAAGCGCAGAATGTGGTTTTGGATTGAGATGCGGGTCTAAATTGGCATATTGATGCCGTTGCTTCTCTCTAAAATCAGTTTAGTATGTTTTGGCATGATACGTATTTTAGACAAGTGTGTCATGTACGCACTTTCACAACACCGCAGTATTCCCCATAACACTGAACAAGGAGAATGTTAGATGACGAATCACTACGAAGTCTTGGAGGTTGACCCTCGTGCACGGCCGGATGTCGTGAAAGCTGCTTACCATGCGTTGGCAGCCATTCACAACTTGGATCGTGGTAAGAGGTTCGACCCAGAGACATGGCGTCAGATTCAAGAAGCATGGGAGGTTTTGTCCAACGAAGCGAGTCGAGCAGCGTACGACACGCAGTTCGCCTCAGTTGCTGGTAAGGTCATTGGAGATAAGTACCGCGTGATCCGCAAGATCGCGGAAGGCGGTATTGGCACGACGTACTATGGTGAGCACATTGTGACGAAGAAGCCTGTGTGCATTAAGCATTGTGCGAAGGTCTCCAGGCAGCACAAGACAATCCTAATGAATGAGACGAGTGCGATGTGGGACTTGCGTCATCACTCGATTCCCGCAGTGAAAGACCTGCTGGAGTTGCCGGATGGCAGCATCGCCTTGGTCATGAGTTACATTGAAGGGCCGACGATCGAGCAGCTTATTGAACGGCACGGTCGTATCGACCCCGAGAGCGTTGCGTGGATTACGGAGCGTATTCTCAATGCACTCATGTACATGCACTACCACGGCGTAGTGCATGGTGACATCAAGCCCCAGAACATCATTGTCCAAGAGGAGAGCCATCAGGTCGTTGTTGTGGATTTCGGTCTTGCAATGGTTAAGCCCGGGGAGAGTGCCAGGAGTATCGGGTACACCGAACACTTTGCTCCCCCTGAGCAAATGGATAAAGATCGTCTGATTCCCCAGTCTGATTTCTATTCACTTGGCATGACGATGATTTACATGCTGGGTGGCGGGATCGATAAGGTGAAGCGGAAAATGATCCCCGAAGATGTCCCAGAGCCGCTCATCACTTTCATCCAGCAGATGATCGTTCGCGATAAGCTCGGTCGTCCAGATTGGAAAAGTGGGAGACTCTTCGAGAGCTTCCAAGACGTTCGAGAAAAGGCGTTCGGCCGGAAATTCTCTGGCATGAAACGGATCGTTGGTGTGGAGTAAAAACAAGTCTATGTTCAAAGGAGCACATGATGACTGAAGGTGGAGATTGGGACCCCGGGCCCTGGGAGGGGCATGATTTTGGATACGATTCGTCGCGGGATTATGATTCAACAGCAGGGCGCGGCTACACGGCAGCGGTAAGCGCAGGTAAGGTTGCTCGCGATCTTGTTCCCATGAGCCTTACTACGACAAGCAAGTCACCCTTCGTGCTTGCGATGGACATTACGGGGTCTATGAAAAAATCGCCGGGAATCGTGTTCGGCAAGGTGCCCTATCTCGATATCGAGATTAAAGAATACCTCGGTGACGATACGGAAATCAGTTTTGCCGTCTTCGGTGACGGCTACGGATCGAACGCGGATCTTTATCCTCTGCAGCCTCGCCCCTTTAGCAAGGGGACGGATTTGCGTGCGCAACTGGATGCATTTGTTCGCAATTCGGATGGCGGAGGTCAGTTGACAGAGAATTCCGAGTTGGCAGCTTTGTATTATGCTCGGAATGTCTCGATGCCAAACGCCGTTCGTCCGATCTTCATTCTGTACACAGATGAAGGGCCGTACGATTCTACGGATGTCAAAACGGCCGATCGTCTTGCTCATGTCAAATTGGATAAGGCGATCTCAACGAAACAGGTGTTTAAGGAGCTCATGCAAAAGTTCTCCGTGTACATCATTCTGAAGCCGTACAGCAAAGATGCTGAAGACTGTCATGAGGGTGATGAGATGTCCGCTCAAGAGAAAGAGATCTACGCTAAGTGGGTTAGTCTCGTTGGGGCGGATCGCATTGTTCTTTTGCCAGATGCTAATCGCATCATGGATTCAATCTTTGGTGTACTTGGTCATGAAACTGGTAAATTCGATTACTTTCGTGAGGAGATTGAGCATCGACAAACTCCTCAGCAGGTTAAGACGGTGTATAGGTCTCTTGCGACGATTCACCGAATCGACGAGGAAGAGGAGCCAAAAAAGCCGAAAAAGAAACCGAAAGGTCCGTCTGGTTCGGGGAAATCCATGCTGCATAGCAACGACGGCAGCGATGACGTCGAAGCAGAACCGTTGTTGTGATATTCATTGGATAAGGGAGGCGACATGTCGCCTCCCTTATCTACTTTATCTGGAGGAGGACATGGATACAGAATTGATTGTTACGTTGTGGCCGAGCTTCCCGCACTTTCAGCAATTTGCGAACGATCCGCGCTTGCAAGGCATCCGCCTGAATAGCGCTCAGATCAATTGCCCAGAGCTGGAGACGGAGCTTGCGCGTCTTGAACTGATGAAGCCTGCTGTCCCTCTTTTTTTCGACATCAAGGGTCGGCAGTTACGAGTGACAGAAGTTCTTCTCAACGATCAGTATTTGGACCTACGACTGAATCACCCGATTCAGGTGCAGACACCGACGCCCGTTCTGCTGAAAGGAGGACAAGATCACGCTCTACTGGAGCGGTTGGAAGAGGGCGGACAACGGCTGATCTTCCGTGGAGGACCAAAACATATGGTCTATCCAGGAGAATCCCTTTGCATTCGTCACCCGACGTTGCAGGTAGGAGGGGATCTCTTTACCGAGGTGGAACTGGAGAAAATTCAGCGCGTGCGTACTGCCGGTTTTACGAGATACTTTCTCTCGTACGCCGAAACCCAGCGCGACGTTGATGAGTTTCGCAGCCTCGTCGGCAAGGATGCCGAGATCTGGCTGAAGATCGAGAACAAACGTGGAATTGATTTCGTGGCGAAGAGCTTCCGCAAGCAGCCGGGACTTACACTTACTGCTGCGCGCGGTGACCTTTACCTAGAAATTGACCGTCCACATCAGATGGCCAATGTTCTGCGGTTGATTATCGACCGCGACCCTGAAGCCTGTGTGGCTTCGCGCATGCTGCTCTCGGTTGTCACCGAGCCCGTACCGTCTTGTACTGATTTCCTGGAAATCGAATGGTTAAGGGATATCGGCTACAAACGGATGATGCTCTGTGATGACATTTGCTTGAAGGAGGATTGGTTGAATACTGCGGTAAATGCATTCGATGCATTTCGGACGGACTACACCGGTCCGAGCATCCGGAACGAACCACTCCCGTCGCCACCTGCGAGAAGGTGGAAATGGTGGCCAACGTTCTCGTCATCGTGAAAACCCCGGGTGCTGTACTCAGTACCCTCAGCCCTGAGCCCTTGTGGACCAGGGCTCTTTTTTTTATGCATACACATTCGGTCTATTAGTCTATTGATCTTATAGTAGTCATGAGACTACGGTTTAAGGGTTGCTTCCCCATCCTCCATGTCCATCAGTCTTGTTTCCATCGTTGTCGCTGCACTTGCAGCGTTTGCCATTGGCTTCCTATGGCATGGTCCACTCTTTGGGAAGGTATGGATAAGCTTGATGGAACTGACGCCTGCAGATATCGCAAAGGGGCAAAAGGAGATGGGTAAAAAGATGCCACTGATGATGTTGATTGCATTCCTTCAGCAACTGGTCATGGCGTTTGTGGTTGCTAATTTTGCAGCAGCCTGGGGTGTGAGTGATGCATATAGCGCCTTCCAACTAACGTTCTGGTTGTGGCTTGGCTTTATCGCAACCGTGCTCCTGAATGGTGTTCTGTGGGAAAACAAAAAAGTGAACCTCTATTTGTTTGGGGTCATTTATCACTTTGTTGCACTCTACGCGATTACACTGATCGTTGGGCTTTGGCCTTCATAACAGGAAGTCGACCGAAGTACGCTGACGGAATATATCGCCATGGCAGTACTAACATGTAGACGTGAATGTCTGCGAGTCTACGTAGGATGTAACCGGGGAACCCGTAGGCACGGATCGGTCCGTATTTTACCGCAGCCCATCCTCTGCGAGCCGGAATGGCATAGGCAGGAGCTTTGGGTGCGTACGTAGGGACAGTGGATGCACGTAGATTTGCCGCAATTACCTGTGCGATAAATGCGCCGTCATCGAATGCAGTCTGTGCCATGCCGCTAAAGGGAGTGGATGCGCAGTCGCCCAGTACATAGATGTCAGATACATTTTTTGCTTGCAGGTGTTCGTCGACGATCGCTCTACCACGCTTGTCAGCTTCGATACCTTTGATAGTTGCAAGTAGGGGATTTGGCTTTACACCGGCAGTCCAGATGATCATGGCGACGTCCAGCGTTGAGCCGTCTTTGAGTGTGACAGCGTTTTTCTTGATAGAAGCCACTGCAGTATTTAGCATTAGATTTACACCTATATGATTCAACCTCTTTAATACTTTTGCAGAGGCTTTTGGTTCAATCGCAGGCAGTAAACGATCCATTGCTTCCAAGATACATACCTCTATGAGCGAAGGATCTATGCCGACTTTTTTGGCGGTAGTACGTGCAAGAGGTAGGATTTCACCTGCGATCTCGATGCCAGTTGGACCCGCACCGACGATGGCGAAGCGGCCAAGCTTTTGACGTTCGATTTGATCGGTTGTTTTAGACATTGCTGTGACATGATCGATCACCGATTGCTTGAGCTCCAGAGTGTCGGCCACACTTTTCATGGTGACGGAGTGCTCGTCCATGCCGGGTATGCCGAAGTAATTCGAGACGCTGCCGGGTGACAGGATCAATGTGTCGTATGCATAGGTTTTTGTTGTACCTTCAACGTTTTTTTTAATCGAATCAATGTGTTGGATCGAGTCGATTATCAGTGTTACGCGCTTGGTATCCACTGTGAGTTCGAGCGGTAGCATCACCTCTGCTGGGCTTGATCCGCGGATCAAGCGGTAGAGGGCGCCGTAGTATTCGATCCACGACTTGTCACTAATCAGCGTGATCGTGACGTTTGGCAAATTCATTTTTGACAGATGTTTTGCAGCGCTCACTCCACCGAATCCTCCTCCGACGATGACAATGCGATGTGGCATACCCGTATCATACTCATCTGCGCGCACATACAAAAGAAAGACCCTGCCGGAGTCTTTCAGCTACTCTGCTGTGATTGGTTGTTGAGTTGTATGAGGGTTGTCTTGATTGTCAGCTCCTTCTGCGCTGACTCGGAAAGGGAGGAGGCTCAGTGTTGCGCGCAAAACGCGCGATGGGACATGGGAATGTTGACGATTCCCGGTAAGAGAGGGTGCTTCCACTGCATTCGCAGGACGTACAGGAGGTGCTGTTTTCATCGTGGAATCCTTTCGTGTGGAAAGACCTGTGGCAGGGTCCCGGGCAGTATTCTCCTTGTTTGACAGGAGTCAAGAGTTGTTCACAACGTTGCTATTCAACCCACAGCAATAGGCTTTTGAGATAGTCTCCTTCGGGGTGATACAGGTTCACGGGGTGGTCAAATGCTTGGCGGTGTCGTTCTAAAATGCGCACATTACGCTTAGCTTGGCGGGCCGCATGGAAGGCAACAGTTTGGAATGTCTCTTTATCCATCTGGTAGCTGCAAGAACACGTAAGGAGCAAACCTCCTGCAGGGAGTATTTCCATGGCCATGCGATTGAGGTCTGTATACGCTCTCTTTGCCTGTTCCAAGTCGGTACTGCGTTTCGCAAAGGCTGGTGGGTCCAGAATAATAAAATCGTAGGCGTGAGGCTGTGGCTTACGGCGCAGGAAATCAAAGACATCCTGTGGGAATGTGCAGAGCTTTTCCGCATCGATTCCATTTAATGCAGCATTCTCTTTTGCACGCTCCAGCGCGATCGCATCGTAGTCGACTGCGTCTGCACTTACGGCCCCGCCTGCGAGTGCGTTCACCGAAAAACCACCGACGTAGCTGCAGCAGTCGAGCACTGTTTTACCTGCAGATAGCTGTCGTACCAACCCACGCATTTCACGTTGATCTAAAAAGAGGCCAGTCTTTTGGCTACCCAGTAATGCAATGCGATACTTAATGCCTCGCTCGGTGATATCAATCACTCCGTCGCCTTCACCCCGGATCCATCCTTCTTTGCCTTCGAGCCCTTCTTTCTTGCGAGACTGTCCGGTGGATTTTTCAAAGACATTCAAGGGCCCGCAAATCTCTGTCAGTGTTTCGACAATCCACTCGCGCAACTTATCCATGCCTAATGTTGTCAGCTGTACGACAAGTGTGCCTGCGTATTCATCGACAATGAGGCCGGGGATGCTGTCACCTTCGGCGTTGATAAGACGGAAGCAGTTCGTGTCCTCGTTCTTAAAGATTTCTCTTCGAAGGGCAATCGCTCGTTCCATCAATGACTTAAGCTGCTCCAGTGGGTCTCGTTCCTCAAAGCCAATCACCCGGCCGCAGATGTATGCCCCTGGGTTCCACATCGCGTAACAGAGGAAGCTGCCGTCATGTGCGCGTACAGCAACAATGGACCCTGCAGGTGCGTCGACATTGCCACGCACAGCGCTTTTGAAGATCGCATGGTGGCGATTCTTGAGGTGGACTTCTAAGCCGGGCTTAAGCGTGAGGGTGGGGTACGTAGCCATGAGCGGCAAGCCTACCAGAGCTGAAAGCCCTCTGCATGACTTTTCGGGCACTAAAAATCACGAGAAATCGCATGTTGCAGCCAAAAGCCAATGGTATACTCCCGGTTCAATGAAGTTTGGTAACCCCTTTTCCCGTTCGGCGTTTCATGCTTCTCTCCCATTTTTGGGTAGAGGTGCGGTGTTGCTTGTGGGGCTTGTAGTTATCCTCGGTATCGTTATTACTGCGTTTGTGAAAAACGGCGTTGCACGTACAGCGGTAACGGATTCTATTCTGCGTGTGGCGGGTACGGATCTTCCTCGCGATGAGAACGGCTTTATAAATATACTACTTCTTGGTGTGGGAGATAGTGGTCATGATGGTGCGGATCTTACGGATACAATGATCTTGGCAAGCATCGATCCTACCAATACGCGTAGTGTTGTGCTGCTATCACTCCCGCGTGATTTGCTCATTGATTCTGCCGAGCAGACCGTTAGTGGTCGTATCAATGCTATTTATGCGAATGAAAAGCGCAGGCTCATCTACCGTGAGAAAATAGAAGAAGATGCTGCCGCGGATCTCGCGTTGCAATCGGTGGGGGATATTATCGGGGAAAAATTAGGTGTGACTATTCATGGCATCGTCAAAGCAGACTTCACCGCGTTTACCCTAGTTGTAGATGCCCTCGGCGGTGTGGACATTGATGTGCCAGAGGCAATCACGGACTACACGTATCCGATTGCCGAAGATCAGACGGGACTCTTCCAGGTCGAAAAGGGGTTACAGCATTTTGATGGCGAAACAGCGCTCAAGTATGCACGTAGTCGTCACTCCACCAGCGACTTCGATCGATCGGCTAGGCAGCAGTTACTCCTCTCTGCCCTTGGGGGGAAAGTCCGCAGTCTCCCGCATACCCAGCAACTCAGCTTTGTTCTCGATGCATACAAAATGCTCCAGGGCCATGTTGTCACAACATTCAATGGTCCACAGTTATTAGCGCTGGGGCAAATCGCAAGCATGCTCTCGCGAGAGCGAATGATTACTGCACAGCTTAATTTTAGTGTGGGAGGGGATGGTGCTATTGCGGCAGCAGGTGGGTTTGTGATTCCAGCACCACCAGAGTTCTACTCCGGTGCTTCTGTGCTCGTGCCACTTGCCTCGCCAGGTATGGCTCCGGACTGGGGGCATATTCAGGCGTTTGTCACAATGCTCTTGCAGCACCGCTCCGCGTATCTTTCTGGCCCAAAACTTGCACTTATTGATGCAGGGGCCAATAACCTAGAAGTGCACAGACTGCGTAACGAACTCCTCCGGTATAACTGGAATGCACTAGATGATGAGCCCCTTACTGCGACAGGGACGGACTTAGGGGATGGGCAGTACTCGGGTGTGTTCTTCCGCGAGAATAAGTTTGAATCTGCCGCGGAGCTTATGGGGCAACTCTTAAGTTTGCCTGTAGCACGTACCGAAACGACGGGTAGTGGAGATGTACTTCTCTTGCTTGGTGAATCATTCGACTTCAAAAATTTCAGGACGCTTTCGGGGACACTCCTCCCTTAGTTCTTGTATCGATCAATGTAATACGTCGCCATAATGTACCCAATATGCGAAAAGGCTTGTGGATGGTTCCCTAGGAACTCGCCCGTCTTGGGGTCGATTTCCTCGGCCATGAGTCCGCTTTCGGGCATCGATTCTTCAATACGACTAAGCATCGTCTCGGCCTCTTCTACTTTCCCCGTTGCCGCGAGCCCTGCTATCTGCCAGAAGGTGCAAAAGAGGAACGCGCCTTCGTGGCCGGGGAGTCCGTCATCATTCAGGTAGCGATACATGTAGAGCTCGTTCTTGGTGAGTTCTCGTTGCGTCTCCTCAATCATCTTCTTTGCTCGCTCGTCGTGGCGGCTTAAAAAGAACATCAGGACAAACAGGAGGTTTGTCGCATCCTGTGCTTTGGTATCTGGGTGCTGCACGAAGGTCCCACGCTTCTCGTCGTAACAGTTTTCCCAAATCCAATCTTCAATCTCTTTTTTGAGCTTTTCCCACTGAGCTTTTTGCGCATCGGAAATCTTGAGGACATCGGCAAGTCGCAGTGCACGCTCTACGCCAATCCACGCCATTACTTTGCTGTAAGTGAATTGTCTGTCGCCACCGCGCACTTCCCAAATACCGCTATCTGGCCGTTTCCAATGCAGCTGAATTGCACGCACTAACATTTGCACCACATTTTTGCCTTGCTTCGAAATAGGGAGCCCACGCTTGTTCATAAAGTAGTAGGCGTCGATGAGTGACCCATAGAGGTCCAACTGGAATTGCTCCGCAGCACCGTTACCGATACGCACAGGTTTGGAGCCGCGGTAACCTTCCAAGTTTTCGAGGGTGGATTCACCCTGTAGCGGTTGGCCCCAAATGGTGTACATCACAGAGAGGTCTAAGTCGCAGGTATCACCCTCGCAACGTTTGGCATCCTCTGCAATGCGTTCGATAAACCCAAAAAATCGTTCCGCTTCTTTGGTAAACCCAAGGACGTAAAACGCATACAGACAGAATGTTGCGTCGCGTATCCAGACATAGCGGTAGTCCCAGTTTCGGACCCCTCCTATCTGTTCGGGTAGGGATGTCGTAGGGGCGGCAATCAGCCCGCCAGTCGGGTAGAACTGCATCAGCTTGAGCGTAATAGCGCTCTGTACTAGGTGTTTACGGGAAAACAGAAAATTCCCCTCAGTAATCCACTCGCGCCAGAAGGTGATGGTTTCTTGCATAAGGTCGCGTTTCGTCAGGCCTAATCGCGACTCTACTGCATATTCCAAGACAATATCTTTCGTCTCACCTTCGGCTAATTCAAAACTGATCTCTAGTCCATGCTTACCCGATCGCGGCTGAGCCGTGCTCCCTTTTGGAAGGTGCAGCCACATCGTTCGTTCATCGATGCGCATCGCATAGGTCCGGTCATTCTCTTTACTAAAGATCGACCGCTGTCTCGCATAGTTGGGGCGAGGGTCGAATAATATCTTCATTGTTGAGGATCCCTTTTTCCCCGTACACGAACGCGTGAGGTAATGAGGGACAACTTCTTCGGTGGGGCGGGGGAGCATAAAATCCCGCACCGTGAATTCATGCCCGCTTTTGCTGAATGTTGTTTCAACGATGGCGGTGTAGGGCAAATAGCGAGCAGAGGATTCGTATCCTTCTGATTCTATGCGGAAGGTTCCGCCCTTCTCTTCATCAAGAATGTTGGCAAAGACACTCGGTGAATCGAAGTACGGCAAACACATCCAATCGATTGACCCGTCCTTGGATACGAGCGCTGCGGTATGCAAATCGCCGATCAGGAAGTAGTCGCGGATGGGGGTCATGCAGAAGAAAGTGTACTGATCCGCAGCGAGAAACCTAAAACTTCTTATACTTGGATAGTTTCAGCTTTCCTGCGAGCACGCGTGACTGCTTCCATAATTGGTCCGGCGTTCCCGATACCTACGGTTGCAATATCCGCTTTTTCAATCAGGGATTGCTTGGTGTGAGGGTTCACGATGACACCCTTGCGCAAGTCCGGAATGTTGCGGAATACCGGCACATCATTGCCGCTATCGCCTAGGTAAAGACCGCTGCGGTATGGAATTCTCAGGCGGTTGATAAGAGCACGAACAGACCCTTCTTTATCGAGGCCGTCTGGTGTGAACTCAAATGTACCAGTGCTGCTCGTGCCAAGTTTGGCAATCATATTGTTGGGGTCTTGCAGCACCCATTCCTCTCCCAAGATCGTCATGATCTCGTCATGAAGCGCCCGCTCGGAATCAGTGATTTTGCTCGTTCCTCGATGCGCATCCACGCTGAACATGGTTTTGTGTGCATGAGGATAGAGCTCGCCGTTGCCATCGCGCAGGCTTGTCGTTTCAAAGCGAATGCCATGAGCCGCTTCAAGCTGTCGCAGGATGGGGTCGATTTTTTCACGTACGATCGCGACGCGATCTTCGATCTCGGCCGTCCCCTCGAAGTATTCAACTTGCCCCTTCCCGGTGCGAATGAAGAACCCTTGTTCCGTTAGCCATTGATCATGGTTAAAGCCCGTGCCTTTGGGGTGGTTATCGATCAGTTCTTCGACCTGCCACAAATGGCGGCCGGTCACAGCAAAGTTTTGTACGCCCGTTTCATTCATAGCTTTGAGTCCGCGAATGTTTTGGTCGAACAATCGATGGCCACCCACAGTTGTATGCGTTCCGTCGATGTCGTGCAGTCCCGCCTCGACTTCGCCAAGTCCATTGAGTACTTCGTCCGCGTTGCCGCGCAGCAAATAGATTCCAGCATCGATGCGTCCGCGGGATCGCATTTGTTCTTCGCGCCAAAGTAAATAACTTGTTTGGTTTTCAGCATTGAGTCCTCGCAGGTCCGTCGCTCTTTGTTCGCTCAGAAGTTCTGTGTCATCGGTTGGTTGTGCGAGAGTGGGGAGTGTCATGTGTCGTTAAGTGGAATAAATGCACCTTATGTAAAATTTAAGAAAAAGCAAATCTATGAATAAGTAAAAATTTGACAATAATATTTAATATATTAAAAAGTATAATAAGGCAGCTTGTCATCCTTTATCTATCACAGCCCAATTTTCTCAATCTCTCCTCTTTTTGCGCTTACATTATCAGCATTCAGATGGAGCGAAACGTCCAGTCCGAATGTACGTGAGGCCCCTGGTTGTAGCGTTGGAACACGTCCACCCTCTCTTTCCACTTTTCGGTTGTGCGGGAAGCTTGTGCCTGGCTCCAGCCCTGTGACATATCCATCTTCCGCTGCCCCCGTGTCTTTCCAGAGCGTGAAACAGGGGAGTTCTTCGGTCGAAAATTGCATACTTGCACCTCTGTTCGCAGCTGCGTTTTGCAGAAGGACGCCGCTTCTTTTTTGTGCGTCGGATCTTAGAGTCATCTTGTAGACCTGCTCGACGAAGCCAGTAGCGGGTGCTTCGAATGTATTAAAGGTCGCAAGACCGTCGGCTGCTCGAGAATTAAACGGATCATTTGTGGCAACTGGCGCAATCAACTTTGACCCCTGTTCTAGTAATGGCGCGCCAAAGTTACAGTGATACAACATCTGCATTTCTTGGTCGATGGATCCACGATTGGTAACTGTGTCTTGTAGATGGAATCGAGTCTGACCTATTTCTATCGAAAGCTCGCTCCATAGCTCTAGCTTGGGTCCGTGGAAGACACGCTCGTCCACTCTGCTTCGTACGATCAATCGCACAGTGTCTACATCGCGCACAACTTGAACTTCTACATACGAACAGGGGATGTTCGCAATTTTGCCATGGAGCGTCAGCATCATTTCGTTTTTATTCCCATTGGTATCAATAAACTCATCTTTGCCAGGGTGTCCGCTCCACTCGAGTCCACAGCGGCACAGCCATTCGTTGAAACCTTCCAACCAGCCAAGACCATTTCTGCTCTCTAGGTTTACAAATGCAGGGTTCACGATTTCTTTGATCGGCGAATTCCAGCCGAGTTGGATATCCCCAGCCTTCACCCTATAGATACCCATGCCGCGTGTGGGAATCAGCTCCACCTTCAGCAAGCCAGTATCAATCGTGAGCAGCCTCACACCCTCCTGCTTACCACCATGCAGTACATGCTGATATATGAGCCAGTCTTTGCCGGAGCCCGGCACATCTTGAGGGTATATTGACCAATCTCCAACATCCAGATGCTCTTCTGAATCGGATAAAACTTCAGTATGCAGTATCTCAGGCATAAGTGAGGGCGGGGAATAATCGTTCGTCGTAGGTAGAAGGGTGCGGCATAGCCCCCGCCTGTGTTGCGACCCATGCACCGCGCCTGCTGGCTGCTTCGGCAATTTCACCCAATGACTTTTTCTGCAAATAGTTATGGACCACTGCAGCAGTGAACGCATCACCAGCGCCAATAGTGTCGGCAACTTCTATACGGTAACCGGGGTGATCACAACACTCAGTTGCCGAGACGAAGTAGCTGCCCTTATCCGAACGCGTGTAACACATCAGCGTGAGCTTGTAGCGGTGACGAATGCGCTCGAGCGCGTCTTTCTCGTCGTTCCATGGGATATTTAAAAGGTTCGCCAATGTAGGCAACTCCTGCTCGTTCAGCTTAAGAATGTCGCAGTACTGGAGCGATCGCTCGAGGATTTCTGCGTTATAAAAGTTCTGTCGTAGGTTCACATCAAACACCCGCAGCGTTGTTGGGGGGACCATCTCCAAAAACCCAAGAATTGCTTCGCGTGAAATAATACTGCGCTGGCCGAGTGACCCGAAGCAGACGGCATCCGCAGTCTGAGCAAGAGTCTGCCAGGCGGGGGAGAGATCCATGTAATCCCACGCAGTATTGGAAGCAAATGTGTAGTTGGCATGACCCTTCGCATCCACGGTTACATCGACCGTGCCTGTTGGGTGTACGGGGTCACGCTGAATGTAGGACGTATCGAGGCCGGCTTTCTCTAGAATGCTGACTGCTTCGTTCCCTAGTTCGTCTGTGCCGATGCGCGTAGCAGTGATGCCTTTATTGCCAAGGATGTTTGCGTGGTACGCAAAGTTGGCTGGAGCACCTCCAAGTTTTCGTCCTTCAGGGAGGCAATCCCACAGTAGTTCGCCGAGTCCGACTATGGTGAATTGAGACATTAGAATGACGGTAACAGAGGAGGGTTATCATTGACAAATGTTAATTTTAGAATATTTTGATATAAACGTTCTTTCCCTCGCCTCACAGTCATAGGAGTACTGACATGTTGCTTGTACCCGGTCCTGTTCATGGAGTTACTGGTGAGCGCATTCCACATCTGGAATACCTCGCCGACAGTCGGTCGCTGGCTATCCTGCGCCTTCTTGAATTCGAAGTTGATACCGACGGGCAGGACGAACTCCTGCGGCTCATTGGAAGGTACTTCGGTACGCCACACTTGCAAGTCTTCCTTACACCCGTTCGGAGCAACACAGCACCTTTTGCCGTTGGAGTTGACCAAAACCAGCGACCGTGGAAACGCTGCGGCAACCTCTACACGCTGGTGCATACGGGCAGGATGTCTGGCGACACGCTCATGCCCGCTGCGAATGGCGAAGAAAACGCCGTGATGATCTGGGTCTGCCTTGCGGCATAGCTTGCATGCAGTCAGATCACTTTAAGACAGGATCCCACCCCGTGGGATCCTGCTCTTTTTTCTATGCGATCAATAAATACTTGCTACGCTGTGACGCGAACTTCTTCCCCCTTACCCTATGCGTTTACAGCGACTCCTTCCATTTGGTTTTGCCTTGGTGCTCGTTGCCTGTGCCCCTGCTGCTTCCATGGATCATACAGAACATGCAGAAGGCGACGATCATATGATGATGCGTGCCGATGAACCCGATGTGCATTCAGACCATGACATGATGACCATGGATGATATGGTCCACGGACTTGAAGGCAAAACTGGTGATGAGTTTGATGAGGCATTTTTACGGATGATGATTCCTCATCACCAAGGTGCAATTGATATGGTTAAACTGATTGAAGCTAATGCAAAGCATGAAGAGCTAAAGCAACTTGCAAAAGACATCACCGCTGCACAGCAGCGTGAGATTGATATGATGAACGGCTGGTTGAAAGATTGGGGATACGAAGAATGATCTGCTAAACTCATCAGTGTTCTTTATTTCTTTTCTTTCTCCACGATGTTTCCATCGCTACACCGTCACACAGACCTTGGTCTGCTTCTACTGCGCTTCGCAGTTGGTGCTATTTTTATCTATCACGGCGTTACAAAGTGGGGTAACCCAGATGCAACGACTGTTATGACCATTCTTAAGTTTGCTGAGCCAATCGGTGGTATCGCTATTATCTTAGGAGTACTCACACAGCTTGCAGCTCTCGGACTCGCTATCATCATGGTTGGTGCTGTCTACATGAAATCTACAGGCTTCGGTCAGGCTCCATTTGATTTGCTTGGGACGTTTGGAAAATGGGAATTCGATATGATGATTCTTGCATCATGCATCGTTCTCTTTTTGACTGGAGCAGGTATGTACTCCGTTGATGCAAAGCTCTTGAAGAAGGCCTAAGTCACATTTCAATCTATAGGAAGAGGCGGGTCGTTGGCCCGCCTTTTTCGTATCCACAGAACAGCTCCCACAAGTAGCAGATACCACGCGATCAATATCAGTGCAGATACATTTACCGATACCGATGCGTACGGAATACGTGCACAGAGCTGTGCAAGTAGGATGATGCTTTCAAGGAGTATATACGCGGGAAAGGCAGCGAGTATCCCCAGCGGCGGCATGACCCACCCAACCAGAACGGCGATGAACCCGGTCAGCATCGCAAGGGGGATAAGAGGGGCGACGAGAATGTTTGCGAGGGGGGAAATCAGGGGTAATGCTCCAAAGCTATATGCACCCCATGCAACAGCCGTGCACTGCGCGCAGAGTGTTGCGGTGAGTGCTTCGCGCATGCCGCCTGCGGACGGGAATTTAGACGTCAGTGGTTCGATGAGTGGCGAAAGTTCGATAAGCCCTGCAACAGCAAGAAACGATAATTGAAAGCCTACATCCGCCCACAGTTGCCACGGGTTCCACATCAGCATAAAAAACGCAGTCCACAGCGTAGCCAGTCGCGCGTCATTCAGTCTGCCACTCTGTAGTGCCAGAAGTCCGATAATGCCCGTGATTGCCGCGCGTACAACAGATGCACTTGCCCCAACAAACAGCACAAAGACAATGATCCCTGCTGCACATGGTAATAGCCGCCACTTGAGTGGGAGGAAAAAGAGGAGACTCCCAAGCAGGCTTAGAATGACGGTGATGTTACTGCCGGATACTGCGACAATGTGACTGAGCCCTGTTGTACGAAAGTCTGCAGCGAGGCGTTCCGAAAGTGCGCTGTTTGCCCCGGTGAGTAGTCCATCCAGTAACCCCGAGGCGGGGTCGGGGAGTACACGCCCAATTGCATTATGAAATGCCCGATTAAAGCTCCAAAGAATGCGGGTAAATCGCTCCTCCGTGCTTGTGCCGGTTACGGTGATAAAACGCGCGTCTAACGTGCCACCAATATCGCGCATAGTAAGGTAGCGCGCATAAGGCGTACCCTGTTCGGCTGTACTCAGCTTTCCTATTGCCCGAATGCTGTCGCCTGGTAACAGTTTTACGGTATGCCTGCGGTCGACTACAAAGATTCTCCCAGTTGCTGCGGCCAGTACCCCCGTCGATGTTGCGGCCAATTGTTGAACCTCAACAACCACCTGTAATCGATCGACTCGGTCATCAGGTTGGCCTATGACAACTCCTTCAACCACGATGGTCTTCAGGTTAAGGAAGGGAGTGATAGCCGGAAACTGTCCCCGGTCTGCAGCATACGAAACAGTCAGAAGTGCGCAGGCAATTCCTAGGCAGGAGGCTGTGGTGATATATCGAATGTGAGGACGTCGAAAGCAATTAAAGCAATCGAGGAAAGAAAGAATCAGAAGCAGAAAGAAATACCACCATCGATAGGATGGTTGTATGGACCATTGCAGAAAAAATACGCTGATGAGAAATGATCCTAAAAAATAGTAGGGGAGCATCCCTTCAGCATGCATCCAGTCGATCTATAAAGATGCATCAGCGCGCTAGTTCGCTAATGTGCTCTTTTACTTGCAACTGCACTCTGACACGGTACGATCGATACCCATGACTTCTGATGACGACACCATCGACTGGAACACTGTTCCGCCCGCCAAGATGTTTCATATCGTGTTGCAGGAGCTGGTTGATGTACGTAATGAATTAAGACAAGAATTCAGCGACGGAATGACTAATATGAATGCTGAACTAAAAGCGGATATCGCGAAGGTCGATGGGAAGCTCAGCAAAAAAATTGATGCGCTGTCATCCGATTTCCATACGCTCCGTCTGGAAGTCCATCAGAACCAAACAACATTCATCAAGAACCATGAATCTTTTGAGAACAGGGTGACGGTACTGGAGATGGCGGCATAGCACGTGGTTATTCCATGCTTTTTGCCACTCTCACCCAATCCTCCACGCTCAATGTTTGGGGTCGCCTAGTTGGGTCGATATCCGCTTTCACTAGTGCTTCGGGCCCGCCAGGCAATGTGGCCATCGTGTTTCGCAGCATCTTTCGCTTGCCAGCGAACGCGTGCTTGGCAATGCGCATCACTTCCTCAATTGTTGCCCCATCGGCTTTGGGTTCTGCAAAGCAATCGATATGAATGACGCTTGATTGCACTGCGGGTGGCGGTAAGAAACATACAGGGGGAACATGTCGGACAATGCGGGGTGTGCCGAAGAGTCCAACAATAATGGTGAGGAGTCCGCGGTCATGGTCGTCACAAATCTTTTCCGCCACTTCGCGTTGTATCAGGAGTGTGAGCGATACGGGCGAAGCAGCGCCCTCCAAAAATGCGTGACGCAATAACGGGGACGTAATGTGGTAGGGGATATTGGCGACGATCTTGTAGGGCTCTTTAGGGAAGTCGACATCCAGGGCGTTTCCCAAAATAATTGTTGGCATCGCAAGGCCTCTGTTGTCGCGTCGGATGTACGCTTCGATGAGCCGAGGGAATCGGTCATCGATTTCGATACAGGTGACAGACGGAGTTTTTTCTAAGAGCTCTCGTGTCAGCACGCCGATCCCTGGGCCGATTTCGATCACCCGATCTGCCTCTGTAACTTTGGCTGCATCTAGGATGGAATCCAGGACCGTTTGGTCGATTAAGAAATGCTGGCCGAGGTCTTTATTCAGCCGAATATGCTGTTCGCTACAAAAATGCCGGATGCGTGATGCTAAGTCAACCATGGATACAGCCTACATTGCCGCCTCATCTTGTAATAGATACCGTGTTCCTTCGTCTATAATGGCACTATGAAACACTTACACTTCTCCCTATCGGCTTTTCTCATAGCCACCCTTCCTATGGTGGCACTGGCTCAGACAGTCTCATCTGGCCAGGAATTCCCGTTTGATGACGTAAGCGTCGGTGCATATACCGATTCTCCGTGGGATCAAAAGACCAACGTCGCTGTCAGCGCTCTTACTCGTATGGGTGTAATTGTCGGCAATGATGACGGAACATTCGCGCCAGATCGTCGCCTAAACCGCGCAGAATTCGTGACGATTGTCATGCGTCTCCTCAGCGATAATGAGCCTGTTTCTTTGACCTGTTTCCCCGATGTTTCCCCCAATGCGTGGTACGCAGAAGATGTTTGCCGCGCTAAGGCCCTCGGGCTTGTCCGTGGGAATGCTGTTGCTGGTGTAGATGCTACCCAGTGGAGGTTCGAAGCTGCGCGCGACATTCAATATGAAGAGGCGGTGAAGATTCTTGTAGAGCTCTACGCACTACCAATTTCAGGTACGACCGAAGGATCAAAGTGGTATGTGCCATACCTGCGTGCCGCAGAAAATGCAGACATTGATATCAGCGGCCTTGGAGCAGGTAGCCACATGACACGTGGTGAAATGGCGCGTCTGACGGTTGGATTCGTTGCAGATTCACAAGGTCGCTTAGATGAATTACGTGATGCTGAACGTGGACCCTCTAGCAGCTCTTCTCGTTCCAGTAGTTCTAAAAATTCTTCTTCGAAGTCATCTTCTCAGTCTTCAACTTCTTCTAGTTCATCTACTGGTAGCGGTGTCTTTGACCCTGACGATGACGTCAGTCTGCGTTCGCGTATACTGTTGCTTGGGCAAGTATCGCCAGTGATTGCATCGATCAAGCTGTTTAGTAATAGCGAACCTGTCGATGTTTCAGCGATTGATATCAACTTGAACGTAGGTGTGAAATCAATTGGGTCTCTTCTTATTTACGATGAAAATGGTGAACAGATTGGAACCGCTACCTCTGTTGGAGGTAGTTCAACTCACTACCGTGCATCCATCGGCTTTGGCCGTATGCTGCTGCCATACCGAGAAGAGCGCCGTGCATACGTTCGTGCTCGTCTCAAGAGTGACGAAGCCGGGGGCGTGAGTGGGGGGAATATCCAGGTGCAATCGGTTGTCGCAGATGGCGAAGGACGTTGGTCAAGCGAAGAGTATGCAGTTACATCCACTGATACATTCCCTCTCTTCCAGACGGCTCTTGCTCGCATTACAGAAGTGAGTAATAACCTTTCGTCACAAGGGTTCCTTGTCCCTGGTACAGAACGGCTGCTTGCAGACTTTACTGTCGAAGCAGAGACGCCCGAATCGCAGCATTCAGTGGAGCTCGAAACACTTACTTTTACGGTCGAGAGACCATCGGACGTGACACTTTCCAACGTTGAATTGCGTAACGAAGATAGCTCAGTCATTACAAACTGCAGCGTCATATCGGATACTGTTCTCTGCTCTAGTATCGACCCATCCATTGGTACGGTAGATACGAGTAGAAGGATGCGTGTGTATGGTGACATCGCGATTGGGGGATCGTCTGCCGATCCCTATTTGCGCCTTGTCCTTAACCAACCCGGTACGCCGAGTGTGGATGGTGCAATTGAATGGAACGATGGCGACACGACGTTCACATGGGTGGATTTAGGTCAGCCTGTGTTCCAGGCAACGAACTGGCAGTAGTTGGAGAGGAATCAGAGGATTCAGAAGACTCAGACGATTCAGAGGAAATAACACAACGCCCCTCTGAATCTTCTGCTTCCTCTGCATCTTCTGAATCATCTTAAATTACCTTCAGTGGGGCAATGCTCAGTGCGAATGTTTTCTTGGGCCCTCCTTCAAAGACAACCTCCACAATATCGCCACGTTTAGCAGTGACTGTTCCCTTGCCAAACACGGGGTGTTGGACGCGCGTTCCAGTATCAATCTCGCCATCCTGGTTCGCTTCATCAAACGATATATCCTGATTGAATTCGATCGATACATCTTGCTTGCGCGGTGTGTCTACCTGTCTGAACGGTTCTAACTTGCCACCGCGCATACGTTGCTCTGGCATCTGCGCACGTTCGCTCCCCGATGAACCCGCCCATGCAAATGCGCTCAGCATGTTGTCGCTTCTACGTTCCAGTACATTTTCGGGTAAATCTTGGAGGAACCTACTAGGACTACCGCTCTTATTTTCGCCCCACAGGAATCTGCTTTGGGCGAACATCAGGCGTAGGTGATGGCGAGCGCGTGTCATGCCCACGTACATAATGCGACGCTCTTCCTCGAGCTGTGCCTTGTCATACAGGCTATTGCCATGAGGGAAGAGCCCTTCTTCACAGCCGACAATAATCACATGCTCAAACTCTAGGCCCTTACAGAGGTGGAGTGTCATGAGGGTTAGTGCATCAGATCCGCCGGCATCATTGAGCTTGTCGACTTCGGAGACGAGTGCGACTTCTTCCAAAAATGCGGTGAGTGATTCACGCGGGTCGAGCCCATCATACTTATGCATAACCGTGAGAAGTTCTTGCACGTTGTGCCAACGGTCTTCACCTTCTTCATCGCTGCCTTCCTTAAGCCATGCTTCCATCTTAATTTCTTCTAATAATTGCGAAGCAAGCTCGCTTACAACAGTGTACTTGGCTTTCTCCTGGTACATACGAATAAGTGTCGCGAATGATTCCATACGCGTCTTTGCCCCGTTATCCAGGTCGGCAACGTTATGGGCATCTTGTAATGCGTCGTAGAGGGTCATCCCACGCTGCGATGCATGTACTTGTAGCTTGGCCATGCTCGTTTCGCCGATCTTACGACTGGGGATATTGATGATGCGGAGCATCGACACCGTGTCGTACGGGTTGAGGATCGTATAGAGGTACGCGAGGACGTCTTTTACTTCTTTGCGGCCGTAGAACTTGATGCCCCCGAGGATGCGGTAGGGGACGCCGCTACGCATGCAGGCTTCTTCAAAGAGACGCGACTGTGCGTGCGTGCGATACAAGATCACCTGCTCTCGCAGCGGGATACCGTCGTTTTGCATTTGGCGTACTGCTTTAATCGCTTCTTCCGCTTCGCGGCGTTCGTCGCGCACTTCATTCAGAATTACTTTTGCCCCCTCCACCGTTTCCGTCCACATCTTCTTTTCCGGGCGATTTGGGTTTACCGCAATCACGCCATCCGCAGCGTCCAAAATCGGCTGTGTCGAACGGTAGTTACGCTCCAGCTTAATGCGTGTTGCATTGGGGTAGTCCTTTTCGAACTCCAAGATGTTGCGGATATCTGCTCCACGAAAGCCGTAGATCGACTGGTCGGGGTCGCCAATCACACAGATGTTTTTATATTTTTTTGCTAGCTGGGTGATCAGCAAATACTGTGCGTGGTTGGTGTCCTGGTACTCATCGACGTGCAAGTAACGCCATGTCTCTTGGTAGCGTTCCAGCACATCGGGACATTCGTGAAAGAGTCTGACGGTCTCCAAAATGAGGTCATCAAAATCGACCGCGTTATTTGCGTGTAATTGTTTTTGGTAGCGCTCATACACCTGCACGATCTGTTGCATCTTGTCGCTCGCTTGCCCGTTGGTTTGGAGTCGTGCCGCACCGGGTGTTACAGCTTCTGATTTAAATTTACTGATGGCGCTGAGTGCGGCGCGGGGCTTAAGAGTCGATTCCTCAATGCGCATTTCTTTCAGGACAGATTTCATCAGCCTCTCTTGGTCGTCTCCGTCGTAAATCACAAACCCTCGATCGCGTCCAAGTCGTTCGATATCACGGCGCAGAATGCGCACACAGATAGAGTGGAACGTTCCCATCACCGGTAACTTTGCATGGGGTGTATTGCTGTTTCCTTCGTAGGGGAGTGGCGTATCAGGGTCGGTAATGTGGAGCATGCTCTTAATACGTTCTTTCATTTCGGCAGCTGCTTTATTGGTAAAGGTCACCGACAAGATTTGCCATGGTGGCACGCCCATTCCAATAAGCCTCGCGATACGGTGTGTGAGTGCCTTGGTTTTGCCCGAGCCTGCCCCCGCCAAAATAAGCACAGGTCCATCGGTATGGAGCACTGCCTCGCGTTGCTGGTCGTTGAGAGAGCCGAGGATGGGGTCGTGCGTCGTACTCGTCATTGCATCGATGCTACCTGATGCGCCTCCGCTGGCATCAGTTTTTCGGTTGCTTTCTCGAACGCCTGCTCAATGGCAGACGACTGTATACCGCGCTCGACACGAATATCATCGATCTTTTGGAGTGGTCGCTCTAGCTGTTTTTCGCGTGCTCCCGTGAGTTCACGGTAGCTGTCGCTCACGGTCCCTAGCTGTCTTTCTACCTTATCCATCTGCTCCTTAAATTTGCTCCACTGATCTTTAAACGCTCCGAATAGTGAAAGCATTTCGCGTGACTTACTCTCCATGCGGAAGTTATCAATCGACTGACGGATCACGGCCAAGATCGCATACAGGCTGAGCGGAGAGCAGAGAATCGTCTTTGCTTTCATCGCTTCGTCGATCAGCTCGCGGTCGATTTCGTTAATAAAGGTAAAGATCTGTTCGTTGGGGACAAACAGCAGCACGTAGTCCACGGTCTGATCCTCGGGGTTGATATAATCGCGTGTCTGGATTTCCTTCACACGCATACGCACGTCCTTCAGGAACTTCTTCTTAAAGTCCTCACGTTCGACATCCGACCCTGCGGATACAAACTGCTGATAGTTATTGAACGGGAATTTTACGTCCATGTTCAGTTTTAAGTTTTGGGGAAGAAGGAACGTAAAGTCTGGCTTGGAGCCTGCTTCTAGTTTTGCTTGCTTGATGTAGTTAATCCCTTCGATCATCCCCGAGAGTCGCAGCACATCTTCGGCCATACGCTCACCCCACTGACCGCGGCTGCTATTACTCGCAAGAGCGTTTTTGAGGCTACCGGTTGTTTCATTGAGCTTATTAATGACATTCGCTGCATTCTCTAGCCGTGAGTCGATCGTCACGTTCTTATCGCCAATACTCTTCATCAGCACCTCCACACGGTCCATATCGTGCTTCATGCTCTCTTTCATGCTCTTTAACGTCCCATCGATCACTTCTTTCTTGCCACTGAGCTTACTTTCAGCCAATTGAAGGATCTGCTCCGTCTGATGGGCCATCATGCTTGCCGAAATAGACTCAGCAATTGCTCGTGCGTCAGACTTCGAACGGGTAGAGATGAAGTACGTAACGCCCGCTCCTGCGAGGAGTCCTATAATGAGTCCGATAGCAAGTTCCATAGGGAGAGAGGGGATCAAACGGGTAATTGACGCTACGCGTTGGGTGAACGATTGTCCACGTACTTTCACTTGCTTTTTTGGTGCGCATACGTAGAATTGTCGCGTGTCCGAGCTATTTGACGCACAGTGTGCTCCAACGGCCCGGCGCGGTTCTTTTTTGACAATTTTCCTTTCCCCAATAGAACCATGGCACTCAAGCGAAAGACCAAGAAGAAATTGATTACTGATTCTCAGCTCCACAAAGAGGACACGGGCTCACCACAGGTGCAGATCGCCATTCTTACAAAGAGAATCGGTGAACTCACAGGCCACCTCCAGGAGCACAAAAAAGATCACTCAGCCCGCAAGGGACTGCTGGGTATGGTTGCGCAGCGCCGCAAGCTTTTGACCTACCTCCGCATGAACAAGCCTCAGGAGTATCAGAAGGTGCTCGAGGTACATGGACTTAAGAGATAGACGAGCTTGTTAACTGGTCAGCTAGTTAGCTTCTTAGGAATTATGAAAGAGCCTCGACGAGTGTCGGGGCTCTTTTTTGTCTCAAACCGATACAAAGGGTTTGAGACGGTTGGTCATGTGGGCTTGATTGCGGAGAAGTTGGGGTCAGCGAGAGGTGTGACTTCGTTGAAGAGTTCGACGCTGACGCCGCACCATTGGTTGATATCTTCGCCTGGGAAGAGTCCTTCAAAATCCTTCCGCATCTTCCAGACTTGTGTGGCTGCCATCTTCAATGCTGCCGCATCTGCGCAGGTATCCCGAAAGTGTTGATACCAAAGAACCCGGTAGCCCGCAGCCTGAATGTAGTATGACAAGGCGGATTGCGGCTTTGGAATTTCCAGTAGATATCGGGCGTAGTTGTAAAGAAGGAATCCCAAAAGTTGGTTCTTCAACGGTGCGTCGATCTCCTGAGCGGCTTCTCCTGCATGAGCAAAGCTGCCGGACAAAGTCGATGGCCCGAGACGTGCCTTTCTGGCGGCAAGAAAACGGTAGTTGTAGATGTAAAAGCGCGAGAGCGCACTTGTCCCTACCGTCTCTACTCTGTTGAAACGATCAAATGCTTCTGACCACTTCGCTTCTTCTCCTGCTTTGTGTTGCAGGTGGTAAAACACCACTGCACGCAGGAGCTCGACGCGTGGATCGTATTGGAATTTTGCGGGGATCGCATCAACGACTCCAATGATGACATCGCCGGATAAAAGCCCCTGATGCCTTTCCACGAGCTCGTCTAAGTCCCCACTAGTTTCCACTTTCCAGTCCTTCATAACATGTTCTCCGTTAAGCCGATGGGTGAATGACCATTAAACCAACGCGATTCTGCGCTGGTCCGTGTTAATTATTAATATTATAGTAAATTATCCGATTCTGTCAAAATGAGTGCTTCTATGCATCAGGTGATGTGTTTTGCCTATTTCCTTTCATCATCTGGTTTGGTACAATTGGCGTAGTTCTTTCCGGCTGCTCTTCCTTCTTGTGTCTCTGGATGTACGTGCGAGTATCCCATGCGGATCCTGACATGTGCGTCCACCGATGAGGGGAAGCGAGGCGTAAGCCGCATTCTTTCCCCTTATTTTTATGCAACAGCGTGAATTTACGCTCGAACTCGGCGATGAAAAACTCATCGTCAAAACTGGCATGATCGCTAGACAAGCGAATGCCACAGTGCTCTGCCAGATGGGTGATACCGTCTGTATGGGTAACGTCACCATGTCCGATAAGCCACGTGACGGTGTCGACTTTTTGCCACTCCAGATGGTGTACCAGGAAAAGTACTACGCTGGAGGCAAGATCTCCGGTGGTCGCTTCCGCAAGCGCGAAGGACGCCCTGGTGATGATTACGTGCTTCTTGCACGCGTGATCGACCGCGGTCTTCGCCCTATGTTCCCAAAACACCTGCGTAATGACATTCAGGTGTTCTGTACGGTTCTTTCCTACGACTTCGAGCATGAGCACGATATTGCCGCTGCAAACGCTGCAAACCTCGCAGTGGCAATCTCCGATTGTCCATTCGAAGGAACGCTCGGTTCTGTTCGAGTGGGTCTCATTGGTGGCGAATTGATTTTGAACCCCTCTGTCGAGGCTTTGAAAAAGAGCGACCTCGACTTGTTCCTTACGGCGAGCTTAGACCGCGTCGTGATGATCGAAGCAGGGGCGAACCAAGTATCCGAAGAAGATATCCTCCGTGCTATTGAATTCGGTAAAAAGTGGGCACAGAAGATCGCGAAGTTCTTTGCTGATATCCAAAAGGAAATCGGAAAGACAAAGATCGAAGTGGCCCCTGCCTACTTTAACGAAGAGGGCTACAAGGCACTCAAGGAGTGGGCTTTGCCTACCGTAAACAAGGCTATCAAGGATGACCTTGGGAAGAAGGCTCGCCGCGTAATCTTTAACGATTACATCTCTGGCGCAGCAGAATACTTGGAACAGAAGTTCGGCCCTGCAGGCGAGAACCAGGATCTGCTCGACATGTACTCGCACGCATCCGACTTGATGGACAAGGTGATCAAGGGCGAAGTTCGTCGCCTGATCCTGGAAGAAGGTATCCGCATGAGCAGCCGCAAGATCGATGAGATCCGCCAGCTCACAGCAATGGTCGATATCCTCCCAAACCGTGTTCATGGCTCTGCATTGTTCCAACGTGGTGAAACTCAGGGTATGACGACTTGCACCCTTGGAGCCCCTGGCGACAAGCAGCTGGTAGAAGGTATGGAAGGGGAGAAGGAGCTTCGTTACATGCACCACTACAACTTCCCACCATTCTCTGTTGGTGAGACAAGTAACCGCTTGATGACGGGTAACCGCGAAATTGGACACGGTAACCTCGCACAGCGTGGTCTTATGCCGGTGCTCCCTAAGGAAGAAGACTTCCCATACACCATCCGCACGGTTACAGAAATTCTTGAATCCAATGGTTCCAGCTCCATGGCTGCGACGTGTGGTTCCACCTTGGCTCTGATGGCCGCTGGTGTGCCACTCTCCGCTCCTGTGTCTGGTATCGCTCTTGGACTCGTATCCGACGAAGAAAAAGGCCAGTACATCATCCTCAGCGACCTCCAAGACGAAGAGGACTTCGGTGGTGATATGGACTTCAAGCTCACGGGTACGGCAAAGGGTGTCACGGCTATCCAGATGGATATCAAGATCAAAGGACTCCCAGACAGCGTGTTTAAGGAGGCCTTGGAGCGCAGCAAAACCGGTCGTGCTCACATTCTTGCCGCGATGCTCAAAGCCATTCCAGAGCCACGTAAAGAGATGTCCCCCTACGCACCACGCATCGAGACTATCACCATCAACCCAGACGATATTCGCTTGGTGATTGGTAAGGGTGGCGAAACTATCCAGAAGATTACGGGTGAACTAGGTGTTGAAATCGACATCGACGACTCCGGGCTCGTGTTCGTTACCTCCGCTAACGGTGACATGATGGCTAAGGCGAAGGAGTGGATCCTCGGTATTGTCTCCAAGCCAGAAGTCGGCGCAGTGTACGACGCAGAGATCGTCCGCATCATCGACGGTGTCGGTGCTATCGCAGAATTCCTGAAGGGCAAGGACGGTATGATTCACATCAGCGAACTTGCATGGGGCCGCACCGAGAAGGTCGAAGATGTTGTGAAGGTTGGCGACCACGTAAAAGTGAAGTGTATCGAGTTCGATGCCCAGGAAGGCAAGACTCGTCTGTCTCTTAAGCAGATGACACCTCCACCAGAAGGTTACGTTCCACCTGCGCCACGCACGGGAGGATTCGGTGGTCGCCCAAGCGGAGGAGGGTTTAGAGGAGGACCACGACGATAAAAGAGATCCAGCAGCACCCCTCCGTGGGTGCGGAAGACCGGGGAGCAATCTCCGGTTTTTTTATGTCAAATTTTAAGTGTCATCCCGAGCGGAGACGAGGGATTAACGTTGCGTGTATGGTTCGTCTTCGCTCACCATGACACGCTCATTTCTTATCCCCCTCCGATACCAGTTTTCCGACGAACACAGTGAAGACCATCAGGCCCAAGGATGCCTGTAGCACGGCGAGCATTTTTGATCCACCAAGGGGGATGATATCTCCATATCCAAGGGTCGTTGTAGTTGCGATGCTGAAATACAGACTGTCATACAAGCGTTCGTACAGACTGTAGCTTGCAGGTAAATTTAATCCATGTGCAGGATGATAGAGCGTGAGGAGAAAATACGATGCCATGAAGAGAACATTCAGAAGAATCCAGAAGAGCAGCATTTCCAAATAAGTCGCGCGGATGATCGTTTGGAAGAAATCAAGCCGTTGCTTCAGTCGTTTCACTGGCATATCGAAAGCCAGTGTAAGCAAAAAGAGTCTACATCGCTATTGCTTATATTTTAGACTGCGAGGGTTTTATCAATAGCAGCCCTGGTACTACGGGTGCTGTGGTTAAGTCCGTTATTGGTGACTAAGTTAATAGCGTCCATAGGGATATCGGAGAATATAAGGCTGGATGCATCACCAAGAGCGCGTAGAGGGTGCAGTGTGAAGACGTTCTTAATAAGTGACTTCGTGTCTGCAATGGTGTGTCCGGCAATGCCATGCGGAGCGTTATATTCCTGACCAACGGCAGCTTTGTAGAGCTGATCTGGTCCTTTTAAGACAAGATTAGCTGCAGCGCCTACTGCGCCTAGGGTCATATCAACAACCCCCTTTTTTCCATCGATGTAGGTGGTTTTAACATCTCGGCCATATTCCTTCATATGCCCGCTAAATTCGCTCATACGCCCAGAGCGGTAGCAAAGTCGTGGTTCTTGTAGGCAGAAGCCGCTTTTGAAGGATTGTTTCAACACGACTCCAGTATACTCCGCTTCACGAGACAGCCAGCAAAATCTCGGGTTTTTTACTAATTTGTACAAAAAGTCTTGCATTCATGTTTTTGCTTCTGTATAAAGTCGCGGCTTCGTTTCACGCAAGTGTAAGCGAACCTGATCTTTCTCTTCTTTTAAAACGAACCGCCGCAAGGCGGTTTTGTTTTATGTGTCAAAAAAGGCCGACGACCAAAGCCGCCGGCATGTTGTGTGGTTCCAGATGGAACCGGATTTCACCATGCCCTCCAGGGCATCTTGTCGCTGTCGAGGCCATGAATGATCTCGTGAGTGAAATCATCTGCTCCTACGATTCGCACCAGTTTGTCCTTGGCATGTTCGCCGTAGATGAGAATCGTGTCAGGCTGCGCCGGCAGTTGGCTCGTTTCCGTCATCAGAGACCCGACGAGCTTGCTGTTCACTGATGCCCAACCTTGAGATCTCTTGAGCATCGTCACTTTCACCTTACTGCGGCTGTCTTTGCGAGCCATTCCAACAAGATCGAACATCGACGTGATCTCCTAAAAGGAACAGGGGGTAAATCTTAATGAATATTATAATTTAAATTTATTATTTGTCAAATATCGCCTTTTCCATCAATTCTCCTATACTTCCTCTACTTTTCACATGCTCGATAAAGCCTACGACCCAAAGGCAGTAGAAGACCAGATCTACAAGATGTGGGAGGAAAGTGGGGCGTTTAAGGCAGATTCCAATAGCACAAAGGAATCATTTACCATCAGCATGCCGCCGCCTAATGCCACAGGGCAGCTCCATTTGGGCCATGCGGTGATGTTGGCGCTGGAGGATATCTTCATCCGTTTTGCGCGTATGAACGGTAAGGAGGCCCTCTGGGTCCCCGGCACAGACCATGCAGCGATTGCGACGGAGAACGTGGTGATCAAGCTCCTTAAAGAACAAGGGATGAAAGATCCTCGGAAAGAGCTTGGCAGAGAGAAGCTAATCGAAAAGATCGCGGAGTTCGTCGAACAGAGTAAAACCACCATCCGCAGCCAAGTGCGAAAGATGGGGAGCAGCTGCGACTGGAGTCGTGAGCGTTATACCTTCGAGCCGTCGCTCAACCGTATGGTCAACGAGGTCTTTAAGAAGATGTACGACGATGGCCTTATTTACCGTGGTCATCGCATTGTGAACTGGGATCCAAAACTGCAAACCACCGTATCCGACGATGAGGTTGTGTATATCGAGGAAAAGGCTCCGTTCTACACGTTCCAGTATGGTCCGTTCCAAATCGCAACCAGCCGCCCCGAGACGAAGTTCGGCGATAAGTATGTGGTGATGCACCCAGCGGACGAGCGCTATAAGCAATACAAGCATGGTGATACGTTTGATGCTGAATGGATCAATGGTCCTGTTCGTGCGACGGTGATTAAAGATGAAGCAGTAGACCCGGCATTTGGGACAGGAGTGATGACGATTACCCCATGGCACGACACAGCGGACTTCGAGATTGCAGAGCGTCACGGGCTCGAGAAAGAGCAGGTGATCGACTACACCGGAAAGCTGCTGCCCATCGCTGAAGAATTCGCGGGCATGAAAATCGAAGACGCTCGTCCATTGATCGTCGAAAAGTTGAAGTCGAAGGGATTGGTAACGAAAGAAGATCCGAACTACGTGCACAACAAAGCGACGAACCAGCGCGGTGGGGGAACCATCGAGCCGCAGATTAAATTGCAGTGGTTCATCGATGTGAATAAACCGGTGGTGGACTGGAAAGGCAAAAAAATGAGCCTCAAAGAAGTGATGCATGACGTGGTTCACTATGGTGATATAGAGATCATCCCCGAGCGCTTTGGTAAGACCTACTTCCACTGGATCGATAACCTGCGTGACTGGTGTATCAGCCGTCAGATCTACTGGGGTCATCGTATTCCTGTGTGGTATCGCGGAGACGAAGTCTACTGCGGAGCAAAAGCTCCAGAAGGAGAAGGTTGGGCGCAAGACGAAGACACACTTGATACATGGTTTAGCTCGGGTCTGTGGACATGGTCCACATTGATCGATCCGAAGCTGACCGAAGACTTCTCGCTCTCCATCGAAGATATCCTTAAACAGAGCCCAGACTTCCAGAAGTTCCACCCAACATCGGTGATGGAAACTGGCTACGATATCTTGTTCTTCTGGGTGGCGCGTATGGTGTTGATGACGACGTATGCGACAGGGCAGATTCCGTTCAAGACGGTGTATCTCCACGGACTGATTCGCACGCGCGACGGAAAGAAAATGAGTAAGAGCGATCCGTCCACGATGATCGATCCACTCGATATCATCAGCAATTACGGTGCGGATGCACTCAGGCTCAGCATGATTGTTGGCCAAAGCCCAGGAGCGGATTCACGTCTGTACGAAGAGAAAATCGCGGGGTATAGAAACTTTATTAACAAGCTGTGGAATGCGTCGCGCTTTGTGCTGATGCAGTGTGAGGCCGCCGGAGTGAGCCCCAGCGGAATTGAGAATGGAGAATTGAAAATTGAGAATTTATCATTAGCTGATAAGGCTTTAATTTTCGAGTTAGATAATATTATTTCTTTAGTTGAAGAAGGATTAAAAGCCTATCGCTTAAGTGAAGCTGGTACATTCTTATACACATTTGTATGGGAGTTCTTTTGTGATTGGTATCTCGAGCTTAGTAAGGGCAATGCGAACGCAGAAGTTTTGGTTCATGCTCTGCGCGTTATCCTCAAGATATTGCATCCATATTGTCCATTTGTGACCGAAGAGATTTGGACCAGTATTAAGCCAAAAAATACTGATTCGCTTATAAAGCAAGCTTGGCCAATGCAAAGCGGCTTAGATTTTCATGTTGAACGGCAAAGTCTTCAAATAATGATTGATCTAATTACTGAGATTAGATCGCTTCGATCGAGAGCAGATGAATATCAAGCCAGCTCTCTTTCTCCATCAGATATTGCGGATATCGTTATCGTAAATGATTCATACTCAGAATTCTATAAAGAGCATCAGTCGCAAATTCAGAAGATCTCCAGATCCTCTATTACTTTCGATGATAATCATCCAGAAGCGGGTACTCAGGAATTAGCTGGGAATGGTGAAATTGAAAGGCTTCAAACATCATGTATTCCAGGGTTTCTGCCAAACGGAACAGAAATTTATCTCGATATCTCGGATTCTTTTGATGCAGATGCAGTTCACGATAAGCTTCAAAAAGAGAAAGAGAATCTTGTGCGTTATATTGCTGGCATCGAAGCGAAGCTTGGTAATGAGCAGTTCATTAGCAAGGCCCCCGCTGCACTTGTAGATGAGCAGAAGGCGAAACTGGCTGAGGCGAAGGGGAAGTTGGAGAAGATTGAGGAGAGATTAAAGACACTTTAGTGTGTTCTTTCTTGTCGGGCTGACAAGAAAGAACCAAAGAAACGCACCGCGCACCAAAGCTCCTCCACCCGGCTCTGGCTTCCTTGACGATTCCTCCAAGGTTTCGGAATCGTCTTCGTCAGCACACGAACAGAGCCTTCCCCTTACACCCCCATGGTGCGCGGAATCCATCTACGAAACGATAAACACATCTACCGGGTGGGCGTTCGCCGCCACGGCTGGTGGGGGCCTGCGGAGGAGCGGCTTGGCGGCGCGCGCTTTTCTTCGCCACTTCTTTTACGCGTATAAAAGAAGTGGCATGTAAGCTACTCAAACGTTGAAAAATCCAATTCCCGCTCTTTGGCCTTATGCACTGGCAGTGCACTCCCGCGTATCACCACTTCCCGCCCGTACTTTCTGCGAAGAGCATCCATCGATGTCTGCAGGTGTTCATCCTCAATCGCATGAGCAGGGGATTCAAACAACGAGAACTGCGCGGCAGCTTTGGGCACTAAGTTCCAGAGCGACAGGCCAACCTGTGTGCACTTGGGCATACGAAACAGGAGCTGGTCGAAGGCTTTGCGAACATAGGGTGTAATGTCTTCCTCGGTATCCATCGCCTGGGGGAGCTTTATCTGCATGCCATCGTGGTGAAAGTGATTGTCCCGCACCCAGACCCCTACCCCACGTGCCATCGCATCTTGGGTGCGCATTTTAAGCGTGCAGTAACTGATGTGCTGCATTGCCTGTGCCCAAATGTACTGACGGTCTGCAGTCATCTTAAAACTCCTGGTACGTGAGATTGATTTCTGTGCCTCGCCTTCGGTCTCTACCCCGTACACACGTTCACCCAAGAGTTCTTGCTGCAGCTCTAGCCCACCTTTGCCAAAAAGCTTCTGCACCACAGCGTTATCGGCAATCGCAAAGTCCCAGGCAGTGGTCCATTTTTTGCTTTGTGCATGCGCACCACGCTTGCGTCCAATGCCGGGGATTGCCATCACTGGTCTGCGCCCTAGGAAAGGTTCGATCTCGTGCTTTTCGATGACCGTACACCCTGCTGGTTTTTTCTCCTCACCTGCCATTTTTGCGAGGATGCGTGTTGGTGCAACACCAATAGAGACGCTTAAGTCTGTCATGGTCAGGATTTCTTTCTGGATATCTTTCGCCCACAGCAGGAGATCAAATGGGACTCCACCGACGCAGGTTTTAAGGTCTAAGAACCATTCATCAATAGAGTACTGCTCAATAATGGGGCAATGACTTTGGATGATCGCTTCGATCTGGTGTGAAGCCAGTGTTGTCTCGGCGAAGTCTGCAGGCATCTGCAAGGCTTTTGGACACAGCGTGAGAGCTTCTTTCAGCGGCATGCCCGTCTTGACCCCACAAGCCTTTGCCTCGTAGCTAGCGGCGATGACACAGCCACCACCCATGCCAAGGGCTAGCAGCGGTTTCCCACGAAGGTGGGGGTGTTTGCGTTGCAAGACGGACGCAAAGAAAGAGTCTGCATCGATATGCGCGAGCATAGAAAAACAGGGGAATAAATCCGATGTAAAAATCCTCTTAGTACTTACGCATCACACCCCGTACCACACCTGCTACTTTTAGTTCATCCATTGCGTGGAGGTCTGGGTAGGCGTCGTTCTCGGCTTGTAGGTAATACTTTCCCTTATCGCGCTTAAGACGCTTGAGAGTGAACTCTCCATCGAGTACTCCTACCACGATATCGAGCACGCGTGGCTCTACCCCTCGCTCCACAATCACCAGGTCTCCTTCGTGGATACCTGCGTTAATCATGCTGTCACCTTTTACACGTAGTAAGAAGGTGTTGCTGCGGTCTCGTACAAGGTAATCATCGAGTTTTACCAACTCTTCTGCTTGTTCTTCTGCTGCGGCTGCAAAGCCTGCAGAGATAGGTCCAAAGAGGGGGAGTGTCATGGAATTCACGACGTTTTGAATAGCATCAGCGACTTCAAGGATTTTGATTCGCCCCTTAGGGTCTTTCTGCAAATATCCGTTCTTGGTAAGAGCGTTCACTACCTTGGCTACCGCGTTCTTGCTCTTTACCCCAAAGGCAACAGCAAGGTCGGAAAGCGATGGACTGTAGCCACGTTTACGCTGGAACTCGCGAATATAGTTGAGCGTCGTGCGCTGGTGAGGGGTGAGGGTTGTAGTCATAGGGGTAGGCGAACGTCCACCATACTAGGTGTACGAATGTCCACGGTCAACTGGAAGCAGTTGTGTGTTTGCCTACTTCGGGTTCTGGTTAAATCGAGTCCCCATCCAAGATGACATCTAGGTCTTTGTGTTTGATCAATTCCAAGTAGGTGATGGTCCACACGGTGATCTTAAATGCATGAATATAGGCGAACATATAGCTAGCTGCGACAACCAGTGCGATGCCCACAAGCCCTGCGATACTGTACGAAATTACTTCGGGGAGGATCGTTGCAAGCAGTAAGCCAAGCCCCACGATAATGCCAGGAATCAACACGACCATGATGGCGTTTACGACGATGCGCAGTGAAATCACGAACAGCAAGATCAGCAAGAAGACAATGTGACTGAGGTGGCTGATGATCAACTTGTAGCTACGTGCAATGGCCGCAAATATGCCCATTTTTTGTGTTACCACGGCCTCTTCGGCAAAGCTGAAGAAGAAGCGAAGAATGAGCGAGCAGGCAAACAAAATCAGCGTCATACTGATGGCGAGCGTGCCCATGGCTCCTGGGATATAGCGAATGATCAATGAGAGTGCGGTGACGATGGTGGAGACACTACCGAGCGTCAAAAACTCGTGGATGGCGAAGATCGAAAAGAAGTTATAGAGCCCGAGTACCAAACCTCCCTTCACCTCTTCTTTGCGGTAGGACTTGGCTGCAAGCCCGATAATGGCGCCCGTGCAGACGTGCGGCATAAAGAATTCGACGACCACCATCAAAATGAACGTAATGATGATGATCAGAAATGCCCAGAGTGGCAGCGTGTTATAGAGCCAGACCTCAGCATCGAAAAACCCAACCTCCCCCCCATGTAAAAAATACTCGTACGCAAAGTAGAGTTGGTAACCAACGAGTTTGAGGCGAAGGAGAGTTTCGAGCAGTGACGATGTAAAGGCCCAGCGTCGCAGTTGCGGCTCACGGACGGTAATTGCCCAAGCGCTAGCAATGATCTCTCTGGGGGTCACGGGAGAGTGGGGGAATCACCTGTCAGGGGGGCGTACTCAAAGTCCTCGCCCAGTTCAATTGTAACGAAGGATTCAGGGGAATTAGAAGACCCAGAAGACTCAGAAGAATTTGTATAGATGGTGGCGGTGGGGAACTGCTCCGTCGATGTTTCCATAGGGTAGCCAAACAGGCTGTGAATGAGCGCAGCGGTTACGCCACTGCCCGAAGACACAATCGCAGTGTCGGGGCGCTCGCGCCTCTCTGGGGCGTTTTCTGTGGCTACTACGTTAAAGCCAAAACGAATTAATTCACCCCCCAACTTTCTCGCGCTACCGGGGAGTGCCCCTGTATTCCAAATGCGAATCGGCGTGTTTTCGACGTACGCAGTGCGCTCGTGCATGAGCATTTGTACCAGTAAGTGAATGCGCTTCCAGGTGACGGGAATTTCGGGGATAGACACGGGGAGTAGTACTGCGGCCCCGCCGAACTGATCACGTGGTGGGTTATACAGTAAGCCGCCTGCTTCGGAGAGCGCACCATACAAGCCATTTTCGGAGTTAATCTGCATAGTGATAATGCGTGATTGGTCGAGGTTCTTCCCCAGTGCCGCAAGGCTCACCATGTCTCGTGTTTGCAGCGTGGTAAGGACGTGCTCGTTCATAATCTCAAGCAGGTCCAGAATCTGTCCGGGCTTCGTGAGGATGCCTTGTGTCTGGACCTTATCGGCAATTGCTCGCAGAATCTGCTGCTGCCTGGCAGACCTGCTAAAGTCGCTGGTGGAATGACGACTGCGTGCGTACTTAAGGGCCGTCTCGCCATCCAAGTGCTGTGGACCAGCTGCAATGCTGAATGTTTCGTAGGTGTAATTTGGGCCTGGATATTCGGGGTCTACTAAGTCCGAAGGGACCTCAATATCAACACCCTCAATTGCATCTACTGCCTGTACGAAACCAATAAAGTCGACCTTCACGATGTGGTGGATTTCCATTCCCAGTGCTCGCCCAATTTCATCTGCTAGTTCGCGCATGGAAAGCATTGATGCCTCTGCATCTGTTTTACCTGCCCGCTTCAGCTTAATTTTATAATTGCGATAGAGGCTATTGAGGCGGTCGTCACCCATGTTCTGTGTCTCCAAGAAATACAGATCGCGTGGCAGGGACATCAGCACTGCACTCTTCGTTTTTGTAGGGTCCAGCGATGCAATCATCACGGTATCCGTTAAATCTACCCCCTCATGATCCGCATCACCCTGTCCTAGTAGCAAGATATTAGTGTGGCCGTATGCATCTGTTGGCAAATCTGAGCCCGCAATGTGTGCGAAGCTCTGTAGGCTTAATACCTTAAGAGATAACAAAGCTTTTGCTGTCCCTGCAAACAGTAAGAACGAGCAAAGGATAGCGACAAGAATCACAATGATGCGCTTGAACAGGTTGATACGTCGCTCAGCTCGCTTACGTTCCTCTGCTTTTTCGTGCCACAAGTGCCCCACTTGCAGCAGGGGGCCGCTCGCAAGTGCAACCCATCGCAGTACGGTGCTAAGACCAACCCCCGTACGAGCAGTCTTTTTTGGCTTAGCCGACTCTTTAAGTGTGCGAACATTGAAGGACATGTTTACTCTGGGCATCGTTCTGTGAATACAGAACGAAGACCGACGGGGGCAGTATAGGGATGGGTGGTTGCCTGTGGCAGTGCTTTACAGCTTGAAGTGTTGCATAAATCTTGTGTACATCTACCTCCGTCTGTCGGTCTCTCTGGTATGCTCCGCGCATGCATTCTCCTTCTATCGTATTCATCGGCGTCGACAGCGAAGATCAGCAGAAAGTATCGGCAAAATTTCCTCAGGCAACGTTCCACCCCGCAGAAATTCGGGATACCGAACTGATGGCTGCCTGTAGCGGCGCGACAATTGTTTCAACGTTCATTAATACGCCATTCCCTGCATCTGTCTTAGAAAAACTTCCCGATCTAAAACTGCTGTGCACTCGCTCTGTGGGTTACGACCACATTGATATTAATTATTGTGCAGAGCACGGTATTACAGTTTGTAACGTGCCGGATTATGGGTCACACGTCATTGCCGAGCATGTATTTGCGTTGTTGTTGGGCACATTGCGTCATATCACTGAAGGTCACAGACGCGTGAAAGAAGGGCGATTCGACTATCACGGCCTTCGCGGGATGGCATTACAAGGAAAGACGTTAGGTATTGTAGGAACAGGGAAAATCGGTCGAAAAGTAGTGAAGATTGCTCATGGGTTTGGTATGAAGATCATTGCGTATGATGTATTTAAGGTACTGGAACTATGTGAGGAGTTTGGGCTTGAATACGTCGAATTACCGCAACTTCTTGCCGAAAGTGACATTATCACACTGCACGCACCGTCCTTGCCTGCTACTAAACATATGATTAATGCGGAGACGATTGCACAGATGAAAGACGGAGTGGTTCTGGTGAATACGGCACGCGGGTCGCTTGTCGATACAGATGCACTGCTACAAGCGCTTGATAGTGGAAAAATTCGTGCTGCTCTTTTAGATGTGTTAGAGCACGAGGCAAACGTGAAAGAGGATACGCGTCTTGTGCATCACCCAAAGGTAGTAACAACTCCTCACATTGCTTTCTATGCCGATGACAGTGTGCGCACCATGTATGACGATTGTTTTATGTCCATCGATGAGTGGCTTAAGGATGGAAAGCCAGCGCATATTGTGCAGCCGATTCACATAGTCCCAGCGAAGTAGGTTGTGATAGAGACGCGCGAATCGCGCGTCTGTACATCAAAATTGCGGAGGTCCGAGAAGTATCCACAGTACCGCGATAATGATCGGTTGATGAATCAGATAGAGCAGAAGCGAATGACGACCTGGCGAAGCCGCGAGGACAAGAAGCTGCGAGCTACGAGTATCTCGTATTGTTTCTCGAAGCTTTTGCGCATACACCAAACATCCAACTCCATATCCAATCAGTACAACCCCAAACCATGGAACAAGCGGGTAGTAATCGACTGTGCGAAGGGTATCTGCATGGATGCCGAAGGGGAGCAGGATGGGAATAGGTACATCAATGCTGGAGATAAAAGGATGGAGACAGAGAAGAAGTACCCCCGGGATAATCAGCCATGCCCGTAGTGGTGCGAGTAATGGGAGAATGAGTGCAGATACGGCTATGAGATGCAGAATGCCGAAGCGAACGTAGGTCTCAGCATCTATCGCGTAAGTCACGATGGAAACAAGAAGAGCCGCCCCTCCAATGCGTACCAATCGTTTCCAGATATGCCGATTCCCCGATACATACGAAGAGACACCCACAAGAAATAGAAAGAGGGATGCGATGACGAGCTGTAACGCTTTCCATTCACCATGAAAAACGTCGATGTCCCAACTATAAAAATGTGCTAGGTCATACCCTGTGTGGTATATCACCATGAGGACAAAGGCGAGTGTCCGTAGTAGATCGAGCTCAATAAAGCGTTTCATCTCTTAGAAGACGGCCACAGCATGATCGCTGTTACAAACAGTAGGCCGATCGACACAATGCGTAGGGCAGGCATGTGCACGGACATCAGGGATAAGATCGTCCCAACACCAATCAGCGATGTCGGAAGTAAAATACACAGGGGGCAAATGAGCGTGACTGCGCCTAATACTGTCGCAAAGCCACTGACACGTTTTACGCCACGCGGACAACTACCAAACCTGCTATGCCATACAGCTAACCCAATATCGAATGCTAAAAGAGCGCTTAAGATTGTAGTAAATGCAAACTCAGACGGAAGAACGGAAGGGCGGGGGAATGAGGGCAGGTACTGAATGAATACACCCAATTCCCATGCGAAAAATAGGGCAGCTACCACGAGCGTGACAATAAAAGGGATCCAGAAGTATTTTGACTGCAGGAACCGGAAGAGATTCTGTTTTTTCGGAGCACGCTTCATGGGCAAGATTGTAACGACCTTTTCCCAAACTCAACAACAAAAAACGCCCCATTGCTGGGGCGTCTTTCTGTAAACGTAGGTTAGTACGTCCTTAGCTGCGGCTAGCCATAAAGCAAGCTTTGCAGAGCACCGGTCGGCCACCTTCCTCTACAGGACGGGGCTTGAATGGGACTTCGCACTGCTGTCCGCACTGGGCACAAACGGCCTGGTGCATCTCGCGAGGAGCGTTAGCGCGATCGTTCTTGCGATTGTCGCGGCACGCCTTGCAGCGCTGGGGGGCGGACAGGTTCTTACTTGCGTAGAACTCCTGTTCACCATCCGTGAAGGTGAATACTGCGCCGCAGTCGCGGCAGGTGATCTCCTGATCAGCCATATAAGAGAAAAGAAAGAAAGTAATTAACAGGTACCTTCTCTTGAGTTTCTCGGAGACTGACCGGTGAGGGGCTGTCGGACCGTTTGACTTGAACAAAGGACGCTGTTGTGGACAAAGTATACCCGCTTTGCATTTGTTGTCAAATGAATCTAACACTATTGCGGTGTATAGCTGCTTTTAAGGGTGTTTTAGACCTCGCACAAGTAACTCACTTTCTTTTGTCTGCCGCACAAAAGAAAGTTACAAAGAAAAACCCACCGCCGCCAAGCCGCTCCTCCGCAGGCCCCCACCAGCCGT
>CAYSPY010000001.1:206980-378918 GCA_964433325.1 uncultured Candidatus Peribacteria bacterium | reverse complement strand
CACAGTAAATGTTCCAAGAAGCTGAGAAGCTACCTAGCTGACCAGCTAACAAGCTCGTACGCGTACATCAGCTTGCGAGATTCTTTGTTCTATCACTATATATCATTGCGATAGCCACAGATGTTTCGTACTCTGAACACCGAACTTGTTCTATCTTTTGTCCCACCCTCCCATGAAAGCAAAGACTCTCTTCCCGATTCTCCTTATCGCCCTCGTCGTCCTTGTTGTCGTTGTCGACACACAGCGTCGCAAGGCACAAACAGAACTGAAAAACCTTACTGTTCGTCTTGAGCAGCTCCAGGGTAACAACCAGGAAAACCAGGAAAAGGCGAAGCAGGTTGTTCAGAAAGTTCAGAAACTGATGAATATCGACGTATCAGTTGAACCGACTGTCGCAACAATCGTCGATGTAGAAAAGCTCCGCGCACAGAACCCTTTCTATAACAAGGCTGAGAACGGCGACTACCTGATTGTTACTCCAACTCGCGCTATTTTGTACCGCGAAGAGGAAAACATTATCTTGGATGTTGTCCCAGTGCAGATCGAAGAACCAGCAGCTGCAGCAGGTGACGGTGCAGCACAAGCACCAGCGAACTAGTTCGCTAAAGCAGACACGTAATAGAAAGCGGTACACGATACAACGTGTACCGTTTTTTGATTACTGGCCTCATTCTTTCCTGCATTACAGGATACTGCACTGGCAATACGATTGCTGCATGGACTCGCGGGTCTTCGGTTCCTCGAGTAGCTACCTATACGGGCGCTCTGTCTGTACCAGTTGTAACCATCAATGGCATTCGTAATGGAAAACTCGAGGGAATGCTTAGTGGCGGAGTGCGGCTCTTCGCAGGGTCGCATCTAGTACTCGTTGATGGCAGTGGGTCATTTGCGATCGGTGATACAAAACTCCTCACAAACATCATCGAAATTCATATTCCACCAGGTATGAAGTTTGTCGCATCCAAAAAGGGCAAAAAGTATTACGCGGTCACATCAGCTTCAGCGGGCAACCTCAGTCCTGCCAATCGTGTCTATTTTCCAAGTGAAGCAGCTGCCGAGGCTGCAGGGTTCGTGCGATAGATTACAGAAAAACTGCGTTAAATTTGTCGAAGCTCAGTAGCAAAGAAGCGACGCAGCTGTTATTCTTCCTTTATAGCAATGCCTTCACGCCGCCCGCCGGGGAGTCGCCAGCAATGGCTCATCAGCTTACTACTGTTTGTGAGTCTTTTGTCGCTTTCGTTCTATTACCTCACTGCGCCACAGCGTGCGAACGAAGAGCAATACCAGAATGCACGCGAAGTTCCACTGAGCCAGGTAGTGCAGGGGTACGAAGCTAAGAAGTTTGAGAAGATTCTGATTCGTGACAATAAAGTGTTTGCCATCAGTGCAACGGGTGCAGTGGTGCAATCCTATAAAGAGACGCTCGATACAGTTAGTCAGCTTGGTCTCAATGACCCCAAAAACCCGACGATTGTGCAGGTAGAAAACCGCGAAGCGGTAAACTTATTCTTCTCTGCGTTACCCGATCTACTCTTCTTTATCCTCGTCCTTAGCGGAATTGTATGGTTATTCCGTGGTATTGCTCGTAGCCAGAACACCGCAATGTCCTTTGGTAAGTCGCGCGCTCGTGTCACTGATGCAAAGCAAGTTCGCACACGCTTTAAAGATGTTGCAGGTGCAGAGGAATCGAAAGAAGAACTTGTCGAAGTGGTCGACTTCCTAAAACACCCCAAAAAATACACCGATATTGGAGCCAAAATCCCTAAGGGTGTACTCCTTGTAGGCCCTCCGGGGACAGGTAAAACCCTGCTTGCTCGTGCAGTTGCGGGTGAAGCAGGTGTTCCTTTCTTCTCCATTGCTGGCTCTGAATTCGTGGAAATGTTCGTGGGTGTTGGTGCATCTCGTGTCCGCGATTTGTTCCTACGCGCAAAGCGCAATGCCCCATGCATTATCTTCATCGATGAAATTGATGCAGTTGGTCGCCAGCGTGGTGGTGCTGGTTTTGGTGGGGGACACGACGAACGCGAGCAGACACTTAACCAGATTCTTACCGAAATGGACGGGTTCGAACAGGACACAAATATTATTGTGATGGCTGCCACCAACCGACCAGATGTTCTCGATGTAGCACTCCTTCGCCCTGGACGTTTCGATCGCCAAGTATTCCTCGATCGCCCAGACCTTGCAGCTCGCGAACAGATTCTTGCGGTACACGGCCGTAATAAGAAAGTCGGGAAAGATGTGAACCTGGCAGAGGTTGCAAAGCAGACAGTTGGTCTTACCGGTGCAGACCTCGAAAACATCATGAATGAGGCTGCCATTTTTGCCGCTAAGAGAAGCCATCAATCGGTGATGCAGAAAGATATTATCGATGCGGTAGAAAAAATTACTGTTGGTCCCGAAAAGCGATCACGCAAACTGAACGAGCGCGAGAAAGAACTCACTGCATACCACGAGCTTGGTCATGCAATCGTCGGCCACCTCTGCACCGAGTCTGATAAGCTCCACAAAATCAGCATTGTATCCCGCGGTTCTGCACTCGGTATTACGTGGTTCTTGCCCGATGAAGATCGTTACACTACTGGTCGACAGAAGTTCCTCGATGAAATCTGTGGACTCCTTGGTGGACGTGCGGCGGAGTCTCTTATCTTTAATGATGTCACAACGGGTGCGAGCAACGACATTGAACGTGCATCACAGATCGCTCGTAACATGGCGATGCGTTACGGCATGGATGATAGCCTCGGCCTTGTTGCCTATGGCGAGAAGCAGGGGTCTGGAGCTCTTGGTGTAGACCTTGGCAGTAATCGCAACTATTCCGAAGAGACCGCAAAGAAGATCGACGAATTTGCTCGTAAGGTGATTAACGAACAGTACAAGCGTGCGTTTGATATCCTCAAAAAGTACGAAAAGAAGCTGAAGGAATTGGCTGCTGTTCTCTTAGAACAGGAAACGATGTCCGTTGAGGAATTCACGGCTTTGTTTGAAGGAAAGCCCGTAAAGAAGATCACAAAGAAATAACAAGGAAGAGTGGGGAATGATTGACATCGTGGAATTGAATAGTATTTTGCGAACCTTCCTTTTTCTAGAAATCATTCATATGCCTAAAAAAAGTTCTTCAAATGGCGCAAGAATCAAGGTTACAGAAGACGATGTCCTCCTAGAGGGAGGAGAGGAGCAGGATGACAGCGCGGGGCAAGATGACCTCGACTCGGTAGGAGTTGATAATGGTGCTACGAATGGCGAATCAAATGGCTCTTCGCGGCTTCAGGCACTTCATTCATCCTTAACGGGCAGTATGAAGCGTGTGTTTATTGTAAATGAAGATGAGCGCATTCTTCAGCAGTTGCGGGATAAGCGACTTTCACTAGAAAAGGCCTTAAAGTTGCTTACATACCTAGAACACGCAGCTACCCTGACAGACAGGCAAATGGATGCTATGGCTAAAATTGCTGGTTTCCCTGTTAATTCCAAGGCTTTAACTGCCTATATTAAGGAAATTGGGGGTGGGTCTCTGTCTAGGGAGGAGCAGCAATTGATACTCCATGTTGATAGCCGCAATGAAATGCGAGATCTATTGCCTTTAGACCTCGATTCTCGGGATCACGAAGTCTTTGCTGATACCATTACAGAACCCAATTAGGTCTCTTTGACCAATAGGAGCTGCCTGCTACACTCTGGTCCCTCTTGTTCTTTCCTAAGCCCCATTGCCGTGGTGGCGAAATGGCAGACGCGCACGCTTGAGGGGCGTGTGGGAGCAATCCTGTGGAGGTTCAAGTCCTCTCCACGGCACCATCACTATTTACACTATTTGCATCAATGCACTAGCGCACGAAAGCGCGTGGCCGTTGAATTTTTTACTATGGGGTCTATAGTCATTCCCCATGACAGATGACGGACTCATTACCAATCGGATGCTCTTGGAGCATATACAAGCCCTGCGAAATGATATGACGCATGGTTTTTCGTCAGTTCATCAGAGAATTGATCGGCTGGAACAAAGTGTAGACAGAAGATTCGAAGAAGCACGCCAAGATCGTCAGGTAATCCGGGAAGATCTGGAAGCAACCATTCTTACTCAGTTCGATCATGGTAAGCAGATTGCGGTTTTGGCCGGTAAACCGATGCCGGAGGACTATTAAGTGAGCATTCGCAGGATACTTGCTATAAATAAAATTAATTTTATAATAGTAAAGTCCAATGAACGATCATTCTCTCAACTCCTGAAAGGAGGCTTCGATGTCCGCTGAACGCTTTAAAGTGTATGTGAATTATGGCAGGGAGAAGCCCAATGTGATGAGTAGTGACTTTCTGACCTTCGAAGCGGCGCAAGTGTATCGCGATCTTGCCAAGGAACAGCGAACAAAGTCCTACGGCATCATTCTCGTCGACACTCAGCGCCAGCTCGTCGAAGTGTCGCTGGGAAAAATGGAAGACTTCAAGGAAGTCGTCGCAGGCTTCACAGAGGTCGACCAGATGACAGACGACTGATCGCAGATTAGTCGACATGGACACATCTAACGCCTGCAGACATTGGTCTGCGGCGTTTTTTTATGCAGTTGTCTCTGCTGTAGGAGGGTCATGCCTTACTTCGTAATACTGCCTCAGTCCTTCGTGCATAGCTGTAACTACTTCATCCACATTGCGCGAAAGTTCTTGCTCCACTGTTTCCTCGGTGTTCGCGCCTGTTTGCATCCGCATATGCATCAAGTTTGTGTAATTCGCATGGCGTGACGACCATACTTGCCACATAAATTCCGGGAGCATTGTCTCTGCAGCATCAGGGCCGATTGTTTGGATGACTGCAGAGAATGCTGCAAATAAGATTGATTGAAGTTCTGGCGGCAATTCTGCCAAGTGTTTCTCCCACTCCGGCGTCGTTGGTGTAAGTGCACCGCGTTGCATCTGTGTGATGACATCCGGTGTCATCGGCATCATCGGTGGCAATGTAGGCATCCCTCCTTCTGCCGATGGAACGTATAGTGGGTATCCAGGGACGGGAAATGGGTTCATGGAAAATGCAGGCAGCCCTGCAAGTGGGGTATAGCCTGGAAACGGAGGGAGATGTGGTGATAACCCAGGGTACATCGGTGCGGAAATGTCGGAAGGTGGAGGAGTGTTCATGCCCCTATCATCCCCTTGAATTTCTCTTCGTCAATAATTGTAACACCCAGCTTCGTCGCATCATCAAATTTACTGCCCGCATCTTCCCCTGCCAGTACGTAATCAGTTTTTTTGCTGACGGATCCACTTACTTTGCCACCTCGTGCTTTAATCATATCTTTCGCTTCGTCTCGGCTTAAAGAGGGGAGAGTTCCCGTAAGGACAAACGTCTGTCCTTCAAAAATCTGCTCAAGTGCACTTCGTTGTGGGAGCAAACAGACAACACCTCCATCAGCAAATTTATGGAGGAGAGTTCTATGCTCCGGGTGAGACATCCATTCCACCATCGATTCTGCAACAACGACACCTACTCCATCAATCCCGCTCAGGCTTTCAATAGTTTGCTTACTCAAAGTCTGCTCAACGTCTTTCACGGTAATTGCTTGTAGTCGCACAGTCTCTTGTACGCCAAACAATGTTGGCTGCAGGGTAGTTTCAACTTCTTGTACCTCTACATCACTCACGGGCCAGGGGAGTGACTTCGCGAGTACTTCTGCAGTTTCTCGTCCAATGTGACGGATACCGAGGCCAAATAAAAAACGCTCAAGGGGAACACGTCTGGCTTTTGCAATCGACTGCAGCAAATTCTCGGTCTTCTTTTCTTTAAACAATGGAAGACTCAGTAAGTCGTCGGCTGTTAAAAAGAAAATATCAGCGCTGTCAGCAATCACACTTTTGTCTAAGAGCTCCTGCACTGTTTCTTTCCCGAGCCCTTCAATATTAAAAGCATAACGTGATGTTAAGTGTTCGATGCTTTCTTGCTTCCTACCCGGACAATCACTGTTCATGCAGTAGGTCGCTACTTCGCCCTCTGGCCGCTCCAGAGTTTCTCCACACTGTGGACAGTGGTCTGGGTAGCTGTAGGGCTTTGCCCCTTCTGGACGTAGGTTTTCGAGTACCTGCAATACTTCGGGGATAATGTCGCCTGCTTTACGAATAATCACCGTATCGCCAATACAGAGGCCCAGTCGTTCGATTTCATCTGCATTATGGAGCGTTGCACGCGTTACGGTTGTTCCTGCTATCTGGGTGGGAGTTAAAATTGCGACAGGAGTAATTGCCCCTGTTCGTCCTACCTGCAAATGAATTTCTCGTACCTGCGCAGTTTTTTCTTCTGCGGGGAATTTATAGGCACGTGCCCAGCGTGGCGCTTTGGCAGTGGAGCCTAAATCGCGTTGCGTGCGGCGGTCATCTACCTTCAGTACAACACCATCAATATCAAACGGAAGTTTTTCACGTTTCTTTCCAATCTCCTCATATAATTTTTGGATTGCATTCACACTCTGCACAACTGTCCAACTTGGTGCGACGGGGATTCCATTATCTGCAAAAAATTTCAAGATCGCACTCTGTGATGGTAAGTCCAATGCGTCCGCTGCAACGCTGCCCATCTGATAACAAAACATACGTAGATCTCTGCTCGCAGCGATCTTTGGGTCGAGTTGTCTTACAGACCCTGCAGCCGCGTTTCTGGCATTAGCAAAACGTTCTTCCTGTTCTACATTTTTGTTCAATTTTTCTAAACTCTCTTTAGGCATGTACACCTCACCCCCTACTTCAATCACGTCTGGTCCGTCGGCTCTCTCCAGGTGCAAACTCAGGGGAAGTGTTTCGATCGTACGTACGGTGTGGGTGACATCTTCTCCTTCTACTCCATTCCCGCGTGTCACGGCGCATGTCAGACGGTAGTCCGTTACCCGTTTTTCGATTTCCGTTTTCCGATTTCCGTTTTCCGATACCCGTTCGTAGATGAGGGAAATATTGAGGCCATCAATTTTTAATTCACACGTAATATCAAACTCACGTTTTTCATCACCAAGACTTCGTCGCATCTGCTCAATCCAGTCTGTTACTTCCTCAAGTGAAAATGCATCTTGCAACGATTCCTTCGGTGTTAGGTGTTTTACTTTCGGGAGCCTCCCATCCAGTGGTGCTCCGACACGTTGTGTAGGCGAGTCTGGCGTAACCAAGTCGGGGTATTCTTTTTCGAGCTTAATCAACTCCTGCTTGAGTGCATCGCGTACATCTTCCGATACATCGCTTGTATCTTCTATAAAATATGCCTTATTCAGCCGCCAGATTTCGGCTTTCAGCTTCGTAATTCGTTCGAGGGCGGCAGGTCGGTCCATTACTCCTAGAATACCCGCCTTCGCCTACCCAGGCTACGTCGAGGCATGCAGTAATTGTGGAATACGGATACACTTTGGCTATGCGCATTTCGCGTATTGCCGGGAACTTTTTTTTGGCCATTTACCTGCCAATTGTTGTTCTTGCGTTTCTGTATACCGTGCTACGTCAGCCGATCTTTTTTCATCCGCGTCCGGTTGTAGATTTCGTCTATGGCATGATTGCGCCTTACCAAGCGCCCATTGGTCAGCATGGGCAGATTTTTGCAGAGTGTTTCAATGTAGATGGTGTATGGCAGCACATAGATCTCGCACCGTTCTATCCCCAGATGTTTGGTGAACGAAATGCACGTGAGCTTTTTTCGATGTACCCACATAGTAAATCGGATTATCAAGAACGTCGTTTAATGTATGCACACGCTCTTCGTGAAACCTTAGAAGAACAGGGAACTACCTGTGCACATCTGCGTTTAAGTTGGGATAAATGGCCTGCGATGACAGGTGGGTTTTATGCATCGTATCTTCCTGCATTTACGACTCGAACGCTTTTGTATGAAGACTAAATTTACCACTCATTGGGATACCTTCTGGTTCCGCATGGCCCCACCCCATGCCGTCGCCATCCTCCGTATCGCGTTTGCGCTGTACCTGCTCATCGAAGCTGCAACGTACGTGCCACATATTACGGCTATGTTTTCGTTCGATGGATTTACATTTTCTGCATGGTCGCATTTTCTCCCAGAGTCACTGCGTCCATTACTCGACCCACCATCGCCTGCAATCGCTCATGTCATTGCTCTTGTGTATCTGCTTGCATGTATAGGCCTTCTTTGTGGCTTTGGGATGCGGATTTCTCTTGTTACTCTCTTGCTTCTTAATCTCTACTACTGGCAAGTGTCGTTCTTTGAATTTCCATCGTCCTATCATCGCATCTATTTTGTCCTGCAGTTTTTATTCCTGTTTAGCGGCGCGGATAAAACATTTTCCCTACGGATGCTACGCACGCATGGGTCTATTTTTGCATGGGAGAATGTATGTGTGTTTGCGCAGCGAGTGCTGATGATTCAGCTGACCATCACATACCTAGGTGTAGGGCTTCAAAAGACATGGCTGCCCGATTGGCAGGATGGCGCAGCGCTCAGTCATTCGATTATTAACCGCTGGGCAACCCCGCTTGGTCGATGGGTCGTAGAACAAAACCTACCATTTGGGTTCTACTCCATAGCGGTACTGGGCATTAAGATTGGAGAGTTTTTCTTGCCCTGCATGCTGTGGCTGCGTGACTGGCGAATCTTGGCTGTGTTCCTAGGGGCAAGCTTCCATATTGGTATCGCGGCGCTCATGAGCATCTGGTGGTTTATTCCCTTGATCGCGTGTTACATTCTTTTTTGGCCCTCTGAAGAGGTTTATTTGTGGTTTAAACGACAGTTTCCGGCATCTATACAATAAAAAAGACCATTTTTCCGTTCAGTCAATTGCAATCCCTGTGTAATACGCAAAGATACGCGGCACGCCAGCGTGTTCTGCTGGTTTTCTCCCTTTCTTCTTTTATGGCCAAAGACCCTCATGCACATGCGGAAAAGATCTATCTCGAAATCCTCGATCGTCTCGAGGAGTTGGCAGCTGTCTATGCCGAAATCTCTGGCCAGGATGAGGAAGAAGACGAAGGCGATAAGCGCCAGCTAGAGGATATCCTCGAGGCTGTTGTCGGCGAGGCAGGGGAGCGCGGCCTCGATGAAGACGGTGCTGATAAGCTCTTTAAGTCGATGTCTGCATTCGCCCAAAAGGCATCGGAGATTTAATTTAGAGCTTAATTTCTTAACCTTAGACAAATGCACTTAATATTGCATTGTCATGTTTTTTGAGTATTCTGCCCGCGATGAATACAGTCCCGGTCAATTTTAAAGGCTTACGATATATGGCGGAGTATGTTGTGAATGAGGCGTTTGAAGACAATGTCGTATCGACGTACTGCTCTGCAGTGCAGGTGCGAATTAACGATTATCTGACGATTATTCACCAAGCAGGTGGCCACGCTGCAGACCTCGTAGCAACACTTCCATATGCCAAAGAGGAAGGGGGATTCGATGGTGCATTTATTGGCGCATATATTCTTCGTGAAACGGAGAGAGCACTTCGCCAAGTATTAGAAGAAGACGATGAAATGCGTGAGATGATCCAGGGGTACTACACCACTACAGAGGCAGAGGATTCTGAAATGCGTAGAGAAGCCAGCAGGTTTGATTTTGATCATCACGGAGACAAAAATCGAGAATTTCAAGAAAGTGCAGCAGGGTTCATCGATCAAGTAGCTCCTGAATCAGCTATTAGCGATAGCGCAGCTGGGGGAAGCGCTGCAGAGCAGGCAGCAATTATTAATAAGGCACTCACAACCAAGCCAGCAACTATTGAAGTTCAAGTCTATACAGATGATCAGGCAGAACGAGCACCGACATCACAAAATGCTTCACCTATCGAGACCGCAGCACATATCGATGCTCCTGTGGATTTACCCCCTACGCAGAGTGAGCCACCATCTGTGCCTGTTGTGACAGATACGGTGTTGCACGATGCCTCATTACCTCCTGCACCAGTTGATGCAGAGCTAGAAGAAGCAGCACTTCCACCCTCTCCAGAGCCTCAGATTATTGCAGCAGATGATGACTCTGAGGCATATCCAAAAGATCCAGCTCTCTTGCTGTTTGGTGAGCGACCGGTAAAAATTGATATCAAAGCGCCAGACTTTTCTAAGAAAACACCAAATGAAGCCTTTAGGTCTGCGGTTTCATGGCTGGTGGATCACATCATCATGGTTGCATCTGGTTCTAGAACTCCAGGAAAGTTCCCGCGCATTGCGCCTTTGATGATGAAAGATGTGCCCCAGGAATACGCAACATCTCCAAGGGAAATGGAAAAAATTACACGGAACATCCGTCATCACGCGTCTAAATTACGTGTACCCAACGAAGATACGATGGGGGGAGAGTTTCGACGTATGTTGGATGGTATTGATCCACGAGACCCTAATGCGATGATCGATGCCATGAGACAAATGACCGATAGGTTGAGTGGAAAAGATCCCAATCGTCCAGAATGGGCAGATTCTGCTAGTGAAGGTGAATGGAATGAAAGTCGGACAGGGGATGAATGGAAATCGGGAAACGGCAGCGATGCTGATGCATGGCAAAATGATGATGGAGAAGACTAATTAGGAAGGATGTATCACCTTGCCGTTCTCGATTCTTCGTAGAATGCACGTATTTGGGCTATAGCATTAATATTTTTAAAAATATAATTTTTTTATGTCAATAACACCCATACAATACGTATTATACAACAAATTGCCTAAATCTCGTGTTTTTGCTATACTTAGTTGATATGGCAAACACACCCGATGCAGTCTTTGGAAAAGCAGTGGAATCCGGCGCGTCCGACATTCACGTCGCCGTTGGTTCTCCACTCATGTTTCGTATCGATGGTGTACTTATGCCTCAGACTAAGGGAGATGTGACAGAGGCGGACGCAGAGCGCTTTGTAAAAGCTGTTCTTGGGCAAGCAGGGTGGAAACGTTTGCAGGAAGATCGCGAAATCGATATTGCGTATCCCCTTAAAAGCGGTGTGCGCCTACGCGTAAACTGCCATTTTGAACGCACAAACCCGGGCCTCGTTGCTCGTATTATCCCCACAGATATCCCCACGCTTGCCGATTTACAGCTAGAGGCGGTAGCTAGTTCGTTTATCGATAAGCAGGAGGGATTAGTCCTATTCACGGGTCCTACTGGTACGGGTAAGTCGACGTCGATGGCGGCGATTATTCGCCACATCACACAGAGTCGCCCATGCAGCGTAGTGACATTGGAAGACCCAATTGAGTTCCTGTTCCCCCAGGGCCAAGGTGTCATTCGCCAGCGTCAGCTGGGCCAGGACTTTCACGGCTTTCCAGAGGCTCTCAAGCGCGTGCTTCGCCAAGACCCCGATATCGTGATGGTGGGTGAAATGCGTGATCCAGAGACCATTGCTGCAGCCCTAACCCTAGCCGAAACAGGGCATTTGATTTTTGGAACCCTGCATACGCCAAATGCGGTACAAACAGTGGACCGTATTATCGACGTATTCCAGCCACACCAGCAGCAGCAGATTCGCTCGCAGTTAAGCATGTCGCTCAAGGCCGTTGTTGCCCAGCGCCTTGTACCTGCTATCAAAGGAGGTCGTATTGCCCAGCGCGAAGTGCTTATTAATACGCCTGCAGTTAGTAATATCATCCGCGATAACCGTATGGCAGAGCTTAAATCCGTTCTGCAAACGGGTGGTGATATCGGCATGATCTCCTTCGAGAAAGATCTGAAGAGGCTCTACAAAGAAGAGCTCATCAGCAAGGAGACGTATGAGGCGATGGGGGAGTAATACTATGTGCTTATAAAGGGGATGAGTAGTATTTTTAGGATTTAACAGATCGCTTTTTAATGGAATTTAGAAATATCGGCATCTTAAAAATGCATCCAGATAAAATTCTTTACTTATCTATAAAGCAAGCTTTATTGGCACTTCGACAAAGAAAGTAGTGCCCTTATTTTCTTCGCTTTCAAAACGAATTTTACCACCCTGTGCTTCTATAGCACCTTTTGCAGCATACAGTCCTAAGCCATTTCCACTAATTTCAGAGTGTGCAACATTACTTGCACGGTACATTTTGCCAAACACTTGATCGTGATCTTTTTTCGGGATACCAACACCAGTATCGCTAATCGTACAGAATAATATTTGCTTTTGGATCTTGACTGTAAATTCCACCTTTCCACCTGTTGGAGTATATTTAACGGCATTGCTCAGCAAGTTTTCAATGGTCATTTGTGTATATTTTGCATCAAGCAAAACGGTCGGAAGTGATTTTGGAATAGAGGGAGTAAACTTCACCTTTTTCTCTTTTGCTTGCAGAGTTGCTGTATCAAGAATTCCAGCAAAGAAAGTATTAAGATCTAATGGCGCAAAAGCAATTGGCACTCTACCAAGTTGAATACGTGTTGCCTCAAGAATTGCTGTAGCTAGGTTTTCCAATTTTTTTGCTTGGTCTTCAATAATGTGAATACTTTCTTTCAAATCGCTATCCCCAGAATTGAGTAGCTCAATTGTCCATTTCACTGCATTAATAGGTGTAAGAAGTTGATGCACAACGATGCTCATAACTTCATCTTTTTGCCTATCAAGTTCAGCAAAAACAGCAACTCGTTTATTCCATAACCTAATCAGTACTACTGATAGGATGATAATTGCTGAAACAAGAAAGAGGATAAAGCCTAAAAATGGATAAAGAGTTTGGCGTGTTACTGTAAGAAAATCATTTACTTTAATATCTGTCCCAATGACTGCCACAACATTTCCACTTTCATCTTTAATTGGGGCGTAACCAGTAAGTACTTGCCCATATGCATCCTCATATAGTTCTCGATTTGTAAGTGGGCCGTTATATGCTTCAAATGTTTCCTCAGGTGGCTCAGGATAGTCTTGCCCTGGCCATTGTAAGTTATCTGCTCCATCCGGCTCCACAATACCATCGCCATTTGCGTCTACATCGTTTGTAGGATCTTCATCTAAATTTACATATGGGTTGATTGATTCAGCATCTGCAACGAATTCCATTTGGGTAGGGTCACTCGCCTTTTTGCGGAAAATATACATGAAGACAATGTTTGAGTTCTGGCTCTTTGCCTTTTTTAGCTTTGTTACAACTCTTGCCCATTCAGGTTTTTGCCAGTCAGCTTCGACTTGTAACTCTCTAATATCTTTATCATCAATATTTGCTGCTTGAGTAACTGCAATAGATAGCAATCTCTGTCTTAAGTTATCCGTCAATAAATTCACAGTGTGTTCATACAATAGCCAAGAAACAGCAGTGGTTACACCAATTGCGATAAGCACAATTAGCCCCCCAATCCATGTCAGGCTAGCGGGCCCCTTAGATTTAAGATCATTTTCCATTTCTTTAAATTATATCAGAAAAGCTATATTTTTGCAAAGATTCCATTTGTATTTGCCTCAAGAATTTGAGTTCCATTGGTTGATTTAATGAGTTTTTAGACATCTAAAAGCGCAAGGAGAATTCGTCGATCTGCATCAATAAGGAAATGAGTGAGTCGTGGCCCAGAATCTTTTCCAAGCAATAGTTGATAAATATTTTTAAAGAATGCTAATTGAGCCTCTTTGTTTTCCTTATCCGTTGCATCTAACTTTTTTGCAACTCCATATAAGAAATGCATAAAATCAGACTTATCAAAGGATTTATGTTGATTTATATACTTACGCAATGCACGTATTTGATGAATATGACGAGGCTCCATTACAGCTACATGCTCAATATTTACTTCATTTAGAAGGTGAAATGTACGTTCAGGTACAAATTCAATATATCTCTGCGCATCACTTGCAATAATATCAAGGGCATCAACATAGCTTTTACCAGAAAAATTATTTTTTGTGACTTCAGTTGATTCAACTGTTTTTAGTCCCAAAAGTTTTCGTACATCCTTTATCTGTAATTTCTTCATTCTAGACAAAGCCTCCCTTCTTTTTTCTGCACTTTTAGATGCAATAATTGGCTTAACAAGTTGTTCATAAATATCTCTTTGCGGCAAAGTTGGCTTTGGAATAATTTTCCCATTAATACTGATACTCGATGCTGCATAACCAAAACCTCCATATGGCTTTACTCCTCGTTCCATTCCAGGCATATGCAAGTGCTTATCATGAAGAATTGAAGCTTTATCATGTAAAATTTTTCCTTCAATTGTTTTACCAATAAGGCTCTCAACGTATTTGCTTGTTCCATAAAGCGAAATATACATTGCATTGCGAGCATAATGTGAATGCTCGAAGTATGTTGATAATTCGTTATCATCATCATATTGCTGGACAAAAATGATAGGAGAGAAAACTTCAGTAAAATTCCCTCCTTCTTTTAATGGTTTACAAATTATCGTTGGTTCGACAATAACTTCATTAGTTCTAATAATTCCTGGAGTGCTTTCATCAAGCCATGGGAGATTATCTACAAGAAGATTTTGAATTCTCTTTAAGTCCTCAGGTTCACTAATTGGTCCAACTCGACACGATTGATCACGATAATTACCAACATGTACTTTTTGCAGCTCTTCACGCAAATGCCGAATAAATGGCTTAAAGGAATGTTTGTGCACAAGAATCGCATTTGGTGCAGCACAATCTTGGCCTTGATTGTAGAGCTGTAAATCAAGTGCTGCTTCAACTGCGTCAGGAATATTTGCATCCTCGGCTATAACAATAGGGTTATGACCAGATCCATTTGCAATGAAAAGTGTTCGTTGATCAAAAACCAAACGCAATTTTTCCGCATGGAGAGATGTGCCTGTAAAAATCACTGCATCTGTAACAGGCATACTCTCTTCTGTTTTTGGATCTATTTTTAATGCAGATCGTTCACGCAAAAATTGTAATCTCTCCTTTCGAGAGATAATAATATTTGGAAAAAATTCATTAATTTTTAGTACGCGCAACAACCTTGGAAAAAAGTGGCGCATGCTATGAGGAATTCTAAAATGCACATCTTGTGCCATTAAGGATGGCACAAGAACGAAGCAAGTAAGTGCATAGAGTGGCTGATTTCTAGGAAGAAAAGATGTTACCGATCCTATACGAAGCGCAAAAAAGCTCTTATTTTCATGTAAATGCTTTAGGATATCCAACGTGCGGTTTGTTTCATCCTTTACAACTTCAGAGCTTTCATAATCTAGCAAAATTTCACTTATTTCTTTTGAGTGCAATTCAATATGTTGAGCAAAAGAGAGAGCTCGTTCATTAAGTAATTCAAAATCCAATGGCTCAAGTAAGTTGTTTTGTAGTGTTTTTGGTTTGATTTTCTTACTAACTTTTTTTGTAGTATTAATACTCTGAGCATTTTTTTTACTAATTGTAGGCATGATGGTTGTTGTACAAGGAAGGCTATTGAAATATTCATCGCTCCAATGTTGATACAATTTAACATATTTTCATAATTTTCTACATACTTCTTTAATCGTTAAGGACTCCAATAAATCCATTGAAATACCCCCAGACGCTTGGCCTGGGGGTACTCTTGGCTTTGTCGTACTAGCACTACCCAGTTTCTTTCTTGAAGATGACAACCATAGTGATACCAATCACGATGAGGATCATTCCAAAATAAACAGGCGTAGTCATCTGCTTCCACTCCGAGAATGCAATCAGCCCAATCAGAATTGGGCAGATGACAATAAACGAGTTGGTGAGACAGGACGCAATCGAAAGCCCGAAGTGGTGTCCTACATAGCCGAAGGCTACAAAGACACATGGCGAGATTACCAACAGAGCGATGAACTGGATCACAGATGGCTTTTTCCAAAACTGTGTGCTCAAAGTGTCAGCTGTTGTGCTCAGAATTACACAAACCAGAGCGGCAACCACTGCCCAAGTAGCTGGATTTTTCACGAACTGTCTCCTTGAAATGAGAACGAACGACCAAGAGTATATACATTATATGTTTAATATTAAATTTGTCAATAAGCTCATAATTTCCCATTTAAGAAAGATTTTACTAGTATTTGTAATCTTTTCATTTATATTCTATGCACTTAAATTTTGCTAAAAATAACAAAATATGCTATAATAGCATCAAATGGAACTAATATTCATATCACTCATCATTATGGCCGAGACGGCCGGGCAAACCTTCCTTAAGAGCTATTCAGGGGGTCTTCATCCTATGTTCTTAGTTCTTGGGGCTGTTTGTTATTTTGCGGTGGTTGTTCTGCTGGCTAAAACCATGCAGCAAGGAGACGGTATGGGTGTTATTAACCTTATTTGGTCTGTTGCGTCTATTGTCTCGGTGTTTGCGGTGGGCATGATTTTCTTCCACGAGCGAATGACTGCTATGCAGATGTTTGGCGTGGCAATGTCGGTAATGGGCGTCGCTATTCTTAAGATAGCCTGAGGCGGCTTAGGGGATAGAGCTTGCTGAAGGTAAGGCGAGTGTTTTCTGTATGTGCCTCGCTCTCTGTCCTATACTCCCACCGTGACCAACGCCCAGATTGCAGAGGCCTTCCAGAGCATTGCCGACATGCTGAGTCTGCGTGATGAAAACCCATTTCGCATTCGTGCGTATGAGCGAGCGTCGCAGACCTTATCGTCGATGGTGGAGGATGTGAATGATATCTATAAGCGCGGGGGTACAGATAGCCTGGAAGAGATCCCCGGTATTGGGAAAGATCTTGCATCAAAAATGGAGGAGCTGATTAAGACAGGCAAACTCGAGTATCTGGATGAGCTTCGCAAAGACATTCCCCCAGGGCTATTAGCTGTAACAGAAATCCAAGGGATGGGTCCTAAAAAAACGAAATTCGTGTGGAAGACATTCAACGTAGAAAGCATCGATGATTTAGAAAAGCTTGCGCTGTCCGGGAAGCTCGATACGCAAAAAGGCTGGGGTGAAAAGTCGGTGCAAAATGTAGTAGCGGGCATCGCGTCACAGCGCTCGCATAGCGGCAGAATTGCGTTGCCGCTGGCATTCACCATGGCCGAACAACTACGTAAGCATGTCGAGGAAAGTGGGCTCTGTGGCAAGGTCGCGATTGCCGGGAGTGTACGTCGGCGCAAGGAAACGATTGGCGATATTGATATCTTGGCAACTAGTGACAATGCACACCGTGTCATGGACATCTTCTGCGAGTCGGATCTTGTGGAGCGAGTGCTTGGGAAAGGTCCGACAAAATCGAGTGTGCTCCTAAAGAGTGGGGTAAATGCAGACTTACGTGTGGTAGATAGCGATGTATTTGGCGCTGCGCTCCATTACTTTACGGGTAGCAAAGAACATAACGTCGCAGTGCGTAGGCGCGCGATCGAAAAAGGTCTCACTATTTCGGAATACGGCGTGTACGAAGGAACCGCGGAGAAAAAGGGGAAACTGCGCGCATCAAAAACAGAAGAAGACATCTACAAAGCGGTAGACCTTCCATTTATCGAACCCGAGCTCCGCGAAGACCGTGGCGAAATTCAAGCAGCGGAGCAGGGGAGCTTACCGGCACTGATTGAATTGTCCGATATTAAAGGGGATATGCACATGCACAGCACCTTTAGTGACGGCAGTTCCACCATGGCGCAGATGGCGAAGTCCGCCAAAGAAGCAGGTTTGTCCTACATTGCAATCACTGACCATGCATCACCTATGGGTATGGTGCGGGGAATTAAAGAGGGGAATATTGCGGAGTACTTGGCCCTTATTGCAGAAGCACAGACAGAGGTAAAAGGGGTCGATATTCTTTCGGGTGCAGAGGTAGATATTATGGAAGATGGCAGTTTGTATCTGCCAGATGCCGTACTCAACCAACTCGACTGGGTGGTAGTTTCTGTACACGGGAATTTTAAACTAACACCCGAAAAAATGACGGAGCGCATTATTCGTGCGCTCAAGCATCCTCATGTGCATGTATTCGCTCACCCTACCTCACGCCTTCTTCTTAAGCGCGATCCCATCGAGTACGACGTTGATGCAGTGTTTCGTGCATGTGCCGATCTTGGCATCGCTCTCGAGATCAATAGCTCCCACGAGCGTATGGATTTGAATGATGTTCTTGTGCGCCGTGCGAAGGAAGCAGGCTGTGTGTTTTGCATCGATAGTGATGCCCATCGAGCCGGGGAGCTTGATTATCGTTTTGGTATTACCCAAGCCAGGCGGGGTTGGTTACAGAAAAAGGATGTGTGTAATACTCAGACAATTACGCAGGTACATACATGGCTAAAGCAGAAGCATTCGTTATAAGCTACCAACTCGATCAGTTTTCTACCAACTATGACAAATTACCGCTCTGTTATTCATACATCTATTGGTAATTTAGAAATATTAATTCAAGATCAGTCCTTACTATCAATAAAAAAGTCGAATACAAAAATTGAACAAATATCGAACGATCCCATAACGCAGAAGGTTATTACTCAGCTACGTGAATACCTTACAGGTGATCGGGTCGTGTTTGATTTGCCACTTAAAGCAGAGGGTACAGTCTTTCAGAAGGCCGTATGGAAGGCTCTCACCAAGATTCCACATGGAAAAACCTGTACCTATGGAGAGCTCGCCCTTATGGCCGGCAGTCCGCTTGCTGCAAGAGCGGTTGGGAATGCGCTTAATAAGAATCCTCACTGCATTGTTGTTCCCTGTCATCGCGTGACTGCATCGAATGGACTTGGGGGCTATGCCTATGGCCCAGAGATGAAAAAGAAGTTGCTGGCGCTAGAAGGCGCTTTGTAATGGGCAAAAGGGAACTCTTTGGCTATACTGCCGGGGTTTCCCTCCCTTTCTATGCGCCTCCCGTTCACCATTCCTGCTGTCCTTCGCACGCGTAACGCGGCGATAGCTGCGGGGGTTCTTGTTCTTGCACTCATTGCAGGAGTCTTCTTTCTATTGATGGGCCCTCGTCATCATCTCGATTTTGCGTTGCGACAGAAAGTCTCTGCGCAGAGCATTCTGAACTTTAGCTTCCCCGAGGTGATGGATACCCAGAGTGTGCGAGACAGTATTTCCTCTGTTCAAAAGTTGGAGGGTACGTGGGCATGGGATGGTGATACGCTGACATTCGACCCAGCTGAACCTCTGAAGGCAGGGCAGAGCTACACATTCCTCGTCCCATCTTCCACACTCCTTGCCGATGGCAGTGCGCTTGGCAGAGATTTAGAATTCGTCTTTATTGTCGCTGGGCCTCCTAAACTCGCGGCGCAGATTCCAGGGAAAGACTCTACCGATATCGAAAAAGATGCTCGCATCACGCTAGTCTTTGATAGGCCGATGATCCCCCTTTCACAGGTGCAGGGTGAATTTGCAAAGGACAAGATCAACGAATGGCCAGTAACGATCGATCCTCCTACCGAGGGTCGTTGGAGGTGGCTGAGTACTGTTGCGCGTGAATTCATTCCTGCAAAGCCACTCACAGAAGGGACCACATATACCGTGACAGTTCCTGCGGGTATCGTTTCTGTGGCAGGGGATAAGACGGAAGAGGATTTTTCGTGGAGCTTTGAAACACTTCGTCCACTCCATATTTCGCAGGAGCCAGAAGCTGGTAGCTCTAATGCAGGACCTACCACAAAAGTGACGCTGCACTTTAACCGAGCCATAGATTTAGATAGCGCAAAAAAGTCGATCAGCATCTTTAAAGACCCCAAAGGAAACGTTGCAGCAGGTCCGCTCGCATCTGCACCCGAGGGCGAGAAAATTCCTGTGGGGACGGTTAAGTATGGTTTGATGGAAAATGAGAAGGGTACAACCGTGACCGATAAGACGGCGATTGTGGTGAGTCCATCTACTCCTTTTGCCTACAACACAAAGTACGGCGTATACACAGAAAAAGGATTACTTGGAACAGAAGGTAACTTAGGTACATCGAGCGGGTACATCATGCGGTTTTCGACTGTTGGGGAAATGAAGACCCTCAGAGGGAACTACGCAGCAGATGAGAACAAGATCTCTATCGTCTTTTCTAACCCCATAGCAGATCCTGTGACACAAGAGGCTACCCCTGAGCAATTTGCCCAGCTCAAGCGTGGCATAAAGATTGAACCTGCCCCACTGAATGCTAAGGACCTTGAATGGGGTGTGGTTATGTGGTCGGGGGACAATGAAGTTACAACCTATCCCGACCTTAAACCGAGTACAAAGTACAAAGTGACGGTTACTGGTATGAAAGATGTGTATGGCCAAGCAACCAAGGAGCCGTTCATCTTTGAATTTACCACTCCTCCAGTTACCCCACGCGCATTCATTCATTCCGAAGGCATCTTCGGTATTTTTGAGCGCGGTAAATCCCCTGTGTATTACTTGAACGCGGTCAACGTCAGCGAGATGGATTTAGAATTCGCAAAGCTCGATATCAAAAAATTCATGGCGATTCGTTCGTCGATGGACGGTAATGGAGAGTATGCACCCACGCTTGCCGAGAATGAGATGTATAAGAGCTGGTCGCTACCACCCCCAGGCAAAAAAGATGAGTGGGGTGTGCATCCATTCGATATCAGTAAACAGCTGGGTGCAGAATTAAAGCCGGGGATCTACGCACTCCAGTTACGCGCGCCTGAATATGTGAACTATTGGGATACGAAAAGGCAGGCGGTGGAGCAGCAATACTTTGCCATCACCAATATGGCAATCACCCTTAAGTACTCTGGCGATAAAGCCCTTGTGTGGGTCACGGACATGCAAACCGGCGAACCAGTGAAAGGTGCAATCGTCGCATTCAACAAGCTGGACGGTAAGCAAGTACGTACAGGTACGACCGATGCACAAGGGTTCTTCGAAACAGCTTTGCCTATAAAAGAGCTCGCAGTGAATAATTATTGGGAACCAGAGTTCTGGGTCACTGCGGAAAAAGGCGATGACATCGCGTTTGTTGGTAGCAACTGGTACGACGGACTCCAGGCATATAATTTTGATCTACCTGGTGACTTCCATTCGCCACAAGCAGGGGATAAGCGCCTCGATTCCTATGTGTATACCGAGCGTCCCATTTATAAAGCAGGGGATACAGTATCCTTTAAGGGAATCGTTCGTCTGCGTGACTGGAACGGACAATTCAGCATCCCCAGTGATCGCAAAGCGATCGTCACGGTAAGCGATAGCAGCGGAAATGAAATATATAACGAGACACTACCGGTGAGTGCATACGGTAGCTTTAATGCGAGCTTCCCTGTTAGTACGGGTGCTGTGCTTGGGTCGTATTACCTCAACGCGAGTTTAACCCCCGATACAGAGCTTGGGTATAACAACTTTGCGGGAACATCCTTCGCTGTCCTTGCGTACCGTAAACCCGAATACCAGGTAGATGTCACAACCCCTACCGAAGATTATTTTGATAAGCAGACCGTGAGTGCAACCATCAAGGGTTCGTATTACTTTGGTGCGCCGATGAGCCAGGCAACAGTCGTGTGGAGAGCGATCACAACCGATTACTTCTTTAATAAATTCACCGATGGTTGGTATTCCTTCGCACTCGAAGACAACTGGTGTTGGTACGAATGTGCAACGGAATCCTCTACCCTTGCCGAAGGACGCGGAGTGCTGGATGCAACGGGTCGTTTGAATGTCGATGTTCCACTGCAGTTGCAAGATAAAGGTGTGAGCCAAGTGATCTCCATCGAAGCAGATATTACCGATGCCAATAACCAAGTTGTCAGTAACCGTACGTCTGTTTACGCACATAAGGCTGATGCGTATGTGGGCATTCGCACGACGGATTATGTCGTGAGTCCCAATTCTCCAGCATCCGTAGACCTTATAACGCTCAAGCCAGATGGTACGGTATTACCGAATACCAAGGTGATGCTGCAGCTTTACTCACGTACATGGAATAGCATCCGTAAAAAGAGCGTCGATGGTGAGTATTACTACGACAACGAACCAGTCGATACATTCATCCGCGGGTCTTCTGCCACGACCGACGAACGCGGAAGGGCAACAGGTTCCTTCACGATTCCTGCAGGTGGTGAATATCGCATTGTCGCAACAGTGAGCGATGCATCTGGCCGCGACGCAAAGTCGGCAACCAGTGTGTACGCGTATTCCAATGCGTACGTAAACTGGCCACGCAGCAACAGCGATCGCATGGATATCGTTGCAGATAAGCCAGAATACAAAGTAGGGGATACAGCAGTGATCCTTATTAAGTCCCCTTACCAGGGCAAAGGAGTGAAGGCCCTTGTGACGGTTGAACGCGAGAACGTGCTTACCAAACAAGTGATCGACATCACGAGCAATGCGCAGTCGATCGATATTCCTATCACTGCCGATCTTATCCCCAACATCTACGTATCTGTCGTCGTCGTAAAGCCGCGTATGGGTGAAACATTCAACGAGAACGGTCTTGATACCGGTGCTCCTGCATTCAAAGTTGGCTATGCGAAGCTGAAAGTCGAAACAAGTACCAAAGATCTGCATGTCGAGATCAAAACCGATAAAGAGACGTACGGTCCTGGTGAAAAAGTAAACGTGACGCTCACCACCACCGATAGCGCAGGTGCGCCCGTCCCTGCTGAGTTGTCGCTCGGTACGGTAGACATGAGTCTTCTTGCGCTCAGCAGTTTCCGCACACCCGATCTCACAAAACTCTTTTATGCAGATAGGGGACTCGGTGTGAATACGTCTGCAATGCTCAGCTTCTTACTAGAGCGCTTTAAGCCGGGTTCCAAAGGAGGAGATGGTAGTGACCCCGAAAATCGTAAGCGTGGGAACTTCCGCGATACTGCCTACTGGAACCCATCGATCATTACCGATGCATCGGGTAAGGCAACGATCAGCTTTAATCTCCCGGATAACCTGACAACCTGGCAGCTTCTTGCAGTTGGTTCTACCAAGGGCCATCAGTTTGGGTCGCTTGCAAAAACGGTCATCGAAACAAAGAAGGTGATTATCCGTCCCGTTCGCCCCCGCTTTGCCTTACATGGAGACCTCATCACGCTTGGCGGTATTGTGCATAACTTCCTCCCAGAGCGTCGCACCTTTATGGTCACGCTCACGGGTACTGGCTTTATTGCCAAAGGTAATTTGTCACAACAAGTCACACTCGAGCCGGGTAGCCAGCAGAAATTGAACTTCCCCATCGAAGTTACTGCCGATTCCTCGCTGCTGCTTCGCTTTAAAGCGCAGACAGATGGTGCGGTAGATGAAATCGAAGAGACGATTCCTGTGCATCTCTTTACCACTCCACAAAGCGTTGCAACAACAGGGTTCACCGAAAACGTTGCACTCGAGAAAGTAATTGCTCCAAACAAGAACGAAGCCCCAAGTGGCACGCTGGATATTACTGTCTCACCATCGCTTGCAGCGTATCTCCCTGATGCTCTCGAATACCTGGTCACGTATCCGTATGGATGTGCCGAGCAGGTCATGTCGAGCTTCCTCCCCATGATCGCCCTCTCACGCTTAGATAAAACGGGTGCGACGGACATCGATAGAAGTGCGCAGCTTAAAAAGCATGTGATTGCGGGCCTTACTCGCATCTATCGCTTCCAGCGTTCCGATGGAGGGTTTGGGTACTTTGATGAAAGTTGGGAAAGTAACACCCCACTCACTGCGTATATTTTGCAGGGCCTCATTATTACCAAGGGTGCGGGCTTCAGTGTCGATCAAGACGTCATCGATCGCACTGTCCAATATTTGCAGGGGGTACTACGTAGCAAAGTGAGGACAGATAACCTGTCTCTCGCAGAGCGTGCGACAGTTCTGTTTGCCCTTTCCGAAGCGGGTAAAACGGATCTCAGCTTACTCAATGCACTCGATGAACATCGCAATGAATTGCCCCAGTTTGCAAAGGCCCAGCTTGCAATGGCCTACGAGAATGCAGGCTCGTCTAAGGCAGATGCGATTCTTGCAGACATTCTCGATCGCACGTTGGTCGACAGTCGTGGCACGCACTTTGAAGAAGCCGAATCGGATTACTGGAATATTTTCATGAACACGACGGAGCGCACGACGGCCATTGTGCTGCAGGCAATGCTCAGAATTGATCCTGATAATGCCTTTGTTCCGAATGTCACTCGTTACCTGCTAACCGCACGTGAAAGCGGTCACTGGGATTCCACGCAATCAACGGCACAAGCGCTCCTTGCGTTCGATTCCTACTTGCAGCAGACCGCAGAACTCGAAGGAAACTACCAGGGCGGAATTGAAGTAAATGGTAAGCGTGTACTTACATGGGACGTCGATAAGTCCTCCATACTCCAGCGCAAAGATGTGGTAATGGCGCTCGACGACCTTGTGCGCGGAAAGGAGAACGAAGTGAAGATCGGCTTAACGGGCGAAGGCAGGATGTACTACGACTTGGTTCTCTCCTATCTCTTTACTGGCAATCGCATTGAACCTGCAGAAGAAGGAATCGGCGTGCTGCGCGATGTTCGTAAACTTGGCAGCAAGACACCGGCTAATCCCAAGCTGATGAAGGTGGGCGATACCTATACTGTTACCCTCACCATCACTGTTCCACAAGAGCGTCACTACGTCGCGATTGAAAGTCCTGTTCCTGCAGGGGCAGAAATCATCGATGTTTCGCTCGAGACCTCCCAACAAGGGCTTCTAGAAGGGCAGGACAGTGCAACGGCAGATTGGAGTCCAGCATATTGGGAAAAGGGTCTGTATTACTTTGGTCACCGTGAAGTGCGTGACGACCGCTACTTCCTCTTTGCAGAAACATTGCCTCCTGGCGTCTATCAATACACCTACCTTGTCCGTGCCACCACGCCGGGCACATTCCGCCGACCACCGACCAGGGTCTACGAAATGTACTTCCCCGAAGTGTTTGGACAGACAGACGGTGACACCGTCACTATCAGCGAATGAGATTTTCTCTCGCACGTTTACGCATGCTTCCCACCCGTCCGACCGCATCCGGGCGGGCCCGTACGATCCTCATCCGATCGGCGGGTGCGTTGTGTGTAGTGATGCTTGTGTACCTTGTCTTACCGCCATTCGCAGTACTCAAAGAAGCGGGGCCTGTCTCGGTGCATATCGAAGATCGAAACGGACAACCGCTCTATGAAGTACGCGAAAGCGAAGCGGGGTCGTATCGTTTTATTCCTCTCACGGACGTTCCACGCCCAGTTATTGATGCGTTTCTCTCGATCGAAGATCGATCGTTCTACTATCACCCGGGTTTTAGTATTTCAGCGATACTCCGGGCTGCCTGGCAGAACTTCTCGCAAGGGCGCGTGATATCCGGTGCGTCGACCATCACCCAGCAACTGGTGCGCCTACGTATCCAGCCAGAACGTCGCACTGTATTCTATAAAATTCATGAAGTGATTCTTGCTGCCAAGCTGGAGCTCTATCGTTCCAAGGAGAGTATCCTCGAGTCGTACCTGAACTCTGCGTACTTCGGGCATCAGGCATACGGGATTGGTGCTGCTGCCAATACAATCTTTAATCGTAGTGTGGGGGAGTTATCCATTGCCCAGAGCGCACTCCTTGCAGGGCTCGTGCAATCCCCTAGTCGTTACGATCCTTTTCGTTTTCCTGATGCTGCAAAAGAACGTCAGCGGCGTGTCCTTTCTGCGATGCGCGATACGAAGGTAATAACCGAGGCGCAATACGAAGAGGCGATTGAGGAACCCCTTACCTACGCACGTGGTAAGGTATCTATTCGTGCGCCCCACTTTGTCTATTGGCTTCAGCAGCAGCGTCCTGATGCTTTCCAAGGGAATGGGCATATTCGGACAACTATTGATATTGATCTGCAAACAGCGGTCGAACGCATCGTCGAGCGACAGATCGAAAAATTAAAAGATCGCCGCGTGACATCGGCAGCAGTCGTGGTGCTGGATGCGCATAATGGTGACCTTCTCGCAATGGTTGGTTCTGCCGATTACTTCGATGTCGAGCATGACGGTGAGGTGAACGTGGCAGTGTCTCCACGCCAACCAGGTTCTGCCATTAAGCCGTTTACCTATGCACTCGCACTACAAGCTGGTGATACGGCAGCAACGACCGTTGCAGACGTCGAAACACAGTTCTTTACCCAGGAAGGAAACCCGTACATTCCGCGTAACTACGATTACGGATATCACGGGCTTGTCCGATACCGTGAGGCACTCGCAAACTCTTATAACATTGCAGCGGTTAAAGTCTTACAAAAAGTAGGCATTGCGAACTTGCTGGATGTGCTACGAAGTGCGGGCATTACATCTATGACAGAAACACCAGAGCACTACGGTCTTGCACTTACGCTCGGCGATGCAGAAGTGTCTCTCTTCGAGCTTACACGTGCGTACGGGATGTTTGCTCGTAAGGGAGTAACGCTGCAGGAGCGCCTTATCGAGAGTGATCCTGTTCTTCCGGGACGACAAATACTAAGGCCAGAGGTTGCATGGCTCATCAGCGATATCTTGAGCGATAACGATGCACGACTACCGGAGTTCGGTGCAGACTCCCCTCTAAGCTTTAGCTTCCCCGTGGCAGTGAAAACAGGGACCACCCGCAACTCACGTGATAACTGGGCAGTGGGCTATACGCCAGACATTGTTGTAGGGGTATGGGTAGGGAATGCAGACAACTCTTCGATGCGTGATACCTCTGGTGTCACAGGAGCAGGGCCGATCTTCCACGATGTTATGCTGGAGTCAGTGAATATAAATTCAATTCATACTTTTATTCGTCCATCAGGGCTCAATAGAATTACCGTATGTAAAATTTCAGGCAAACTTCCAACACCACTTTGTCCCTATACGATGGATGAATGGTTTGCCAAGGGGACGGAGCCGCTGGAGCCAGATGATATCTATCAAGAAGTCGCGATTGATACACGAAACGGTCTTCTGGCAGATGCATCCTGCAATCCATCCTTTGTGGAAGAGAGGATTTTCACCGTCTTTCCTCCCGAGCTCTCGCTTTGGGCACGCGAGAACGGATGGAATGCCCCACCGGAAGAAATCTCCCCACTCTGCAAAGTGCAGGCCAGTCCATCAGCAGATCAGACGTGGCTCCGTATCATCAGTCCAGACCAAAATGACAGCTTCCTCCTGGATCCCCTTATCCCCGATGAGCATGAGCATGTGATCCTCCAAGCCGAAGCACGTGGGGTACAAAGTATCGACTGGTATATCAACGGAACCCGCATTGGAACAGCCAAAGGACCATTGTTTCGCTATGAATGGATACCGACTGTCGGGCGCTTCAAGGTAGAAGCTAGGGCAGGAGAATTGCAGGAAACACGGTTGATTGAGGTAATCAAACCCTAGAAATGCCAAATTTCAGCCTCCAGAGTTGCTTTTACGGCAATATCTGCGTATAAGAGTGCGTCACACCCGTTGCCGGGAACGTTTACCGTGACTCATTCCCTTTCTTTCTATGGATATCCGCAATATCGCCATCATCGCACACGTCGACCATGGCAAAACGACACTCGTCGATGCCTTGCTGAAGCAGGGTGGGGCATTCGAAGCCCACGAACAGACGGGAGAATTAATGATGGACTCTAACGATCAGGAAAAGGAACGTGGAATCACGATCTTTGCAAAGAACGCTTCTATTAAATATCAGGATTGTAAGATCAACATCGTGGACACTCCTGGACACGCAGACTTCGGATCCGAAGTAGAGCGTATCCTGCGTACAGTCGACTGTGTGTGCTTGCTCGTCGATGCACAGGAAGGACCAATGCCGCAGACAAAATTTGTTCTTAAAAAGTCGCTTGAAATAGGGCTAAGGCCGATTGTTGTGATCAATAAAATTGATAAGCCAGCAGCTCGTCCAACCGACGTTGTCGACATGGTGTTCGATCTCTTCGCTCAGCTTGGTGCTACAAACGACCAGCTCGATTTCCCCTATATCTTTGCGATCGCTCGCGAAGGTATTGCAAAGCTCTCATTGGAAGATACGTCGACAGACCTGACCCCGCTCTTCGACATGATCATGAAGCATGTGAAGCCAGCAGAACAGAACACGGCCGTGCCACTGCGTATGCAGCCAAGCTCCCTTGGATACGATAACTACGTCGGACGTTTGGCTATTGGGCGCGTGTACGAAGGGAAGGTGTCAGTCAACGATAAGGTATTCGTCAAAGATATCGATGGGAAAACTCGAACAGGCAAAGTAAGTAAGCTCTTTATTTACCAGGGTATGCGTCGTATCGAAGTGCCCGAAGTCGGTGCTGGTGACATCGTCATCATTGCTGGTATCCCCGATATCAACGTAGGTGAAACCATTACCACAAACGAGAATGCAGAACTTCTGCCAGCTCTGCGTATCGACCCACCAACAGTGACGATGACCTTTATGGTCAACGATTCGCCCTTTGCTGGTAAAGAAGGAAAGCTTGTCACCACTCGCCACATTCGCGAGCGTCTGTATAAGGAGTGTGAGACAAACGTTGGACTCCATGTCGAGGATGTCCCTAATAGTGATAGCTATAAGGTGTCTGGTCGTGGAGAGCTCCACCTGTCGGTGCTGCTAGAAACAATGCGTCGCGAAGGCTTCGAAATTCAGGTTTCACGTCCTCAGGTAATCCTGCGTGATGGAATGGAGCCAATGGAACAGGCGGTAATCGACGTTCCAGAGGAGTCTGCTGGTACGATCATCAGTATGCTGAACATGCGCAAAGGTGAGCTAGTGGATATGCGCACGCACGAAGGGCACACACGCATGGAATGGAAGATCCCGACACGTGGACTTCTTGGATTCCACGGAGACTTCATTATCGAAACGCGTGGTGAAGGAATCCTTAACCACACATTCCATGAGTACGGCCCGTACAGAGGCGACATCCCTGGTCGCACACGTGGTGCGATGATTTCGATGCTTGCTGGAGACGCGACAGCCTACGATCTCTTCAACATTCAGGAGCGCGGAAAGCTCTTTATTACCCCAGGTACACACATCTACGCCGGTATGATCATCGGTGAAGCTGCTAAGGATCAAGATCTTGTGGTTAACGTGCTGAAGGGAAAGAAGCTCACAAACATGCGCGCATCTGGGAGCGACGATGCGGTTAACCTGACACCAGTTAAACCGATGACGCTCGAGCAGGCCTTGGAATACATCGGAGAAGATGAATTGGTTGAAATTACGCCATCCAATATCAGGCTTCGTAAGAAGATCCTTGATGAAAACGAGCGCAAGCGTTCGAAGTCCAGCAGCAACTAATCCTGTGGTAAACTGAGGCCGATGTTTTTCCCGCTCACTGCTGAGGAATCATTGGCACAGTTGCATAGTAGCCTTAGCGGGCTCGATACATCTGCTGTTGCAGTACTTCGAAAGAAATACGGCTGGAACGAATTGCCCAGTAAAAAGACATCCGTCCTTGGATTGTTTGCACGTCAGTTTAACGATGTCCTTGTGTATATCCTACTTGGAGCGTTAGTACTGACGATTGCTCTCCGTCTCTTGGAAGGAGGAGAATCTTCGGTTGAACATAGCGTCGACATTATTGCGATTCTGGCGATACTCGTGCTGAATGCCGGGCTCGGGTTTATACAGGAGTACCGAGCCGATGCAGAGCTCCAAAGTTTACAAAAGCTCACTGCTCCACAAGTACGCGTACGCCGTATGGGTGGGGAGTTTCTGCTTCCATCACGCGAACTTGTCCCTGGGGATATCCTCATTATTGAAGCAGGGGATCGCATTGCTGCAGATGGAAGGCTGGTCAGTATTGCTCACCTAGAAACGGACGAATCGAGTTTAACCGGAGAAAGCCTGCCCACACATAAGCAGATCGAAGCGCTTCGCGGCAATGTCCCACTTGCCGAGCGCACCAATATGGTATTTGCGGGGACCCTCGTCACACGAGGATCGGGTGAATACGTGGTGACTGCGATTGCGAGCGAGACGGAGATTGGTCGCATTGCTTCCCTTGTACGCGAAGCAAAAACGCCTGCTACTCCTTTAGAATTACGCATGAGGCACTTCAGTCTTATTATTGGTGCAGGCGTATTGGTACTCTGTGCAGCGCTTGCAGCATTGCAACTTGGACGCGGCCAAAGCCCCGCAGCAGTCGTACTTCTGGCAGTCAGCCTCGCAGTATCAGCTGTTCCCGAAGGTCTGCCTGCGGTTGTCACTGCATCACTCGCAATGGGAGTGCGTCGGATGGTGAAAGAACATGCTCTTGTGCGACGGTTGGATGCATTGGAGACACTGGGGTCGGTTACGGTCATCTGCTCCGATAAAACAGGAACCATCACCGAAAACCGCATGAAGGTTGTCGGTACGTGGATGAATAAGGAGGCACACGACTCCGCTTCTGCGGAAGCTTCGCCGGCCAGGGATGAAGCAGCGTTGATGCAGGCAATGTCCTCGTGTAACCGTGCGCAGCTGCCCCGACTTGGTGACCCCACCGAAGTGGGGTTACTGGAATATGCACATGAAAAGGGGATCGAGCGTTTACCGATTGATGAAGAGGAAGTCCCCTTCACATCCGAAGCAAAATACATGCAGACGCGCCACGGGAATCGGTCGTTTATTAAAGGAGCACCAGAAACACTTGCCGTTCTGTGTGCACTTACAAGCGATCACCCGATGTTTGCCGAGAACGAACGTATGGCCGCAAAGGGATTACGTATTCTTGCTGCAGCGGTCATGGAAACAGGCTCAACACCAAGATTGTTGGGGCTTGTCGCACTGGAAGATCCCCCACGTGAAGCAGTAAAACTAGCGCTAGCAGAGGCATTGTCTGCAGGTATTCGTACGGTGATGATTACGGGCGATAGCATTGATACAGCACGGGCAATTGCCGCGAGAGTGGGCATTACTGGTGAAGCAGTCGAAGGTCGCCAGGTAGACCAGTGGTCCGAGCGTGAGCTCTGTAGCCGAGTAAAAACAGTAGGTGTGTATGCGCGTGTTTCCCCCGAACATAAAATTCGTATTTGCCGTGCCCTGCAGAAAAATGGAGAAATCGTCGCGATGACGGGTGATGGTGTGAACGATGCTCCTGCAATTAAAGCGGCAAATATCGGTATCTCGATGGGCAAGAACGGCACACAGGTTGCTCGCGAAGCAGCGAGCCTTATTCTTGCCGATGATAACTATGCGACGATTGTTGCGGCTATCCGCGAAGGTAGGCGCATCTACGACAATATCCGTAAATTTGTGTTGTATCTGGTACAGGCGAACTTGGCCCAGCTTATGCTCATCACAATCACCGTTGTATTATCGCTCCCGCTCCCACTATTGCCGCTGCATATTCTGTGGATCAACCTCATGACAGACGGGCTCCCTGCGCTAGCACTGGGTATGGAAAAAGCCGAAAAGGGGATTATGGGCCGGCCGCCGCGCCACAGGCGCGAACATCTCTTCGCGGGAGATGTTGGGCGGCTTCTGCTGACATCGCTCATTGTCTGCGGCCTTACACTCATAGTGTTCCTACGGTCACTCAATGCCTTTGAATCCATCGAACAGGTGCGTGCAATTACCTTCACGTTCTCCATCATTATTGAAATCCTCGTCGCGTTTGTCAGCAGAAGCCGGCGGCCGGCATGGGCTATTGGGTTCTTTAGTAATCCATGGCTTATCGCAGCTGCCGCAGTTCCATTGCTCCTGCAGGGATTCCTTCTCTACACGCCACTTAGCAACGTCTTTCAGATTACGTCGCTCAACTTCTTCCACATTGCTGCGGTGGCAGGCACTGCGATTGCGGGGTACTTACTCATGGAATTCAGTAAGCAGGCATCAAGGCGTTAAAAAAAGCCCCGGGGTAACCGAAGCTTCTTTCTTATTCGTATTTCGAAGATTTAGCGAGCTGCATCTTCCATAATCAATGGCATTGGGACGGGGTTTCCTCCGCTATTCCTTTCTTTCAGAAGGTCAGATGCAAGAGGGATCGTAATGCTTTCGTTATAGAAGTAGCCGCCGTCCGAGACATTCGTGACAGGGAAGACAAGTGATGGAACCATCAGCTCTTCGCTCACGTTGTTCTTGTAGGTGTATACGCGCAGCAGAGATACCGTTGGAGTGCCGAGCGTAACAGTCACTGTCTTCTTAGGGGTGTTTGGTGGCATCCAGCTGGTATCCATTTTTCCGTAGTTGCTAAGGTACTCACGGATAACGGATTCATCTGTCACACCTGCATACGAAGATTTCTGATACTTCTGGTCCATGATGCCCCATGCATCGGATACTCTCTTTTCGCGGACGTTCACGCCGATACCAATACCAGCTTTCATTCCGCCCTCATCAAAGACTGGTTTTCCATCAATCATTAATGGGTACGTAACGCGAACGCTATCGGGAATCCAGATCATGCTTTTATCCGATGCGGCCTCGTACTGTGTTCTCCACTGGTGATCCACTTCTGGTGCACCGTACTGGGACATATCAATGCTGTGTGCATCTACGAACTCCTGTGCAATCTTGATAAGCACATCATCAGCAGGGATATCTTCGGCCTTCAAACGGTAGCGCTGGAAGCATGCTTCATCCTGGCAGTTAGACTCTGGGTGAGGCCACTGCTCCCAGTTTTGGTTAAGGGAGATAGATCCTTCACGGAAGGAAATTGTTCCCATATAGCCGTACTTCGTATCCTGGTAAAAGCTAATCATGTCGGTCTTTGCTCCAGCAAAGGAGCGAAGGTCGATGAGCCCTGTATTGAATGCGCCGAGAATCTTACTGATATCAGCAGCAGATGTTCCCTTGTCGCGCTTAAAGACGTCGACAGAGTCACTAAGTGTCGGGAGTTGGCCTTCAAATGAGAGACGGTATTCCGTGTATTCCGATGGTGGCATGATGCCAATCTTTGGGTCGACCATCATGCTATCGCTGCCGCCTCCACCAGATTGTGGGCGGGTATTCATCATGTCCCGTGAAACGGTTGGAGCGGGGGAGCCGACAGGGGTATCACCGCCGCCGTACGTATCTGTTGCAGTTGTAGAGAGCTCTCCAAATGCGTTTGAGCCCGTCTCTTCAACAGAATAACTGAATAAATTTTGTGCACTTTCTGGGTTAGCAGGGGCGAATGCAGATTGCCCCGACTTGGTGAGAGAGTATGTGAGTGGAGCTGCGGCAATAATGCCGATAAGGAGTCCACTCAAGGTGTATTGAAGCTTGTTCATAGTAAAGAAGGAGAAAAAAGAAGAGGAAGTCGAATACGAAACGTTCGATGCTTTATCGCGTAAGGTAAGACGAAGGTGCTCAACGAATGCCGGGTCGGGCGTTACGTCGGGCTTGGTCCGCATCATTGCTTCGATGACAGGAATGAGCTCCGCTTCATGATCCCGTAGGGAGGGGTCAATCGCATAGAGTTCGCCGAGGATGGAGCGTAGATCATTGGTCATAGAAAGTGGCGGGATAGAATCATGAGCATAAAAGCAGCGGGGGTCATAGTAGAACGAAGATCGCTGACAGTGCGGCTAAAGGTCATCTTGCAGCTGGCTTCAGATTTACCAGTGAGGTCGGCAATCTCTTTGTAACTGAGGCCGTCCCATAGACGCATAATGACCACATCGCGCTTATCTTTTGGCAGGGCATTCAATGCCTTTTTTACCTGTACTGCGTCGAGTGCCCCGGATGTGTTCAGGAAGGGGTTATCGTCATCCTCTAAGTCCCACACGTCATCAATATTCTGCGTGGGGCGAAGGACTCTAAAGTGGTCATGGACGGTGTTCCTGGCAATACGGTAGAGCCAGGTAGAGAACGCGCCTTTGCGGGGGTCATAGGAATGCATATGTTCGAGGGCCTTCATAAAGGTTTGGCTCGTTAGGTCTTCGGCGGTCATGCGGTCCATGACACGGTAAAATACAAAGGCAAAGATGCCTTTTAAATGCCGGATGTAGAGCTGGTCGAACGCATCCTTGTTGCCGTTTTTGAACGAAAGAGCAAGTTCGCTATCGGATGTCATAACTTCACGTGAAGGTGGTACCGTAGAATTGTACGACGAAGAGAGGGTAAAGTAACAGTATATGCACCTGTACTTTTCAAATCGGTTATTGACCGCGTCACTATGTTTGGCACTTAGTGGCTGTGCAGCGCCTATTCAACCGCATTCAGCAGTGAGCGACCTTCCGGAAGATTGGGCGACAGATCTAACACCTGCACAAATCGATATCCTCTTACATGAAGGAACCGAGCGCCCCTTCACGAGCCCGCTCCTTGATGAACATCGCCCCGGCACGTATGTCTCTGCGGACTGTGGGCTCCCTGTCTTTCGGTCCGAGCAGAAATTCGACTCGGGTACGGGGTGGCCAAGTTTCTGGGCGCCAATTGGGCCTAGTGCGGTCATCGAAAGAGCAGACCGTTCCCTTGGCTTTGAACGTACAGAAGTTACGAGCCCTTGTGGCGGACATTTAGGGCATGTGTTTAGCGATGGTCCGGAACCAACAGGGCTTCGCTATTGCATGAACGGGCTCGCGCTGCGGTTTATACCGGACGAGGAGAACTAGCTAAAAGAGTACAAAACAGGTAATAGCGCACTATTTACTGATGAATAGCTCTATGGCCTATACTTGCTTTTTAACATATTTATGTAATAATATTACATCCAATATTCGTCTTTATAATGCATCGCAATGACGTTCATAGTTCAGGGGCAGGTGATGAGGAATCCTATACAATCAGCATCCCCGCTGAGACGTTGTTTGACGCCGATGCACGTACAAACATGTGGCCTGAGACGTTAACGAATAATCCCGTATTTAAAGATCAAATAGATGCTCGTAAGCGACTTATTGATGCGTTGAACGCTATACAATCTCGGATAACAAACCCTGTCCTTTCATTTGAAGAGCTTCTTCATCATAAGAGCATTGATGAAGAGCAAGTCGCAGATCTCTACGAAGCACTTACCAGTTTACTATTGGATACATCTGAGTATCACAGAATGATTCTCTATGTACCATTTGAATATTTACTCAATTCTACCTACGAGCCACGTACAGAAAGATTAAGGGTACAGGCCGAAGAATTTAGAGCTGCATATATGTACACCTGGAATAGGCTTTTATATAGCCACAATGTTCGTGCCAATTTTGTTGATGGCGATGTGCTAGAAACAGAGAAGCGCACAGGCGATCTCCAGCGTGTGGTGAAAGCCGCTCATCTCATTCCTTTCCTTGTGCAAAAAGGGTGGATATCTGTGGATGAGGTTAGGGAGATATATGACACAAGAGATGATGAAGTGTTGCGATCGAGCATTGCAGATACATTCGGCGTTCTGTGTGATCTTGATCTTGTCGATCAAGATTTTCTGAACAGATATGGTGTATCAAAAGTTTCGAAGACCGTCGTGGAGCCTTTGCCCATACAGCCAGAAGCACTGGAGCGAGTCATGGAAGAACGCTTGGCTCGAGTGAGCGTGGAGGATGGTGACCTTACGAAAAAGCGTCAAGCATGGTTGGCGGAAGTTCACCGAAAGAATGTCATAGAAGAAACGGGGAATGAGGTGCGGCAATCGTTGCATCATCATCTGTTTACGGATGAAGCCGTACAACGGCTCTTATTGCCAGAAGCACATGTACCGAGCCAATTAGCATTCATCGAAGGTGTACGAAAAGAAGTTGAGTCCGTTGCAGTAAAGGATATGGACGCTGCATTGCGTGTATATAAGAGCTTCCATAGCGCCCTCCAAACACTGTGGCAGATACAGAATTCCGAGATAGGGCGATACCTCCGGCAATTGTTTTTTAGGCTGCATCACCTAGGAGTAGTGGATGCAGAAACACTACATTCCTTGGGGCTATCGGTTCCACATCTTGGCGGACCATTCTCTGAAAATTTGAAACACTTGGATGCCGAGACGAAAGAGGTCGAGAGAATCATAGATGTGATTCGAAGTAATCCTGATTTCAAAAAATATGTATATCCCGTCGTGATGATGTATGGCTCAAAATTAAAAGGGTACGGTACGAACAATGCGGATGATGACCTTGGTGTATTTATAAAACCAACTACACCAGATGACATGAGGGCAACTGTTCGCGATCTACTTAGAAGTATTTGTGACTCTGAATCGCCAAAAGATCCTATTAGTGAATTCTGGCTTACAGAAGACACAAGTGGGCTGGCTGTCCGTGATTTTGACGGTCATGATAGAGTACTAGGGGATAGTATTTCGTCCCATGTTCTGTTTGGTGCTGCATGGCATGGTGATATCAATTCAATGCGTGAATTATATGCAAAGCTGCTTCCATCTTATTTCCTCAAAACCGATAAGGTGATGTTTGGATGTAACGTGCGAGACATTCACATAGAATGCTTGGAGCATGATGTGCTCCAATACAGACTGATGCATAAAGGGTACGAACGATATTATCCTTCTGCTGGAGGTATAAAAACACCGCATGCAGATGCCATAGATGGAAGCAGTGCATTTTGGGATTCCGGGTACAGAGCGATTGCAACGAAGCTGTTTGTCGAGAGAGTATTTCTACCGAAGCTGTAATACGTTGTCACCCAGAGCCCGACAAAGGGTTGATACCATGTGTATGGTTCGTCGAGCTCACCATGAATATTTAAAAAAACCCGGAGTGCAGCGCTGCACTCCGGGTCGGGTTGTGGCAGTATGACGTGAAGTCACACTACCGGGGTTTCTTCAGCTCATTCTTCTTCTTCTTCGTCACGGCCCCGTCCGCCGATGCCAGCGGGACGCTTTGCAGGCCGTTTCTTGGTGAGCAATTCCCAGGGGATTTGATTTCCGACCTGGTTCATGCCGGCGATGAATGCGAGTTCTTCCGGGGTTCCGGTTGTTACCCGCTTCTTCAGCTGCATGACGCACAAAGCGTATTGTGGCACCGTCTTTTCCAGGAGCTCGAAATCGCTTGAAATGTTGACTCCGAGCTGTTGCAACATGTGATCGTAGCTTGCCGCGCCAATACTGGCAGGCAGGCCGGGTTCCTTGAGCACCTTGACGGTTTCGATTGCATCGAATGCCAGGGCCCGTGCCGCAAGGCATCCTTCACCGGCAAAGCATTTGTTGATCGTGTCGATCACGGTTTCCGATGCGGCAATGAGTGGTGTCACGTTTGGAGGCGTGATGCCCAAGAGTGGGTTGCTTGCCCCACCTGTGAGCACTCCCATGAGCAGCATCGGGTCCAGGCCCGTCGCCCGATAGTCGACGACGAACTGATTTAGCCGGAATTGGAACGATTCGAGAGCAGGGAACATCTTGTTGAGCACTTGCTCCATGAGATAGTCCCTCTCTTCCTTCGGAACCGAGGTCACACCATCCGCCCCTTCCAATGCAGCGAACACCTCGGCGTAGCTGCGGCGGGTGGTCGCCCTCTTCAGTGCCCGGTATTGAGTTGACACTTGCTCTCCCTGCTCCCGGGCGAACTTCATCATTGCCGTCATGAGCAACTTTGGCACGTTGTTGAGTTGCGTGGCATCGTACAGTCCCGCCTTCACGGCAGACAGTACTTCAGTCTCGCCGACCTTGAGGACGCCGCCGATTTTCAATGCCGCCAACAAGTTCAAGTCGTCCGGAACCTGCGGCAGAATCGACATCAGCGACAGCATGGGTGCGGCAGCCGGTGCGGCTTTCCCGTTTGGCGAAGGTTCTGCGCCCTTGAGAGAGAGCACCAACCGCTTCGCGGGAATTGCCTTCATACCAACCGCTGACGAGACGAGCATGTCTTCCGTCAAGAGGACAAGGTCATCGATGCTTCCAATTCCAAGATCCACGATTTTTGGAATGACATCATCCACGACGCCCAGGCTTTTCAGTCGCACGACCACGGGGTTATCGGAAGTAGCGGTTGCCACCACCGGCGTACCCACGGGCAGAGCCACAGGGACTTCGGTTCCAGCCGTACCAGTTGTATCTTTGTCACCGTTCATTCGATTCACTTTCTGTTAACAGAGGATTTTGTGCGCTTCCGTCGGGCCGACTGAGATCATCCGCACAGGGACGTTCAGCTTTTCGGCGAGCAGATTCACGCACCGTTCAGTCGTAGGTTCGTAACGTTCGACGTGGGGTTGGCATCGTACTAACGCCTCCCCCAATTGTTGTTGGTGTAACAGTTGATTCGGGCCGTCGTACACCTTGATTCCTCCCGAGGGAGTAAAAAAAGTGTGGTCGTCGGTTCCGTCGTAGCTGTCACACACGTCCCATGCACAGTTTGCCTGGATTTGGTCAAACCACGTGATGGCTAAACCATCGAATGCGGTCGGACCTCCACAGACATCAATTGCGTAGCGCAGTAAGACCAAATCCATCGGTCCCACGCGCACTTTTCCTTGGTAGCGGTTTTCATCCTTATTGCTACCGGGTAAGAGACGTTCATTCATCTCTGGGTCAGCCGTGGGCATAGGGCCGGCTCCGTGCCGAATTCCATATGCCCGACTTACGCCGATGTTCACGATTTTCCCCTGGTAGCCAGCGTCTCGGAGCATTGCTTGGTTGAAGCCAGGCAAGGTTCGAATGGCACTAGTGTGAGGGTGAAACCCGAACATGTTGTCCGTAAGGATGCCGTGTGATGTTTCCAGCACGCCGACACCCTCACGATTGAGAATCACATCAAGATCTTCGATTTGTACGAGTTCAGAAGCCTCCTTGAATGTAGTAAGAATGCGTTCAAACAATTCGTCGTTATGCAGAAACGAAACTTCTTCTTCGACCAATGCCTGATCTTCGGGAAGAAAGTCGCCCTGCATGATTGCTGCGAGTTCTTTTTGCTTTCGTTCTCGGACTGCCGCGAGCAGATCTCGTATATGCGGGCCCGAGAGATCTCGGAACCGGATAACTTGATCTGGATACAGCGTCGAATCCCGAAAGGCGTCACCGATACCACTGCCAATTGTTCCACGAGCGTTATGGCCCCGTGCCAATTCTTTAAGGTGCGAAGCACTCTCATGATACGCGGTGGCGCATAGGCAGCTACCATCGATTGTCAGCAGATCAAACGGGTTATGAACACCCACTTGATATCGCAATTCCTGTGCTTCTTGCAGAAGCAGTGTCGGGGAAGTGATCATGCGAGAGGTGATATGAGTGTGTACCCCCTCAAGAGTGCCGCACCCCCACTGGCGAAAATTAAATTTCTGACCAGTGGAGGTACGAACACCGTGACTTCCTTGAGCTCCTCCTGCTTTCAGGATGATACATGCACGCTTCATGTGACTGATTTTGTGCACGACACCACCCTTTCCACCATCACCGGGCCCCAAATCGGTGATGATGTAGATTTTTTGCATCATCACCTCCTAAGGGTTTTGGTTAAGCCCAATCAGTATCGTCCGCAGGCCCTTCAGCCTTCTTATCTTTCTTCTTGGGCTTTTTCGCCTTCGAAGGGTCGATTGGCCAAAGGCTGGTTTTGGTCTCGAACAAGTCTCCTTGTTTTGGAAGTTTCTTGAAGTTCGGCAACGCTGCCTGGGCCCCGATCGGGATTGCAGCGAGCGAACGAAGAAGCCCCGGGATGTAACTTGTAGCGACCTGGTGGTCACGCAGGAACTGCGTGCAGTTTCCCAGGTCCAAGGATCCTTCCGTGAGCCCGATAATCGCAGCTTGCACCTGCGTAAGAACGCTGGTATCTGGAATCGTGACAATCCGATCCTTCGGAAAAATTCCGCTCCAGAATGCCTTGGCATCTGATTTATGACCGACTTGGATGAGGAATGCATGAGAGCGCTTGAGCAACTCTTGCACCACCTCCGCCGTGCTCGGCAGATCTTTTTTACTCACCGCGTGTCCATTCTCAGCAACTTTGTCGAAGACATCGTTGCCGAAAATGCGCAGAAGGTGGCGCTCGTCGAGTCGATCGCGACCCGGAGCATCTGTTACCGTCATGTCGTAGCCTTTCAGCCCCAACTTGACGATATGTGCATCGGTGAGGAATGCCGCTGCGTAGAGTCCGTATTGCGGATCCTCCGGAACATCTCCTCCATCCCGTTCCGGAACCAACAGTCCAAGCTGCTCGACAATTTTGTCTGCATGCATCTCGAACTGTGGACGGCAGAGAGTGGCAAGCTCCGACACGTCGTTGAAGACGCCGATGGAGATCTGTAAGTCATACGGTTGGAGGACGCTTTTGCATGCATCGTACAGAGTGGGGAGTGCCTCGAAGGCGATCTCAACGTTGTTCCCCATGCTGAGAGTTGTATCCAACCTTTGCTCGAATGGAAGCGGGGGGCCGACAAGCAGCTCCCAGAGACCATTGTCCTTTTTCTCAAGACGAGGCAGAGACCGGCGGATCACGCCAAATCCTGCTGGGTCGACCAGTGGATGCAGTTTGCCGGTTGCCTTGGCTTTCTGTTCGGCTGCTTTGGTCTTTGGTCCGCTGCCAGCAGCCTTGCTCGCGCTATCGACGGCTGCCCGTAGCGTTTCCCTGCTCGAAACAAACTTCCCCATGATGTATCAGTGTCCTTTACGTGTGAACGTAGTGAAGGGGTAGAACGTGCGTCCCCACAGCTTTTCCACAAGCTGGTAGAACGCTGCATGTGCCACAGTGGCATCCACAAAAAGTCCGTCGACAAGGGTCCAAAGGTGAGCAGCATAGCGATCACCTTCTTCTCCATCGTCGTGAGGGATTGTGCGATTATCAATGTCTCCCTCAAGAGCATCGATAATGACCATTGATGCTTGTGCAATCTCCTGTTGCTTGAGTTCGTCTGTTAACGGGGGAGAAGAAATCAGTCCCTCAGACCAATCAAAGATATTGACGTAGTGCTGCTCCGGATCGATCAGAATCTTTCCGGGAGTGATCGGCCCTACGTTAATTCCAAGATCGTGCGCGAACGCCAGGGCTTTGAGCAGCTTGCCCATCATCCAGACGCTTGTCTTCATGTCTACGCGCAAATTGTCCTTCTGAATCATCCGTCCAATGGGGACCATTGCCGGTGTCTCAGAGTTTTCGAATCTTACAACCATCATCTGTTGACCCTCGGGAGACTTGAATGTCTCGACGAGAGTCGGGAACCCCAACCGGTAGTTCAAGAAGCTTTCCGGATCGGTTTTCGTGAGCGCATGTTTGTCTTCCAGGCGCACTGCATGTTCTGCAAGTTCCTGGAGAATGAATGCCCACCGATCCACAAGCGGATTTTTCCCCTCCTCCGCAGCGACAAGAAGATCAATCTTTGTGGGATTGTCTGCCGGTGTGCAGAAGTGGATAGTAAATCGCTTGTTTCTAGCAACCTGCACTCCCTGTTGGTACTCGTTGAGAGTACCGTTCAACATTGATCTTTTCCCTTTCTTTTGAATGAGCCGAAGATGTGAACGAGCGAATGAATCTGCTTCCTTTAAGAGAAAGACAGATTCGCTTGTACACAGTACATATGGTGATTTTTAGCACTTTTAACAAAATTTGTCAATAATCATGTTATTTGACATAAATTAAAAATAAAGTAAAGTTAAATTACTACTCCCGTGGGGAGTGGAAGTGTTCATTCAAACGTTCGTGTAAGGAGCGTCCTATGTCCCAAATCTCTGTTGGAATCGCGCCAGTGGTCTCCGTTGAACATGTCGAAATGGCTCAGCAGTCGACAATTTTTCGGAGGTGGCTCCAGTCCCTCGACCCCCGCTTTGCACCGAGTGCAATCAATCTGCAAGCGGTGGATTTCCGTGGAAAGCCCTCTGCCGGCAGCGTCTTGTTCGTGCGGATGCTCGTCAAGGCGGCCAATGCGCCATTCAACCAGATTGTGGAACTTCGCGGTGGCACATCCGTGATGCTCCCTATCTTGGAGTGTGAGGGCCAGCTCTATACGGTGCTGGTGAAACAGCCCCGGCTTGCCATTGGCGAGTACGAAGCTGTGGAACTGCCCGCAGGAATGATCGATGGCGGCACATTCGCCGGTGCTGCAGCAAAGGAGCTGGAGCAGGAATTGGATCTCACATTCACGGAGAAGGAGTTGGTCGATCTGACGCCCGTCCTTGGCACAATCCACTTTTCTTGTGGATTGCTGGATGAAGACGCTCGGTTTTTTCTGGGCCACAAAAACGTTTCGCCGAAAGAACTGAGGGCCATGCAAGGCAAGGCGACGGGTGTCGCAGAAGAAGGCGAGAGCATCACGTTGTGGGTCGTTCCACTCGATCAGATGATTGATCGTACTCGTGATGGTAAGGCGTTTATCGCATGGACGCTTTACCAGCGATGGTTGAAGACATAATTGCACCAGACGACGCTCTTTACACAAGAGCTTCATCCCGCAGAATTTCTGCGGTGTATCGGGCCCGGTGCTTCGCACCGATCCACCCGATATGAATGACATTATACTGCAGTCCCCCTTGGGGGCTGCAGTTTTTTTGCTTGATGTATGTTTTATATGTAACAGCGAAAAAGCCGCAGTCCCGGGTGGGACTGCGGCTCGAATCGGTAGCGTTTAGGCGACAGGCTCCGGAGAGCCCGTTTTGTAGATGGTTTGTCGGTGCGAAGCACCGGACCTTCTACTCCACAATTTCTTGTGGGACGGATCTCCGGAGGGAGATGCCGTCTATTCGTTTTTCGACAACCATTCCAAGAGCAACTTGGCGCCCGTGCAGGTCTGCACGAGGTCCTTGTCCTGCTCGTCGTTCGGCAGGGTATTGAACTGGGCATTCACGTCCCGGGTGATCCGGTTCAGCGGCTTGCTGCCGATGTCGCGGAAGGGCTGCCCGGCCCGCCAGGCGAGGTTGGCACAGTTCTTGACGAGGTACTTATCGAACTCGTTGAGATCGTTCCTTGCGATCCGGTCGAGTGCGGCCAAGTAGGCTTCCTCGGTCACGGGTCCTTGGGCACCCACGAGGATGTTTGCCGCGGTATCGGCCGCGTACAGACCGGCCATGTTCATCGCCGTCTTCTGCGGATCGCTTTCGACCGTGAAGGGGGTGTGATACGTGGGATTGGTCGCGTCGGCGTAGGCCTTGTCCAGGACGTTGGCCACTCGACCGGCTTCTTCGATGGACTGGAACAGCGCATTGACTCGGGGGAAAACGGGTTTTGTCATGTGTAGGACTCCTTCTTCCGGTGGTGTACCGGGTTTGGTGTGTGCTCCGTGCACAGGGTTCTTCCCCCTGACGTAGGGAAGCCGGCTCTACCACAACATGTGGCAGACGGAGAGACCGGATGCTTTGAACGTAACTAGCTCGCAGCTGCGAAGAAACAAGGCTATTTCCTCAAAGCTGCGAGCAAACGCTACCGATGATTCCATAGAACAGTCGCTCTATGCGAACCATATTAATATATACTTAAAAGTAAAAATGTCAAATACACTTAATAAGTATTAAATTATGGCTTATTTAGACTTTTTACCGCTCTTTTCTCGCTTTTCCATAACGATCTTTTCAATATCTTGCTCAACTGTTGTAACCCCTCCAATCCGGATATCCTCACCTTTTCCTAGGCGGAAATACTCAAACACCTTGTCTCGGTACAGTTGTTGTTCGGCTGTGGGCGCAGCTTCGCCAAATGCACTTACTAAGGCTTTAGTGCTATGGGTCGGAATATCACTGAGAATGACGTCCAGTACTTTTTGTTCCCATGCTTTTTTATCAATGTCAGATAACTCTGCTCGATGTGTCTCAAGTGCGATTGCTAAATCTGCAAATCGTCCGGTATCGGCGATCAGTAAAATAGACGCATGATTTTTGAGTGCTGCGGCAGCTTCCACCACCGTAAAAAGTCCCCCGTTTCCAACGACCGTCACGCGGGGCTGTCCTGCGCTCACGCGTTGGTAAATTGCTTCGGCATATTCGACGTGCTGGAAGTACGGTGCATCGCGCTTACGGTCATCCTTCCAATCCCACCCTGCTTCAAATGGTGTAAGGATCGAATCAAACGGGCCAATTGCATAGACCATTGCATCATCTTCTGATGCATCTGCCATTTGTGCATTACCAGGGTAATACGTTTCACCGCCCGGGGATACAGCGAAGAAGCGAGCTTTTTTTGCTGGTGATCGGTCAGCGGTTTGCTGATTATAGGCCACTGAAACTTTGCCAAGCGAAATGCCAATACCGGATTGTGTCCCCGGTGGCACAACGTTTGCGGTTAATGTATCTGCTGCCTGCATAATTCCTTCACACATTTCTTCCACTGCACTCTTCGTGGTTCCTTCGTTCGGCATATCGCGGCATCCGCCGATTACGGAGATTAGCGGGCGATCTTGCAACAAGCGTAGTGAGCGTATGGCTTTTGCTTCCATTGCGTAGGGAATTGCTCGGTCACCTGCATCTACAACGGTAATGCTGTAATTAAGTTCTCTAAGTTCCGCGCAGAGTGATGCATCCCACGTCCATGATTTTTCTTTAAAACGGTCTGGGAATTCGTTCACAAATGCATCATCGAATGTCACCTTGTGGCGTTGGATATCAACGGTATAACGTTGGAGAGTTTCTGATGTATGTACAGGGTTAAACAGGCGCTCACCAAATTTTTCTACTGCATTATCGCAAATACTAAAGAATTCATAACTAGGGAAATACGAGTGTCCTTCTAGAAATTCATTATAGATTATAATGGCTCGTGCATAATAGGAAGGATCCTCCATCAAGAGGAATGCATTCATTTCCGCCATGCTTTTTAAAAATAACTGTCGCAACTCATCAGGCATCATGTAATCGAACCGCGGACCATCATAGATATGAAGATTGCGAGCTAATTGACTATGATGTGCGTACGTATTTCCCAGTGTTTCAAATAATTCATACTCATCTTTATTTAATACAGGAAGTTCAGAAAATAGTTCTTGCTGCCTCGCAGTGAGCTGTTTTTCGGGGTCTAGCAATACACGACAGATACTGCCACCCTCTATAATCATTTCAATAAAACTAGACGATCTGCCCTCTCGTTCGCTGATTGTCCCACGGAACATATTGAACTTTGGTGAATTATGTATCTCCAAGGCATCCTTTGTTTCAAGGAGGAATCCTACAAGCCGAGGTGCATCATAATTGCGAGGATCCTGCAGAATACTTTTTCGTGCTTCGTAGCTTTTAGTTGCTGAATCTGAAAGATTATAAGATTCATACCCTTCATGTGTTCGTGGTTCGCGAGCGATATATGTTTGTATGCTTTCTGCAGCGTACAAAATATTCTTTAGTTTGTAGACTGATTCAATATTCTGCCTATTCAGAGAGTGCCGGACAGCTAAAAATGGAATGTAGAGATGAATATTTTCTTTATGAGCTTTTTTCAGTTCAAAATCATAACCTATCAGGACTTCAAAGATCAGTTCGTCGAGAATTTTTTCCTTAGATTGTCCTTTGAATCTTTCGCGTTCGCCTAAGCCGCTAAGCTTGAGGAATAGCATGACTTTTTCCCATTCCAGAGCTTCCATTGCAGCAACGTCGTTCGTTGCTTCGGCATGGCGTAAACGTAGTTCCAATGCATCGCTTTCTTGAATCCGTTCTTGCTGCAGCAATGCCTGAATAACAGGTTCATCAATATAGGAATACGGGATGTGTCCTACCAATCGATCGGGTTCTTTTGACTTCTTACGTCGGTCTTCCAAGTTTACCCAGAGTCCATTTGTATCCAGCGTCACTTTGCCACCAATACCTTCTGCTTTTTCTTGTAAAAATACGTGGCAGAGCAGTTGTGCTCGGGCATGAAGCGTTCGTTCAAGTGCAACTCCGTCCACACGTTCTTCTCGGTCACGGAGTTGTCGATGCAATCCGCTCAAATGTGAGAACTGCACATTCTTTCGGAATGTATTAGATGTATACAACTGGTAGGGGATAAACCCGGCGTGGTTCAGAACGTCGATTGCTTTTCCCTGCGTAAACACAGGCGCAACAAGATCGATCCATTTGTCCGCCTTCGGTTTACCGGCAATGGTTTTGATTTGTTCAAAGTCCTCACCGATCAATTGCTGGTACAGCTCTTCGGATGAGAGAGGCTTTCGTTCGTCCAGCTCAACAACTGTTGTAATGGCAGTATGTGTTGCCTCCTGAATAGATGTTGTCTCGTTGCCGAGCATGGAATCTATAACTCGTCGAACATCTTGCTGAATTGCACGTGCCTTGTGTGCCAATGGAGTATCTCCCTCTCGGGTTTCACGTCGGGCATCTTTAGAAAGAAGCGTTTCGTACAACTGTAATCGAGATAACAAAGCAGCTGCTTCCGCTGGTTCTAATGCAGCAATAACTTCTGTTGCTCGTGCTGTTAAATCTTCGATATTCGGTTTCTCTGCACCGCCCGAGCGGCTCAATACAGAGTCGGCCCCGGCATGAACCAGAACACGTAGTAGCTCGTCGTTTTGGGGCTCATTGAGCATCTCCCCATTGTATCATTTTTATGCCCAAATTGCCATTTGTGGCATAAATAGAGTGCCATAAGTGCCTCGTTTCAGATGCATTTTTCCTTAAATATGGTTATATGTATTAATTGAAAAGAATATTTACGAATAGCCCTTCTAGAAGAGCAAAAAACCGTATCTATTTTTTGTTCAATGCAGCGCTGTTTCCTGCAATAAAGCCCGTCGTCCAACAAATCTGGAGGCTAAAACCCCCAGATGGACGGTCAAAATCCAGAATATCGCCAACGAGATACAGGTTTTCGTAGAGCTTGGACTGCATTGTTTTAAAGTCGATCTCCTTTAGCGACACGCCACCCCCAGTCACGATTGCCTTATCTGCCCCCAGTAACCCAGAAACATGGAGAGGGATATCTTTCAGAATCTGGACAAAGGCTTTTCGCTCTTCTCGTGTGAGGCGATACAGCGGCGTTGCCTCATCAATCCCTGCTAACTTTAAGAGGACAAAACCAAGACGCGGCTGAACAATGTCACCAATGTTATTTTTAATGAGCTTATTTTTCCCCTCTTCAAATTGCGCAAGAATCATCGCATCTAATGCGGCATGATCCATACCTGGAAACAGATCAAGGGAGAGTACGACCTTTCCGAGTGTAAGAAGCTCTCCTACCTGCTTGCTCATGTTAAGCACGAGTGGCCCGCTAATACCATCGTGGGTGAAGAGCATCTTTCCTGCTCGAGATGCATGACGCTTGCCATCTGCAATCACCGATAGCTTTGCACTCTTCAGCGAGATTCCTTCCACATCATCAATCCATGCATCACTCAATGTGATTGGGACCAGTGCGGGGTCTGGCTCTGCAACCGTGTGTCCAAGAGATCGCATCCATATAAAGCCATCTCCGGTGGACCCTGTTTCTGGTCGGGATTTTCCACCTGTTGCGACTATGTAATTGTCTGCAATCACCTCACTGCCATCAACAAGAATCTTCGTAATGTGTCCATCAGTGGCTTCCAGTCCTATTACTGGTTCATATGGCCGTACATGAACGCCTCCCTTCTTCATATAGGCGAGCATCGTCTGATGCACATCATTCGCTTTCTCGCTTACGGGGAACGCGCGTTGCTCTGCCTCCACTTTGATTGGGAGTCCATGGGACTCAAAAAACTCTTTGCAGGCAGTCGCATCAAACTGCGAAAAGGCAGAGAAGAGGGATTTACCTTTTTTTCCGTATTTATCCACAAGGCGGTGCACATCGTACTCGGCATTAAAAATATTACAGCGACCGCCACCTGTCATTAAAAGCTTCTTCCCTAAGCCAGCATTCTTCTCCAGCAAAATCACACGCGCACCAAGCTCAGCTGCTCTACCAGCTGCCATCATTCCTGCCGGTCCGCCGCCGATAACAGCAACGTCAAAAGTAGGGGAATCCATAGAATTGGTCTAATGGTAGCAGAAAAGATGTTTCTATCTTTAGGAGTTTCGAGTTCCTTATTTCCCAAAAGCTATGTTGGGACTTAGAAGGCTGCGACAAATAAGAGACATCGTGCTTTGTGTATGGTTCAGAATAGTTTTCCAAGGGTCCAACTCGGTTCCTTGTAGTTGTTGTGACACGAGGTGTACCCGTCGTTCGAACGCGGCAACGGCATCTTCAATTTTTCCGTCTGGCCCAAAAGCAGGTGGGCCCCCTCTATCAGAAATACTGCGTAGAACGTTAATGGGCATCACGTGTTTATTCCGAATGAACGCAGCATTTATATCGTGGCGGAATGCTTGTTCGCGACCATTTGCTGCAACCAAAATATCCAACGAAGAAATAAAGTGCTCCGCATATTCCATTCTTGTGTTGGCAACGTGTACGGGTACGTTGTCATCTTCTACATACATCATAAACCGGGGACAGCTATGGCCAAGCGTCGGTACGTCTTCTGCTGTGGCAACGTTAATAGCTGCATTATCAACACCCATTGCCGATGCGCCATGTACAATGCAAATTCGCATCCCTTCATATTGTGAACGCAGGTGCTCAATGCAGGTTCGAAGTAACTGCGCGCAAGCAGCTTCATATGCGCCCGGCTTTACCCCCCACTCTTGGCAATTTTTTTCTGAAATAGAGCTGTAGCCATTCATACCAATGACAACAGTGTTGTCGCCAGTTAGATGATTTGCCACTGCTTGTTTGTACTGATCGTGCAGATAGATTGGTTTCTGTGTAAAAACCTTTGATAAATGCGTTCATTCTCGGCTGCAGTCGGGTTGATACATTCAACTCCAGCGGCAGTGGCAAGGTGTGTTGAGCCTTGTACCTCCACAATGGTGCTACCATTTTCTTGCCGGATACTTCCTTCAGTGCCAATAGGGCTATTCGACATAGTATGACATAATATAATATTATAATTATATGTCAAATTATCGTTATTTCCATCTCAATCGGTTAAATAGAACAAAATATCAAGTATCTTTGATTCATTTCATCTGTTACCGTCGGGACCTATGTGCTTTTCACCAACAGCAAGTTTTACGGCCGGTATTGCCTTAGGTGCTGTCGGGTGTCTATCAATTGCTAACACAAAGCGCCCATCTGATGTGCCCTTTGCTTCCGTGCCACTCCTGTTTGGTATTCAACAAGTAACCGAGGGATTTATCTGGCTCTCTGTTGGCTCACCCTCTGTCGTATTAAAGGTGATGACATGTATCTTCCTCCTCTTTTCCCATGTGGTGTGGCCAGTACTGCTGCCAGCGGCGGTATTTTTACTCGAGCCTCGACTATGGAGGCGTTGGGTATTGGGCGTATGCATTGGCATAGGGGCGGTGGTGAGCGTGTATTTTTTGTATTACCTACTGACAGAAGATGTACAAGCAGCGATTACCGGTGAATGTATTACCTATTCATCTCGTCACTTTTTCAAAACATTTATTTTATCACCCTATTCAGTTGCCACTTGCATCAGTTGCCTCTTCTCTAGTCATAAGCTGGTAAACCTCTTTGGTGTCGTTACATTTCTTGCGGCTGTGATTGCGTTTCAGTTTTACCAGTATGCGTTTATCTCGGTGTGGTGCTTTTTTTCCGCAATTCTCAGCGTTATCATTTATCTACATTTTCGTTCGCTACGGCGGTAAATCCTATGGACCATTACGCACTGCTCGATTTCGCCCAAGGGGAACGGTTGGAACAATGGGGTCCGTATCGCTTACGTCGGCCAGACCCAACAACGGTTGATGAACTGCAAGAGCGTCCAGAGCTTTGGGCTCATGTTGATGCAATGTACTCCGGTGAAAAAGGAAAAGGGGAGTGGGTGACAACAAAGCAGGTACCAGAGCATTGGCCGGTTGCATTTGGTGATCTCTCGCTCCACGTTCGATTGGCTCCGTACAAGCACACAGGTGTATTCCCCGAACAGCGCGAGAACTGGGATTGGGCCAGGAATCAGGCAAAGGTATCGGGTAGGCCGCTGACCATTCTAAATCTCTTTGCCTACACAGGAGGTGCAACAGTGGCACTCGCAAAAGATGGTCACTTCGTCACGCACACCGATTCCTCAAAACCCTCCATCGGTTGGGCAAAGGAAAATGCAGTACTCAACAACATCGCAGAGGATCGCATCCGCTGGATGCTTGAAGACGCCCCGACGTTTGTCGCAAAAGAAGTAAAGCGCGGGAAAAAATATGATGCGATCATTCTGGATCCACCTGCATACGGTCATGGCTCTGGTAGCCAGACATGGCGCGTTGAACGCGATCTCGCTCCGCTCCTCGAGAACTGTTGCGCACTTCTTTCGGACACACCCTCATTCCTGATCCTCAATGGCTATGCACAGCATGATACGCCAGATAGTTTCCATCGACTTCTGACAGCGATCATTCACCAAAAGACGTCTCATAAAAATTTTAGTATTGAAGCGCGGACATTAAACTTACGCACGGCAGATGAGCGAACACTCGAAACCGGGATCGTCGCGCGGTGTGGATTCCATCGTTGAGGATTAGCGCTGAGCAAGCTTGCCGCCAAGCCACACGCTTGGGTATGCCAGGACTGCAAGTGCAATCGGATACCAGTGGTTGCCGTATTGCCATCCAGCAAAAATGCCAACAACACCTCCAACCGTTCCGATAATACCGAGCGCCATCACATGCTTCATCTTTGGTACGGGCGCGATCTTTGCTGTTACCCATCCACCAAACACAGTGATAACCGTGCGGTATGCCAGGGCTAGTACCAGCATCCACGTTACATAGTCTTCTGGTTGTGACGGAGGTGGGAGAACGCCTGTCGATTCCATCACGATGTCTGTTCCAACGGACAGTGCAAAGACGGTGACAAACCCTGCAAGAACAGAGCTGATACTGCGAAGTGTTTTCATATTTAGAGGGGAGGTGTAATTATTCTTCCATCATATCTGGATATGCTGCTGTAATAGCTGCCTCCATTTGTTCCGTGTACTCCGTCCCCAATTCTTCACCTTTTGTTGCATGTGCTTCAATTTCGGCTGCTCGCTTGTTGCTTGCTAGCGCAGGGTTTTGCGCAATTTTCAGCACACCTTCAACTGCCATTCGCATCTCTTGGATCGATTCAATAAGAAGGGGATGTACATCTACAAGAATAGCAGGGGGAGTCATAGCTTTTGCATCTGCTTCCATACTCAGAAATGCTGTATGGACTGTGTCCATTTCTTCTTCCTCTGCATCGGTCCATGCAAGGATATCTCCTTGTACGTTCATCAGCGTCTCGAACTTCGTACCCATTTCCACCATCTGAGTTCCTAATTCATCCGCATCTGAAAGATATGTTTCCAGTGCGACTTGTTCGGGGTCTGGTGAACAAGCGCCAAGAAGAAGGGCAGATACAAAGATCGAGGGGAGGAGACGTGAGGTCATGGAGAAAGGGGAAAATACCCCCACGATCGTACATGACTCGGTGTTACCGGAAAACAGCTTTAAGAGCTGATGCGTGCAAACAGGAAGAAGGCGGCTGTAAAACCGATGACCATGATGACGGGGGCTATATCAGACAACCAATTCCGGCCGTCTGCTTTGAACCCTTTTAGTAGCAATGAGTTGGAGACGACTGATACCGAGCTGAACGCCATGGCCAGTCCTGCCAATTCCGGACGCAGCATAATGCCGAACTCCATAAAGAGACGCGCCGCGATGGGGATTCCGATGACGTTGTAGAAGAGTGCAAAAAACAAATTCTGGCGGACTTTGCTGACGGTTGCGCGACTGAGCTTGATGGCTGTTGCGACATCCGTCAGATCGTTTCGTACGAGGACGATACCACCAGTCTCCATCGCGATATCACTGCCTGATCCCATTGTAATTCCAAGATCGGCTTGGGCAAGGGCGGGCGCATCGTTGATGCCGTCGCCGACCATGGCGACGGTTTTCCCTTCAGCTTGTAGTTTCTTCACCTCCTCTGCTTTGTGTTCGGGCAGTACTTCCGCAAGAACCGTTTCGATGCCGGCTTGCAATGCGATGGCGTGAGCCGTGCGTTCATTGTCACCGGTAATCATGATGACCGATAATCCCATCGATTTGAGGCGAGCGACTGCTTCTTTTGACGAAGGCTTTAGCGTATCTGCAACCGCGATCATACCGATCAATGACTCGCCTTGAGCAAGGAGCATCACGGTTTTTCCTTCTTCCTCGAGCGACTGTATGCGATCAGCCGCGCCGGTGATATCGATCTTCTCACGTTCCATCAACCGACGATTCCCCAGCAGGTATTGCTGACCGTCGATCGATGCTTGGATCCCGTGGCCGGGGATGGCTTTGAATCCTTCGCTTTCACTGAGGGTAAGCCCCTTCGATTCCGCAAACTTCACGATACTTTCGGCAAGCGGATGCTCAGAACCTTGTTCGAGTGATGCGGCGATATGGAGAATGTTTTCGGAAGTCCCGTTCAGTGCTTCCACATTCGTGACAACAGGTTTACCTGCCGTCAGCGTGCCGGTCTTATCAAACACGATCGTATCGATCGTTTTAGCTGCCTCGAGCGGCTCCCCTCCGCGAATGAGAATTCCTTGTTCCGCGCCCTTACCTGTGGCGACCATGATCGCCGTCGGTGTGGCGAGACCCAGTGCGCAGGGACATGCGATCACAAGCACCGAAACGCCTGCAAGCAGCGCAAATGTTAGGCCCGCTCCAAGTAGCATCCATGCAACGAACGTGATCAATGCTATGACAATGACGGATGGAACGAACCACGACGACACCCAGTCCGCAAAATCCTGAATTGGTGCTTTGGAACCCTGTGCTTCTTCTACAAAACGGATGATCTGTGCGAGTGCGGTTTCTTGGCCGATCCGATCCGCTCGGAATTCAATGGACCCGTTCCCGTTCATCGTTGCACCGACCACTCGATCGCCCTCTTTCTTTTCTACGGGGATACTTTCGCCCGTCAGCATCGATTCATCAACAGATGTCAGGCCTTTCATCACAATGCCGTCGACCGGAATCTTCTCACCGGGTCGTACGATCACGATGTCTCCGATCCGGACTTCTTCTATGGGAATATCCAGTGTTTCCATTAATCCTGAGCTTGCCGAAGAACGAATCACGCGTGCGGTTTTTGCTTGCAGTCCCATTAGTTTTTGTATGGCTGCGCTCGTCGCTCCCTTCGCTCGTGCCTCCAGCCATTTGCCAAGGAGTACGAATGTGATAAGGAATGATGCTACTTCAAAATAAAGGTCATGCATGGTTCCGAGCACTGTTCCCTGCGTAAAAAATTGTACAATTAAGTTGTACAAACTGTAGAAGTACGCTGCGGATGTTCCAATGGAGATGAGGCTGTCCATATTGAAAGTCTTCATTCGTAAGCCCGACCATGTGCTTTGGTAAAATTGTTTCCCCAACCAGAACTGCACGGGCGTCGACAGAATCAGAGAGAGGATTCCCGCATAGTCCATCACTGGATCGATGAATGGAATCCGAATGAACGATGTGAGCATGAAAATGATCATCGGCAGACTCAGCACTAAGCCGATGATGAATTTTTGACGGTAGGCCGCGATTTCCGCACTGCGGCGTTCACGGTCGGTTTCAATTCCATGATGACCATGCTCATGTCCACCGTGTCCGTTCCTATCTCTCATTTCGGCATTATACCCGGCGTTTTTTACAGCGGTGATCAATTGATCGGCGTCGGCTTTGGATGGATCGAATTTTACATGTGCCTTTTCGGCGGCGTAGTTCACATGCACCTCCTCGACTCCGGGGATTTTTTTCAACTGACGAGTAATCAATGCCGCGCAGCTGGCGCAGTGCATTCCCGTAATGGCGAGCGTTGCTTGTTCGCTCATGATGAAAGAGTGGAAACTTTATAATCGGGATTCAGCGATTCGATCTCCTCTTTCCACTTCTCAAAATCAAAGGTTTCGTCATACTCGATCGCCACTTTTTTGGTTGAGAGGTCCGCTTCCGCCGATAGAACGCCGGCGGTGTCTTTGCTGACATCTTCGATCAGGCGCTTGCAGCCTTCGCAGTGAATGCCGGGTATTGAAACAGTGATGATCATGTATAAGAGGAAAATAAATTAGAGCACAGTGAATGAACCGCGCACCATGCCCATGGAGCACATGAATGCGAGTTGTCCGCGTTCGGTTGGGGTGAATTCAATGATGTTTTCCCCTGCGTGCAACGCTTGGGAAACGTTCAAAGAGGGGATCGTCATGACGCTTGTGCAACCGATCGCCTCCGTTCCGTCGATTTTCCATCGGACCGGTATGCCGACTTTGATGCTGATGGCGCTGGGTTCATAGCCGTACGATGTGACTTTCATCGATACCTCCTGAACATTCCCATTCATGGACGGTATTCCTTGTGGCGTTCCGGCACTCGCACCGCCGATAGGGAATCCCGACAGTGCAAGGCCGTTGTTCAAGTTAAAGAGTGCTAGCACAAGGACGAGCGTTCCGGAAAAGCGAAGGAACATGCGGAGTGACCGACCCTTGGCCGCAGAGGAAACCGCACTGATGCCAAGTAATGCGGGGAGGGTTCCAAGAGCGAATACGAACATGATCACTGCGCCGGATGCGAATGTCCCCGAAGCCAATGCTGCCAATTGAAGTGATTGAGTGAAGCCGCATGGCAAAAAGAATGTGAGAGCACCCAGTGCAACGGGAGCCGCGGGGTGATCGCTGTCCGAAAGGTCCGCAATCCATCGACTTAGTTTTTTGGGCGGACGAATGGGGAAAGAGCCTTTTCTGACTATGCCGAGAATATTCAGCGCCAGATACAGCATTACCAAGGCTATCACGACATTCATATACCCGGTCATTCTTGTGCTGAGGGTAATCGATTGTCCGAGTACGCCGACCAAGCCTCCCAATACGAAGTACGACACGAGCCGCCCGATATTGAATTGTAAGAGCGGTTTGAATTTCTGCGCCGCTGTCTCGGCCCTATGCAGCTCATTATGTTTTGCCGCAAGCGCCAAAAGGAGGCCGCCCGTAACGGCCAAGCAGCTGCTGGTTCCTGCGACCAGTCCGATCACAAAGATACCGCCGATCGACAGTGCGCCCGATGCGGAAGGTGCGAGAGACACAAGATCGAATGCTTGAAATAGTTTGTAGAGAGCAAAAATCGCGATCAATGATGCTCCGATATCGATCCACTTTTGTCTGTTAATCGAGCTTGCTGCGCTCATGTCATCTTCGTCCAGCATGCTGTAACCGGCTTGTTCGATCGTATTCTCGATTGCATCGTGATCGACGGGCGTATCGTCTTTCATGTGAATGGCGGCCAGCCCCGTGCGGTGATGAACATCGACAGACCGTACGTTCGGCAACGCCTTCAGCTTTCGCTCCAGAAGCAATTCGCAGCTGGGGCAGGTCATGCCGCCGATGCGTACATTCACGCAATGATTGTCAGGAGTGGTTTTGTCCATGAGTAATAAAGGAAGGAAAGTCAGGGTTTTTATTCGGTGTATCCCCAGTCTTTCAGCCATCCGTTCATCATATCGATCTCGCTCTGCTGTGCCGCGATGATAGCGCGCGCCATCTGCTTGATTTCCTCATGGCCTGCGGATTTCAATGCGGCACGTGCCATGTCGATCGCACCCTGATGATGGGGGATCATGCCTTCGATGAACGCTTTGTCGAATGCATCGCCTGTTTTTCCTTCAAGCATCTCGGACATATCATCCATCGACATGCCCATCGCATCATGATCGTCCATTCCCATGTCCATGCCGCGATCATCGTCATCGTCCATCATCTTTTCCATCATGTCCATTCGCATCATTTTCATCTCAGAGTCACCCATTCTCGCATATCCTCCCCATGATTCCCCGCGAGCGCTGATCGTTAGCAGGCAGACGATTGCTCCGATAACCGCAAGAGTGATGCCCCAAGTTTTCAATTGAGCGGGAGTCAGTGTTTTAATGGCCCATACGATCAGGAAAACAATACCGATGAGCAAGGCGATGCTTGCCAAGCTGTGTAGCGGACCAAAAACCATGTTAAATGAAGCGGGGCCGGTGGTGTTCATCATATCCATCATAAAAATAGAGAGAAAAGAAATAATTTATCGGCTGGAAAGGCCGATGGTGCGGATAATGTCCGCGATGAAACCATCGTAATCTTTCTCCTTTTTCATCTTTTCCTTCGCACATGTGTGCAAATGACTTTCAAGCACTTGGCCTTGAATATGTTCAATGTGACCTTTCATTGCCAATAGATTCTCGAGAATCGACACGCAATAAGCGTCTTCATCGATCATAGTGTGGACCTTTTTTGTCAGGCCTTCGAGCCTTTTCATGCCTGCCAGTGTTTTCTTCTTGTAATCGTCTCTCATTAGTAATAGGGGTAGGGGGTAGGGGTATACTAAGCTTCCGGAGAAAAAGCGCAACGCTTTTCCCTAGCATTTTTAACGGATGATGTTCGCGATGTCCTTAGACTCCGCCGTACGCTTTCTGCAATGCTGCGATATCAAACTTCTTCATCTGCAGAAACGCTTCGGTCACACGAGCGACTCGTTTTTCATCTTTATCGTTCATCATCTCGTCCATAGCAGTAGGCGTGATCTGCCACGAGAGGCCGTACTTGTCCTTTAGCCATCCACACTGCTCAGATTCCGGTACAGCAGAAAGTTTTCCCCAGAAGTAATCAATCTCTTCCTGTGTGTCACACTTCACGATAAACGAAATCGCTTCGTTGAAATCGAACTTGTGCATGTGGCCACTGTCCATGGCAGCGAACCACTGTCCATCCAATGCGAAGTCCGCAAACATCAGTTTTGCATCTTTCTCTGGCGCAGCACCTTCGGGATATTCGGCTGATATGCCACGCTTGGAGTTTTTGAAGACGGAGACATAGAAATCAATCGCCTCATTTGCCTTGCCAGTTTTATTACCCGTGAACATCAATGAAGGAATAATAAACGGACGTGGTTCGCCTTCTGGCTTTGTCAGAATAAGCTGCCACGACACACCGTACTTATCCTGAATCCATCCGTAACGGTCACTGAATGGGTAGGTGTCTAATGGCATCAATGCACTTCCTCCTTCTGATAATTTCTCCCATGCGTTGTCCAAATGCTTGCGAGCGTCTTTATCGATCGACGGATCGAAGTTCACCATAAATGAGACGCACGGATTAAATTTGAAGTACGGCCCTGCGCTGATAGACATAAAGTCCTGTCCGTGGATGCTGAAGGACACAATGTCACAATCACCAGAAGGCGTGCCGTGAAGAGTTGAAACACGTGTCACTTTCGAATCCGTAAAAACAGATGTATAGAATTCAGCGGCTTCTTTTGCTTCTTTGTCGAACCAGAGGTGGGGAATGATTGGTGTCATAGGTAACTATTCTATCGTGGTAGCTTAGGATCCTCCATTATTACGATGATTTTTTATTGTATACAAATTATGATCAATTATTTTGTTTTACAATAGGGCTGTAATCGATATTTTATAAGAATGCAGTAAGCCCCTTGAAGAAGGGGGAGATTGCATCTTTTTTTATGGCGCTTTGTGTTATCATTCCGCGCTCTATGAAGCTAGAAACAGCACTTCCCGACCGGCCAGATCTCATTACAAACGGCAATGTCTCTGGATTGTTTGTGCAGTCGATTGTTCGTTGGAGGTCGGAGATGGAAGCAGTCTTCAATCCAAAGACAAACGAGCATGCATCATGGCCTGCAACAGACCCTCGCGCACTTTTTGAGGAATTTGCCAAGCGACCAAAGCTTGCGATCGAGATGTCGCTAGAACTTTCAACGATTATCTTGGAAATTGAACAAGCGGAGGGTTTGTTTCTGGACAAGCAGACCTACGCACACCAGTTAGGGCAACTAAAGTGGTTGGCGCTGTCCCTACTAGAAGGTGGGACGTCTTATATGATTGAAGGTGCACCAGGTTCGGGAAAAACGTTGATACTTGGTGCAATTATGATGGCGGCAACACGCTTGCAAATGCGCGGGCTCATGGATAGTGCGATCGTCTACGGCACACATCGTCCATACATTCTTGCTCAACAAACATTTAGTGGAAGTGACAGACGCATGCGTCTTATGAAAGAGCCAACGATTCATGATGTGCGACAGGAAGTTGAATGCTGCATCAAGATTCTTGGCCCAGGGGCGGCAGAATTTTTCCATCAGAAAATGTGGCAGGAATTACGCAAAAAACGATATCACAATAAAGAGGAGGCTATTGAGGCAATATCTTTAGTCATTCGAGAAAGAAGTGGTGGTAAAAAATTTCTTCAATCAAAAAAAGATCTTCTTACCGAAGTTGCCCGTTTTCTTACTATTGAAGCAGTTGTCCTATATGACATCGATGATTCGGTGATGATAGTTCCACTTTCGCCTGCGCCTGTAACTGATGATGACAATGTGATGAGCTATGGTGGTGATATTGGCGGAGGGATACCTCCACACTATTTGAAAGATGGATTTGTTGCTGCGCGAAAAGGTGCAGATGTAGATGGCAATGCTATTGAACAGCCAAAGAAAGGAGTGCCAGTACATTCCCTTGATAGCGTCCGAGTACTTCTTACGACTGCCCCCTCCGTTGCTATGAGGACCTATCGTAGGTCTATTGTTGATATTCTGCGGCGCACAGGAATTGTGATTGTTGATGAAGGACGTGAACCTGCTACCAGATTCCAAGATGCAGTTATCGAAGAATCAGCAGAGGGTACAACGGAGCCTTTGGTATTTATTGCTTCTGCCCTTAGTACAACAAACGGCCTTGGAAGTCGTCCCTATGCTGATCGTTATTCGCCGCGTCTCACTATTCCCGAGGCAATGGAACCTGGCCCAGATGGAAAACAGGTTTTGCCAAACGTAGGAGTCGATATGTTCCCTGGTAACGGAAGTGCGTTGTACCCAAGTGAAACTGCGGAGGCTTTGCAGCAGTTGGTTCAGGCACATTTTGCGGAACTTCCTTTGCCTCAGAAAATTGAGTTACCCCAGCCACACCTAGCTACTAGCTTAATTGTTGTCTCGAATGACTCTATCGCAGAGGCTATACTCCTATTACGTCAGGAATATGCCAAGCGAGGTATTGCTGCCGATGTCATACCATTTCGAAGTTGCGTAGAAAAAACAGGAGATGGAAATAACAAGCCCCCGTATAGCGAGCGCGTACTGCAGGCTATGATGGATGATTGTGTGAGTGAAGACGGCACTAAGCGCATACGCGTGATGGTGGCATCACCTGATACAGTGAAAGATGCTTTAAGTATTCCTACGCTCCAAAATGTAACGATTGGTACTGCAAAAGGAATTAGTAAGACTGTTTTGCTACGTATCTTTGGCCGCTTACAGCATTCCAATCGTCACCGTGGTGCTGGTCCTGCTTATCGTGGGTATTTCCGCCAGGGCTTGTATCAAAATACGAAAATCGATGAAACAATTTTCCAATTACTTGCAGAGCAAGAAGGAGATTCTGTTCGTTGGACCCCTCTCCAGATTTTAAAAGGAGATGCTGGCGCAAAGGCAGATACAGAACGAGTAGAGGGGTTACCCACTATGACCATTCCCCTTTCTACAAAAGGTTTGCAACAAAGAACGCAGCAGAGGGGAATGGCAGTAAAACAGATGGCATTACAACGTGCACATGCTGCTGCTGCGGCTGCGATTAAACCAAGAAACACAGTTCTTGCCGAAATCGCCACATCGTCCGAGTGGGAGAAGCTTGAGCGTGTTGCAGGTAGGGCAAAGGGGTATCTTGCCGATAAGACGATATGGCTTGCCTTTGTCGATATTGTTTTGGAATCGCTTCGTAAGATTGCACCAACATTCATGACTACGCATGAAATGTGGCCAGCATGGGCACATGAATTCACTATTACTATGGCTGCGTCGAAAGATGAAGGCTTGGATGTAGTGATCAATGCAGCAAGGTCGCGCCTGATTGCTGCTGCGCGTTTGGGAAAAGTGGAACAAGAAATATCAGTCGAAATACAGCCAATAGACGAACTACCCGACGACCCTCCCGAAACCGAAGCAGAAATAAGCGCTGAGCCGGAAGTAAAGCTAGAGGAAGAAATCGAGCCAGATCTAGATGATCAAGCAGTGGAAGCAGAAGTGGAAAGCTTAGAGGAAGGACTAGAGTTCCTTGCGGGAGAAGACGATGAAGAAGCGAATTTTGATCCAGAGGGCGATACAGGGGACTACGACGACTATGGTTTCGATGAATAGATGGCCGAACATGGCTTGCTATTGCCGTTTCTGCAGCTTAGGATGTTCGCCCTATGAACTCATTGACGCTCAGCGGCTTTTCTATCGGCTCAGTGGCACCTCTCGCAGTTGCTCAAGCGGAACAGTCGGATGTCTTATTGCATGGGATAGGACTGAGTGATGAGGGCAAAAGGATGGTGGAGATATATAAACTCATGGGAGATAGCCATCGTCTGATGATTGCCTGTCTTATTCATGGTGAGTCTACGAATGTCACTGGTATGACGGATGTGATGAATGAATCACAGCCAGCCGTTTCTCATCACCTAGCCTTATTTAGAAAGGCTGGTGTTTTAGAGGATCAGAGAGATGGCAAGTGCAGGTTCTATGAATTCGCTCGTAAGGGTAAGCAAGATATGGAAAAGGCATCGAGAGTGCTATTGGGTATTAATCCTTTTAAAGAATCACAAGATGCACAGCCCGATATAGCACAGCAGCAAGAGCCATCCTTTGAAATATCTCAGCTTCATAGCCAAGCAGAGAAGACGCCGACTGGCCTAGAAATTGTCGACACAATGAGGATGCTGGGTGATGAAACACGATTGAGTATATTACTACGATTAAGTGGAAAAGAGATGACTGTCACCCAGGTTTGTGATGAACTCGAACAGTCGCAGCCTGCGGTTTCGCATCACTTGGCAAAAATGAGAGATGAAGTAAAGTTTCTGCAAAAACGAAGAGCGGGTAAGAATAATTTCTATTCTATTAATCCACTGGAGGGCGTCCCGCTTATGCGAGGGGCTGCTCGCGTCCTGCAATTTTTTGCCCAAGGACCCAAAAAAGAAGGTCAAGTTAAGCCAGAATAAGCGAGATCTCGCTTATTCTTGACATCCCCTTTCTGCAAGCGGAGAATCCCGTCTAATGGTTTTGTTGATGCAAGAGGCTACCCTTCCCCTCCCATCTCAGACTGAGTTTCAGTCCGGACCAGCCATCGACTCCCCAAAAAAGAACGTCAACAATCTTTCACGTATCACGCGATCACTTGTTGCGGGGCTACTTTTGGCAGTTGCAACTGCTGCAGGTAAAGCAGAAGCAGGGGATCCGACAGGTGGACCTGAAACTCGCGCGTTTATTGGTACTGGAGCACTTGTTATAGCCGGTGGAGGCGTTTTACCGCCCGAGATCCGTAAGCATTTTGTGGAATTGGGCGGGGGGAAGGACGCAAAGGTTGTTATTATCCCAAGTGCAAGTGAGGATGCGGATGACCCCGAAAAGCAATCAACCTTTTATTGGGAGGGTTTGCAAGAAAGTGTCGCAACCGTTGATATTTTCCATACGCGAGATCATGCCAAGGCCGATTGCAACATAGAGACATCAAAGTTAGATACTGCGACAGCCGTGTGGTTTTCGGGTGGCAAGCAAGGGCCTTTAGCAGATGCTTACCGTGAGAGGCTTGTCATAAAGAAAGTGCGCGCAGTCTTCGAAAGAGGGGGAGTGATAGGCGGGACTTCTGCTGGGGCAGCAGTGATGACAAAAATTATGATTGAAAATCAAAAGAAGCACGAAGATGGTACGACTGAGTTAGTGATTGGAGAGGGCTTTGACTTTCTGCCAGGGGCAGTTGTCGATCAGCATTTCCAAAAGCGCAAACGTAGCTGGCGACTCGATCGAGTATTACAGCAGCACCCAACCTTGGTGGGGCTTGGAATCGATGAAGAGACGGCTCTCGTTGTACGCAGAAATAGCATGAGAGTCATTGGCAATTCTACGGTGTCCGTACGCTCAAAGGTGGGCGAAATAAAAGTGCTTAATCATGGAGCTACAGAAAACCTTGCAGACTTTGGAATGCCCGTTGCCCTTAACCCCATGGAAACGGCAGAAAAATAATATTGCCCAATGTAATTTGGTATAGTCGGCATGTATGAACATGTTTAAGCCGACAAAGGCAACAACAATCAAAGAATACATAGCCGCGCTCCCTGCAGAACGCCGCGATATCATTAAAGCATTGGATACTTTTATTCAAAAGACAGCACCTAAACTAAAGCCACATTTTGCGTACAACATGTTGGGGTATGGCTCTTTCCCCTATAAAAATTATAAGAAGGAAAAAATCGAATGGCCGACTATTGCTCTTGCAAGCCAAAAAAATTACATCAGCTTATATGTTTGCGCGATTGAGAAAGGCGAGTACCTTGCAGAGAAGAATAAGAAAGATTTAGGAAATGTGAGTGTTGGTAAAAGCTGTATCCGTTTTAAAAAAATGGAGGATTTGAATCTTGATGGACTCAAAAAACTTCTGAAGCTCGCAGAGAAAAACCCGGGATTAGATGGTGTGGGAGCAAGTAAAAATGATACATCCAAAAAATAATGTGGAGTTTCTTAGTGCATTATTAATGTGTTGTTCCCGCCCCTCTAAGAAGCTTTGCTGCAAAGAGCTTTCTCAGTAGGGGAAGCCCCCAATACTGATCAATTGCTTCGTCGAGAGAAAGCGTTTTAGTATCTTGAGATATCATTGCTGTAATTTCCTCTTTCAATTCAGTTTTAGACCTACTTTCAAGTGGTGGATGAACGGTGGCTCCACTGGCGCCTTTTTTTGTTGGATACACAATATGGTAATCATAATGTGTTGATAAGATTTGCACGGGTTTTTTGAGAGTGTCGAAGCAGTCTTTGAGTTCAGAAAATTGTCTACGAAGTTGAGCTGCATCTTTTTGTGTAAGTGCGATATTGCCATGGCGTCTGCTGTGTCCTCGTTGGAATTTTACTTGAAGCGGGAGGTATAAATGCTTGCCATCATCTGTTTGTTTGTAAGCGAGAGCATCAATTTTTAGTGGGTCTAAATTTAATGATTCGCCATTGCTGACCGTATCTAAAATAAATTGCAAACTCCTATGAGTCCCACCAGTTGCTCTCTTTACCACTGGCAATTGGTAATCAGTCATGAAATCATCAATAACATTTCCTTGCTGTAATTCTTCCAAGACTCTCATCAATCTAAATTCAGCAAATCCTCCTTTGTCAAAACTCTGAGTTTCATGACTAAATGTTCCTAGCATCTCTAATTGCTCAGTGGTGGGCCCTTCTTCTGAACAAGCGATGTCATACCATTCCAGCGCGGTCATAGTATGTTCCTTGTGAGAAAGAGTGTCAGTGAGCTTGCAACGAATATGCTGGCTGTATTTGCAGAAACTCGTATTTACATGTTCTGTAATTTGCACCCTTCTTCTGGCAGAGAGCCTCTCAGAAGCGTCACTATTTCTGCCAAAGTGGAGAATGTCGCGATTTGTCATTTATTGATAATATAAAATATTTTATAATTAATGTCAAAAATTGTATGTGCATAGATAGCATGCGTATTTATTTGTCATGATAAATGAGAGCGCATCATACGCAGAGCCAATCTTGTCTAATTTCGTCCATTCAGAAGCCATCCAAGAATTTCCGTGTAGATCTAGTCATTGCTACAATTTTTGCCAACAATGACACTCGCGTACACGAGACATTCTTGGCAGCGGAAAACAGCAATTTTTATTTGTACAAGTGCCATGATCGCAGGCCTTCTTCCACCTGTGCCAGTATTTGCAGCACAGGTAACGGCAGATTCTCTGTCGGCATACTGGAAATTTGACGAGACGTCCGCCGGTACATTTGCAAACTCTTCCGGAGATACAGGCGCTACCGCTACAGGTGCAGGTAGCAGTGGAACAAATAATACACCTCAGCCAAGTACGGATGTGCCATCTGCTATTTCGTTCACAGATGCTCGGAGTATCGGTTTGGATGGGACCGATGACTCTCTTAGCTTTGGTTCCTTTACTCCGCAAGCGCGCACTATCGCGTTCTGGCTAAAGCTCCGCGAGGATGCGAACGGTCCGATCATCTATGCTGGCGCAGATGCATGGGATACTGCCCAATGGACCTGGGCGGTGTATCAGTTCCCGGGCTCGCAGCTCTATTTTAGCACAGGGACAGGTGCATCTAACCTCAACGATAACGGCTTTTCGTTGAATACCTGGTATCACTACGTGATGGTGCGCAATGATGGAGGTCTATTCAAGCTCTACAAAAACGGAGTACTGCAGAGTTCTACGTCGGATTCTACTGTCGTAAATAGTGTTCTACGTATTGGAAAGGCTGGCAGTGAATATTTCAATGGTTTGATGGACGATTTGCGTATCTACAACCGCACATTGTCTGCTTCCGAAATCGCTGAACTCGCTGCTGGACGCCATATTCCTGCTTACTGGAAAGGCAAGTCGGGAGAAGGATTCGAACGCAAGCAGAACTGGAGTGGAAGTTATATTCCAGATCCCTATTCCCGGATTGTTCTTCGCGCATCAACGGGGTCTCTCACCCTCACGGGGGCAATTAAATATGCAGGTCTTACGATTAATAGTGGCGCTCTTATGAAGTTGAATGGAACTGGAACAACGATGAATGATGCTGGTACGTTTACAAACTATGGAACACTGGCATTAAGGAACTCCGAGACGCTGACAAATTTCACGAACGATACAGCGAAAGGAACAATTATGTTGATAGGCACTGGAACGACAACAGGATTAAAGACAGGGGCATCCTATTACAACCTCACACTCAACGACGGCCTTCTGGGCTATTGGAAGTTTGATGAAACATCAGAAACAAGAGCTATCGATTCATCGGGATATGGAAATTCCGGTTCATTATTAAACGCTCCCACGATTTCAACATCAGTTCCGCCTCTGAATTTCCATAATCCGCGCTCCCTCTCTTTAGACGGTACTGATGATGCTGTGTATATGGGTGATTCTGCATTGCTGCAACCCAATACGATAACGGTAAGCGCGTGGTTCAAGACGACGAACGCGAGTTATCAGCGCATCATACGCAAACGGTGGTACGGCTACTCGCTCAACATGAGCAGTGGGCAAGTGGTAACAGACATCTGGGAAGCTGATGGAACATCACTCACGGTTACCTCACCCTCCACCTATAACGATGGCGCATGGCATAACGCAGTATTTACCTATGATGGAACGAACGTCATCTTGTACGTCGACGGAGTACGGGTCGGTAAAACGGTCGGTTCGGGTACTCGTACCATTTACTATACGGCCGGTGGACTGGCGATCGGTCGCGACGGGGACAACGCCGGCGATTATTTCTCGGGCAATATCGACGATGTGCGTATCTACAATCGCCCGCTGTCGCGGGGAGAAGTTGCTGCGCTTGCAGCGGGTAGTCAGCCTTCTTTGCAACTTGGTATCATTACGCTCAACGACACACTCGATGTAAACAACCATCTGACGCTCAATGGCGGAACGCTCGACGTGTCTTCATCGAACTACGGGGTAACGGTCGGAGGATCATGGCTGAACAATGGTGGCAAGTTTGTCGCACGAAAGGGAACTGTAACCTTCGATGGAACGGTTGCGGGACTTGATGTTCTGAGCGGAGGACAACGCTTTAACAATCTGACGCTGAACGGTGCGGGAACATGGAACACGCGAGACAGACTTACAGCAAGTGGATCCCTGGCATTGAGTGTTGGAACGCTTGACGCATCGGGTAGCTATGTGATTCGTGCGGGAACAGTGACGCAGACATCGGGAACATTCGTACCGAGAACGGGAACATTGATTCTGACATCATCGGCAGACGCAACATCGATCATCACTGATGATTTGTACAAGTTGCGCGTCGAAGACTCGACCGAATTGGGTCTTGTCGGATACTGGAAGTTTGACGAAGGAACGAACACGGGCGCAATCCTCGATTCTTCGGGAAATGGTAATATCGGCGTTCGAACAGGAACCGGCTTGGTATGGACTGGCTCTACTATCCCTTCGGCAATCAGCTTCGAGAATCCTTTTGCTGCGAAATTCAATGGACTCACTGATGTGATCCGTATTCCGACGAACGCCACTTTGCAGGATTGGTCTGTTGGCTATACCTATTCCATTTGGATCAAGCGTTCGATTAGCAATTCCTCCGAAGAGGGTATTTTGTCTCACGGAAGTGAGAGCAACCAAGGTGTTGCACTTGTACTGATAGCCAATAAACCGAGTTTCTGGCTTCCGACATACAGCATCATGGAAGGAACGGCCATCACAGATACTAACTGGCATCTGCTTACAGGAGTCTTCGATAATACGAACAATACGTTAAAGCTGTACGTAGACGGGACGCTTAATGCGTCAGCAGCAGAGACGCACACGCCGTTGACGCCTACAGGCTATGTGACTATCGGTAACGAGACCGACAACGTGACAAGGGGCTTCAAGGGTATGTTGGATGATGCGCGTGTCTACAATCGTCCCCTCAGTGCCGAAGAAGTTCTCAACTTATACCGTGGTCGCTACGCGGCAGGAAATTCTTCTACTGCAACGGTGACCTTGGGTAGCGATACCTCGACTGCATACTTAGCGCTCGATAGTGGCAATCTTTCAGTGGGCACATATACATTGAACGTGACTAATTCCTTATCAATGTTACGTGGACGAGGCAATCTAACTCTTGGCTCTGCCGCAACAACGCTTGGTGGCCTCATTATGTCTGGTGCAACCCTTACATCCGCTGCAGGTACACTCGATATCAACGGTGATCTTACATTCCAGACGGGGTCACTCATTGCTCCATCAGGTTATCTGACATTAAGTGGGAACTGGGTAAAAACAGGTGGCTACTTCTCGCCTAATGGCGGCTCTGTTCAATTGGATGGCGGCAGCCAGACTTTGGCAGGGGTGGATACGTTTTACAATCTCCGAAAATCAGTGACAAGTGCGGCAACGCTGACATTTGGTGCAGGCCAGACTGTTGCTATTAATGGTGCATTAATCCTCAATGGTGCAGCGTCGAATGCATTGTCTCTGCGGTCATCCACTACAGGTGTTGCATGGCTTTTGAATGCCATCGGAACACGAGGAGTGGAGTATGTTGATGTGAAAGATAGTCAAAACATTCATGCAACTGCGATGGATTGCGAAGATTTTGGTTGTATTGATAGTGGAGGAAACACAAACTGGATCTTTGATGGACCACTGGCAACAGTAAGCCAGGCAAGAGGGGGTCAAGGTGGCGATACTACGCAGGTAGGTGGAGTCCGAGGAAAAGGATCGACGCTCATTATGGCGCTACGCGCACGTGCAGGACTTGTTGATCAATACAATCAAACAGTCGTTCGTACGGACGACGAGGATGTACATGAGGAAGCGAGTCCTGCAGGTTCATCCACCGCTTTAGTGACAGTGCCAGCAGGTGAGCCAGTTATTGAGCGTCAGCGCAATCGCGTGGTACTGGCAACGGGTGATAATCGTTTGATCTACAAAGACGTTCTTGCTGATGCGTGGTATGCGCCGTATGTGTCGAAAGTAATTCAAGACGATGTTGCACGCGGTTACAAGGATGAACAAGGGAAGCTTACGGGTGAATTTGGTGTCGCTAAACCTGTCACGAATGCAGAAATTCTTAAGATGGCACTTGAAGCAGCTGGTAAAAATGACTTAAAGGCATCAGCACCACGCAATAAAACAGCACAAGGTTCATGGGCAGCAGCGTATGTTGGTATCGCAGAATCTTTGGCTCTTACTGGCTATTCGCCAACTACAGATGTACATGCATCTGCAACGCGCGGACAGGTCGTTCAATTAATTATGGAAACAATGGGTATCACTATTGGTAAAACAGCTGCGAATTATTCCGATGTTCCGGCCAATCACCCAAATTCACATGCAATCGCTGCTGCTACATTCTTTGGCTTGATTATTGGGGATACTAAGGCTGATGGTACGCCGCTCAATACCTTCCGTCCGGACGATCTCATCAATCGTGCAGAGGCTTCCAAGTTGATTTCTATGGCTCGTGCATTAAAGAAGATGGGGGCGATTGCACCACCAGCAATGGGTGGAATAGAGGCTTCCTCCTCTTCAAGTGCAGATTCTTCCGTGTCGTCCGCCTCCGTTGTGCCAGAAATGAAACAAGCAAAAGTTATTGCGCAGCAGTTGAAGGTTCGGGTGGATTCCCGTGTGAATGCAGATTGGATTGCAACAATCTACTATGGACACATTGTGACGGTCCTCTGGCCCGTGGATAACGGCTGGTCGTATATCAAAACAGTGTATGGCAAAGAGGGGTATGTACCCTCGGAGTTTTTGGAGGCGATTCAATAAGATGATTTTATTCGATCAATTTTTGTATTCATATTTATTTGAATAGCAATACATTTTTATTGTTTTTCGATAAAACATATGATTAACTCCACACACATTTGTTTCCTATTTCTATGAAAGTACCACTCAAACGCGCATCAACATTCTTTCTGAGGGCAGCAATTGCCATCATGGCACTCGTGGCACTCGCACTGTGCATATTTTTATTTCCGAATGTCTTGGTAGGTGCACCAGAAGAATGGCCAGCAGCGCTTCCTGTTCTCTACATTGGATTCATCGGTATCTATTTAACGATCATTCCATTTTTATTCGCGTTGTATCAAGCATTAAAACTTCTTCGGTATATCGATACGAACAATGCATTTTCGGAATCCTCGATCAATGCACTACGAAGTATAAAGTTCAGCGCAATCACGATGACTTTATTGTATCTCACCGCTATGCCACTCGCGTATGTTTTTGCAGAACTCGATGATGCACCGGGTGTCATCGTTATTTCATTCGCTTTTGCCTGCGCCCCATTAGTCGTCGCAACATTCGCAGCTGTTCTTCAGAAGCTCGTTCAGAATGCCCTCGATATGAAAATGGAGAACGATTTAACAATCTAACTTTATACCTATGTCTATTCGTATCAACCTTGATGTTCTGCTGGCCAAACGAAAAATGAGTGTGACTGAACTCTCAGAGAAGGTCGGTATCACGATGGCCAATATTTCGATCCTCAAAAACGGAAAAGCTAAAGCAATTCGGTGGTCAACACTGGAGTCGATCTGCCAGGCATTAGATTGTCAGCCTGGTGATATCTTAGAATATACTTCCCCCAAGCACGTATGACTACATTCTTCAAAGCCGTTATCATTCTTATCGGCATTGGAGCTGTTGTATTCCTTTTATGGGAGCCACAAGTAGAGGGTGTGAATGCGCATGCCACGAATATGGAAATATATTTCCAGGATCCACTCTTGGCCTATGTATATATCGCATCGATATCGTTTTTTGTGATCTTATATCAGGCGTTTACGTTGCTCAGCTACAACGAGCAAAAGAAACTATTCTCGCTAGATTTCGTCAGAGCGTTACGGACTATCCAATACTCTGCGATGGCGATGGTTGTATTCATTGTCATTGGAGTCGCTTGGATATTGTCCATTGAAAGTGACGATAGGCCGCCGATTCTTGCAATGGGCTTCGTTGCTACGTTGATATCAATGGGAATTGCCACAGTAGCGGCTAAGTTTGCGAAGAAAGTGCAGGATGTCCTAGGTACGAAATCGCAAACGATCTGAGTGTTACATATATTATTTGTCGTCCTCGAATAAGTCGGAGACCTGCGTATCGGGCGCAAGTTTCTCAGCCAACTCCAGAATAATACCCTCTGGTCCGCGCAGGTAGCACAGCTTGTACATATTTTCGTAGTTCACAATTTCTCCGAAAAGCCCTGCGCTGTGCTTTTCTTTCAACTTCGCGACCAAGCCGTCTACGTCGTCCACAGCAAGGCAGATGTGACGGATGCCCAATGTATTGGGGTGTGATGGCTGTATTCCCTGAATATCTTTTGGGCTATGAAATTGTACGAGCTCAATCATGGCTTCCCCACTTGGTGTCTTTAGCATGACAATCCTATCTCGCACCTCCGTGAGGCCAATAACTCGTTCTACCAGCTCACCTTGCATATCCATTTCCCCCATCACCTCAAAACCAACGTCCAAGAAGAATGCCTTCGCGGCGGCAATATCTTCCACGTTAATGCCGACGTGGTCTATTCGCTGAATTTTCATACGTGTGTACAAACTGTAGCAAGCAGTTCGTAAATACACAAAAATGATGATTGCTGAGTGATAAGGTTGCGTAAACAGAATGATATGAAGGGTGCTTACTGGGTTAGCTCCCACGTTTTCATGATCATCTTCGCGACTTCGGCACGGTTAATGGGTGCATCGGGACGGAAGGTCTTTTTGCCTTCGTCGCCCGACACGATGCCAAGCGTTGTGGCTGTCGCAATTGCATCTGCGTACGGTGAATCTGTTGGCACATCGGAGTAGGGAAGTTCCCCATTTTTAATGGGGATATCCAATGCCTCCAGTATCGTTACAACGACTGCGCCACGTGTGACTGCTGCGGATGCAGTGATACTTCCTTTAAATGCAGAATAGTGCAGAGTTTTTGCCGTACGCATATAGGGTACGTACCAATCCTCTTTTTCAGAGGCCACCGGAACTTCTACTTTGGCGAGACGTAGAACAACTTTTGCAAGTTGCCCCCATGTAATTGAATCGGTTGGGCCATAGATACCGAGGGGTTCACCCTGAATGTTGCGATAGCCATCGAATGCTCCGATGTTAATTACATCATGTACTGGGCAGGCAAACCATGCATTTGTTGGGATGTCACTGAAGCGAACATTCTTTCCATTGATCGGCATTGCCAACCGTCCGGCGTCACTTGGAAGCGTATCGGCAGAGCATGTAGCCGCGGGGGCAGCGTTATGAGTGACGCGATTAATGGGTGCATTGCTTCGGCATGCAGTACCGCGGCAGCCGCCCCCTGATGAGCCTCTGTCTTGACTGCCGTCGGATGAGGCCAGTGTCGAGCCGAAAATTCCAAAAGAAGAGAAGTGAGTAGTTTCACAGGTGATCGTGTTAGCCGAGGTATTTGTAGTGCAAGTTAGCTGATCCCAGAATGTAGACCCCGATCCCCAGCGATAGACACCAAGGGACGATTCATCAAGGCCGACGACGTCCGCGTCTTCATAAGAAAAAGCCAGCGTTAACGGCTCGTCGAACGAAGTGACGCGTGTAGCATCGGGGCAGTATGCCGAAAGGTCGAGTGCATTTACGATAGTGTCGCGGCCAGTGGGTGACCCAAGTTCTTCCTTCACTGGCGCCGCAGATAAGGCTTTTATTTGGAACTGTGCCCCAGTGGGGCAGGTGATATTCGATGCGATGTACCCAGCCGGAACGTCGATCGTTACTGCGTCAGGAAGAATAATGCTACCTGTCGAACCGCTGGCGTTTGCGATGATATTTGTGCCAGTACTTGTTGCGATTTCGGAATCGCCAGCGCAGCCCCCCGTTGTGAATGTTCTCACTGAGCCAGTTGCGGTGTTTAGAGCAGCATCGCGGGAAATAACAGTGTATCGGTACGTCGTACAGGCAAGCAGTCCGGTAACACTACGTGAATGCGAAATGGTTCGCGGTGAAGTATTTGTTTCCGATGTCGTTGTCATGTTCGATAGCGAAAGACCGTATTGCACTTTCGTCGAAGCTGCTTCATTTGTCGTCCACGTGATAATAGCTGCACCTGATCCGCTCGCTTCCGCATCGACCTCACTGATTACAGGAGGATTCCGTTCTGTAATTGTTACATTCACCGTGATTGTATCTGTGCCACCATTTCCATCGGAGGCTTGAACGATAAAGCTGTCCGAACCATTGAAGTCCTCCTCTGGTTCATACAAAATTTCCATGCTATCGCCGTTGCCACTGGCCGATGCAGTACCGTGAGATGCTGCGCCGGAAATACTCCATGATATGCTGTGATAATCCGCATCCGTCGCATTAAGAGTGAGCGAGAATGCTGTTGGACTGGAGTTTTGATCCATTGTTACTGTTGTGCTCGAACCTTCGGTAATCACTGGTGGATTATTAGTGGCGGAAAAAGTGATGTTGCGATACGTGGAATTGCTTTGGCCATTGCTTATATCGGTCACCGTGAAGGTAATGGTACGCGTGCTGGCGGTAGGCGTAGAGTCGTTGTTCGCGTAGCGCACCGAACGGAGTGCAGTTTGATACTGTGCGAGAGTCGCTGAGCCAGTCAACCGCAACGTTCCACCACTATACGATCCTGTGATTCCATTTTGGTTAGTAAACATGAGTGAGTCCTCTGCTGAGACGTAGTTCGAACTAATAACCACTGCGCCGCTTGCAATCGAAACGGAATCGACATCCGCTACGGTAATTGCATCGTCGATGATCGCCGACGCAGCACCATTTACGTAGCTGAGCGCCGGTCGAGTGGTTGCGGGGAATAACCGCGCTTGTGGGATTACTTGCGTGCTTTGCCCGCTATACGCCCATTGCAGAATTGCAACTTCTCCTCCTCCACGCTCATAAAATTCAAAACGGATATCATATTTTTCACCCGCGGTAAGACTCAAAGGTGAGGCGGTATCAGTTGTCGTACCGTGCAGTGTCCAGTTATCGATGATCAAAACATCGTCGATCCACAGACGAACACCATCATCGCTTTGCGTACTGAATGTTACATTTCCTGTAATGGGTGATTCGACTTGGCCGCTCCAGCGCACGCTGAAGTTTTCTTCATTCATTCCCGTGACACCGAAGTTGTTCGAGAAGTTAACGGTGGAGTCAATGCGTTGGTAAGTTGATCCGGTTAGATCCCATGCATTAATGTAGTACGTTGCTGCAAGACCGATGCCTGTCGGCCCACTGAGTGTCTGCAGTACTGGCGCATCATTAATGGCAGTGATGCTGATGGTTGCAGTGGATGCGGAGGAGTTAATGGTTTCATCCTGCACATCGACAACAACATATTGAAAGCTTGCATTGGTATCACGTCCAGCGTCTGGACGAAAGCGCAGGTCAAGTCTACCCGTGCTCAGGCTTAGCTTCGTGCCTTCCGTTCCTAGTGTGATGGAGCTGCCGCCGCTATTCCACAGAGTTCCTCCGCTTACGGAGAGAATGCGAATTTTACTCGGTGTTCCACCGTCGGTATCCGTCAGCGTCGATACGATCAGGCGAATATTTGCCGATTCCGGCTGTACTGCATCTTCATTAATACTGATAGCACTTTCTCCCGTAGGATTTACCACAGTTGTGTCACCACCAGCGCTTGGTGCGGCAGCGTGTGCTGGCGTGGTTAGCACCAGGGCCATGCAGATTGTAAAAAGCATGCAGCCCGATCGTTTAAAAGAGAAAGGCATAATCATAAAAAATCATATCAAAATCTTGGATAGCTATGAAAAATCTGTGGTTGCGTGGTTAATAAAATTGCGTGATGTACAAATTTTCTTGAGGTGGATTAAGCGATGTAGCTTATCCAATATTCCATATTACATATATCGCAACGAGCCCTATCCTCGATAGCCCATCAACGCCGCGTAAGTTTTGCAATGCGTTTGTTCATGCGCTGTAGCATTTTATTCAACGTCGGCGCAAGTGATGGCTTTGCTGCGATCTGCTGTTGGACGCGGGTTTCCAATCGTGCTTGCAAGCCTTCCATCATTCGTGCCACAGGCGCACTAACGGGGGTGCTAGCGGGGGCGGCAGGAGAATTTTGCGTTGTTGATACCGTGCCCACATCCGGAGAATTTGCTGTCTTTTGAGTGTTGGCGGCAGGATGTGATGGTGATGGTGTTGTTCCGGGTGAGGGAGTAGAGCGAGAAGCTGTTGTTGTGGCCTGAGCAGTGCGTCCGCCCGCGGAATCGCCTCCGCGTCCGCCACCCCCACCTCCACCTTGGTTTGATTGCGAGGAGTTTGACGAGGATGATGTTGCAAGCGTGGCAGTGGAGAAGTTCCATACCGAATCACTGGTGATACCTGCAAAAAAATTGCCCGATGTGTCGGGGAATGCATTGGAAGAAACACGTATGTAATATCCATTGCTCAACTCCAAGTCTGCTGTCGGATCAATGGTGATTTGCGTTGTGCCGGACCCCGTCACTTGCGAACTTGTCACCGATATCGTTTCAACCAGGCTGTTGTCATACACTTTATAAATGCTGACGGTTCCCGTACCTGTTTTTCCGATTGTATGATCGAAGGTGATGGACAGGTTTGTCGTCAGTGGCTGGTGAGGGGCATTGTCAATGGGGCTGAACGCCGACACGGTCGGTGCTGTAAAAAGAATGGACCCCGCGAATGCGTAGCCTTTATAACTGTTCGTGGCATCACTGACGATGGGGACGATTGTCGAACCGTCCAAACTCGTGACATCCATGCTCTGGTTGCTCTGCTGCGAGTAAAAGATGGACGACACGCCCGCACTTACCGTAGTGTCGCTGATGGTCAACAGGACCGTCTCGCCTCTTCTTCCACTGTCCCATGCCGAGAAAACGAGCGCGGCCTTTGTTGAGCTCAGTTTGGTGAGGGCCAATTCCAATGCTCTTACGGCAATTACCTGCGTCGCGGACCCGACTGAAATACTTGCTCCGGAGATAGTTAGGATCCGTGCATATCCCTTTGCATCATTGCCGCGGTACACAGCCAATACATGAGTGGAATCCAAGGCTTCCATCTGCGTATCGACGCCATACGATGTCCATTCGACGGAAGATCCGATCGATAGCGTTGTGTCGCTGATAGTCCCCACAATTGCATGAGTATCGCCAACCGATTCGGTATAAGAGGCGACGAAATGGGTAGAATCCAACGGGGTGATGGCGTGATACACGACGCCGTCGCTGGAAAGTGTTTCTGGGGACCCGAACGTGATGTCGGTTCCGCTGATGGACGCCGCTATGACACGACCTTCGCGGATGTCGTCACTTGATGATTCAAGATTCATGCCCGGGTCCGTATTAAAATACGAGATGACGACATGGGTGGAATCCAGCACGGCAATCGCAGTTTTGTCGCTATCTCCACCGCTGCCGATGTTATCCGTGAAGTTCGCAGCCGTTCCGAACGTCAACGTTGTTCCGCTCACGGTTGCGATGACGGCATATCCGTCATTGGAGTCATCTGCGTATGAAATAATCGCGCGGGTGTCATCCAGCATATCGACATCCATGTATTTGGCATTGCCGCCTCCATTGAACGAATATTCTGTCCCGAATGTGATATCGGTCCCGTCCACCGTGCCGACAGCCGCTCTGCCGATAGTGTTACCGTCTTGGTACACGGCAAGAACATGCGTGCTGTTGATGTTGGTCACGGCCAGATACTCGGTTACTGCGTTATTGAAGAGGTATGGACTCCCGTACGAAAAAAAAGATGCTTCCGCGATCACTGGGAGAAGCAGGGTAAAAATTGCAAGCGAGGAAAGTGCGTATTTTTTCTTCATAATGTATGAATAAGATACGATAAGAATCGTATCACGCAGACATACAAAGACGAACTTGTATAAAGATATTCGTATGGACTAATTGATTTGATGTGGTTTCAACAATTGAATACACTCAGATTTCAGAAAGAGTGTTGTGGTGGTAGGTCGCGATCCTCGATAATCTGCAAAAACATTAGAGTGTCCATCTGGATGATCCTCATGAAAAATATTTGGGCTCTGGGCCTTTGCGAATATCGGCTCTTACATCATTCTTCCCCTGCTAGGGGTCGATTCAAGCCACACCTCTAAACCCGTAGTCATAACGCTCTTGTTTTTTTGTATGGGCCTTTTTGTATCTTGTGTTTTTTTTGGTGATGTATTCGATGTATGGAGGAATGAGTGCAAAATTTTATGGCTCGACGTGGTTCAGCCTGTTTGTATGCATGGAGAGGGAGAATTGCAAGCGCTATAGCTATGCGCAGATATCAGGCTGGTAGGTATCGCAATACGTACCAGTATAGCATTCAGCACATTGGCATTCTCCGCCGGCAACACTCGGTACACATGTGCCGCCGTTGAAACATTGCGTACCGCCGTAGGCAGGTGTGCAGAAGTCGTAGGAAAGTTCGCATCGTGTACCGGTATATGGGGCAATGCAAGAACAGGAATATGTATTGACTCTGTTGTTGCATGTCCCGCCGTGCTGACAGAGGCCGACCGTGAGGCAGGCGTTGTTGTACACCTTTTGCAAGACGATGTTGCTCGTGCTTCCATTGAAATTGGTATCACCGCCATAGACTGCAGTGATGCTTCCGGTTCCACGCTTCAACGTCGTCGTGGTGTAAGAACCTGATCCGTGTCCGATGGTACTCGTTCCAAGAAGAGTGGCTCCCGTATAGAACGATACCATGCCTGTAGCACCGCTCGTGACAGTCGCAGTGAACGTGAGACTCGTGCTGTACTGAATGGCCCCGCTGCTCGTAGTCAATGTGACTGAGCTCGAGACCTTTCCAACCGTCAGTGTCGCAGTCGTAGTACCGCTCGTATAGTCACCGCTGGCCAATTGAGTTGCCGTAATTGTTGTCGTGCCTGCGCCTACGATTGTCACTGTGCTTCCTATGATGGTTGCCACGGCTGTATCACTTGATTCATAGGTGATGTCGCCAACACTGTTTGAAACTGCCGATATGGTGAAACCGGAATCACCATATGTTTTATTCAAATCATCCAATGTAATACTTGGTGACGAAAGAGTGCGCGTGCTACTTGTACTGCTAGCGGACGTTGCTTCACGTTCATTGCCTCCTCCTCCCCCTCGACGTAACAATCTTCCTAGCAATGTTGTTGTTTTCGATGCTGCTCCATGTTGTACAGACGGTTCGCTGGATTCATTCGGTCCTTCTCTGTTGCGCATGGAACGATGCAACATCACGAAGGCGCGTTCGCGAGTCAGGGCATCACCCGTTCCCAGTACGCCGTTTGTTCTATCTATAATTCCGGCATCCCGAGCGATGAAAATAAAAGGTGCATACCATGCGGAAGGATCTACATCTTCATAGAGTGAAGATGATGACGACTGCATGAGTGTGAAACCGTATGCGTTCACCATCATTTTTATGGCCTCTGCCGTATTCACAGGATTTCCCGGCCGGAAAGAACCGTCCTCATATCCTTTGATCCATGATTGTTCTTTTGCGTAGCAAACATACGGGGCAAACCATTCATTCGATACATCTGAAAAACAATCATGATATTGCGTCGCATCAAGTTGTAGTCCAATGCTAATCGTCAGTGTTTTCATAAGCTCCGCTCTATTAATCTGATTCTCCGGTCGGAATGTTCCGTCGGGATATCCGCTGATGACGCCTTTCGTAAGCAGGTATTCGATGGAAGATCGATTTGGATTTTTTGAAATATCCGAGACGGTTGCCGCCATGGCGAATGGCACAAAGAGCAGTACGGTTAACCCAATGCATAATTGCTTGCAAAGCTGCATTGGAAGTGATTGTAGATGAGCGTGAGGGATACACAAAATATGGCTCGACGTGGTGCACGTGGTTCGGAACCGTGGATCGACCATCAATCCACGAGCGACATCGCTGGGTCGACGCATGCCAGAATCATCGGCGCTTGAGCCTCGCAGTTTATGATCGCAGTCTGACAGCGATCTCCCGTCAGACACGGCGCGCAGTTTTCACAATGACCTCCGTCGGAATCCGCTACGCAATCGCCGCTGTTGCAGTATCCCAGCGAACTGCAGTTGTCCGCATATTCTTCGCACAGCGTCCCCGAGTATCCGTCCGCGCAATCGGTACAGATGAAGTTGTCGTCGGTCAGCGCCCCTTGCAGCGTCGGGACGCATGTACCTGCGATGCACGGGCTTGCAATGCAGTACGTCAAAAAGACGGTTAATGTCATCGAGGCGCTCCCCGCGGCATAGTTGCCGCTTGCCGCCTGACTGGCACTGATCGTCGTCGTTCCATAGTATCCGACGATATCCGCCGTTGAACCGGCGATTGTGACAAGGTCGATATTACCGCTGCTGAAGGTGAAAGCACCCGCACTATTCGATGTGGGGGCCAGCGTGAAGTTCGGGTCAATGTATGATTTGGTCAGGTTGCCGAACGTGATGGTCGGCGCGATGCCGTTCACCGTCAATCTGGCGACCGCAGTACCACCCGAGAATCTTCCTTCCGGTTCCTGGGTTGCGGTGAGCGTGGTACTTCCGGCGCCTATGATACTTACGGTGCTGCCATTGATCGTCGCGACGCTTGTGTCGCTGCTTGCGTAAGTGATATGTCCGGTGCTGTTAGAAAGGGCGGAGAGTGTAAAGCTCGAGTCGCCGTAGGTTTTCACGATGTCGTTGAATGTAATGATCGGGTTTTCAGGCCCGCCTCCTCTCGTAACAACACCACCTCGGAAGCGGCCCGTACGGAATGAATTCCCTTGTCGCCGTGCAAGAATGCCACGATATATCATGTCGCTGGCAGAACCACGTGTCATCGGATGTCCTATACCAATCGTATTATCCACGTTTTCGATTATATTCATTTGCTTCACGATATTCACATACGGCGCATACCATGCACTGGGATTCGCGTCGGCATACGCCCCGACGGAACTCGATTGATTGGCATGGTATCCATATGATTCGATAAGCATCTTGATCGCTTCCTCCGTTTTTACAGTTTGGCCCGGCTTAAATGAGCCGTCCGCATATCCAGAAATCCATCCTTGCTCTTTTGCGTAACACACGTATGGCGCGAACCATTCTTGTGTAACGTCGGGAAAACAATTGTGGTACTGGGTAACCTGCGGATTTTCCTCTTTGCTTAGCACGAGCATTTTCAAGAGCTCTGCTCGGTTCAACGCAAAATTGGGTCCGAAGGTTCCGTCCGGATATCCGCCAATCACACCCTTTCCCTGCAGGTACTCAACGGCATTTTGAAATGAGGAGTTTTTAATATCACTAAAGCCAGCCGCGAACACCAGTGTGGCGGACAAGCATCCTCCGATGATCATTCCGATACGGAAATGCATCGGTAGGAATCATAAATACCAGAGAGGTAGTTTACAAATTGGCTCCCCCAGATCATTCTGGTCCGAACCATTGTGGATGCTTGCAATGACACACCCAGTCCAATCGTCTATATCGGTAGTTTCAGGAAATGGCGTGAAGAAGTTGAGTTCATAGGGCAAAAAGATGCCGTCTCCTATGCTTCCCAGATTGGAGAATAACCATGTCTAGAACCTATATTTAAAGAGCCGAATAAAACATTAGGAGATCTTTATCCTTTTGAAGAAAATATCTTAAAACAATGCAGCAATCCCTGATAAGTTCGACATTGCGATTCTCATCATCTTTGAGAAATTTCCCTCCATGGAATAGGTTGTTGCGCACTTGCTGCACCTGTGAAAATACACTCACTCTTTCTCGGGGTTGGATGGTTTGCCAGACCAGTTGTTCATCTACAACTATAATTCTTTTTGGAGGCCTCGTGACAAGTCTTTCCACCGCCGTTCTGACATCATCGTCGTTGATTGACTCAATATGTTCAGCCAAGGAATCTGATAATTTTCTCCAATCAGCTTTCGGATTGCTCGCCGTTCCCCCTCTGTATTTTGAGGTTTGCTTCATCGCATACTCAAATCGCGAGAACATAATGAAGAACTCAGTGGCAAGGTCAAAGATGCGATCGTCATTCTCTTCTAATTGTCTGACTAAATGCTCCTTGGAGGGGATGGTCATGGCTTGAGTATATTCTTTACTTACCTTTCTAGCTTTATTTTATGCGATTACGCTGCCTTTGCATGATAATTGTTTAGTGAAAGATCTAGTCGCTTAATAGCCCGGCTGCACCTTGGATCGCCCACAGGAAGTGACTTCATGCGAGCGGTGTCATTTAGAAGCTTTATCAATGTTTTGCCATGCTTCTCGGTAAAGAGGGGCGGCACAGCCTCTCCAATCATCTGACGTACGTTTGTGTGGCCGAATTTTTTAAGTGCGTCGCCCCATTTAAAGTTCCTTGGAAAGGTTTGTAATAGGGCACACTCAATAATACTGAAAACTCTGTTTTCATAAGGATGAATTGTGTGGTTGCTGCCAACATGACCTGTGGCAGTTGTGATAGTGGCCGCTGGCCGATCTGACCGCATGCGGCTATAAGTTGATGATCTGAATCCATGGATCAACCGATAGTTTCCTTTTTTATCCTTTATGACAGGGCGCAAAAGAGGTGCTTGGCATCTAGTACAGATCGCATCGTCTTTGTTGAAATCCGTGCGACTGCATTGACTGCACTTATTGTTTTCCCATGCACTGCCGCCTTTGTGTTTTGGAATGGCTGCTACCATCGAATAATGATGTTGCTTCCATACTGGAACACTATGTAGGCCTTGGTAATTTGGCGCATGTGCTTTTTCAGGTGATGATGCATCTAGAGATCCTAGGTCAAAGCTCTCTAGTGCTTTTTTTAAAGTAATGACTTCACCTCCATAATCAGCTGCATGGGAGGGAAGAGGATAGGGTGTCATACCTCTTTCATTTAGCATATTCAGTAATGCCAGATCCTTGCGAATAAAGGTAATAAACGTTCGCTTTCTTGTCTGAGGCACGCCATATTCACAGAGATCAAGAAGAACGGGATAGGGTGTATAGTCTCTTTGCAGATTCTCTATTAGTAGTTTTGCAGCGGATATTGGCTGCTTCGTTCGCGGATGGCGTATTTTTCTTGTGAGAAATGCTTGAACGTTTTCTACGATCAGAATCTTCGGTTGAAGTTCGTTGCATACCTTTGCAATAACGGTGACTAATAAATTTCTTGAGTCTTTAGCTCCTGCATCAGCATCTTCTGAATATCCTCTGCCACTTCTTGCGCTGCTCATTCCTTGGCAGGGTGGGCATGCAGCAAGTAAGGACAAAGGGGCATTATTTGTTGCAGTTCGATAAGTTGATACAACCTTTTTCCAAGTCTTACGTAGGTCGCCAGGTATGCCAATTGCCGCTGGATGATTGCGTAGACAGACAGATAGGCGATGTTCTTCTAGTTCAGCCATCACATCAAATTGAAAGCCCGCTTTTGCATAGCCAACATCACCGGCTCCGCAATTAGAGAAGAGGCTGACTGCGTGGTGAATCGCTCCACTCTGTGTAGATTGAGGCTTTATGATTTGCTTTGCCATGCGTGCGTTTGTCATCGTTGGCATGCATCATACCCCATGACGCATCCTTGGTGCCACAGCCTTAGCTGTCTTGCTCAGTTGCGTCTTCTTCAATTTCTGGGAAAGCATGCTTTAGATTTTTTAGTGCCGAGAGAAAATCCGCATGAACTTTTTTTGTATAATCCCAAACCTCGGTCCATGTTTTATGAGATATCGTAGGATCTTTTTCAATCAAATCCACATAAGCTTCGTTAGTGCAGCCAATTTTATCGCAGACGATGATGAGATGTGGGTCTTTAAAGTCTTGGGCAATGCGAGGATTTTCCCTTAGGAACTTTTGCACCGCCTTGAGATAGCCATGAGCCCTGTCGAATTCATCATTCTTAAGAGACCAGCTTGGTTTTTTTATCTCAATAATTTCCAAGCGAACCTTAGCATTAATGAAAATAAAATCCGGCTCCTTGGTCGGTCGATCAATAGCCGTAGTGGATATTTCTTTGTTGTATGTCTTTTTGTACCATGCTTCGAATGTAGTTCGGAATTCCTCTAGAGGTCGATCCATGGAGATAGGAGTCCATTCCGGTGCAATAATCCAAGGTGCTTGTTCAATTAGTCTTTGCAAAGGCTCTTCTCTAGTGCCACTAGCGTGAATCAGTTGCTCAAGTTTTTTGATGGCCTCTACACGCTCGCTGGCGATTTGTCCTAGTGAGTACATTTCAGCGACTCGAGCACGGCTTAAGAAGTCGATCAAGGCGCCCATAGTTGCTACGTCTTCGCTTGCAATTTCATTTAATGTTTCAAGGAGTGAATTATGAGGTCCAACTGCGTATGCAAAGGCTTTAACTCGCTTAACCCATGCGCCATCGCGAATCGATTCGCGATCATTTCTGCGGACGACTAGTTTTGCCGCTGCTATGATGCTGCTTTGGATTGATGGATCGGTAGGAAATTTTTTCTTTAATTCACTCTCAAGACTGGATTTATCAAGAAATTCATCCCAGATTTTAGTCTTCAATGCAGGCTCTGCTCTTCCCGCTAATTCTTTTAAGAGTGCTTGACCCCATTGCTTGAACGCCTCGCCTTCATCTGAGCTCCACATAATATCTTGTCGATCCGAACGTATGAGATCTACCTCATCATCTAGCCATTCTGCATCGATGCGTCCCACAAGATAGCTGCGCAGTTTAAATTCTCCAGTAAAGCCCGAGGGGATATCAAAGTCTCTTGTTTGACTGACGAATTTACCATGCGCATAAATTCTTACTCCTGCCATCACTTCGTCTGCATAAGGATCCTTAGCATATGCGACCCATCCTTTAACGTGCAGTGTTTTGCCATCAGCAGTTGTGATTGGCCTATCATCAAGAATGATTTTTGTGTCTGACAAAGTTGGTACGCTCAATTCTTGGTCTAGTGAAAATCCAGCAGTTTTCCCCATGGAATCATCGATGCTTACTTTCCAGTCGTCTCGTTCAAGGCCAAAGCGAGCAGTGAGTTGGCGTTGTAACTGTTGGGGTTCAGGTACACGTCGTCGATGAAATTTGCGCAGTATAATCGTTGTGCCACGCTTATTGCTCCATGTGCCATCTTTTTCGCCTAATGAGGGATGGTATGGCTGACTGACATCTGGATTATCCTGTGATTCATCCTTAACCATGTCCTCGTATCGCAGCATAAAATGACATACTTTAAACTTCTTGTCTGACTTTGCTCCGCTTGCTGTTATTACTTCGATTTCTCCACAGATGCCGAATGGTGCTAGTTTTCCGATGCCTTTTCTGCCCATGAGTTTTCTTTGGCGTTCACGACTCTTATCCGTTTTCAGTATTTTGCGCTTATCTATGCCTACATGGAGGTACAGCCTATTGACGTCCTCTTCAGCAATTCCATGACCATTATCTTCAATTAAAATTTCATATCCCTTGTCTCCCTCCATATCCGCAAGGAATTCGCCCAGCGGAAGTCGAATGGTTACGTTGGTTGCATCCGCGTCATAGGCATTCGCAATTAATTCAGCAAGTACAGCTGAAACCTTGTCGTACATCTTGATCCCAAGCTTATCGATTGTGAGACGCGAAATTCGCATCGTGTACTTATTTTCCGTGGAATTGCTAACTGGTAAGGGTTCCATGCCGAGGGTTGCTGTAGGATCCATCAAGTTGTGGGCAAGAGTGGACGGTGAACTCTACCCTTCATTTATCAGAAAAGCTATTGAAGCCAGTAAAACAGGACTTTGGTGACCATAGACACTGTGTTTGATGGTGCATCAAATTGCTTATTTTAGAGCATCTGTTCATAATTGCTCCGCACCAGTCCTCACCGGTTATGTGACGCGCCTTCATTGTGCGTCCCTGCGTTAGAAGAGCCCCGAAAGGGGCGCGGCTGTTTCCATTTAGTTTTTACTTAAAGGTTATATTTACAAATTGGCTCCCCCGACTGGATTCGAACCAGTAACCCTCTCGTTAACAGCGAGATGCTCTACCATTGAGCTACAGGGGAATGGGATATGCAAAACACAATGATGTGTGGCGGAATTATACGCATCAAACAGTCATTTACCAGCCCTTGTAGGCATCAAATCGCGCAATTCTCGTGATTACACTTCTTTCGGCCGTCTGCGATGTATGCATAGACCATTCGCCCTACCGTTGGGATCCCCGGAATCCAGAGTAGGGGGTAGAAAGGCCAAAGGGGTGGCAGCTTACCCGCCATGTAGCGAAATGCATCAAACCCGGTCTTATAGGAGCCATTAGGCAGCTTGATATGCATTGCCTTATCTAGAGTTGTTTCGGTGATATCGGGAGCAAATGTTTTTCTATTTTGAACATTGCGGAAATCCACCAGGGTAAGAATATTCAGCCAATCGAATGATTCAAGAGTGTAGGTGCTACGCAGACACAAGCCACAGTGACCGTCGAACAGAACGATAACATTGCCTCTGGCCTCTGGCGTCTGGCCTCTAAGAGCTAGTGGCTTGAGGCTGGCGACTTTTTTCAACCATGCAATATCATCCTCACGCAAGAGTCCGATATATGCGACAAACATTACCGGGGAAAAGGACCCAGCATCCATCATGAGGAAAATTCCTAAGTGGAAGGGGACACCGATGCACATCAGAATGCGACGGAACGGTATGCGCGGGAGCATTCGTGGCAAAAGATTCGTGAACCAAGCGGGGATAAGAAGCAAGATCCATGCGCCCTGCCATGCCAAAACAAAGCGATCGAAATAGGTTGGTGCAGGGTACACCGTGTCCATGAACCACGCAGGGAAGCGCGCAAACATCGGGTGATGGAGTGTTACTTGTACGGCTGTGCCAGCTTCCCACATGCTGCCGAGCATCTTGGTCCAGAATGAGGTCGCATACAGCACAATCATCTGCCAGAGCAGCATTCTCCAGGGCCAGATTGGCATCGTAACAGGGGAGAGTCTTTCGCGTGTTTTTTTCCACAGGTTCCACCCTGCAACAGCGCGCTCCATGCTGAGTGCATGCATACCTGGTGCAATCATCAGAATAAAGCCAATCGAACGAAGGAGTGTATCCCCCCCGCCAAGAATCGTGGAGTTTCGCTCGTGGAATGAGAACATCAGAAGTACGCTCAGGATGGTGGAGATGCGTGTGCGAATACCAGCCGCAGTACAAAAGAGAAGAATGATCAGAATCAGATACAGGCAATGTACCGCCAGTGGCTGCGTCACGTAGTCGAGCAACGTAAAACGCCACGTATCACGCGCAAACATGTGTTCCAAGTGAGGTGGGAAAATACCGACCTCGCTGTAGTAATAGGAAACATCTTTCCACTGGAATAGGTAATAGATTCCGGCCACACTTGCCCACGCGATACGCATCATGCCAAAAGCCTGCGCAGGAATCTGGCGAAAGAAAAAGCCGTCAATGGCGCGGATAATCTTCATGGGCAGGTGATCGTAAAGCCAACTGTATCGGTTGTGGTAGGTTGCCACTGCGCCCACCAACTTTTTGTCATTGGCTCTTTAAGGAGTGGCAATACATACCAGCGATAGACAAGGCGTATAGGGGTTTGGCTCTGAACGTTATGCTCAAGGCAGGTAAGTTGCAGGAATCGCCCCGCATAGGGTGCGCGGTTATCACTGAATTCATCCAGTAAGTTCCCCATCATTTTCATGTGTGGTGCATGACGGAAGAACGAATAGGCATAGGGCTCGATCGTGGTGAGCTCTTTCCATGTAGTACCTTCACGAACTTCGATGCGATACGCAGTGACACGTCGTAGTGGATCCGGTGAAAAAATATTCCAGAGCTGCCACTGGCTTGTTGCAAACATGTACGGTGTTACTACTGGCAGGAGTTCTTCACGTGCCCATTTTGCATAAGTGTCATTCGCCTCTCGTGGAATGCTGTAAATGAATACAGCAGCCATGTGCCACAGCAGAAATAAGACGAGAGCGATTTTGCCGAGAGTCTGTATGAACTTTTTCTGATCCATGAGTGGCAAGTTTATGTCACCCTGAGCTCGACGAAGGGTGACAGGGGAATGTCATGGTTCGTCGAGCTCACCATGACAGAATTATTTTTTTATCGGCTTCAACATCACTACTTCGCGCCCCACAAACTGGTCGACTCTGCGGTACAGTAGCGATTTGTGTCCTGGTATTTCTGCAACAGCGCCTGGTGGCAATACTGCCTCGAAACCAATCTTTGCAAGGTTTTTCCAGACCTGTTCCAGGAATACTGGGCCCGCCTTTAAGTACCAGCAGGGGAATGTTGCAACCACAGGCACTCCTGGCAACGTTTTAGCGACGTTTTCCAAGAACGCTATTTCCACCGCATCACATTCAGCGCGGTACTTGGCCGCGTCTTTCGCTGTAGGCCTATCAGTCAGTGCAGGGCCAAGTGCAGATTCCGTCACAATCACGTGTGGCTTTTCTTTGAGGTCGAACGCTTTTGTCGCATCGTGCTTCCACACAGTGCTGGATACATCTTTCTTCAGAATTTTTTCTTCTTTGCGAATCCATTCCAAGTTTTTCTCGCACCCATTCACCGCTTTAATCGATACGTCCGATGCCAACACAGGCCACCCATTCAGCAAAGCTTCCATGGGGAGGACACCCGTACCGCAGAATGGATCGAGCACTGTTAAGTGCTTCGGAGCCTTTGGGTCTACTTCGTGCGCAATCCAGCTACCAAGGTTTAAGAGCATCTGCGCAAGCTTTGGTGGCAGCATTCCAGCGCGCGTATCGCGGACAGGTTTATGCATATCGCGCTTTGTGTAGCCATCAGGGTTCTGTGCGGCCACGGTGCGGCCAATCCACAAAAAATCTTCTTCGACATCCTGCAGAATCACAAACTCGCATCCGCCTTTTCCATTAATGAGTCCTTCATCATGTAATTGTGCAGAGACAGGAGCTTTGCGCTCGTTCCCAATATAGCGAGAAGGGATGCCATTTTTTTTGAGCGTTGCTTTAATATCACGGTACAGGCCATGCACGATGGTTCTGTCGACTCCATACGCACGCACGCTAAAAGTGACCTTTCCTTTCTTTCCTTGCACCTCACTCACCATCGCTTCCGGAATTTTTTTAAGAGAGGAAATAGGACGCTCTTCTGCAAGTAAGAAGACGCCACCCCATCGTTGGAGTGCTTTATTATCGAGTGGGACGGGGCTGGAAAGCAGAGCAATTTGTGGCATAACCATACGTCGAAGCGTCAGTCCCGGTACGCATGCAAAAAGCTCAGAAAGGCTTAATCCTGGGTGATTCCCCAGAAAGGCAGCATAAATCTTGGTTGTTGCAGGAGTCATGGCGCAAGCATACCGCTTTCTGTCTTTGTGCGGAACATGTTCCTTTTAACACCTACCCATCCGAATGCTGCTTCGGCACTTTGTCGCAGCAACTCTTTGCCACTTGCGAGGAGCAACATTACAAGCAGCATCATCACTGGCATTAATTGCACACCTCCACGCCCAAGCCCTGTCTGCATGCGAGCTTCGGCAGAGAGCCCCGTAAAGAGGTATAGGAACATCTGACCAAGGTAGACAATGAGCACGTAACACGTGAGTGGTAGCCACATGCCAAAGGCACTGCGCCCGCGCCAGATAAGGAGAAGAATGAATACAGGGAAGAGTAGCAACCAGTTCCCTTCAAAAAATGCGTTAATCACGAGTGCGAGCCAGATTCCATCCTGCCAGGCAAACCCAAGAGAGGTGAAAGGCTTTGCGTTACCAAAGGTGAGGCCATTGCTCCATTTAAAGGCTAGCCATGGGAGCGATAGGACAATCAAGCACCCTGCGTACCATGCAATCACTTCCGCGATGTCGCGGATCGTCATTTGCTGCTTTTTCCACGCGATAAGTAGGCCTAGGCCAATAAGAAGAATTAATGGTGGAAGGTATAGGAGTAGTCCTTCGTTCTTGGTGAACGGGATAATCCCCGCAGCTAATGCACCTATGCGCAGTAAGGTCATGCGTGTATCACGGTCATGCGAGAGCATCGCACGTAGCGGGAAGACAACTGCTATGAGTACATGAAGTGACAAGAAGAGGTCGGCATACGTATTTGTTCCGTGCATCGTATAGAGCGGCATGCTCCCAAGTAAGTACACGCCAGCCAAATCCCACCCTGGTCCTACAAGTCTTCGCAGCGTGCGCGCCAGGAAGATCAACACTGCTGCATACCAGAAGATATGGATTCCATTAGCGACGCTATCGCTCCAGCTTCCATTCAGTGTGGCGAGCCAGGTTTTTGCGAGTGGAACGGCTGGGGGGTACGAGCTAATTCCTTTTACTGATACTTCCGCAGGTTCCCCGGGGAGCGCTAAGGTAAGGGCTTGATCGATGTAGTAGACCTTCGCACGCAGGTTCCAGTTATCCAATGTGTCATCCAAAAATGTTGGTGTTAGGAACAAAAACACCGTCGAAGCAAAGAGAGTTTTTAAGATTACTGATGCGACTAAAATCCACAGGGTAATGTTGAGCCAGCGGGGGACGGACGAGGGCGATACTTGGTTATCGGTAATCGGTAATCGGTTAGCGGAGAGCGGAAAGCGGTTAGCGATTAAAAGGATGATGAGGGTGAGTATTTGCACACCCAAGAATCCAATCAATGTAAGTGGAAGCCCTGCATAGACGTGTGCAGAAAATGTGAGGAGCATCGTTAGTGTCAGCCCAAGGGTGAATCCAACGGCGATATGTTCCCATCGGTCGAGGACGCGTGCGCGTTTCTGGAAGATGTTCAGCAGGAGCATTCCATTCAGCGTTGGGAGACCAAGGCCGACGATGTAGGCGAGGATAATCATTTGGCTGTACTAAAGAGGAAATTCGATGCATCGATTTTGTCGATAATGGTCCCAGGGCCAGCAAGCGTGACGTCATTGCCCATGCGTAGCATCGAACCTGTATCTACCCAGATATCTGTTCTATCCAGAATCATCCACAGCGTTGCGCCCGTTGCTTCTTTCGGGTCCGCGATAATCACGCTTGGGTACGCCAAGTAGCGCGAGATCGGAAAATACACTTCGCGAATGGGGCTCATCATTACAAATTTTTCTTCTTTTTTGATCGCAGGTATGAAGCGTTCTATATGCGCATACACATTGCCGAAATTTCGTAGTTCTTTCTGCGCTGCGGGCGGGGCAACATAGCGCTGAATATCATCAGCAGCATACGAGACGATTTCACTACTCATACGAAGGTCAAACACTAGCCACAAACCAGCGAGCACCAAGGCAAATACTGCAACACCTTGGGCTTTGCTGCCACGCATCCAGCCGACAAGAATGCCAAGTACAACTGCAGCACCAAGTAAGCCGTACATGTACCGCGTCGCAGACCAAGCAAAGGGGGGCAAGGTTTCGTAAAGTGCCACTCGTTCGGGTGTATTGGTGGCAACCAATGGCCCCCATAAAAAGTTGATACTAAATGGGCGGAACGTATCGAAGGTCCAAAAGCTCATCCACGCTTCTCCTAAACGTTCATAGAATGGCCAGTGACGGAATTGTAATTCCTCAATTGTCACGTCACTCCCTGCAGGAAAGGCGATAGCCAACTGTGCGGTTTGCCAGTCCCATTGTGGGTAGCGATTCACAATGACATCAATATTCTGCATGAGCCCACCACCGGGGATCGTAAAGTTCATCTGTATCAGGTTGTTGTCTGTTGAGCCTTTTGGATGCCATAAAATAGCGCCTTCGACGGGGCGAGCACTCTGTGCGCGCACAGTAATAACGTCAGTTGGGCCATCAATAGGGTTATTGTTCCACACGATGTACCCATCTTGCTGCGTTGTGATGTGCAGTCCTTGGGGCGTAATATCTGCATTACTCAATTGCACCACATTTGCATCTTTAGGCGTGCCACCAAGAAAACTCCACGGCGTAATTTCTTCCGCAAATGCCGTGCCGGCAATCATGGATAGGGCAATGCCAATAATTACACGCTTAGACACATTGCAGAGTGTACTACGGACAGACCGCATCTGTCATGGTGAGCTCGACGAACCATGACGTCACTATCTATCACCCTTCGTCGGGCTCAGGATGACACACTAGATGTCATGATGTGAGCACAGACGAAACCATGACATTATCGTTCCCCAGCTGTCTCAATCTCTTCTGGGCCACCACTCACAATCGCTTTAATACGACGGACTCCTGCCGATGAGCTCTCTTCTTTTTGGATGGTGAACTTGCCTAGCACTCCGGTGTGTGACACATGCGGACCGCCACAGATCTCTTTGCTAAAGACAGTCCCATCACCGATTTTTCCAGAGCCCGCCGTCATGCCCTGTGGGTCGCCCATCACATAGACCTTCACATCACTACCGTAGCGGTCATCAAACACACCAATTGCTCCTTCTTCTTTTGCGCCATCCACCGTGCTGATGTGGTAACTCACGGGAAGATCAGCGTTGATCGCTTCATTCACTAAGGTTTCTACCTCTTGAATCTGTTCCGGTGTCATCTTGTCCCCGTGGGTGAAGTCAAAACGCAGGCGCTCAGCGGTAATGTTGCTTCCTTTCTGCATGACATGAGCGCCGAGTACGCGGTGGAGTGCAGCGTTCAACAGGTGAGTCGCTGTATGGAGCTTGGTTGTTTCGGCACTGTTATCGGCCAAACCTCCTTTGAATTTTTGTTCAGCACCAGCACGTGAAAGCCTTTGGTGAGCGGCAAAAGCTGTATTAAATCCTTGTTCATCTACAGTAAGCCCCTGTTCTGCAGCCATTTCTTTGGTCAGCTCCAGCGGGAAGCCGTAGGTGTCGTATAAGTTAAAGGCAATCTGGCCGTCGATATGCTTTCCGCTCAATTCTTCTACAATTTTAGAGAACCGCTTCAGCCCTTCCTGGAGCGTTTTTCCGAACTGTTGCTCTTCGTGGCTGAGAGTATCAAGGATCGACTTTTTCTTATCCACTAGGGCTCCGTAGATATGTCCATATTGGGCGATTACTTCTTCTGCAATGCCGGAAGTAAACTGGCCTGTAGCTTCGATCCCCAGTGCACGTGCCGAACGAATCGCGCGGCGAATAATACGACGGAGAACATACGCCTGGTCCACATTCCCGGGTGTCACGCCGTCTGCAATCATAAAGGTTGCAGCTTTTAGGTGGTCGGTGATGATACGAGTGTGGCGATTAGCAATGAGCGATTGGTCATTCGTATCAGAGCTTTGCGCTAACCGCTTCCCGCTGACCGCTTTCATAATTGGAAGCATCCGGTCCGTCTCATACACGTTATCAACTCCCTGTAGCACTGCAGCTACACGCTCAAGCCCCATGCCTGTATCGACGTTTTGCTGTGTGAGTGGCTCGAATGTTCCATCTTCCTTCTTGTTATATTGCATGAACACGTCGTTCCAGATTTCCATCCACTGCGCATCATGAGTCGCTGGGTTCCCCGTTGGTTCGCCTTCGCCTACCCAGTAAAACATTTCTGTATCGGGGCCGCAGGGGCCAGTGACGCCGGCAGGCCCCCACCAGTTTTTAGCTTTCGGAAGGAATCCAATTCGCTCGCGTGGGATACCTAGTTTCTCCCAAATTCCAGCAGACTCTTCGTCACGTGGAGCGTCGCTATCCCCTTCAAAACAGGTGACGGCAAGCATACCAATGGGGATTTCCAAGACCTCTGTCAGGAATTTAAAGCTCATCGTAATCGCTCCTTCTTTAAAGTAATCTCCCAAACTCCAGTTACCCATCATTTCAAACATCGTCAGGTGAGAGCTATCTCCTACTTCATCTATATCCCCTGTGCGCACACACTTTTGTGCATCTACCAAGCGCTTACCCATAGGGTGGGTTTCCCCCATTAAATAGGGGACCAACGGGTGCATTCCCGCTGTTGTAAACAGCACCGTTGGGTCATTTTCTGGGACAAGCGGGGCTCCGGGGATAACGGCGTGCCCGTTGGCAGCAAAGAAATCGAGGTAGGCCTGCCTAATCTGGTCTGTCGTGAGTTGTTTCATGGAACTGCAGATTAGCAGCAAATCACAGGCCGAAACAGGACCTTGCGCCTATCTACTTTTGGTGTCCATTGATACTCAAAAACTGGCTCAAAAACCTACTTCCTGCTATAATAACTGGAAACCTTTTATGAACATCTATACCCCTTTGCGGCCGCTATGGACCACTCTTAAGCTAGCGGTGGCTCCATTCACAATTGTCTTTGTGACGGCATCTTTGGGGGTGATGTTTCATGTGCGTGGCCAGCATGTAGCCGAGGAGCAACTACGGTTGCGACTACAAAGCACTATTTCCATCGCTGTCCTCGCGATTGACCCTGTATCGGTCGAACGCGTGTATCGCCAAGCAGATATGCAATCGACTGCGTATCGCAAACTTGTATCGCAGTTAGAATCCATTCGCACTCTTTCGCCAGGGACGAGGTTCGCCTACATCATGCGCAGGACGACTGACCCCATGATGCTCTCCTTTGTGGCAGATGCAGATGGGCTTAAGTCTGATACAGAGTTGGATGAAAATAAGAATGGTGTCGTTGATGATGACGAGATTCCCGGGATGCCAGGGGATGCGTATTCCATCAATGACATTCCAACATTGCAAAATGCAGCATTTGATTATCCTGTTGTCGAAGATGAAATCACTGTAGACCAATGGGGCAGTCTGCTGTCTGCATTCGCTCCTATTAAAGATGCAAAAGGAAATGTTATCGCCGTCCTTGGTATCGATATGGAAGCCGATGAATTCTTCGATTCCATCAGTACGACATTCTCGATGATGTCCGTGTTGTTGGTTGCTCTCGTTGGAGCATTACTTGCGTTCTACGTCGTCATGGTTATTCGCGCACGCCATGTAGATTCTTTGCGCCAGTTAGATACCGAGCGTACGGCACTGTTGGATCTTGCGACGCATCAACTAGGAATGCCACTCGCAACATTTCGTTGGTGGTTAGAGCTCCTACGCGAACGCGATAATGGAAAATTCTGTAAGCGTGGCGATATTTGTGACCAACTCCAAGAAGGAATTGATCGTATGGATGGTATTATTAAAGGGCTCCAGCAAGCGGGAAAGTTGCAGGCGTCTGATACGAGTATTGAATTAAATACCTGCTCCATTGCAGCGGTCACACGTGCGGTCATCAAGGATCTGGCAAAAACCTACAATCTACGAAAGCAGAAAATTGTCCTCCGTATTCCACGTACATTGCCTCTGGCTTTGCTAGATTCCAAGCTGTGTTCTGGAATGCTCCGGGAACTTTTGGAAAATGCATCGTGGTATTCACCTAAAGGGTCTACGGTGCATATGACTGCAGTTGCTGTCCGCGGAGGAATCGAGATCAAGATTAAAGATGAAGGATACGGGATCCCGAAAGCAGATTTGCCTCGTATTTTCGAACAGTTCAAGCGCGGGTCTAATGCGACACGGTATAAGCCAGCAGGGAATGGTCTGGGTCTGTATATTGTCCAGCGCATCGTTCAGCGTTCACGGGGTCGTATCACTCTTGCGAGTGAACTTGGTAAGGGGACGACCGTCACACTTTTCCTCCGTCAAGCAGCATGACCACACGAAACCATCTCGCTCACTGGCCTGTAGTGCTTCTCTCCGCAATAGTTGGACTCATTATCATATTGATTGGTGTGAGTTTTTACACGCGGTCCCAGGCAGTGCTTGCAGATCAATTGCGTTCTAGGCTTGCGGCAGTTGCTGGTGCGGCAGCTTTGTCTATTGATGGCGAAGCGTTAGATCATATTCGTGGAATTGAAGATGCAAACAGCCCAGACTACCGCATGTTGATTGATCAGTTACAAAAAGTACGCACCGAAACAGACATGCGCTTTGTGTATGTCCTTCGTAAAACGCAGGACCCCATGATGCTCGAATTTATTGGTGATGCAGATGCAACACTCTCGTTTGCAGAGCTTGATACAAATGGAAACAGAGCAATCGATCCCGACGAAGAAGCTGCGCAGCCTGGTGAGTTCTACGATATTTCTGAGACACCGATGTTGCAGCAAGATGCATTTGATCATGCAGTTGCAGACCCTGGTATATCGGTAGACCAATGGGGGACGCTTGTTTCTGGTTATGCACCTATTCGTCGTAGCGATGGCAGTGTCAGTGCTGTTCTTGGCATCGACATGTATGCCGATGATTTTGATCGCTTATCCCGCAGCATCTTTTCTCCTCAAGCGCTCATTGCCGTTCTTATTAGTGCGTTTGCCATTGCAGGAGGCATTGCATCGTTGTGGGAACTACGCAGAGTCCAGGTACTCAAGCGCATTAACGCTGAACGCTCGGGGCTTCTTCGTCTCACGTTTCACCAATTGGGTGAGCCGCTGACAATTATGAAGTGGTCGCTCGAAACCCTCCGTGATGAAACTGCCAGCCCAGAGCTCAAGAAGTTGGTAGAAGAACATGTCGTCTGTATGGACGAAGGCCTCGGTCGTCTCAATAGTATTATCGATACATTGCAGCTGGCCGAAAAAGTTGACCTCAACACACTGGAATATTTGCCTGTCCCAGCATCGCTCAAAGCACTTGTAGATAACGCAGTGGATGAATGGCATTCCAGTTTGCAGAGCCGCAAGCAGACGATAAAAATCGATATGGGTGAAGATGTGATGATCCCAATGGATAAGACGCTCTTGCTGCTCGTAATGCGACAGATTTTGGTGAACGCGATTGAGTACTCACCAGATGGGTCGCAGATTGATATTTGCGTACGCCCAGGTCGCACATCGGTAGAACTGGTCGTGACGGATAAGGGTTGTGGTATTCCGCCAAAAGATATTGAGCACTTATTCGAAAAATATCGCCGTGCAGGAAACGCACACCTTAAAAAGCCCGATGGAAACGGACTTGGTCTCTATATTGCGAAAGGCATTATCGAAAAAGCCGGAGGCACTATTTGGCTCGAGAGCAAAGAAGGGCAGGGAACGCAGGTACACTTTACACTCCCGATGTAATCATGATTGATCGCGACCTCACCAAAGATGAAATTGATGCATTGCTAAAAGCGCAGTGCTATGCGCATGTGGGTTTTTTGGATGAGCAGGGAGCTGTAAATGTTCTGCCTATTTCCTATGTGTATGACGATGGCGTGTTTTTCAGCTTCTCGACACGCGGAAGTAAAATACACTCCATGCAAAAAAATCCCGATATTTGTATTCAAGTAGAAGAATTGCATGCGCCCAAATCGTGGAAGAGTGTGCAGGCATGGGGGAAATTTTCCGAGGTAGGCAGTGCGGATGTTGGACAGTTCAAACTGCTTGTGGAAGATTTCTGGAGCAGAGTCGATAAGAAAAACATTATGTTTTCAGTGTTCCGCGATTTTATGGATAACCCGAAAATTCCGATGACGCTGTATCACATGACCGTGACAAAATTCGTCGGTAAAGAGGGTGGTCATTCGCGTGAGCTGTTACTGTAAAAGGAGCTTGTCGATTTTTGATACTCAACTTTCTCGTCGTAAGACAATATCATTGCCAGGACACACGCTTCAGGGAATCGAGGACCAACATCCACACCTGTCCTTTATGGAAGGTAAATGGCTTTCCCGTTTCATCTGTAAACGAAAAGAATACATCGTCTCCCCACTTACTCCAGTTGCCGTGTTTTACCATTCCATCACGGAACAGCAGTGCAGACCCACTCCCATTCATCCGCACGCTCAATCGCCCCAGTGGCCCTACTACTGCAACGTCTGTTTCCAGTAGCAAAAGATTCGGAGGGAAGGGTGGGCGAAGAGTCTTGCCACTTTCTTTTTGATACCACTTTGTATCGGCGTTGTAGATGTACTCAACATTATGCAGCGTGCTGTAGTAATTAATCGAAATCATTGTCGCAGGTTCACCCTCCTCCACTGCTCCCACAGGGAATAGGGGCAGGGGAATGCTGATAGGGGATACAACCTTCGCAAACAGCGCGGCTCCACTCTGGCTGGTTAAGAACCGATGATGAGGTGCAGGTGCTTCGTCGTCATAGGTAAAAAATCGATCGTACCCATTGAGTGCATTAAAGTCTGTGACGGTTGCACTCTCTTCTAATTGCTCCAATGCTTCGGGGCTACCGCCCACATGCATAATGGCCGACACGATGGGGGATACTCCATCGATAAAATAGGGACGAGCCGAACGAATAGGTCCAACTTCTGCCGGGAGGTTGCGCATGTCGAATACAGCCTCAAACCGTGTAATGAACCCTTCGACCAGTTGCTCCTGTATAAATACTGCATTCTCTAGCCCAAGTTGATAGGGCCTCGCATCTTCGTGGTTATCGATCATCACGCCTACAAATGATGTGTTGCTTGGGCCAATGGGGCCGCAGCCCACCAGGAACACGCACAGGGCCGATACGGGGAGAAAGAGTTTCATTTGCATCAGATGCACATTGTACATACTCTCTGCCCATGCGAACTCTCCTTATCGCCCTTCTTTTAGTACCTTCTGTGGCAGCGGCTCAAACGTGCTACTCCCCAAGTGATTGTGTAGCACCACTTAAATGCACTTCGCTTACAACAGGCGTTGTGCCGGGTACGTGTACGCCGAATGGAGTGGTTCCGCCAAAAGTTGTTCCTGTTACCAAGCCAGTTGTGCCAGTCGTGAAGAAATCATCCTCTTCTGCTTTGGTAGTCTCTTCATCTTCTCAATCATCCTCACCTAGCAGCGTAAGCAGTGCGTCGTCAGCGTCTTCTTTTGCACTCGACCCAGGCATGTTTGATTCGTTGATGAAAACAATGAAGGGCATGATGGATTCGATGATAAGCATGATGAATTCGATGATGAATAGCCTTAAGTGCATGTTTGGAGGTTGTAAGGCGTAATTCGTTAGATGCTTGCGATTTTTAGGTAGTTTTTCTGTGCCGTTTCTTTGTAAGAGAGCCATAAAGCGGGCGTCTTACATACGTGCGCGGTTCTCGTGCATGTTTGTATTTCTTCCCTCTTTTCTTATGACTCTCTCGCACCGTTTCATCAGTACACTCACCATCGGCTCCATAGCACTTAGTGCCACACCGGCCTTTGCATATTCTGTTGGTCTAGGTGGTTCTGCCAATGTTGGCGCAGGTATTTCTGCTGGCGTTAACACCAAGCATGTCGATGTCGACACGCATACTAATGCAGATGTGAAAGCATCTTCGTCGGTTAAGCTCGCAAAAATGGATAAGGGTGATGACCTAAAGAATGGTCGTTGGTGGTATGGCACAGGCTCCACAGTGCATGGCAGCGGTGCAACGGTTGCACGTTTGGAGAACAAAGTAGATAAGTCCCTATCTCTTGCCGCACGTGTTGTTGCTGCCTTCTCTAAAAAGATCTGCGCAGTACTTGGTAACAGCAATGGTACATCCTTAACAACATGTATGGCCGACCAGAAAGCTAAGATCAAAGCTGCCTTCAGCCTTAAGCTGGACGCCGCATTCGGTAACTAATACTACTCTGTGAGTGATACAAGCCCCTGGGCATAAACCCGGGGGTTTGTTTTTGGTTATTCTTCTACCCCTTTTACACTCACAACGATATGCGAGATTTTTTCTGTATGTAGTTCGTTATTAATCGTCACCTCACTCCGCAAATCGTGTTCTGCGCCAACAAGCAAGTGCGAGAGTGCGTGCCTATTTTCGCGAATGAGTTTTACAAAGTGTTCATTACGCTTACGTATCACCCACTCTTCAAACCCTGGACCTCTTCCTTTGTTCTGTTCGATTTCTGCTTGAGCATCAATCACTGGGTCTTCGGCATGGTCAAAGTACATTGCGCGTTGTGTTGCCAGCGCATACCCAGCACCCAAGCGACCAATGGGGGAAAGTGTGACATTCCTCCTATCTTGCAGCATGTATGTCCCACGCATACGTAGATAGTTTTCTTTGTACATCTTTTCTTTTACGGCTTCTGGGTCGGGGTCTCTAAAAGGTGATATTCGCTTCGCCAATTTATAGGTCATTGCATAGTGCGTGTCCCACATGCATTGAATCATGGAATTTCTTCTTCCTTCTACCAGCCCTTCAAGCATCAAGTGATCCAGCCCCATGTCTCCTTGGTCATATACAAGCTTCATCGCATTGTATAATTCCATATTCACTCTTTCTACTTTTGCATACTCGCTAAAGGTTAACCCTTGGTTAAAGTGCCACCAGCGCCACTGTGTTAATCCAATCGAAGGATTGTCCACTAAATGCATCTCGACGTTTTTCACATAGTCCGTTCCCATCAACACGCAGGCAATGTGTTCGAGTGTGGCATTGATGTCCGGCCCCAGTTGTAACTCACCTTCTTCTGCACACAGGGGGCCAACCGCGGCATAGGTCGCTGTGGCTACTGCCGACGCGAGGAATTCTCGGCGGGAGGGCATTGGGAATCAATCTACACTTTCGTTGTACAACCTCAATAACATCTTTCTGCTGAACATACTCAATCTAGAAACACTCACTCCACTGCGCGCATTTGCGGGAGAGGGATTTTTTATGTGTCTACTCTCGTCGTTTGCATATGTCCTGTATTCTCTTCACCATGAAACGCACGACGAAGCGCCCCGTTACTGTTTCTGTCAGTGACCTCATGCAGCAGGCAACATATGTGTTAACCGAACCGGAGGGAAAAAACTTCGATCCGCGTTTTAAGCCCGAACTTACGCCCAAGCAGATGTTGGAACTGGGGGTCTTTGGCGGAAAGTATATGACCGATTGTCGCGATGAATTTGCCGCAGACTGGTTTACCAAGGCGAAACTCTGTCACGAGAAGCATGACCCCACACTGAATTTCTTCGGCGTGAATGCAAGTCAGTCGCTTTCCGTTTGGCGGAAGAACGGATGGATTCACCCCGCAGACCCCCGTGGATGGTTCCAGTGGTATTGTCGATATTACATGGGACGACGTTTGCCGCAGGAAGATGATCGACAGATCAAGCGATGGCTTGCGATCAAGCGGCACATCACGCAGATTAAAAATAATTGTGACAGGGGAGATCTCTCGTGCAGAAGGAGACAGCGACAGGCCGTTCTGCATTGGGCGTATGACAGTCGGATCATCTGATCATCTGATTATCGTGTGAATTCAACGGATTGCCATGTTACAGTCGACGTATGGATGCCAATCTATCTACTATGAATTTTGCCCGGTGGGACAGAGCTCTTCAGACTGGAAATCCTGCAATTATTGCTCAGTTATATAGCGAGAATCTAACGCTTTTACCGACCATGGCCAAAACTGTCATGACCGATTATGTCGGTGCAGAGAAATACTTTGCGTTCTTCGGGTCGTTTCACCCAACAGTGACGATGCTCGAAGAGCACACTGTGCCTATTTCCGACCACAGTTATCTACACTGCGGTGTGTATCAGTTTATGCTTGATCGCGATGGTGAACGAAAGCCACTCGATGCGCGGTTTAGTATGATTTGGAATAAAGAGGAGAACGGCGAATGGAAAATCCTTCATCATCATTCGTCGGCTGTTCCGGTGGTTTAATGCATAGAGCACAGGTCTTTTGTGCCTGAGCAATTGAAAGAAGGAGGCTATCATCCTTTTTGTTGGATAGACTGCTCTCATTGCACCAATAAAAATCAATCGCTCGCAAAGGTGGATACTGCAGGGGAATGCGAAGGAGAAGTAGCCATCTCTAACAGATGGGCAGTGCGTATGAGCGGAGTGAAACGATACGTGTGCTATACTGCTACCATGCAAACATATGAGTGGTATCAACAATTAATAAAGCCGTCGTGGGCTCCGCCTTCTTCTGTATTCGGCCCTGTGTGGACCGTTCTGTATATCGGCATCATTATTTCATTTGGCGCTGTGTTTGTGATGGCAGGGCAGAAGAAAATTGCATTGATGATTGCGCTGCCTTTTATACTCAATCTCTTGTTTAATTTTGCCTTCACGCCGCTCCAGTTCGGGCTCAGAAGTAACCTGCTCGCTGCGATCGATATTCTTCTTGTTCTCGCAACACTCATTTGGGCGATGCGCAGTATTTTTCCGTATGCTCCGTGGATTACCTACGCACAGATTCCATATCTGCTGTGGGTGATGTTCGCCACTGTTCTGCAACTTACCGTTACCTATTTGAATTCCAAATAACAGCTATGTTTTTTAAGCTCTACAGCATCGCGCTTCCCATTTTCCTGCTCGTTGACATGATGTGGCTGGTGTTCATCGCAAAAAAATTCTATCAAAGTCAGATAGGTACACTGCTCAAGCCTGATGTGAACTGGGTAGCAGCAATTCTTTTCTATCTCCTCTTTATTGCAGGTCTCGTGTTCTTCGTTATTGAGCCTGCAGTCGATAAAAAGCAGTGGTTGCAGGCGCTTGCAGCGGGTGCATTCTTCGGTCTTGTGACCTACGCGACATACGATTTAACAAATCTCGCCGTCGCAAAAGATTGGCCGTTGCTCATCACCGTCGTCGATCTCCTGTGGGGCACGACACTCGGTGCGGTGGTCGCCGCGCTCACATATTTCATTGCGGAAAAAATCGGATGACGTCGGTCTATACTTTCATCGCATCGGCTCTTTTTCTGTATATGAGTGCTTGGTTTATCGTTGCGTGCATCACCAAGCGCAATGATGTCGCCGACATCGCGTGGGGTCTTGGCTTTGTGACAATGAGTTGGATTGCATTCGCTTTCTCCGATTTTTCTGCACGATCTTTGCTCGTCAATTTACTGGTGACCATCTGGGGCATGCGACTTGCATGGCACATCGCACTTCGCAACCTCCGGAAATCCGAAGATAGTCGGTATGCCGCGTGGCGAGCATCGTGGAACTATTTCTACCTGCGCAGCTATGTACAGATTTTTTTGCTTCAGGGCGTATTTCTGTACATCATTCTACTTCCCGTGTTGTTTGTACACACATCAATGTCCATTCCACTTACGCTTATTGATGCGACAGGTGTAGCAATCTGGATCATCGGATTTCTATTTGAATCCGTCAGCGACCATCAGCTCAAACAATTTCTGAAGGACCCTGCACATAAAGGGAAAATCATGGACCAAGGTTTATGGGCCTATTCGCGCCACCCGAACTATTTCGGCGAAGTGCTGCAATGGTGGGGGATCTTCCTATGCGCAGCGTCTCTCCCGAGTGGATATCTAACCATGATCGGTCCGTTGCTCATCACGTTCCTCATTCTGTTCATCTCGGGTGTTCCGTTGCTCGAAAAAAAGTATGCGGGCAGACCTGATTTCGAGGTATACAAAAAACGTACGAGTGTATTCGTGCCTATGCCGAGGCTTCGTTAAACTCGACCGTCCATTCAATGCCGTACTTATCTCTGAACATTGCCATGTAGGAACCCCAAGGGCTCTGGTCCATGGGCATTTCAACAACTCCTCCTTCCGAAAGTCCGGTGAATAACCTTTCGGCTTCTTCGCGGCTGTCTGCAGTAATAGCTATTTTTGATCGATTCTCATTTTCATTTACCGGCCCCATAAATGCAGGAACGTCATTGGCGATCAGCATATTGCTGCCGATAGACAGCGTAATGCGCATTATTTTGTGTGCATCTTCCTCCGATGGTTGAAAATCCGCACTCGCTAGATCTTTAAAGCGAACAATGTTCCCGAACTCTCCTCCAAAGACGGATTTGTAGAAGGTGAATGCCTCTTCGGCATTTCCGTTAAAGTTAATGTAGGGGTTGATAGTTGGCATAGTGCCACCTTATTGATTTGGTTTAGGAAAATAAAGTAATGAACTCATACAAAGCGCACTCCTCTCCAATCTTCAGGAATCACGCCGCCGTTATCGCGAATTTTTTGTCGAACGGCGATTCCCGCCTTGTGCTCGGTTGTTTCTGCGATTTGAGGAAACATGAACGGATGTGCGGGATGCGGGTCCGTGTTCCATGCCCGCTCATATTTATCTTTTCGCTCCGGATGCACGTCAGGGTCGGTATAGGTTACAACGGGGCCGTTCAGTAGTGATCGAAGCACTTCTCGAATCTGTGCATCGTCTGCAAGACGGAGCAGGAGCTCAGTATCTTCCTCACCGCCTGCACCCTTGAGAACCATGCCGTCGTATCCGACAGGTTTGATGCTGTGGGGCAGATGATCGATTGAAACAGACTCGCCACTATGCAATCGGTTGAAGCCTCCTTTTTGAATAAGATCATTCGAGCCCCAACTCATCAATGTGTTTCGGAAGAGTTGCTTCAAATTGTAGATGTGCGCGGCTGGCAGGCTACTGGGGAGATCATCGAGATGTTCCCTGAGTGCGGCAATGCTCACCGTCATCTCAACTGGTAATTTCGCCCCTTCCTCTTTCGTGCGTACAGAAAGAAGATAGGGAGATTTTTGCAGTGACAATCTTACGTTCTCCAGTTGCTCATCGGTAAGGTTTGGCCCGTACGAGTGGTAAAACATCGGGCTGTTTGCGTGAATGCCGTATTTCATTTTCTGGTGATGCACGATTGCAGCCGCAAGATTGAGCGGCGCATCGAACGGATTGATCGGCTTCCCTTCAAAATCATTGCGTTCATGAGCGACCATCAAGAACGGTTTCTGGGGGAACGCATGTTGGATTTTAGCTTGAGCGTCTGCGTACGCTTTTTGCGTCACTCCTTTATCCATCGGTTCCGGAACGGCAACGATTACGCCCCCCAGCCCAATCGCTTCGTCATACCGTCGTGCCTTGGCGACCAGATCCTCGATGGATTGTTTATTAAAACAACGCACCGTCAGAATCGGGGATATAGTAACATCCTGAGATTCACCTAAACCAGCAAATTTCCGCAATTGCTCGTCGGATCCTTCGGGAAAATGAAACTTTATCCCACCATCCACTGAAATCGCATCTGTAAGCTCTTTTGACAATTTCACAGAATCGCTCATATATATATTATACAATACAAATATATATTGTAAAGTACAGGTATTTGGCTTAAATAGGCCATAAAGTCAGTTTGGTGGACAGGATTCGATTTGAGTGGAACCAGATTGAAGAAGTAATTTTTACCTGGCAGAAAGTTCTGTATTAACTTTCTCGCTCTGATACGTGGATTTTTTCGAGATCATTTGGCTTTATAAGTATCGCGACATCATATCCCGGCATAATGTTTTTTGAGTCATGATTCACATCTACCACATCTACAAGAAGAGTTTCTGCTATATACTTAGGGTTTATTATTTTAATGATGTCACCCGGTTCCAACAAAAGTTCCGCAGCAGTTCCTCTTATTGTTCCTACATCCAAACTAATAGTATTTTCAACCTGATATTCATAACCCTTTTTAAGGGGCACATCTCTCAGTGTATTGGGAATTTGTTCATTCATAATTTTATTATAATTAAATTATATTAATATGTCAATGGTGGAGATGCCGGGAATTGAACCCGGGTCCAACGTGTACACATGGTGTCCATACGATCATGTTCCTTTCAATTCTCACATCCCCCTAAGAAAGGAACCAAGAAAGGGGAGTGAGTGATGACACTACATACGGAGCGTCCGTCGTGTCATACGGATGCCAGTCTCGCTAATAGCGCCTCATCCCGTCAGCGAGAATCGCGGGCGAGACGTGTCCGTGCTAGACGGACTTAGACAGCAAGCGTCAGACCAAAGGAAGGAGCCGTGAAGGCTGCCTTCACCTTGGAGAAGCGTGTGCCAAGGAAATTGCGGTTTGCAATTAAGGTTGCGACAAGTGGGTATCGGGAACCGTCGCCATCCCGGATCGAGACAAACGCATATGCAGAATCACGCTGTCAAAGCCTGTCATCCCCGTTGGTGAATTCGCGTTGAACGCGAGCCTGTAGGGCGAAGTGTGAAACCGAAGATCCATCGTCCAGAGGAGCCGCGTATCGGCGACGTGGGACAGATTCTTCATGTAGGAGACAAAAATTCTGTATACAATTTGTACTCATAAGAGAGCCGAAGGTTCCAGAGATCAGCGGAGGCATTCTGCACGAAATAGTGCTAAATGCTAGGAAAAACACATATTTGCGTGGTAAAAATCAAATTTTGAGTAAATACTTGCATTATATAAATTTACTGTTAAAATATTCTTTGTCATTCGTGACGCGAATTCGATGCACCCGGGACGGAGACCTGACCATGTAGGTCAAGCCCGTATTCCCCGCAGTAGCGTCGCTCGCACAACTCGAATGATGATCCCTGGGCCACGCGGCCCAGGGATCTTTTTTTAACTAAGCGTTTAGCAGTGCATTTGGTAGAATCTTTCGCATGACTACTCGCACCAAAAACATCATCGGCTGGGTCCCCGCCATTCTGGTCTCCCTCTTTCTTATCGTCGCATCTGCGTTGCCTAAGTTTTTTATGGTCGATGGCACACCAACTGCAGACTTTATGAAGGCCCTTGGCGCATGGGATAGCCGCTACCTTATTGGGATAATTGAAATCATTGCGCCAGTTCTCTTCCTTATTCCCCGCACAACAACAGTCGGGTTCATCCTGCTCGTTGGTCTTCTTGGTGGTGCGACGGCTACAAGCCTCACCCACAATGTTGAAGGCAACTGGCCTTGGTTCCCGATGGTCGTACTTTTGATTGCGACGTTCGCTGCGTACTTCAGGAGTCCTGAACTTTTGAGTAGGGCAAAGGGGACTAGTGTTCGATAATCTGTATGACGACTTCTTCTAAAGTTGATTTATTCAAACATGAGGCATTATTAGTATCTGCAATTACCTTATGGGGTTACCTTTTAACCTATGTCTATGAAATTGGTAATCTTCAATACTACGATATTCCTTTAGTGTTTCTTCGCTTAGATGTACTTGGTGTTGTATTGGGATTAATAGCACTTACTATCACTGCGGGATTAATTCTTTTTGTTGGATTTTTATTGGGCACACATCTACAAAAAACCTTCTTTTCTGTATTTATTAGGATATATGCCATAATATTATTAGTATTTTATATTATTCAATTTTCAACCGGCTTTGATTTATCTTCTGGTATAACCGGAATAATACTTTGTTTCATATTTAGCTTATTCTTCACCTTCGATCTGCGGAGGGATATTAAAAATATACATAAACCAATAACAATAATGGATTCAATAAGAGGAGTAATCTTGCCTATTATTATTTCATTGCCTTTTTCATATTTAGCAGCATTTAGCGTTGCTTCAAAAAGGATTACATATCCTATAATTAACGGGGATCAAATAATGATTTTAATTCAAATGAATGATAATTTTTTTATTGCGAAACCAATTATTGAAAATAAAATTGATATGAAGCGAACCATTGTTTTAAGCCCAGATAATATTTCAGAAATTGGTATGCAGCCAATTGGTCCAATTGATAGATATGGAAATTTAAAATAAAGTATCTAAAAATCTCACTTCTTTCCTCCTCTCCCATGTCTTCCCGCGTTAACTCAGTTATTGGTTGGGTCTGTACTGTCCTCGTTGCCGCACTCACGATCTTTAGCGGTGTAATGGAATTTATCATGCCGATGGATAATCCTGAGGTTGCTGCCATGGTCGCACGTCTCGGGGTTGCAGGTATGGAGTATTACCTTGGTGCTGCCAAGCTCGCATTCGCTGCGCTCTACCTGTATCCACGCACATCCACTGTTGGTTTCGTACTGCTAGTTGGTTACTACGGTGGTGCACTGGCTACAAACATGACTCATGGATTCTTGTTTGCTGAATATGCCATGATTCTTATTGTCCTAGCTCTTCTGACCGTTGATGCATGGTTCCGTAAGCCAGAACTCACAGCTCGCTTGATGGGTAAGATCTAATACTGTTCACATTTGTAGTACAAGAAAGACCGCATCCTCTAGGGCTCTGCGGTCTTTTACTATGTCATGGTGAGCCCGCCTACCGGCAGGCAGGGTGACAGATTTGGGTTATATCTAGTTTTTAAGCAATTTCTGTTGCACCCATTCCCCGCTATAATTGGCTCATGTCAGAACCTCTCTCCATCACTGCCTTCTATCATTTCGTCGATATCGATGAAGCTGCGTTGCCAGCACTCCATACCGAGCTTATGGCGTATGGTCAGGAGCATAACCTGCAAGGGCTGGTGCTGATTGCGGCCGAAGGAGTAAACGGAACGATTGCGGGGAGCGAAGAGGAGATTGCAGCGTGGAAGAAGTACCTCAATGCGAAGTTCGGTGACATCACCTACAAAGACAGTAAGGCATTCGGAGTGCTGTTCCGTAAGTGGTCCGTAAAGATAAAGCGCGAAATTGTTGGTCTCGGTAAGCCAGAGGTAAAGCCATCGGGTAAGCATAAGCACTTAACACCTGCAGAGTGGGATGCGATGATGAAGAACGAAGATGTCATTGTGCTGGATGCGCGTAATTCCTATGAGTACCAAATTGGAAAATTCGAGGGAGCCCTAGATTGTGGCACGACGTGCTTTAGTGAGTTTCCGGAATTTGTGGAAAAAGCCGAGCTCCCGAAAGATAAAAAAATCATGATGTACTGCACGGGTGGTATTCGCTGCGAGAAGGCGCTCATCGAAATGGAATCGCAAGGCTACAACGATGTGTATCAATTGGATGGGGGAATCCTTGCCTACCTCGAGCAATTCCCCGAAGGAAAATTCGAAGGTGAATGTTTTGTCTTCGATTACCGCGTATCAGTCGACGGTCATCTACAGCCATCAAAAATCTACGGAACCTGCCCACACTGTGGAAACCCTGGTGATGTCACGATCAATTGCTACTGTGGGACGAATAAGCGTGTGTGTGAAGGATGCCTCAAGAAGGAAGGGTGCAATACCTGCAGCAAGCGTTGTAAAAGCATGCTTCGACAAAAAGCCCTAGTCTAAGGCAAAAACATGTATACTATCGTTGGCTTTTCGGCCTAGAAAGGAGGCCAGGCATGGGGAAATTTCTCCGACATCTGCCGATTGGAGCGTTCATGCTTGCAGTACTAGCTCAAGTCGTTGCGGGGCTTATGCTCATGATTGTTCCAGTCTGGGGCACGATGATGGTCGCCTGACCACGGCTCTGGACGGCGGTACGCCGCCGTCCAGGCTTTTTTTATTCCATCACAGCAACACAAGTATTATCGATACATCGGCAGTTGCCAGCACCTGCCATAAATTCGGTGCATGTGCAGTCTGCATCGGCTGTGCAGGAGACGGGCGTGCTTTTACTAATCACCGGGTTTGCATCATGTTGCATCATGGGGCAGACGACCGAGCAGCTGCCTTCGATGCACATTGAGGTGAATGGACAACTAGAGCGAATTAAATAATCCATCGGTGTATGACAGTCATCATGCGAGGTGCAGTCTGCTCCTGTATTTCCGTCTGTGTCGTCCGAAACGCGTTCAGGTGGGTCGAGCATTGGTTTACATGTGTGCTCCACACAATCAACGCCAGTAATCGCGAGGCACGAATACGTGCACGTCGATTCATATCCTTCCACCATCGCCTTTATTCGCTCTTCTTCATTCATGTTCACGAAGATATAACAATCAAACGGGCACTTGCCGCCGACATCCACACAGTCATTGGGCGTGTCACAATAATTGGCTGCGACAATTGCTTCTTTAATTGCAGCTTCGGAGTTTGTAGCAGGGGAGCATGCAGTAAGTAGGAGTATGCCGACGATGAGAGCGGGGAGGGTGAGGCGCATCATGCAACTGTATACGAACGACTAGGTGATTCGTAACAACATTCCCAGTTTTTTTCAGAAAGCATCCATCCACGCGTCTATTGTAGAATTTTCTTGTCATCGCATAAAAACATGCGAGAATGAGGATCTATGGCGCTCAATGTTCCCTCCTTCGACGATCTTCGAGAGTCTAACGAACAGGCACTTAAGCGTGCAGGGTATTTTAAAGATCCAACGGAGTTGAATCCGAAGCAAGAGGGGCGCATTCAAGCTCTGTTAGGGGCGCGACAAGAAATTGAAGATTTCGCATCTACCCAGCCACAGCGCGAAGATTATGGTATCGAACAATGGAATCAGGATTTTGTCCGATTGCGTGATATCCCTGAGCAAAAGATTCGTGATGCTGTGTGGACTGCGTTACCCAACTGTCGTTTCAAGCGATTCCAAGAAGCATTCTGTTATTCCCATCAGTTAATTGTTCCACCGTATAGCATCGACGATCGGGGAGGGGTTAGCTTCCGCGGTATCAATGTTCATACACTGTCACTCCAAGGATGTCTGGTAAGTCCGGATCGTATTACGGGCACAATTGCAGAATCCCTTCACCTTGTTGATGACAGCGAAACAAAAGGCGATCCACTTGCACGTATCCGTCTTCGTCAACTTGAATGTATTAATAGGCTCAAAGAAGTATTTGAGAGTGCTCATTCTGTGCAGCGCGGGCATCAACGTGTATTTGTCGTGCATGAACCAAGTGATGCTGTAGCAAGTCGCTACGAAAACGAACAACCTGTCGATCAGTCAGTACTTGGCCATATCCTCTACTTCCGTGGACGAGTGAGTGGAGACACGAACCCATTCCAGCAACGTACGGTACAAGTATTCGATTCGGCATTTGCAGCGGATCGTAAAACAACACACGAAGAACATGAGTACGATGCAGAGGTGACGATGCTTGCAAGCCTCGAGCAGCAGCTCGATGCGTTCAATAGACGACTCGATGTTGAGTGGAAAAGGCCTGCAGCACGCGATGGTCTCCGGTCCGAAGCACAGCAATTATTGGCAGGTGCGGCCGATGCACTTGGGTCGTGTGAGAATATATACAAAGTAGAGGCCCAGGGGATGTTAGAAGCCGCCGCATTATTAAAAGATACCCGTGGTCGCGAAAATGTGAGTGTGGTGATGGCTAAAACAGTCGGGGCAATTCGACGATTGCAATCGCGACTTACCGAAATGATGGGCAAGGGAGGATTTAACCAGTCTGATGCGTATGCAATCGAACGTGCTATCCGAAGGGACGAAGAGAGGATGCGTTCATTTCGTAGTGCAGTGGCAGAGGCCCCAAGCAAGATGCATGCATTTGAACAACTATTCGGTGATGCCCCACTGTCTCCCTCTGCACTAGAAGCATCTGCTGCGGGGTTCCGTCGTGTCACACATGTGGATTTTGCATTGCTTGACCGTGTGCAGCTAAGCCCTTTCCGCCAGTTCAGTGTATTGTTGGCGCAACAGGAAGGACGTTTGCAAGATGCACTACTTATGCGTGATAGTCACAAAACCGAAGAAGCATTTTTGCGCATGCACGTGATTGGAAAGTTCCAAGAAATTGAAACTGTTTTCCAGCGCATTGCACATGAAATTATTAATCCGCATATTTCTGTCGAACATGTGCGTGATGAAATTGCGAAGTTGCGCTTGCTCTTTACGGCATATCAGATGCTCCCTGGCCACACCGTCCCCGAACTCGTAGCACCGTACGAAGAAATGAAAAGTCGGTTAATGGTTATGGAGCAGCAGCTGAATCGCTATGCAGAGCAACACTTAGATAGGGAGTCTAAAACTCTAATGTATGGCAGATTGCGTAAGTACATCCGGTCACTCAATATTCCGGGAGTTGCCCAGAGTATGGCTTAAAATGGGCATGTGCATACGTGGTGATCTTGGCCACCATACATCTTATTGACTGTTAAATGGCAAAGAGTAGAAATAGATCTATGCCATCATTTTCACCAGACCGCTACAACGTCGAAGTTCGCGAATTTGCAGGGGCGAAGCACAAAGCTATTTTTCGCAGAGATCTTGTTGCTGATGGTAATCGCATGATTATTATTCCGGGATTGGCTAAAAGCAGGAGCGAGCTGGAAGCGGTAGCTCACCCACATAATGTTGCCTACTTAGATGGGGCCGCACGTGGCCCGTTCTATGACAGTATGCGTGGCATCTTTTCTCTCGATCATCACGAAGAGTGCATTCGACAAATTACTGATTCTACCTGTGTACAAGGAATGAACCTTGCCCGTACGCGTGTTATTCCAGAGCGTGGCTTTACAATCGTCGGCAATGACCCAGATCTTGATACGGTCGGGGGAGGATGGGCGCTCTTAAATGCGGATCTCATCGCACATGATGACAGGGTATTCCGTCGTATTCAGCCGCTCATGCTGGTCGAAGGAAACATCGATGGTTACGGAAAAGGATATGAAGAACTACTCGGCCTACCAGCCGATCTTATTTCCGATACACGCAAGCGTCTCGATTGGCTGATGAAAGAAGAGCGGGAAATTAAAGCTCGCGGTCGCTGGGGTACAACAGACTTTATTGATTTTACCGAAGAATCTCTTCGTAGAATCGACCAGTATGCACTCTTCCGTGACTCAAGTGATATGCCTGTTTCGTTTCAAATGGAAGAAAAGCGTGAACTTACGAATGGGCAGAAGGTCCATTTTATACAGGCTCCGGACTCAGGTATTTATGAAGTGGAGCTCACCGTTCTTAATCATCACAATGATAAAGATTGTGCATGCGTGATCTTCCACGATGGAAAAGCAAAGTGGACCATCAAGCTCTCTGGTTTTGTGAATGACTTCAAGCTCTCTAAGGTCAGTGAAGCGTTGAATGCAGCAGAGTCTCTTGTTAAATCTGAGCGTGGCATAACAGACGCAGTAATGCTCAATGCGAGGTGGGGTGGTGGTGATGTCATTATGGGTGCGCCCCGTTACCCAAATGGCAGCGGTCCATTGCTGGATAAGCAGCGCATCTTCGAGATCGTGGTAGAAGCACTTAATGGGCAGATCGTTGCGTAACTACGCAGCCTTCGCCATCTGCTGTAGCCCTGTCACAGGCACAATCTCAAACCCTGCACGTTCGATCACACCCGAGCGAATAATGTTGATCGCAGATTCCAAGTCTGCGATACGCATCTGTGCATCAAAGAGCATATTGAGTGATGCATCTTCTTCTTGTGGTAGCGCTGGGTGTAACACAAATTCCACTGGCCCATGGCCAGGGGCAGCTCGTAGCTCCTGCGCAAATTCTTCTGGTGAGCGGGGGTCGCGCCTCATTGCATTTGTATTCCACGAATACAAGTTGTGCCGGACATGGGGTAAATCCAATTGCATCGGTGGGGGATTACCATCGAAGAGTTCGTTCATTAAATCATTCCACCACTGCATCACTTCACCGTGCGCATCCAGGTTAAAGTTTCCATGTGTACTGATATGCATAGGTTGTACCCCCAGCTCTTGCTGGAAGATATGCAGCTGCCTGCGTGCATCTATTTCTGCTTGTTGGCGAATGTATGACTGCTCCCCAAGGGATGTCCCTCGTCCTTCTAATTCTTTTGTGAGTGCGACACGATCGGCATCGGAGATATTGAAGAGTTCAAAGTGGAGCCCGCGTGAGACAAGCCCGAGCGTGGCAATTGCCTTGGCCCTAGCTACTGCGCCTTCTTGTTCAATTAAATACTCTGCGGATACTGGCACACCAGTTTGTTCTACTAATGTGCGGATTCCGCGATCGGTACTGGCAAAGCCAGCGTCGTCACAGGCAATAATGAGGGGGCGTAGAAGCATATTCACTGGCATACTCTGCATATGTTTCGTCTGATTATCAACGCCGATGACCTAGGGGTAAACCCTCAGCGGTCACATGGAATCTTGCAGTGCGTCGAATTTGGCATTGTACGCTCTGTATCGGCTTTTGCGACTATGACAGATTCAGAGGATGCGGTAAAAAGAGCGCGGGAAAAGGGGATTAGTGCAGGTCTGCATTTAAACCTGACAGATGAGTATCCCCTCTCTAAGCGCGATGACATTCCCACACTCATTGATGGCAATGGCTGTTTCTTCGAAGCCCCCAGACTTCGTCAGTTACTCGATGAAGGGGCTATTAAATCTGAACACTTGGAACGGGAGATTCGAGCTCAAGTGGAATGGATGTTCGATGTCTACGGACAACCTACCCATGTGAATGGCCATATGAGTGTGAATGTGTTTCCTGCTGTCATCGAAACACTCATTCCTATCATGGAGCGATATGGCATTCGCTTCACGCGTATCCCGTGTGAACTCCCGCTCCCACCACATGGATACGAAGTTACCGATGCAGAGCTCACCGCAGTGAGAGCAATGAACGAACTCGCTCTTGCCGCACGTGAGAGATACCGGGCACACGATATTCAATCAACAGATCACTTCCGCGGGGCAACACTTTTTGGGAATTCATCCGTCAAAAATCTCCGTCACACACTCTCGCGCTTGGGCGAGGGGACAACAGAGTTGCGTGTCCACCCCGGTAGCCAGACAGCGTATGGTACGGCGTTTGACCTCGACCCTCAGCGCCAAACAGAATTGCGAATGCTCTTGGATGAAACGATTCCCACAATGCTTGAAGAAAAGAAAATAGAACTGATCACATGGGCGGATCTCTAGCATTTTTGTGCTTTTGGAAATATTCCAAACCTTGCTCTTAGTCCCTTGAAATCTGGCAGTCGACCTGCTAAAAGGCCGGAAGCGGTTTACCAAAAACCCCCGACGCCCCGCGCGTCGCGGGTCGTTTTTTCAAATCAATGGCTTAAAGGAGTACAAAGATGAAGATGTGGATCACTCTGGCGATCATTGCCGTCGCGAATATCGGTCTTGGTTATTCGCTCTGTGGGTGGTCAGAATCGGAGTGGCATTGCGTGCGCTCTGTGTATAGTTGTGTGTTCCCGCTGATTCTGGGGTATGAATTGTTTATCCTGCTTCTTGCATGGAGTAATGCAAAGCAGGTTCGTTCCAGCGTTCGTTAACAATGTTCACACATAAGGAATCTTGCACATGGAAATGAAGCTCTGTCGAACAAGTAAAGAAATTCTCGTCGCATCCATTGCAACGGGGGGAGTTCTGCTGGTGGCCATGCTCTGTTCTGGCGATGCAAAGTGCATCGACATCTTTCTGATGGGAGTTGTGTTCGCAGTTGTGGCTGCGTTTTACGTCGCCAGTCATGCGCAGGTGAATGTTGTTGCCCGCATGGGCATCGCATCTGCTGGCGTTATTGCCCCCTTCTTGCTTGCAGGATTGGCGGCACAGCTCTGGTGTATGTGTTTTTGAAAGAATTCACATGCATAATAGTTACGAGAACACTGCATTCGGCGTTGTCCTTGGTGCATTTGTGAGTTCGCTCTTCCTGTTGGAATTTTTGAACATCTTTCATCAGGAGGAATGCTTCTGTCGCTTGGGGACGATCACGGTGACCCTCGGTCTGCTGTTCGTGCTGCGTCGGTTGCCACGCATTTGGAAGTCTGAGTACGGCGTAGGAGTCGGCCTCGTGTCCGGGGCTGCAGCGCCGTTACTACCCTTGTTGTTCTAGGAGACATCATGAAGATCAAGATCATTGGATGGTCCATTGCTATTCTGGTCGTGACGGTATTCACCTTCGTGTGGACCGGTAATCTGGGATTTGCAATCGCTGCATGTGCATTCGCCACTTGTCTTGCCCTTGGTATCTAGCCCCAAGCAGTTGCTTGCGGCATTGGTAAATCGCTCAAGGATCCGAAGCTCATTGCAGCTGTCGGATCCATTTTTCGTGCATGTATTTTTGCCGTGCTCTAAAATAGGGGTATGAGCACACACGATTGGACACAATTTACAAAGCCCGAGCATCAAAAACTTAAAGAGATGCTCAATCCAGAAGAGTTCGATGTGACGCAAGCTTGTGGCACAGAGCCGCCATTCCAGAATGCGTATTGGAATGAACATCGTGATGGGCTCTATGTCGATCGCGTCTCTGGCGAGCCGCTCTTTAGCTCCGCCGACAAATTCGATTCTGGTACTGGCTGGCCGAGTTTTACCAAGCCTGTTGACCCAGAACTTGTCGTACAGCGCAGTGACCTCAGTTTATTTTTGCCGCGTGTTGAAGTGCGAAGTAAAAATGCGGATTCTCACCTGGGTCATGTCTTCCCCGATGGGCCACAAGACAAAGGGGGACTCCGTTATTGTATTAACAGTGCGTCGCTCCGTTTTATCCTCAAAGAAGATTTAGAGAAAGAGGGATACGGAGAATACATAGCGATGTGCTAGGCGATTATTCCCCCGTTTCTAGTGTTTCAAGCAGTGTGTGTAGTTCCTCATTGTCTTGTCTTCGGTAACTGATGCATTTCAGCATGTTGTTAAGCTCATCGTATCGGCCAAGGCCATACAATTCCCACCCAAGGTCGACACATGCATCAATCGCTGCAGTTTCTACAAGTTCTTCACGCAGAGGAACGCGGTCTGCATAATCTGTCAGCAATTGCACAAGCGCATTGAGGTCTCTTTGGATAATAATTGCACGTAGATATTTCTCGACGAGAAACGGTGTTTCTCGAAAGAAGTCAGGGACTTTCCCTGCGACTCGAATGACATCGCTGTATCTTTTAAGGTGAAAGAGCGCGATAACGAATGTTTCACATGTCATCCTATTTTCCATTAAAATATCTTCGAGTGGGAGTCCTCTATCGCTTGCAACATCATCGAGGAGCTCAACAACCTGGGCATGCGAATGATCCCTACTCTCTTTATTAATCACTGCATGCAAATGTTTTGGCTGATGCAAAAACAAGCCCACGAGTTTTTTATGTAACCCCTTTACTGCTGGCGATTTCGGGTAAGATGCTTGATCTCTCAGAATATTTGCTAAGGAACGAGGGTGAAAAAGATTGGGGAGAATGGAAGGGAGTTGGTTGTCACGGCAATAGGCTTCCACTTCTTCAATGCCAATTTGGTATCCCTCATATGCAATATCATTCTCTGTTTGGAATCGCAGTGATTGCATTTCCATAATGCTGAAATGCACAGCAAGAACATCCTGAAGTAACACGCGTCGTTGCTGCACGATTTCATCCAGCCGCGTTCTATGCTTAGCCGCTTCTTGTTCATCACGGACAACTCCAATCGCGTAACCAAAAAATCTTTTGGATACAGATTCTGCATCTCTATCTTGTGGGACGGCGCATACTACGCCTGCTTCCGTGAAAATTTTTTGTCGAGCCTCTTCTTGGATGCACTTACATTTAAAGGCTCTTCTGAGTAGTTCATCGATAATTGGCTCATGCAAAGTGAATGCAGGAGTGTCGTAATCAAGTATAACCGGGGAAAGCGCAGGATTTGCCATAAAGTAAACCATTGTACCTTTCTACTCTTTGGCTTGCAATTGCGGCTTTCGTGTCATCACAAAGGTCACGCCAATTACTGCAAGTAAGCACAGCGTTCCAAGGACACTCGAATAAAACTCTTCTTCCGAAAACCCACGCTTGGTGGAGTTAAAGATCACCGCCGACAGTGTTTTCCACTTAGGCCCAGCGGCGAAGTCGGTAATAAAGACGTTATCGATCGTCAGCCAAAAAATAACAACGAACACGATCGCCCATGGCTTTGTCCATTCTTTAATCGCAAGGCCTAACGATTTAATCGGCTGCTTGCCCATGGCCGAACCAAGCATCCACAATTTCTGTCGCTCGATATCACCCCACAGGCTATCCCACAAAAAGAAGCTCATCGGCACGCTAAACGACATCATTAAAAAGAAGAGCCACACAGGGTTAGCATGAATGAACCCAGCGCCAGTCATGAACAAGCTAAAGAGGACATACGCAGCCTCGGGGACAAGTGCTAAAAAGTAGAGGGACGGCAACCACCACTTACTTCTCGTTGGGTGCTCTTGGTACACAATCGATAAAATCAGCCCCAGCGTTGCAGAGACAACGCCCATGCCAACACCCATCACCACCATCATAAAAATGCCACGGTCGGTATCGGTAACAAGACGCACTGGGACATCGGAGCTCAGGGAGAGGAGTAATTTGATGATGGTTCCAATCAGTGGCCAGCTGGCAAAAATCAGCATGCACCACGCAAGAAATGTGCCTATCGCATCTGCGATCTTCGAACGACCAGTGATGCCAGCAAACCACAATGGCTTGAGTTTTCGAATCACATGTCGAAGTAGCCAACTGAGTACCAATGCAACAATGTAAGCAGCGAGAGTCGCAACAAGTCCGATATCAATCATCAATGCTGCTTCGCTGACAGCACGTGCCTGGAACCCTTTTTGAATAAAGAGTGGCGTCCAGTAGAGCACCGTGTTTCCGCTAATCACTTGAATGACCCAGTAATCAAAGAATGTGAGGAGGAAAAAGAGGGCGAAGGAAATAGGGAAGCCCCGTACCCACAGCGGAATATTATCGAAGATCGTTTCCATCAATGGCGGTAAATCATGCGCGGTGTTGCGCTTTTTCAGGACGAATAAATTTCGCATTAAGTAAATCGGCAGGTAATGCATGCCGAGGATCAACGCTGGCAGGAAAATAGTTGTCGCAAACCGTCGTCCCAGTAGTGCTACTGTCCAATCGTAAAAAGGTGTGTAGACCTGAAAGAGGTCAAAGTACGAAAGGGCACGAGCAACAGGGTTCACGCTGTAGACCGCAATCATTAAGGCAAATAGCCACAGTGGTCGCTTATCAATGAATCGTCCCAAGAGTCCGCCACATACAATTGCAAACAGCGACGCAATCACCGACAGCACCACAGAGTTCATCAGTGCTGAGACCAGCGACATATCCCACGTCGAGACAACGCCAGAGAGCGATAAGCTGGGGGTAATATTGAAGCTTCTATCAATCTGCAGGAACGGCACAACGATCATCACTGCCAGCAGCAAGATCGAAAGGATCCAGAAGATCACATTGAGAGAGTCGAGGGCAACGACGGTTTTACGCATGAGGCGGAGTGTACCTAGCTTTATAGCTTGTTAGCTAGTTAGCTTCTATGCGGAAGTTTTGGTGTGTGCTGAGTGAGAGACGTACGAGTGATACCTAGCACACATGAAAACAGCTCCTTGTAAAAGCTAACAAGCTGACCAGCTAACCAGCTCGCCATAGATATCCTCTTGCCTAATAAACCTTGTCAGGTTTACGATTCTGTCAATTATTTCTTTTTCTACCATCCATGAAGAAACTTCTGGGAATCATCATTGTTATCGCCATTATCGGCGGAGGCATCTGGTACGTGACCAGTCAAAATGAACAAAAGCAGCTAACGGTGCTGTCGTGGGATTACTACATTGGCCCCGAGACAATCGCTAATTTCGAAAAGGAATTCGATGCAAAAGTGACATACGAGCTTATTAAGAATAATGAAGAGGCTCTTGCACGCATCAAGGCTAACCCTGGTGTCTACGACATTGCAGTCGTATCCGACTACATGGTTGATATTATGCGAAACGAACAGGGACTCGAGCGCATCGACAAAATGGCTGTCACAAACGGCGATAATATCGATCAGGTCTTCCGCGATAACTACTTCGATCCAACAAGCTCACTTAGCGTTCCTTATGCCTACGGTACGGCAGGGTTTGCGGTGAACTCCAAGTATTACTCTGGTACAACTATCAGCTGGCAGGAGCTTACAAAGCCAGCCTACAAGGGCAAAGTCGCAGTGATGGATGACATGCGTTACGTCCTTGGCTCTGTGCTTATGGAACTGGGGCTCGACCCTAACACGACCAGCCAGAGTGATATCGATAAGGCTGTGGCCCTCTTTAAACAGGTTGTGCCAAACATCGTAAAGTTCACATCCGATAGTCCTGTGGACCTGATGGTGACCGAGGGTGCATGGATCTCCTACGGATATAGTGGAGATAGCCTCCAGATGAAGGCAGAAAACGAAGCAGTAAACTACATGCTGCCAACCTACGGTGGTCTTAAGTTCCTCGATAGCATGGTGATTCCAATGGGCGCTCCTCATAACGAGCTTGCTCAGATCTGGATCAACTACATTCTACGTCCAGATGTATCTGCTGCGATCACGGACGAGGTGCAGTACGGCAACCCAAACACCGAAGCGTTTGACCTCATTACGCAGGATGTACGCCTGAGCCCTGCAGTCTTCCCATCTCCAGAAGTACTCAAGAAGCTCCAGTACGTACAGGATGTTGGCGAGAACATTGAGATGTACAACAAGGCATGGGAAAGCGTGAAGCAGTAGCCCCCCCTCCGCGGGTGCGTAGTAAAAGAGTAAAAAAAGTATTCAAAGGAGTCCTTAGCAATAAGGGCTCCTTTTGAAATGCATGAAATTATTTTTGGTAAATATCCTCTCAAGACTAGGACGAGCGTGTCATGGTGAGCGCGACGAACCATACACGCTATATTCACCCTTCGTCGGGCTCAGGGTGACACCGCTAGGATTTACTAGTCTTCAAAGGACAATCACCTATTTTTAGTAATTATGGGTGTATTTATCTGTATAAATAATTTATTCTCTCTTCTCATTATCCTCGATCACCCAGTGTTCATGTACAGATAATGCAAGGTCTCCATCACTGTGTGCTGTCCCTGCACCAATCAGTATAAGCGGCTTGCTACCCCCCGCTGGAACCATCTCTACTTGGGTATAGAGTTCACCATGGCGTTGGAATGTTCGCTGCGAACCAATATCAGCGCGTTTAATTTTTAGGCGAAGATGGTCGCCGTCCGTTGCCCAACGAGCGCCACGTCCCCAGAAGGCGAGCATGCGCGTAGCCCCTACGTCTCCTGCAGATCCATGTTCAACCATGCTTGGGGCTTGCGTCCCAGGGATTAGGTTCTCGACCCCGAGTGTCCAAGCCGAACGGAGGTTGCCTGGCTTCCATCCCTTTTCACTTGTGGGGGCCATTTCAATCACGCCTTTATCGTCTACCAGTAGAATTTTTTTACTGAAACGACAGAGTAGGTCGAAGTCGTGGCTGACAATCGCAGTCACCCCACGCTTATCTTCTGCACGCTTCAGGATGTATTTGGTTGAGACGCTTTCAAACAAATGACCGATTCCTTGGAATGGCTCATCCAGCAGCAGGATTTCTGGGTCCATCATCAAGCAGCGGACAATCTCGGCACGCTTTCGTTGCCCTCCACTCATCATGCGAGGGTATTTGTGCAGGTGACGATCGACCTCGAATTCCTGGAGTAGCCCGGAAAAATCCTTTTCCCAGTTCTTAAAACTACTGGCTGGCTTATCGCTACAAGCGAGCCCTAGTTCGATATTCTGGCGAATCGTAATTTCTTCTAACAAGCAGTCGTATTGTGACATGTAGTGCACACGCTCCGGTGAAAAGCTTTCCCGTACTCGTTTCATGTAGGTTGTTTTTCCCGATCCAGACTTGCCGAAAATACCCATAATCTCCCCACGCTCTAGGGTGATACTCGGGACGTCGATCCCGAACGAACTACGTCGTACGGATACGGATGGAAAGACGACGGGGGAGGGTTGAGGGTGGTCGGTCATGGGGTACGTGTCCGATTATGACGGGCATGAGCGCTAGGTGCAACGCTCCTTATTTCTTCCCCTGGTCTTTCTTTAGGTGTTCGTACGTTTCCATGTAGGAGTCACCTGTACTACCAATAAAGCCAACAAAGCCGCGGGTAAAATCTGCCGCGTAACGTAGAACACCGTTCTTCTGTTGTGCCTTCTTTGCCGGCTCTCCACTTTCCTTCAGTCGCTTAAATAACCCCGTCACGGCCAGGTCAATTCCATGCTGAGCAATGGCCAGAGTGCTCCCCACTAAATCTGAGAGTGTTACATCTTCATCAGTTGTGCGCTTGGTTGTCATTACTCGATGGTAGCACGTGTGAAGCTCGCTATACAAAAAATGCCACCCGTTGCAGCTACTCGCAGGGTGGCATTCATGATTGAAGAGTCAGATTAGAAGAGGTCCCACAAGGATCGTTTGCTCGAACTTGTCATTGCTGGAGTCTCGGAGGCTACGGATGAAACGGCCGTACCTTTCTTAGATGATTTGATGACAGTAGAGGAGTGAGCGCTGGAACTCTGGCCAGATGTCGGCTGAGAACTCGTAGATGTACTTACTGCAGGTTTAGGCTGAGCAACTGGAGCTGGTGGCATCAGCTTTGTTGCTGTCTGGGATGGACGGCTTGTAATGCCGTTATGGACGCGATCCAGCATTTCAGCAGTGTCAGCCTTGGTCATCTTTTGGTTGAGCGATACAATATTGGTTGGAACAGCGTTCTTGGCAGTCAAGGCGGTGACATAGGGGAAGTACCATGCACTTACCTGGTCTGCATCAGCGTATGGTGCAAGGGCGTAACTGCGGGAGAGAATCTTGCTCGCTTCAGCAAATGTCACTGCTTGGTTAGGGCGGAAGCTCCCGTCTCCGTATCCGCGAATCAGTCCATCACGCATGGCGACACAGAGTTCTTTTGCGTACATATCCGTTGTTTGTACGTCACTGAATACCAACGTGAAGCTTGGCGGTACGCTTGGGGCGATTGTCCAATAGCAGACGTCGATCTCTCCTTGTGTATACATTTTTTGCACAAGCATGGCAGTGAAGGCTGCGCGGCTCAGCAGCCCATCAGGGATATTTGCTAGATTCGAAGGTGCACTTACAGGCATAACAACCGCCTTAGGCATCTCTGCCTCTCTCTCAGTCGCAGTAGGTGCTGGGGTGACAGTTTCAGTCTTTTGCTCTGTGACTGCAGCAGGCACATTTTTAGGAAGAGTGAGGTCTTCGATAAACATGGCATGTGCCGATGCCAGTGGGGTTATAAATAACCCAAGACCAACAATAAAGCGAATCATAGGGGTAAAAGAAAGAAAGTACGTCATCATATCATCCTTCTTAGGCATGTAAAGTGTCTCCGACATTCGCTCCGCGTATACTCGTGCTCATTCTCCCCCTTTTCTTCCCATGAAAAAATTTCGTCCTTACCTCAGTGAAATTATCGGCACGTTTATTCTTGCCGCCGCCGTCGGTGCATCTGGCCAAACAAGCGTTGCGACCCCATTAGTGGCAGGTATAACGCTTTTGACCTTGGTCTATGTGCTCGGCCCTGTCTCGGGCGCACATGTGAACCCAGCAGTAACCGCGGGGCTCTGGTCCATTGGTGCTATCAAGACTCCAGAAGCAGGCAAATATATGGTTTCTCAGCTGATTGGTGGCTTATTGGCATATCTTGCCCTTAGCACCTTTTCGGGTCTCCCTATGCCAGAAGCTGTCCTTATCGATGGCTCTGTAGGCGAATTTCTTGGTGCGGCCATCCTTGCTATGGGCGTCGCGATGGTCGTAAAAGGCAAAGTGCCAGATGCTGCGGCAGGTCTTGCAGTCGGATTCTCCCTTTTCACAGGCGTGCTTGTTGCAACCATGGGTTCCCCAGGCGTGCTTAACCCTGCAGTCGCACTAGGTATTGGTGCATGGCAGATGGATATTGTCGCACTTGTCATCTTCGTCCTTATGCCACTAGTCGGATGCGTAGCAGGAGCGAATCTTGCTAAGATACTGCAGAAATAACTGATCAAAAAATGTGATCAACTATGCCGAATGTAACTTAGATTTCCCTTCGCGATAGAGCGCCATAAACAGCACCCATGCAACGAAAATACACCCGCTGCCGATGAGAATCGGCAGATTTGGGTGAACCGCAGCAATAAAACCAGCAATGATAGGCGGGAATGCTTGTCCCATCGATTGCACAGATTGGTTCAGCCCCAAGCCTTCACCCTGGGATTCTTCTCCCGTTTGGTCTGACACGATTGCCGTCATATTGGGGAACGTAAGACCGTTAAAAATCGAAATGAATGGGATGATCATATAGAGCACCGCAGGGCTGTATGCGAGCAGCATCGTTGGGATGATCAATGCCTGAGCAAGCATCGAGAAACGGAGTATTTGGTATGGTTTATATCGTTTTGCAATTGGTCGAACGAGTAAGCCCTGGGTGAGTGCCATACAGAGTCCAAACAAGCCGAAGACGTTCCCGATATCCCCTTGGTCAAAACTGTAGCGTTCAATCAAGAATACGTTGAAGAATTGGGTGAAGAACGTGAATCCGATCGAAAAAAGGAAGGACATCACGAAGACTGCACGTAGGCCTGGTAAGCTGAATGCTTTGGCAAAATTTCGGAAACCCGTGAGCGCCGTTACCTTACTCGTGAGCTTTGTCTTGAGTGTTTCACTAAAGAGCAGGCTCAACACCACCATGTTAAACAGGGTGAGGAGGGCTGCAAACCAATACGGTGTTGCGAGCGTAAACCACGATAAAATATCCGTATCAGACAATTTACCACCAATGAAGGGCCCAAGAATGAACCCGAGACCAAACATCATACCCATACGTCCAAAGTCTCGTGTCTTTGTTTCTGGGGTGGATGTGTCGGCAATCGCAGACTGGGCAATCGAGATATTGCCGCCAGTAAATCCATCGAGTAGACGGCTGATAAAGAGGAGGGGAACGGATCGGTAATAGATACCGAGGGCAAAGAGAACGTAGCCCACCATTGTTCCAAAGAGCGATACCAACAGGAGGTTCTTACGGCCATGGCGGTCCGAAAGTGCGCCAAGCACAGGGGCCCCTAGGAATTGAGCGCCTGCATAGGAGGCAATCAAAAGTCCGTATAAAATATTTCGCCAAGCATCAGTCGCGTCTGCAGGAAGAATGCTTTGTGCTGGGTCTAACAGCACAATAGAGAGTGTTGGAATGGCGATACCAAGGCCAACAACGTCTAAAAAGACAGTGAGGAGCAGAGGAAAGCGACTGGCGGCAAGAGACGTCATAGGGCGGAGAAGAAAAAGGTGAGCGGATACTATGACGATCGAAGCGCGATGACTCAACCAAGAAACTCGGGATTTTTTACAAATAAGATTGTGCATCGACCTATCTGCCGTTCTATACTTGAGCTATGACTCCAGAACCAATTGATAACAATGCGGTACAGGTGAAGTGCGAAGCGTTTCTCCGTGAACTCGGCATTCCCGGCTTTATCGTCTTTGGATGGCAGAAGGAACATGATCAGTTCGGTGTTGTGTCTTCTTTCCATGAAATGCCGGTTAATGCGGCAGTGAAGGGGATGACATGGGCGCTACATGATTTTGCTTCAAAATCTTTATAAAAGAACGGGAATTGCCACTTCTTTTATACGCGTAAAAGAAGTGGCGAAGAAAAGCGCGCGCCGCCAAGCCGCTCCTCCGCAGGCCCCCACCAGCCGTGGCGGCGAACGCCCACCCGGTAGATGTGTTTATCGTTTCGTAGATGGATTCCGCGCACCATGGGGGTGTAAGGGGAAGGCTCTGTTCGTGTGCTGACGAAGACGATTCCGAAACCTTGGAGGAATCGTCAAGGAAGCCAGAGCCGGGTGGAGGAGTACTGGTGCGCGGTGCGCTTCTTTGGTTCTTTCTTGTCGGGGTGACAAGAAAGAACGTATACATATAAAAAATTACAAATTAATGAATAGCCCTAACCTAAATCAAAATACTAGTATTACTTATGTATTCATCTAATCACTTCCTTCATCACCCAGTTCGCTAGTCCTAAGATTAATGCCAACAGAAGCCAGCCTCCAATTCCTTGGTCGATATTCAAGACAAGGAGTGATGAATCCATCCTTTCAGCAATCTTTTGTGTAATCCAGAGGATAAGACCATTGGCCGCGATGAGCCCGATAATCCCAAAGATCAATTTAAAGGGGAAGAAGAGAACGTTCACTACTGGGCGGACGATATAGTTCATTAACGTGATAAGAGATCCAATGATGATATACGCAGGGAGCCCTCCAGATAGGAAAAAAGTCCGATCCATAAATGTACTCAATAGATATACAAGGAGGATCGTAAGAAGTAATCGCAGGAGGAGTTTACTTGGGGCCGATAGATGACCTTCTTCAGCCATGAGCAGGTTTTGGAGGGAGGTGGATCTTTACCATGGTATCACCGATCACTACATCATGCGCGTGGGCATCAAGTGTGCCGATCGTCACACTCGCCTCCTGTTCTACGAGCGCTTTATAGAGGTTTAGAAGCTCATGTACCTCTCCGCTGATGCCGATGGTGACAACCTCACCCAGGCTATAGCCCTGTTCTTTGCGCAGCTTCTGGATTGCACGGATCAAATCGCGAGCTACGCCTTCCATCTGCAATTCCTCGCTCACAGATACATCTAGGCTTACGACCACACCAGACTCAGCTGCGACATCACTTCCTTCACGTCCGCGGTACATGACGGCTGCTTCGTCTGCAGCGAGGGTTTCATCCAAAATAACAATTGAGCCATCTGCATTAAGGGTGAATTCGCCGCGCTTTCCTGCCTGGATCACTTCTTGCACTCGTTTGCCGAGTTTTGGCCCAGCCTTGCGTGCATCGACCAAGACAAAACGTTCACCGAGTGTTTCGGGGTCGGCAGCAATAGTGATCTCCTTCACGTTCAATTCCTGCTTGAGGAGCCCGAGGTCAGTCTCGTTCAATTCGGATGCCTTTAGCAGAGAGTCTGGGAACGCAAACGATGCTGAGCGAAGAGGTGTGCGTACTTTGATGGTGCGTTCGGAACGGATCTTGAGCCCTAACGAGACCACCTTACGTAAAAGCCTGTTCTTCGCGATCAGAAGCTGTTCATCCTTGCTCAGCTTTCGCACCGCGGGCCAGTTTGTAAGGTGAACCGACCCATGTGGCTGGCCTCCGATATTCAAATAGATCGCCTCGGTCACAAAGGGGCAGAATGGTGCGAGCAGCTGGCTGATGGTGAGCAATGCCCCGTGGAGCGTGTTGAGCGCATCGGTCCTGTCCGCATCTGATACGTCGATATCCAAAGCTTCTGTCTCGCCTCCAGCACCCTTACCAGCAAAGCGACGGCGAGAGAGGCGGATGTACCAGTTGGTGAGAGCATCGATCGTTTCAAATAATTCATCACAGGTCGCAGAAAGGTCATATGCATCAAGCTGATCGGTCATTCTATTAGCCAAATCTTGCACTTCGGCCAAAATCCATCGGTCGAGCGGATGCGTAGAAGCAATAGGTGTGGTAGTGGGTTCAAACTTCGCCAAGTTTGCGTAGGTCACAAAGAAGCTATAGCTGTTCCACAGTGGTAGCAGCATGGTGCGCAGTGTTTCCTCGACCGTCTTTTCAGAGAATCGCAAATCCTCGCCGCGGACAGCAGGGGAGTGCATGAGGGCAAAGCGCATAGCATCAGCACCATGGCGTTCTACGAGTTCCGAAGGGTCTGGGTAGTTCTTTAGCTTCTTACTCATCTTGCGACCATCCTCTGCAAGGACAATGCCGTTCACCACACAGTGATGGAACGCAGGTTGTTGATAGAGTGCACTTGAAAGGACGGTCAACGTATAGAACCATCCACGTGTTTGGTCGATTCCTTCGGCAATGAAGTCTGCAGGGAAACCCTTTGGTGAATACATTTTTTGATCGTATTGATATGCGAAGGGGTGATTGCCCTGTGCATATGGCATGGACCCGCTTTCAAACCAACAGTCGAGGACTTCGGGGATGCGCTTAAGCAGGGGATACATCATGCAGGGCACTGGCTCACAGTTGGCAGACTTGAGGAGTGCGGTATCGCGGTAGTTCATGTTGCCAGCGATCGACTGGAGTCCCAGCATCACTGCACGGTGCGAGATAATGAGGATTTTTTTACCCGCATAGGTACGGCTGATCTCGTCGTACGCTTTCTGCATGCGCGACAAAAAGTCACTCAGACTTTCGCCACCTTCGGGCGTTCCATGATGTAGGGCCACTATTCCTTCTTCAATAGGGGGGAATTGCTCGAGTAGGTCCGCTGCCTTCTGCCCACTCCATACACCGACATGTCGCTCCCTGAGTGCATCGAGTTCTACAGGTTCTGGTAATCCCAGGCTGTTAGAAAGAATGTTTGCCGTCTCTTTAGCACGTTTTAGATCGGACGTGATAACACAGTCAAACACCTGGCCTTTGAGTGCGGCTGCTAATTCCTCTGCCTGTTTTTTGCCGATCTCATTAAGAGGTTCATCTGCATTCCCGCCATGTACTTTGCCATCTTTGTTCCAATCGGTCTCACCATGGCGAACAAGCACTGCTTCTACAGGTGTACCAGTCCCTGGGATCGTCCACGCAAGATCATCAATTCTATGCTTGTGGAGGTCCATCTGCTGTTGCGTCGTGTGATCCCAGAAAAAATGTTCAGGCGAGGCAAACCGAGGTTCTGGCTGGTGGCTTAACTTGAATGGATCTTCTTTGGTAAAGAAATGCCGGACGCTTCGGAGGGGGTCCGCATGGGTCACGATCACGACATGATCTCCACGGTGACGTGGGAGGATATCGGCCAAGAAATCATCGATACGCTTCTGCACACTAGTCCATTTCTCCATTCCATCTAAGTGATAGGGGCTTTCCGGTGCATTCTCCTGCATCTTTTTCTTTCGCTTAAGGGCCATGACTGCCCGATCGCTCAAGTTAAAGTGCGTCCCTTCGTGTGCTCCAACATCTACTTCGCGTAGGCGTTCGTCCACAATGACGGTTGCCCCGGTAGCCTGTGCAATAGCCTTAGCTGTTTGCTGGGTACGGTTAAGCGGAGAGCAGTAAATAACCTTCACATTCTGGCCTTTAAGATGCTCACCGGCAGCCGTTGCTTGCTTTTGCCCTTCGGCTGTGAGGTCTACGCCGGGGATCGCACTTTGGAAGAAGTGACCGACATTATGTTCCGCCTGGCCATGGCGCACAGCCGTCAGCTTGGTAAAGCGAATAGGGCAGTGAGTAAAGAGATCATCGCGTCCTCCAATAACTTGGGTGACCGATGCATCATCCGTTCGCCAGATAGGCAGCGGTGTACCCCAGTAGCGGTTGCGGGAAATAGCCCAGTCGCGAGCATTTTCCAGCCAGTTCCCAAATCGCCTATCACGGATATGAGCAGGGACCCATTCGGTCTTTTTATTACTCTTAAGCATGTCCCCCTTAATGTCTTCGACCTTCACAAACCACGAGCTCGTTGCGTAGTTAAGCAGTGGGCTATCGCAACGCCAACAATGAGGGTAACTGTGACGATAGCTTTCTTTGCTAAACAGCTTTGAGTGTTTCTCCAGCCATTCGACTACCTTACGATCTGTCTTTGATGGGTCATCAATCGGCTTTACGTCCTCACCTGCAAAATCTGTGACGGCAGATACAAAACGTCCTTGCATCGTTACATGCTGGAGCATGTCTACCCCTTCTTGGTGTCCGACGCGGAAGTCATCTTCACCAAAGCCAGGTGCGATATGCACTAAGCCCGTACCATCAGCTGTTGAAACGAAGTCACCACCAACCACTCTGAATGCATCGGGGTAGGAATCGGCAAAGTAGAGAAATACTGGCGTGTAGGTTTTTCCTATCAAACTCGACCCCTTAAAGGGCTTACCTGATATTGTATATTCTTTGTCTTTGAAAACGTGTTCAGCCCTTTCTTCTGCGACAATATATGTACTATTTTCGTATTCAACATGGACATACAAAAGATCGGGGCCAACGGCAACAAACAGGTTGCCGGGCAGTGTCCATGGCGTAGTAGTCCATGCCAGGAGGTAGGTTGGCGTCTTTTCCCCCTTCAGTTCGAACTTTACCGTGGCGGATTGGTCTGTGACATCCTTGTAACCTTGGGTTACCTCAAAGTTGCTGAGCGGCGTAACACATCGCGGGCATACATGCATTGGCTTGTACCCTTCGTACACGAGCCCTTTCTTCTCGAGGGATTGAAACACCCACCAAATAGATTCCATGTAGGAGGGGTCCATGGTTCGGTAATCCCAGTCCATATCGACCCAACGGCCAGTACGCTCTACCGTTGTTCGCCATTCTTTGGCATAGCGCAGCACCGATGAACGGCAGAGCTCATTGAACTGGCCGATCCCCATCGCTTCAATATCTTGCTTACTCTTAATGTCATGCTCTTTCTCAATGAGGTTCTCCACCGGGAGCCCATGGCAGTCCCAACCAAACCGGCGCTCCACACGCTTACCACGCATCGTCTGGTAGCGGGGGATGACATCTTTAATAGTGCCGGCTAGGAGGTGGCCGTAGTGGGGGAGCCCTGTCGCGAATGGAGGTCCATCATAAAAGCTAAATTCCTCACACCCTGCTCGTTCTTCGATGGATCTGCGAAACATATCTTCCTCGCGCCAATACTGAAGAATGGCACGTTCAAGTTCTGGGAAAGACTGTTTGGGGTCGACTGCATCAAACATGCAGGGAGTGTAGCGGATGGCACACTAGCCTGTAAGTGATCACTGTTTTTCTTTTACAAGATGTCGTGTTGTCCCAGCCATGTTTTGTAAAAAAGGAATCATGCGGTGTTCTAGATATGGATGAGAGACACATTCTCCAATTGTGTGTTCCCCCTGTCCATCCGGTGGGAATGTGATGATCGATACACCTTCATCATCAAATACTCCCTCTTCGGCAACTGGTTTACCCCAACTGAGAATTGCAGGCTTGCCAAGGACTGCGGTCGCTTCGGCAAGTCCGGCTTGAACCAAGGGGTTATCCCGCTTTTCATACCAAGGTTTAATATACGGAGTTCGTCGTTTAACTAGTGTCACACTGAAATCACGCTTAAGAATTTTTCGCAGCTCTCCACGGATCATGCCCTCGATCGCTACGAGTTCCAGTGTAGGGTTGGTATAGAGCGCTTCGACTTTAATAATTGCCTTATTTGGCGTGGTAAATGACTCTGGCTCACAAATTCCGCCGCTCACTGTTACGCAGTGAGAATCAGGCATAAGCCCGTCTTTTTCTTTATATTTATCAGGGAAGCGTATCTTCTTAATACTCTTAAGTGTTCTTTGTAATCTGTAATCCACCTGGCTCGAAGAGGGAATGGTGAGTGCTTGTCCTAGGTGTGCGGTTTCCAGGGCATCTATCTCGATTGCAAACTGTGCCCGCCCAGGGCGCGCGTGGAGCACATGTCCATTGTCCCCCAACTTAGAGCCGACACTAATTTCGGTAGATATAGCCCAGTCTGCATTGCGGATCAGGGGTCTTGCCGCATGAATCCCATCCGAATTTTCCTCTTCTGCATAGACAAAAAGGACGCGTATGCGGCGATTCACTTTTCGTAAAATATCGTCTAAACCACGAAGCGCGCAAATTTCCGCGACCATTCCAGCTTTCATATCTAAGCTCGCACACCCTGTGTAAATGCCTTCTGACCCTTTCTCACGTAGGTGATATGCATCAGGTATGGATGGGTACATCGAAGCATGAATGGAATCTGCATGGGCATACCACACGCCCAGCTCTTCCCCTTCTCCGATATCAATAGTCAGGTTTGAAGGCTTTGGCTCCTGTGGGCCAAGCGCCGAACCATCGTCGAATTCATGGATGGTTGGCTTTCCAAGGCTCCATCGTTCAACCATATCACGGATGTCGTCGATGATTTGGCGGTATCCTGCCCTTCCTTCTGGAGTGCGTATGTCACTGCGTATATCGACGTAACGCCGCAGTAATTCCAAAGAGGTAGGAAATTCACGTGCCATAAGTGGCTTACTCTAACACTCCTTTGTAAAAAGCATCAAGCTTTTGGACAAATAAGTTACACATCAAAACTCCCGTTATTTGTTTGACTTTAGCCAAATTATGGCAATAATGTGGCGCTTTATGGTTGCATTGGGAGAATCCCCTACTGGCGAGGATGTATTAGTTACTGCAGATCTATCTGGAGTTGGCCCTCAGCCAGTAACTGATACCATTTCCAATTCCTCAGAAGAAGTTGTGACTGGTATAGAATTAATTGTTCCTGAGGTGAGAGATCCAACAGATCCTTTAAGTTTTAAGGATAAGGTTGATTTTGTGCAAGATTTAGATAGCAGACTTGGTGGACTTCCAGCAACAACGCGACGGCAAGTAATTAAAGAAACAGCGGCTGCGGTCGCAGCTTTGCTATCACGTCTAACTGTCTCAATGAGAGTTACCAATGCTGCCAGTGTGTCAGGATCGGATTTGAGGGGAGACGTCCAGTAATCTGAATCAGCGAAGCAAGAAGGTATTATGAGGTCTATTGCCTTTTAATATCATTTAAATACTATATAATTCCTTTTGTAAAGGAATGTCCTACTCCTTGCGTTTTTCATGCCTTTAGACCCAACTCCACCGGCTCGTAATGTAGACGAATGGATGAAGGCAGTGGATGTCGGTTGTCCCACATCTGAAGAGAGTGAGGCCGTAGGAAGCCCATCACTACCTGCATTACAGTCTTCACGAGATAATCTTCACTCTGTTGTGTCATTGCCAAATAGACGTCGCTTAGCTCCTGAACGAATTGAGAGCCTCAAAAATTTAAAGCCTCGTTTACTGGAATTTAATGCTACTGCCCCAGAAGCATCTCCTGATCTTTTGCAGGTCCAACGCATTTATAATCTGAACCTTGTACCAGATGTTGCATTTGAAGCATTGCTTGCGGGGGATACTTGGACATTTGAACGTGCAGTAGAAAGGGGTGGGATGCTTAATCCTTTTCAGCCGAATACTGACGAAGCCCAGGGGTATGGTGTGCAGTATGAAAGTGTCCAAATGCAGATTATAAAAGATGTTCTAAGGGACCCCGCTCACCCAGAGCGTTCCTTATCCGGCAAGCCTGGCGACTATCGCATCCTTGGGCTGTTTGATTCCACGGAAACGATGCGGGCATACCTTTCTTTTCGCACCCCTCCCTTGCCGCAAAAGTATGCTGATCCACAAGCATACCAAACCGCCTTGGATGAATATGAGCAGTTTTTGCGAGGCGTACTTTTTAATGACAGCATGCATTACAGGCGCACGTGGAATACGGAAACCACTAAAAAACACCTGCGTTCGACATGGGAAATTGATACCTACAATGTGGAGCCGGGGTGGGGAGGTGCGGCGGCTATTCTGACGCGAAATGCTCTCCAGCAAGTTCAGGATGATTTCCAGAGCCTCTTATTGGCTGTCTATTGCTATCGTTTCGAAGGTGTTACCGCCACTGATAGTGATACGGGCGAGGATCAGGTATTTGGAGCAAATAAGGCAAGCGGAGACTTTCTCACTGCAATAGGGTTTAAGGAAATGGCAACTCGTCATGACACATCAGAGTTTGTATATCGTTTGCTTAGTGGAAATAAATGTGAACAGTTTGAACCACGATGGCTATTCATGCATAACGGGCCTAATAAAATTCAACGCTATCTTGCAGCATATATGCGCGAAACGGGATTGATGGAAGAGGGTGAAGAGCTACTCAAAAAGGCAGCATAACTCTTTCGTGCGGTTAATTAGAGTAATGAAATTATGCCCGCTTTTTTCTCCATGTCATAAGCGGTAAGAACGCTCCTGCAATCACCAGTATTGCAGCGGGCCACACCACTGGATGTGGAATGTGAATAAAGGCTACTTCGCTCAGGACGGTGGCTGGGATAATGAGGAATGAATAGCGAAGCACGAAGTCGATTTCTTTGTGTGAGAGGAGATAGTAGTAAATGTAGTAGGGGAGACCAGAGATAAAGACGCTAAAGAGAATGATGGAAAGGAAGTTGTGTAGAGAAATATCCCCTAAGGTTGCTACTGGCAGCAACGTAAGTGAGAGAAGTGTGCAGAATGCAGACAGAAGGAAGAAATACTGCGCAGCACGCAGTGATACTTTTTCTTGTCGCTTGTAGCGTTCACTGATGAGCGAGAACCCGGTGAAGGCGACTACTGCCAGCAATGTGTCGGTGATAAAGCGCCCGTTCCAGTCCGGGGTAAAGCCGATCAATAGGCCAATGCCTGCAATAACCAATAGCCATGTCGCGATCAATGTCCACTTACGCTTACGATTCACAATCGTTGTAAGAATAAGACCGGCCGATGTCATCGGGATGGAATAGTACGATGGTGCTGTCCCCCGCAGCGCTCCATACGACGACAGAGCCACGCAGAAGAGGAAAACGACCGAGAGCCATAGTGATGGGTTAGTGAGAGACAATCGCGCTTGTGGCAGTGGCTGACGAGAGCGCATCCATAGGAGGAAGATGCCACTCAGAAGCGTTTGTGAGACGAAGCGGATGATAGTTAGGTCAACAGAACCAATTCCTGGCTGATGCAGAAGGATGTGTGCAACTGCCGGGTCGAGCCCCCACAGCGCAAAAAGAGCGAGGCTATAGAAACTCGCTTTATAGACACTGCTATTCCTGCGGATCTCATAGGGTCCATTTACAATATGATCAAGCGTGGATGTAAGCGTGTCGTAGTCATGATCGGTAAGAAGCAGTGTTAATTTATATATTTCACTCGAACCTTCTTTTGATGTAAGACGGAAGTTTTTAACGGTGTAGGGTTGCAGTGCATCACGGATAGACGTTTTACTTACATTCGCCATGTTCAATGACAGGGTGTAGCTATGGGCATCCGAATCTGATTCTTTGCGCTTGTTTTTGCCATACAGCACATCTTCGACTTGTTGAGGTTGTACCCGCCCTTCTGCGATGCGCATATACAACTCTTCTAAGTGGGGATAATCATTCTCTTTCAGAGATCGTTCAATATAGTTTTTATCAAGCTCACTAATGAAGCCGCGATTATGGCTGCTAAAGTAATCTTGGAGCAACTTCTGCCCAATCGAGAGTTTTACTGCCGGATCTTGTTTCGCGAGACCCTTCCGGATAAGTGCTGTGCCGATACCCGTGCGGCTATACTGAAGCCAGCCAAGGTGCATATCGGATGTTTTCTGGAATATCGCATGAATAGTTCCGGCATAGGGAACTTCTTCGTAAAACGGAACTTGTTTTCCGTTGATAAAAATTTCTTTCGTGCGAAGCCCACGATCACCATATAAATAGAACACAGCATCAAGCGCCGTGGAACCTTTTGGTAATAGCTGCGTTTGATCAGCATCGCCATAGACGAATATGGATTCACCAAGAATATCGCTTTGCAAACTTTCCCAGAATTCCTGACTCTGACGTTCTGTATCTTTGGAAAGAGGAGAAATGCGTGATGTCCACGGGAGATATTCCAACACGCCGCGTTGCTGTTGGTCGAAACAGACGGTTGTTATCCCTCTGTGTGCATAGTCTTCCATTTCTTGTGTGCGGATTTTACAGCGGACACGGATACCATTTTCCAGAATGATGGTTGTGTGAATCGCCTTATACCCATTGATAATTGGTGTATTAATGAAGTCTTCAAAGGTGCGTGATTCCCGTAGCCACAAGCGGTGCAAGTGGCCAAGAACGTTGTAACATCCATCAATATCCTCGCAGAGCATCGCAAAGTTGATGGTCGATGACTGGCCCGATTGTTCAAGGCCATCCAATTGTTGTTCTAAACTTTCCCATGACTTACGTTCGTAGTGAATGTCGAACGGATTTTGTGATGATAACCCGGAGAGTCCAACCTTTATATCTTCCAGAATTGATTTGCTTTTTTCTTCATTCTTTTTTAATGCATCAGTCATGCGGCCGTATTTCATCGGGTCTAAAATTGCGAGACACATGCCTTCAAGTTCATCGCGCACATCACGCATACAGAGGCGGTCTGCAATTTTTACGTACACATCCATCGTTTCATTCGCCACTGCTACCTGCTTTTCCTGGGGCCGGAAGGAAATCGTCTGCATGTTATGCAGTCTGTCGGCCAGTTTAATAACCATGATGCGCACGTCTTGTTGCATCAAGTTGAACATCTTACGCAGGGTTTCAATTTGTTTATTCAGGTTTGTTCGTTCTTCAAAGTCCTCTTCGCTCAGTTTTGTCACTCCATCAATAAGTGCGCCTACAGTAGGGCTAAATTGCCTAATAATTTCTTCGAGCTTTAGGGGTGTGTCTTCGACGGTATCGTGTAATAAGGCCGCGATCACTGTTTCGGGGTCTGCCCCCATATTGGCTAGAATCTGGGCAACGGCGATGGGATGCGTGAAATAGGGCTCCCCTGATTGCCTCTTTTGGTCTTTATGAGCCTCTTTTCCTAGGTCAAACGCTTGTCGGATCAATTTCTGATCGTCAGTGGAATGTTGCCGAATATGAAAGCGAAACTCATCCCACTGCATGATTTTGGATTATAGAACCTTTTTCGTAATAAGTAAAATATCTCTTACATCTTGTATTGCTCTTCCATAAGCCGTTTGTACAAGGAATAAATGGTAAGAAATATAGTCAATAAATACTTTTTACTGATTCTGGATAGCATGTACAGTTAATGTTGTATTAACAAGTTTTTAACCTCTATATCATACGGAACTGATCCAAACTACTTCTTGAGTGTATATTTCTATGGTTATGAGAATGGAAGCAAGGGCAACTCAGGAAATGTCGCTTGATCAGAAGCAGTTGCAGCGACACATGGAAATATCCAAAGTCGCAGCAGTGATTGAAGGAAGAGTAGTGCAAGAGCTCACTCGTCTCTGTGGCAATGTTCAATGCGCCTTTCGACAAGTACTGTCCGAAGAAAATATGTCAGGTATTGCAGCGCGCTTAGGGAGAGCGACCGTCTTTCGGTTGGCAAATGAGTACGTCTTCCCGCACCCGGTAGAGCCACTGACTGATATGGATTTAATCGATAGGATTACTGATGCAGTCGATAAGGAATTCGATACTTGGTGGGCAACGCGGGATATTTATACCCCAGTTAGTAATTCAAAATCGGAGCAGCAGTTTACACATGAACGGGGCGTGATTGACTGGGGTAAGGCGCAAACAAGTAGGTCTATTATTGCATCAGATGAACCCGAAGATTTGCTGAGGTCTACCATGCAGCCACTCATTAGTAGTGATGGTGCACAATCACACATTGGAGCTGTTGCAGAATGCGTGACCAATCTTGAGCATATGTTTGGCATTGACCCAAAAATGCGAGCAGTCTTTGAGCGTGTCAGGACGGCTGTATATGGCAACGTTACGCCATCAAATGTGGATGAATTGCTGCCAAAAATACGAACTTCGTATGAGAAGGCTTGGCTCACACCTGCAACAATTGAATTACTGCGTCATAACAAGGCAGATAAAGCCGCAGAATTCAGGCGGAAGACAAATAAAGGAGTGTTCGTGTTTGGGTTTGATGAATCGGTCAATGGTCAGCCATCTGTTGGAGAGCAGATGTATAAAGATTTCACAGCAGAAAAAAAGGAAACCGAGCCGACGTATGAAGGGCGTTATTTGATGGATGATAACGGTGAATTGTTGGCTTGGTTCACGTATTGGCAGCCTCCCCGATTTCCAAGCGACGCACATCGATCTCAAATTCTTTCGTATCTAAACAACGGAGTAACGGGTGGTGACATGGCTTACAGGCGCGATCCTCCCAAGAAAAAATTTAAAAGGAGCGTTGATGAAATTTTAATGATCGACACGCTACGAGGTGGGTTGCCCTTTGCCGCTTCTCGTCTGGTATGTAAAGCAGCTTCTGACATTCAGCGTCATTATTCCAATATTAAGACGCTCTTGGGCTATCGAGTGTATTCACTCCAAATGAAGCCAGCATTCCCGGGCTTTCGTGAGCCTATCCGCATGACGGAAAACTTGAGCAGCTCAGCATTTTTTGCCGATCGCGATTGTGCCAACTTTGCGTATGACTACAACAAGAAGGGGGGTCCTATGTCAGAGCGAGTGTTGTCCGATAATTCTAAAATGTATCTCAACCCTGAGTGGGTTGCATTCAATGCTCCATTTGATGCCTTTACTGCTCAATCCCAATCCCTTTGGCACGAGATACAAAAGAAATATGGAGATGTCACGCACGATGCATAGTTTATTACCGAAAATCCGATAGGACGTAGTGACGAACATTTGAAAATATTTGATCGTCAGGCAATAAGCTTACCTCTTCCTTGGTAAACCATTTTAATTCCTCAGCCTCTGCCTCTGCTCGTTCAAGTATTTGCGATTCATCAAGGGGCTTCGCATGAAAGAGGAAATCCATATGTTGATGAGCGGGTTCATTCCGCGCTTCGCTCGCGGGAATATTTTCGAGCAGCATTGCAAAGGGTTTTTTCAGCATCCGCCCTTCCTCATTAGCACCTTCAAAAAGATCAGGTTGCTCTGCTCCGATAATTTCCACATCCAATCCAGTCTCTTCTTTGCATTCACGCTTGGCACAATCTTCGGGTGTTTCATTGGGGTCGATGTGTCCGCCGGGTGGCATCCATTTTTGCATGCGCTTATGCCACAAGAGAAGGACTCTGTTGTGGGAGTCGGTGACGAAGGCGGTGGCGGTGAAATGACGAATCAATTGAGAATGGAAAATGGAGAATAACAAAAGTCTTTTCATCATAAGGATTAATTCTTCATTCTCAATTCTTCATTCTCAATTTGTAACATCATAATTTCTGGTGGGCAACAGAGGCGTGCTCGTGCCAGTGTTTCGCCAATACCGTGTGTGATTGCTAGTGTTCGATCATTTCCAAGGTCAAATAAGCCCTGGTCAAACTTGCTACCAAGTCTGTCGGGTATTGGGTAAATTGCTCCAATAAAAGGTAAACGAATCTGGCCGCCGTGTGTATGGCCTGACACAATCAGCGACGCTCTTGTTGATGCTTCGTTCATAATGATATCTGGAACATGGGACAGCAGAATGACGGGGACGTCGTGCGGAATACCTGTAAGTGATTGATCAAGGTCACAACTGTCCATCAACGAGTGATCTGTCCCAGCAAGTGCGAATGTTTGTCCCTTATGACGCAGCATGCGGTGTTCATTTCGCAGCATTGGAATATTGAATGATGCAAGCAATTCTATGACATCTGCAGATCGGTCTGGTGTTCGGTACGGGACGAATGCACCGCGGATGCGATCGAGCATGTGCCCCGTGTCATGGTTTCCGAGCACTGCAAACACACCTAGTGGCGCATGAAGATCTTTGAGTGGTGTGAGCTTATGAATGTCACTCAGGTGATCGTAGATAAAATCACCGGGAAGTAAGATTAAATCAGGTTTTAGTTCCTGTGTTTTTTCGACAATACGACGCATGTATTGCTCGCCTTTAAAGGGGCCAATATGCTGGTCTGCAATAATGGCAATTGTTATATCTTTGAGCCCTTTAATATGAATACTTTTTTTATTCACTGTGATCATTCTCGGCTCAATAAAGGATCCGTAGAGGAGTACGACAAAGCTGATCAGACCAATCCATCCAATCATTCCCCCATACGCAAACACCGCGAGTGATGTGAGCATCATGAGCGCGGTGAGCGTGTCCCAGAACAGTGGTGTATGGGTGAGGCGCCGATGTTGGGAGGGTTCACGGTATTTCATAGTGGGGCACTATCACCCTGAGCTCGACGAAGGGTGATTTTTTGCTATGTCATGGTTCGTCGGGCTCACCATGACACTCTATGCTTACTCACTTCTTCTTACTCGCCTGTTTCTCAAAAATCTTTTTCAAGTACTGCCCCGTGTAACTTCCATCCACTGTTGCAACTTCTTCCGGTGTACCGGTTGCAATAATGTAGCCTCCACCATTACCACCATCGGGACCAAGGTCGATCACGTGGTCTACAGATTTAATCACATCGAGGTTATGTTCAATGACAAGCACTGTGTTTCCCTTATCGACAAGGCGCTCAAGCACAATCAAAAGTTTACGAATATCTTCGAAGTGCAGACCTGTTGTTGGTTCATCCAGAATATAGAATGTTTGTCCTGTGGAACGACGCAGGAGCTCGGTTGCCAGTTTTACGCGCTGAGCTTCTCCACCCGAAAGCGTGGTAGCGCTTTGCCCAAGGTGCAAGTAACCAAGGCCGACATCTTCTAGTGTTTGCAGTTTTTTGTGGAGTGTGGGGATGGACCCAAAGAAGTCGATACCTTCGGTTGCTGTCATATCCAAGGCATCGGCAATGTTTTTTCCTTTATACGTGATTTCGAGAGTTTCACGGTTGTAGCGTCGGCCGCTACATGCTTCACACGTGACGAAGACATCTGGGAGGAAATGCATTTCGATGCGCTTCATACCGTCTCCTTCACATTCTTCGCAGCGGCCTCCTTTGACGTTAAAGCTAAAGCGACCAGGCTGATAGCCGCGTAGTTTTGCTTCGGGTGTTACGGCGAACAAGTCGCGGATATCGGTAAAGATGCCCGTGTACGTTGCGGGGTTACTGCGAGGTGTACGGCCAATAGGGGACTGGTCGATGACAATCGCTTTATCCAGGTGCTGTAACCCTGTAATGGAGCCGACGTTCTGCGGCTTAGCGTGCGCCTTGTTAAGGACACGTAGAAGTTCGGGGCCAAGGATGCCGTGAATCAAGCTCGATTTACCAGAACCAGAAACACCAGAGATTCCGACGAATGTTCCAAGTGGAATGGAGACATCGACGTGGCGAAGGTTGTGGTGGTGCGCGTCTTTAATATCAATTGTTTTTCCATTACCAGGTCTGCGCTTTTTGGGAATTTCGATCATCTTCTTGCCGCTCAAATACTGCCCTGTCACAGAATCTGCATTATTGATCAGTTCCTCGGGTAGGCCCTGTGCCACAACAGATCCGCCGTACTTACCTGCGCCTGGTCCGATTTCAAGGAGGTAATCCGCAGCTTCGATTGTTTCTTCGTCATGCTCTACGACAATCACGGTATTGCCCAGGTCACGCAGCTTGGTGATGGTTGCAATCAAGCGTGCGTTGTCCCGCTGATGGAGCCCGATCGATGGTTCATCTAGCACGTAGAGCACGCCTTCGAGTGCAGAACCGATTTGCGTTGCAAGGCGGATACGCTGTGCTTCTCCACCGGAGAGTGTCGATGCACTGCGGGAAAGTGTCAGGTAGGTAAGCCCGACGTTTTTAAGGAAACTTAAACGGGCTACGATTTCCTGTAGGACTTTTTTGACGATGGTGTATTCATATGCGGATAGCGGTTGTCGGATAGCGGCATCGTTCGTAGCATCCTGTTTGCTTTCCGCTTTCCGCTTTCCGTCTTTTTCGGGTGGTGTCAGACTCTTAAAGAACTCTTCCGCCTCTTCAATACTCAAGTCCGTTGTCTCCACGACGTTTTTGCCTCCAACAGTGACGCCAAGGATTTCTTTCTTGAGACGCTCACCGCCACACGAAGGGCAAGGAAGCTCCAACATGTATTCTTCAATCTGCTGCCGAACATAGCTGCTATCCGTTTCGCTGTGTCTGCGCTGGAGGTTTGGAATAACACCTTCGTAGGTGGTGCGGTAGGTTCCGCCAAAGCTGCGCGTATCCATCTCTACTTCCAGCGGTTCCGTGTACCCGTGCAAAATGATCTGGCGCTGCTCGTCTGTAAGGTTTTGCCATGGCGTATTCATGCGAAAGCCAACGGCTTTAGAGAGTGCTTCCAGCACGTTATTCATGAACCCCATGCGACTCGCAGATGTTGCCCATGGGTGAATGGCTCCTTCGGCCAAGGTTAAAGCAGGGTTTGGGACAAGGGATGATGCATCGATCTGCAAGATAGAACCGATTCCGTGACACTCCTCACATGCACCTTGTGGTGAGTTAAAGGAGAAGCTGCGCGGTTCTAGGTCGGGAATCTGCTGCGCGGGGTGATCGGGGCACACGAATGACTGCGAGAATCTCCATTCTTCGTTCGTGTCTGCATCCAACACAATGAGCGTTCCGTCGCTCTTCTTTAAACAGAGTTCCACTGAGTCGGCCAAGCGCGTCCTGTGCGGATTTACTTCGCCTTCCTTCGTTTGTAGTTCGCGCACCATCATACGATCGACGACGATGGAAATGCTGTGTGCTTTCTTAGGGTCGAGCGTGATTTCTTCGTCGGTGGTCATGATCTGGCCGTCGATTCGAACACGGACGAATCCTTCGCGCTTGATTGCATCCAAAATCTTCACGTGCTCGCCTTTGCGTCCTTCCACTTGTGGGGCAAGCAGGTAAATCTTCTTTCCTTCTGGCAAATTGGCAATCGTTTCTACCATTTGGCTGGCTGTCTGGCGCTCCAGGAGCTTTCCGCACTCCGTGCAGTGCACCTTACCGATTTTTGCCCAGAGCAAACGCATGTAATCGTAGACTTCGGTAATAGTCCCCACCGTCGAGCGTGGGTTTCTTGGCGCAGTTTTTTGATCAATAGAAATGGCAGGGGATAGGCCTTCAATCGAATCGACCTCTGGTTTTTCCATCTGCGCAATGAACTGCCGGGCGTACGCAGAAAGACTTTCGACGTAGCGACGCTGTCCTTCGGCGAAAATGGTATCGAACGCAAGCGTCGATTTACCGGAACCCGATACTCCCGTAATCACGGTGAGCTTGTTTCGGGGAATAGTGACATCAATATTCTTGAGGTTGTGCATCTTTGCACCTTTGACGACGATATTATCCATAAGAGGGGATAGGCGAAAAAATGTATACAACAAAAAAACGGCCCCGCGTTGGGCGGAGCGACGCCTGAGCTTATCGATTTTTGGAGGTTCTGTCTAGGCTTAGGGTGAGGAAAAAACGGGGAAATGCTTTAGTGCGCTAGCGGATTGAAGCGCGGGATTTGAGGAATTTGTGGTTGGATGCAATATTCTTTGACTACCTCACTCGAACATCTTCGAATCCATCCGGCACGTCAATGAGTATGACAGTGAATACTGGACTGCTCGTGACCTGATGCCTCATCTGGGATTATAAGAATTGGCAAAATTTTGAAATCGCTATTGCGAGAGCAAAGGAATCCTGTCAAAACGCTGTTCAGGAGCCAAATGAGCACTTTTACTGGCATCAATAAAGAGTACTGGTGGTCGTCCGGGAACGGATTACATTATGCAAAAGACCCCTAACAGACATGATGTCCTGCGAGGGGTGCTTTAATGTTTTAGTATTTTAAAGCAATAATAAATTTAGGGATAATTGTGATGGTTTGTGCGGAGAGGGGAAGCTCATATAGATGAAACAAGAAATATGCCATCGCGTTTATTTCTCAGGTGAAGTCGCTACAATGCGCATATTCCTCTATGGCTAAAAAAGATTACACATCATGGTCTCGAGATGAACTGGTCAAAGAGATTGACCAATTACGCAAGCGGAAAAAATATGGCCTTGTATGGGAGGAAAAGCCAGAAGACATTTTGGTGCAGTGCAAGTCCGAGCTGCCTGTTCTAGAAGAAGTGAAGGACAAGGAAATACTTAATGACCCGAAAGATCCAACAAATCTAATAATTGAAGGAGATAACTTTCATGCTCTTTCGATCCTTAATTACACACACAAAGGAAAGATTGATGCGATATACGCAGATCCTCCTTACAATACAGGGGCAAAAAATTGGAAATATAACAATGACTATGTAGATGGGAATGACGCATTTCGTCATAGTAAGTGGCTTAGTTTTATGGAAAAGCGATTAAAGTTAGCTAGAACTTTACTAAAAGAAGATGGGGTTATTGTTATAACTATTGATGACTATGAGATTGCAACACTGACATTGATGATGAACGAGATATTTGGTGAGGAAAATCGACTTGGAACGGTGGTCATTAAAAATAACCCTTCAGGTCGATCTACTACTGCCGGATTCGCAGTTTCCCATGAGTATGCACTATTTTATGGAAAATCATCAAAAACGACGATTGGGCGTTTGCAAAGAAGTTCAAATCAGATTGCAAGATACAAGAATAAAGATGAAATTGGCAATTTTGAGTGGGTAAATTTCCGTGCAAGATATTCAGAGTCTTCTCCGAGATTACAATATCCACTCTTCGTTAAAAAAGACGGAACTGGCTTTAGGATCCCAAGTCTTGAATGGGACTCAATTAGTCGAAAATTTAAGCTACTTGAAGAACCGGGCCAGGATGAGTTTATTAAGTATCCTGTTGATGATCACGGTCAATTGCGTTGCTGGAAATGGGGAATTGAGACAGTAATGGAAAAAATGAAAACAGATACGACTGTTAAATTGGACCAAAGAAAGCAACCTACAGTTTACGTAAAAGCGAGAATGAATTCAGAAGGCATGCTGCCCCTTACTTGGTGGGACAAAACTGAGTATTCAGCTACTGCATATGGAACAAATCTATTATCAAAGATAATGTCTAGCACTAATTCTTTCGACTATCCAAAATCTCTTTATGCAGTAATTGATTGCTTAAGAATAATATCTAGTAATAAAAACGGAATCTTTCTCGATTTTTTTGCAGGATCTGGGACGACTGGGCATGCAGTACTAGAGCTCAATAAAGAAGATGGTGGTAATAGAAAATTTATCCTCTGTACAAGTAATGAAAGTAATATAGCTCAAGAAGTTACGCTAATCAGAATGAAGAATGTTATTAGTGGATATAAATTTACCGGCACAGAAAAAAATGTTATTTTTGAGGCAAAATTAAACGAAAAGGTATTGGTAGACATTGATGTCGTTTTAGATGATTTGGAAAAAATAAAAGAAGCTAACCAACAAAATTACGATAAGCTAGAGGTAACAGTAGAAGATAATTCTTTGCGTTTGTATGGGATAAAAAAATCTAACGGAAAAAAGCAGGGCTTAGGTGGCAATCTTAAGTATTTTAAAACTACTTTTGTACCTGCGAATGTGACTGACAAAAATAAGGTTGATTTCACGCAAAAAGCGACAGAAATGCTATGTGTAAAAGAAGATACATTTGAAAGAGTTACTTCGAACGATAAATTTAAAATTTTTCGCGATAAGGATAGATATACAGGAATAATTTTAGATCATGACGCTATAGACGATTTCAAGAAGGCCATAGCGAAGATTGACGGAAAATTCTGCATATATATCTTCTCTCTTGGTGACGATGAATTTGAAGAGGAATTTGAGGATGTGAAGCAGAAAGTTAAATTACTGCCTATACCGGAGGTCATACTCCGTGTATATCGTAGAATATTTGTATGACCTCTTTTGACTATGCAACTCAAGGACTATCAAAACTCAGCCGTCAAAAAACTGCTCGTCCGCAGCAAGGAATTACTTAAAAGCAGTGGGGAGAAGAAGCTGATTTTCAAGGCTCCTACTGGTTCGGGCAAAACAATCATCACAGCAGAGTTTCTAAAACAGCTTGTAGGTGATAGGGATATGAAGATACCCCTTTCCTTTGTTTGGACTGCACCGCGGAAGCTCCACACTCAGAGCAAGCAAAAATTGGAACAATACTACGAAGATTCTCGGGCGCTCGAGTGTTCTGATTTTGATGACCTCACAGATAAACAAATCGGAGAAAATGAAATTTTGTTTCTGAACTGGGAAAGCATCAATAAGAAGGATAAGAACACAATCGTTAAAGAGAACGAGAAGGAGTTTTATTTGAGTAAAATCGTTGAGAATACGAAAGACGAAGGGCGTGAAATAGTGCTTATTATTGATGAAAGTCATCATCACGCAACAAGCGAAATTTCCAAAGAACTTATTACAGATATTGCGCCGAGGCTCACTATAGAAGTTTCGGCTACGCCAATAATGAATAACCCTGATGAAATTGTTTCCGTACCTCTGGAAGACGTAAAGCTAGAGGGGATGATAAAAAAATCAGTGATACTGAATCCAGATTTCAAGAACGTACTCGAAAAGGAAAGCCTTAAAACGGCTCTGGCTAATGGAACGGATGCCATGGTGTTGCAACTGGCGCTAAAAAAGCGTGATGAGCTTGCTGCTGCCTATAAAGCAGCTGGAATAAATATTAATCCTCTTCTTCTCATACAGCTTCCCGACAGAAAGACTCAGCAGGAAGATCAGATGAAAGAAGAGATTGTACGTATCTTGAAAGATTCTTACGGAATGACCACGGAAAATGGGAGGCTGGCAATTTATCTTTCTGAAGAAAAAGAAAACTTGGAAAATATTTCAAAGAACGATAACGAAACAGATGTACTGATTTTCAAGCAAGCCATTGCGCTCGGCTGGGACTGCCCACGTGCACAAATTCTAGTGTTATTTAGAGACTGGAAGAGCCTAACATTCTCGGTACAGACCGTCGGGCGCATTATGCGAATGCCACAGCCGGACATTGGGCATTATGAACAGAAGATTCTGAATCATGGCTATGTTTTTACCAATCTTACTGATATTGAAATTAAAGAAGATATGGCACGTAGCTACGTCACCATTTATACAAGTAAACGCATTGATGAATACAAGCCCATAAAACTCGAATCGGTTCATCGTTTGCGACTGCGCGAGAAAACACGCTTAAGCCCACTCTTTATTAAAATGTTCCTAAAAGAGGCGCAAGCGTACGATCTTGAAAAGAAAATCGAAATAAGGGGACAGAAAGTCGAAGTATCTTTGATATCAGATTTCGAGGCCGAAAGTGTTGATAGGCTCACTGCGCATAAGATTACTGGTGAAGCAAAAATTGATGTTGGAGATGAGGTCGATTTGCAGAAGCTCTACGATTTCTTTGTCAGAAACAATCTTTCACCGTTCTATCCAGAAGATCGTTCTATTGGAAGGGTGAAGGAAGCTATCTACTATTTCTTCCGAATGCGTCTTGGCATGCAGTACACGGAACGTTTTTCTGAGATCATTAATATGGTGCTTAGCCCGAAGAATAGGCAGCATTTCGTAAATGTGCTCGACAGCACCAAAACAAAATACATTCTTGAGACTCAGAAGAAGGACAATGAGCTACAAGTGAATCAAAATTGGGAGGTTCCTGAAATACTGAACTTTAGTGGCGACTATGAGGAAATGAAGAGCGGCAAGTCTGTGATGCAAAATCATTACCGAAAAGATGAATGGAAAACAGAAAGCGAATTCATGGCAATTCTCGATGCTTCCGATGCAGTTAAATGGTGGTTCAAGAATGGCGAGCGTGAATCAATCTATTTTGCAGTTCCATATGAAGAAAATGGCGAGAATAAGCCTTTCTTTGTCGATTTCATCGTGCAGTTTAAGGATGGCAAAATTGGATTATTTGATACAAAAAGCGGACAGCAGATTAAACTTGCGAAGGAGAAAAGTGACGGTCTCCAATCGTATATAAAGAAACACAAGAATTGCTGGGGTGGGATTGTGGCAAATACTGACTCAAAGAGGTTTAAGGGGCGATGGATGGTTTATCAAGATGAAGACAAGAAGTTGTCAGAAGATGATTTTTCGAGTTGGAAATTATTGGAAATATGACAACATCAGATTTAACAACACTGGAGAAAATGGAACGACTTCAAGCTTCCTTTCGTATTTTCTTCACCCACTCCTGCCCCTTATCCCCACCCCAGAGTAACCATGCAATAAACCCGTTACTGGGTTTTTCGGGGTTAAAGAAATTCTTGCCACGCTTATCAACTTCGTGACGAGCGAAGTAGCTATACATCCTCCCAATTGTTTGAGCAGACACCGGCTTACCTGCAGCTAAGTGCTCTGCCATTGCTAAGCCTACTTCTGTCCCGCCGCGTTTAAAGATTTTTCGCAAATCTAAGCCACGAGATGCTTCGAGTTGTACTTCTGGTGGGGGAGTGAATTCTTGCACGGCACTCACCATGACATTATTCGCCCACTGCTTCAACCTTATATAGAAGGAAGCATATTGAACAACCAATGTGTTCAACTGTAGCATGCTGCACGTTCTTTCCACCCCATTCATCATGTTTCGACGCTCAATCGCTGTCCTCGCTGCAATCGCACTTCCTTCTGTTGCGCTTGCCGTATCGTTCCCCGATGTTTCTACTACGCATATTTACCGCGAGCAGATCGAAACGCTTGCTGACATGGGTATTGTGAAGGGAAATCCTGATGGGACATTCAACCCTGGTGGGACCATTAACCGTGCCGAACTTCTCACTCTTCTTTATAGAGCAGCGGGGAAGACGCCGGCCACACCAACAAAGTCATGCTTTAAGGATGTGAATACAGATGCCTGGTTTTCGGCTGTGGTGTGTGACAGCGCAAAGAACGGATACGTAGGTGGCTACCCCGACGGATACTTCCGCCCAGGCAATGCAGTCAACCGTGTGGAGTCACTCAAGATGATTCATACAGTGCTGGGGTTGGCAGTAGATGCCTCCGCATCAACAACGCCACTTAAGACGTATAGCGATGTGTCACTAACAGCGTGGTACACGCCGTACATGGCTAGTGCGTTTGCACACAAAGTGCTCCCTGTCTCCGGACAGACAGGCACGCTCTTTATGCCAGAGGCTGCACTCAGTCGAGCCGAAGCTGCGGCATATATTTTTAACGGACTCGGACTGACGTTGCGCGGATACGTAAGCAGCAGTAGTAGCAGTGTAGAGACAGAGAGATCGTCATCATCGTCATCCGCACGCACGACATCGTCATCCAAGTCGACGGAGTCCGCACCCGTACTCTTAGATGTCGACTTCCCATTTAGTGATGACGGAATGTTTAAGGGAAAAACCTCCAAGGTCTACAAGTTCACACAGAAGGCAGCCACGGTCGCAGAGATTAAAATTGATGTGTCGGCAAACGAGTCTGCAATGTGTCGGCTGTATAAACTCGATGCCGAAACATCCTTCGCATTGGAGTACTACGTGGGGCAAGTGGTCGACAACCACTGCTGGATGCGCGTGTCCCTTGCACCTGCTAACTACCAGTTAGAAGTTGTGCCAGGTACGAAAGATGGTAACTACAAAGTATCCACAAAGTCTGTGACGGGTGATGGTAATGACGGATTCAACCAAGCAGCGAAATTGCTGAAGAAGTCGCCAAAAACTGGCTATTTGGAAAGCGAGGATTATGGCGAATTTTATACCTTCACTCTTACGAAAACAGAGAAGCTCACAGTGATTGTAAGCGAGGCAGATAACACGACATGCTTGATCTACCCGATGGCAGATGTGGATCTGTTTGGATTCAGCGGACCGGTGTGTAACGCAGAGTACGAACTACCCAAGGGGACATATGTTGTCGGTGTTGTACGTCGTGATCAGCGCCAAGGAAAAGTTTCGTTCTCGATTCGCTACGAATGATCTTGAAATATAAGTCGTGTCACCCTGAGCTCGACGAAGGGGTGACACGACTGTCATGGTTCGTCGGGCTCACCATGACATAAAATTATTTATCATCGACGCGTAACGCGGAGCATGTCTCCGCGTTTTCAGTTTGAAAAAATTTTGCGAACACAAAAAATAAACAACCATATCACAATTTTACTTTTACGCTGCACCATTCACTTCACAAGACGCAGCACTGATCTACAATTGGAACCAATCTTATTTCCTTTCCCATCAGTCACATGCCAGTAAAAAAGAAGAAGGCAGCTCCAAAGAAGAAGGCTGCTAAGAAGACTGTAAAGAAGGCTGCCAAGAAGAAGACAGCCACGAAGAAGAAGACAGTGAAGAAGAAAAAGAAATAATCGCGTCTCGTTATTGAATCGCGATTCAATACCTCCTTACGGGGGTATTGTTTTATATAGTGGAAATAAATTTTTTCTTACAAATGATCGTTGAAGAACGTGATCGTTGTATCGATAAAGTGCTTCCAGGTCTCCGCGAACTCATGCCCTTCTTTGGGGTAGGTGATGTAGCGAATATCTTTATCTGCAGCTTCTAGGTCTAAGTTTAGTTGGTTACTCCATTCCACGGGCACATCTTTATCTTTGAGCCCTTGGAACAACAGGATTGGATCCTCAATCTTGCTGAGGGAACCATGAGGGGAAATTGCTGCCCATGCTTCGGGGGCCTCTTCCTTTGTTCCGCCAAAGGTAGCGAAGGTGATTGGTGCGTACTCTTGGTCATCATTCCAGCGGCTGAAGTTTTCCCATGCATCGGTGTTCACTGGTGCATAGAGCACAGCAGCATCTAAGAGCTCTGGGTGTGCCACTAGGATCTGCAAAGTGACGCCACCTCCCATGGAGTGCCCAAGCATTCCGACACGCTCTGCGTCGATCCGTGGGTCATGTAGAGCCTTAGCTGCCAAGATTGCATTGGCACTATCAAGTGCGTAGCCCAGACCGTTTTCGTATGGGCCTTCGGCATTAGGGTTATCGTCACTCTGTGCGTGGCCACGGTAGTCGGTGTGGAGCACTGCGAAGTTTGCACGGGCCATCGCATCTTGCTCGCGCCGAAGACCTCGCCCATTGGTGTAGATATCGGGGTCGATGTAGCCGTGATTTTGGATAATCAATGGGAAAGGCCCATCACCTTTAGGGATCGCAAGCGTACCGCTGATCTTGAGTCCGTTACTGCGGTAAGTAATGAAGTACTTGGTGTAGGCAGTGTTAGCTTCAAGAACTTTCCCGATTCGCAGGTCAGAACCCGAGAGCGTCATTGTCGAAAAATCAGTGACCGACTGTGGCCACTGCTCCAAGACGATCGGTAATTCTGATTCGGTCGTTTCTGCAACCAAAGCGTCGTCCCCATACGGGATCATAACCGTAGGCTCTGCCGTGCTTGTTGCACAGGCGCTAAGCAGAAGACAAAGGATGATCGTAGGGAGGGGGTGACGCATGACCCCAGTATATCAGCACGTTAGGCAATGCCGAGATTTCCAAGTGATTGTTCGGTGCGGTCTAGAAATTCTTTATAGAGTTTGTAGTGCTCCGTCTCGTAGTAGGGGAGTTCCTGGTATCCGTCTTTTGTGAGGGAGTAAATCGTAGCATGCGGGTAAGACAGCAGAATGGGGGAGTGCGTTGCGATAATGAACTGGCACTGCTGTTCAATAAGCTCGTGGAGTCGTTGGAGTAACTCCATCTGGCGCTTGGGGGAGAGTGCCGCCTCTGGCTCATCGAGCAGGTACATACCCTTGCCGCGGAACCGGTGATGAAAGAGGGCGAAGAACGATTCCCCATGTGATTGCTCGTGGAGTGATTTGCCGCCATAGGAATCTTTCAGTGGTGGCCCGAAGCTTGGTTCTCGATCTAGTTCATCAATATTTGTCGCGACATTGTAATAACTCTCGGCACGCAAAAAATAGGCATCTTCTGCGCGCTTTATTCCCTTGGCTAGGCGAATATGATTATGGAGAGGGGAATGTGATTCCTGTGTTGCGAAATTGAAATTGCGAGAGCCACCCTCGGCATTGAGTCCGTAGCGAAGGGCAATCGCCTCCATCAATGTCGATTTGCCACTGCCGTTCTCCCCAACCAAAAATGTTACCTTCGGGTGAAAGGTGAGTGTTTCCAAATATTTCACCGCTGCTAAATTGAATGGGTATTCGGTTTGGTCGGGGATAGTATCCCGGATCAATTCAACGGAGCGGATGAATTGGGTGAGCATGGAGCGATTATAGCTATTTTGGTATGTTTTAGTTCATAAATTGACAAGCTAAAAATTAGGTTTAATTTATATATATGACTGAATCATCACCAGCAGAGCCAGTAATTCGTTACCCCGAAACTCTCTCGCTTATTCGCCATGCGGAGTCTGAGTACAACAGGTTAAAAGTAATTGCTACTCAGTGGGAATCTTTTCAAGAGTTTCATAAATGTTTTAAGGCGGATTTTTACGCGGATGCCAAGGCAAGAATTCCTAAGGATGATTTAGATCTTCAGGTTTTAGAAGGGCTATGGCCAAGCCCCGAACTACATGCGTTGGCCATGGCGTACTACCGGGAAATTCGAGCATTGATGAAAGGTGTAAGTGATTTTGATACGCCTATTACTGACCTAGGTCGTGAACAAGCATTGGAAACGGGCAGGAATATTGCAGATGTGATACCAAAGCCAGATGTCATTTATGTGTCACCGTATCTTCGTCCACATCAAACACTCGATGCAATTCTTGAAGGAGCACCTTCTGATTGGAAAGATATTCCCCAATGGGAAAATGAATCTATTCGTGAACAAGAGCATGGGATGAATACAGTCTTCAATGACTGGCGCTTGAGTTATGTGTTTGATCCAATGGAAATGATCCACGCAGTTAAGCAGGGCGAATATGCGTATAGGTTTAGAGGAGGTGAAAGTAAGTATGATGTTCGCGACCGTTCTAGCCGTTTCCTTGGTCGTACATTTAGAAAGCATAGAGGTGAAAATGTGCTCGCAGTAACGCACCATTTAACCATTCTTTCGACACTTGCAGAGGTACTGCATTGGAATCGTGCAAAGTTTATGGAGTGGGATGAAAAGCACAAACCAGCTAACTGTGGCGTAACAATTTTTAGACGAAAAGAAGGTGTAAGCAGGACGGGCAAAGATATGCTGAAACTTGCCCCCGAAGATTACAACAGGAAGCTGTATACGAATTAATAGATGGTGCTCCGGCAGGATTTGAACCTACGAGCCGCTGACGCGGGCCAGGTACGAATCTTTTCTATCTGTTTCGACAAGCGAAACAGAGCAGCTGAGCTACAGAGGAAAAGAATAATGAATGGTGCCTCCGGCAGGATTCGAACCTACGACCCCCTGGTTCGAAGCCAGGTACTCTATCCAGCTGAGCTACGGAGGCAGCTATAGGCAGTATAGCGTGTTTCTTTACTACTTTGTACCCGTAAAATGGGTGGAACAAAGCCGTATATATGCTAGGATGCCCCGGCTGTTGGGGAGTCGCCAAGTGGTAAGGCAACCGCCTCTGGAGCGGTCATTCGGGGGTTCGAATCCCTCCTCCCAGCCAATCACCTGTTTTCGCTCTTGCAGCAACAAGGTCGATGCCATTTTTATAATCTGGGAGTACGTTTCCGTCTCTTACTTTGAGGTTCGAAAACACATCATTGAGCAGTTCACGCTTTTCAACGTCCGTAGGGCATGATTCGTAGATTTTTGCGCTTGCCTGAGCCAGTTCGAAAATAGCAGAGCCGAGATTCATATATTTCTTGTTCGCTTCGTCCAAGCGGTTGATGCTTCGTTTGATCCTCTGTAGCTCCGCATCGTATTCGGGATATTTACGCTTATAAAATTCTTCTGTGATCTTCTTGTCCACCTTGTCATCGTAGAGTGTGTCGATTCTTTTCTGTTGCTTGTCTGACTGTTGACGCAGCAACACTACTTCTTTTTCTCGTCCTTCGATCTCATGTGCGTGATTATCTTTCAATGCCTTCCGTACCCACTCCAGCATTCGCGTATCCGTACACTGTAAGCCTTTCAGAAGCAGTAATACTTTCTCATCAAGTTTTTCCTCTCGCATGTATTTATGCTGGCTGCAGTTCGTCTCAAAGCGCGTACAGGCATAGTACGAGTGACCCTTTTGCTTTTGACCGACGACCGAACGGCCGCATTCTCCGCACTGACAGATGCCTTTAAACAGAAAATTGTTTTTGCGGTATTTCCCTGTGATCTTACGATTGAGTTTGTCTTGTACGCTGTAAAACAATTCTTTCGATACAAGAGCTTCATGTTTGGCGTTTGTGTAGTGTTTGTCCTTCCATTGGAACTCACCGCAGTAGAAACAGTCGGTCAGAATACCGTGAAGCGTTGTCTTGCCGAGTCTGTTTCCGTCTTGCGCCTTCCAGCCTTCGTCGTAGAGCTGTTTGCTGGCGCTTAGGAGCGTATGTTCACCCGTTTCGTAGAGCTGGAATGCTCGACGGATGTAAGGGGCTTCAGAGGTCTCTGAGTCGTCGATTTGCCATACTTTCTTACCGGTAACTCCTACGGTGATGTAACCACGTTTCTGACTGGCAGGACACCAGCCTTCTTCTGCCTTCTGGAGAAGCCCTTTGGAGGCTTCCTCAGAAAGGTTATTGCTGTACTGGCGAGCAAGGACCAAATGAATATCCCATTGGAATTTCTCATTCGACTTTGATTCCTTATGAATTACGAGACTTTGCTTTACGAAATGAATCTGTCTTTCTGCGTCTTCTTCGAGCCAATCATTAAGTATGACTGCATCTTTGAAGTTCCGTGTGATTCGATCGACTTTCTCACAAAGTAGGATAGTCGCTTTGGATTTTCGCAAATCACTCATCATGGCGTTGAATAGCTTTCGTTCCTGCGTACCTCTCGCGGATTCGGGGATAATGTACCGTTGCACGATGTCCATCTGTTTCTTTTCTGCATATTCCTGTAATAGCTTCACTTGTGATTGGAGTGAGTAGCCTTCCTCGGCTTGGTCCTTGGTTGATACGCGCGAGAAGATGATTGCATTAGGCATAGGAGAGTGAGTGTATCATGGTAAAAAGTTCGAAAGTCGTTCGAGAGTCCTATAATACTGAAGGATATTTAGAGCCATTTGCTCAGTCTCTTCCTTGGAAGGCTCTAAACCGTAATTCTCTTTCAGAATTAATCGGAATTCTTCAAGAAGCTCGTTGCTTAAATTTATATTTTCTTTCATCGCCAAAGATGAATGTAATTAGGTGCCTGAACCTCAATCAGCAATTCATTTAACAGTTCTGCATCTGTTTCTCTGTTATCTACTGCTAGATGATGAATTGCTGTGAGCAATCGCTTTCTTTTCTTCTCGTCTGTGAAAGGATTCGCTTTTTGAAATGATAATTTCTTGAGGTTAACAATTTGAAAATCCTTGTCTTTCTTAAATTCTTTTTCGAGGAAATCAATAGCCTTAAAATGCACATCTTTGCTGCGTAGAAATGTATCAAGTAAAGCAAATAAGGCATTTTTGTCTAAGCAGTCATGTAAGGTAAATTTGTATTTGCGGAATACGATACTTTTAAAAAATGCCTCGATCCGAAGGAGGGAATCGAGTTGTAAGTACTGAGGGTACAATCCCTCGTCACCTTCATCACGAATAGATTTTAGCTTGTCGTATCCCAAAACACCCCAGTCAGTTGCTTGAAAACCCCTCCGTCTTTTTGCGAACTTTTCCCCAAAGTCGATTGTTTCATACAACCCAGTTTCAGGATCTTGTTTCCTCCTTGTGATTTTTTTCTTAAGCTTATCCGAAAGCCGTTTGATGCCTTTATCAAACCAGTCAGTCGTTGTATTGGCTATATCAATGCAGACATGTACCTCTGCCACCTTTTCGAATAATTTCCCCGAATTTATTTCTTCAAAAGCAACTTGCAGAAAATCCGCAAGCTTCCATCTATTCTGATGTTCTAAAGCAAAAAAAGTTCCGTAAAACGTAACACGATAATGGAAAAGACCGATACCTCTGAGCTTGGTATCAGGAGCAATTTTTTTAACGACAATTACACTGTCATATTCTGTTTGAAAATATGCGACGATATCTCCTTGTGCACGACCGAATTTCACTATTGGGAATATCACGTTCGTTCCCGCCCATACTACGTCTGTTATTGAGCCATAAGGCGATTCTGGATCGTACTTCTGAAAGACGTTATCGAGAAATTCTATGAATTTTGATTCCCCGATTTTCATGAAATTTACAGTGAGCCAATCTAAACCAAATCTTAGGATATTTTCTGGCTTAGGTTGGCCATTCTTTTTATTTTTTTGCGCATTCTTAAACGCGGTCTTACTTATACCGCGTTTTTCTATTGCCGCCTCGCCTGCGCGGTCTTGGTCCGCTGCGGCGGGCGGCAAGGAATGATCATCCTCAGGTTTGCCGATGGTATTACGCAATAAAGACACAAAAGAGATTGAGACTCTCGTTTGCGTCGGTAATACCTAGGATTCCCCCTCAGTCTTACGAGCCTCTTGGCTCAACCCTTAGAACTGGTGCTGAAGGTCGGGGCTTTTACGGTAAGCGACTATCTAACCTACCTCTCCTTGCGGAGTACAGTGGCCACATCCGATAATGGAAATAAAAAGTAACTAAGCGAAACGTACTATTAAGTTTTAGAATTGCAAATATTTTCTCAACTTTCATCCATGTTTCCACCAGTTTATAAATCCTACAACCATTAAAATAATAGTACCGATACCAAAACTGATAAAGCCCATAACGATTGATCCTAACATTGAGCCAATAGCTACCATGCCAGCATTCTCTTTTGGTAATGAAACGTTTGCTAGGAGAATGGCATAAAATACAGGAATCAGAATCATTCCTGACATAAACAATAAACCAACCAAAGTCCATGCCTTATAAACTTTCGGCGTCGCCTCAACGTAACGAACTTCGTATTTTTCACTTTGCCCTTTATCGTTTGTACTGACGATGTCAGCAACGCGATAACTATCATTTTTGCTAGCATCTACTGACTTTGGTCGCACGGGCTTAGCCATAGAGGAGAAGGGAAAGGCTAGGCACAAAAGGGCACCCAGCTCGGCTGACCCAATGTTGCTGAGGTAGTTTCCCACGCTCACCAGTGCATTGACCGAGGCTAGATGCCCCTTCGTACACTGGATAGCGTTGGTGGAAAGCGGGCACAGAAAGCCCACTCAGCAAATTGGGTCAATGAAATGCTACCACAGACAAACTACTTGCGCATAAATTCCAGACGAACAGACAAAAATTCATGCCTAGGAATAATTTACTTAATGTATTATTTATTGTATAATATTAATATGTCTAGATTCAAAGAATCTGATCGCAAATACAGAACAAAAGAGGGAGAAAGGGTATATAGCCTAGGAGAATTGTCGATAGCTAATTATTTAGCTGACCATGATATTTTATATAACTACGAGCCTATTCGGTATATAGACAGGAGAAAATGGGTTCCAGACTTTTACTTATGCAATGAGGATGTTTATATTGAATATTTAGGCATGAAAGGCGACAAGGAGTATGACCAAAACACTAAAGTAAAGATGGGCTATTATCATTCAGCTGATTTTAAAGTTATTTATATTTATCCTTCTGAGTTAGGTCGACTGGATAATGCATTGAAGTTTAAGTTCAAAAGAGAGACAGGAAAAAAATTAAATTTTTGAGCGAAGCAAGATGCCCCTTTCTACGCTGTGGAACGGTGATGGAGGGCAGGTATTTAAACCTGTACGGTCAAATTGGATCGTAATTAGTATATCATTCATTCCTTTAACTCATATACCCATTATTTATGATCCCTGAACTCACTACAGAAAAAGTTAATGAATTTCAGAGGCTTTATATAGAACACTACAAAGTAGATCTTTCCTTCGCGGAGGCAAAAGAGAAGGTTATTGCCTTAATAAGGCTTCTCGATGTGGCTACTAGATCGGATGGTTAAGTATTTTATATTGAATAACACATCTTAAATATTAAAGCGATTGATTATCTATTTATTTCTCAATACCGTTAGCTTTCCTTTCCAATAAAAATTTATGGCTACTTATTGTGTAAACATGAATGCTCAACCCAATGGAGATCATGAAGTTCATACGAATTGCGATCATTTGCCGGAGCCAGCTAATCAGAAATATCTTGGAGTCTTCAATAATTGCCGCGAAGCAGTCAGTGCTGCAAAGGCTTATTATAGCCAGGTGAATGGTTGCTACTACTGCTGCAACGCCTGTCACACTCAGTAAGCTAAAATTTATTTAGGTAAAACATTAAATACAGATTTTCGAGTCTCTACAGGACACTGTTTCCACCACGTTTTTTCGCTAAGATTTTCCATAACTTCCCCCATTGCCTTTTTTGATTTATATGTATTTAACAAATCTGTATGACTACATGGATCAATATAAACAGGCTTAGAAACTTTTGGGGTTACATATCCATTATGACAATGTCTTTGATTCCATGGCACACCCCATTTGTCGCAATTAGTTCTGCAATAATGACAACCATCCGCAGCCGTTCTTCCTGGATGAGCAAAGCTCACATTCGGAGCTAGAATAGTTAAAACCGTAATAAAAACAGAAATTAATCTCATTAGTCTAAATTGTTATTTTCAGTGATATCAGGATCAGAAACAGGTGTTTTTAATCCATTAATTTTTCTCACATGATAGTTTTCGTATTTACCACCTTCAATCTGCTTAACAAATTCAACACGAGACATTTTTCTGCCTGTTTTATTATCAATAAATTCTTGATTTCTGCCCGAATCACTTTCTTTGATAACTTTTACTCTTTTTGGTGACATATATAAATATTACGCCTTGGTAAATTAAAGTCAATTTTACTATATCAGCTCTCATGTATCAACTTATTTAAATGCAACCATATTAATTTCAAATTTATAATTATCACTCGCTAGGTTATTCCACAAATTTCGAGCCTCTACTCTCTTAAATTCCATTAAATACAGTGTTATCTGAGTAGATACGGTTAATTCTGTTTTTGTAAAAATTTCGGATGGAAAATCTCTATAATTCTCCGTTAGAACAGCATCAATTTTCGCACCGATTGCGCACGCAGCGATAAATATATCTTGATGCTCTATGGATAAAATCTTTTTGGGATCATTCCTTAGTGCGTACATATATAAGCACCAAATTGTGTGGAAGTATGAATCATTCTCTCTTAAGATTTTGATAGCAGGCTTTATATTATTTAATGCTTTAACTCGATCTCTATAAGTTGCAAGACTGCAATTTCTTAGAAATTCATAGTAAACCGTATCACAAATACTCAGTTCGTTATTGGCAGCAACAACAGGAAACTGTTTATATAATTCGTGAGTTTTTCTAGAAGTTAGTGCAGTATTTAAAACATTTGTATCAACAAGTATTCTTCTGCCCGTAAGATCTGCAAATCTCATTTGCTTTTTTTAATCTCTACATCAAAAACTTTTTCTAAAGCTTTTACCTTTTTATTGAAAGTATGAATATTAATCCTCACAGACTTTCTAGGGGCTGCATTAAAAGGATTCTTGGCTAGGCCAGTATTCTGCTTAGTAGCTTTATACATATCTCTATATTAGGAATATAAATTCCTAATTCAATTTATTAGGCTTGTTTTATATCTGGAAAATACTAAGGCCATAGTGAAATAGAACCATATTCTTTTATGTATAAGCATTTACCAAAGAAGATAGAACCATTGAAGTGGTATTATGATCCTCAATTAATCATTTTTTACTTGGTTCTTGCTACTTTTAGTGAAACATTATTTACGATATCATGGCATTCATGAGTACTGATGATTCGCAGAAACCAGCTATTATTGATGCTCAACCTGAAGTAAAAGATGATACTAACCATGTTGAAGGGTTTAGCGGAGGCAAAAACAAGAAATATATCCGTTTTGTACTTGCTGCACTCAGCAGTCTCCCTTGGATAGGCGGTGTGCTAGGAGCAATCTCAAATATATCAGCAGAAAAGCAGCAGGAGGGCGTTAATGATTTACATAAACTATGGATTGGCGAACATAGAGAAAAGATTAAAGAGCTAGGGGCTACTTTGAGTGATATTTTTGGAAGACTGGATAGTTTTGGAGAAGATATAAAACAGAGAATCGAATCGCCAGAGTATCTGGCATTAGTGAAACAGACTTTTCGCTCATGGGATCAAGCAGATACTTACGAAAAGAGGCAAATGCTCAAAAAGCTCATAGCAAATGCTGGTGCAATTAAACTATCTGACGATGACCTAGTCCGATTATTCATTGGTTGGACAAACCAATATCATGAAGCTCATTTCATGGTAATTCGCGAAATATATAAGAATCCAGGTATTACTCGTGGTGAGATTTGGAACAATATTCATGGCGTAAGGCCACGTGAAGATTCTGCTGAAGCTGATCTATTTAAATATTTGATCCGTGAGTTAAGTACAGGAGGGGTAATTCGCCAGCAAAGAGAAACAGATTATGCGGGTAACTTTATCAAGCGCAGAACCACACATACACCAAAGGGGATGGGAAGCAGTACAATGGAATCAGCATTTGAAACAACTAAGCCGTATGAATTAACTGAGTTGGGCGGCCAATTTGTCCATTATGTGATGGAAGACGTTGTAACACGCATTGGAAGCTAAATACAATTGTAGGCCAATCAAGTGTTCGTAAATCATCCGCCAGCCCCAGCCAAATTTGACACTAAATCAATTTCCGCAAATATATGCATATTCATTTCTTCTTCCTTTAAACATGAAAAAATTCCTCGTTCTTATGGCATTTGTGGCCGTAGCAGTTGTTGCTTTTTATGCAGGGGATCAACACGGTATGAACGAATCAATGGACCATGAGGACATGGAACACATGGGCATCGATGGGCATGACCCTCGTGTCAGTGCTGGCTATGAAATGATTGCTGGCACATGGAGTAGCGAAGATGATCGCAATTTTATTCGTGAATATAAGAAGGATGGTACGGTCATTGATAACTATGCCACTGCAAGTGGTGAAGTCATCACATCGGCCAATTGGTCTATTTTCACAGCCGACACCGCACCCGAAGGAGTTGAGTTTCAGCTCAATAATAAAGATATCTACATCACACAAACGGAAAAAGATGGTTCCGTCACCTACTTCCGCGTAGATACTGTGACACCAAGTGAACTCGGCCTCATCAATATGACCAAAGGAGGAGGCATTCGCTTTGGGAAAATGACAACAGGTCACGAAATGCAAGATGGAGAAGAGGTAATGGAGATTAGCGCTTCATTCCGTTGCGATGACGAATCGAGTTTTGTAGCTGACTTTAGCTCTTCTATGGATGAAGTAACGATTTCTTCCGAAGGAGAAGAAAACACATTCCCACAGGTGGCTTCGACAAGTGGTAAGAAATACGAAAATACTCTCTGGTCTTTTGTTTTCCGTGGAGAGACGGCAACAGTGACAAACAAGCAGACAAGTAAGAGCACGACCTGCAATCCCCCTCTTGACCCAAATAACGCTCCTTTTAACTTTGGCGACTAATCCCCTCCTGTAGTTATGAAAAGGCCGCAGATCTCTGTGGCCTTTTTTGTATCAAATGAACAAGTTCCCCTTCCTGTTCGGGCAGAAAGGGGAACGCGGAATAAGAAAGAGCTTAATAGAGACTGCTCGAGGATTCCTCCTGCATCATGGATGTCGAAGAGGAAGATTCATTTGTTTCATTGTCTTCAGTATCAGAAGAAGATAATGAACTCTCTTCGTTCATGCTTTCATTCGATGATGATGAAGAGGAGTTAGAATCATCGACATTGTTTTCGATACGGAAGTTTGTCACGAGGACATCACCATCTTCTCCACTGGAAACGTCAGCTCGTCCTTGGAGCGCAATGTGTCCGTCTTCATATGAAACAAGGACAGTGTCGTTATCAATCCATTCAACGTCTGTGACGCGGAATGTTCCCCCGAGAGTTGCTGAGCGCGGGGAGAGCTGTGAAATATTTGCGCCGATGTAGGACTCCGCTTGGCTGCGAAGAGAGGTATCAGCCGTACAGGATGCGAGTGCAAGCACTGTTAGGACACAGAAGATTACAGACGTATGGTGTCGTTTGATGAGCTTTGTCATGGAGAAAGGGGGAGGAAACAAAGTTGCATCTCTAAGACGTCCACACACAGTCGTTCTTACGGTACTTCAGAGCATTTTCCAGCGAGGCAAAAGGGCCAAGATTGGGTGGGTATCCTCTTTCATAGGCATGTTATCTTCTGCAATAACCTTTTTACCCTCAGAAAGATTTTTGAGAGTTTGTAGGGCCCTGGTAGCGGAACGCACAACAGACACATGATCACCCGCAATAAACATGCAGGTCGCATCAGGCAGAAGTTCAACCAATCGACGCACGGGGCCAATGGGGGCGATGGTGTCGTTTTCACCATGTAATACCAAGACGGGTGTTTTAATATCGCCCAACTCAAAGCCCCACTTTTGTGTCATGCGCAATTCTTGCATAAGACTTTGGACGCAGGTTTCCGATAAAAACACATCGCAGATATCTTTGCGTAGCATGCGCTTCGCTCGCACTGTTCCTAGGATTGCAGGACTAAAGCGCGCGTAATACACGAGCATGATGGGAATCATTAATTCTGGGAATGCATGTGTGAGAGTCGAAAGCGTACTGAACAGTTTTTGAAGCGCAGATTTATAGCGGTCGTGGTGTCGCAGCAACTGATGTCTCCAGGCAGTCATCTCTCCTGTGAGATGTTCATTATCCATAGGAGGAAGAATTCCCGTGATACTCGTTGCCGTCACTCGGTTGCCTGCAACGGCTGCTACACCAAGTGCGAGGTGACACCCAAGCGAGAGTCCCATCAACCCAAAACGATCGATGTGCATGGTGTCTGCAATATGCATGACGGCAAGACCAAAATCGCGCGCTGAATGAATTTCTTGAAAGGGGGAGAGTCCTACGCCTGGCTTATTAATGCCAATAAGCCGCATGTTGAGTTTCCTAGCATCTTTATCAAGCAACATCGCTTGATGTAGCGAACCAAGGAATCCGGGGATAAAAAAATACGGCTCTCCATCAGGTTTTCCATATTCACCAATTTCGAATGTTCCGTAACCAGGAACCTCTAGCATCGCCGTTGATTTCACCATGCTTTCCATGCATATACGTAGACGTATATGCTAGGGGATCATTGCAGACTTTTTGTTTATACATGGCAACTTCCGCCATTTTTCAGGTGATATTTTTGGTGGTACTCCTCTGCGCGCCAAAAAGTTTCAGCAGGGATAATTTGTGTGACAATAGGATTCTTCCATTTACCTGATGCATCCAACTTTTCTTTTACTGCTTCTGCCGTTATTTTTTGCTCCGGTGAATGATAAAAAATAACAGACCGATATTGTGAGCCCATATCCGGCCCCTGTCGGTTAGGGGTTGTGGGATTATGATTCTCGAAAAAAATCTCCAGCAACTCTTCATAACTTACTTTTGCAGGGTCATAACGCATCTGCACTACTTCCGCATGTCCTGTGGAATCGGTGCATACCATTTCGTACGTCGGTTCATTTAATGTGCCACCCATATACCCAACAGCAGTATCAATGACACCTGGCGTGTGCATGAAGAGATCTTCTACACCCCAAAAGCAACCCGCACCAAATGTCGCAGTTTCCGTTGTTGATGAGGAATCGGTCATGTCATTCAGTATAGCCTATCTGGTTGCCCTTAAAGATAGTCTGTGTACCATAATCATGTGAAACTTCATTTCTGGCGCATCGGCCCTGGCTTCTGGATTGGTTTTGCCTTTGGCACGATCGGTATGTTCGCCCTTGCACTCCTCTCACTAATTTTCCCATTTGTGGAACAGCTCTCAGTTCCATTTTTACTACCAGGGCGCTTGTTTGCAGCAGCGTTTGCAGGGTCATCGGCATCAACTCTCATGGTGGTGTTCTTATATTTCCTCACAGGACTTTTCTACGCACTACTTGGGACATTCATTGATGCGGAGTTCCGACGAGAAAAGTGGGCGAAGATGAAGCATGCATCATAAACTCAGTGGCTTTGAGAGTGCACTAGGTTGATTTGGCATGTTGATTGTCGCTACCATACGCGACCTTTGGGTGTTCCAAAGGAATCGTCGATCTTTGTCAGCTCACCAACGTAACGGAGTCCTTGTGATGTCTCGTCCACGCGTTTTGCATTCGATGTTTGCGGCACTGGTTTTCTTTCTGATTGCGATCGCGGCATCCGGCGTCATGACGGTCATGTATGCCGCTGACCCAAGCGATGCAAAAATGATCCTGCATCTGTCCGATGCAAAGGAGTATCCGATCCCCGGTGGTACGTGTCACCTCTATCCCGATTGCCCGACGGGCCGTCTCTCTTGTGCTCTCGTGGAGCAGAAAGGCCGCTACCCCGAAAAGGGATACAAGGTGAACGAAAAGTGCACCGAGGCGATCTTCGTGATGGAGGGGGTATTCACAGTGACCCTCGGAGACCAGACTCACAAGGTTTCCAAACACGATGTGGTCTACATCGTCCCCGGGACAAAGTATTCACTGGATGGTGAAGGCAAGGCTTTTGTCTTCATTGAGCCGAAATGGGACGGCAAGCAAAACACTCCAGTGAACTGAAAAGCTGCTTAGATCGGCACAAAGCCCCGTGGTCTCCACGGGGTGTTTTTTCAAAATTGTTGACAACATGATTTCCTCGGTTAAAGTACGGCCGTGCTGAATAAGCAATTTTACGTCGGCTGCTGGACCCGCCACCTCCTTATTGGAGCAGGGGCCTGTAGCGCGTAGAAAAAAATAATTTCTAACGCGACTTCTAGAGCCTCCTGCTAAACAGGGGGCTTTTTTGGAGCCAAAGTGGTCATTCACAGCATCGCCGTTGGTTGGGAAGTGTGTCGATACGTGTTGTCGCCACCCTGCCCGACCTACGTACAAGGAAAGGCGCAAGTCTTTGCCGACGTGTGTCGGGAAAGGATTCATGAATTTCAAATTCACAGAGGGGGAGTGACCATGATGGAGACTATGCTTGCACAGACGAGCGCCGCAGACACTGGCAGTTCGCCGAACAACGCAGATGCATTTGCTGCTCAGATCCAACATCTCATTGAGGTTGCTGGAGACTTGCATGCATCGAAAGTGGCGGGTGACTATGAGCGTTTCCAGGAGACGTGTGATGCTGTGGGCCTTACGGGCCCTATCGGCTTGCTTAACCAGCCAGCTGTCGAGTTCTACTGGCATCGCATGGATGGTATTCGTTCTTCTGGTGGCATCAAGGAAGCTAAGACGAATACGCACATCGCTGCGGCACTGGGGATTGGGTTGAACAACAAGGATACGCCGCGCAATCGACTGCTCTACCACTTGTTCGAATGCGTCGCGCCCGATCTATTCCGTGCAGAGATCACCGATGGGCCGCATGTTGGAGGTAAGCAAGGCAAGAAACTCAACGGGAGTCGGCGTGTGCTGATGTTCGACCAGCGTCATGAGGAAGCAGATACCTGGCACATGAGTATGGTGTCCTTCTTCAAAGGCAAGACGCCTGCGGACATTGTGGATCAGCGGGTCTTTCAGAAGTCTGAACCCCTGCGTCGTGCGTTGGATGATGTCACTGGGCTGAAGTTGGGAGAGCTGCTCTTCCGTCTGCAAATGATTCTGCCCGATGCGCGGACTGCACCCTTGATTGGAGAAGTGCTCAAGCGGGGCATGGCCGGAGAAGAAGTGATTCTAACTGGTGCGTTCTGCCCGGACTACGGGTATGAACCAACCGGTAACCCGGCACTGCCATGGCGCTATACCTTCGACACTCTTGGTGAAGGTGTGGGGCTGGTTGCTCAGCAATTCGCTCGTGTCATTCCGCCTCTCAGCCGGTTTCTGACCGGTCTTGGTGTGCGGCACAAGATTGTCTTGGGCATCGGCGACTTTGAAGCCGATTCGCAAAAGATTCTTGACCGTGTGGGGCTGAACTACGAGCAGTTCGTTACACGGTGCAAGCGATCGCTGGAGGCATTCGGAGTGTTGATGGGTCCTGATTTGCCGGTCACCCTGGAATTGAGTGACGCCGATCGATGCAAAGGGCGTTTGCGCCCCTATGCTCGTGAAGCCACGGCTGCAATGGTGAATGGCAACTTCGGTTGCATGCCTGAAGTGTTCGATGATCCGGATGAACTGGTGGACCAGATCGTGCGCGATAATGGCACGTTCTACAAGAGGTGGTACAGGCCAGATATCACCGATGCGGAGATTCGTGAAATTGTTCTGGCACAGGGCGGTGAATATGCAGCATTGAGCCGGATTGATCGTGAGGACTTCGGTTCGAATGTCATCATCATTTCGGGCGACAGGCCCATGATGCATGCGTTCGACAATTATCACGATGTAATGCCGGTGCTGTGTGTGAAGCGCGCCTATTAACATTCCTTGTACGTCGGGCAGCCGGTGATGGTTTCCATCACTGGCCTAACCCTCCAGCGGCTATATGTCGCTGGAGGTTTCTTTTAACTCTCCTTACACTTTTACTCATGACACCCGCAGACTTACTTATTGATGCTCGTGGAGTCGATATTCGTCACAGAAGCGGTATTGCCGCCCCTGATGAATTCTTTTACCTCTGCGAAGAAAATGGTACAGAAACCGTGTTTTTCGATGCGCGCGAATTTGCGATCCAAAAATCGAAACTTGAATCGATTGGCTCACGCGCTCGCATCGAAGCACTCGAGCCGTACCTGGAAGCTGCGTATGCATCAGTAAAAACCGGTAGTGTGATGCAAAAAACTCTCCTCGAAATTCTCGCAAAAAAAGGAATTACTGCGGTCAGAATTTCCCCAAATCTTTCATATGCATGGGCATTGTTCCTCAAAGAGAGTGGTATTGATATCAGTGCCTACGATTACTCTTCTGAACGATTAAAAAAATCGGACGCAGATATTCAAGAAATGATAAAAATGCAGCGCATTACAGAACAAGCATTCGAGCTTGTGCGAAGTATCCTTCATGAAAGCACCATCGATGGTGATCATCTTTTGTATAACGGCAAAACCCTCACAAGTGAGTATGTAAAATCAGAAGTGAAAAAATTCTTGATGGATCACGAGTGTTCGTGCCCCGAAGGCATCATCGTCGCGTCAGGTGACCAAGCAGCGTGCCCACATGACGAAGGCACAGGGCCAATTCTCGCGAACAGTACTATTGTCGTCGACATGTTCCCCGTGTCAGACAAGACAGGATACTTCGCCGATATGACACGTACATTTGTGAAAGGTCAGCCTTCACCAGAGGCACTCGCTATATTTAATGCAGTCAGAGATGTGCAGAAAGAAATTGCTGATGGAGTGCAACTTGGCGATAGGGGGGAAGATATCTATTTGAAAACAGTCGATGCATTTAAAGTTTGTGGATACGAAACATCTGCCGAGAAAGGATTTATGCATGGGACAGGGCACGGCCTTGGGCTTGCTGTACACGAAGCGCCAAACCTCAAGAAGGGATCATCACATATTCTAGAGGCAGGCATGGTGTTTACCGTTGAGCCAGGGCTTTATTACCCCGGCATTGGGGGTGTACGCATCGAGGATGTCATTCTGTTCCACCCTGATGGACGTAAAGAAAATATCAATACATTCGATACTGATTTTATTATTTCCTAACACTCATCATGAAACTCCCATACTTCACCCAGGCCGATGCAAAAAAATATGAAATCCCGGGAGGGGACTGCTACTTGTATCCCGATTGCCCAACAGGACGACTTTCTTGTGCGCTTGTCTTCCAGAAGGGGCGTTACCCAGAAACTGGCTTTCGTAAAAACTCTGTCTGTACCGAGGCAATGTTTGTGATCGATGGTGAATTTACGCTGACAGTCGGAGACGAAACGGTGAAGCTCAAGCAGCACGATGTTGTTTACGTTCCAATTGATACGCCGTACACCATAGAAGGCGAAGGGAAGACATTGGTCTTCATAGAGCCAAAATGGGATAGTGCGCAGAATGTAGCATGCTAAACGTGCTATCTTTTTTCAAATGTATTCGGCTGCATGTAGTTACAAAGTCGATCATTCCAGCTTCCTAGCCATTTGACCGATTTTATCGATTCGCTTACCTGTAGCCACTTTGCAAGTACGCCCATTTCAGCATCAGTTCCACGTCGTTCCATTTCCATAAAAAATGCGTATTCACCATCGTCAACAGACCTACTGTGGATAGAAAGAAGATTGATGTTACAGCCAGCAATCTGGTTCAGCATTTTTGCGAGCACTCCCATGTGATTTCGGGGAGTGATAATTGCGGCATGGTACTCTCGATCCAGATGTGGCAGTTGTTCCTTTCCATTTTTTTGAACGACATAAAATGTTGTGACGTTGCGTATACCTGGTAGGTCTGCAACATCTTCGGCGAGTAATGAAAGCCCTGCAGCTTCTATTGCACTTCGAGATGCCAATGCGATGCTACCGGGTTTTCCGTCATGTGCTGCTTTTCGCACTCCTTCCACAGTAGAGGAGCAAACATACTCATTTGCTGCTATTGGAAGTTTCGAAATAAATTTACAGCACTGCTCGAGTCCTTTGGGGTGGGAATAAACAGAGTAGATATTCTCCATGGTTGTCCCAGGTGTTGCGCCAACACACATGCGGACTTGGAGTCGTACAGAAGCTGTAATTTCTAAAGGCATTTCGCTATAAATCAAACGTTCAAGATGTGGCCAAACCACGCCACCACTTGAGTTCTCGAATGGGATCATTCCCAGTGTGTTATCTGTTTCAATAGAACTCCACACATCACCAATTTTTTCTTGATAGCGTATTTGGAGTTGGGGATGTTCTTCTAGAACAACATGAGCTGCCTCGTCGGAGAACGAGTGTTGTTCTAACGTAGTAATCGTGCCTGGTAAATCGAGAGGGGAATGCCTCATAAGTGGCTTATTATAGACGAAATACTGAAAAAAGCCACTCACAGATAGCTCTCTAATAATTGCTATTATAGGTTATTTATTGATTTTCATGGATGCCATCATATCGCTTCTGCTTTCTTGTCTGCGCAGGACAGCAGCGCAAACACCTTCCCTTGGTAAACACATTGGGCCTTGTGATGGCAGCATATAATGCATCATGCCTTTCACTTCCAACGTATAAGGAATATTTGAAACGAGTGTGACCCCGGCATTCCCGTACGTATTGGCATCCGACAGAATTTTTGCAAAGGACTCTGTATCAATATGAATAATACCCATGTCGGAATGCATCGTGAGGCCGTTTGTGCAGTCAATGTGTGTAATGCCATTCGTTCCTATAAGGGATTGTATGCATGGGGTAGAATATTCCGAAGAGCCGGCAACCAGGCAGTCCAATCGAAATGTTGCGAGGCCAAAAGAAAAGGTGAATCCATCATCTAGAAAATATACTTCATGTGGAAAGTTTTGCACCCGAAAGGGTCCGCTATGGACAATAGTTTTTGGGTCAACAACTTCTGGCTGCTTCTGCTGCCCCGGATCTTTCCTGTGTGCTTGCTGATCAGCGTTAAAACCATAATCAAAACTCATCAGTACCGATGTAATTGCCAGGCATGTCCCCGCTGTAAATGTCGCGAGAGATGGTGATAGTCCACCACGAGGAGGATTTGGTTCACCGTCGATTACTCGCACTTCGCCAAGCGGATGCATAAGCTGAGCATACCCCGGTTTTCCGCTGTCGCTAGTCAAGTTTTACAGACCTGACCCAATGGATGTGATGCGGATTTTCTTGTCATTTTTTGGTGTCCCAGGCCTGCGGGGGGCTTTAAAGTCGAGGATGGCGTGCACTTTTCCTTCTGTCTCTTCCAGGATACGGTGCGTGGTTGCAGGGCTCACAGGTGATGCGCTTGAGCGATCCTCTGCAATCTTTCCATCTTTCAAAATCACAGTGCGTGCACCAAAGTGCCGTGCTGTGTCGCGGCTGCGACTAAAGAGAATCACAGTTGTTCCTTTTTTATGCATGGCAGTAAACACATCAGCAACTGCTTTTGATTGTGCTGCATCTAAATGTTGCAGTGGCTCATCGGCGATTAAGATCATGGGGGAGGCAACAATAGATCGCGCAAGACTCGTGAGAGATCGCTCACTTGAAGAAAGGTCATGCGCAAGTGTATCGGCAAAAGCAGTGAGTCGCAGCCGCCCCATTAAGTCTGCTGTCGCTTTGTGAACAGTTTGGATAGGAGCCCCGAATAGCTCTAGTGGATACGCAATATTTTCGCGGACTGTAGCGTATTCCAGTAGTACTGGTTCTTGGAAAGAGATCCCCAGACGTCGGCGATACAACTGTAACACTTGTGGCGGAACAATTGTGAGTGGGACGCCATCAACTTCTACGGTTCCTGCATCTGGGTCTAGTGCACGAATGAGTAGATTGAAGATGGTGGATTTACCCGAACCACCTTCGCCTGTGATGCATACACAATCCTTCGGTTTTATGCCGACTGATGCGCCATTGAGAACGCGCGTCTTTCCGTAGGAATGTGTGACATGCTTTAACGCTAGCATGGCAAGAAGCGTACCACAGATGGTAGATAGTAGACGTTAGAAGTAGGATGACACCTACCGCCTTACTGTGATCTGATATCTGTTATCTGAAATCTCATAAAGGTTTCGCTTTCGCCTCACCCACTGCTCGTGGATACATTTTTGGTGTCTTCTCCTCTTTTTTATAGATCAGTAACTGCCTCGTTCCCCAATCTCCCCCTAGGTCGTAGTGATAGTGTTCCACAAGTGAGCAGCCGAGTTCGGATGTTGCTTTTTCTGCAGCAGCTAGCTCTTCGTCGATATGTGTACTTTTCCATAACACGACATGTCCCCCAATGCGTGCAAATGGTGTTACGTATTCCAAAAGAATATTAAGTGGTGCAACCGCGCGCGCAGTAACTGTGTCATATTTTTCGCGATGAGCAGGTGTGCGCACTAACGATTCCGATCGCTCTGCGATAAGGTTCACATTCGTAAGTCCCACGGATTTCACGATGCGCCCGACTGCTGCAACTTTCTTTCCGATTGAATCCACTCCGTTACATGTTGCATTGGGGTAGAGCATGGCAAGTGGAAGGAGCGGAAACCCCCCACCAGTGCCGACATCCATCATCATATGTGGAGCAGGGATCAGTTTTTTCTCCACCGCATCTGCCAGTGCAAGGCTGTCTAGAATATTCCCTGTCCAACATGCTTCTTCTGTCCGGAGTGCGGACAAATTGATATTGGCATTCTCCATTAAAAAAGCTGATACGAGTGCGCGGAGCCGTTGAGTGAGTTCAGGACTTAAATCCATTGTGCTGATTCTACAGTTTGACATCACGATGTCACCCTGAGCTCGACGAAGGGTGAATAGATTATCAAGTTATGGTTCGTCGGGCTCACCATGACACAGATCTTTTGCTATTTAATCGTAATTCTCCATTCTCAATTCTCAATTTTCAATTACACTCATCATATGAGTAATAACACCCGCATCGCAGAATATCTGCTGAATATTGGAGCTGTTCGACTGTCAGTCCATGACCCTTTTACTTGGACGAGCGGCATCAAATCGCCAATTTATTGCGATAACCGTATGGTCTACAGCCACCCAGAGGCTAGGTCTTTTGTGGTTGATGCATTGGTTTCACGTGTGAAAAACCTGCATATTCCACCCGATGCGATTGCTGGCACTGCTACAGCAGCTATTGGTTGGGCTGCGCTTGTTGCTGATCGTATGGGGCTACCTTTCGTCTATGTGCGCTCAAAGGCTAAAGAACATGGCGCAAAGAAGCGCGTTGAAGGGGATTTAAAGGAGGGGATGGATGTAGTCGTGATCGAAGATTTGATTTCTACAGGTGGAAGTGCAGTTTCAACCGCCCAAGCATTGCGCGAAGAGTGTAAGTCGAATGTCACAGATGTAGTGGCTATCTTTAGCTACGAACTGGCATCTGCCCATGAACATGCAATCGAGGCAAAGCTCCAGATTCACCCTTTGGCGAATATTGCCACGCTTCTAGAGGTTGCGTTGGATCAAGACAGGTTGATGGATGAAGAGGCCGAACTTGTGCAGCAATTTGCAAAAGATCCGGAGCATTGGCATGGAATCTAATGAACCATTGCCGGATTCCTTTCAATTTCCGCTTCATCAACTTAATGACAGCGGCATTTCCCTGGAATGTGGATCTACATCACCATTGGTGAATAGGTTGCTGGCACATCTGTGTGCTCAGCGAGTATATAGGGTGCTTTTGCCATCGAGTGATGACTCACCATGGTTTTCTCGTAATTGAATAATAATTGTATTCAATAAAAGAGTATGCCTTCAATATCTTCATATTTTTGACTTTTCATCAAATTTCTTGAAAATACACATACTATGATCAATGCAGCAGCACCAATTGTGACCGAACGAATGTTAGAGATGGGCATTATGCGCGCTGGGGGGATGAAGCGTTTGCTCGAGAAAACCTCTATAGAAATTGCAGAATTACTCGTACAGCAGCAGCAATGGTATTCCGATAATTATGTTTGCTTCGGAGAAAAGGAGCGAGAATCAACAAGGACCCCGGTACAGACGTGGAAGATTGAAAAAGGAGGTCGTGATTTTACTGCGATTCCGTATGGTAGTCCCGACTACACAGAAATTATGACACCTTATACCCTCGCTGAAATCGAGATGATTGCCGCGGAGGTACGTGCTTATTGGAAGCTTCTTGACCAACGAGCTGTTTCAAAACTGCTCCAAGAAGCGTAAATCTCCTTCGTAGAACGAACGAAGGTCACTGATTTTGTGTTTAATCATAATTAAGCGCTCAATGCCGAACCCGAAGGCGAAGCCTTTCCATTTTGTCGGGTCGATTCCACCGTTTTCCAAAACTGTTGGGTGCACCATGCCACAGCCGACGACCTCAAGCCACCTATCGGTCCCATCAGCATTTTTCGCAAGCATGTCTACTTCTAGGCCTGGTTCCACGAAGGGAAAGTAGCCTGTGCGGAAGCGAAATTCCGTATCAGCCCCAACGAGTTCGCGAAAACCTGTGGTCATCACAGCCTTCATATTTGCCAGCGAGATATCGTGGTCCACCATCAATCCTTCAAATTGGTGAAACATTGGCGAATGGGTGGCATCGCTATCTTTCCGATACACACGCCCTGGGCAGATCATTCTGAGTGGGGGGGTGTGCGTGTCCATAAATCGCAGCTGCCCATTGGACGTGTGAGTGCGTAGCACGTAGCCCGGTTTTCCATCAATAAAGAACGTATCCTGCATATCGCGCGCAGGGTGATTTGCAGGAATATTCAGCTTTTCGAAGTTGTATTCTTCGGATTCAATCTCTGTGCCGCTGGCAATTTCAAACCCCATACGGCCGAACACTTCTTCTACTTGGCGAATAAACTCGGGGATCAAATGGAGGTGTCCTTTGGCTGTTTTTCGTGGCAACTCAAGAGAAATATCGATTGAATCGGTTTCTGCTAACGATGCCAATGAAGCATGATCAAAATGCGCTCTACGGCTCGAAATTGCCTCGGTGAGACGTTGCTTCCATTCATTAAGCATACGCCCCTGCTCTTTGCGCTCTTCTGGCGTAGCTTTGCCGAGTTCCTTGAGGGCATCGGTCAGAACGCCCTGCTTACGCCCTAAGAGCTTAAGCTCCAGTGCATCCAGTTCAGCGCTATCTGCCGCTGCTATCTGCGAAAGCCAGTGATTCCAGTCGGGGTGCGTCACACACAAAGCATACCCCGGAAGCTCGTTCCGGGGTAGATGCTCTGCTTAGTTGATTGATATTAGAATCCGATTAAGAGTCTGCGGCCTGCGCCCATACCGATTCCGACGCCTACACCTACGATGCTGATCCAAGCTGCCAAAGGAGCCAAAGGATCGCTGCTGGATTCAGAGCCACCCATGCGGATGGACTTCAGCTTAACGCTTGATGCTGTTAGGCCGTCTCCCATGACACCAGTCTGTGGAAGGTTACCGATGACAGCAACAGTGACACTTTCGCATTCGTCGATCTCTTCGTCGTCATCTTCGGCACATACTTCGTTTCGCAGGATCTGACCTGGGAATGCTGAGCTACTCACACTGACGCGGTAGCGAACAATCCAGTCATCTCCGCTATCGACGTCGCCGATTTCCCATTCAAGCTTGTTGCCGCTGTGGCTATCTGCATCACCATCGTCGATCACGATTACTTCTGCTGGCAGGGTATCAGTGATAACGACATCTTGTAGATCGTCGTCACCTGTGTTTTCGAAGCGAACTGTGTATTCCACGATTCCTCCTGGGAATACTTCGGAAACGCTGGAGACCTTCGTTAGTTCAGCATCGAAGTCTTCATCATTATCATCGTCATCATCATCCTCAACATCGGTACGGTCGGTCGCAGTTTTGTCGAACACTTGAGCAGTGTTGAGCAATTCTCCATCAGCATCGTCATCGACATCAACTTCTACTTCGTAGACTTTCTGCTCGCCTGCAGCAAATGTCTGGTTGCTCCAGGTAATGAAGCGTCCGCTGTGTGAACAGCTCTTATCACAATCCTGGAAGTCAACTTCGTCTGGCAAGGTATCAGTAACAGTAACGTTGTTTACGGTGATATTACTGTTGTTACGAACAGTAATGCGGTATGTCAGGCTGTCACCTGCTTCAACTTCGCTTTCACCATCCGTCTTGCTGATGGTGAAGTCGTTTGTTGTACCTGTGCTCTGCTTGTTGCGGAATAGGATCTGTGCGCAGGTTGTGCCTGCAACGACGTTCACTGTTCCGTTGCTTGGAGTAACGTTTGTCAGGCTCCATCCAGATGGCACAGTTTCGATAACGGTGTGGTTACCGACAGTAACGCTATCGAAGCGGGCTTTGCCGTTTGATGCGTTTACTGTTGTGCGGTTGCCGTCCAATACGAAGGTAAAGGATGGAACAGTGAAGATCTGGTTATTGTTAATGTCGTAAGCTTCCTTTGTTACTTCGATACAGCCATACAATGTCTGGCACTGCACCTGTGTTGTAACTTGGTTACTGACGTTGTTGCTTGTGTTGCTTTCGGTAGACGTTGTAGCAACAGTTGCGGAGTTAACTAGGTTACCTCCACAAGCGACTGTGCTCTGAACCAATACAGTGATGGTAATCGTGCGTGGACTGCCGAGGTTTACCGTGCCAAGTTGGCATGTTACGACACCATTTGTGTTCGCACATGTTGCACCAGTCGATGTGACGTAGGTTGTTCCTGCTGGCAATGCATCAGTAACAGTAACGTTGAGTGCAGGTGTAGCATTGTTATTCTGCACTGTGAGTGTGTAGGTCATTTCTGTGCTCTGGAAGACAGTTGTTGGGCCACTCTTCTGAATAGTAAGGTCAGGGTTTCCAGTGGAGCTAGATGACGAGGAAGACGATGAGGTAGAAGAGCTGGAAGAGCTCGAGCTCAACGCATTCTGCTGGTTCTTGAAGATCACACCAGCACATAGGTTGCCTGGGAAGACAGTGACTGTTCCATTCACAGGAGTAACCAAGAACTGGTTCCATCCCTGCTGCATCGTTTCAGTAATTGTGTGTGTCCCCGCAGAGACACCGGTGAAGGTCACGCGACCCGTGCTGTCATTTGTTGCTGTCTGGTTGCCGTCCAGCTGGAACTGGAACTGTGGAACCACACTCAGCTTGTTACCAAATGGATCGAATGCTTCTTTTAGAATTTCGATACATCCTGTTCCAACCGAGGAAGAAGATGAGCTAGAGCTAGAAGGACAGATGACGTTCGTCTGGATAGAGCTCAAGTTATTAGCTGAGTTCGTCTCAGCAGTGATCGTAGATACGACTGCTGTATTCGAGAGCGTTCCACATGCAGTCTGCTGCGATGTCTGGAATACGAGTCCGATAGATGTCTGCTGCTGGTTTGTCATGTTACCCAGCTGACAAACAACAATGTTATCGACTACGTCACAGCGGCTATCGCTTTGTGCATCAATATAGGTAAGTCCTGTTGGGACTGCGTCCGTTACAGTTACAGTTTGTGCAGTAGAAGGACCGTTGTTCTTCACAATTAATGTGTAGCTGATCGTGTCGCCTCGGTTGATAGATGTAGGACCATTTTTGATGATCTGTACGTCTGCAGTTGGGGTGCTGGAGCTGGAAGAAGAGCTAGAACTTACAGGGTTCTGCTGGTTCTTGAAGGTAACACCAGCACAAGCTGTTCCGCTCACAACGTTGACGATACCGTTTGCAGGAGTAACCAAGAACTGGCTCCATCCAGCAGGGATAACTTCTGTCACCGTGTGTGAACCAGGAGTGACGTTGTTAAATGTAAGGCGTCCTGTGCTGTCGTTTACCATTGTCTGGACTCCTCCATCTAACTTGAACACGAACTGTGGAACAACGCTCAACTTGTTACCAAATGGATCGAATGCTTCCTTGAGTACTTCGATACAACCAGTAGGACAGATGATTCCGACTGTTACGTCGTCTTGGTTGTTCGCAGTATTCGTCTCCTCTGTTGTCGTGCTGACAGTAGCAATGTTGATAACGTTGCCTCCGCAGACTGCACTCTGTCCAACTGTGTAGACGATCTGGGCTTGTGCCGTAGCTCCAGCATTCATTGTACCAAAGCTGCAGTTCAAGTTGCCGTTCGTGATAGTACAAGGACCGCTGATCACGACTGGGTTTTCTAGGTTAGCTGTAACAGGGTCGCTTACCGTGACGTTCTGTGCAGCGTCAGGACCGTTGTTTGTTACTTTCAACGTGAAGGTGATTTGCTGCCCCTTTGTAGCTGTAGCCAAGCTCGCAAGCTTTTCGATTGTGACATCCGCCTTAGGTGTAGGACAAATCACTGTCGTCGTAAACGAGCTCTGATTAT
>CAYSPY010000001.1:0-206880 GCA_964433325.1 uncultured Candidatus Peribacteria bacterium | reverse complement strand
CAATCAAGGAGTACCCGATTGTTCCACCCTGGTTTACCTGCGTAGGTCCGCTCTTGCTGATCATCAGATCGGCTTTAGGCGTTGGGCAAAGCACGTTCGTGTCTGCATCATCTTGGTTGTTTCCGGGGTTCGTATCAGTTGTTGTAGTAGTGACGTTTGCGACGTTGTGGACGTTGCCACAGGCTGTCTGCACGCTTGTCTGCATAGTGATGCGCACGTTTGTTGTAGCATTGCCTTGTAGTGTGCCAAGCTGACAGACAACGTTGTTACCGCTCTGGTTACAACGGCTGTCGCTTGCGCTATCAACATATGTAACTCCCGTAGGAATTGGGTCTGTAACAACTACGTTTTGCGCAGCAACAGATGTATTGTTGCGGACAACGAGGTCGTACTGGATCTGGCTTCCCTGGTTTACTTGTACAGGGGCAGACTTCTGCACAGAGATATCTGTGTTCTGAGCTGCACACATCAACCAGATGTTGAAGGCTTGAGCAAAGTGACGAGCAAAGTACTCATCATTTGGGTCAATGTTGTCATTGGGGATCGTGTGGAGTGCATCGAAGTATGGGTTGTGCTTAGCGGCAACCTGCAACGTTGTTTCTGTCGCACCAGTCTTTAGGCCGCTCAAGCTGAAGTTACCCGAGAAAGTCTTAGAGTGAATGCAGGCTTTTGTTGCACACGTAATTGGCTGGATGTACGACTCGTCGAAGACTTCTTTCCAGTTAGCATTCGATCCTACAAGTGTCGTCTGCTTGTTACCATTTGCATCAAAGCGTCCAATCACGCGTACTGCGGAAAGGGCGTTGTTACACGAAGCGTAGTTCACGCGCACATCCCATTGAATAGACTGATCACACTGAATGGTGCTGTTGTGAATTGGCTTGTTGACGAAGAGTTCTACGATTGGCTTATTAGAAATACCACCCCAGTACTGTAAGTATGCTTGAGGGTTTGGCATAAAGATTGCATTCCCACCGACAGTGATTGGAGCCCATACTTCAATTCCATTGCTTCCGCCAAAGCGGTTTGAATCAATGGATGTAACTTGTGATGCTGCCCAGATTGCTTCACCGTCTTCTGCTACTTCCTGTGCGAGTGCTGGTTGAATCTGTACGAAGAGTACACAGAATACAGCCATAGCCGCGACTGTTCTCTTAACGCCATTGAAGGCAAATGGTCGTACCTGACGTGCGATCAAGATACCTGCAACGATCAGAGCCAACATACCTGCAGCAAATGCAAAGTAAGCGGGCTTGGTATACCACTCAAACCATAGTCCAGCACTTGCAGGTGCGGTGGTTGTCAGCGTTTCCATGCGAATGATGCTTTCCTGTTTTGCAAGCAGGGAACCATCTTTTGGCGAAAGCATCCGTACAGTCAACTTTGCAGCACCCGTAAGATCGCGGTTCAAAGTTACAGCAGCTGTTCCCATACCGACTCCGTCGCTAAGAGAAACGCCAGATACGAACATGCTACCTGCGACGCCTTGGTCATCGCTGATTTCAACATTCAACACTCCTTCGCCTGTTGTCTCGGCATCCGATGGTCCAACGTGTTCAATGCGCACAAAGGCCGTATCACCTGCTTTCGAAATACCGTTTGCAAGGCGAGACGAGAGGATGTCTGCGTCCATACCGCGTACAACAATGCGATATTCACCAATGCTGGAGACAACAGTGTCGTTGTCCATCAGTTCCAATGTTCCTGCGTATACACCAGCTTTTTCGGGTGCTGTAAGCGTCAAATCAAATGTTGCTTCACCCACTGGGATGTCGATTGCTTCAAAACGAATATCTTCAACAGCCTTCTCCGAGAAATCCATTGGGTACAAACGAAGACGAGGTGTCAGCGTGCGTACATTCTTGGATGTGTTCTCTGTAAGTCCTGTAATAGTGAAGGATCCATTTGGGTCCACGTTTGGACCAGACAATGCTTCAACGCTCTTTTCTTCAAACTCTGGCAGTGTGATAGAAGCACCATAGAGACCGACGTACGCTGCTGCACCATTTTTGATAGTGAGAGCTTGATCGTTCCAACCAAGCAGGCGACCACGGCCGTGTACCAATTGAATGCGTAGTTCGTATGCACCATCAGGTAGTCCTGCGATGGATGCCGAATACGATGCTTCGATTTGTTCGCCTGGTGCGAGTGTTGGGAGTTCGACTGCGTCTGTTACGCGGTAAAGGACGGCCGGGTTCCCTGTAGGCGTTACTCCTGGCATATCGCCATAAATTTCGATGCGGTAACGTAAGTTGCCCACAATCTCATCGTCTTCATTGAAGACTGTGAAGGTCCCCCCGGACACTCCATCAGTCTGTTTCATCGTGGCACTCTCTATATAGACCTGTGGCAGGCTATAGGTATTACTCAAATCTACTTCTCCCGGTCTTTCACCAAAGGGTGAAGTGGGTGTCGCAGCATCAGCTTGTAGGCTAATTGCGGCAGTTGCACCTGTGACGATACTTATCGCCAGGAATGCGGGAAGGAAGGTGCGTCGGATCAAACTGCGCGGATCCATAGAGAAAGGGGGGAGAGTGGGCGGTAAAACCGCAAAAGGGATCAATAGTAATATAATTTAAGATATTGTCAAATATAATCCCCTCTATCATGCGAATAATGCATTAAATTATGAATTTAAGATCATTTTTAATGTTTTTGAATCAAATAGCTAAGTATAAGCAATATATTTGACATAATTGATAAATTAGTATATTTTCTTCAGCCTTGTCCTTTTACAACATTGGGACCCCGTATTGTTCTGTAGTCGCGCCTTTGCGACTGCGGAAACATGCGGGGATGACAGATAACAAACCTAGCTCTTAAAGGAGGGCAAAACCGATGAAGTTCCGTCAACTGATCGGGGTGCATATGGCGTTTCTCGCCCTATTCGCCCAGGTCGCAGCTCCGCTGAAGGTTTCAGCGGGGGACAAAGAGATTCTCTTTGCGGGGGTCGACCGAATCGACCGGAAAGTGAGCGATATCAAAATCGTTCAAGGAGTGAACGAATACAAGCTTGGTGAGCAGACAGCACAACTCAAAAAGCTCGATGAGCGCCTGCAAACCCTCGAGAAGCGCTTTGATGAGTTGAGTGAGAACAGCCTGAAGCAGGCTGCAGAACTCGCAAAGCACGTGGAGCGCCTGGCGCAGCTGGGAGTGCGCGTTGACATCATCAACGACAAGTTGGTGATTGTCGGCTGCATTCTCTCGGATGCTTCCTCGCGGTTAGATGAGGCAAGCAACATCCTGGCGGCAGCGAATGCGATTCTGGCAGAGCTGCCGGGGCAAATCGCCCGGGCCAAACTCCGCATGTTCATCATCGGTTTTATCGCCGGTATGGGTGTGGGTATGGCTATCGGTGGTGCTGCTGGTGGTGCGACAAGTACTGTGACCAGTGGTGGCGGCTCGGTGAGCCCATGGACAGGCGTTGTTTCTGGTGGAACCACTGTGACAACAACAGCTGCTGCAGGCTTTAGTGCTTGGGGGCTTTTGGGTCTTGCGGCGATTCCACTCGCAATGGGTGGAGGTCGACAGCAAACCTGCACATCGGTGGGGTGCACTACAGGTGCTCCTTGTCGGACGTGCATTGATGCCAGTGCGGCAGTCTGGTGTAAAAATCCGGAGTGCCAAGCTGCCATGGAAAGGTTGCGGCTCTACCGGGAACAAGGTTTACTTGGGCCAGAGCCAAAGGGATGCAAGGATTGTGAGGAAAAGGGGAAAGGGCCTATACAGCTCCAAGACCCGCTCCAACCAATCCCCGCTGCTGCGCCACCGACGCGAGTTGATGAGCGCAGGTCTCCTACCCCGATGAATGAGCCGGGGGATCTTCCTCTGGCTCCAGTTCCTGATCCTCTGTCCAAAATCACCAAGTTTTTTGAAAGGAGCGCACCATGAAGCGTCTCTGGATTCTCTGCTTCGTCCTGGTCGCAAGTCAGGCAGGTGCACAGGAAGGCAAGAAGCCTCCTGTGATTAAACTCGACACCGAGATCGTTGTTCGGTCTCCCCTCCGAGACATCGTGGACGACGGGAAACCGTTGGTCCTCGAGTCGGGGGACAAAGGGCGGCTGGGTCAATTCCTCGCCGGCGTTGAGGAAGGCCTCGATACCATTCTCCGGACGGAAGAACGTCACGGTCGGATGATCGATAAGAACGGTGAACTCATCCGCGGGTTGGATACCCGGGTGACGTCGCTCGAGAAAAAAGCGGATTCCCTCGAGGTCGCACAGGCAGCCGTCGGTGAAGGCCTGAAAATGGCCGACACCAAGATTACTGGCTTGGAGACCAAGGTTACGTCGCTTGAGGGCCGGGTCGTCGAGATTACGAACTGGGCGAATACGGTCTGGAACCAGGCGCAAGCGGTGCTTGGTCAATCCCAACAGACGTTGGCTGCTGCTCGTGCGGCAGAAGAAGCCGCCAGGCCACGTGGCCTGGAGAAGCTGATCTCATGGATTCCCGGTCTGGGCCATTAAAAGGCCTACGAACAGCAAATTGTCATCCCCCATTACAAAGCCCGTGTTGGATACACGGGCTTTTTCTAATTGGGAGAAAATGGATATTTGTGCTATAATAAGGGGATTTCTTTCATGTTCATGCCCGAGAACGAAAAACCCACACCAACAGAGGCTGAAGCAATACAAAGTGATGAACTTCGGGTAATTCGCGAAAGCGTAGAAGGGACAGCCGAAGGCCCAAAGAAAATCCAATCTATTATCGATACTGTTTTAGCTCCAAGTATTGATCGTATCAAAGATATCGACCTAAAAGGTCTCACTCCAGATGAACAAGCATTAGTCATCCAACAGTTGCAGCGTATTGATCAAAAATTGAAACTTGTCCGTGAAATGGCTGCAGGGCATTCTCAGAAAATTGAGGGGCAGCGTGAAACATTAGATAGGCTTGAATCTCTTATTAAATCACGAGAAGAAGAATTTGCGCGAATCGGAGAAGAGTCCGCTCGTCAGGTTCAGCTTGCACATAAAATAAACGGTAAACCCAATACCACTCCAAAGACTGCCGAGAAATCACCCGAAGTTGTTTCCGGCTCGGTGAAGGTTCCAAATACAAATCCGCCTTCTAAACTTTCAATTTATAATAAGGATCGTCAGCTTATTGGTTCATTTACGATTGTGGGAAACGGTCAGGTGTCTCAATGGGATCTTCTCCTGAACGGTCGCGATTATGGTCAAGCAGTGTGGAATGGTCGTGAATGGGATTGTTCGATTGATGCTGCTTTCTCTGCATACGCTCAGGTGAATGGTGGAGCGCTTATCGCAGTAGCAGCACCTGCTGCCACTCCTGTAGTAAAACCTGATGTGCAACCCATTCAACCGAAGTCTCAGGCAGAACCTGTAAAACCAAAGGACCCCACTCCAAAAGAGCCTGTTAAAGAGCCTACGCCCACACCAAAATCATCACCATCTAAGCCGGAAGTAGTACAACCACCACAAACTCCCGAAAAGCAGCCAGAAGAAACGCTGCCACGCATGAAATTTCCTGAGCGTATTGCCGATAGTGCTAAGCCCACTATTGCGAATGATCAGGTTTCCTACGACAAATGGGACAACGAATGGCTGCTCGATACGAACGAGAATTCAGTGTTCTCACGTATTGCAAAGCGTTATAAGCAGTTAAAATCCATCAAGGATGCACATCCAGATAACACTCTTGCACAAGAGTCGTATGAGACGGTCATTGCTCTGGTTCGGACATTTGATGTAGTCATCGAAAAAGGAGGGGATAGTGTTGATTTCCAGAATATGCGTGATACCGAACAGGTGTTGATGCAGCTTGATCAAGCACTTTACGAATTAGAGGCAGCCTCCGCAAAGAAAAAGGCACGAAAGACACCATATGTATCCCCGTATGATAGTGAGGACGAGTTTAGTAGTCTTCTGAAACGTAAAAAATTTGATGATATTGTTGATAGTTATATAGAGGAGCCAACAGCGGGTTCTCCATCCCGCGGAGTATCAGATACGAAAATTACTCCTGGCTCAAAGGAAAGGCAGAATGAATCCGTCGAGTCTTCACGGATTGTTTCTGTTCCACGCAATGCCCCATTCCAAATAGAGGTTCGTGATGAGCAAACGCGAACGACACACACATTGCATACGATTACGCAGAATACTACGCGTGCCACTCACGGTCCGGTGCAGATTGTTGCGAGTCCAACTGAATGGACCTTGTCCGTTCCAGCAGAGTTCAGAGGAGCGATGCGCATCATTCAGAATGGTGTCGAGAATGTCTATGCCTATGGAATCAATGGCACATCAACGCAGGTCGAAAAACCTGCTGTAGCAACGGTTAAACCCACTACTACCCGCGAAGCTCCTGCGACTGTAAAACCAGCTACACCAGAGAGGCAGGTTGCTCAGCCAACTCTTTCTCGTTCTAGTATTGCTGAGTATTTCCAGCAGCCAGGTGGGCTTAATCGTCTAGAAGCACGATTGTCTCAGGCGATGCAGAAGTACGAAGTAGTAAAGAAAGATCAAGAACGTTTTGGTGGGCGTATCGAATGGCAAACATATATGCAGGAGGCACGTCAGTTGTACGTAATGTACCGCTTGGCATTGCCCAATGGTGGGTGGCCAACCGATCAAAACAATCAAATTGCCTTACTTTCTGCCACGGAGCAGTTTGAACAGGTGCTGCAAGACTACGGAACTGAGAGTGCTACCTGGACTGAAAATCCCCCAGGCAAGGAAGATCCTGTGTGGAGTGATGCGGGTGAAAAGCTTTCATGGCAGGATCGTGTGACTCGAGCAGCTACTACGTATAGCAAATTGCAGGATGAGTATGGTTCCGTCCAAGATGAATCTTTCAAAGAGGTGTACATCAAGTTTAAGGCGACCATGAAGCAGTATTCTGATGTGTATTTGGAGCAGACAAAAGTAGTGCCACGTGATGAACGCGCGGTCACTGCGACCGTCAGCCAGATGGAGCGACTTCTGCATTACTACACAACCAAGCTTGCAGAGGAAAAGACTAAGGCGGAAAGCAATGCAACGCCAACGGCTACTCCAAGTGGATTGATGGGGCTCTTCAGTAATGCAACCGCTGCCGTCGGCAAGGCTGTAAAGCAGGGCGCGGAAGACCCAGAGCTGCAGAAGAAGATGCTCGAAGGTATGTTCAAACCAGGGCAATCCCGCTTCGAGATTCGTCAGAGTCTTATCTATGGATCAGGTCTCAAGCCGTTCCCCAAACTGAGTAATCAGGAGGTGCAATCTCTGCTCTACCTAAAGGCGCACTTGAAGGATTTTGCAGGGTTAGATGGACGCTTAAATGCAGGTGATATGACTGCAGTGGTCGATAGAATTTACCAAGATGTAATGTCTCGACCTCGTGATTTGCACCAAAGAATCTTGAAAGAGAAAAATATTCAGCAAGGAAGCTTCCAAGATGTTGGTTTGCAGAAAGCCCTCGGACTCGTTGCAGTTATGACTGCAGAAGAAAGCAGCCAGTATAACCAAGGGCTTAATGCAGAAAGCCGCCCGCTTATGCGGTTCTTCTTTAAGGCATTCCGTGGAGCCGATTACAACAAGTTGCAGAATGCAAAGGCGCAACTAGGTCAGCTGTATGCTGTACGTGCGCAGATTCCATTAGAGGTTCGTCAAAATGTAGATAAAGAACTCCGTGCTTTCTTAACAAAAGCGCATATTCCCCCAACTGTTAATCAACGTGATTCAGGCCATGGAAATCTCACCGAGTTTGATATGCGTGAATTTGAGCGTCACGCTGCAATCCTTAAGGAAATTAGTAGGCGTTCACTAAAGGATGTTGTCGATCGCACAGGAGCTTCTATTGAAACGTATATGCCTGATGGCCTTTCCGTAGAATTCATCGACTGGATTCTGGATTCCCATGCTCGTCCTGAGGGCCGAAAAGGAAGTGCCCCAGGGTCTAGCTTCTGGATCGAAAATGCACCAGTTTCCACTGCTGCGGAACGTGCAAAGCGCAATGGCACTCCAGTAGACAATCGCAACACTGCTCAAACAGATGCGCCCGAAGTTCAATTGGGTGAACCCGAAGTACAGTTAGGTGAGCCAGAGGCAACGCTGGGGACGCCTGAACCTTTACAGTAATCCTTAACTTTGGAGTGCTGCTTCCACCAGAATAAAGACGAGGAAGACGAGTGCGCCAATCCACCATGTCAAAATTCCAAGTAGGTGGAATAGAACAATCACCGTCACAGAGATTCCAAAAAACACTCCTTGGCGTAGCGAGATTCCAAGGGTCTTTCCATCATCCCATGCGTGCAAAGGGAACCATTTCCAGAGTGCATATAACAAGAGCGTGGCAATCGATGTGACGGATAAAAACAGCGACGCAAAAAATGCGCTGAGTGCGGGGGCGGGGGAGAGCAGTGGGCTCACACGTAGCAATACCGCAATCAGCGACGTGACAGAAAGGAGCGCGGCGACGATGATGGAATACAGAAGCGCGGTCATATTTTTTATTGCTGGGATTTCAGGAATTCCCCGAGATTCGTAAAGTCATCAAAAAGTGCTTGCCTCAAGCCAGGGTTATGGAGTGCAGCAGCGGGGTGATAGATAGGGAATACCCATTGCTCACCAATCTTATGTGATTTCCCATGCGCGTCGCTAATGCTCATCTTTGTAAAAAATTGTGTGAGAGCGTGGCGTCCCAGTGGGACAATTACTGTTGGCTTAATAATCGAAAGTTCCATCTGTAAAAATGGCAGACATGCTTCTTTTTCTTCGGGCGTTGGGTCACGATTTTCTGGTGGGCGAAATTTCACCACGTTTGTGATGTACACATCTTCTCGTTTAAGCCCAATTGTCCCGAGTAATTCCTCGAGTAATTTTCCGGCTTGTCCCACAAAAGGAATACCTTGTTCATCTTCCTTTTGCCCCGGGGCTTCCCCTACAAAGACAATCTTACTTTTAGGGTTTCCGTGTCCCATCACAGGGTTTGAAGTTTTTGCGATTTCAATACCTTTCCAAGTATGTAGCTTCGCGCGAACATCATCGAGTGTCAGGGTTGTCATGCTCTTTGATTGTATCATTGTAGATTCGTTTAATCTCCACTTTCTCTTCGGGTGTCATCGCTATGTCCAGAGGAGTATCTCCTGCTAGCTTGAAATAAAAGATGCGAGGGCCAACAACGTGCACAGAAAGAATTTCTCCTGCTGTAATAGTGTTGCCAGTTAAAGCCTGTACATTTTGCAGCAGCATATCGAAGGGCATAACTGAAGTGTCTGTAAACGTGCCAAGAATGGGGATTGTTTTTTGGCCAGTATTTGCAATCCCATCTGTCCGTTTTTCCGCTTTGCTCACCTCTGCTTCAAAAACCATGTTGTTACCGGGGAATCCGATCTTTAAGTATCTCACTGCAAAATAATTTGGGCCTACCTTTAAAACCTGTTTACCCTCGGGGGTTTGTGCATAGCTTAAGGGGATTTTCTTGAATTCGTTTTCTACTGGAATCGTTAACCAAATAGCAGGACCATTAATCTCTAAATCTTGTCCATCCGTTAAAGTGCGTACATCTTGTGGCTCTGTCCTCAGAAATTCTAGATACACTGGATCGTCTTCTGGCTTACCTGTCCCCGACAGTTTGGAGAAGGGGAGCACGAGAGGATCATTTGTCGATTCGGTGTTGTCGGAAGATATATCCGAAAAAACAGGTGTGAGCAGAGGGGCGGGAGATCCTATGTTCCCTGTCATCTTTACAGGCCCTGCATTGCGGTTATTCATCACTGCTCCTGCAACTAAAAGCGTCACCCCGGCCGTTAACGAGAGTACGGCCCTATTGGTGAATTGGGGTGATTGCATTGGATAGTTACTATCAACCGTATGTGGTCGAAGAGTACTCATACAAGCTCAACCTACTCTGGTAGTTTCCCAAATCAAGGGATTCCGCATTCGTCGTAGAGCTACAACAAAAATGGTGGAGCTGAGGGGATTCGAACCCCTGACCTCTTCCATGCCATGGAAGCGCTCTAGCCAACTGAGCTACAGCCCCGAATTTGATGTTGAAGATGGTGCACCCGGCAGGATTTGAACCTACGACTTCCAGATCCGCAATCTGGCGTTCTATCCGGGCTGAACTACGGGTGCACGAGGCTTTTTAGGGCCCGCAAAGGCTACCATCCGCATCCAAAGCGCACAATAGAGTAAGTTTTCCTCTTAAACAGCGTCCTATACACTGATTTACGTCCTTACCCCTCTCTTAATGCCTGCTTCCGACCCAAACGCACAGATTGCGACGAACTTCCTTGCGATGGTTATAGATAAGAAGATTGATCAGGCCTATGAGAAATATGTCGACATGAGTGGTAAGCATCACAACATCTATAATTTCACAGGGTTTGAAGCGCTCAAAGAAGCTATGAAAGTGAATGAAGTACAGATGCCCAACAAAGAATTCACGATCAAGCATGTGATATCTGACGGGGAAATGGTTTGCGTGCACTCACATCTTGTTTTCAGCAAAGAACTGCCCCAGATGACCGTCGTGCACATCTTTCGCATCGTGAACGGAAAGATCGTTGAACTATGGGACCTTGGTCAGGAAATTCCCAAGGAGAGTAAGAATGCAAATGGGGCGTTTTGAGAACTTTTGACATTTATAATAAATAAATTATAATACTCAAGACCCCATCCAACATGATTCCGATCATGAGAAGTGCGGTACTGTCCCTTTCAAGCTTCGCAATGGTTTCTATAAACATCGTCGCCGTGCTTCGTTGCTGCAGCACTGCAAGCCGACACTAGATGTTGCGAGACTGTTCCCTAGTGAGATCGCGATGGAACCAACACCTTCGAACTTGAGGATGACTCCCGGATGGGGTCATTTTCTTTTGTGTGTTATTCCTTAATCAACTTCTCCACTTCCTCAATCGTTTCTTCTAGCTTCCCTTCACGATTGATGACCTTGTTCGTACAGCCATCTGCATAGGCGAGTTCGGTATCCATACTTTCAACTCTGCGCTGGAGTTCGTCAGCCGAAATTGGTGCACGCTCTTGAATACGGCGAATCAGCTGCTCAGTGTTTTCGGGGACAATAAAAATTGATTGGAGTGTGTAATCGGGATTCTCCCCAGAGAAGAGGGGGTGATGACTGATGGCATCGAAGCCCTGTACGTCGACTTCGCGGACGACAGTTTTCCCTTGCTCGATGTACGGCACAATTTCATCAACAATCGTTGCGTAGCGCGCACCACCATGTACAACTGCCCATTCGAGTACTTTGTTCTCGCGGAGTAACTGATCGAATTCGGCGTCACTCAGGAAGTGATAGAGCTCGGTTCCTTCGCCTTCACGCTTAGCTCTTGTCGTCGCGGAACGAGGAAAATGAAAATCGGCATGCTTGGTGCGAAGGGTGCGAAGAATGGCACTTTTGCCCACTCCACTCGGCCCAATAAGCAGAACAAATTTCCCCTTTTGAATTGCCGTTTCTGACCCGTTTTCTGCGTCCATAGAGGGATTCTACCTGATGATATCCCCTTGTCCAAATTGCTTAAATTTGATACAATAGTGGGTTGGATCTTTCATAACCCTACCACAGCAGGGAGAGGGAAGTGCTTCTCCTCAAAACGAAGCATTTCCTCCTCCCTGCCCCTGCGGTCTAGGCCACCGCATCAAACAGGCTCCCTCCTAGTGAGGGATCCAACCACAAACACCAACACACATGCGCTCCTCGGCAATACAGAGGGCCCTCCCGCGGCAAAAAAGGGATTCAACAAACATCAATACACACGGGCGGCACGCCCATAACGTGTCACCGTGGTAGGGAGTGCAGACAGGTCATCTGCATCTCCAGGGCACACGCGTGTCTTGGGTCTAAGCCCGCTCTTCCTTTAACTCTTCAGCTCGTCCGGGGCACAGGAGTGAAAGGAGGGGCGGGTTTTTTAAAAAATAAATTTCCACATAAAAGCTAAGAAGCTAACGAGCTAATCAGCTAAGAAGCTTCGTCAAACGTCCTTCTTTGTAAATCCATTCTCATCTTCGTCCTGCTCTTCTTGTGTCTTGTGTTGCTCCATTAACTTTTTACCAACAATAGAACCAATCGCACCACCAATGATGACACCGACTACCATTTGCTTGGCTATCTTTGCCGGCTTTGAAACTTTCTTTTTTCGGAAGGGCCACATGTGCTTAGTATAGCATAATGCATTCATTGAATGCGTCCTTTTTCATGTGTTATCTGCTGCTCAGCAGGCAAATTGAGAATTAATGAATGTGACTATCAATTCTCCATTCTCAATTCTTCATTCCGTCCACCCAATCTCTGGATATCCTTTCAAATGATCCAGTACAAGCTGCTCCATTTGATGTAATTCATCCTTGCTTCGTGCTTCTAGGCAAATGCTAATGCAGGGTGAGGTGTTACTTTGACGAATACCCGCCCACGCGCCATTACCGAATTCGATACGTGCGCCATCCAATGTGAGCACCTCATGCGTTTTTTGGAAATGTAGAATGACGTTTTCAATAATGCGTCCTTTGTGCTCATCAGGTACGTGTGGCCTTCGTTCATGGGCCTGGTGCACTTTGGGGAAGGTGTCACAAAGCATCGATAACGTTGATCCACTAGCTTTAACAATCGAGAGTATGCGTAAGGCAGATACAAGCGCATCATCAAAGGCGTAATACCCTTCACCGCAGAAGAAATGCCCTGATTGCTCGCCACCGAGCAAGCTGCTGTGGTCGCGCATTGCATGCTCTACGAAGGAGTGTCCTACTTTGCACATGACGGGTTTGCCTCCCCATGCTTCGATCTCTGTTTTAAGTACCCCTGAGTTACTGACGGTAAAGACAATGGGGGCATGAGGGAATCGTGTCAGGTGATCACGTGCCAGTAAAAGAAGTGTTTCATCTGCACTTAAAATACGCCCTGTCTCATCTACTGCGCCTAGGCGATCCCCATCTCCATCAAATGCCAAACCAAGGTGGCACTTGTGCTCGCGCACTGCCTGTTGCAGTTCTTCGAGTGTACTGTGTTTGCTTGGGTCTGCGGGGTGGTTAGGGAACGTGCCATCGGGTTCTGTATAGAGTTCAATCAGCTCTGCCCCACAGGCTTTAAGCACTGCACAGTAGACAGGGCCTGCTACACCATTGCCACTATCGACAGCAATCTTCATGCCATTTGCTACACCCTTAAACATCGATGTTATACGTTCGATATACGGTTCGAGTGCGTCGATGGTTTCAAGGGATCCCTCACCTTCGACAAAATCCGCACGTTGAATTTTTCTGTGCAAGTGTTGCAGATCTTCTCCTGAAAATGCCTCTGCTCCATGCAAGCTCAATTTGATGCCGTTATCTTCTGGTGGGTTATGGCTAGCTGTTATCTGTGCACCTCCATCAACATGCTTAGAACACACAGTGAAGTAATTCACAGGGCTGGGCGTCTGGCCAATGGAGAGCACATGACATCCAGACTGCATTAAACCTTTTATCATCGCTGCTTCGAGTACTGGGCCATGGGTTCGTGCGTCACGCCCAACGCATACGGTGGGGTGTTCTTTGCCTGTGCGATGTACCAACTCGGACCCAAACCCCCGTCCAATCAAAAAACTCGCTTCCTCTGTGAGTTGTTCATGCGCGCGGCCACGAATGTCGTATGCGCGAAAAATGCGTGGATCAATAGTGCTCATTAGCCAAAGCATATCCGATGCATTGCTCGGCACAAAGACTTTGCTTGGCTTTAGGTAACGATCTCACTGATAAACACGACGGCTGTTCCGCTCAAAAGCATGATGACAAGACCGATAACCGCACGGAAAATAAGATCTTTTCCTTTGGTGTAGTTCGCTTCGTCACCCCAGTTAAGCACCATGCGCATACCGGCGTACACAATGACACCGAACGCGATAAGACTTGTGAACCCAAGGAGGGCCAGCACAATATTTACACCAGTAGTGATGATAGGAGACGGATTGGACCCTGTTGGAAGTGTTGCAATCACACCTGGTGCAAGCCCGAGTGCTGCCTTGATACTCCCTGCCACAGCCATCAGAAGAAGGCCGCTGGCAACGCCAGTGACTGACTGGCGGATCATGGCAGTTCCATCATCTTTACCGAATGTTGTTACTGCTCGTAGGCCGCTCACGATAATAATGAGTACCGAGAGAATAACGGCCATTGTGGTGAAGAAGTTCAGTGCACCAGCAATTTCTGTTGTCAGAATATTTGCGCCAGTAGTGGCACTTCCGCGGCCCCATCCACCACCTGGTGCATAGAATGCATTTACGAGCCTGTCTGACACATAGGCCAACATGATACCAACACATACCGAGGCAATTGTATTTTTTGCTTTCTTTAGCTTGTCATCTTCTTGGCTGTTAATGAGACGAGATCCAGCGCGTACGACGAGAGTAACGGCGACAGGAAAGATGAGCAGCAAAATTCGTCCTCTCAAGAATTCCGCTATACCGACAAATCCACCGCTGCCGAAGCCAGAACTTAAGCCTCCTGCAACACCGTTTGCAACACCGCTTATCTGTGCATGTGCCAAAGGGATAAGGTTGCCGATTAAGGAAAGAAAGAGATTGGTCATGATTATGTCAGTGCAAGAACAAAGTTGACGATCACAAAGCAGCTAAGTACCACAATGATGGCGATGGTTGTCGTGAACATTGTCTTTTTGGCTCTATCTTTAAGCCCTTCGTCGGTGGAAATAACTAGCATGAATCCTGCTGCAAGGAATGCGAGTACACAGAGCGCCCCTAAAATCTGTAGCAGGTAGTTCGCAATTCCTACAATTTGTGTAATGAGTACGGGTGCTCCATTCGACGGCAAAAATCCTTCAACAATAAAGTTGCCAAGTGTGACAACTGCTACGCCAATAAGCCCATGGAAGAAGCGTGTCTTCTGCTGCTTTATTTCACCTTCATCTCCCTGGAAGACGATCAAGCGCAGCCCCTGGAAGACGATCACGGCACTTACGGCCGCCGATACCATCAGACGCAAATAGAAGGTAATCGTATCGAGAGCTGTTGTGATCGGTCCATCATTGATCAGTGTTCCAGACGCAAACCCTGGTCCCACTGCCTGTACCAGCAAGCCCGATACGCTCACGATGAGTGCACCGGCAACTCCGTAGGCGTATGCACTTTTTACTTCTGAAATGGTACTGTCTTCGTCGCTTTCAATAATCAGACGCAACCCATAGTAAAAGAACATGAGGATCGCGAGTGCCAAGAAAACATATTCAAGAGCGGGGATAATGACACTAAAAATATAACTACTAGCGCCATCTGCTCCGCCAGATCCACAAGGGAGCCCTGCTGCTACACCACAAGGGTTTGATGTGACAGGTGTAGTTGGAACGAGAATATTAAAATCAGCCGCTGCTAGGAGCGTATGTGACAAGCCGCTGAGGAACTCAGACATGGCCATAAATCTCTTTATTATAGCAGAAAGGGTGGTTTAGGGCTATATCTAATGGATAAAAAGGGATCTTTCCCCACGAACAAGCAGGAAATCGAAGAAATCGAGGCAATCGAGGATGTTTTCTTTGATTTCCTTAATTGCTTCGATTGCCTTCACTACCGTTTTTTACGTCATTTTATTGGATAAGACCTAATCGATGGTAAGATCTGTTCCATGCAATACACCCCTTCTCGCACATCTCCTCTCGTCCTTTCATCATCCACACGTTCCCAGGCCTATGGCCTTTTGGCTTTGGCTATGGCTTTAACGCTCGTAGGTGTCTATTTTGGCCTTCAATTTGCCAATTTACTGCTTTCTAGTGGCCTGTACCTTGGGTTAGCTGTTATTGAATTGGGCCTTATTTTCACGGCTACGTGGTGGTCTCGCTCAAGCCCTCTCAATTACCTTTTATTTGCGTTATTTCCGCTTATTTCCGGTTTTACGCTCGTTCCGTATCTCCTCATTATAACGACCGGGTACGTCAATGGAGGTGCTATTTTGGTCAATGCAGTGGGTGCAACCGTCTGTATGAGCCTCTCTGCCGTTGTTTTAGCCAGAATGGCCCCAGGGCTAGCGGCGTGGGGGAGTGCCCTTTTTTACGCTCTTATTGGGTTACTGGTTCTTTCTCTGCTACAGATCTTCTTTCCTGCCCTACAGACTCAGACCTCAGAATTGCTTATTTCAGGGCTTGGAACAGTGCTATTTGGTATCTTTTTAGCCTTTGATATTCAGCGACTTGAACAAGGGGCTGCACTGGGTGCAAACCCCTTTTTATTGGCTTTGAGCCTCTATTTAGATATCTATAACCTGTTTATCATGATACTGCGCTTTATGACGGCACTGTCGGGGGAACGGCGCTAAGAACGCCAGAACACAAGTTTCGAGAGTCTTCTCGTATCTTTTGTTCTAATTGCTTCTGTTCTGCCCATTTTTCCCTTTACATCACCCATCCTCGCCCTTACTCTACGTCGCACTTATGGGAAAGAGACCTACACCGAAGAAGAAGCGCGCAAAGCGCGCAACAAGACTCCAGCACTCACACTACGTGGGTCTCGAGGTCGAACGCCTGCTCCAGCGCAGTAATTCACCATACGCAGGTCCTGCTGAGCCAAAGAAGAAAATTGAGAAGGCAATCACGAAGATCAAAGCTTAATCGGCTGTTGGTCCTTAGTTCATAGCCCACCGCTCCTATGGCCCGTCGCCGACATCAATCCCGTATCGCTGTCATGCAGGCTCTGTTTGAACGTGAGCAGCGCCCTGGAGTTGACCCGGTCCATTCCTTGACGCTCAACGAAGAGGAGTTGGGTGAAGTTGATTTGGAGTTCGCAGAAAAGATTCTCCGAGGAGTCATGGAAAAAGAAGAAGAGCTCGGAAATGTTATTCAAGAGCACGCCCCAGGTTGGACACTCGAACGCATGGACCCTGTTTCACGTTGTACGCTCTACATTGGTGCATGGGAAATGCTCTACGGCAACGATGCACCCCCTGCAGTGGTGATGAACGAGTGTATCGAAGTAGCCAAAGAATTCGGCACAGATGAGAGTGGAAAATTCGTGAATGGCGTGCTTAACGCGATGGTTAAGAAGTAGAGGTTTGTCACCCTGAGCTCGACGAAGGGTGACATGGTTCGTCGGGCTCACCATGACACCTTATATTTCTCATTTTTCATTCTTCTTTTTTCTCTATACTGAACCCCGATGACCGCTTCCTTCGTCAATCTCGAAAAAGCAATCGGCTGCCACTTCCGCAGCAAGGATTTGTTGGTGCAGGCATTAACACACCGCAGTTCCGTGCGCGAAAGCAGAAGGACGGGCCATAACGAGCGTCTAGAGTTCCTAGGTGATGCGGTGCTTGAACTCGCTGCAACAGAGTATCTCTATCATCTATCAGAGAAGCCCGAAGGTGAACTTACTAACTGGCGTTCAGCCCTCGTGCAACGCGAGCATTTGGCCCAGGTGGGGCGTGACATCCAGTTGGGTCAATACATGCTCCTTAGCCGTGGCGAAGAGGCCAGTGGCGGTCGTGATCGCACCTCAACACTTGCAAACGCTGTGGAGGCCCTCATTGGGGCAATCTACTTGGACAAGGGCTTCGAAGATGCAAAGCACTTCTGCTACCAATTCATTCTTCGCAAGCTTGAAGGCCTTTTGGCCCAAGGTAAGCACCGTGACGAAAAGAGCGTATTCCAGGAGAAGGCTCAGGAAAAGCATGGCATTACCCCGCACTACGTTGCGTTGGATGCCGTTGGCCCAGATCACCTTAAGAACTTCACCTGCGCTGTCTATATTGGTGAGGAGAAGGTTGCCGAGGGCTCAGGAAATTCTAAGCAGAAAGCCGAGCAGGCTGCGGCAAAGGCCGGATTGAAGGCGAAGGGGTGGAAATAAAAAAGCCCCGGACACACAGATGGTGTCCGAGGCAGTAAATCATCCCCTCCGTTAAATGATGATGGTTATTTGTTGAACTGATCCAAGATGCCTCCGTCGCGGTACAAGGTTTTCAGAAAGATGGCTTTTAACTCATCCTTCACTTCATCGGATGCATCGGCGATGCTATCCAAAAGATTGAAATGACCGTGCATCCAGACTTGCGTCTGTCGAAAGTCCTTTTCATCCTTGGACAGTGCGGGCCCAAAAATGTCATCCAAAGCGGGATCATATTCCGTACGCTGGGGGAATCCCTGACCCAGCTGGATTCCCTCTTCTTCCAGTGTCTTGCGTTGACGGTTGGTTTCGACATTTACCAGTGCAAGATACCGCTCCCCGCCGATCTTTGAGACCCACCTGTTCTGGTCTTTGTGCACCTTCAACTCTTCGTGGCAGTACGTGCGGATGTCTTGCCAGTTGTAGCGGTCAGTGAAGAAGCGATCTGCATGATCGAGCTCATGAAGGAACAGGATTCCCCTCCATGTTTTCGACATGTTGGTGTCATGTAGCATCATCACATTTGTTGCAGGGCTGAATGTCGCACCTGCCCGCGTGATGCCAGTTGGGGCCAATCCAGGGATCTTCCTATCTTCGGGTAATACGGGGGTTACGGCGATCCAGTGTTCCATCCCCTCCGCTGATTCCAAGAACAGCACACCGTTTTCAACGGGCATGCAGAGCCTGCCGACCGCAAGGGCGTTAAGCAGCTTCATCACGCCCTCGTCTTTATTGGTTTTCTCAATGACTTCGCCGACGCCCTGGAGCCACTCCTGCAGCACTAGTGACCTCTTCGCTTGTTGCAGTGCCACCTCTGTGGGTGGTAATTGCCCCTGGATGATCATGACTTGCCCAGGTTGATCTTCATCCCTTTCCACCAAGACAGAGTTTTTGTGGGTCTCCGGAGTCGGTGGGATGGGCGTCAGCAAAGCGAAGCTAATGGCAACGCCCGTGAAGATCGCCAATCCAACAATTCCGTACTTCTTCCATCGATTCATCATTCGTCTCCTGTGATTTCCCGTAGCATCCACTTTCCAGCCTGAAACGATCAGGTCTGTAAAAAGCAGATGCATCAGGAAATTTGCTGTGAAAGAGCATTTATATATTAAACTAATATTTATATATGTCAAATAACCTTTACAACGATAGTAACCTACACAGTTCCGTTCGCCCCTCATTCGTCCCGTGAATAATCTTCCATCCCTGGTCCGAGGATTGAATCTTGAGAGTCAGGTCTTTCGCCGAAATGACTGCGCGCAAGACGTCAGTCATTTCCAGCCCTTGTGGCAGAAGATCTACCACTGATTCAGCGGTGGTGGATTCAGAGATGTATTATTTCATTTTAATCTCGATATCGACGCCAGATGGCAACGACAGAGACTGCAATGATTCGACCGTCTTGAATGTCGTTTCTGTGAGGTCGATGAGGCGGCGGTGCGTGCGCATTTCGTACTGGTCACGGGCGTTCTTGTGTACGAACGTCGACTTGTTCACCGTGAACTTGCGAACGCGTGTAGGCAAGGGGATTGGGCCATGCACAATAGCGCCGCTGCGTTCTGCAGTGTCGATGATCTTTCCGGCAGCTTCATCAAGAACCCGGTGATCGAATGCACTCAGGCGAATGCGGATACCCGACATTCCGCCGTCAGATTTTTTGCTTTTTGAAACCTTTGCTTCGGGCTCAGCTGCCTTGTCCGTCTTCTTTTTAGAAGCAGTCTTTTTTGTCGTATCTTTGGTGGTCTTAGCAGTCATGGGCCTAAGGGGGAAAAGAGCGGTAAATGATGTTTAAGGAGTGCGGAGGGGCCCTCGAGCGAGGAACCCCTCCGGTCCTTTGAATTACTTGATGATCTTTGTTACAACTCCGGAGCCGACTGTGCGGCCTCCTTCGCGGATAGCGAAGCGTGTACCTTCTTCGATAGCAACAGCAGATACAAGTTCAACAACGAACTTAACGTTGTCTCCTGGCATCACCATTTCTACTCCATCTGGGAGGGTAACAGCACCAGTTACGTCCGTTGTGCGGATGTAGAACTGTGGCTTATAACCCTTGAAGAATGGCGTGTGGCGTCCACCTTCCTCTTTTGTGAGGATATAGACCTCAGCATCAAACTGTGTGTGAGGCTTGATGGAACCTGGCTTAGCAAGAACCTGTCCGCGCTCGATATCTTCACGCTCAATACCGCGAAGCAAGAGACCAACGTTATCACCAGCCTGACCCTGGTCGAGCAGCTTGTGGAACATTTCAACACCTGTACAGACAGTCTTGCGAGTTTCGCGGAGTCCAACGATTTCGAGTTCTTCGTTGATCTTCACGATACCCTGCTCGATGCGTCCTGTTGCCACTGTTCCGCGCCCCTTAATGGAGAACACGTCTTCGATGGACATCAAGAATGGCTTATCAAGAGCGCGCTGAGGGTCTGGGATGTAGGAGTCCAATGTGTCGAGCAATTCCTTCAGCTTACCAACAGCCTCTGCATCGCCTTCAACAGCCTTAAGAGCTGATCCGCGGATGATAGGTGTTGTATCGCCAGGGAAGCCGTACTTTGAAAGGAGTTCGCGAACTTCGGACTCAACGAGTTCGATAAGTTCAGGGTCCTTCACCATGTCGATCTTGTTGAGGAAGACCACGATGTACTTCACTCCGACCTGTCCGGCCAGAAGAATGTGTTCGCGAGTCTGGGGCATTGGGCCGTCTGGAGCAGAGCAAACGAGAATAGCTCCGTCCATCTGGGCAGCACCCGTGATCATGTTTTTGACGTAGTCGGCGTGTCCAGGACAGTCGACGTGCGCATAGTGGCGCTTGTCGGATTCGTACTCAACGTGAGAAGTGTTAATAGTAATACCGCGCTCGCGCTCCTCTGGGGCGTTGTCGATCTGTGAATAGTCCTTCTTTTCCCCAGCGGGAGAGAAGTTCATAGAAAGAGCGGCCGTCAGAGTCGTCTTACCATGGTCGACGTGACCAATAGTACCGACGTTGACGTGCGGCTTGGTGCGTTCGTATTTCTTAGCATCAGCCATAGTGGGAGGGGAAAAAGAAGAAAATGGTACGTCCAAGGGCAAAATGCCCTCGAAATGCCGCGAAAGTGTAGGGAATTGATGATAGATGGTCAACAGCAAATAGAGGTTAAACTCACCTTACTCTCCTTACTCACCTTACTTGGTGGGGGTAGGGTGAGTATTGTGGGTATGGTGGGTTATTCCGCCAGCATTCCCTCCCGTTGTAACTCCACCATTTGCCTGTATACAGGGCTAATCTTCATTAATTCGTCATGTGGGGCAAAAGCCGTTACCTTCCCTTCCTCTAATACGGCAATACGGTCGACCTGGCGGACCGTACTCAGGCGGTGAGCTATAATAAAGGAGGTGCGCCCCTTCATAAGTTCAGCGATGCCCTCCTGTACATGCTTTTCGGTGATTGAATCCAGGGCACTCGTTGCTTCATCTAATACAACGATAGTCGGCTTCTTTAGTATAGCCCGGGCGATGGCGACTCTCTGGCGCTCTCCTCCGGAAAGCTTGATTCCACGTTCACCAACAAGCGAATCATAGCCGTTCGGCAGTTTTTCGATAAAGTCCGAGGCAGATGCTCTTGTTGCTGCTTTAATTACATCTTCTCTTGTGGCATCTGGGCGGCTGTAGCGGATATTTTCCATAATCGTGTCATTAAACATGATATTTTCCTGTAGGACTAAACCAATCTGCGTTCTCCACCAATGTACATCCAGTTCACGCAGGTCGACTCCATCAACCAAAATTGCTCCTTCATGCACATCGTAAAAACGGTTGATGAGCATGGCCATCGTTGATTTACCTGCGCCAGAATGCCCCACGAATGCAATATGTTCGCCGGGCTGCACATCCAGCGATAGTGACCTAATGGTTTCACTATCACCATACGCAAAGCCGATATTCTTAAATTCCATATGTCCGCGGATGTCTTTTATCGTTTTTGCATCTGATGGTGAACGTATGGTGATCTCCTGCTTGTATAAATCTTCTGCCAAACGGATTTTCCCAATGTATTCATTCCAACGTGGCATCATGTTGGAAAGCATTTCCATAGGGACTACCAATCGGAAGTAGGAAAACTGAAAGAAAAACAGTGACCCTAAACTGATCTGGCCTTTCACAAGCAGCCAAATACCAAAGACTGTCATAGTTATCCGCATGAGTGAGAAATACCCGAATCCTTCCAGTGCCGCCCATATCAAATTGGCGCGTTTCAACTCATTCAATCCTTCTTGGTGAATGTCGGCCATATGTGACACTTCGCGAATTTCTCCCGCACTCGATTTAACGGTAAAGATATTCGCAATGGCATCGTACCCACGGCCAAGAGATGTCACCCATAAGCGGTTTACCTTATCAATATTCTTGCGTGTATAACGAACGGTTGCAGAAACAATCAAAAAATAAATCGGCAACAGCATCAGAGACAGCAGCGCGAGCTGCCAGCTGATCATAAAGCTGATTATATAAAAGACGATGGATGTTAGAAAAGACGTAGGCAGTTCCATGATCGTTTGCCTTGTCAGATCGACTGTTGCATCGGATGCGTTATCGAGTACCTTCATCAACTCACCAGTTTTTGCTTTTACATGATGGGAAATATCCAGACGCAGGATATGTTCATAGTAAATTTCGCGTGATCTTGCGAGTAAACGGTTTTGTACATCCCATTTAAAATAAGAGTTAATTCCCTGGAGAATATTTTGAACCATAAAAATCCCGAACCATCCCCCAACAATCATAAAAATGTTTACCTGCTTTCCATCCAACATGCTCATCAGCGCATCTATTGCATGGCGGGCATAGAGCGGTTCTAAAACCCAGATAGCAGAAAGAAAGAAGACAGAAGGCACATAGAAGAAAAATTGCCTTTTGAATGCAGGAAATGCCCGGAGAAAGCTGCGAAGAAATAAGCGCATAAGAACTGCTAGTTTACAGGCACTTTGCTACTCTGTCTCCCGTGAAACATGAAGAAAATGTAAACGGCTTCGTTGCTGCCATCTGGGAATGGTACGGCACACACAAGCGCACGCTTCCCTGGCGCGATATGGACATACAAAACGATACCGAACGGGCGTATCGGGTGATGGTTTCCGAGGTCATGCTCCAGCAAACCCAGGTGAGCCGAGTAATTATTGTGTTCAGAAATTTCCTCGAACGCTTCGGCTCCATCAACGATCTTGCCGATGCTACGAACGCAGAGGTGATCATGGCTTGGCGGGGCATGGGCTACAACTCTCGTGCCCTCCGCCTTCGTGATGCTGCGCGTACGGTTGTGGCCGATCATCATGGGATATTTCCGCAGGACTACGATCAGCTCCTCTCCATTAACGGCCTTGGCCCCTATACCGCTGCAGCTATCCGCAACTTTGCGTTCAATATTCCAACACCATGCATCGATACCAACATCAGACGTATTCTGCACCGAACATTTGTGGGGACAGAAGATGCAGATGGCAGATATCAGATGGCAGATCGGGAGCTTTTAAAAATTGCAGAGGAGGTTTTGGGGGCAGCGATTGATAAAAATTCTCAATTCTTCATTCTCAATTCTCAATTCCGCCGTGGTGCGGCCGATTGGCATGCTGCACTCATGGATTACGGTTCCCTCGTGCAAACAAAAACTTCACCCAAGTGGAGTCAGTGTATTCTTACGGAGCGAGGGCTGATGAAAGCAACTCCTGAAAATTGGATCGCACCAATTCGCGGTGCAGGGAAAGAAAAATTAAAGAAAGAACCTGGGAGATTGGTTGGCTCGCAGTACATCCCCAATCGCATATTCCGGGGGAAGATTGTAGAGGCATTGCGCGATGCCTCAGGTGGGCTGAGTGAGGAAGAAATCGGGCGACAGATCTGCATTGATTGGAACCCAGAATTGCGTCCATGGTTGAACTCATTGGTCAAAAAATTAGTACAGGATAAACTGCTAAGGGAAGATGTAAATCGATATATGCTCCACACATAAAAACCCCGCCGAAGCGGGGTAACCTATGTGTAGTTTAGAGAATTAGCGTGTGAGCAGAGTTGACTTAACAGTAGTTTCTGAAGATTCAATCCAGTAGAAGGTCGTTGCAACAGTGTCTTTATCCTGCCAACTGACGTGGCTTAGGCTGCTTGATACTCCATTTGGAGTTATATCCGCAAAGCGATCCAAGGACACTTGGAAGCTAGAGCTACCTGTCACGTTGGGGTTGGTAATGTTTGCTTGTAGCACAAACGTCGTACTTGCCCCTGGGTCGATAGTGGAGTTTACGTTAGATGAAGCAATATTCCAGCATGCAACGTAGTATGGTGAGAATCCTGAGTCATCAACAACCGTACATGGTGATGTCGTTGATTGATCCAGACTGTTGTAGAGCTTGAAAGAAGTTTTATCAAAGGCCACGTTACTTGATGTGACTGTAAAAATGATGTTAGTTAACTGAGCTTTATTGAGCCCATTGCGTGAGTTAGTGTTAGGACTTGCGGTAAATCTGAATTGGCCAATGGGGTTTGTGCCAGTGGGGATAGTGCCCGTTGCAGCAGCTGCGTTAACAATGGAGGTGATCTTACTCAGTACTGTTTGGTTCGCGTTACCTACAATGTCTGTACTTGGCGCAGCAGAGCTCACTCCGACAAATATCTCACCTTCTACAAGATTATCTTCATCATTGTTTGCGAGATTATTGCTTGAAACCAGCCCGCGTGCTGTAACAGTTCCTGCGTTCTTCGGTAGCCAGAACTTCAATGATTCACCGCTAATTGCTCCGTCAACGTCCGTCTTCAAGCGTGGCCGGACTAAAATGTCCACTTGCTGGTTCAGTGGAACATTCAGTTGCTGCGCCTGCATGACCGCACAGAATGTCCGGATAGCCTTGGCATTTGCAGGGTTCACTGTCAGTACTGGCGTGCTTCCACATCCTGCAATAGAGGCGAAGGCAAATGGTGTCGTCTCGCCTATTTTGTAGAGTTCTAATCGGTCGACTGAGACGCCAGTACTATCCCAGGTACTCAATTGAAGACCTGTGACATTAATATCTTCAGAGTCTCCGCGAAGCGTAAGACGCAACACTTCATCGCCGAGTGTTCCACCAAGTAACTGCCGAGACCGAACTGGAGTTGCTGCTTTGGTAATGAACAAATTACCCTGCTTGGCGATAGTCCAAATTTTAGATGGTGTTGTGGTAACGAAAATGTCGCATTCGGTATAAGGGCAAGTGCCATTGGTAGAGACCCTTTTAAGCTCTTTCACCTCCGTATCTATCGTAATGTAATCGGCTCCACCCAGTGCAAACCCAAGCTGCAAGGTGTTATTTACAAGGCTAGCAGCTATGTCCGCATGGACTTCGAAAATAACGGATGTATTAGCAGGAACAATATAGCCTCCTCCGCTGAGGTTATCGAAGTTCACAAGGTTACTCATGGCAGCTACTCCTTTTTGTAAAATTGTATCAACGTTGCCATCCGCATTTGTATCTACCCACAGGGAGTAATTCTGAGCATTCAAGAGAGAGCCTTGCTGAGCAATAAATTTTGACGCGGAGAGCATCGTGTAACCTTGTCCGTGTGCATTAGAACGAGCTTCAAAACGGAAGAGATTGATGTTCTTCTGATTGCTGACAGCGGAGTCAGATGTGCCAATGCTTTTTACCGCAACGTCTAATCTTGCAGCATTCTCAATATTATGGAAATTACCAGCAATCGTTCCGCCTGGCAGAATGTTTACGGCGCTTCCATTATCGATTTGCTCCGCTTTTAGGTTATACACTTGAGTCTCGGGAGTGATGAGACCGCTAAAGGTGCATCCTGCATCAGGGGTTGCAGACGAAGGTTCTACACAAATAAGTGCTCGGAACGTGTCACCAGCTTTGGGGTGATTCGTAGATCCATTTGGAATGAAGTCTGCACGAATTTCCCACGTGGTTGCAGTGTTGATATCTAAATTACTTACCTTAAAGATCTGATATGTTTTAGCTTGAGTTGAAACACGTGAGAGTGGATCTGTAAGAGGGGTTGCAGCCATAACACCGCCAGTTACTGCGTTGCGTAATTCAACGTTCCTTATGACCTGGTTAATGTGTGTAAATGCTGAACCATCACCAAGCCCCATAGTTCCGACGCTTCCCTGAACTGCAAAATACATATTCTTGAGCTTCACAGGCTTGCTTGGCGTAGCAGTAACACGTGCAAGTACTGCATCAACAGTATCGCTACTAAATGTTTGTGAAGTAGGTCCATCAACCACGAAGGAAAGGTTGGCAGGACAGGTGACACTCATTGGAGCTGTATACGTGTCATTAACAGAATTGGAATCAGCAGAAGTTGTTCTGGTAACTACTGTGTTATTCACAGTACCACATGCTGCTGCGGGAGAAATAAGGAAGGCCAGCGACATTGATGTTTCTATTTGGGAGGCAAGGTTACCGTTGTTGCAGACAATTGTTCCGCCATTTTGTGTACAAAAGGGAGAGCTGAGACTTGGAACATACGTAAAGCCAGTAGGTATGGTGTCTGTGACGGTAACATTACCAGCTGGACCAGCGCCCTTATTTTTCACGCTCACTCGATACACAATCGTATCCCCGATTTTTGCAACTCCAGGACCAGTTTTTGTAACGCTAAGATCAGCAGGAGGACAAGCCACCTTTGTCAGCGTGCCTCCACTGATGTTATTGGTAAGGTTTGTTTCTACTGTGTGGCTCCACACAAATGCTTTAGGTTGAAACGTGGTATCCGTACAAGAGGCTGGAGTGCTGAAGTTCAATGAAAGAGTTGTAGCAACTGATCCGCCTTGCCCCAAGTCTCCGATCGAACAGACGATATTCGACTGGTATGTCGTACATCCAAGTCCGCCTGCGGATGAGGAAAGCACTGCATTCTCTGGTAATGGGAAAATCAGCTGTGTACCCTTGGCGACTGCTGATCCGCCATTTGTTGTACGAATAGAGTATGTAACAAGTACAGGAGCTCCTGCAGTGAGTTGTATAATTGATGGACCGGCTTGTGATACAAACAGATCTGTTGTCGAAGCAGAGGGCGTACTAGAGCCAGCAGAAGATACAGAACTCCCTGCTGTAACACATGTAAAGCACGGTAATGTTGGACTTATCATGCAGGTCTTGCCGCTTTGTGCACAGAATTGATTTCCGCCATTTATGCACCCTAATGCATTACAGGCTCCTGTATTCGAAGATCCAGCAGAAGATGTCACCTGGCCTTGTAGAGCTTGCGGAATAATATCGCCTTGGTTCATTCCTAGGTAGGACACGACAGATGCCGTGGCAATCACTCCCAAGATTCCTGAATTGATTTTTACATTCATATGCACTGAAAGGAGAAGGTAAACAAGTTAACTCTACCGTTTTATAAAGATAAATTCATAACGATGTACTCGCTAAAAATGCAGAATATGATTCAGTAGATATCGCTCGGAAAACGTTTCAGATAATCCGTTTAATATTTCTTAAAAAGTGACGCAGTAAAATTCGTCAGCGATGCCCACCACCCTCGTGAAGGTGTAAGAGATGCTTGGCCGTTGCAAGCCGTCGTTACAGTATTCTGATACACGAATTCTGCGAGGAGAGGATCGTAAAAAGGTTGAAGAATCTTTTTAATAGTATTACACCCAAAAACACTATTTCTAATTGCAATGCCACCTGCATTTTGCATTTTGACACCCGTTCGCTCGCTCGATTCAATTGTGTTTCCAGAGAAAACCAAATTGTCGGAATAGGCTGCATTGGGTGTCCCTCCGATAATAAAGAGTGAGCCAGGGCCGTTCTCATAGGTGATGATATTCTTTTGGAATGAATGGTTGACCAACCCGAGTAAGACGAATGGATACTGCGAAAATGTATAGGCAGAAGGGTCGGGAATCACAGGATTGTCAATGGTACTAATAGTATTCGATACAAAGCGCACATTGGGGGCGCGTCCGATCACTAGGGGATGGCGAATATTCGTTAGAGTATTTCCTGTTATATCCATGGCGAAGCCGGGGACATCAGTGCCACCAGCAGTCTTAGTGGCAAATGACACGCTGATGCCGAATGCGCCTTCTTCGAAGGTGTTATTCTGCAGCACAATGTTCCCAGGGAGAATGCTGTTATTTGGGTTTGAATCAAGACTAAAGCCTGTAGGGTTTCTTGTGCTGCGAGAATTCTGAATCTTGATATTAGTGGAAGATGTAGAAGGATCCTTGCCAGTCTGCACAGTGAAGGCTTTGCCACCATCGATGAAATCTTCTTTCATTACATAGGGAAGGTCATACACAGAAACGCCATCAATGGTGATGTTCGCTGTTCCATTCGTTAGTGAAATGCCATTAACACCCTGGGTCATATCAGGTGAAGTTTTTTCGGCAGTGATAGCGAGGTTGCGGATAGTCAGATTCGAGACACGATTCAACTGCAGAACATCGAAGCCCTTTGCACTCGTACCTTTAATGATGGTGGAGTTGTTCATGCCTTCGATGATCATGTTTTTGGCATCTATATGTGTACCGTTGATACTTCGCAATTCTGCTGGCGAGAGCGAGAGGGTTAATTGTCCTGCACCAATAGAGCACGTGCCAGACGCATTTATTGCTCCTTGTAAGCATTGTGAAAACGCTCTGTCATCGGGGAGTGTATCGCCTAGGTTTGCTCCGAAGTCTGTCACGCGGAAGATCTTGTTTGCTACGGACGTTGTTGCGGGTGCAGCTGCAACTGCAGGGGTTGGGAGTGTTGCAGAATTTTGTGTGCAATATTTTGCGCAGTACGATTCAGCTTGTCCGTTTGGCAGGAGTGCACATACCCAGCGTAGGCATGATCGGCAGCTCTCGGATCCATTCGTTTGATTTGCACACGTTACTGCTGCAGGTGGAGCAAGGAGGGAAGGGGCGGATGATGCTGGTGGGGCCGCCTTTATTATGGGTGATGGCTGTTGGACAGATGGGGCAGTGGTTTCAATAGGAGCGGTTGGGGGTGCTACTTTAATCGGAGTTGTTAGGGGTGGGACATAGGCAGGCGCTATACTCGTAGCTTGCGTCTGTCCGCTTGGATTTTGCTTGCACGCACCATTGACACAGCCATAAGGGCAATCAATATTGTAAAAAAATTGTAACGCCAGCGCATTGTTCTTATAGGGGTCCGTCACGCAGGCAGTTTCTGCTACAGCCGATGTGCCTATACAGAAGTCTTTGAGGGGCCCGGCTCCCGTATTATTGCTGTAAGTAACATTTCCGACGATGTAGGGTTGTACGCCACAATCTGAATCTGTGCAGGTCGATCCAAATTTATCCGTCAATGAACATCCAGCTTTCAGTATTCCCGGACAATCAACAACACAGAGAAGTCCTCCTTCCATCGCGAAGCGGAATGCATCTTTTTCATCTTGTGTACAGATGCCGTCACCACATTTATTGATAGGCTTCACACTCGAAGCCGTCGATGAGTTTGTAGACTTTACGGATGCAGTACTTGTTGCTTTGGAAGAGGCGCGACTCGATGCTCTTGATGAAGGTGGAGTGCCGCAATCCTTTGGGCAGTTCGCAGATGTTTCATTTCTATCTTGCTCGCAAATACCATTCCCGCAGGCAGCTCCACCGCCACAATCCTTAGAACAGTTCGTCGTATTTTCACCTTGCTCATATTCACAGAGTCCGTTGCCGCACTGAGCGCCTTGTGTTTTGCAATCCACAGGGCAGTTATCGGTATTCTCGCCTGCATCTTTTGAACAGAGTCCATCTCCGCACTTGGTATTGCCAAATGCACTCGAAAGAGATGCTGCAGAGCTCCTTATGGTGGAGCTTGCTCCGCCACCAGTAGTTCCGCCCGTTGTGCCAGTTGTCCCTCCTGTTGTCCCGCCATACTGACAATCAGTGGGGCAACTACCAGGATTTTCATTATTAAATCCTTCACAGCGCAAATTTCCACATATGCCTGAGCCCCCGCAATCCGTTGTGCATGTTTTAAGTGTTTCACCTAAGCGAACATCACAATAGCCGTTGCCGCACTGCGGTGTGCCTGCGCAATCGACTGGGCATGTAGTCTTTTCGCTCTCGTGGCATTTGCCATCGCCACACTGCGGGGCAAAGGGAGTGTAGTAAATACGCAAATCTCCTGCAGCTACCCATCCATCAGATGCTTTTTTAACAGCGTCACTTGCTCGGCCAGTAGTGAGGAATAAGCGGAGTGTCTGAGCTTGCTCATAACCATTCTGTGCCAGCGGATTAAACGTACCTAAGTAATACCAGTTGTGTATGGCAGTCTCGGGTCCATAGCCGCCGATTGTTTGTGAAAAAGCTGGCGGAGCATTTCGTTGATTAACAGTGAAGGAAAAATTCGTGCTATTTAAGTTGAGACTCATTGGTACGGTATCCATTAACTGTGCTTCGGCGGTTTCCCTATTCTGCGGCCAGTACATATAGAGTGCATATTGTGCGAAAGGTAGCTGAGCTTCCCACGATGCAGTTGCTTGTGCCCCATTGGGCGCGATAGTGTTTTTGTGGATGCGGGAAATGCCGTACGAGACCCATCCTTCACCTGCGACTTCAAACATTTGCGCATTTGATGTCGTGATTTCGATATATGAGCCGCTTGGCTGTCGCATTGATGATTGTTGCGAGGAAACAGGTGTTGTTCTTGCGGAAGATTTTGAAGTTGCCCCGAGAATGCTATTGCATGTTGCTTGGCAGTAGCCGATTGCCTGCCCCTCCGTGTACAGCGGGCAAAGTGCGCGCAAGCAGGCAGAGCATCCATCAGTGCCCGCAGGCAGTGGTGTGCAACTAAGTCCTAAGGGGTTATGGAAAGATGAGACAGAGGAATTTCGCGCAGAAGATGTGCCTGGGCAATCGCGAGGGCAGTACTGTGCTTCTGTCGGCTCACAAATTGTATTGCCGCAAACAGGCGCTGTAGATCGCGAAGAAAGTACCCGAATGGTATTGGCACTCGAAGGGGCGTAGATCGCACTAGGAGGGGTAATGACAGTTGGCGGAGTGGGGATTGTAATCGGCGCAGGCGCACTTGGAGCAGCCATGTTGACGCTTGTGCTACAGAAAGATGAGCAGAGTGCAGGCGCTCGAGCGGGGAGTGTTTTACAGAAGGATGCATAGCAGCGACTACAAAGTTCTCCAGCTCCAAGAGGTGGTGCACATACAGTATTAACCTGCGCAATTGATGTGGCTGCTAATGAATTTCCAAGTACCGAAACTCGCGCAGCAAATGCCCCCGCAGTAATTGCGAGAGTTATCAGCAAGATAATGATGCGCCAAGGGCGAGACACACGTAAAAGTATAAAGAAGAATACAAAAAGAAAAATGAAGAATAGTAGACACAGCTATCCATTCTTCATTTTTTCGTATGTGGTAATCGAAGGTTACTTTGCCAACTCTTCAATTCTGCGCTCGCGGATGACATTTACTTTAATGACGCCTGGGTAGCTAAGTTCTTTCTCGATTTTCTGAGCAATATCCTTCGCAAGCTTCTGCTGCTCGAGGTCATCCACTTTCTGTGTATCAACGAACACACGGATTTCACGACCAGCTGAGAGGGCAAACGCGCGCTGAACACCAGCGAATTGTTTGGCGACATCTTCCAACTCGCGCAGTCTCTTGAAGTACTCTTCAATGGACTCTCTGCGTGCCCCTGGGCGAGCGCCGAGATAGCATCTGCAGCAGCAACAATGAAGGCCTCTGGAGTTTCCATTGGGATATCTTCGTGGTGTGCAGCAACACAGTGGATCACTTCTGGACGAATCTTATAACGCTTACAAATTTCCACCCCGATTTCGACGTGTGTGCCTGCAACCTCATGGTCGAGGGCTTTGCCGATATCATGGAGTAAGCATCCTTCGGTCACAGTGCGGACGTCAGCGCCGATTTCTTCTGCAAGCATGCGGCCGATGTGGGCCATTTCCACTGAGTGCTTCAGCACGTTCTGGCCGTAGCTGGTGCGGAAACGAAGGCGTCCAATGATCTTCAGCAAGTCTTGTGGGTAACCGCTGATCCCTAGTTCTTCTACAGCGCGCTTACCGAATTCAAGCATCATCTTACCTACCTCTTCCTTCATCTTCTGGACAATTTCTTCGATTCTCGCTGGCTGAATGCGGCCATCTTTCACAAGCTTCTCCATGGCGAGCTTTGCAACGTAGCGTCGTGCAAGGTCATAACCAGAAATCACAATCACGCCTGGAGTGTCATCAATAATGACATCGACACCCGTGGCCATTTCGAATGCGTTGATGTTGCGACCTTCTTTACCAATGATCTTTCCTTTCACATCGTCGCTTGGCAGCTGGACGACTGTTGCAGTTGATTCTGTCGCAACTTCCGATGCATAGCGCTGCATTGCCTGAGCCATCAGATCTTTTGCCTTATCTTCGGCTTCTTCCTCCATACGTTCGCGCTGAGCCTTTACCTGTACGGCAAAGTACTCGGAGAATTCATGCTCAAGTTCTGTCTTAAGCTCTGCTTTTGCTTCTTCTTGGTTGAGTTTGGCGACAGTTTCGAGTGCTTCACGGTGCTTCTTCTGAGCGTCCTTTAATTCATCTTTCAGTGCGGCTACTTCTTGTCCTTCCTTTTGAAGGGATGTTCTCTGGCGCTCGACTTCTTTTACCTTTTCATCGAGCCCCTTTTCTTTCTCTTCTAAACGAGCACCTTCTTTTTCCAGCTTGGTTTCAAGCTCATTCGCGTGCAGACGAGCTTCTGTAATAATTTCCTTCGCACTTGCCTTTGCTTCAATTTCTGCAGATTTAATCTGCGACTTTGCCTCTAAAACCTGCTGGTTTACACCCTGCAGTTCAGACTTTTTTTTGTCGATGTCGGCTTGTAAGGCACGACTAATACTTTTACCGGAGCTGAAGATCGCTCGACCAGCGAGTAGCCCAGCTACTGATCCTGCGATCAGCCATAAAATCTGTGTAATATCCATAAGGAGAAAGGGGAGTGACGGATAGGGCACTCCGGCGACTGGTAGCAGTGCTGACAGGGGCAACCGCGGGTTTCATTCCAAACTGCGCGAGAATCATCTCGACTAGCTTGGCCCGGAGGATAGAGAGGGATGAAAGCATGCAGGGGGCACTTTTAGTGCAAAACTCGCCTGGAGTTCTTGCCAAGTATAAAGGAGGTCGTAGCAGTTGGCGAGGGTCGGTTTAGCGCTCTACAAAGCCAAGAGCCCTACTGGAAGCCCAAAAGTCCGCTTGCTGCATCCTCCATGCCATTGCCCTCTATCGTTCTGCCTGCTTCCAGAACCGTTCTTTTCCGCATTCAATGGATGTTTAAGTAGGCGCATCTGCTACATAGTGCAGGCACATACGATGACGTGCATCTCCTACTTGTCATGATTATTGCATGACGAGTGCTGCATACCCTCTCTTCTTCTGTCTTCTACACACCATCATCATGCCGTTGGTGATGGCAGCAGAAGAGTTGTCTTCAGAGACTGGATCCCTGGTGGATGTCCCAGCAATGAGATCATCTGAAACAATTGAAATACATACTATTGAATCGGGTTCAGTCCTTCCTATAAACGAAAATATTGAATTACAAAATAGTTCAATAATAGAAACGCCAGCATCAATTACTTCTCCATTGCTCCTCCGTATATCCGAAGTTGCATGGATGGGAAGTGACCTGAGTACCGCAGATGAATGGCTAGAAGTATTTGCCATTCCTTCTTTGACCGGGTCTGTGCTAACAGTGCCACTCAATCTACATGGATGGACCGTGAGTATTCAGAAAGATACGGGGGAGTCGGTCATTGCCACGTTTGACCAAGATGTATGGATAGAATCTGGTGCATATCTTCTTATTGCCAATAGTGCGGCTGCGGGGTCCCGTCTAAAACGAGATCCGAGCATCGTCTCATCATCCATGAGTTTACCCAATACCAAGCTGCTCATTCGGCTACGTGCGCCAGATGGTTCTGTGCACGATACCGTCGATGATTTTGTCGGAGCACCCTTTGCGGGGCTCAATCCCTCAGCAAGTTCTGGTTTGCCCAAAGCGACAATGGAGCGAATAGACCTTCGAGCATCTGGGACGGATAAAGCTAACTGGAAGAATGCGCAAACCAGTAGGGGATTCGATCTTCATTCCCTCATGCTCGGCACGCCCGGCTATGTAAACGGGTCGATTGAACCACCAGATTTTACCCCTCCCAATGATGTACTCCAGGCACGAGCGTTTCGATTTAGCGGAAGTTTGCTGATCGATTGGAAGAAGGGGATTCAGTCAGATGCTTCAATAATTCGACTCACAACCGCGATTCAAACACTAGATTTGCCTGCAACGGCGACAGGCATTGTCATAGGCGATGATGAGCGGATCTCTGGTATACGCATCCAGACCTTCGATGAATCGGGAAATATGTCCATTGGCATCGATGTTCCGCTAGTGAAAATCGATCAACATAGTATCCAAGAAGTACTCCCAGACCCGGGTAGTGGGAAAGAAGAGTGGGTCGAACTCGGCAATCTCCATTCTTATTCACTAGACCTACAAGGTTTTGTGCTTGAGTCGGGTGCAAAGCGCTTTGTGCTCAGTGGGGCACTCCTGGAAGCGGGAGCTCATCGAGTATGGGGATCATTTCTCACGAATCTTCAACTCCCCAATAGTGGTGGTGAGGTGAGGCTGAAGTTTCTGGGGAAAGTCATAGACACACTTGCCTACCCAGACGTACCGACGGGTATTTCGTACGGTCGTCTGGATGAAGTAGCTCGACCCTACTGTGTGACAACGCCGGGTACTGCAAATGAAGTCTATCCACTTCGTATTCATGTGGATGGAGTTGCTCCCGAAACCTTGAACCCTCCGATGTTGAACCTGAATATTCTTGCCCTCAGTGGGTCGCTTGCGGGGGCAGCGTGCATCGTGGACTTTGCAGATGGGACAGTGAGTACTAGTTGTAATCCACCTAGTCATAGCATGCGTAAAAGTGGGAATTTAGTATTCCATGTAGAGGTGAAAGATTATTGTGACAATACAGTAATACAAAATATTTCGGTGGAAATAGAGGCAAAAGGACGGCTCAAGACCCCTCAAGTAGAAGCCCCTAAGGAAGTGATGTGCCTCCCATCCGCCACTGGGGGTGTAGTGATATCGGAGTTTTTGCCAGCACCCATAAGCGGCCAAGAGGAGTGGATTGAACTTCGAAACATCACAGACCAAGACATAGATTTGTGTGGATGGTCTGTTGATGACATGCAGGGTGGGAGTAAGCCGTATCACCTTGATGCAACAATCTTGCAAGCACATGGATATACAATCCTTTCGTCCTCGGTCACAGGTATAGCCCTGAATAACGATGCAGACACAGTTCGTCTGATTGCTCCTCTCCCAACAGGAGGGACAGGCGTCTTGTTACAGATTCCCTATATGGATAGTCCTCCCGCGCAGTCCTTTTCACTCCGGGGAGATGGTGTATCCCTCTGGTCGCCTTTTCTGACGCCAGGTACGGAGAATCGCTTTGTACCAATTGACCTCACCTCGGGTATCACCCCCGTTCAGCTAGAGGCTGCGCTCCCTAACCCTGTGGGGGTTGATACGTGGGATGAATGGGTAGAATTGAAGAACATGACCGGTCGCCCGCAATGGTTGAATGGGTGGGTTCTTGAACGAAATGGGGGAAGTAGATTAAAGCTAGATGGAAAGGTGCTTTCCAAACGAGAGATTCTCCGGTTACCCCTTTCTAAAACGCAGTTGGTGCTAGGGAATGCAGAAGACACGCTCACGCTATTCGATGAGCAGGGGCTGCTGCGGTCGGTGATTGCATGGAAAGGTGCAGAGGAAGGGCATGTGATTCGTCAGCCCGATGATTGCGAGACGAAGCTGATCGCAAAGCCCATGATGATTAACCCTTTAACCTACCAAGGAATAGATGAAGCGACAGTGAGTGGAATAATTGTTCAGATCGAAGGACTAGTACCTGCTTACTCTATAGATACCGCTCATTTAAAAATAGAAAATAATGAAATTGAAAATTTGATTTCAACCCTCATTAAAAACAAAAAAATTGAGTATAAAAATTGTTCTAAATCAAAAGAGACGTCAGTCATTGTAGATGGGGCCAACATTGCATTTCTTCTATTACAGATGGGCTTAGCGATCACAGATCCTCGCCCTGCCTCAGAATCAACTGCAGAATTGTCTGCCTATGAGAAGCAGGCAGAAACTAATAAGCGGGGGATATGGGCAAACGATGCAGCGTTGTCTGTTATTACGGCGTGGAAGGAACAACGAACATTCGATGCAATTGTCGAGCGCGATGGATTAATTGTCACGAGCAGCAAGCCGTCAGCTCTCTTATTTACAGGTTCGGTGATTAGCATTAGCACCAATGTGCCAGCTGATTTATGGGTAAAACGGGGGACGGGATCCTGGAGGCCGTTTGCAGGTGGCGTCTATATTGCATCAAGCGAAGCAGTGCACTTTCGAGCTGACTATACGTATAAAACTGTTAGTGGATCACGGGTAGAAACGACAGAGCTGCACCCCACCTATGGTTTTATTGATGATTCATACCCCGATTGCATCCGAATCAATGAAATCTACCCTTCGCCCAAATCCGGTGAGCATGAATGGGTAGAACTCCTCAATATATGCCCGTACAATATCTCTTTATGGGGTTGGACGATCGACGATGAGCCAAATGGAGGAAGTAAACCCTTTAAGATAGGTACAGGGATGACCATTCCTGCTTTATCTATGAGCCTTTTATCGGGTTCATTACTCCCTCTAAGCTTAAATAACAGTGGAGACGATCTGAGTATTTTTAGCCCAGATGGACGCTTAAAGGCCCTTTTAACCTATCAGAGTGTTGCAAATGGCCGATCGGTAATCAGTTTAGGTGAGGAGCGTTGTATCACTATAGACCCCACTCCCGGTAAGCAGAATATATGTGTCCTGCCATCAAAAATACCTTCAAAGTCGGTAAAAGCAGTTAAAACAGCTATAGGAGTTGGTTCTAAGTTTGCATCCGTTCTTTCTTCGCAAGTACTCACTAAGAATACAAAAAATGATCAAATAAAAGCTCTTTTAGAAGGGCTAAACACGAATATTGGTCATTATTATTACGTTGTTGATTACCATTCAATTTCTGCCTCGCTACTCTTTATTTTCGGGGTGGTATCTCTAGCTGTTGCAGTGGTCTCATATTGCCGGAAGTATCGACTTTGGCAGTGAATTTTGGTACAATGGGGGGATGGCTTTAGGAATCTACACGCCGGGCGATCCTGACGAGGAGGCACAAAATGCTGAGGCTGTTGACCGACTGAGAGCGCTGACTCTTCGTGACAGCCCAGAGATTCGGCAAATTACCGACAGTATGCGTTCTCGTATGGCGGGAGTGTTACGCCTACATGGAGTAACGGGTGTCCCTCCTATAACCGAAACGATACCCGATACTGTTCGTCAGGCTGTTTTGCAATTAATTGATGCTCAACCCGATGGGAATGTAAAAGACCATATGATGAGAGAAGTGGCACTTCATATCGATTCGTTGGATCAAGCTTTAACCGTTCCAGCAACATCTAGTACGCCAGCCGCAACTCCTAGTAATCCTTCTACGATTCCTGCTCAAGCAGGCACAGAGGGGCTTCAGCGATTTCTTGATCTTAAGGAGAATGACCCTGCATTAGATGTCCAGCAAATAAAAGACCGCGTACGTATGAGCATCAATGCTATTTTGATTGAGGACGACGTAAAAAATGCGAAGTATTCCAGAAATATGCCTCCTATTTCGGTGGGCATCAGTCAAGAAGCAAGCAAGCTAGGCAAAAGGGACGTGATGATGCTGCGAAATTCATTAAGCCTCAAAGGATTTCAGTCTACAGTGAGCGTTTTATTGCAAAACGTAGAGGAGGGAACAAGGGATAAAATATTAAGCGTACTAGCTACGGAGCTAACTGCTTCAGCCCCAGCTTCGACAGTAGTTCCCACAGCTCCTAATACTCTTCCGTCTGTTGCCGTACCTCCTCAGCCAAGGACGGTGCTTGGGACGGCAAGAAATGTAGCGGGAACAGGGTTAAGCATAGCCGGAAATGGCCTTAATATGGCTGGCAATGCTATAGGAAGTGGATATGGGTCGTTAGCGAGAAGTTCAGTTGGGCAATGGTCCCATAATTTTTTTAGTGTTGATCCACAGAGATCCTGGAAACAGTTCGGAAAGGATTTCGTATCCCCAAAAGCCTACTGGAACAATTTTAAAATCTTTAAATCCATAGGGCATATTGGAAAGATTTTGAGTGTATCGGTTGGGCCTTCAAACGGTGCGGTATGGAGATGGACAAATAATCTTCTTACGTGGAAGTATAATCCGCTAAGTTGGATTAATCCTTCTAGTAGTAATTTCTTTTTGAGATCTTCTGATAGCACTCAAAAATCTTAATCACCATGATTCATACACTCCTCCATACTGGCTCATCCTTCGAAGCAGAGCGTCGCTTGCTCTTCTTTGCAGGGCCGGAAGATCTGTATACGAACATTCGGCCGGAGATGAGCGGTAATCCGCAGGAATTCCGTGACCTCATCCAAAAAACTCCCGATGCACAGCCATTGTTTGATGCGCTGCATGAACTGCAAGGTGAACAGCTGACGATCGCACATCTTTCTGACTACATTGCCGGGCGTGTCGAAGAAGAGGATGAAAAGCCTCTCAACTCGTTTGAGTTGGACTTACAAGAGCGCCTAGAACGTGCAGAAAATGCGCCCAACGCCAAGGAAAAATTGCATGCTGAACGATCACTCAATGCACTTCTGCAATATATTGGTAAATACAATACAACTATGACGCAGTCACAGCAGCGTAGGGCTGACTTCCGTAAAGAGGAAGGATTGCCGACAGGTATCAATGCGGTGACAAGTACCGTAAAAAGTACCTTGGGTGCACACTGGGAAGGATTCAAGAACGCAAATGGCCAAGATAGGGCCATTATGCTTGCAGGAGTTATTGTCAGCGTCTTGGTGCTCCGCGGAATTTGGAATCGCATTGCAACAAGCGAAAAAGGCATTGGCGCAGTGATAAAGAACGTCGGAGGCATCACCCTGGTTGGAGGAGCCCTATGGCTTGCGTATGAAGCAGCGAATAAAAATGCAAAAATTGTGAGTAAAGGCAAAATTGATCATCCACTCTCGAGGATTGGTTTGAATCCTTGGAACTTACATTCCCCACTTTTATCAGATGATCAGATACATGAACAAGAGTTGGATCGTGTTACCGATGACCTGCGAAAGCAAGGAATTCCACCTGGGTTCATCGATTCCATGCTGACTGTGGGAGGAAAAAAAGATAAAAAATTTATTGCCGGCGTGGCTGTGCTTTCATCGCTGCATGTGCAAGAGGCACAAGATTTGTATGAGCGATACAAAGGAATCGGAGAAATTCCAGAGGATAAATGGCCAGGTAGCCCTGCAGAAAAAAGTAATGATCCGAATAAGACCCTTACTCCTACTGAGCGCTTTGCGTTGCTCGAGGAAATGGGGACGGTGATGGGTCTTATCGAAGGTGGAGAGTTTTCCTTACCCGAAGATCCTGCAAGACAGAATAAGACCTTGCTGTACCTGATAAGCACAGGAGTGAACATCAAATAAAAACCCCCGTGCGCGAACGCACGAGGGCTTAGCATCGAATCGAGTAATTCCTTTCGTTTGTTTAAGGGTTGGGGAAGAGCTGTGGGAACAGTGCTTTCAATGCAGCGACGAAAGCGGTAATTGGCTGAGCTTTCAGTAGATCATCCCCGCCGACCGTGACAAGCGTTTGTGGCGCATGTCCGAAGGCCTGGGTGACTGCTGATGCCAGTGCCGTGATGTCCGCCGGTTGCATCTGGTCGAGCTTCAGGAGTACAGAGTTAAGAGCGACACTGTTCGTTTTATCTTTGGAGAGGATCTGGAGCCGCGCGACTAAGCCTTGCAGGAGAATCTTTTGGACCTCCAGTTCGGCTTTTGCCTGCTGCTTGGCAGTATCGACACGTACTGCCGCTACGGCCTTTTCAGCATTAAGCTTTGCAGTTTCACCAGTTTCGAAGGCTTCTGCTGCAACAACTTCGGCATCCCGTTCAGCTTTGGATGTTGTTTGGTCAGCCAATGACTTTTGCTCGGCCTGCGAAGAGCGGACCCTTGTTGAGATCCAACCCGTGGCGGGCGTGACATCTTTGACATCCACGATGCTGGCAGAAAAGACGGTGATGCCAAATTCTTCCTGCATCTTTTGCTTGACGATGACTTCCAGTCGATCGTTCACGTCTTCACGGTGATTGATCATGTTTTCGATAGTTTCGCTTGCCAGTGCCGCATCGGCAATACCGGCGAGACGCTGGAGCACAATCAGATCGATCTTGTCCATGACACCGTTTTTGGCATGCGTAATCTTTTGCAGCCATGTTGCACCTGGCATGTTCTCCAGGCGATGATCCATGAAGTCGTCGTCAAACGCCCTCTGCACCGTCATTGGCAAATTCATGACGTCCAAGCAATAGTTGATTTGCAGTTGGATGAATTGCCTGTCCTTGCCGCCGTTTTCTTGCGGTACCCAGATTTCAACAGAAGGAAGAGTTGTTGACCCAGGTGCGCTGGCGGTATCTTTCAGTCGCCTTGTTCCGGGTAGAATCCACGCCTTCATATTGAGCCATGGGATGAAAACCATGCCGTTCACGAGGTGGCGTTGTTTTTTCGTCAGCGATTGCCTCTGGGCGACGTCTGGCAATGGGATCGTCAACCAATAGTACATGTACACCACGTAGGAAACGCTAAAGAACGGCGCCCCGACGACCAAGCAGGTTCCCGCGATGATCCACAGAACTGCCTGATTCATACTCCCGAGAACACCCGACAGAGCCACCACTGAGGCGATGAAGCAGAGTGCTGCGATGCTCCAGAAAAAGAAGGAGATCCAGAAAGGAGCAATGATAAGAAGCTTGTAATACGGATCACGCTGATAAATCGGCGTGTTTTCTTCGACCCCGGGAACGCCCCGGGCCAGCTTGGGATTACCAAGCCAGTAGTACAGAAGGTCAGAAATCATGGCAGTTCCCCTTTTGAAAGGATTAGTTCGATGCTTTGAAAGATCAAAGATGTTCTTTGACCTATCTAATAAACTATACGATTTTACGATTTTGTCAATATAAACTGCCTAAATAGCGATTTGGTCTAATTATTGGTCTTTTTCAATCGTCACGCCTTATTCCGTGTGCCCCAGACATTGTAAAAAAACCGTATTTCGGGTACAATAGCTAGATTTATGTCAAAAACAGACATGACACAAACAGGCACAAAACCCGATGCGACAAAGATCGAATTCGAGGATTTGTATGACTGGTTCATGCTCCAAGTTGAGCCTGAACTAACGACGTTGATCTTGCCGAACTTGGATGAATTATATTCCGAAGAAACACCAGAGGAACACACGAAGCGCGCGGGGAAATATGCAGAAGCATTTACGAAAGTGGAACAGATGCTCGGGAACTTCTACTCAACATTGGGAGGAGAACTGACGAGGCTGCGCAAAATGTGTCACGCACTTTCCGAGAAACAAGCATCTACTAAAGAAACAACAACAATGAATGTGATCTCCACTCAACTCGACGCAGCATGAAACACTTTTACGCATTTCGTACTGGCAGTGAACGCGAAGCTCGAGAGCTGGGATTTGCTTTATCTAACCCAGATGATGCATTGGATGCTGCACGAAAAGAAGCGAAAAATAAGGACAATGCGCTAAAGGAAGTCCAGAGCACTAAAAAAGAAATGAGTGAATTTTTCAAAATGATGAAGGAGAAATTTGCAGACAAAGCGGATGAATACACAGAGCACGAAGATGCATTTAATACATCTATTACGGAGATCGCAGCTCTCCCGGATGCTGTGCAAATTAAAGCAAAGCTGAAAGAAGCAAAGCGGATTGCTTTGAATGCAACAGACTTTGATGAGTACGAGGATTTCATTAAAGCGAAGTACAAGAAAATGGCTCCTGCTCCGAAGCAAAAAAGTTCTTCTTCCAGACTCGGGCAAAAGAAAGCTCCTGCGTATGATCCGGAAAATCCGGATGCATGGATAACGCACGTGGGTAGTTTGTTCCGCGAACAGGCGGCGCTGCGCAGACAGAAGGTTGATTTGCAGAGGTCCTTGGATAATTCACGCCATGGATCTCTTGCTAATCGTCAGCGCCGAGTTGCAGCAGTTGCCGCTCGTGTGAACCAATTTTTACCGGGAATTAGCTCGCGATTGGTGGAAATCAATGAACAGATGACTACTCATAAGATGGAGTATGTTTCTGCACATGGAGGAGATGCCAACGCATGGCAAACCCTGGTTCGTACAAACGGATGGGGAATCAACCAATTTGGTGAACTCGTTGCAGATTCCAGTGCAAGACAGAAGAAACAAGACTACCGCGATTATACCGATTCAGATGGATACTTTGTCCGCGAATTCGCCGATGGAAGTTCTATCCGTGGGCGCAAAGGTGGTGGAAGTTTGTCCAACGGTATTGTGGCGTTCAACACCGTAACAGGACAGGGATATACCCAGCAGGAGCTGAACAATGCTCGTACGATGAAGCAATTCAATACGATGCGTGGAGGAGGAGGGGATATGGCACATGATTACTACAATAGAAAGGCAAATATGGAGCGTTATGCAGGTGTGCCACTTGGATATCATGGACCTACTGGCACGGATGTCGCGCATAGTGAGCATGTTGATCGCAACAGGCGTGCAGGCGGTGTTAACTATTCAACAAATGGACGCAACGTTTACAGCGACATGCCTATTGCACGTACGGCTCGTGGTAAGGACGGTAGGATCATCAACCGTGCCGATGAGTACGACACCTTCATGGCTCAAAATGATGCGGCACCATATGGCCCACGCGATAAAAACTCAATGTCCGATGCGTTAGATCCTGCATCACAAAATAAGGCGGATGTGTATGGATCAGCGAAGCGAAAAGCTGAAGCGGACAGACAATTTAAAGCGCGGCAAAATAGTTTGGGAGATCGAAGAGGCTCAAGTGACTCGACCTCGCAAGAAATTAATGATCGCAACGCAGCTGAAAAGAAAATGCGCTTGGACACAAAAATCGAGTCCATGATGAAGCGCTATTGGGTTAGTAAAGGGAAAGATGCTGAAGACAATGAACTGGGATTCTCTTTGATGACCCGTGTTCCTCGCTATGCCATTTTGCAGGACAATCTGAGACGGATGGCTGCTGATAGGGGAAGGGATTCCGGCTATAACAGCTCGACTGAGTTGCAGCGTGTACTTGATTTGGCGGATAAGGTTGATGCAGAGGCAGGCAAGTTGCTAGAAGCATACAGACAGGAAAAACAAAAAATTGATAGTCTCCAGACTCAGGAGAAAGGCACGTGGGTAGAGGCCGACAAAGTAACCCATGGGAAAAAAGGACACCAATACGCGTTAAGTGAAGATGGTGTGGCTTTTGCTTTCAACAAGAGCGATGGAAAAGTGAGCATGTACCGAACAGATATTGATGCGTGGGTGCTTGCATCCCCGGCAGATAAAGTAGATTCAGGGCTCACATTTCCAGAATTTACACCGCCATACGAATCGCCAGGTCTCACCCCTCCCTCTTTTAATGCCCCAAGACTACCGACACTTCCAAATGCTGAACCGACACGAGAAAGTGCGAATGTGAATGGTCCTGAACAGAACATCGAAAACCTCATGAACCTTTGGGATATTCCGTACGATTCTTTGCATCAGCAGCAAAATTTTGCAATGCATTCGGGTATGACGACATGGAGCAATGCTGATGCATTTCGTGCTCTCCAAATTCTTAAAAAAGGCGGTGTTCAGTTCGTGTTCTATGCAATGGAGGATGTAGGGGTCAAAGGTGTGATTATTCATGCAAATGGAAAGATGGCGAATCTTGCTGTGAATAATAATGAGTATTTTAATCAATTTAATACGATATGGTCGAATTTCATTCACACTCAAAAGCAACTAAGAAAGAAGGCGGCTACGCCACCAGCTGCTCCTCAACCTAAACCTCCAGTAGTTCCACCTAGAGTTGAACCTCAACCTCAACCTCCAGTAGTTCCACCAACTCCTGAACCAGTACCTCCAGTAGTTCCACCAACTCCTAACGTTCCTTCGGAGCCAACTCCTCCAGAAACTCCAGATCGGGAAAATACTCCAATGAGTAAAGAAGCGCCTAAGAATGCATTAAGACCTCGTGTGCGACCAAAGTTTGGTGATGAATCTCAGCCTTCTCCTCAAGTAGATCTACCGTCATCCCCTACGCCAGAAGTACCTGTTACGTCACCTGACGCACCAGCGGCTACCCCTGCGGAATGGGATAACGAAGCAGCACTTCTTGATGCCGGTAAAGATGCTTTGAAATACGGAGTGAAAGTACATGATAGCGTGAAGCGATTTGCAGGGAATGCAGCATGGGAAAAATTTGGACCAGATGCAATTCGTCACTCAAAGGCGACACGCGAAGCAGAATTTGGTGCAAAGACTAAGGAGGCTGCAACATCCGAGTATAATTTCTTGTCACAAGCAATCACGACATGGTTCCCTACAAAGCTAAAACCACTGTTCATTGCTCGTATTAACGCAGTGGCACTTCTTGCACAAAAGACTCCACCCACCGTTCAACAAATCGAAGCGGCATATGAGAGAATGAAATCCGCGTTGCCCGAGGGTGATGTTAATCCTGCAGTATTAGATCTTGATAGTGAGCTCAATACAATTCCGGATGCACAGACGAATCCGGCGGTCGATGAATTGCAGAAAGAGATTGACGGTTTATAAAGGGTATCCGCACCCGTGATGAGCGTTCATATGTATCGAGTGAATTTCGCATGTAAAAAAGACCCCAGTTTTTAGGCTGGGGTCTTCGGTCATGGATGGTGAAGTACTCCTATAATTGGTTTGATTAGCGCCGACGAACTTGGTAGCACGTATTATTCCCCTGGCATGGGGCAGCGTAGTATTGCCCTTGAGCCGGCGGAGCTTGGTAGACAGGTGCTTGAGACACTGCAGGGGCCGCGGGAGCGGGTGCAGGTGCCTTCTTCAGCTGTTCCAGTGTGCCTTCCATGGCATTGGCGATGCGTTCCAAGATCGCTGGATCCGCGGCGTTCACCGCTTTCTTCGCCTCGATCTTATTCAGAGTCTCGGCGAGTTTCTCTGCGGTCTGTTTATTCATCGCATCCAGCGCCAGCAGATTTTTGAAGGCGATGTCGATTCGATCGTTTTGTTTCTTGACCTCGGCGGTCAAGTTATCGACTGCGGTTGCGACCTTGGTTCCGGACGTGTTGACTGCGGTTGCCACGTCGGTGCTGCCCGCTTTAACGGCGGCAGCAACTTCGGTATTGCCTGCTTTCACGGCCTTGGTCAGGTTTTTCATTTCTTCTGCGAGGGCCGCGAGTGCGGCGTCGGATTCGGTATCCGGCGTGCGGCTGAGCAGCTTACGGTTTTGCGACCGCAGCTTCTTGACCACACCCAAGGCATCGGTTTCACGTTGCTGCAGTTGGCGGAGTTCCTTCTTCCGAAGGCTCACTTCCAACTTGGCAGCGGTCAACTTGGCTTGCGCCATTTCCTTGACGTCATCATCTGTGGCATCGTCCAGTTGTTCTTGCCAGTTGTCGACAGACGCTTCGGCTCGATCGTGCTCACCTTTCTTGGCGTTGATCAAAGCGCGAATCTCCGTCATTTTTTGGTCAGCAGTTGCATAGCTGTCGAGCAGCTCTTGCTGCTCGCTTGCGAGCAGAGCAAGTGCCGCTGCATCCTGTGGGGAAACCACAGGACCTGCAACATTCACGATTGGCGCCGGGACAACGACGGGAGATGGGGTTGCTGCCGGGGCCGCCGGCGCGGGCGCGTTTTGCGCGGGCGTGGCGGGTGCCGGAGTGGCAGGAGCAGTGGTCCAGAGATTCTTTTTCACGTAGTTCCAGGCCGGGACTCCCACGTAGACCGTGAGCACGTACCCAGCCACGAAGACCAGGACGGCCATGAGAGTCCTGAGGAGCGTGGTCCGGATGAATCCGAGCCACGTCCGGGGCTTCCAGTCAATGCCGTCTTTGGTGTACGTGATGGTCTCCTTCGAGCTTGTGGGGTCCGTTTCCACCTTCGCGATCACCTTCGTGACCTTGGCGGCGGGCGGTGGACCGGTGAACTCGAATTCACAGGTCTCCTCGTTCGTCCCCGGAGCCCAACTAGGGGTGTTCGACGGGGTTCCGAACAGCTTCGTCAGCAGTTTCTCGATCTTGTCCTTGGTCTGTGTCGTAGCCATGAGCAGTGTTCCTTCGCAAAACTTCGAACCAATCACTTGCGGATCACACGTTGTGACCCGCTTTTTGAGTAATCACCATCCCGAAACCGGGATCCTGAAGACATACGTCATTCAGGTGAAGGACGTGTAGTTGTCCTCAGGATGCGGTTACGGGGTTTATTGCTGTACTTTCAGCAATAACGATGTTTTAAAAGAACCCGCCTGTACATATACTAAAATATACCAATTATAGTACTTTGTCAAATATATCGGGTCTTAAAAAATATCTCTAAAACATGCATTTGGAACGTTTTACGGTATTTCAAGTCTCTTTAAGCGGGAATTAAGCCTGTATGGGTCTCTAACCGGGTTATGCGGTGTTCCTGCTGTGAAATTTTGTCTTTGTGGACGCCGGCCATTCGGCATCTTCCAATTCCACTTCATCAGAGTCAAACACAAAGTGATTTCGTGCACTAGAGCGCCAAAGCTTTATGAATGCCTATCGCGTGCTATATCCATAGGTTGATTGACTCACTCTTGATCGCTACTCTGCCATGGATCCTGATGGCTACTCTTCTTCTTTCAGACGGAACACGGTTCACTGGACAATCGTTCGGGGCCGCGGTCGATTCCGACGGAGAGGTTGTTTTTTCGACCGGCATGGTTGGGTATCCAGAAAGTATGACCGACCCAAGCTTTAGGGGGCAGGTACTTGTAACGACCTATCCTTTGATCGGAAATTACGGTGTGCCCTCGGAAGAACTCAACGAGTGGGGATTTTCTAAAAATCTTGAGAGCGAAAAAATTCAGGTAAGCGGTCTTATCGTTGCGCAGGTAAGTGAGACGTATAGTCACCAGGCAGCAGTATCTAGTTTGCAACGTTGGATGGAGCACCATGGTATCCCCGGGATTACTGGTATCGACACACGCATGCTCACCAAGAAATTGCGTGAAGAAGGGGTGATGCTTGGAAAAATTCTCCAAGACGATGCCGCAGCGGAAAATTTTCATCTACCTCTCTCGAGCTTCGACGACCCAAACTTGCGGAACCTCGTCGCAGAAGTAAGCATTGATAAGCCAGTGACGTACGAACCCAAGGGGGTGGAGTCGGCCGGGCTCACGATTGTTGCATTCGATTGCGGGATGAAGCGCAACATTATTCGCAGTTTCCTGAAGAGGGGAGTCACAGTTGTGCGCGTTCCATGGGACTACAATCTTGCTTCACACAGCGGAAAAATTGATGGTGTATTTATTAGTAATGGGCCAGGGGATCCGAAGATGTGTGATACAACAATCGAGCAGATTCGGTTTGCACTCGGTAAAGAAATTCCAACCTTCGGCATTTGTTTAGGGAACCAACTTCTATCGCTTGCAATTGGGGGTGATACATTTAAGTTGCCGTACGGTCATCGAGGAATGAACCAACCATGTGTAGAAGTAATCTGTAGCGACGGTACTGTGTGTGACCCTTCGAAGAGGCGTTGTCTTATCACGTCACAAAACCATGGCTTTGCCGTCAAAGACGAATTGCCCGAAGGCTGGGATGTGTGGTTCCGTAATGCGAATGATGGAACAGTCGAAGGCATTCGTCATACAAGTGGGCAATTCTTCTCGGTCCAATTCCACCCAGAAGCAACACCAGGGCCAGAAGACGCGAATTATTTATTTGATGAGTTTATAGGTGTGATGAAAACAGAAACTTCTCCAGTTGGACATTGAAAGATGTAAATTGATAGGCATACTCCGCGTACTTTTTCTCTTCCCTACACACATTTATGACTAAGTCTTTTTTCATGCGGTCATTGGTCGTGGCTGGCCTCATGCTACCTGCAATGGTGGTTGCGCAATCTTACGGAAGTTCATCTTCAAGTTATGAATATTGCGGCAACTATATGTGTGATGGAAGCGAGACGATCACCTCTTGTCCGATGGATTGTGGCTCCTATTCATCATCTTCATCTTCGTCATCTTCCATTACATTTGACGGATACTGTGGGAATTATATTTGTGAAGTCACCGAAAGTATCGCGTCATGTCCAATGGATTGTGGCTCATATTCCTCTTCTTCAAGCTCATCATCTTCCTCTGAAGATTCCTCTTGGTCTTCTTCCTATTCCTCTGACTCTTCCGAAATGTCATCCGACAGTTCAAGCTCTTCATCCGCAATATGTGGTAACTGGATCATGGAAGGGGCCGAAGAATGTGATGCAGGCCCAAACGGAGACGCAGATTGTTCCGAGATTTGTTTGGTAAAAGGCATGTGTTCCTGCGAGTGTAACGATGGAAGTCAGAAGCTTTGTCACAATAAGAAGTCAGATAACTATGGTCAGCTCTGCCTCAACATTCCTTTTAAGGATGCAAAGAGTAAGACAGCGTGTGATGCTAAGGCAGGAGGTGCTTGTACGGGGTATCCCAAAGATAGTAATACGCAGATGAACGGCACATTGAAAAACTGTGTATTTGCAACTTCCAGTTCATCGTCCGATACCTCTTCCTCTTCTTCCGAAGAATCGAGTTATTCTTCCTACTAATACTTCTAAACATTGTAACAAAAAGGGGCTTCGGCCCCTTTTTAAATATATCCCTCCACATGCAAATCTTTCTTCTCTACATGCCATGTCTCTAGGCATAACTGCTTTAACTCTTTTGTCATATCTGGGCTACCGCAAATGTAAATCTGGCGGTTTGTAATATCGGGCACAATCAATGGAACAAGGGTCTGCACTCTTCCTTTGTGGCCTTTCCAATCGCCAGTCGGGTTACTGAGTGGAAAATGTACAAACAGGTTTGGATACTTCTGCGCCATTTCTTCGAATTCTTTTTTCCAAAACATATCTTCTTCACTGCGGACACCAAAGACGAGGTCAATTTTTTTTGTGGAGTTCGCATGCATCATATCCAGAATCTGCGAACGGAAGGGGGCGACTCCTGTGCTGGTTGCAATAAACAGTACATCCTTGTCGCTCTCTGCATCCATGCGGAAGTTTCCGAAAGGACCTTGTGTTCGTACTTCCGTTCCCGGCTTTAATACTTTCTCGATCCATGTACTCGCACGTCCGCCTTCTTTCTGTTTATTCACAAAGATCAGCTCTTGCTCGTGTGGCGCTGATGCAATCGAGAGTGCACGCGTTTGAATGTCAGCTGAGTTATCGATATGTGCGACATCAAATAATACAAACTGTCCTGCTTTGAAGGAAAAATTTTCTGGCTTTTCAAAATGGAATTCGTAAATGCCGCTCGCAATGCGTTCGTTATACGTGCAGCGGAGTTGATACGAAGGGACTGGCATTGGGTTAGAGTATAGCGGAAAATAAATCGTCGTTCGGCTCGATGCCATCCACCCATCCACAATAATCATTTAGCTGTATTCCATGGTCACGAATGATCGCTGCAGGTATTGATTGATTCGTATTTCCCATCATCATATTTGCTGCAGTGGATAGCTGATCTGCAAGAGCCTCGACGGTCACATGAAGTTCTCTACCAAATAAATCGAGGTTTCCGATTTCACTTTTTAAGGGGTTGAATCCTGCGACGGTCAAAGCAAAAGCGGTGACGCCAGATCGGCGCGGTGTACAACAGGAATCGGTGATAATGATGCCAACAGAAGCACTTCCCTGCAGAGTATTGCGTAGATTTTGGGCACTTTTTACAGGGTCCAGGGGCCACCCAACTGTTAATCCTTCTTCAATATTCGATTCATCCATCCCCGCATTCGGACACAAGATAACCCCAGTACGCATACCCTCCGGTCGCAGTTCTGTTAGTAGTGCGCCGGGGCAGCTCCCTCTAACGATGCCGTGGAGTCGTGTTGTTTCTTGTAGGACTGCTTCCATAAACGGGGCAGACCGTCCGGTTTTTACGCTCCAGTTTAATGCTTCGTTTGAAGGTGTAAGTGTTTGTAAATTAATCGAGGCCCCTTCGGATACCGCAATCGCCTTGGATGAAATCACAATGATGTCGCCGTCTTGGATTTTTACTGACCTAAGAAGAACGTCGGCAATACCATCACCGTGCCGGATGATCGGTGTGCGAATAGGGAGAATGTGCATCAGAACGAAAGGGAGAGGGGAGTGTCGGTTATAAGGAATGTATCGCTGTCCGATGTTTCTTCTTCTAAATCTAGCGTAATCACACGTAACCGCAGTGGCTCTTTTGATGCATTGCGGATAGTTGATGCATTCCATGTTTCCTTAATTCGAAAACTTACCATAGTTCCAGAAGGAATAACCCATCGTCGAAACCCAAGGCTCGCATCTCCTACTGTGATAGAAGCAAGTGGAGCACCGCGTACTTCATCTCGTTCCCATTCTTCTGGAATACTCACAGCAATTGGGCCCTCTCCGTCGTTACGTATATCCGCAAGGCCCTGCCCCTTAGGGGTTCGTATAAGTGTAACTGCTGCACTGTCTGCATGTTCCACGACGATATCAATGGACCCTAAGTCGTGTGCTTTATCGCCAGCACGTACGGCAGTGACCCCCCAGAGCACAAGAAGGACGAGGGTGATGCCGGCGATGCGTGCATGGAGCGAGGACATGGGCTGATCATACTACCATGATACAGAGGAAAAACGTGCCCCTTGCATAGCATGCTTGACACAGCGTATTCACGGAAATGGAACGTTAATCTGTCCAGCAAAAACAACAAGCTTTTACACCCATTTTCTGGCAATCAGACTGAAATATGGTACAATTCCCTTACACATGGAGTTCGACCCCCACTCTCTCCATCAAATTATCCAGCGCATCCGACAACAGATGCGTTGTCCTCAGTGTGGTGAAAAAGTTCCAGTAGAATTCCCCAGCGTTCGCCTGTCTGGCGATGATTTCTTGTTGCTTCAGCTAAAATGCGACACATGTGACGCATATATTGTGCTCCATGCTTCGTTGCAGGGGCTCAAAGGGGTAACGACAGAAAAGGAGCCAGGGAAAATCATGAACGCCTCTTCTACTCTTTGTGAGAAGGATGCTGAGCTGGACTCTTTGAGGGAAATGCTGTCTAAGTCTGGTGGCTCATTCGAGCAACTTTTCATCGAAAGCAAAGAATAACTTTGGCACAGCCAATGTTCTGAAGTACTCATTCTTTGGAGAAATGAGTGTTTTCTGGTATAATTGCCAGAATACCTGCATTTCATGCACGACAAACAACCACACAAACCTACGGAAAATGCATTGCCGGAACAGCCCGACCGTGAGGTCTTGTCTCCGGAAAATCTGCAAGAGAAGGAAGATCAGGAGGCACGCAACATATTGCAGGGCGTTATTCTTAATGTAGATGCGAAAAAATCTGAGATTCAAAAATGGGAAGAAGAAATTGGAAGGGCTCAAGAGGAGTTACGATCATGGGAAGGTCCACATCACAAAGAGATTTGGCAAAAAAAAGCACAAGAGTTACATTCAATGACACAAAAGCTAACACAGCTTCGCGCTCAGTTAGCCCGCTTACAGAATCAGCAGGATGCGGTAAAAACGAGAATTCCATTCCTCTTTGAAAAACAGGTAAAAGGAAGGGCGCTTCTTAGCGAGAGGGAATTATCACAGGCCGTATGGTATCCAGACGTTGATGGCCAAGAATATTCCGCACCCACTAAAGAAGATCGTGTGATTGCACGAAAAATGGGAAAGAAGGGATACGAGTATAATATGATTAATGAAGATGGGGGATTCACGACAATTGAGACGGAGTCTGTTCAAAAGGAAAAAGCAAAAGAAGCAAAACAGAAAGAGGAGCGGAACGTGATGTTTGCAATGAGTTCCGAACCCGAAGAGTGGCCACAAAGAATTGATGACCTGATGGAGGACCCCGAACAATTTGATGCATTACTAGAGTTTTGCACTCAGCCATTAGATGGCCTGAGGGGGTGGACTATGAGACCTTCTCAGACAATTGGGTCGCAGTTTCAGGCAGCGGCACTTAAGCAATTACATAAAAAATTACCCGATCCACGCGTTGTAAAATTATATAAGCGCTATGCAAACGAGGAGTTGTATAACAGCAATACCGACACACTCACTATTAAGCGCTTACTGAATGGCGAAGGAAATGAGGCAATCGCAGCTGATGCAGCCATGGCAGAGCAGATAGGGGCTATTAGAAGGCCTATTAAGCCGATTGATCTTGCTGCATTTAAACGTCAGCGTGAAGCAGATGAAAGGCTGATTGCAGATTTGGTACGGGAATCCGAACGTGAACTGCAGGTTCAAATGGATCGACTAAAAGTACTGCGAGGAACACCTGCTAGGACAATTCGTCTCAAGCGATCGGAAATTCGTTTCATGTTTACAGTGGCGTTCAAAGACTTTCCACCAGAGTTTGCCGAGCCGATGCTCCAGAGTTTTATCGAAACGGTTCGTCAGGATGAATTTGCAAAGATGGGAGTTGTCTATGAAGACGATGAACTCTCTATCGCTCGGCGACCACCGGAAGTACCTGATGCAGGGAAGACGCCTCCCCCGCAATCTAAGACTGATGCAGAGAAACCTAAGGCGGATGGGGTAAAGGATCCTGCAGAAAAAGATAAAATTGCTGCAGATGCAGCTACTGTAAAAGAAGAGAAAAAAGTAGCAGAGACAGCGCCAAAGCCAAAAGAAGCAGAGGCAAAAAAAGTAGAGGAGGTGATTCAAAATCCTACAGTTATACAAGATGGTGCAGGAAAGGCGCTCCAGGGATTTGTGAATGGATTTCGTGTCGTTATCCCGATTGGTCATGCAGGCCCTTCGTATATCGCAAAGGAAGATGGCACGCACCATGTACTCAAAGCGCAAACAGTGCAGGGTCTCAATGCGGCAATATTGGAAAGTGCCGAAGAGGAAATCTGGGAAGAGGAATCCGAAGAAAAACCAGAGGATCCCTATGCAGAACATCGTGATGAAATTTTAGACTCCGTGTTCGGATTAAATGTGGAACAAGAGGTGATCGATGCAAAAAAGGCAGAGCATATTGTGAATGCCATGCGGTTGATTCATCGCCATGCCGGCGAGCATCTCCCAAAAGACATTCATCCGCTACGAGCGCTTGGGTTGGTTGATGCACTCAATCATATTGTTCCCGAGCGGGCAGACCAGTTCGAAGAGCTGTTCAACGCGCATTTAGAGACAATTAAGGGGTGGACTTTTGAAGATTTAATGGCATTAACTCGTTTATGGAATAGGAAGGGGAAATATGAATTTGCAACACTGATTCAGCTGAAAGAAATGGGGTGCTACGAAGCCTGAAATATTGCTCAAAATCCCTAATTTTGCTATAATTAAGGGATTTATGACGGAACCCACAAACACCCAAATCGACCCTCCCATGCCTCCACCATTAGTGAGTGGAGACGAGTTGTACGACTCGATTATGGGGCACATTGAGCCAGAACTTTTGTCGGCAAATTTGCCGATGATTAAATCGCTCTGCGTTAATGAAACAGCTGAGCAGCGAACAACACGGGCAAAGAGATATCAAGCTGCCTTTAAGGAATATGACCTGCGTTTTAAACAGCATTGTGATGAGTGGAATCAGCAACTGCATAACTACAAACATGAAGCGATCCAGTACATCGAACAAGAAGCAAAAACAAATGAAATCGAACAGCTCCAAGAAATTGAAAATTCTATTAACCAATAAAAACCATGCGTACATTTTTCCGACTACGGCACGGTTCACTCGTTACAGATATCGAGCATAGACTTCTGTGCTTTGCTCAAAATGGGCCCGAAGCGCCAGACACAGAAGAGCAAGTAGAAGACACTGATGCACAAGAAACGGAAGATCCTGCCGCAATGGAGCAACCGGAAGATGCGGAGGCTCAAGGCGAAGCTCGTCGGGAAAGTGCCCAGGAAGTAGCTGCAAAAAGGAGACAGGAGTTAGGTGTCACCGATGAAGATCTTCGCAATCTTCAACTGCGTGCCCGCACAATGAAAGGCTATAAAGACGGAAAAGTTCAATTGTCGGATGGATCGGAAGTTGGGATGAATGAATATGATTCAAAGGATAGTCAGGATGCTCAGAAAGAGCTCCGTGACCTTCATCGCATGGGTGCTATCACGGATGCAGAGCTCCCTGCAAAGCCTAAAAGCGCACCAGTACAACCTCGTGCACCGAAAGTTGGTCCAAAGAATGCAGTTCCAGCAGATCCTGCCCAAATTGAGGCTGATGCGCAGGCGAGCATTTTAGACGATGGCAAAGGCGGTTCGGTTGACTGGAGTACACTTACCCCCGAGGAGCGAACAACCCGCACACACGATGTCCAAGCTCGGTTCGGTGTCTCGGTAGATCCTGATACAGGTGTTGTTACATTGCCTACGGATGTAACAGAAGCGAATTTTAATAGAATTGGTGGGGCGGTAGGTAAAATGGGGACAGCGTTCGGCAAATGGATGGAGAAATTCTCAGGTTTGATGGGTACTATTAGCGGTCAACCTGTAGCGCCTAATGTGGCGCCTGTTGGCCCTGTGAATAACCCTGCCGAAACAAGTGTAAAAGCTAAGCTCCAAACAACCGGATATGCCGCATTAAAGCCGTCACTTGAGGCTGATGTACAAACAGCCACTGCCGATATTCAAAGAATTAGTGCAAATTTGGCAGCTGCTGCACCAGTAGACAAGCCAACTATTCAAGCGCAACTTGATGCTGCCAATACTAAAAAGGCAACCGCGGTGGCTGAATTGGCAGCGCTCGAAAAACTCAAAACGATCGCAGAGAAATTGGCAAAGGATATGGATGTTAAGGTTCAAAAGCTGAAGCAGTTGATGCCAACGCTTAAGCCAGCACCGAATAATTCATTTAAAGATCTGCCTGCAAAAATTGCAGACATCACCATTAGTAGGAGCGATGAATTGCAGGTGCAAATTAAAGATCCAAATGGAGGAGTGAGTGATTTTCATACAGAGCTATTGGATGTAATGAGCAAACAGCAAGGCGATGCATCGTTCGCAATTGATGGAAACGAAAACATCAAAAATCCCGCCGCGTTCATAAGTATGCTGAATGACGCACTCGTAAAAGCTAAAAAGGAACAAGCGTAATCATGTTTGATTCCACCTCATCCGCAGGCATTGCCCCTCCTCCCGTCTTAAGCGGGACGGAATTGTATGACTCAATCATGAAGGATATTGAACCTGAGCTCCTCTCTGACAATCTTCCTCTTTTAAAAGAGAAGTATGCCAACGAAACACCCGAAGAGCGGGCTGCACGTGCTGCGCGCTACAGTGTTGCATATGCGGAATATGACAAGCGCTTTATGAAAAATTGTGAAGATTGGAATGCGCAGCTCCATACGTACAAACGTGATGCGTTACACCAAACCGAGCATAAACTTAAAAGCAAAGAAGCTGCTGAACTCGAATCAATCGAATCTTCTCTTACTACATAACTATGCGTGATCTCCTCTTTCTTTTTTCGGCTCATCATTCATCTATATGCGAACAGCGTCTGATTGGATTTGCTGATGCACCGGAAGATGCAGAAATTCCCGACGGTGAAGATGAGGATACCGAAGATACAGATGAGTTAGAATCGTCCGATGTGGACCCTGAGGATGGAGCTGATGAACTTCTTTCTCGGGGGAATACAGAAGCCGAGAGACGTGAGTTTCACCTAAGGGCTGCAGAGAAATCTCGTAAGCAAGCAGAAGAAAAGGCACAAAAGGAATACGATGCAACAAGTGATGAAAGCAAAGCGAATAAAGAAGTAGAATTAATGGTTCAGCTTGGAGCAAGCGTGGAGAAAGGAAAAATAACGATCCCAAAAAATACGACCGAAGCAATGTTGAACAGGCTTGGCGGTATTGGTATGAAAATTGCAGAGTTCTTCGCGAAGATCGGAGCGATGTGGGAAAAGGCTTTTGGTCCAAAAACTCCTGCAGGTGCACCTGCAGCAACTCCGGCTGCAAAACCAGCACCAGCCCCAGAGAAAAAACTCGATAAGGCAGAGTTCGAGACGGAGGCTGCACTCCTTAAAAATGCATCTGAGGGGGTAAGGGCCGATCCAGATGCCTACAGGTCGGCACTCGAGGAAGAGAAGCGCGTCCTGGAACTTCCAGAACATAAGGCTTTCCTTAATCCTAGTCACACTACTAGGTTGACAAGAATCACGAGCGAACTAAGACGATTAGATGGAGAAAAAAATGGAAAAGATGAAAGAAGGAAGGTGGAATCAATTCTTGCAGGCAAGCCAAATCGAACATGGAACAAGGATCCGAACCCTCTTATTTTAACGGAATATAAAAAGCTCAGTTCAAATGTCTTTATCCGTAAAGAAGTAGGAGGAAAGGTTGAAACACTCCTTTCAAATGGTAAATGGATGAAGTCTAGTATGGCAGCGCACATTCAAGATCGTGATGAGGCTACTAAGTATGAGCAGATGCTCGATGCTGTTGGGACAAATGGCGATGACTTTGTGAAAATCCCAAGTGGCCTGCCAAACTTCCTCTATGGGCATCTCACAGATGATCCTTTCAGTATGATTGCAAGAACCCAGGAAACTGAGGCAAATGGAGCAAAAAGGACGGTGATGTATCGCTATTACCCTCCTTATAGAGGGTGGGAGAAGTTCTAAGGAGAAAATAATTTGACCAAACAGCTTCAATTCGTATAATTGGGGCACATTTCCGGCGTCCCACGCACGTTTCAGACGAACGATCGCGGAGGGCGGCGGAGTTTCGTGTGTAAAAATAAGTGCACGAAACCGCTATTTTAAGCCATTTTAACCTTCACGCCCCGACGGGCACATCCTTCTCCTCCCTACTTCCTTCATACCGTTCGTATGCCAGCATCCCAGTCTACTTCTGCAACAGATTCCTTCGACGCAGTTGCCCTGTCCGTCGCCAGCCCCGAGGATATCCTCGGTTGGTCACGTGGAGAGGTCACGAAGGCCGAAACCGTGAACTATAGGACCCAGCGGGCAGAACCCGATGGTCTCTTCTGTGAGCGTATTTTCGGACCTACAAAGAACTTTCAGTGTTTCTGTGGAAAGTACAAAGGGATCCGTTATAAGGGTGTTATTTGTGAAAAGTGTGGAGTAGAAGTTACACGCAGCATTGTCCGCCGCGAGCGCATGGGCCACATTAACTTGGCCGTGCCAATCGCGCACATCTGGTTCCTGCGAAGCAGTCCTTCCCGTATCGGACTCTTGTTGGACCTTCCTATTAAGACACTCGAACAGATTGTGTATTTCGCCGCGTATATCGTGATTGCCGTAAACGACGATGCAAAGGCAGAGGCAGAGAAGGAACTCAGCGGATCGATGGACACACGCAAAAAGCAGGTCGCCCGCGAATATGAAGAGGCAAAGAAGCAACTAGCTGAGAGCAATGCAACTCGCGCACAGATCGACGCCCTTGATAAGGAGGTAGCCGAGCGCTTGGAATCCCTGAAGTCCAACCACAAAGAAGCGTTGGATGACTTGAAGGGACTTCACTCCGGATCTGTGCTCTCCGAGCTTAAATTCCGCGAGATGAACATGAAATTCGGACACGTCTTCCGCGCAGGAACAGGTGCTGAATCTCTTCGCGAAGTAATGATGAATATTGATTTGCAGGAGCTTGCAGCAACGCTGCAGACCGAGCGCGAAAACTCGTCCGGCCAGAAGCTTAAAAAGATCATGAAGCGCATGAAGTTCGTGAATTCCATCATGCAGGCAGGTATCGATGCGACATGGATGATCCCAACGCGTCTCCCTGTTCTTCCTCCAGACCTGCGCCCAATGGTGCAGCTCGATGGTGGACGCTTCGCCGCATCCGACTTGAACGATTTGTACCGCCGTGTCATTAACCGTAACTCACGCCTTAAAAAGCTGATGAGCATCGGTGCGCCAGAAGTTATCTGCCGCAACGAAAAGCGTATGTTGCAGGAAGCAGTCGACACACTCCTTAACAACTCCGCTCGCGGAGGTAAGACTCTGTTTACTGCAGGAGATCGCCGAAAACTCCGCTCCCTCAGCGATATGTTGAAGGGTAAGCAGGGACGCTTCCGCCAGAACTTGCTTGGTAAGCGCGTGGACTACTCCGGACGTTCTGTGATCGTTGCTGGTCCTCACCTCAAGCTAAACCAGTGTGGTCTTCCAAAAGAAATGGCAATGAAACTCTTTAAGCCATTCGTGATCGGAACCATCATCCGCCGCGAGCTTGCACACAACGTGAAGGCTGCAGAACGCATCATCCAGGATGGTGGCAAAGAGGTGTGGGACATTCTCGAAGAAGTGATCAAGAACAAGCACGTTCTCCTTAACCGTGCTCCAACACTGCACCGCCTTGGTATCCAGGCGTTCATGCCAACACTCATCGAAGGTTTAGCTATCCAGTTGCACCCACTTGCATGTACAGCCTTTAACGCCGACTTCGATGGAGACCAGATGGCTGTCCACGTTCCACTTAGTGAAAAAGCTCAAGAGGAAGCCAAAAATTTGATGGCTGCAAACCGCAACGTACTTAAGCCTTCTGCGGGTGAGCCGATCATCAACCCTGTACAGGACATGGTGCTTGGTTGTTACTTCGTCACACAGGTGCACGATGGTAAGAAAGGAGAGGGCATGATCTTCGCCGATGCGGATGAAGCATTCTTGGCGTTCGATTCCGACGTTGTTGATATCCAAGCTAAGATCAAAGTTCGTGTCCCAACCATGGATGGTTCTGGCACAGAAATTATTGATACATCCGTTGGTCGTTTGAAGTTCGAAGAAGTAATGCCGAAGGAACTCGGACACGTTACAAAGGCACTTACAAAGAAGGGTCTTTCCACGCTCGTTGCAAAAGCACTCGAAGTTGTTGGCGAAGATCAGACGGTTCAGTTCGCTGACCGCATTAAGGATATCGGATTCAAATTCGCGACCATGTCCGGAGTTTCGATCGCATCCAGCGACATCATGGTTCCAGTTGAGTACGACGCACTCGTTGCAGAGGCAGACGAAAAGATTCGTCAGATCAACAACTACTACTGGAAGGGAATCATTACGGCCGATGAGCGTTACGTTCACTCCATCCGTATTTGGTCCGACACCAAGAACGTTGTATCCAACGCGATGATCAAGTCCTTCCTGACACAGCCAGAAAACGACATCACCTACGTGATCGATTCCGGTGCTCGTGGTAACTGGGGACAGGTTACACAGTTGGGAGGTATGAAGGGACTCGTTGCCAACCCATCCGGACGCACCATCGAACTTCCAATTAAATCCAACCTTAAACAAGGATTCTCCGTACTCGAGTACTTCATCGCCACACACGGAGGACGCAAAGGTAAGTCCGACACCGCTCTTAAGACTGCTGAAGCTGGTTACTTAACCCGCCGTTTGGTCGATGCAGTGCAAGACATCATCATCCGCGAAGATGACTGTGGATCCAAAGACATCCACGTTATTACAACGGAAGACAGCGAAAAGATCGGAGAGAAATTCGAGAGCCGCATCTTCGGACGCTCACTCGGAGTGGATCTTAAGGGTGCTGATGGATCTGTTATTGCCAAGCGCAACACAGAGATCGACGCCGACCTTATCGACGTGATGCACGCCAACAAGATCGAAGAAGTCGCTGTACGCTCCATTATGACCTGTAAGACAAAGCAGGGTATCTGCCAGAAGTGTTATGGACGCGACCTTGGTAACAACAAGTCGGTCAAAATCGGAACGCCTGTTGGAATCATTGCTGCTCAATCCATTGGTGAACCAGGAACACAGCTCACCATGCGCACCTTCCACATGGGAGGAGTCGCCGAAGGAGCCGACATCACGCAGGGTCTTACCCGCGTAGAAGAATTGTTCGAAGCACGTAACCCACGTACATCGGCTCAGCTCACAGACGTTGCTGGTATCGTGAAGGTAAGCCATCAGGGAGGTAAGACGACGGTGCTCGTCAATGAAGAGACCCCAGGAGAAGATCATCACCACCTGCAGGCAGGCTTTGAAACGATTGTGAAGGCAGGAGACGAAGTCGAGGAGCGCACCATTCTTGCGAAGTCCAAGTACGACAAGTCTGTTGTTCGCGCGCTGAGCGGTGGAGAGGTTCTCTCGATCGAGGGAGGTGTTATCCGCGTGAAGCACCGTGCACTCCAGGATAAGAGCTACCAGTTCGGTGCACGTGAATCGCTCACCGTTAAAACTGGTTCCCACGTCAACTTGGGAGACCCATTGAACATCGGACACTTCAACCTCCAGGATCTCTTGGAAAAGAAGGGTGTATACGCTGTACAGAACTATATCGTGCAGGAGGTTCAGCACATCTACGCTTCCCAGGGTCAGACCATCAACGACAAGCACTTGGAAATCATTGTCCGCAAAATGTTCAGCAAAGTGCGTATTTCCGACGCTGGTGACACCAAGTTCCTTTCTGGCGAAGTCGCAGATAAGGGTGATGTCGACTACGAAAACGAGCGTTTGGCCAAGGTAAAGGGCAGCAAAGTCGCAACCTATGAGCAGCTACTCCTTGGTATCACACGCGTAGCTCTCGCAACCGATTCTTGGCTCTCTGGTGCATCCTTCCAGGAAACCATCCGCGTGCTCGTCGATGCTGCGACTACTCGTAAAATCGATATGCTAGCCGGTTTGAAGGAAAACGTGATCATCGGACGTCTTATCCCAACCGGTGAAATCTACCGTATTCGCCACGCTGAACTGAAGGCAGAGGCAGAAGCTGAGGCTGAAGCAGCCAAGAATAAGGACTAATCCAGCTTTTACCCCGAACTTAGAAGTCAAAGAATCCCCTTTACTCCCGTAATTCCGTCCATTAAGATCCCGCCACTCCAAATTATGCCTACCATTAACCAGCTCATCCGTAACCCACGCAAAAGCAAGCGCGTGAAAAGCAAGGCTCCCGCCCTGCAATACACGTGGAATGCCCTCAAAATGCGCCCTGTGGACCTGCCGAAAGGCGCTCCATTCAAGCGCGGTGTGTGTCTAAAAGTTACGACGATGACCCCAAAGAAGCCAAACTCGGCTCTCCGCAAAATTGCTCGTGTGCGCTTGGTGAATGGTCACGAAGTAAAGGCCTACATTATGGGAGAAGGCCACAACCTACAGGAACACTCCGTGGTACTCGTACGTGGAGGACGTGTAAAAGACCTTCCTGGTGTGCGCTACCACATTGTCCGCGGTATTCTAGACACAGAAGGAGTGCGTAACCGCAAGCAGGGACGCTCCCGCTACGGCGCTCGCCGTCCAAAGCCAGGTGCAGCTGCTAAATAATCTTCCTACCCGCCATTCTGATCTCTGATCCCCAGTAATTATGTCTACCAAGGTTAAGTCCTACATCCCCGAAGGCAGTAACCCAAATATCGAAAAATTCATCTGCTGCATCATGCAGCGGGGGAAGAAGTCGGTTGCGCGTCGTATTTTCAGCGATGCGTTGGAAGTCATTAAGACTCGAACGAAGGATGATCCAATGGAGGTGTTCAACAAAGCAATCTTGAATGCCACGCCACTCGTTGAGGTTCGCCCTAAGCGCGTTGCTGGTTCTGTGTACCAGGTTCCAGTCGAAGTAACTCCTCGCCGTCAGCAGGCTCTCAGCATCCGTTGGATCTTGACCGCTGCTCGTGACCGCAAGGGTATGCCAATGTCGCAGAAGCTTGCCCTCGAACTCCTTGATGCATCATCGGAGCAAGGTGGAGCAATCAAGAAGAAGCAGGACGTCGTGAAGATGGCGCAGGCTAACAAGGCCTTCGCTCACTTGGCTAAGTAATCGACCTTGCTCCAATATTCATCGAGAGTACGATACGCGACCTGTCACGGTGACAGGGAGTTTGTTCGATCTCTCACAATTTGGCTTAGCGGAGGAACAGCGATGTGTTCGGAACAAAAAACAGATGATGACACTGTGGATGCTCAAGAAGAGCAGCCGAAGCCCAAGTGTGCACCACTGTGGGTCATGTGGTTTTGTGGCATTTCAACGCTATTGTGCCTCACAAGCACGATCGCGAGGTATGCCTACGATGCGTATCACGCGCCTGATATTTCTCTTATTGCACGCACTGTGTATGACCTGCCGGAAGGTACATACGTCATCACAGATACGTGGCCTTCGGAGGAAAAGGGAACGCTCTATTTGCTGATGGGCATTGTTGGCGAAAAGATGCGTGTGTATCCCATTCGATGCAAAGAAGCATTGCCCGATGCATTTGAACTCAAGCGCTCCAAGGGCATCGTAGAGATTATGCCACGAAACATTCGCGTCTTCGCCCCTCAGCCAATGGATATTCAGGCCCCTCAGGCCTGATGTATACGATTGAGATTGGACATTCTCCCCACGGTACACATTCTTGTGCTGTGGGGTTTTTAAACACACAATATATGGTAAATGTAAACCAAACTTACCGCTACGGTAAGCCAAAATCTTGATGCTTGACCATTGACAATTTTATTCTGATGAGTATAATAGTGTCTCACATTTATCACACACATATCCATTTATGCACCTTGAACGATCGCACCCGGGATTCCACGTCGAGCGCTTTGATACGGCGCTCTTGGAGCAGGTAATTGCGGTCGAGATAGAGCGTGCAGTTCGGTACGCAGGAGTAATACTTGATAGTGATACAGTGCTTGATTGGAATGTGCAGGTACTTGAACGCGTCATGGAGGATGTGGAATGTGATCTTCAGTATCACAGGCTGTTGCCAGCAGAGCTGGATCACCATATTCATGACGAAGTAGCTTTATTGATTGATGCATGTCGTGAACCTAGGGCATCACAAGGAATGCCAATGTTGGACCCTATGCGTGGAATGAAGCAGGTATATGGGCGGATGGCGCTACTGTGCCGTGCCTTCTTCGACAAAAGGCTCGAATAGGGGATTAGAACCTTAAAATTCGTTGCATTCACGGGTTTGCTTCCGTATAGTCCTCGGGCTATGCGCGGGCTAGTCCCGTGCTATTGATTTCTTCCATCCCCAGAACCATGGACCTCAAGCACGTACGCAATATCGGAATCATTGCTCACATCGACGCGGGTAAAACCACGACATCTGAGCGTATTCTCTTTTATACGGGAAAGAACTACAAAATCGGAGAAGTGCACGAGGGTGAAGCAACCATGGACTGGATGGAACAGGAGCAGGAGCGTGGTATCACCATCACTGCCGCTGCAACGCAGTGTAAGTGGCAGGGGATTGTCCCTGGGGAAGTTGGTGAACAGGAAATCGTGATCAACCTGATCGACACTCCAGGACACGTGGACTTCACGGCCGAAGTGGAGCGCAGTCTTCGCGTTCTTGACGGAGGAGTTGCAGTGTTCGATGCATCCCAGGGTGTGGAGCCACAGTCCGAAACTGTATGGCGTCAGGCCGACAAGTACCGCGTTCCACGTGTTGCGTTCATCAACAAGATGGACAAGATTGGTGGAGACTTCTACATGTCGCTCGGTTCTATTCATGACCGTCTCAGCAAAATGGCTGTTGCCATTCAGCTCCCGATCGGTGCAGAAGGTGATTTCTCTGGCATTGTTGATATCGTTGCGAAGAAGGCTTACAAATTCGAAGGTGCTCACGGTGAAAACATTGTGGAGATCCCCATCCCAGAAGACATGGCTGATGAGGTTTCGGAATATCGTGCAGTGCTGATGGAGAAAGTTGCTGAAGCAAACGATGATCTCATCGACGAATTCATTACGAACAGCGCGCTGACAGATGAGCAGTTGTTCCGCGGTATCCGCGCTGCAACTATCCAGAGCAAGATCTACCCAGTGCTCTGTGGTTCCAGCTTGCAGAACATTGGTGTGCAGCTTGTTCTTAACGCGGTTACGGCATACTTGCCAAACCCAATCGACGTTCCTTCTATTAAGGGAACACACCCTGATACAGGAGAGCCGATTGAGCGCACGCCATCGAACGACGAACCTTTCTCTGCTATTGCATTCAAAATTGCTACCGACCCATTCGTTGGTCGTTTGACCTTCGTTCGTGTCTACTCCGGTATTCTTAAAACAGGTACACAGGTCTATAACGCTCGTACTGGTAACAAGGAGCGCATCGGACGCCTTGTTCGTTTGCACGCAAACTCCCGCGAGGAAATCCAGGAAATCCAGGCAGGAGACATCGGTGCGGTTATTGGACTCAAAGAAGCACGCACAGGTGACACGCTTTGTGATGAAACAAAGCCAGTTCTGTTGGAATCGATCACCTTCGCGGAGCCAGTTATCTCCATTGCTATCGAGCCAAAGACAAAGGCTGACCAGGAAAAGATGGGTATCGCCTTGCAGAAGCTTTCTGAGGAAGACCCAACATTCCGTGTTCGCACAGATGATGAAACGAACCAGACGATTATCTCCGGAATGGGAGAGCTTCACCTGGATATCCTCGTCGACCGTATGCGTCGCGAGTTCAAAGTCGAGACAAGCGTTGGTAAGCCACAGGTTGCGTACCGCGAAACCATCGGTCGCGAGATCGAAGGAGAGAGCAAGTACATCAAGCAGTCGGGTGGACGTGGTCAGTACGGACACGTTGTCTTTAAGCTTACGCCACAGGAGCCAGGTAAGGGTTACGAGTTCATCAACTCCGTTGTGGGTGGACGCATTCCTCGCGAATTCATTGCCCCATGTGATAAGGGATTCCAGGAAGGCTTGTCCCGCGGTATCCAGGCAGGGTTCCCAGTCGTGGACGTCAAAGTCGAACTTCTCGACGGTAGCTACCACGATGTGGACTCCTCCGAAATGGCCTTCAAATTCGCTGCGTCTATCGGGTTCCAGGAGCAGGCTAAGAAGGCTGACCCAGCCATCCTTGAGCCAATCATGAAGGTAGAAGTTGTAACTCCAGAAAACTTCCTTGGTGACGTGATGGGCGACCTTAACTCCCGCCGCGGTATGATCCTCGGACAGAGTGACCGTGGAATGGCGAAGGTTGTGCTTGCCGAAGTCCCACTCGCATCTATGTTCGGTTATGCAACCGACATCCGCTCCATGACCCAGGGTCGCGCAAGCTACTCCATGGAACCAGCCCACTACTCCAAAGTGCCAAAGAACGTTGCTGATGAAATCATTGCCTCCCGCGCAGGTTCGACAGCAATCTCACGAAGCAACGGTTAATACTTGAATTAGTACCTCTAAGAGCCCTTTTAGGGCTCTTTTTGGTGTGGGCGTTTCGTAGGTTCTTTATATCTGTCTTTTTAGACAAGAATTATTATAATGCCGCTATTCCCATGGAGCGTCCATGGTGGTCGAGCGATCTTTTCACGGGAGGGAAGGTTATGAGCGCCAAGAAGAAAGTGGGGCTGTTGACTGTGACGCCGTCTGTTGGCTGCGAAGACTGCGGCGGTGAGATTCCGGTCGGGCCAGAGCAAGGAGTTGCTGATGTGTATGTCGAAGACACTCCTGATGGCCCCATTATGAGCATGGAACCGGTGAGCGGTGGCTCTTCATCAGTCGGTGGTCGTGCGCGGTATCGCAGTCAGTACGATCAAATCAAATGGCGAGGCAAGAATTAAGCCGCGCCCCGAGAGTGTGAGTGAAAAGACCAAGGCCCCGCGTTCACATCGAACGCGGGTGCTTTTTTTTGTTTGCTTGTTTATACTGCGGTCCACCTCTTATGTTCGACTCCATTACACAATCTCTTATTTCTTGGGCCAAAGATGTTCCGTTGGAACTCTTTACCTTTGCAGGCTCTTTTATAGAAGAAGTTCTCGCACCTATTCCATCGCCGATTGTCATGACGGTGACTGGTTCTATCGCATCAACCCAAGAGAAAGCGATGTGGTATTTGTTGGTCCTTTCATTAATTGGAGCAGCAGGAAAGACGCTTGGTGCGGTATTGGTCTATATGGTGTCGGATAAAGCTGAAACGATCTTGGTTGGTCGATTTGGGAAGTTTATTGGTGTCACACATACAGAAGTAGAAACCCTTGGAAAGCGCCTAAACGGAGGATGGAAGGATTTATGGCTTCTCCTCTTCTTGCGTGCACTTCCTATTATGTCGAGTGCCGTCGTGTCCGTTTGTTGTGGGTTCGTGAAGATCCCGATGCGGGTCTACTTGGTTTCTACCTTCTTTGGGACCATCGTTCGCGACTTCTTTTATCTCTACGTCGGTTTTACGGGCATTGCAGCACTCCACAACCTGGTAGAGGGTTTTGATAGCATTGAATCGATTATCCAAGCCGTTATCGCCGTACTTATTGTCGTAGTCATAGCGTGGATCTACTGGAAGCGAAAAGTGAAGAAGGCGTGACACTGTAGGGTTAAATAGTGATCACATTTTATGACCGTCTTTTTGTCTAGTAATTGTGTCAAGGCCGAGAATTAGGTGATATGAGTTGTTATGAGGCAGAATACTGTTGCTTTGGAGGTCTAAAGCAGTATATAGTGTGACCTTTCTTCTTTTCTTCTTCTTACCCACCAACTTTATGACGCAGAGCGTTACTGCCGCACGAAAGAGGGCATCGAAGCTTTCTCTCTCGGTGCTTTCATCAAATATTGTTTTAAGTTCACTGCTTGCAGTAACACCGTTGTTTTCGCAGATTGCATCTGCAACAACAACGTCTCTTGCAGCGATAAGCGTAGGAAATTTTGATCAGTGGGTTGCAAACAGCGGCACAAAAGTTGCGGCGATTGCAACGGATGACAGCGACACGCTGTACATTTCGGAATCCACAAATGGTGAGAAGCAGAGCTTCGTCTTTGCGAATGCAGGAATTTCCCCGGGAGCAGTGGTTAACTCCGTGACGCTGAACGTGAGGACGAAGCGAGATGGTGGCTCCAATTCCGCCATTCGTTTGTTTGTCGAAAAAGGAACGGGGGGCGCTGATTACGATGAAGGATCAAATAAGACGGCAGGCTCTTCCTATTCAACGGCAAGCCAGACCTGGAATACGAACCCATTCACAAGCTCCGATTGGACTGCGGCGGAGGTGAATGCGTGGACCTCGCGATTCGGTGTGAGATTGAATGATGCCGATGCTGCCCGTGTGACGTATGCGGAAGTTGTCGTTGATTATACGGTTTTCACTTGTAATGGTTTAGATGCGACAATCGTCGGTACCACCGGAGGTGAGACGATCAACGGCACGGCTGGTGATGATGTCATCGTGGGGCGAGGTGGAACTGACACCATCAATGGTAATGGCGGGAACGATACGATCTGTGGAGGAGCCAATAATGACACAATCACGACCGACGGCGGCAATGATTGGATCGATGCCGGAGACGGCACCAACAACGTGAATGCCGGCTCAGGCAACAACACGGTGACCGGCGGATCCGGCAATGACACGATCACTACGGATGATGGCAATGACACGATCGATGGCGGTAACGGAACAAACGTTATCGTTGCAGGCAATGGAACGAATGTGATCATAGCCGGTTCGGGTAACGACACCATCACAACCGGTTCCGATAATGACACGATCGATGCAGGCAATGGAACAAACGTTGTGAATGCCGGTGACGGGGATAACACCGTTACAGGCGGTTCAGGAAACGATACTGTGACGACTGGTTCGGGTAATGACATCATCAATGTTGGGAATGGAACGAACAACGTAACAGCAGGTGATGGTGATGACTCGATTACTGGTGGAACTGGTAATGATACATTGAATGGAGGCAATGGAAACGACTATATCAACACTGGAACTGGTGGGACCGATAACCCAAGTAACGGCGAGGCATCCGGAACACAGGGAATTGCCATTGTTGCAGTAGACACCACACCGGATACACCGGGTCAGGCATTCGACTTCACGGGTATGACGGGTCCTTTCTCTGTGAACGGAGAAGACAGCATGGCATTCGTGCTTTCTGCAGGATCCTATTCTGCCATTCAGTCTGGTGAGGTTGGTTGGACTCTGGACACCATCACCTGTACAGCCGATACAGGAACATCGGGCAACGTGGGATCTTCCACTGCATCTTTCGATCTTGATGCCGGAGATGTTCTGACCTGTACATTTGCGAACTCAACAGTTGTATCCGTTGATCCTAAACTCACCGTTACTAAGGTTGTGGTGAACGATGACGGTGGAACGAAAGTTGTAGGAGACTTTGATATTAAAGTGGATGCGACATCCGTCACGAGCGGCGTGCAGAACAGTTATGCTGCCGGCACGTACACGATTGGTGAAGTTGCAGATAGCGGCTACGCAGCAACCGTCAGCGGCGACTGTGCCCCAGATGGTTCTATCACTATGTCCGATAACAACACGTACTCCTGCACCATCACGAACGATGATATTGCTCCAACACTCACACTGGTCAAGCAAGTGACAAACGACAACGGTGGCTTGAAGGTCATTGCTGACTTCCCCCTCTTCATTGATGGTAACTCCGTCACGAGCGGTAACCCTGTCACATTGAGTGGCGGTCTGCACACGGCAAGTGAAACAGCAGATCCTCAGTATCAGCCTTCTGACTGGACGGGTGATTGTGCAGTCGACGGAACAATCACTTTACTACCTGGTGAAAACAAGACCTGCTACGTTACAAACGACGATATCTCCGCTCAGATTACTGTGACTGTCAGCGTGACGAACGACAACGGTGGAACAATGACAGGATCCGCAGTAACTCCAACAATCGATACATCTGCTGTCGTTGATGGTGCGGCAAATCCAGTATTGGTCGGCGCTCACACGATCGATGGAACTTCTTTAACTGGTTACACGAAGGTCATCGGCGGTGACTGTGCATCCGATGGTTCTATTACGGTTGACCTTGCTGATGTGAAAACATGTTCTATTACATATGACGATATACAGCCGCTCCTTACTGTTACAAAGGTTGTAGTAAATGATGCAGGCGGAACAAAGGTAGTCGCAGACTTCCCCTTGTTTGTTGATGCAGTATCCGTCACCAGCGGTGTTCAGGCTGGCTTCAACGTTGGATCCTACACTGTCAGCGAGACAACCGATGCAGGGTACGCAGCCACGATTACAGGTGACTGTGCATCCGATGGTTCCATTACCTTGGCACTTGGTGAGACAAAGTCTTGCACTATTACCAATGACGATATCGCCCCAACACTTACACTTACAAAGGTGGTGGTGAACGATAACGGTGGAGTACAAATTGTTACCGACTTCCCGCTCTACATTGATGGAAATCCTGTGACTTCTGGTGCATCCAATGTCGTGATGGCCGGTGCGCACGTTGTGAGCGAGGACAGCTCTTCGCAATACCAGGACGTCATTACAGGCGACTGTGATGGCAGTGGCAGCATCGTATTATCCCTTGCACAGAATGCCACTTGCTACATCACAAACGACGATAAGCCAGCACACATCATTGTCATCAAGGATGTCGTGAATGACAACGGTGGGACACTGCTTGCATCCGACTTTACGATGTATGTGAGCGGCAATAATCCTGATCAATCATCGTTTGCCGGCTCAGACACGGGAGTTGATGTGACGATCGATGCAGGTTCATACGATGTAACGGAAGACGTGGTATTCGGTTACACGCCTTCATACTCAGCCGATTGTTCCGGTTCGATTTTGCCAGGTGAGACCAAGACCTGCACGATCACTAATGATGATATCCAGCCTCTTATCACGGTTACAAAAATCGTGATAAACGATGATACAGACAACACCAGCGTCGTAGCGGGCTATCCGCTGTTCGTTGATGGCTACTCCGTTACTAGTGGGGTACAGGCTGGCTTTGATGCTGGTACATACACTGTTAGTGAAATCGGAGATAGCTTCCACACGACAACCTTCACCGGTGATTGTGCGGCAGATGGTTCTATTACACTTGCAATCGGAATGTCCTACTCCTGCACCATTACAAATGATGATATTGCAGGATTGGATGATGATGAACCGGAAGAAGATGTAGGAACAGGAACGAACCGTGGTAGTGGAACGCAGAGGTTGAGTTATATCGCAAACTTCGTAACGGGTAACGCATTTGGATCCATTGCCCCGGGAGCCTTCGGAGGTGCATCGGACGTTCCGTTCTCCAGCGAGGAAACAAATGTCATCTGCGCCATGCAGGAGTCCCTCCCAGATGACGCTGGTAACGGTGTTATTGAATGGATTGCAGGGTATCTTGCCACCATCTTAAACCGTGATGCGGAGATGCTTGTTGATGCGCTGAAGGATTCCACGCTTTGTGTAAAAGAAATTCCTCAGGCAAAAGCCCCGGCCAAGCCGGTTGCATTTAATGTCAACATTCATGGCTTCCCTGTGTCGAGTAATGAAACGTGGAACAAGTGTCTAACAGGCAAGATTACACTCCAGGATATTCGCGCCAACACAGACAAGGACGAAGATGGTATTGCGCGTGACTGCAGCGATTACCACACAGCTAACTTGTGGTATCACCCAGACCTCAAGATGTACTTCACCTTCGATCGAAAGAAGAAGGTTGTAGGTGTTCCTAAGGGGTACATCGTTAAGAAGGATGAAGCTGTAACGCAGAAATAAAAGTTCGATAAAACGAAAGACGGCTCCTCTCGCAATTGCGGGACGGGGCCGTTTTTTATTCTTCTAGGATTCTTACTCCGAAGCGTAGGTGCGAATAAATGTAACAGGGTTAATGGAGTGTTCTGCGGCTTCACTGCTTCCCGGTACAGCATTTGGCCAGTAGACAGTGTGATATGGCTCATCTGGTTCGCCAAGGTCGATTTGTAGGTGCAAATGGGGTCCACTGGTATTGCCTGTCATGCCTACCGTACCGATAGCGGTTCCTGGGATAACATCATCACCCTTTGCGACCCATGCTTGGTCCAAGTGTCCATAAATCGAGTAGAATGTCTGCCCATCCTTTGTGCGGTGCTCGACAATCACATGTAGCCCCAACGACTTCTCTTCATGGCGCACATCGTGTACACGACCACCTGCGACAGAGCCAATGGGTGTACCCTCTGCGAGCTTAAGGTCGATACCGGGGTGCACAGCGCTAAACTCTCCGCTATCTAAGTCATAGGCTCCAAAGTATCTGGTGGAGTAATACAGCTTTGCCGTGATCATGCGGACGGTCTCGGGTTCATCGCGTGTTTTTGCAAGCACTTCGAGTGGTGTCATTAATGTACGCATGTCATATGCAGGGATCTGCACAAAATCCTTTTCACCCATCTGCTTGTACGACCTATTCCATTCTGCAGGGGTTTTCATTGCCCCCCAGTTAGGTGTGCGATGTACGGGTGAAACTGCATGATCAAATGCAGGGAATGCACCAGGAATTGGGTTTAACGGAATAGATGCCGATGATGCAGAGGCCGAGACGTCGGAGGATGCGACCGATGTGGATGATTCAGGGGACTCAGAGGATGCAGAAGAAATTTCTTCCACCACTGGTGTGGCGAGTCGTAACTCGCTCATAGAATTGCCCGAGGGTAGAGATGATTCCTGAAGGTAGGGGACAATCGACAAGATATTGTCATCCAATGCCACTGTTATCATGGGCACTGCCGAGGACGATGCTTCTGCTGCAGCGTGAAGCTCCTCGGTCATTGCAGGTGTACGCTGAATGAGCCACGCGGTGTTAGTTGTAGGGCTTGTGCGGACCGATCCTGCCTGTAAGCACAAAAGGACTGCGAGACTCAGGTTGACCCCAAGCAAACGCAATAGATGATGCCGCGCAGAAACAGGGTTCTTGTTTGGTGTTTGTATGTGTATCACTGATAATATTATACAACAATTTTGTATTATTTACAATAAGTTGCATAATATTAATTAAGAATTGGGCTCAAAATAAAGGCTCAAATAAGCAATTTACGGCATTTAAAACATCGCTCTACGCGAATTCAGGCTGTTTCATTGAATGAATACAGCCGAGGCCTATACTCCCTACATGAAACGACGATTCACCGAAGATGCATGGCGAAAAGAACCTTGGTTTAAGGGGTTGGTTGCTGCTATTCGTAGTTGTAAAACAGAAGCGGAGACCGAGAATTTCCTCCGTGATATCGCCACGCTCAGTGAGCTTCAAGCCATGAGTGAACGTCTAGAGGTTGCCCGTTTAATTGCTAAAGGCCTCAGTTACCGCCAGGTAGCGGCTGAGACGGGAGCCTCAACTACAACGGTCACACGCGTTGCAAGCTTCCTCGAAAACGGCGAAGGAGGATACCGCACCGTCCTTAACACCCATCGTCATCATCGTATGCACGTGGATGCAAAGCCGGCCAAAGAACAGGCATCTCCTCTAACCCCAGAAGAGTCGCCAGTTACACCGCCACCTGTCTCACCCTTACAGAAATATTTAGGGAGGCAGTAATTAGCGCACACCATTCCATTCATTCATAAACTGATCGACGAATGTCTGCATGAATGCATGGCGTTCCTCAGCCATTTTCTTCGCAGTCTCCGTATTCATATTACCTTTGAGTTTCAGGAGCTTGCTGTGAATATGATGTAATACCGAGGGATCACGTGCTGATTCATCATAGTGTTCTCGGTCAAACGGAAGTTCAGGTTTCCAGAATGGAATGCCGTATGAGCCTCCGAATCCGAATGTTCGCGCGATGCCGATAGCACCAATAGCATCTAAGTTGTCAGCATCTTGAAGAATGAGCGTTTCAATATCCTGTGCCGTTTTCCCTTGTTCGGAAAATCCGTACTCTTCGTGCAGTTCGATGCAGTGTAGTACATGCGGAATTTTTTCCGAAGGAAATGACACTTCATCAAGTATCGCTTGGATGGTTGGGAGTGATTCATTTGGCGGACAATATGATCCACGCTCTTTTTCCATTAATCGGTGGATGTCATGTAACAAAGCTGAAGTTGCAATAATCAGAGCATCTCCGCCTTCATATTTTTGAATATGGAGAGCCAAAGATCGGACTCTCTGCAAATGCGCCATATCGTGACCCGTTGAGTCTTTTGCAAAGAGCTCTTCTACCTTTTTTTCAAGCAGTGGTTGAAAATCCATAATTGGAGCGTAGCACTATCGATTCAATCATTTAAGCGGACTTGATCCGTTTCAATTCTGCAAGCGCATGCAGCACTGCGCGCGCTGCCTCTTTTCCTTTATTCAAGTTTCCCTGTGTTCGCTCAATCGCTTGTTCCAAGTTATTCACATACAAAATTTCAAATGCGAAGGGGAGTGCGTGCTGTACCTGGATATCCATCATTCCTTTTGTGACAGAGTCTGCCAGCAGTCGTGCGTGATGTGTGTCACCTTCAATAATAATGCCGAAGCCAATCATCGCATCGACTTCATCTTTCTTGGCGAGTGCGGAACCGATCAGTGGAATTTCAAATGAACCCGGTGCGTGATACACGCGAATGTTTGCGGCAGGGAGTCCTGCCTGCGTGAACAGTTCCGTCGCTCCTTCTACCATCCGATCAATATGCTCTTTATGGTACGTAGAAGCCACAATTCCGATTGTCCATGTAGGGTCAATATCAGCCGGTAGATCAGTAGGTGTCAGTCCTTTCATGCTGTGCGTTTGGCAAGAATCGATTCCATATAGCGTGCCAAAATATCCGTCTCAATATTCACACGACTGCCGATTTCTAGTGCTCCTAAATTTGTTACTTCAAGTGTGTGGGGAATGAGTGCGATGGTACACAAGTTCCCATCAATCGCTGCGACGGTAAGTGATACACCGTTGATCGCGATCGATCCTTTAAATACAACGTAGGGTGAAATCTCTGATGGGAGTTCAATCTTCAATGTTGCCCATGGGCTGTCCGTTGGTTGTTCGAATGATGTCACAGTGCCAACACCTTCGATATGTCCCTGCACAATGTGACCTTCGAATCGTCCTTCTGCCTTAAGCGCACGTTCGAGGTTTACCTTACTCCCCACTGCAAGGTCTCCAAGATTTGTTCGGGCCCATGTTTCCGGGACGATATCAAACGACATCGATGCGTCATCGAATCGAATGACGCTAAGACATGCGCCATTCACTGTGATGCTGCAACCGATCGTAATATCGGTAAATATCGACGGTCGCTCCAGTGTAAGACCGGTATCGTTTTTTTGCAGGACAGATGCCGTTGTTTCAACAATGCCCGTAAACATAGAGGCGACACTATAGCACGAGTATAAAAAAACCGGAGGATTTCCCTCCGGTCTTACGTACCTTAGGCAGCTGGCGCTTCTGGTGTTTCGACTGGAGCTTCTGGAGCTGCTGGTGTTGTTTCTTCTTCACCTTCGAATGTAAACATAGTGAAATGGGGAAATAGGTAGAACTTGACCTTAGGTGGCATTTCATTTTATAGCAAACATTTGATCGACTTATTCATGGCATCAAGAAGCCCCGTTCGTGTGAACGGGGCTTCAAGGTCAGTGTGGATCGGTGACGGTTACTTCTTCGCGTCTGAGTCGAAACTCAAGACGACGGAGTAGGCTTGCGCGGAGGCGGGAGAGCGGAGACACATGGACCGTTCCGTCTCCCGTAACTTCACGGTGTTCTTGATGAAGGCTTCCAACTGCTTCGTTGTTTCGACTTCGTCGGGTTCTCCTTCTTTGAAGATGAAGTTGTAGGTCCGAGTATGTCGCTCGATGACCTTGCTGCCGGCGAAGGCAAACAACCGGGTTTCAGTTTCGACCATGTTGAACGCAGGCACTTTCGATGGCACTTTGATCGTGATTTTTCCTGAACTCGTCTCCTTCGTGACGTCGGCTTTGGAGATGTCGATCTCGGGGTCGAGGTGAGGCAAGGCTTCGATGATCTCGGCCTCGTTTGTCGGGCCGTCGCCCTCGATGGTACAGACGATGTTCATCGTCTTTCCATCCGCCTTCACGGCGCGCAGCAGAACTTCTCCACCAAAGGAGACAGTCGTCAGACACAGGCACATCACACACATGGCGATTCGAAACATGAGCAGGTCCTTTCAGAAATGCGAATTCTTCCGGTAATTGTCTCCCGATAGGGAAACAAGTACATCACCGATGAATTCAATGACCTATATGATATATTATAACATTAATTAATTATGTCAATAATCATATACGGCAATAAATATCATCTAAATAGTTTATTTACTGCATTGTACTAATCGGATACATGATGCGGTTACCGACTCGGTAGAGGAACTCAAACCATTTGGTCCACAACCTGTTTTTAAGCGGTAATGCTCCTGTTTCTGCGTAGGCTTTGGCGATCTTGGCAAAGCGTTCGCCATCCTTTCGCATGCGCCCTAAGGTTTTGGGTCGTTGGTCGACAACGAGGCCAAACTTGCCGCGGCCAAGGACACACTTGGGTTCAAAGTGACGCAGTACGATACTTCCATCGTAATACTTGAGCGCTTCTGCGATGTGCAGTGTTGTCAGGTACATCAGAGCTTTCCAGGCGATCATGGGTGCACCCCCGGTATAGATAAGACCAAAAGGCTTTTGCTTGAATTGGCCTTTGCTATGAGTGGCGCTATCGAGTCCAAATGTTCCCATGCGATCAATAAGATTCTTTAGATGAGAGGGGACGGAGAAGTTCCAGATAGGAGTTGCGAAGATCACTCCGGCGGAATCTTGGATGAGCGTTTTAATGCGTAGGTAATCGGGCTCGCACGATTCCTCGCTGTAGTCGCTGAGCGTGAAGTGATGGAGGGATAATTCTTTGAGGCGAATCTTTTCGAATATCACTCCTTCTACTGTTTTTAGCCCTTCAATAAACTCGTCTGCCAGGCGATTGCTGTTACTAGGCTCATTCATGCCTGCGACGATGATGGTGATAAGTGGAGTCTGCATAGGGGCAGTCTAATGAGATAGATGCGTCTGTCATCTTTTAATCCGAGCTTCTTAGCTTCGTAAGCTTCATAGCTGCTTAGGTCCCTTCACATTTTTGACGCTCTCAGCAACTAGCCCATTTTCGCATTTATAGGGTCTATTACTGTCTTCACAGAGCCAAAAAACCCTCCTAAGAAGCTAGGCAGCTAAGCAGCTATGAAGCTCGTCCTGTTTCCCCTTTTCACTCCCGCCTGAACATGTTGTAGACATGCATTTTTTCCTAACATTTAGGGGCGTTTTTGTCGTCTCCAAGCCTTCGTTGACACCCCCGAAATTCCTGCTGATGATTTCTTGAAGAGAAGGGGGTAGTCCAATATCTTGGGGTTTGTCACTCCGATAGACACTACATCGTGTATTTTTCTTGTCATTTCCTTCTTCCTCTCGTATGAACCCTACTGCTTCCGCCCAAGACGTCTCTACTCAGAAATCACTACTCGATGCAGAGGGTACATTGCCGCAAGTCGGGAAGGGGTTGTCGGTGCAGCGTGTCTTCACGACACCAGGGAGCGATCCGTTGGAAGAAGTAAAATACGAAATGCGTACGAGTCGTATCAAGAACACAGACGGATCTGTCGTGTTCGAGATGGAGAATGCAGAAATTCCCGCAGACTGGAGTCAGGTCGCAACCGATATCGTTGTGAGTAAATATTATCGCAAGGCAGGAGTCCCTCAGCGCGATAAAGATGGAAACCTCATCAAAGATGAGGCGGGGAACGTTGTCACTGGACCAGAGCGATCGGTTAAGCAAGTGGTGCGTCGCTTGGCCGGTTGCTGGAGGTTCTGGGGTGAGAAGTATGGTTACTTTGCAACGACACAAGATGCTCAGGCATTCGAAGATGAACTTAGCTACATGTTGGTGCACCAGATGGCTGCCCCAAACAGTCCTCAGTGGTTTAACACTGGTATGAACTACGCATACGGCATTACGGGGCCAGCGCAGGGCCACTATTACTGTGACCCTGTTACGGGTGAAGTTCGCAAAAGCGAAGACGCGTACACACATCCTCAGCCACACGCGTGTTTCATCCAATCTGTCGACGATGACATGGTAAACGAAGGTGGCATCATGGATCTGTGGGTCCGCGAAGCTCGGCTCTTTAAGTACGGCTCCGGCACAGGAACAAACTTTAGTAACTTGCGTGGAGACGGTGAACCACTCAGCCATGGTGGCAAAAGCTCTGGGTTGATGAGCTTCCTGAAAATTGGTGACCGTGCCGCAGGTGCAATTAAGTCCGGTGGTACAACACGCCGCGCCGCAAAAATGGTGTGTCTCGATTTGGATCACCCAGATATCGAAGAGTTCATTAACTGGAAGGTGAATGAAGAAAAGAAAGTCGCAGCACTCGTAAAAGCGGGCTATAGCAGCGATTTTAACGGAGAGGCATACACAACGGTTTCTGGTCAGAACTCCAACAACTCCGTTCGTATCGCTCACTCGTTCTTCGAATCCGTCGAACGCGACAGTGATTGGAACTTGTATTGGCGTACCGAGAAGCGCAAGGCTGCAAAGGAACATCGTGAACCAGCACCATGTAAGACGCTCAAAGCTCGTGAACTCTGGGATCAAATCGGCTATGCCGCATGGTCGTGTGCCGACCCTGGAGTCCAGTACGACACCACCATCAACGACTGGCACACGTGCCCAGAGGATGGACGTATCAATGCATCGAACCCTTGCAGCGAATATATGTTCCTCGATAACACTGCGTGTAACCTTGCATCACTTAACTTGCTTAAGTTCTACGATAACGAGCATGGCACATTCGAGGTCGAGCGCTTCCAGCATGCAACGCGTTTGTGGACCATTGTGCTAGAGATCTCCGTGTTGATGGCGCAGTTCCCAAGCAAAGAAATCGCAGAGCTTAGCTACCGCTACCGCACACTCGGACTTGGGTATGCAAACCTTGGTGCGATGCTCATGCGCATGGGTATTCCCTACGATTCCAGCAAGGGTCGCGCTATCTGTGGTGCGATCACGGCTATTCTCCACGGTGAGTCCTACGCAGCATCTGGGGAGATGGCCCGCGCACTTGGTGCATTCCCTGGTTACAACAGGAACAGTCACCACATGCTGAAGGTCATGCGCAACCACCGCCGTGCTGCCTACGACGCCCCTGCAAAGGAATATGAAGACCTCCACGTGCTCCCTGTTGGGCTCGACCAAACTGAGACTCCAACTTACTTGTTGGAAGTTGCGAAGGAGTGTTGGGACCGTGCACTTGCCATTGGGGAAGAGCACGGTTACCGCAACGCGCAGGTGACAGTGATTGCCCCAACCGGAACGATTGGACTCTTGATGGACTGTGACACGACAGGTATTGAGCCAGACTTCGCGCTCGTAAAATTCAAGAAGCTTGCCGGTGGTGGATACATGAAGATTGCCAACCAATCGGTGGAACCAGCGCTCGTTGCACTTGGTTATAGCGAGGCACAGGTGAAAGACCTGATGAAGTACATCATGGGTACGCTTAGCTTAGAAGGTGCGCCGCACATTAACCGCAATGGGCTGCGTGATAAGGGCTTTACCGACGAAGATATTGCGAAGATCGAAAAGCAGTTGCCAGCCGTCTTCGAACTTGGCTTCGCCTTTAACCAGTGGGTGCTTGGCAATGACACACTCAAGCGCCTTGGTATTACCGAGGAGCAGATGAATGACCCGAACTTTAACTTGCTCCGCACGCTTGGCTACACCAAGGAGCAGATTGAGGAAGCAAACGTCGTAATCTGCGGTCACATGACGGTAGAAGGAGCCCCAGGCCTTAAAGACGAACACTTGGCAGTCTTCGACTGTGCTAACAAGTGCGGCAAGATTGGACAGCGCTTTATCGCTGCCGAAGGACACATTCGCATGATGGCAGCCGCCCAGTCCTTTATCTCTGGTGCAATCAGCAAGACCATCAACCTGCCACACGAGGCGACGGTCGAAGATATCAAGAAGGCATACTTCCTTAGCTGGAAGCTGGGCGTAAAGGCCAATGCTCTCTACCGTGATGGATCCAAAATGAGTCAAGCCTTGTCCAACAAGTCGGACAAAGACGAAAAAGAAGAAACTGCGAAAGAGGTTGTTGAGCGAATCGTCGAGAAGATTGTGATTAAAGAAATGCCTCGTCGTCGAAAGTTGCCTGCAGAACGCATGGCAATCGCGCACAAGTTCAGCATTGCTGGCCACGAGGGGTACATCCACGTTGGTATGTATGAAGACGGTGCTCCAGGGGAGATTTTCATCAAGATGAACAAAGAAGGTTCTACCCTCAGCGGTGTCATGGACACGCTCGCGCTCTCTCTTAGCATGAATTTGCAGTACGGTGTGCCACTCGAGATTCTCTGCGACAAACTTGTGGGTGCTCGATTCGAACCAATGGGTATGACCAGCAACAAAGAGATTCCCATGGTGAAGTCGTTGATGGACTACATGGGTCGTTGGCTCGCACTCAAGTTCCTTACTAAGGAAGGCGCGATGCGTTACCACAACCATGACTTGGTGGAGAAGGCCTACCGCGACGGTAGCAAGAGCAAGGATGCATTTGCGATGAGCTTGCCCGTTGTCGATGAAGGAACACCGATGCAGAACACGCTCTTCACCACCGTTAGCGCTTCTACCGAAACTGCGGTGAATGATGTGATTGCCTCTGCAGAGCCTGAGGATGCTCCCAGCAAGCTGGAGATCGCTAAGCAGCAGGGATTCACGGGTTCGATGTGTGGTGGCTGTGGTAGCGTTAAAATGAAGCGTAACGGTAGCTGTGAGGTGTGTTTGGACTGTGGAGCGACAAGCGGGTGTAGTTAAGAGATGTAATAGGAAGGGATATAAAAATGCCTCCACTAGGAGGCATTTTTAGTATATTCAGAATCAGTAGTTCCTATAGGCCGTACTGCCTATTGCACGCAAGCTTTGCTGTTGTGAACCCAGCGTTCAACGTTGCCATGCGTACAGTGCCCAGGTCACACGTTGCATTAATATCTTCGTAGCCGCCGAATTGTGCTCGGCAATAGGTTTCATCATTTTTTTCTTGCATGCAGGCGAGGAACAAACTTTCCTGCGTGTTCCGTTTTTCTTGGCAGGCAGCAGTCCATCGTTGGGTGTGAGCCTCAGTCGCAGCATTAATACAGCCGTCATATGCAGCGCGCTGTTCGGCTGTTAGTTGTACAGAAGATGACGAAGCTTCATCCGTCATCGCTCCATCATTATTCATCATGGAAGAAACAGATGATGCACTCGACGAGCTTTCACCAGAAGATTTAGTGGGGAGTACAGCGATAAGATAATACGCAGCAGCTAAACAGAGCACGAGCACTGCGACTGATAAAATAATGGCAGGAACATTTGCCTCACCAGGCCGAGAAGAAGTATGCATGGGAGAAGGGGAAAAATAAAAACCGAGGTCGTAGTACCTCAGAGTATAAGACGAGAAAAACAGCTATAACTTACAATGCATTTTTGCTCTGCCGATATTGATGTGTGTCATTCGAGGTACGTTCAGGAATCACATAGTCATGAACAACACGCCGAAGGCACAAACGAAGAGGAAGAACTTCATGAGGATCAGACAATAGATGATCACCTATTTTGTTCGCAATAGACCCCCCTCTACAACCGCTTGCGTTGGGGCTGAAACATGAACACATTTATATATCATGATCGATTTTTTGAAAGAACTTCTGATGACGACATTTGGTGTTCAGGCTTGCAGAATGCCGAGAAAAGGCGTGAGAGTGGATGACCGTTCACCACTTTCACTGATCACATGTTTGCCCGATCAATCTCGCTCTTGCGCTCCATGAATTCAATGATGCAATCATCTTCTGCAGCTTTGTTCGGGATCGTCTTTTTACACTTGTTGCAGACATGCACGATCATCCATCCTTTTTTCCCATCCTGCTCAATGCGTTCGGGGTGCATTAAACCTAGGCACGTCGAAGCCCGGTCACCAGGGCCGTCCTTATCAACATGTAACGAATAGAGGCAGTATGGGCAGTGGTTACGGTACGAGCCATGTTCGAGTGGTTCAACACTCTTACTACAGTGAGCACAGGTAAATGATTCCTGGCGGGCAATAAATGGCATTAGTTGTTAAAGCGGAACAACATCACATCACCATCTTGCACGACGTATGTCTTTCCTTCTGCGCGCATCTTGCCTGCCTCCTTCGCTTTTACTTCGCCACCGAGTGTGACGTAGTCGTTGTACGCAATAGTTTCAGCGCGGATAAATCCTTTTTCAAAATCGGTATGAATCACTCCTGCAGCTTGTGGAGCAGTGAAACCTTTCGGAATATTCCATGCGCGGACTTCTTGTACACCGGCAGTGAAGTACGAAATGTACCCGAGTGCTTCGTACGCAGCGCGGATCAAGCGGTCGAGACCAGATGACGTGACACCAAGTGAGACAAGGAATTCCTTGGCTTCCTCTGGCGGTAAATCTTGCAAGTCCTCCTCGATCTTCGCACTGATGAGTGCAAGCTGTGCCGAAGAGGGGAGACCGAGTTGTGCTTTCAGTTCTTCGACTTTCAATGTTCCCAGTTCTTCCTCTGCAACGTTTGCTGCGTACACGACGGGCTTGTAGGTAAGCAGCTGCAACATTTTCGCCACAGGAATTTCTTCTGGGAGCAGTTCTGTCGTATTAGCCATATGCCCTTCTTGCAGGACAGGGAGAATTTTTTGTAGCACCTGAAGTTCTAACTTTTTTTCTTTATCACCAATCTCCGCAGCCTTGCGTGTCTTTTCCAATCGCTTCTCGATGCTTTGCATATCGGCGAGGATAAGTTCCATCTCGATAATCTCTCGGTCGCGCTTGGGGTCGATACTTCCTTCGACGTGAATAATGCCACCACCTGTAAACACACGAACAACATGGCAGATGGCATCGACTTCGCGGATATGGCTGAGGAAGGCATTCCCGAGACCTTCGCCCTTGCTTGCCCCTTTTACAAGCCCAGCGATGTCGACGAACTCAATGGCAGCTGGCACAACCCTTTCTGGGTGCACAATTGCACTTAATTTCTCCATTCGTTCATCGGGAACCTCCACAATTCCCACGTTTGGTTCAATAGTGCAAAACGGATAGTTTGCCGCTTGAGCGCCTTTTGTACGCGTTAAAGCGTTAAAGAGGGTTGATTTACCGACGTTGGGGAGCCCCACAATTCCAATTTTAAGTGCCATAGTTGGCAGATTCTGAGGTAAATGAGCCAGAAGGGATATTGACAAAATTACTAATTATGATAAAGTTTCGTCCTATTTATGCCTAAGCGCTTTTTACTCCTCGTCGTGCTGGTTCTAGCCTTTGGGTTTGTCACCCGTGCGTTTGCAGAGGCGGTGGCAAATGATGCACCTATTAGCCGAGCGGGTGCTGTGGGATTGATTGTAGAAGCAGACCCTGTGCTTAAGCAGCGCCTTCAGCATTTTATTAAGTATAAGCCGCCGATGCCGCTCTTTACAGACCTCGACTATAGCGAGTGGTATGCGCCGTACATTGAAACAGCATTCGAAGCGGGGATTGTCACTGGCAACGACACTAAGACATTCCGTCCTGGTGACACTCTCGCAGAAGAAGAGGCGATAGTCCTTGCAGCACGTTACAACGCCATTAAGCGCCCAGATACAGTAGGCGAACTCAACCGCGCAGGCAGCGATTGGTTTTCGGGTGCGGTGAATGCAGCGGTGATGGGTGGTATCACTTTGCCCTCACCAATCCATTTGGGCTCCCCTGTCACTCGCACCTCACTCTTTAGCATGCTGCAGTCCGCAGGAGTATCGAACCCCGCACAGGTCACTATCAGCTACGTTCCAAAACCAGCTCCAGTGATTATGAGGGCTCCTGTTCAGCAGTCAGTCGTACAGCGCCCGGTGGTCGCAGCGGCTCCACGCCCAGTTGTACAACAGCAGCGAGTAGCACAACGTCCAACGTATGTTGCTCAGGCAGCACCACAGCCAACTCGTACTACAACTACTGCTCCCGCAGTATCAAACAAGGCCTTCTCTATTAGCTTGCCGACTCTGGGCATTAGTGACCTCACCATCAGCCATCCATCAGACCCCACAACAAAAGACGGGCTTCTTGCGCCACTCAAGTACGGTGTGGGTCACCTCTTTAGCTACCCGGGTGCGGGTGGAACAATCCTCGTCTACGGACACAGCAGTAGCTATGCATGGGACGTGAGTAATTACACCAAGATCTTCCGCCAGATCAACAAACTCAACGTAGGAGACAAGGTGTATGTCACACGTGATGGGAAGCAGTACACATACCAGGTCACCTTCAAGCAGTCTGTCCCAGCGGATGACTTAAGCGCCTATAAAGGAGGTCGCGGTGAGGAATTGATTCTCTATACCTGCTGGCCACCAGATAGCATCAAAGAGCGTTACCTCGTACATGCTTCACCTATAAGTGAGGTGGCTGCTCGGTAATTACGCTCCAATACGTCTCAAGATCTCCCTATTCACGAACTCCTTTGGTCGTCCGTATTTCAGTCTACTTAGTTGCTTGTAAGCCTCCGCAGCTTGCTCATCTTTCACGTAGGTCTTTTCTAGCCATGGGCGGGGGACTTCGATGCTAAATGGACGGCTTGGTTGACCGTCGATACACAATTTCATCGCACCCTTGAAGGCATCCATGTTCACCAGGTCTTGTTCACTAAACACAGGGGCCATTTCTTTGTTCACGACTTCGGCATCCTGCGGACCAATCTTATACATCATCATCGTTCCGACGTTACCGAAGATTGCACCCTTCAAACTAACAGCGCCTGCTAGCTTGCTATCCTTTTCCAGCTGATCGATGTACTGATGAGCGAGGATAAGACCCAAGCGATACTTACGTGCTTCACTCAGAATAGATTCAATAGAAGGTGTGACGAAGTTCTGGAATTCATCGATGTAGAGGAAGAAATCCTTACGTGCTTCCTTTTCCATTCGCTGGCGGCGCATTGCAGCTACTTGAATTTTATTTACAACGATCATACCAAGGAGCGTCGAGTTAATATCACCGATCAAACCTTTACTGAGGTTCATCAAAATAATCTTGTTGTTGTTCATGCAGTCCGCGATATCAAAGGAGCTCTTCGTTTGTCCGACGATATTACGCATCAGCGTGTTTGTGACGAACTGTCCGAACTTCGCTGCGAAGTACGGGATCATTTCCTGTTTTTCACGCGCACCAGTTTTAGCCATCTGGTTATCCCAGAAGCTCTTCACGATCGGGTTCTTCACCTTCGATACTTTGTACTTCCCCCATTCGTCATCGGTAAAGAGGCGTACAAGGTCGGTGATCGCGCCTCCTTCTTCCATGTCTTCCATCAAAGTTAAACAGCCGTTACGGAAGTAGTCTTGAATGCGAGGTCCGAAGATTTCTTCTCCGAACATTTTCACCATCATGTTCATCGCATCAAGGGCGATCAAGTCTCGCTCTTCCTCCGTCTTACCTTCGAGCAAGTTAAGACCCAGAGGGCGTTCTGTATCAGCAGGGTTGAAGTACACGACGTCATCTGCGCGATGGCGGGGGATATACGGGAGAACGTCTTCAATCAACGATCCGTGAGGGTCGACGATACACATGCCGGCTCCGTTATGGAGGTCCTGGCGTGCCATTAGCTGAATAATGGACGACTTACCCGTACCTGTTTGTCCGATGATATAGAAGTGGCGGAAGCGATCTTCGTTATTCATGAAGATCTTTTTCTTTTCGCCACGGTAGGTGTTGGTTCCAAGATAGAGTCCTTCTTCCGGAATATTCTTAGGAGCAGGTGCGACTTTAAAGTTCTGCCATTTAATAGTTTCCACCTTGTTATATTTAATGTGCGGCAGGTGGAAGAGCGATGCGAGTTCAGCGGTCCCAAGGAGCATCAGCGGAGCCTGGAACCATTCACGTAGCATGCGGCGAGGGGTGCGCCGAACAAACCTGCGAACCGTATGTTTCTTTGAATCAAACTGAATCGTTTTAAATCCATTCCCGCGAACATCGTTGAACTGACTAAATCCGCCGATTACGGTATCCAGAATCATCTGTGCACGATCTTGTGTCTTAGCGGAGGACACAACACGAATGGTTGCGGTGAACCCTGGGTTACCTGCTTTTTCATCCACCGCCTTGCTATATTCCTCCACCATTTGTGAGACTCGGTCGCTCTTACTTGCTTCAGATGACCCGCCAATACTTTCTGCGGTAAAGATGTCGAACATTGCACGAATCCATGTCATAGGGCTGAGCCACGAGCTCTTCTTTTGAGGTTTGGAATTCAAAAGGTCGGATGCCTCTTTTTGTAAATCCTTCTGCCAGCCCGGATTTGCGGGGCTTAAGACAATTTGAACAGCAGCACCTTCATCATTTTTTAGCTTCGAGAAAGCGTTGGTGATGGCGTTGAGCGGATCGCTTTTAAGCTGCTGATACGTTTTGAATACCGATGTAAACGACTTACTCGCAAACAAACTTTTGGCAGCTACCACTGAATCTTCCGTGAAAATATTGTAGTCTTCGACTTCGTCGATGACTGTTTCGGGGTAGAAAGACGTGACCTGCTTTTCGATAAGGGGTGCGAGCTTGCGTGGACAGACGATGAAAAACAAGATCTCACCCGCAAGTGCCGCATATTCAACAGAAAAAAACGGCTGACCTTTCCAGTGTCGGTTCAATGAACCTCCGTAGAGTCCGTGGAGCGACTGGTACAGGTGGTCCATGACGCCGATTACTTCTTTAAAATCTTTTCCGAACTGGTCCGTATCGGAATCTTTTTCTTCGCGTGATTCCTTTTTTGGGACGAGTAATTGGAGGAATATAAGATCTTCCTCGCGCTTGCGATCGGCCCGAATACGGAGCATCCATAAAGAGATCCACAGCACTGCCGCAAGACCCAGAATGATGCCGATGAAACTCAGGATCGATGACATAAAAGTATCGTACCATTGTAGCAGATTTCGTGCCGAAAATCACCTCAGTTCGCTCTCGTTATAACCCTAACCAGGCAAGCCACCTTGAGATCCACAAGAATGGTGGGGGACTATTAAGCGACCGAGAAACAAGTACTGTTTGGCGTAGGGATTCTTTGAGCGTCCATAAAATGCGGCTGCGGTTATGGATGAGGACGTTCACTTCGCCCATTTCATCGATGGATGCTTTAAATAGGTTCATAGAGCCAATTAACACTGTTTCATGGTCAATCATCATCACTTTTGCATGGAATTTACCAGGGTATAAATGCACTGAGACATTGGCCGATTTGGCATAGGTAATAAGACGTCCAATAGCCACCATATTTGCGTGATGGTGGAATTCTACCCAGTCCGGTAGGAGGACGGTGACACGTACACCAGCATTACTTCGCTCAACAAGCGTATCAATGACATCGCTATCGGAGATATAACAATGCTCGATGACAATTTGCTCACGTGCATTCCGTAGAAGCTTCATGAGCGCAGGCCGGATTTCTTTATGAGTTTCACTATTCATCACCAAGTGAACTGGCGAGTCTTCGTTCATTGGAGTGCGTGTCATAAAGCTTTTTACAAACGATTCACCACGTAATTCAACCATGTAATCGTGCCACTTAAAGCGATATTCATCCGCTATATTCATCCCAGTCAAAATGAGCGTATGGCCATCAATAATAAATACTTTGGCGTGGTCATTGTTTGTCGCGTAATTAATGCGGATGCGAGGGTGTGACCAAAAGGCGGGCCATGGCGAGGATGTATTACCCTTGGTGCTCAGGAAGTCGCCGTGGAATTCAAAAAAATCACCTACAGCTTCTTTGGTGATATCCACTAGTACGCCGCGTTCTGCTGCCTCAACTAAGAGTTTGGCCATCCAACGCCCTGTGTGATCATTTTTCCAAATAAACGTTTGGATCAAAATATGATCTTTAGCATTGCGAATAAGACGCTCAATTCTGCGAAATGACCGGGGTCCATCTACCCACAGTCGTACATCTTGTCGGCGAGCAAGCTTACCAACAGGCTCGACACCCCGGAGCATCACCATTAAACGAATGCGAAAATACGTTCGTAGTAAATACACTAGGCGTTGGCCTCGTTTCCCCCATATGTAACGGATGGAGCCTCGGAGGCTGCTTCGGAACCCTTGGCCATTGAAGAGATCCTTCCAGGAGGCAAGGTGAAACATGCGGCGAGCTAGGGGGATCGGTTTGAGCGTAGAATGTTAGGGGTGCATGCGCTTCCACTGGTCACACACCTTATCGACCATTTCGAGCAAGCTCTTGATAGTCATGTCTTTTTTGATGAAATAGTCATCTGCCCCAAGTTCGCGACCACGTTCCTTGGAACGTTCGTCGGCGAAGTTTGTAAGCATGATAACGGGGAAGGGGCGCGTATTAGGTGGGAATTTTTCCAGTACCTGGAAACCGTCCATAACGGGCATATGGATGTCCAAAACAAGTACATCGGGGAAACGGACTGCTAGCTCAGCTACTGCCTGCTCACCGTTTTCAACGGCCCTAATAGGGTAGCCAGCAACCGAGAATTTCTTGATGTAGAGGTTGCGCAGAACCGCGTCGTCCTCCGCAATTAAGATGTCTGGTTTCATACCCTTTAGTATACCAGATTCGACACCTAGACACCAGACCACTATCCAGACCGCAAAAATGGATATGGTCAGGAAGGGGGTTCTGTGCTATACTAATTAGAACTTTATGAACAAACACACATCTGCCGGGATCTTATTTGCCGCCTCCTCCTGCGCGGCGTTCGGACTGTTCTTGTCGCTCTCACATGGGCTACAAGCATCAGTCATCACCGACTGTGTCGGCAAGCCGTATGGCACACTCGGCTGTCCGGTGAAAGCAGCGTCGAGTAGCAGCCGCTCACCACTCTGTGGGAACGGAGTATTGAACGACGGAGAAGAGTGTGACCTTGGATCTACAAAAAATGGATTCAGTAACTGCACGAAAGATTGTGTTGAACTCTATTGCGGAGACGGATTGATTTCCCCTGCACTAAAAGAAGAATGTGAACCTGAATCGGAAGAGGTATACGGTCTAGACCCTGCTACAGGAGAATTGGTTATTGAAACGCGGTATCTTGCACCGATGTGTGGAGCGATCTGCACGGTCCCAACGTGTGATAAAAATGGGAATTGTACTGGTGGTTGTAAGCGTAACTTCCTCCCAGCTTGTGGTGGATCTTCCGCTACCAGCACAGGACTGCAGCAGGCTGCTGCATCGGCAGGTCCTTCGAGCAAAGCCTCTTCTATGTCGGCATCATCTGGCGCAGCACAAGTTGGCGCTGCTGGTGTTGTGTGTGGAAATGCAGTGGTTGATACAGGTGAGCAGTGTGATGATGGTAACCGCTTGGATACAGATGCATGTACAAACTCCTGCCGCATTGCGGTGTGTGGAGATAGTGTGACAGCTGTATGGGAACAGTGTGATGACGGTAACCGTGTAGATGGTGATAGCTGTAGTAACACCTGTAAGTCACCCGCTTGTGGAGATGGGATTATCCAGACATCCGAGGAATGTGATGACGGTAATCAATTGAATAACGATACTTGTACAAATGCATGCAAATCTCCTCGCTGTGGCGATCAGATCACTCACACATCACTTGGTGAACAATGTGATGATGGTAACTTAGTAGGCAGTGATGGATGTACCAATGACTGTAAAATTCCAACCTGTGGTGATGCTGTGCAGCAGACAGGTGAAGAGTGTGATGACGGTAACCGTGTGGATACGGATGCCTGCACAAACCAGTGTGTGATGGCTCGTTGTGGTGACGGGACACTGCAGATTGCAGCTGGCGAAGAGTGTGATGATGGAAACCGTGTAAACACCGATGGTTGTAACAACCTCTGTAAACTGCCTTTGTGTGGCAATAACATTCGCGAAGGCCAAGAAGAATGTGATGATGGTAATACGAGCAATAACGACAGCTGTAGCATCGAGTGCAAAAAGCCTCGTTGTGGTGACGGATTCTTGCAGCCTGGTGAATACTGCGACGATGGAAACGATGATAATGACGATAACTGTACAACGCTCTGTAAGGTTCCAACGTGTGGAGACGCGATCGTCGGTAGCCGTGAACAGTGTGATGAAGGCCGCAATAACTCCGATACTCGCCCCGATTCCTGCCGCTCCGATTGCCGCGAGGCACGTTGTGGAGACAGGGTCATCGACGAAAACGAAGACTGCGACGGAGGTGAACTCTGTGGACCAGACTGTAAGGCTGTTAAGCCTGCAGCACCTATTCAGGAGGATTCATTCCCATTCTTGCCACTAGGCATTGGGCTCGCATTGTTTGGAGCAGCAGCCGTTGGACTCTTTATGTTCCGTAAGCAGTTGCACCCAATTATCGCTAAGACTGCAGGAGAAAAGATTGCGGACTCACTCGACGACATTCCGTTGGACCAAATCGAAATGCCATGGCAGAAGTGGTAAGCCACATCCCTGAATTGTTATGAACTAAAAACGGAGCCTCATTGGCTCCGTTTTCTTTTTTATCATGTGTAGAGTATTACGCGACGGAGATGCGTACGTAGGTTGTGATCTTTCCGCCGTCCAAGTGTTGTTCAACAGTCTTAGAAGGATCCTTCACGAATGACTGCTTGGTAATAGCATTCTCTTCGCGGAACTTCTTCTCTTTACCGGCCATAATCTTGTCCCACATTGCTTCTGGCTTGCCTTCTTTCTGCATCTGTTCCTGCCAGATTTCGCGCTCTTTCTCTATAACATCGGAACCGACTTCCTCTGGGTGAACATAGCGTGGGCTGAGTGCAGCGGCGTGCATAGCAAGGTCGCGTGCCACTTCTTTGGTGGAACCTTCAAGCCCGATGATGACACCGATCTTGTGGTTAGAGTGAAGGTAGCTACCGAGGATTGGAGCTTCGATGACATGCATGTCATCTGCAGTGATGTTTTCACCAAGCTTTTGTACGAGGTCAGGGACTGTCTCGGAAGCGAGCTTTTTAGCTGCATCAAGACCAGCTGAAAAGAGTTCGTCGACTAGCTGTCGTCCAACTGCCTGGAAACCATCGTCGCGTGCGACGAAGTCAGTCTCGCAGCGAAGAATCATCATGGCGCTCTTGCTGCCTTCTTCTTTGTGGAAGACGAGACCCTCGCCTTGGGCGCGGTCTGCCTTTTTAGCTGCCTGAGCAATTCCGCGCTTGCGGAGGAGTTCGATTGCCTTTTCTTCGTCACCACCGGCTTCGACCAATGCGTCTTTAACAGCAGAGATGGAAACGCCTGTGCGTGCGCGAAGTGATTGGATGGATGATGCGGAGATGTCCATAGTGGAGGGGTTAGGTGCGCCCTTCCATGGGCGCGATAGATAAAAGTATATACTAGTACGATCCACCGATCACGGTGCGCTCCTGTGGCTTATCTTCGGCCTTAGGTGCGTCGTTCTTTTTAACACGAGCACTGGAGAGCTCACCAGAGATTGTATCGAGCAAAATCTGAATAGAGCGCACAGCATCGTCGTTCGCTGGGATGCATGCTGTGAATTCATCAGGGTTAGCATTGCTATCACAAATTCCAAACACGGGGATACCCAACTTCTTTGCTTCCAGAACAGCGACGTGGTCGCGTACTGCATCAACAACGAAGAGTGCATCAGGGAGTCCATTCATGGCTGCAACACCAGAGAGTGCAGCATCAAGCTTTGTAAGTTCCTTGCGAAGGCTTGTCTGTTCCTTCTTGGTGTACTTTTCGACATCACCTGTCTGGAAGCTGCGGCGAAGGTCGAGGTAGTACTGAAGACGGCGGCGAATTGTAGGCCAGTTTGTCAAAAGCCCTGGAATCCACTTTTTTGTTACAACTGGCTGATTCAGTTTTTGCCCCATATCTTCGATGAGTGGGATTGCCTGCTGCTTGGTCGAGACGAACAAGACAGTTTTACCTGCGGCTTGGAGTGCCTTAAGGGCCTCAACGACCGAGATAAGACCTTCACGCGTCTGCTGAAGATCAAAGATATGGATACCCTTACGTGAACCGTAGAGGTATTTAGCGATCTTTGGATTCCACTTAGCTTGTGGGTGTCCAAAGTGACATGCGTGTTCCAGCAGTAGCTGTTCGGTAGGTATAGCCATACGAATGGAAAGTAAGGAAGTAATAGACGCACCCTTCCATGGGTGCGGTATGTGAACGGTGGAGAGAATCCTTAGGGTCTGCCCGAATGCGTCTTTTCGCCTAATGCGGAGGATTTCCTTGGGAGATTGCTCTCTTGGGACCAGGACCGCAGCGATCGGCATTCGGTGAAGTGCGGACTTTATACAGATGTCTACTAGGCTTGGCAAGCAATTCTTCTCACTCTGTGCCCTTTTGGACGGGTTTTACATCAATTATCTCTCCATACTTCTTTGCCTTTTTCTGCTCGGGCGACTGCTCAAATGCCTTCAGGGCGATCGAAATAAATAAGATGATCAATCCAATATCGTCTACTTCACCCAGGAGGGGAATCATGTCTGGCACAAGGTCGATCGGCATGATCAGGTAGACCAGCGCTGCGAGTGGCAAGAACTTCGCCCTTCTGGAACTTGTGGGATCAAGAAATAACTGTGGATAGGCAGTGACAAATTTTAGGAGACGTTTAAACATACTTTCAGTATACGGAGAAAAAGGGGGAAATATAAAAAAATCCCCGGAACATCCAATGTTCCGGGGGGTGAGAGGGTTCTTTCGCCGATTAGGCGGCACACTGGTCCAGGACGACAAATGCTTCTTGCTTGAGCTCCGCGATATACGCAAGAGTGACCAGCCGGGAAATGGGGATGCCGCCGTAACCACTGCGAGACAGGCGCTCTGCCGCATTGTCGACAATGGAGTCGGGAACAAACCCGAAAATCACCCATTGGTAACCGTACGACATGTACCCGAACTGCCGCTTCCCGTTCCAGAGGATCTGCCTCCGGGGGTGGTTCAACTGTGTGTCGAACCAATAGTCAGACAACGCTGCAGCCAGGCATTCTTCGATAACATCGCCATCGACCTGAAATCGCAACTCACGAATTGGCAACCGCATAATCATCCTCCTGTAAACAGCCTTCCAGTACTCAGAAAGAACCGCGCCTGCATCCCAATGCAGGAGAAGTATTAAAACATATTAATCAAATAAAATCAAGCTTTTGTCAATTCATCAATCAGTTCGCTAATCGAGACTCTTTTTTGCTCTTGAGTGTCACGATCTCTGATGGTGACAGTATCTACCGCACCTTGTTCAGCATCTTCGCCAATAGTGCCAAAGTCGACGGTAATACAACTTGGCGTACCGATTTCATCCTGACGGCGGTAGCGCTTACCAATGGAACCCGTGACATCAAAGTCGATGAATCCATCAATATTGTCGACAAGCATCGAATGAATCTCTTTAGCCTTTGCAATCAAGTGCTCTTTTTTGCTGAGTGGTAGAACCGCAACCTTTACTGGTGCAATGCGTTTATCGAACCGAAGGACAGTTCGCACATCACCGCCTTCAAGCTGCTCTTCGTCGTATGCATCCAAAAGAATTGTCAGCACCGTACGGTCACAACCGAAACTTGGCTCTACAACATAGGGCAAGAATTTCTTTGTTGGATCATCTGGGTCTGTGTACTTCAAATCCTGTCCGCTGAATTTTTCATGCTGTGTGAGGTCGAAGTCTGCACGGTTAGCAAGACCAAAGAGCTCCCCCCAACCCCATGGGAAGTCATACTCGATATCTACCGTGCGTGAGCTGTAGTGTGATAGTTCTTCTTTATCATGCTCACGAATGCGCAGCTTCTCTGGGTTGATCCCAAGTCCTGTATACCAAGCCCAAACTGTATCTTTCCATGCATCAAAGTGTGGGCCATCAGTGCCTGGCTCTACAAAGTATTCAATTTCCATTTGCTCAAACTCGCGAGTGCGGAAGGTAAAGTTACCCGGCGTGATTTCGTTGCGGAATGCCTTGCCGATCTGTGCTACACCAAAAGGAAGTCGCATACGCGTTGTCTGTGCGACGTTCTTAAAGTTCACGAAAATTCCTTGTGCAGTTTCGGGTCGTAGGTAAATAGCATTACCTTCACCTTCAATGACGCCTTGCTCTGTCTTGAACATCAGGTTGAATTTTTTTGCAGGAGTCCATTCGATTGACCCACAAGCAGGACAAGCAATTTTTTCCGCAATAAGCATTGGCTGGACTTGATCCAGTTTTAAAACAGCAGCAGCTTCGACACCCAATTTTTCCTCGATCAGTTTATCTCCACGAAAACGTTGTCGGCACTTTTTACAATCCACCAGTGGATCATTGAAGTTGCTCACGTGGCCAGATGCCTCCCATGCTTTTGGGTTCATCAAGATTGCTGCATCCAACCCCACCATATCGTGACGCTTATGAACGAAGCTCTTCCACCAGTGGCGCTTTACATTGTTCTTTAATTCAGAGCCCAAAGGGCCGTAATCCCATGTATTTGCTAAGCCGCCGTAAATATCGGAGCCTGGGAAAATAAAACCTCTGCGCTTGCAAAGGGAAACGATGGCGTCCAGGGAATTGGCTGGCATAGGCCAAGATGGTAGCAGATACGGGATCCCCGGTGAAAGGAATCAGGAATGCAGCAGGAACATGGCACAAAGCACGGCAAATACGTGCACAGACAGCGTTGCAGCCGATTTGATGAGCGGTTGCTTAAGGCGAAGGAGGGTGAGGGCAGCAAAAGCGCTAGCAGCAAGAAGGATTGGCAAAATGTATCGGAAATCCTGTGAAGAGCCGTACGGATACTCCCAACGGAATACGGCATGGCCAAGGGGAAAAACGACTGCCAGCAAGATCATCGGGGCCCAGCGCTTCCACTGGAATAGCCCTAAGAAGAATCCAACCAGCGAAAGGATGAAGACGGGCAAGGACCATGCGACTAGCCACGATGCTAAGAGCATCCGGTTGGGGCCGAAATCGAATTCCCCGAAGAAGGCTGAGCGGTAAAGATATTCCCAAAAATGCTGCCTGCGCGATTCATCCGTCCAAGGGTTGTTATAGGGAATGCGTACCATCGCCGCAGGGCTAAAGGTTGTGAATGCTTCGATATCATTATTTACTGCAAGTCCCGAGTTGAGCGCCCCGGTATTACCAACGATCATATCTTGATCCTGCGATGTCTCGTGCAAAGCGCGCCAAGCGCTAAACCATCCTGCAACTATCGCGACAATCAGGAGGCCAAGTACAGCATCACGAATTCCTTTAAGAGAGATCCGTCTGCGAACAAGGAGTGCGCCAAAGGCGACTGGTAATAAAAGAAGTCCATTGGATTTCGAAAGAATGCAGAGCGCTATAGCAAGCACACAGAGTAACCAGTGACGTAACTTATCACTGTTCCACCAGCGTTGTAGGTAGAGCATCGATAAAAATGCGAGTGGGACCATTAGCACATCATTGTTAATGCGTGCAGACAGAAACACTAAGCTTGGGATAAACGCGATAAGCGCAAACAGGGCAGGAATTGCAATGGACCCTTCACGATCTGTAACAAAGAGTGCGCGCCCAATCTTCCAGATAATCCAGAGCGTCCACACAGAGAAAAGCAGTGAGAGAATTTGTAACGAGAAAAGAATGGTCTCGCGGCTAGAATCCATGAATCGTAGTGGAGCAGTCCACACAGCAGATACTGCATAATAGAGTGGTGGTTGCCACGATTCCCACCCTTGGTCTGGTGAGGGGAGTGACCACTCATTCGCCATGTGATCGATGTATTCAATATGCCCATCGGTATCGTGTCCGCGTATCCAATAAGGCGTGATGGAGACGTAATAGACACGAACGACTACCGCTAAGAAGAAGATCACGAACACGCTCATCTTCCATGGTGCGGTCCGCATCTGCGACAAAAGAATGAGTGCAGCAATAAGGAGTGAGAGTGCTGCTACAATTGCTGCAATGGGCAGAGTGGAATCGTTCCATACCGCGCGCATCGAAAACTGCGCGTCTCCACCACTATTTCGGACAAAGGCTTCAATGGTATTAGTGCCCGATGAGAGGTAGGTTTCAAGATTCATTGTGCGACCTTCGACGAAATCACAAAAAGGCATCGAAGGGTCTGTGACGGGTTGTCCATTTATAGAGAGGCTTTCCAAGCAATCATCAGGAATGATGCGATAGATTGATGGCGAAAAAGAGGTTCGTTTCAGATTAAAACGAATAACAACATCAGCATTATCGCCCGTTGTTGTACGTAGGGGCATCGAGAATTCCTTCTCTCCTTCGTTGTTAACGTTGTATACCCCGTCTGTTGTCCGTGGCAGAACAGACAGCATCACTGTGAGGCAACAGCCAAAGACCGCAGCACAGCACATATACGCGATGAGCTGTTTATACCTGAGCACGTCCGTGCGAATTTTTTTGAGCGAAGGGGAGAGTAAAAATTTCACAAGTGTGGAATAAAGTGACAGGAAGTTATACGAGCGTTATCATTTCAGTATGACGCTGTCGGTAATTCTGCCATGCTTCAACGAAGAGGAAAATATCGCACACACAGTGCGAGACGTTGACACATGGATGAAGAATGCCGGAATCGAAGGAACGATCATCGTCGTGAACGATGGATCCAAAGACAATTCATCCGCTGTTTTATCGAAGCTTCAAAAATCTGTAACAGCACTGCAGGTGGTTGATCACGAGAAGAATCAAGGATATGGGCTTGCGGTTCGCACAGGATGCGACAGTGCAAAGACACAGTGGATTGCCTTCATGGATAGTGACGGACAATTCCATGCAAAGGACTTGGAATTATTACTTGCGCATACTGCCGATTATGCGTTCATCACCGGGCGACGGGCACACAGGGCTGACCCCTTTATTCGTAATATGTTTGGGAAGGTACTGGGAGCAATGAATGTGTTGGTGCTTGGGATCTGGGTGCGTGACGTAAACTGTGGCATGAAACTGTTCCAAAAAAAGATCTGGCCAACTATTCGTCCGATCCATGGAGTTGAAAAGCTCTTTAATACGGAAATGTTTTTGCGTCTCAAGATGAATAAGATTCCTTGGCAGACAGTAAATGTGCCGCACTACCCTCGCAGAGCAGGGACCCCAACGGGCGGATCAGTGCGTGTGATTATCCGCATGTTTAAAGAGTTATGGGATTTGAGGACCAAATTAAAAATGAATAATGAAGAATGAAAAATAGGAACGAAAAAGTGCGCCATTCTTCATTCATTCGTTATCTCGTCTGCTGCACAAACGGACTATTTCGCTCGCAGTTCACGCAGTGCATATCCCAAATGTTCAGTAGATTGCGTCGCTGGAATTGCTCCGTTGTGAGTGGTTCGTAATAGGTGAGCGGACGATAGAATTGGAAGGAAGCGAACATCAAAACGCCAAGTCCAAGGAGGAGCCATGACTTTCGGTCTGTTGTCAGTTTCCACGAACCTATGCGCTCAATTTCATCAAACGCTAATGCAAACAATACAAAGCTGAACGTGAGGGGGACGAAGTAGTGGTACAGATACATCACACGGTCAATGGTGCTTACTGCAGCAAGGAAGCAAACATACAGTGTAAAGAAGACAGTGATGAGATAGCGGCGTTTCAGTGTTACTGCATCGGAAAATACGACCGATGCAACAAGCAGTGCAAAGCTGAGGACTACACCCGAGAGGCCCAAGAACCATATGACAGGATTGCTCTGGAGGTACAAGTATTTGTAAGCGCTACCATCGGGGGTTTCCCAGCGGTAACTAATAGTGCGACCACCGAAAGGCCACAAGAACCACGGGCTGCCGTTTTCATCTGCCTTCGCAAGGTCCAGCCTGGGGACGCCTGCTTGGTAATGGCCCACGAAGTTGAGCGAATCGCGTAACATATACGGGAATGCAAAGATCGATGTGTTTTTGTGACTCTGAAGAATCGCTTTATATTGGTCCGAGGCTTGATAATAACCAGCATCAGGGAGTGATGGGTTGATCGTGCTGCCACGAGCAAAGTGGATCTGCCAGATGCCGATGTAGACAATGCCAAACGCAAGTGCTGCCTTCCACAAAAAAGACCAGCAGAGTCGTACGTTCTTGCGAATAACCCACAAGAGCATGGGGGCTAGTAGGATAAAGAGCAAAGCGAATGCCTTGGTAGCCATTGCCGCACCGAACGCAGCGCCAAAAAGCAGGGAGTAGCGGTTGAATAGTTTCCTGTTGTCTTTCGATTCCAGGAGCAATAAGAAAGATAAGAGGGTTAGGGACGTGAAGAAGAGCAGCGTTGATTCCAGCATCGCTGAACGGGTATGTACGATGATCGCGTTATCGAATATGTAGAGGAAGCTTAAAAGAATCGACCAAAGGTACTTGCGGGTGATAAGAAAGAAGATGCCGAACAGTAGCGGTGTCGTCAGCCATGCCAAAATTACCGGGAAGAGTCTGTAGCCAAAAAACGAAAAGCCTGGAGGGGGATTCGTAGCGTAATCGGTCCCGATAAATTGATCACTCTGTGCATTAGCATGCGTTAAGTATTCACCCGCAGCGATGACAAGTTTTCCAAGGGGTGGATGTGGCTCCATAAAATAGATTCCATGGAGATACTTTTGTGCAGAAGCAATGTGGTAGTTCTCATCCCAAAAAAGTGCTGCTGGTTGCCAGAAGTTATGGACAAAGCTGAAGTACGAAAGAATCAGCAGAAACAGCAGCGAGAGCTGCATGGGGTTTTGCACGGGCAAAGAAAATCTAAAAGGAGAACGCATGGACATACTCTACCCGGCTTATATGCAGGTGTGTAGTCTTGTCTTAGGGTGTTGTCAGCTCGTCTGTAAACGACGTAAGGGGGATATTAGGTTCAGCTAGACGAAATAGATATTCATATCGTTGATTACTGGGGATGTGTGCAGCACAGGGCCAGGGCTCTGTGGTGAAGTACTGTTCGAGGTGTCGATTGATAGGAACATTCAGCCAATCCATCGAGAGGTTATCTTTTACGACAAAGAATGCATTTTCCGTTGCCTCTAGCATGTCTTTGCGGAACTCAGGGCGGTTGCTTTGGAGCCACTCATTATATTGGATAAACAGTGGTCCAATAGGGGAGTGTTTCGTGAAGCCGTATGGGTGGTTTCCATTTGGTCCTAAGAACAGATAGCGATCGATCGAACATGCATCTAGCACTGCATCAATATATGCTGCTGAATTGATCATGCGTTTTTCTTCATCTTCAATGCCCAGGATATATGCACCATATTGGTGGTCTGGAATCTGTACGGCAGCGAAGCAGGAAATAATGCCGAATGCAGTGACTGCCAATCGCGGTAACAGACGATGCCAATGCATGGCAGTTTCACGAATGAATACAAAGAAGAGTGCTGCGTAGCCTGGGATCGCAAAGGTGAAGTGGTGATTCCAATAGCTGCCACCAACACCAATAGCTAGAATCATCAGGTAGAGAGCGCTCAGCACACACGCAAGCGTGAATGCGGAATGTCGTAGAGAATGGCGCAGTCGCAATTGCAGCAATGCAGCAGCGCACATTCCGGCAACCATCCATGCCAGGGCGGGGACGTATACAGCAATGTCTGTGTATGTTCGTTCCAAGAAGAACCCGCGCTGCCAGAGTGGTGAGTAATTCTGTTCAATATGCTTCCCAAGCATTTCTGGGAGGTATACATGCAGGTATCCATCCAGGTAACCAGTCAGGAGTAACGTCACAAATCCTGCTACTGCCGTTACACAGACCGGGATCATAAATGTGCGAACAATATCGGATGGCCTGCGTGCAAGTAGCAAGCTGCATGCGAGTGCAGTCATAATGAATGGCTCTTTCAGTCCAATAGCGCAGTAGAGGAGTAAGGCACAAATAATTGTTTGGGTCTTTTTCTTTTTGATCGCAGGCTTTGTAATAACAGCTGCGTATGCGAGGACGAATAATGCGCCGAATGATTCCACCTGGAATTCTCCGCTGCGCTCTGCGCTATAAAGAGATAAGAGTGAGCCAAACACTATTGCACTGAGGACGACTGTTAAGAGTAGCCCGCGGTGTGCGATGTGTCGTATACGAAGAGCACCACCTACCACTAGCAATGGAATATGAAGGAATACAGCTGCTTGTGCCAGTGCTCCAAGCTGCATATTTCCACCAAACCAAATGGACAAGCTGCTCAGCAGGAAAATGCCGGGGGGTTTTGTTTCAAATAAATCGGTGTAGGGCAGAAGTCCATTCAGAATGCCGCGACCAACTGCCCAGTAAATAGGGGAGTCCACGTTGAACGGACCACGTGCTTCATACAGGACACGAGCCCACACACCTTCAAGCAGTAGCGCGCTTGCCCAGAGCAAGCAGCCAGTGACAATCACACCCAGCGCAGCCAGGCTGAGCCGTGCCCATTTGCCGTCGTTAATGATATTTGTATGTATCAGGACAGTATATCTTATTTTCGTCTATAGAGGAAGAATACATGGTCAAAAGCACCTCTAAGGCATTGAGTAAAGTGCAATAAAATGCTATAATAATATGATGTTATCGATTCTCGCAGATACGCACTTCCTCACTGGCAAAAGCATCGTCGTACTCTGTGCGATTGCCTCTTTGGCAACCATCGATGTTGCGAGACGAGTCAAAAAACAGTCGTCCCATGTGTTCTTTGCTACAGCCTTAGGAACATTTCTCTCTGTAGGACTGATGCGTTGTACGGATGCGTTTTTGCAATCCGGTGCACAGGGTAACCCATTTATGGCAGCAGTCGCCGTGCTCCTCGTCATTCTCGGTTGGCGAACGCTCTTCGGACCATGGGAAAGCCAGACTAAATTGGTATTACTCGGGACATTTCTGTTTTGGATGTCTCTCCATATTTTGGGTGATTTGAGTTTTGGGGAATTAAAGATTCGTCTGATTGCAGCATTTATTGCGCTTATTCCTGCGGTTATCTGGTGCAGACTATTTTTAAAGTATCACCGTGAGCGCATCAGCACTGTTGCCCTCCTCTTTTTGGCGGGCATGCTTTCCACTGTTCCCATTCTTTTCTACGACTCGCTTGTTCGTAGTGGTGTCGAAATGCAGTTCTTTTTCTTTCGTCTTAAGCCCGAAAGCTTCAACCAAGTATCCGAAGCGTTCGTTGCAAGCCACTTACAAGATGCGGGTATAAGCACGGTCGTTCTCACTACCTTGTTATCCTTTGTATGTGTCGGCCTTATAGAGGAAGTAAGTAAGTACTGGGTGCTCAGCCGCAGCGCTAAGCAGATGTTTACGAGTATTGACGATGTCATGCAGCTTTCTATTATGGCTGCTATTGGCTTTGCATTTGCGGAAAATGTCATCAACCCCGTCTACTTTACGGCGTTCGTTCGCGACTATCTGATGCACGGTTCTGCGCCGGATGTTGGGGCATTTATTGGAAACATCATGGGGCGTTCTGTTCTCACCAGCATGGTGCATATCGTCTCTACGGGTGTCATGGGGTACTTCTTGGGTCTTGCGATTTTTGCATCACCCCTATTAGCAGAGGCACATGCAGGTGGTAGGGCCCATCGTTTCCTTACAGCTGTACACAAGTTGCTGCGACTGCGCGAAGTATCGGTGTTTCGCGTACAGATGCTGACAACTGGTCTTTTATGTGCAGTGACACTCCATGGTCTCTTTAACTTCCTTGTGACACTCCCAGACGTGCTACCTGGTCACCCACAGTCAATGGCGGATTTGCTTGGTGAAAGCTCCCCCGACTTTTTCGCGAATATTCCACTCCTCTTATTGCCAGCACTCTTCTATGTGGTGGGTGGATTTTGGCTTCTAACCATGCTCTTTATGCGTAAGCAAAATATTGTAGAGCGTGGACATGTCGTGACGCGCGAGGACCTCGTGACGACGGTGGAGGAATAAGAAGAGATATGCACAGAAAAATCAGGTGTATTTTTTGTGCATTCGTTGTGCCACACCCGAGCAGTGGCGTAGAATCAACGTATTCTATTCTCCGTATTTTCGGAGATTCCCTTTATCACATGCGCTTCAACAGATTCTTCCGTCAGACCGCACTCTTTCTTGTTTCCGTTTCCTTTCCACTCACAACGTTCGGTGCTACGTCGCTTAACGTCAAAGCAGCGGAGATTGTAAACCGAGGGGACTTTCTTAAAGCTGCCATTATTGATTTGGGGTTATCAGTAGATATGAAAGCGTTGCCACAGGGTAAATACGTATCAACCATTCCGGGCAACTTGAAGCCGTATGTGCGTGTTGCAGAGAAATATAATGCAATGGTCGCATTCGAATCTTCTAGCGGTCAGCTGCGAAAGGCTATTACGCGTGGGGAGGCAGCATTGCTCCTGATGAAGCTGCGAAACCTTAAGCCAGCAGGCAAAGATCCCCTTCCTTTTACAGATGCTGGGACAGGTATATGGGAGGATGCAGCCCGTGTCGCGATTGAGCAGGGATGGATGAAGCCTGTGCGAACAAATCTATTTGGTGCATCGCGCTCCCTTACAGGGTTGGAAGCAAAGCAAATTTTGAATAGCTACACCAAGCAGGGTTCCATTGATACACCTCCAACGACATCTACAAAGTCACAGTCGATTACAGTGAAGTTTAAACCTCAGCAGAAAGTGGATCTGCCCAAAGGAGATTTACTTCGTACCGTATGGCAGCTGCTGAACCAGCAATATCTCCACACCGAAAAAATTGATGAGAAAGAAGCAGCCTACAAAGCTGCCGAAGCATTGGTGAATAGTCTTCAGGATCCCTACACCGTGTTCTTCCGTCCTGCAGATACCCAAAACTTCCAGGAGCAGATTCAAGGTGAGGTCACAGGTATTGGTGCACAGGTAGAATACTCCAATGATGCACTGACGGTGATTGCTCCTATTAGTGGATCACCCGCGCTGAAGGCTGGTGTGAAGGCAGGGGATCGTATTACGAAGGTAGATGGCAAGAGTTTGGCGGGCCTCACTCTCACGCAAGCTGTCGATAAAATCCGTGGCCCTAAGGGAACAACGGTGAAGCTCACGATTATGCGTGATGGAAGCGAATTAGAAATTAGTGTCACACGCGATGCAGTGAAGCTCCCCGAGATCGATATCTCTATGCAAGATGGTATTGCCGTTGTGCGCTTAGTGCAGTTTGGTCAGACGACCGATACCAAACTCCGCCAGCTCCTCGCGGATGTTCAGTTAAAGAATCCTAAAGGCTTGGTACTCGATTTGCGCAATAACCCAGGTGGCCTTTTGCATGCGGCAGAAATTACACTTAGTAACTTCCTCCCTGTAGGAAGTGCTGTAGCTGTGATTAAATCTAAGACAGAGGAATACATCGAAGTGACATCTGATGAGCCAACAATCGATGCGAAAATTCCTATCGTTGTTCTTGCCAATAAAGGATCAGCATCGGCATCCGAAATTGTTGCAGGTGCATTGCAAGATCATAAGCGTGCGACAGTTATTGGCGAAAAGACCTTCGGTAAGGGTACTGTTCAGCAGATTATCGAGTTCAATGATGGTTCTAGCATGAAGATGACGATTGCCGAGTGGCTCACTCCTAAGCGTCGCGCCATCAATGGTGTTGGTCTCGAGCCTGATGTGCCAGTGGCTGCAGGTGATGGTACGCGTGATGAAGTGCTCCTTAAGGCGCTGGATCTGCTACGGTAAGAACCCACCTCATTGTTTCGTCTAAATATTCGTATACTTTTCTCCCTCCTTCCATGTATCTTCATTACTTTATTCTCGCCGCTAGCAAGAACCGTGCTCAACTCTTCGAAGTGACAGGTGACATGATTAAGCCTCACAGCGTGGAAGGCATGCCTGGCAGCATGGCAGATGCATGGGTAGGGATGGAGAGGCAAGAAGCATCGACACAGTCTCATTCGACAGGCTCCGGCATGGGCACATTCCACGGTCAGGGTGGTGCAAGTGAGGTGCGCGAGCAAGAGGAAGACAAATACATGCACGACCTTGCAGGTAGTCTTCAGTCTTTGATTCACAATCAACCCGATGCTCTTGTCTTCGCAGGTGTCGAAGAAGAGTACGGCATGTTTAAAAAGTTCGATCAATCGGGGCGCTTACTTAGTGAGTACATCAAGGGGAGCCCAGACCACTTGCAGATGGAAGAATTAAAAGAAAAAGGAGACGCAATTGTAAAAAGGCATGTCTTAGATCAGGGGGCTCAATTGATCGAGCAATACGGAAACCTCCTTGGGACAGGGCGAACAAGTAATGACGTAGAGGTCATCTTGAAAGCTGCCGAACAAGGCAAGGTAGAGCTGCTCTTAGTGTCTGGTGGTGCAGAAACAACCGATACGGTCGTTCAGGATGCTATGGCCCATACGTCGGCTCATCGGGGCAGAATTGGCTACACAGAAGCAGGTAGCTTGCCCGAAAATGCCGTTGTTGGCGCAATTTTACGCATGTAAGCCAGAAATTGAGCTTGCATCCCGCATTCCACTCCCTTAAGATCCCCGCACCCTATGGCAATCCATGCCCACAAACACGGCGAAGAGAGCAATGACCGCCTTCAACAGCGGTTCAAGCAGCAGGTGCAGAAATCTGGCTTAATCAAGCTTCTACGTATGCGTTCTGTGCTCCTCAAAACTCCAAGCAAGCGCTTGCAGCGCCTCCGCGCTCTTAAGCGTGAGCAGTACCGTAGCCAGAACAAAAAGAAGAAGTTTTACAGCAACATGTAATTGGTTCTGGTTAAAACCGAGTTCCGCCTTTGTGGGGAACCCGGTAATTGGTCATGAGCGCCTCGATGGTTAGAGACCTTTTTTGGACATCTTTTTTATGTATCCCCGTACCCATACCCATGCCGTAACGAGGAGTGTCAGCATGATGAGGCCTAGTATCCAGTTTACGTACAGGAGTACTGCGATACTGAGGAATGGCAATGCCATGATCGTCGCAAATGCTGCGGCTAATGCGGGATCTTTCCTTGCTTCGCAGGGGGCTCCAATAAACGTGTCACAGATCGTGTAAAGTACTTTTTTCCAACCTGTCAGATTCCGCGGATTTGCTTGATACTGGAGATGTAGGCAATAGGCCAACATGGCGATAAGCCAGCAGACTACGAACGCGAGTAATTCCATCGTCGACTCCTTTACGAATGGGTGGGTGAATGACCAGTACAGATGGTATAGAACTCACAACTGGTTTATTCAAGGTAATCTGTCATTCACAAAAAATGCCGAGCCTGGGAAGGGCTCGGCGAAGGTTGCGGTTGATCACAGATGTCTCAGTCGTAGCCGAGGTAATGGAGAATGCCAAACACGGGGAATGCAACAATTGGCGTCAAGAAGAAGGAGCAGATGTAGAGTAGTACGCCATATGGTTGTGCCTTGCTCACCATAAACCAATGACATTCGATGGAGCTTTGTATTCGTTGCAAGCACGACAGCCCCCATTCTGTGTCTCCCTTGAAGTTGACGAGCATAATTACCACGTGAGAGGCAGCTGGCCACATGGCAAGAATAATCAGTAATGTCATCGAAAAGTTCTCCTCTTAGTCGGATACCGCTGATGCAATGATCAGTAGGCAATACACGATGTACTGCGAACGTATAGTCATTGAATCATGATATTATTTATTGTGCAATTATATAGAAAACCCCCGCTCGGTACGAGTGAGCGGGGATAGGCATGTGCTTTTCTGTGCACTAGGCGTTGGAGATGTTCATGATCGATGCAATTTCATACAACCCATTTTCTAAGACATGAAGGCATGCCTCTGCTGACACGATTGCACAGAATTCAGCTTTCTTTTTAATGAAGTCTCTCTTCAGTGGAATACGCATAATGTTTCCACAGGATTGAAGTTTCATCTTCCAGTCGTCGGGGGTTTGCCCCATTGATCCTTGGGCGATCCATAGGCCGCGGTCGAGTGTCTCTTTTGAGAATGGACCCAATAGAATCTGCTGCCAAAAGCAGTTGTTCCTAGAGACCCGTGCAGAACCTCTGAAAGGTTCTTTGAAGCCTGAGACATACAACACTTGTGGCTCCCAGCGACTCCCAAGGTTGTGCCATTGCACACCCGCCGGAACAGTGATGAGAGTGCCAGGCAGCAATTCCACTGAATCGTGGGGGCTAATTTCCCCATCACAGTGAGATTCCAGCCGAAGCTTCTCGCGCAATACGAAGAAGACGTCTTGGTTGAGGGTTCGATCATTCATGAACATTCTCCAGTGAAGCCAAAGGACACAGCAGGCTGACGCCCGCACATAAATAGATAATCGATCTTATTATAAATATTGTCAAATCAATGCTCCATAGATGCCTACGAAATAGTGGAAAATTGGCTCTAATTCGCTAGAATCAGAGCATATTTACTGTCTCCGCAAACGCGGAGGTTTGTCACTCATTACGTATGACCCCCGAACAAAACTACGGTGCTGCGCAAATTCAAGTCTTGGAAGGACTCGAGCCAGTCCGAAAGCGCCCAGGAATGTACATCGGTTCTACTGATGTACGCGGACTACACCATTTGGTGTGGGAAATCGTCGACAACTCGATCGACGAAGCGATGGCAGGTCATGCAAATACAATTTTAGTAACACTCAACGATAACGGGTCGGTCACCGTGGAAGATAACGGACGCGGTATCCCCGTCGACATGCACCCAACCGCAAAAAAATCCGCACTCGAAGTTGTGCTTACAACACTCCATGCTGGTGGAAAATTCGGTGGAGAGGGGAGTGGCTATAAAGTATCTGGAGGTTTGCACGGAGTGGGTTCGTCTGTAGTGAACGCGCTATCGATTGATATGAAGGCCGAAGTGCACCTTAAGGGCAAAATCTACATGCAAGAATATAAGCGTGGTAAGCCACAATACGATGTAAAAGAAGTCGGCAAGACCGATAAGCGCGGAACGATCATCACCTTCCTTCCAGATGGTGAGATTTTCGATACGCTTGAGTTTAGCCTCGAAACATTGCTTACACGTTTCCGTCAGCAATCGTATTTGACCAAGGGCATTACGCTGGGCGTGATGGATGCACGTAGTGTTCGCCCTGAAAACGATATGCAGTTCCCACGTTTGTATCGCTTCTCCTTCGAAGGAGGAATCGGTGCATACGTGTCTCACCTTAACGAATCCAAAGAAAAAATCGGTACACCTATCTCGTTCGAGAAAGACACGCCCGATGGTCAGGTAGAAGTTGCGTTGCAGTACACACAGACATTCCAAGAGCACGTGCTCAGCTTTGCGAACAACATTCACACGGCAGAAGGTGGTCATCACCTTACGGGGTTCAAGGCAGCACTCACACGTACAATCAATGCCTACGCTCGTAAGTATGAAATCCTGAAAGAGAAGGAAGAAAACCTCACAGCTGATGACGTACGTGAAGGTTTAACAGCTGTTATTTCCGTTCGCCTCAGCGAGCCACAATTCGAGGGCCAGACAAAAGGTAAGCTTGGAAACGCAGAGATGAAAACTGCAGTGGAAACGGTCGTGAACGAAAAATTGTCGCTCTACATGGAAGAGCACCCAGCAGAAGCAAAAGATATTGTTGGGAAGTGTCTGCTTGCAGCGCGTGCTCGTATGGCTGCCCGTGCTGCCCGTGATAGCGTCATCCGTAAGGGTGCGCTCGAAGGTATGACACTGCCAGGTAAGCTCGCAGACTGTTCGAGTCGCGATCCATCACAAAGTGAAATTTACATCGTTGAGGGAGACTCCGCTGGTGGTTCTGCGAAGCAGGGTCGTAACCGCGAGTTCCAGGCGATCTTGCCACTCAAAGGAAAGATCTTGAACGTTGAGCAGGCACGTTTGGATAAAATGCTTGGCAACAACGAAGTAAAAGCACTTATCATTGCGCTTGGTATTGGTATTGGCGAAGTAAAAGATATTTCCAAGCTGCGCTACCACCGTATCGTGCTGATGACCGATGCCGACGTCGACGGAGCGCACATTCGTACGCTGCTACTCACGTTGCTGTATCGCTACTACCCAGAACTTATCGAGCGTGGCCACATCTATATTGCTCAGCCACCGCTCTATAAAATGCAGAAGGGTAAAGATATTCGTTATGCCTTTAATGATAAGCAGAAAGAAGACGTGCTTACCGAATGGGGCGTAAGTGGTGAGATTCAGGAATCAGAAGAGGGGACGGAGGATACAGATGAATCAGAAGATGTAGAGGATTCAGAAGAGGTGGTGACAAAGGGTGCAAAGAAGAAGCCATCTTCACGCGTGAGCATTCAACGCTACAAAGGACTTGGTGAAATGAACCCAGAGCAATTGTGGGATACCACGCTTAACCCAGAAAATCGCCTGATGTTGCAGGTAACAGTCGAGGATGCCGAGAAGGCAGATGCAGTCTTTACGACGTTGATGGGTAGCGAAGTTGCACCACGCAGGAAGTTTATTCAGACCCACGCAAAGAACGTCAAAGATTTGGATATCTAATATACTTTTTATGTTAACACTTTCTGATTCTGTACTGGAAGCAACTGTTCGGGAAATAGAGGCAGGAATGCAACATGCTGCCGAACATGGATTGAATCCGGATCTTATCAATGATCTAAATCACGCATGTCAGGTAACGAGCGCTCAGGCATATACTGGCTCCCCGGTTATGAGAGAAAGGGTTAGGTCGGTTGTGACACAGTGTCGTGGGGTTCTTGCTACGAATCAGCATGTTGTAGTGCATTTATAATGCGTATTCTGCCCGATCATGAATGGCCTTTTTATGACCCCGATCTTGACGAGCATCTTAAGCGTCTAAAGAAAGCCACTGCAAATCTAACAAATTTGCCGACTGCAGATCTCTACGGTGCAATTCTTGATATAGATGTGATGCTCAGGCATGACATAGCTCCTTATTTATCTGTTGTCCTCACTACACGTCAGGCAGTATCAATTTTACTCTCCATTAATCATACACTTCTGGCAGTTGATGCATTTCGTGAAGAGGACATGTATGAGGTATCTACTGCACTTGAGATAGCTGAAGAGTTTCATGCTCTTGCCATGGAAATTATTGATGAAATCTTACATGGGCCGGGGTCTATGTTTATTCATGTTGAATCTACTGCAGCCTAAAAAGTGGCCCGCGTGCATCCATGCAGCGGGCCGGTGTCCTTCTCCTAATACCTCTTGGTTTTCAGTTGAACGGTGGGTTTGACGACTGTTACCCGATCGCTGATCCCGGTCAAGAGGGGGATGGTGAAGCATAGGATAGAAAGAATTCCCATCCATTGCACGCCAGTCCAAAGCAGTCCTGCAGTCGCAAGAAGCCCAGCGATCACGTACCAAGAATTCATGCATCCCAACAGATTCCTAATCATGGTATCTCCTTTTGAAAGGGCAAAGGACGAATTCATCCTCCTCCCTCTTACACAAATTTCAAGAGATTCTTTATGGCCCATTTTGGTAAGGATGCCAAGGAGTGGAACGTCACAACATGCGAACTACCCCCATTTTCCCATGAAGATTACTCATGACACTCCTCGTGTTTCCGCCATTATCGCTGCGTATAACGAACAGGACACCATTGCACCGATTGTGCGCAGATTAGCGACACACTTACTGGTTGATGAGGTCATTGTCGTCAGTGACGGTTCTACCGATTTAACAGCTGAGCGCTCCCGTAACGCAGGAGCAATGGTGATAGAGCTTCCCAAAAATGGTGGCAAAGGCGAAGCGATGGCTGCGGGTGTGCGAGCCGCGAAATATGATTATCTGCTTTTCACGGATGCGGACTTGATCGGTTTCACGGATGCGATGATCACGCTGATGGTGCAAAAAGCATCCAATGAGCACTACGATATGTTCACCCTTATTCGCGATAGGGGAGTGGAATTATATCAGCAGTATTTTTACACCGAATATAATATCGGTGGTGAACGCATCCTTACCCGTAAGCTCTGGAATATGATTCCTGCAGCAGATCGCCAAGGATTCAGCGTCGAACTTGCACTCAATTACCATGCATCAAGAGCAGGCCTTAAAGTAGGACAAGAATTAGCACCGGGTCTTAAGCAGGTTATTAAGGAGAAAAAGCGCGGCCTTATACAAGGTTTCATTATGCGCGTAGAAATGTTCGCACAGTGTGTATGGACCTTCGGTAAACTCTTCGTGTTACACCGCCCTAGTGCACTGGCTTGAGGAAGTTCTTATTCGCCCTTGTCGATGATGTTTCCTAGGTGATCGGTGAGACTATAGGTATCAAGGTTTTTCTCGCCCAGCAACTTCGTGATTGTCTTAAGAGTGTCCTTGAATGGAATCTGCTTCTGCTTACCCGCTTTCATATCGCGGAGAATAATTGTTCCTTCCTTCACTTCCATCTTGCCGAGCAGCAATGTGTAACGTGCCTCAAATTTATCTGCTAAACGCATTTGGCTCTTAAGGCTTGCTTCGCCAAGAGCACCAACAGTGTGCACACCTGCATCGCGAAGTTTCGTAATGAGCTGCAAGCATGTCTTTTTAGCTTCGGAGCCAAGCTGCGCAACGAAAACATCGACTTGGTCTTTGTCTGGAGCTTTAATACCAGACTCCTTCATGTGCCAAATAATGCGCTCCATACCGCACGCAGAGCCAAGTCCAGGTGTTGAGTGCCCACCCAAGAGTTCCATCAAGCTGTCGTAGCGACCACCACCACCTACCGCATTTTGTGCGCCAGTAGAACTATCCCAGAATTCAAAGACTGTTTGATTGTAGTAATCGAGCCCACGAACCAAGCCTTCATTTTTAATATACGGAATGGAAAGTGCATCCAAATATTCAAGCACGGTTTCGTGATATGCACGAGATTCATCATCGACAAACTGTTCAAGTTTTGGAGCGTTCTTTAAAAGAATGCGCGTGTCTTCTTCCTTTGAGTCGAGCAATCGGAGGGGGTTGTGTTCCAGGCGATTTCTATCGAGGTCTGGCAAGTTGCGCTCTTTTCCAATAAAGAAATCTTTAAGCGCTTGGCAGAATGCTTGGCGGTTCTCACTCGTTCCAACGTTGTTGATTTGGAGGGTGAGACGATCGCTAATGCGCAGATCTTCAAGAATTTTAGAGTTCACTTGAATCAGCTGTGCATCCAACGAGGCATCTTTGAGTCCAATGATTTCAAAGTCAAACTGGTGGAATTGTCGGTAGCGACCTTTCTGTGGGCGATCGTGACGGAAACATTGTCCAATCGAATATAGCTGCACAGGCTGAGGTAACTGCTGCATGCCGTGCTCAATATAGGCACGACAAATTCCTGCAGTGAATTCTGGGCGTAGTGCAAGCTCTGCAGTTTCGTCACTCTTTTGCTTGGATGTTACAAGGAATAATTCCTTTTCGACTATGTCGGTATGAGCACCAATGCCGCGTTCAAAAATTGCACGGTTTTCGTAGACTGGTGGGTCAATGCGCTTAAAACCCGCCTGACGTGCACGGTGACGCACAGCCTTTTTAATATACGTGTGATATTGGTGATCCTCGGGAAGGAGGTCATTTGTACCGCGCGGAGTGCGAAAAAGGGGCTGAGACATACGGAAAACGTCAAAAATACGTAGGTCGACGGTATCAGAAAATCGGTTCCATGGAAAGGGGGCTTAACGCTCTTTTGCTATTTTTTACCGGGTGGCAGAGGGGTATACCCGGAGTGATTCAATGCTCCTGTAAATTCTCCGACATGTTCATGACGATTTCCAACTGACGAACAGTTCCGCGCATGAGCATGATGTATGTCGATAACCCTTGTTGTTTGGCCGTACGAAGAACATCAGCGGCTTGCTTCATGCTGTTATAGGTAACATGAGAATCCAGTAGCCCACTTGCAAGATGTGCAAGCGGGACGTTATTTTTTTCGTGCCAGTACCTTCTGCTGGCATGGGATGTCATCCATGTAATACCCGCATATACTCTTTTTGCCGCAACAAGATCTTTAGTAGTCGACTGAACTGCATCAAGCATTGATGGATGAAATATCGGCTGCGTAAAGACGGATGTCGCAATGCCGCGTTTCAATGCGGGAATTTTGCTCTCCCATCTTCCCCAGTTTTCCCGGTAAATATCAGCTGCGACTGCAAGTCTAAGAGGTGATTGATCAATTGCATTCAATACTTCATGTGCCTGAGTGTTGCCAAGACATTCTTTCGATGGATCACCTGTAACAAGTAATACCTTATTAACATTATGAGCTGCTGCGATCTTTAGTCGCTCAACCGTTTTGTGGGTAGATCTTTCCCGTGTCCGCATGTGAATCGCTAATTGCTTTTGGGGATTAATGCTCTCTGCAGAGCGGAGTTTCATAATATGTTCTGGTGATAAGTATGTGCCATTTGTTCGTACGAATTCCGGAATGTTATAGCCATCGAATGGCAGGCCCGAAGCCTCTAGTTCCTTCATGGACTCCTGGAGCGAAGCTTCGGACCGTGGCACGAGTTCAATAAATGTTTCACTCATTGGTTGGTAAGGAAGAGCGAACAATCTTAGTACCTTCTACTAAATGCTTTAGTGCTTGCCATACTTCTTCGGGTTTGCGAGTTTTAAGTCCGCAATCTGGGTTGATCCATAAATCAGCATCAGGGACGAATGTTCGTGCGAGCTTAATAAGCGCAACGAGTTCTTCTGTACTCGGTACGCGTGGTGAGTGGATATCCCACACGCCTGGTCCAATGGAACACGGCAGTTCGACAGATTGCAGTGCATCCAGGAATGACAATCGAGAGCGCGCTGCTTCGATCGAGATGACATCGACATCTAGGTCTTTGAGTACAGGCAGAATATCGCGAACATCTCCGTAACAAGTGTGCGTGTGGATCTGCGTTGCATCGCTTGCGCCAGATGCTGCCAGTCGGAAGCACGCAGTAGCCCAGTCGAAGTATTGCTGCTGCATATCTTTGCGCAGTGGTAGGCCTTCGCGAAGTGCTGGTTCATCAATCTGGATAATACGAATGCCTGCAGTTTCCAGATCTTTTACTTCGTCACGAATCGCAAGCGCAATCTCACTACATACTTGTGATGCGGGAATACCCTCGGGTGGGTAACTCCAGTGGAAAATTGTAAGTGGTCCTGTAAGCATTCCTTTCACCGGCTTCTCAGTAAGTGATTGTGCGTATGTCGCCAGGTCGACAGTCAGCGGTTTTGTGCGTTGTACCTGATCATGGATGATGGGAGGACGAACATAGCGGGATCCGAAGCTCTGCACCCAACCATTCTCGGTACAAGCAATTCCATCGAGCTGCTCAGCGAAGAACTGGGTCATATCATTTCGCTCGGGCTCACCGTGGACCAGAACATCGAGTCCAATCTCTTCCTGTTTTGCGATGACCTCAGCGACTTCGCTTCGGATAAATGCATCGTAATCAACTTGTGACAAGCTTCCCTTGGCAAGACGAGCCCGCGCAGAGCGGATTTCTTTCGTCTGGGGGAAGGACCCGATTGTGGTTGTGGGGAGCGGAGGAAGGTGAATGTGTTCATTCTGTGCAGTGCGTCTCGCTAGTTTGGGTGATCTGAATGGCACAGTCAGAAGATCTTCTTCTCTGTAGCCCAGTAACGGATGAAAGAAGGTACGCGTATCTTCTTCTCTGCGCCTGAATTGATCTTCAGCGATAGCAGAACTCGTCGATTCTTTTCCGCTCAGAGCATCTTTAAGGACACCCAACTCATTTAGTTTTTGTCGTGCAAAAGCAAGACGGGAATACACATTTTCTTGTATTCCTTTTTCGTGTTCCACATCATAGGGAACGTGGAGTAAAGAAGAAGATGGTGCAATGATCAATCGATCATTTCCTAGTGTTTCTTTTGCATAGGTTAGAAGTTCCAATGACTTCGAGAGATTATTTGCCCAGACATTTCGTCCATCCACAATTCCTAAGGAAAGAGTTTTCTCAGTTGGGAATCTATCGATTGCTTTTACTGTTTCTTCTCGTGCTTCTACTGCATCCAGGTGAACTGCATCCACTGGTAGACCAAGCGCGACTTCTAAGTTTTCACGCAGTTCTCCAAAGTACGTTCCAAGTAGAAGTTTCGAATTGCCTGCATCAGCTTTCAGTCGCTCATAAGCACGGGAAAACGCACGTCGCTCATCTTCTGATAGATCAAGTGCAAGCGTTGGTTCATCCAGCTGAATCCACTTAGCGCCACTTTTACTCAATGCTTGTAGCACTTCTCCATACACGGGGAGCAAGCGATCGAGTAGCTCTAGGCGATCAAACTGTTCCCCTTCGCACTTACCAAGTAAAAGGTAGGAAACCGGACCTAATAGAACGGGTTTTGTGACCAGATCCAGTTCTTTCGCTTCATTAAATTCTCGTAGGGGCTTAAGGGAAGAGAGTGTGAATTGTTGATCTTTACGAAACTCTGGGACTAAATAGTGATAATTTGTATCAAACCATTTGTGTAAGCCCTGTGCGACCACTCCGCCGATTGCATTATGTGTCGCACAACAGATTTCTTCGGGATTGTTTGAACCTCGTGCAAGTGCAAAGTATGTATCAAGCGGAACATGCTTGCCATGTGAGTGATGGAATCGCTCCGGTATTGCGCCTACCAAGCATGTTGTGTCGAGTACATGGTCATACAAGCTGAAGTCATTACTTGCGATTAAATCGATACCAGCATCTTTTTGGGTGAGCCAGTTTTTTTGTCTGATTGCTCGGGCGGTATCAGCAAGATCCTCAGCACTTCGTTTGTCGGACCAATAATCTTCCAAACCTTTTTTGAGTTCACGGTTTTCGCCGATGCGTGGGTATCCAAGGGTAGAGGTGAGTGCGTTCATGAGAGTGGGGAAAGAAATCGACACCACCGTACGCAGCCCTCTGATTGATGTTAATTTTTTATGATATTTTGTATGAAAATAATACTATTGTATGAAATCATACAATTATGTATTATCTGGCCATGATTACCATTGCGCAAGCGGTAGAGCAGACAATTGCCAATTCTCCGCTGTATGGAGAAGCAATTCTGCAGGAGATCGTGAACTATAGCGCAATTGCGCGAAAGATCATGCCACTAGTGGAAGATGTTCTATTGGAGCCTGTAACTGAGGGGGCGGTGACCATCGCGCTTAAGCGCCATGCGGCAGAGTTACGAAAGCGACATCCTATTCGTACTGGTGCTGATGCCATCCATAACATCAGCTTACGAAGCGGATTGGTAATTTGCATTTATCATAACTCGCCCTCACTCCAATATGTTCACCAGAAAATGATTACACTTGCGACGGAGCAAGATGCATTTTTGCAATTCGCACAGGGTTCACGTGAATCATCGTTTGTGATCAGTGAAAGCTGTGTTGTTGCCTTAAAAAAGTTTGCCTCCCAAGAAAAGCTGGTCGCAGAGTATCCCGGCTTATCTGCTATCAGTGTGCGGATGCCACCGGAGGTGATGGATATTCCTGGAATCTTTGCGCCGTTCGTGCAAGCACTCGCTTGGAAAAATATCAGCGTCTATCAAATAGTATCCCACTTTACCGAAATCACCTTTGTCGTGTCCGACAATGATGCGGATGCAGCATTTGCGGTGGTGAAGTCAGTGACGAAGTAATAATGATGGGGCGGTCGATGGGATTCGAACCCACGACCCTCAGGACCACAACCTGATGCTCTAACCAGCTGAGCTACGACCGCCATGAAGAATCGATGATGTGGGCGGCATTGTAGCTGCTTTTTGCCCTATCTCAACCGTTTTGCCCGGCTCCGTTTCCAAACTGTGCCGAGGTATTATTCTCTGGTGGATTCAAGCTTTCTGCTCGAATAAAGGCAATAGGTTCATCCGAGGAGCGGGTCTCAACCTTTGGAATATCGATTGGAGCAGGTTTCTGAGGTGTTTCTGCTACTTGTGGCGCTACTGGGGTAGGTACGACAGGTGTAGGAGGCGTTACGGGTACTGGAGGTTTATTTTGAATTGGCGCAGCTGCCGGAGGTGTCATGGCGGGCTGCATAGGTGCTGGAACTGGCGCTGAAGCCACAGGTGGGACAATAGGAGTGACAGGGGCAACAGGCGTTGGCATCACTGGCTTTGGTGCTTGTACAACAGGAGGTACGACGGGAGTAGGTACTGTCGATGTCTGCGGAGCTGTTGGTGTCGAAGGTGTTGGAGTAGTAGCTGGCACTACAGGAGTAGGGGATGGCATCGCAGCTTTTGGTGGTTGCATAGGAGTGGATGTTGCTGCCAGTGGCTGTTGCTGCGTTGCGGGGGCTGGAGTGTTTTGTACAGGTGTTACTGCAGGCTTTGCTTGCTCTGGAGCTGGACGGCTCTGTGGCTGTGCCGGCACAGGAGGTTTCACAGGGGTTGGTCGTGGTTGTTCTGGTTTTTGCGTAGGCTGATTCTGCCATGCCGGAACAACGGGCTTCTTCTGCTCTGTTTGAGCAGAGGGAGTGACCATAGGTGTTACTGCTGGGGTAGGTGTTGGTGGTACTGCTGGTTTTACTGGTGGAGGTACTTGCGCTGGCTTTGGTGTTGCAGCTGGCGCAGATGGCTGTTGTAGCCAGGCAGGAGTTTGTTTTGGTTGTGGTGTAACAGGTGGCTTTGTTGCAATGGGAGGTGTTGCAGCTGCGGGACTAGGAGTAGGTGCTGGCTTTGCGTCACCTGCGAGACCATCTTTTAGCCATGCTGGTGCTTCCTTGGTATCTACTACAGGGGTTGGTTTTGCAATCTCGCTTTCAATTTTTGTTTCTTCTTCGCGTGCTGCAATAGATGCAGGAGGTGTATCACGCTTTGTAGGTGTATTCGATGGTACGACTGTTGCAGTCGGTGGAGCAATGGTGAGTGTTGGAGCTTCCGTAGGAGATTTTACTAATGTCTGTTCTACCTTTTCAAAGGTATCAGCAATAGTCGTTTTCTTCTTGCGCAGCATGCCTAGCCCTACAATTGCAAGAACTCCAAGTAGAATGGATCCAATAAATATTCCTCCTAACATGATGATAGAACCAAGGCTGCCAGAATTCGCTGGTTTTTCATCATCAGGTTGTTCCTGTTGTACGGACGAAGCCTGAGACGAAGGTGCATCACCGGTTGTACCAGTTGATGCAACGTTGATCATGGTCGATGCGCTTGTAATGTCTTTTCCATCACGCAAGTTGCGAATTAACAATGACACGGTATACACACCATTTTCTGCAAATGTATGCTCTGGTTCAGTCACAAGGCTCTGTTGATTGTCACCGAATTGCCATTGATACAGCAGCTGACTACCTGCAGGCGCAGGCCCATCAAATACTGCAGAAAAGCGATATGTTCGGTTGCCCTTTTCTTCGCTCGAAATATGCATAGGCCCTTGCACCATTCCTTCATTGCGGGCAGAAACTTCATCGAGGACGTCAATGCGCTGAACTTTGCCCCCTTCTGCCCCTGCTGCAGTAACAGAAAGCGAATGCTTCGTTAAAGGCTCATCTGTAATCCAGATATATAAAGGTGTCGCGTCAGAACCGAAGAATGTTTGATTTGCCTCTAGATCATTTTCTAAATTCCCATCTCCGTTACTATCACGCGATAAATCGGTATCCAAATTTAATGGGCGAACATCAGGGTTAACGGGGGTGATCAGCAGTAACTGTGTTCCCGCAGGCATTGCCACGCGACCGTTGGAGTCTGCAGCAGGCGTTGTATGGACAAGTTCTCCGTCCGTAGCCTGCTCTGTGGTATTGCTTTGACCAGGCTGTCTTGAACGGTAATCGAGCGTGAAGTTTCGTGTGACACGACGACTACCATCTGGTGATGCAATTTCTGCAAAGAGTGTGTACTGACCTGGTTGAATTAAACGCTTGCGGAAAATAGGGGCACGTGTTGCTTCTAAGAATGTTCTGTCTTGCGTCAAAATCCATGTGTAAGTTGCGTCAGCAATATCCGTTGCGGGGAGAATTTCAAAAATATCACCCACCTGCAGTTGTACTACTTCTGATGCTGCGCTATGCAGCTCTTCTTGTGCAGATACAGGAGTAGTCACCATGGAAAGGATGGTGAGAAGTGAAGCCGATAATCGTAGTGGGAGTTGCTTCATCCTACTTCTCCGGCAAGCCATACAGTTACAAGGGCAACAATAACACGTGAGAATAGCAACACGATCAATCCAATAAGCGTGTAGTAAATAATCTTTTTTGCTTTTTCCTTTCCATCATCATTACCGAGACTGAGGACCAAATAGAATCCGGCAATCACCACCATGACAAACGCAAGGAGTGCAGCAAAATCGAGAACAGTGGTAATAATTTTTATGATCACATCACGTGGGTCCGCAGACGATACACCTGTGACGCCCGCGGCTGCTTGGATGCCACCTTCTAGGCCGCTTCCGTTGTAGACTTGTGCGAGTAGTTTGGACATATCAGAACATTGTAGCATAAATGAGTCTTTTACACTAGTCTTTGATTACAGACTATGCGACCAATTCCCAAGGAATTACTGGCTAAAACAGGGCTTAAAGCTCTTTTTATTACCAACCCTATCAATGTCCGGTATTTGACGCGTTTACCCGCTGAACATGGTGTTCTCTTAGTTCAATCTCAAAAGTTTACGCTGTTTGTAAATGCGTTGGAGTTAGAAGCGGTAAAAGCCGTAAAGCAAAAAACTGTGGTGGTCCGAGATCTTTCAATGCTTGAAACGGTTATGAAAAAGATCTCGCAGTGTGGATTCGAAGAGCAGGATGTAACAGTGGCACGTCTTAGGCGATGGAAAAAGCTTTTCCCTCGTACAACATGGAAGGGGATTGGCGAAATAGTAGAACCCTTCCGTCGAACAAAAGATGCTGATGAACTCAAAGCCATGTTGAAAGCGAATCTCATTACAGAAGATATCCTCGAAAAGATTCCATCTATCCTTAAGGTTGGTGTGACTGAATCAGAAGTGTCGTGGATGATTGAATCATGGGCACGTGCTGCCGGCTCACCTAAAATGGGGTTTGAAACAATTGTTGCGTTCGGGCCGAATACCAGTCGCCCCCATCACCGTCCCACCACACGCAAGCTGAAAAAGCAGGACATCATTCAAATTGATATGGGGCTTGTTATTGATGGATATACGAGTGATAGAAGTGCTGTGTATTTTAAAGGAAAGCCAACAACAAAGCAGGTAATGGTATTAAAAGCGCTAGAGGAAGCCAAAAAAACTGGTATCGAAGCTATCAAACCTGGTATTGCTGCAAGCATTCCAGATCTTGCGGCACGAAAAGTATTAAAGAAGTACGGACTCGAAAAATATTTCATTCATTCCTTGGGCCATGGTGTAGGACTCGATATTCATGAGGGTGTAACTCTCTCAAAGCGTTCAAAGCAAATATTATTGGAATATGAAGTAGTCACAGTTGAGCCTGGAGTCTATTTCCCAGGTACATGGGGCATGCGATTGGAAGATATGGTGATTGTGCAGTAAATATTGAGCAGCTCATGGCTGGCAGCAGTTTGCCCTTTATGGTACAATAAGCGGAAACTCTTTTTTCAAACACACATGCACAAGCACACATCGACGATTCTTGCATTCAGCATATTTGCCGGACTTATGCCTGCATCAGCAATTGCAGAGAATGCAGTGACGCCGCATGAGCAAGATTTCGTTCTGACAGCGTATTATTCTCCGCTGCCCGATCAGTGTTGCTATGTAAAAGGAAGTTACGAAGCGGATAAAGTTCTGAACGGAGACGGAACACATGGTGCAGATGGTACACCCGTGTACCCAGGAATGATCGCTGCTCCAGCAAGTTACCCTTTTGGAACACGCATTGTGCTTCCTGGTCTAGGTACATTTACTGTCCACGATCGTGGAGGTGCTATCCAGGAATGGGATGATGCTCATCGTATCGACGTATGGGCAGGGTCGGGGGAAGAAGGTTTGGCGCGTGCACTTGAATTTGGTGTGCAAGAAGTGCGGGGAACAGTGTATTTGCCAGGAACAAATATGCCGGACGAAGAAGTATCACTCGAAGAGATGCCAGCGCCAGATGATAAGCTCCAGGCATATGTTGCCCCCGATGCAGCCGTTAGCTCGCTCCATGCTAGCGCAGGTCAGCATGGGTTTTCTGTTCGTGTCTTACAAGAAAATCTCGCAGCACTTGGGTATTTCAATCATGAAGTAACAGGTCTGTATGGCTTGGTAACACAAGAAAGCGTGACTGCATTTAATGCAGATATGAAACTCGATGAACCATCCGACCACGTAAGTGAAACAACAGCTGCGTATTTACAAGCAGCACTCTCTGTTGATCGTACGAAATCGCCCATTGTATTCGTTGGGAAAGAATCGAACGAAGCAGAAGTAAAAACAGCACAGCGAACGATGCGTTATTTAGGATACTACCGTGGTCGCACTGATGGTAAATATTCCTCAACACTCTTTAATGCAATCCTTACATACCAGCGCGATCAAAAATTAGTGGGTGACGCGGTTTCCCCAGGTGCTGGGCGCATTGGTCCTATGACAAAAGGAGTACTTGATAAAGAAATCATTCGTCGTCGTGTGGCGCGTCTTGCATCTCGCATTATTGCAATGAACGAAGTGCGCGATCAGTTACAGAAGGATGGAGAGCTAATTGCCGCACAGCTAACCAAAGGAAGTAACGGTGCAATTGTAAGGAATCTTCAAACATTCTTAGCTGACCGTGGATTTTTCCCACATGAAAAAATTAATGGAAACTTTGGCGATATGACTGCACAAAGCGTTGCTGCCTATCAAGTTGCACGCGAACTCCTTAAGTCGGAAAAAGAAAAGGGAGCAGGGACAGTAGGCCCTGTAACACTCAACTTGCTACGGCAGGAGCAGGTGAAAGCTGCCTATGCTGTCGTAAAAGCAAAGGGATGGGCTGCGCTATAAGATGTCAGATAGCAGATCTCAGATTTCAGTAATTTTCATCTTTTTCTGTCATCTGACAGCTGACATCTGAAATCTAACGTGTTAGTCTTTTTTTCTATGAAACGACTCGTAGCCGTTTTATTCCTCATCATCGTTCCAGCACAGGTATTTGCTGCCGAAACGCCAGTTACACGCCGTGACGGATTTTTGGAAATTTGGAGCAGTATACGTCGCCCCGCAGAACCCTATAAAACGCAATTTACCGATGTGCCCGAACCGGCCAAAGGATCACTAGAAATTGATTACGCAACAGGACGTGGAATCATTGATGACGATGACTCCGCATTTCACCCCGATGCTCCACTTACACTTGGCACTGCACTCACATGGCTCTTTCGTACACGCAGTGTTACCGATGACCCAAAAGATGTGAACCCCGATACCATGAGTGGACTACTCGCACGTTATCCCATTGCCTACATTGCAGATGGAGATGCATGGAATAGTGGCGTGCGTGAAGAAGATCTCTTAGAGCTGATGAGACAATTAGATACACAGTTAGCAGAGGAGGACCATGAAGTGAGTCTGTATAGCGAAAAATTTCATGGCAAGGGCACGGCATTCGGTGAAAGTTTTGATATGCACGCTATGACTGCAGCACATCGTAGTTTCCCTGGGAACACCTTGGTGAAGGTGACAAATATCAGCAATGGAAAATCCGTGATCGTTCGCATCAATGATCGCGGACCGTATGTCGAGGGTCGTGATATGGATTTGAGTCTCGGCGCATTTACATCGATCGAAGATCGTTCTAAAGGAAAATTCCGCGCAACATTCCAGCGGTTAGGTGATGTGAATTTAGTGGGCCACTGCGATATGGAAAGTCCGGAGCAACAGAGACTCTCAAAGCATGAATATTTAACGCGCGGTGTGCCTCATTATTTAAAACTTGGAACAGTGATGACATTAGAATCCGACTCGCCATTTGTATTGCGAGGTGTTCGTTACCCCGATGGCAACAGTACAGTGATGCAGGATTTCATCCTTAAAAAAGAGCAGTATGTGTTTAAGCCATCGGTGGAAGGGGATTATGTATTTACGGTTGGGACGAAGGATGGCCGAACGAGGGAGATGGCGATGGAGGTCGTAAATTGCTCTAAATAGTAATTGTTATATAAATTCGTAATTTGAACAGCATAAAAGCGGGCAAATACGTTATTTTAACGACAATTTAACATACCCAAAACCCTCCTTTTCTGCTATAATTACTCGATATCTCCGATATCTCGTTCTCACACAAAAACCCTTGGTCATCTTCCTCCGATTCTTCTTTTGGCCCATCATTCTCTTCCTGGTTTGGGTACTGGGGATTGTCTTTGATGCAACATTTTGGACAAAGGTGTGGGTATGGTTCATTGCCGACCCATGGAATCATTCACTTTCAGTTCTTGGTGCATATCTAGGACTTCGTCTTGCGATTCGCATGATGCGCTTTTACTACGACTTGTGGGAAACAAAGCATTTGGTGCATTTAAAGGTGATGCTCCCCCGCAGCGATAGTAAGCTCGACCAAGAAAAGCGCACCGAAAAAGATTTCAAAGAAAAAGTCGCGATCATGGAACAGCTCTACCGAGCACTCTGGGAAGTTCGCAGTCTTACCTTCTGGCAGTTTTTGCATTACTGGATTTTTAGGTCTATCACGATGAGCTTCGAGATGTATGTAGAAAAAGGAGAGCTCACATTCTACGTTGTGGTAGAAAAGCACTTGGTATCGATTGTCGAAAAGCAGATCACTGCATTCTACGGTGATGCCGAAGTTATTCCACAGAAGACCCCAGAATTTACAGGGAAGGGGCTTAAGCTTGTTGGCTACCACATGACACTCCAGAAGCGCTACATGTTCCCCATCCGTTTTTATGAACAGATGCAGGAAGATCCACTCAATGACCTGGGCAACGTTCTCAGTAAACTTGAATCATCCGAAATGGCTGGTATTCAGTTAGTGTTCCGCCCATCATTTAGCAACAAGTGGGGCAAGAAGGCACAGAAATTTGCATCGACAAAATTCAAGGGCGAGAAAGAAGGTTGGTTCTCAAAAATTCCAATTATCGGAGGTATTCTTGGCTTCATGTTTGGCTTTGCCACAGGTAGCGGTACGTTCGCACCAGGGGCAAGCAAAGGCGACTCGTTTGTGCGCATGATTCAGCCAGAAGAAGAGCTTTACAAACAGATGGGTGAAAAAGCAGGTATGAGCTGGTTCCACTGCACCATCCGTGTGATGGGTGCGGGTCAGACGTGGAATCGTGCGCTCGATATCACCAACAACTTGCAGGTTGCGTTTAACGTCTTCCGTCATTTGTACGGAAACTCGTTCGTAAACCGACGCATGTTCTTCGATTTCTTCCCGCTAGCATGGAACGGTCCTATCATCAGCTGGTTGTGGAAGCATCGTTTCAACGGTTTCTACAATAAGGAATGCTTGCTGGTTGAGCGCGAGCTTGCGGGTCTCTTCCACTTCCCCGACAGTCGTTATAACAAGATTCCGATTCTCCAGTGGATCTCCTACAAGGTTCTTCCTCCTCCTCCAGATATTGCGAAGGAAGGAATTATCATTGGGACAAACCGTCACCGTGGTGTTCAAACCGATATTCGTTTCTTAGAAGAAGATCGAACACGTCACGAATACATCATTGGTAAATCTGGTTCGGGTAAATCCGCACTCCTTAGCTGGCAGGCTCGTCAGGATATCCAGAACGGGCAAGGTGTGTGTATCGTCGACCCTCACGGAGACCTTATCGAAGATGCATTGGCTCACGTTCCAAAAGAGCGTGCGAAGGATGTGATTGTGTTTGACCCTGCAGATATCGAACGCCCTCTTGGTCTTAACCTTCTTGAAGCTAAAACAGATGAAGAGAAAGATCGCGCGTCACTCGATGCGATGGAAATCTTTATCAAGCTCTTCGGTAATGAAATCTTCGGTCCTCGTATTCAGCATTACTTCCGTAACGGTTGTCTTACACTGATGGATGACGAAGACGAAGGTGCAACACTTATCGACGTGCCACGCTTGTTCGTGGATGACGAATTCCAGCGCTATAAGGTGAGCAAGTGCAAGAACGTAGTTGTACGCAGCTTCTGGGAAAATGAAATCGCTAAGACTGGCGCACGCGAGAAAGAAGAAATGATCCCATACTTCTCCGCGAAGTTCGGACCGTTTATCACTAACACGACGATGCGCAATATCATCGGTCAGCCAAAGAGCGCTTTTGATATTCGCCAGATCATGGATGATGGAAAGATTCTGCTCGTAAACCTCTCTAAGGGAAAAATTGGAGATGTAAACGCGCAGTTGCTTGGCCTTATCTTCGTGAACAAAGTGAACATGGCCGCTATGTCTCGTGCAGATGTGCCACGCGAAGAACGCCGCCGCTTCTATTTGTACGTGGATGAGTTCCAGAACTTTATTACCGATGCATTCGCAACCATTCTCTCCGAAGCTCGTAAGTACGAACTGGGTCTCATTATGGCTCACCAGTACATCGGACAGCTGACAGATAAAACATCTGCCTACGAAGGTGCAAACAGCAAGGTGCGCGATGCTGTCTTTGGTAACGTCGGTACAATCCTCAGCTTTAAGATTGGTGCAGAAGATGCCGAATATATGGCAAAGGAAATGGCCCCTGTGCTTGGCGAACAGGATGTAATCGGTATCCCGAACTATAACTGCTACGTCAAACTCAACATTAAGGGTACAACTAGCCGTCCGTTCAGCATGGCGACGATCTGGGATGAATCACAGCGTAACGACAAGCGTGCGGAGCTTATTAAGGAATACAGCCGCATGAAGTATGGTCGTAAGAAGATTTTCGTAGACCAGGAAATTGAAGATCGTATCGGTATTATCCGTCCTGCAGGACCAGATGAAACTCCTCCGATGGGATTATCACCAGAAGAGAGGAAATAAGGCGCGAAAGTCAGCCCTTACTTGATAGACAGTCTATTCTCAGCTGATATACTTCCAGCCTGATAATTTTCCATTTCAACTCTTTGTATGTCCTCATTCTCGCAAATGAAAGATCTCTATCGTATCCAGCGTGATGCGAAGAAGGTTAAGAAAGAACTCAAAGGCATTCATGTCGAAGCAGAAGCCGAAGGCGTAAAAGTTGTTGTGACAGCGGAGCAGGAGATTATCAGTATTGATATTGCCCCAGAGGTCGACCGCTCTCGTATTGGGGACTTAATCAAAGATGCTCTTAACCGTGCCTTGCGAAAGGCACAGCTTGTTGCAGCCGAGCGAATGCAGGGAATCATGCAGCAGATGGGATTGCCAACAGGCGCTGCTGATTCAAACGAATAAGCATGAGAAAGTTACTGCTGATTATTGGCATTTTTGCTGTCGGTGGTTTGGTCGGGTGGCATCTGTGGTACGTACATGCCCTTTCTCCTGTTGATGCAGAGAGTGATCAGCGTATAACCGTGAGTATTCCATCGGGGTCATCGAGCGCTTCCATTGCAGATTTATTAGAAGAGAAAAATGTCATCCGTTCCTCATCAGCATTTTTGACATATGCACAGAAGGCCGGAAAAGCAGGGTCGCTCCAGGCAGGGGCTTTTGTCTTACTGCCATCGATGACGGTACAAGAAATTGTCGACACACTCTCCTCGGGTAAATCCCAGGAGATGTCGATTACCATTCCCGAGGGCTATACTGTTAAAGATATTGACGCATTGCTGACAGAGAAAGGACTCATTGTAGAAGGAGATGTTATTGATTGTGCAAAACGGTGTGACTTCTCGACATTCGATTTTCTGCCTTCTGGGGTTAACCAAGCAGATAGAGGGGGCAAGCTGGAAGGGTATTTGTATCCAGATACGTATTTTATCGATACTACGGACTTTGTTCCCAAATTCTTTTTAGAAAGAATGCTTGGGACATTCAGGACAAAAGTGGTAAACGAACTCTCCAATGACATTAAGTCATCAGGTCACTCTCTGCATGAGGTTGTGACGATGGCATCTCTTATCGAAGAGGAGACTCGTACCAATGATGAGCGTGCGATAGTATCGGGAATTTTGTGGAAGAGATTTAGCGAAGGTATTGGGCTCTATGTCGATGCATCCAATCGCTATATTCTTAATAAGCCAACTGCTGCTATCACCGCATCGGAGTTAGATATGGATTCACCGTATAACTTGCGTAAGTATCGCGGCTTGCCACCAGGGCCAATTGCAAACCCTGGTATAAATAGTATCAAGGCTGCCCTCCACCCAGAGTCGTCAGACTATTACTATTACTTGCATGGTACGGATGGCCAAATTCGCTATGCCGTCACAAATGACGAACACAATGTGAATAAAGCGAAGTATTTGAGATGATATTACCCCCTCATTTTTTTACTGGTACGAATTGAGCCAATCGTGCAACTAACAATTGGTAGGATTTTTTTTGCTGACTTCGCATTTCACTTACTCTGCCAACAAGAAATCGGGAGATTCGAATAAGTGAATCAACATCCGAGACGCCCGTCACCACTTCGCTGCCATTGCGAATATATAGCTTTTCGGCCAGCGCCAAAAGATCGGCAATATATAGACGCATTATCAGTTGAGACTGTGTTATTTCAAGTAATTGCTCCGTAGTTTGTATTCTTACTGCGTCAAATGGGAGTTCTAACTGAATAGGCTGTTCTTGCATGAATAGCTGAGGGAATAAGGTTTGCAATTGTAGCCTTAAAAGCTTGTTTCTGCTATAATAAGAAGGAACAGATATGAACCCCATTCCAGATCCCGCAGGCCACGGTAATGCACATTACCATCGCATGAAAATCGGTGTAATGGGCTCTGCCAGTGGCCCACAAACAGAGGATCCAATCGCACGTGAGAAGGCTAAAAAACTCGGTGCAGAAGTGGCACGCAGAGGGCATATTTTTATTAATGGCGCGTGCCCAGGTCTCCCGAATGATGCGCTACTTGCCGCACAAGAAGGTGGTGGTTTTACCATCGGTATCTCTCCCGCATTTTCCGAGTATCAGCATATCAATGAGTATCTGTCACCCCATGATCACGATCTTCTGATTTACACGGGTACTGGATTCATGGAGCGCGACATTATTAACATCCGTTCATCCGATGGAGTGGTAATTATTGGCGGAGGTATCGGGACGCTCAACGAATTTACGATCGCATACGACGAAGGTCGCCCCATCGGTATCATCACTAATTCGGGGGGTATTAGTAATCACATTCCACACGTTGTACAGGATTTGTGTCAGCGCGAAATGCCGCCAAATATTGTGTTTGATGATGACCCAGTAAAGCTTCTTGATAAGTTGGAAGTTGCGATTCGCACTTTCCCATTACCGCTTGTGAAAGATTCACGCGTGGTGAATCACAAATTACCGGGGTGAATTAAAAAGAAGGAAGAAAACAAAATGAAGATTCCTTTGTATCATTCATTCTTCATTTATCCCCTCCTTTCGTGATCCATCGAATAGGTACTCCTTCGAACGAGAATGTTTGTCGTAGGTTGTTGTCCAAGAATCGAAGCTGTGTCACATCTACCTTCTTCGGGTTTTTTACGAAGAGTACGAATGTTGGAGGAGTGCCTTCTGCCTGTGTTAGGAACTTACTCTTGTTCAGTTGCTGAGCTGGGATCTTGTGCATCACCGTCTCATACCAGCGGAGCAAATCCTTTGTAGGAATACTGCGGTGAAGGTTCAGCTTAATAGTATCAATGGTAGGGAAAAGCTTTACCAAGCCATCTCTGGTAGTTGCTGAACAAAAGAGAATGGGGGCAAAGCGGCAGAATCTGAAGGCAGCTCGCACTTCCATTTCTTTCTCCTTTTTTTCTTCGGTGGTTAAGAGGTCGGCTTTGTTAATAAGGATGATAATTCCCTTTCCTTCATCTACAGACATGCTGGCAATACGTTTATCCTGTTTGCTAATCACATCATGTGCATCGAGCGTGAGTACAGTGATATCGCTATCCTGTACTGCTTGAATACTCTTGATAGCGCTGATGGATTCGAGATCCTCATCGACTCTGGATTTACGACGGAGGCCCGCCGTATCCACAAAGAGATATTCCTTATCTTTGTGGTTAATGATGGAGTCCGATGAATCGCGGGTTGTGCCTGGGATATCCGAAACGAGACGAGAGCTTAATGCGCGTTGTGGTTCACTCATCAATGCATTCACAATAGAGCTCTTGCCTACATTTGGCTTACCGACCAGGGCAATGCGTGGCATGTCTTTCGCTGATCGTTCATTTACTTCTTTTATAAAGTGTAATTTGATGAGCGTGTCGACGATCGATGCCTCGAGTTCATCTGTCCCAATGCGGTGTAGTGAACTGATAGGGATAATATTTTCGGCAATTCCCAATTTGTGGTAATCGGGCATGCGCACTTCTGCGTCATCAAAGTTATCGCACTTTGTTGGCACTAAAATGACGGGTACATGACGCTTCTTTCCTTTGCGCAGTAAATCGATCACTTCAAAATCACTCGCAGTAAGGTCTGTTCGTCCATCAACAGTAAAAAGAATAAGATCTGCTGATTCCAAGGCGATGCGTGATTGCGCGGAAACGTCATCCTCAAAATCTTTATCCGTCGACCCTCCGCCGATTCCTCCTGTGTCCAAGAGCAGATAATCGAGCTTTTCGGTTTCCACCTTGTACACGACATGGTCACGGGTTGTTCCCGCGATGTCGCTCACGATCGCACGCTTTCGACCGACAATGCGGTTAAAAAGGGTGGATTTGCCTGTATTGGGTCGACCGACAATGGCGACGGTCGGGAGTTTTGCCATGAATAAGGTGAATTGTTTGGCAAGTATACTTGATGTTTGCTTCTTTTGCTTGATCTTGATGTAAAGCCACTAGGGGCCTAGTATACCGCGCCATTTAACCGAATTATGAATAGCACCCCAAATTTTAGGCTAGTACAAGAGGCTCGGCACGATGCCCATTCCAATGGTGCTCCATACATACCTCGCACGTTTGATTTTTCGACAATTGAGCAGCGCGTACAGCAAGAGGTAGGGATTGTATTTGGTGAGGATGATGTAATGCAGCAACTAAAACAGCAGTGCAATGAAGCCGCAATTAACCCGGGTGCAACATTACTCCTTGGCGAAGTAGGGACAGGAAAGGAAAAAATTGCACGCTACATAGGACAGATGGCTACGTACTTAAACCCTAAAAAAACGCCCTATCATCGTGTGAACGTCCTTTCATTTAGCCCTGAACTTGCAAGCTCTGAATTATTTGGGCATGAAAAGGGCGCATTCACGGGAGCTATGGTGCAACGAAAGGGTTTGTTTGAGCGCTTTCCAAAAGGAATCATTTTTCTGGATGAAATCGGTGAGTTAAAAAGGGATATCCAATCATCACTCCTCTCAGTTCTAGAAGATCCGTATGAATTTGCACGCATGGGTGGCGATCAAATGATTAAATTTGATGGAAAAATCATTACAGCGACCAATGCTGATTTATCGATGCGCATTCAACAAGGTGACATGAGAGCTGATTTCTACTCTCGTCTTACAACTGGTGGAATTGTTCAAGCCCCAACACTAGCCCAAAGAGATCCAGAGCATACGAGATCACTCATTAACTATTTCCAGAATGCATTACAAGAAGAGTCTCAAGGTGGACCATCATTTTCCCCTCAGGCAATTGAATTACTAGCGTCATATGTTTACCCGGATAACGTTCGTGGTCTTCGAAGCTACTGTCGAAATGCCTATTATCGAGCACTTCTTGCGTCTGAACCTGAGGTTGGGGATTGGCATTTAGATCCACGGCCTACCGTTAACGATCAAACTGGTAGAGGAATGGATGCACGACTCCCCGAATCAAAAAAATCTTTTGGAATTCCACTACCAACCAACCAATCGCAGCCTTCTCGAATTCCAGATGACATAGGAAGATTGCTGACTCCTCAAAATCTACTCGCTGTTACAGATCTTCTGGGTGAACTCTATAAAGGATCGCAGCAGAACAAGTCAGAAACAGATTGCTTCTTAGATGCCCTAGCAATTGCGTCGTACTATATTCAGTCGCGTACAACAGTTAGTCAGTCCAGAATTGCAGAAGATGTTAAAGCAACAAGGGCATTGGTGCGCGATCGTCTTAAAAGAATGGCAGAAATACTTGGCTTAAACTCGTATCATGAGATCCCCATTGCACTTAAGGTAAATGCACAAGATACTTTAATGAAGCTCTTTCAGGGGTTCAAAGAAGGAAAATTTAAAGGGGCAGCTTCTCGGGATGAAGTCGCAAAGTTACCTGATGCTGATTAATTAAGGGAATTTCTTTGATCTGCGCCTTTCTGTTACAATTTCTTCATGTACGACCCGTCTTCTGTTGAACAAAAATGGCAAAAAAAATGGGCTGATGCAAAGCTCTATGAGGTTGATTTCAACGGTGTAAAGCCCGAGGAAAAATACTACAGCATGGTGATGTTCCCGTACCCAAGTGGAGACAAGCTCCATGTAGGTCACTGGTACAACTTTGCCCCTGCAGATAGCTTTTCGCGCTACATGCGGATGAAAGGAAAGAAAGTATTTACGCCTATGGGGTTCGATGCCTTCGGGCTCCCCGCAGAAAACTACGCTATTAAAACAGGTGTGCCACCTGCAGAGTCCATCAGCACAAACGTTCAGACAATGATTACGCAGCTCAGTCGTATCGGGACGATGTACGACTGGAGTAAGACAGTAAATACCAGCACTCCTGAGTATTACCAATGGACGCAGTGGTTGTTTTTGCAAATGTATAAAAACAAGCTGGCCTACAAGAAGCTTGGTAACGTGAACTACTGCCCTAAGGATCAGACAGTGCTAGCAAATGAACAGGTGTGGGATGGTAAATGCGAGCGTTGTGGTACAGATGTGATCCAGAAGCCTTTGGATCAGTGGTTCTGGAATACCAAGAAATACTCACAACGGCTCCTTGATAATTTAAAAGATTTGGATTGGCCCGAGAAAACTAAGCTCATGCAGCAGAACTGGATCGGACGCAGCGAAGGAGTCAACTTCACCTTGAAATTGAAGGATATGGATTTTTCATTCGAAGTGTATGACTCTATTCCGCAAACCTTCATGGCGCAGACATTCACAGTCATCGCGCCCGAGCACCCGATGGTCGAAAAGATGGTGAAGGGAACGAAGTACGAAAAAGATGTGATGGAATTCGTCGCACGCATGAAGAAATTGAAGGCTACTGAAAAATACAAATTTGAGGAGCATGTAGAAGGCATTTTCACAGGGTGTTATGTAGATAACCCCTTCGGTACGGGTGATCTCCCTATCTGGGTGGCTTCATTCGTTGTTATGGACTATGGAACGGGAATTGTGAACTGTTCGTCACATGATGAGCGAGATTTTGCCTTCGCTAAGAAATATGACATCCCACTCAAAACTGTCATGCATCCAGCTGATCCCGTGGAAGCCGAAAAGGTGAAGAATCTTGAGTATTGCTACACCAAGGATCCAGAAGGTGTGATGGAATACCCACAGGAATTCAAAGGTCGAAAGTGGGCAGAAGTGCGTGAAGACGTTATTGAATACATCGTGAAGAATAAGATTGGAATTCGGCAGGTCAACTATCGTTTGCGCGATTGGCTTGTCAGCCGTCAGCGTTACTGGGGTGCGCCGATTCCTATTGTGTATGACCCAGAAGGAAATCCTCATCCTGTCCCCGAAGAGCATTTGCCATGGATGCTGCCGACAGATGTCGAGTTTAAGCCGACAGGGGAGTCACCCCTTACACACTCCAAAGAATTTATTGAGCGTACCGAAAAGATCTTTGGTAAAGGATGGACACCTGAATATGACACCATGGATACATTTGTGTGCAGCAGTTTTTATTATTTGATGTATTTGCGAAATGGTCAGAAATCCGGAAAAAATTCTCAATCCTCAATTCCCAATTCTCAATTGCTCGATCCGCAGATCGAGCGCAACTGGATGCCAGTCGATATGTATATTGGTGGTCCAGAGCATGCAACAATGCATCTTATTTACGCACGTTTCGTAATGATGGCACTCAAAGATATGGGATTTGTGTCGCACGATGAGCCATTCAAGCGATTAGTTCACCAGGGTCTTATCACTAACCAAGGTGCAAAGATGAGTAAGAGCAAAGGTAACGTTGTAAGCCCCGATAGCTTTGTCGAGCGCTACGGCAGCGATGTTTTCCGCATGTACTTGATGTTCATGGGCCCGTTCACCGATGGAGGAGATTGGAACGATACAGGTATTCGTGGCATCGATCGTTTCGTACAAAAGGTGTACAGGATTCTGAGTGAATCTTCTGCCAAAGACGAAGATGCGACTGTTCAGCGTGCGATTCATAATGCAATCAAACGTGTGACAGAATCATTGGAAAAGCTCCAATTCAACACGGCCATTAGCGCACTGATGGAATGCTTGAATAGCATTGAAGCTGCAGGAGGGTGCTCAGCAGAGTCTGCAAAAACATTTGCATCACTCTTGTCGCCACTTGCACCACACTTATCCGAAGAGCTGTGGAGCAAGCTTGGTGGTAAGGGATTCATTATTGATCAACAGTGGCCTATTCACGACCCTGCGCTGCTTGTGAGTGATACCATGACTATTGCTGTGCAGATTAACGGTAAGCTCCGCGGAACCGTGCAAGCACCATCTGCCGCTTCGAAAGAAGACATTATCGCTATGGCAAAGGATGAAGTGAACGTGAAAAAATATTTGGAAGGAGCAACGATTAAAAAGGAGATTTATGTTGCAGGGAAGTTAGTGAGTTTTGTGCTTTAGACTAAAAATTGTAATTGTTTACGAGTGAGAAGAGCTTCTTCGCAAATTTCATCCATATTTTCAGTGGGAATGCTTGATGAGCCGATGAACCCAACTCGATTTTCTGGGAATCGAATTCCACGATACGAGGACCAGTGCGCAGAAGTTTGAGTTGTTTCAATAAAATCACTTTCGCTAAAGCAGGAATGAGAATTGTGCCAATGTTCATATCCTCCATATCTTTCATGCTGTCTTCGTTCGCTTGTTGTTTGAACAGTTGGGAAGATTTCATGTGGGTTCGTTGATTTGAATGCATAATCCGTCATTATGACAGCTCCAAAGCAAAGCTTTTCGCAAAGACGTACGTATTCTGCAAATTCGTCTGGTGTAAAATGGTGGGCTTCAAATGCAGAAAGAACACACGCGAATTGTTTTCGTTCAGTAAATGCGATTTCCCCAAGGCGGGTAATTACATCCGATGGTTGCATGCATACTGTCGTGCGTAAGCGATCTGGGAAACGACAGCCGCTTATAAATCCGCTACCCGTAAATGGTTGAGTGGTGTGAGTGCCGATAAGTAAGCTGCTCGATTCCCTTTCACCAAGAAGGTCCAGCGTTTTATCTGCTAGTAAGGGGACAGACCAAACGGGCTTATTAAGCGAATTGATCAACGGTAATCCTTTTACGGCAATGGGAAGATCGTCGTATTCCGGTGACATAGTTATGAATGCTAGTCCTAAGACAGACATTGTCAACAATGTTGTGCATCATGTGATCGCCAACTCAAATTCAGATTCAACTGCTTCTGCACTGTGATCAATGAAATTTTGCATTATCCAGGGAGTGGCGACTGATGCCAACCTGTCTGGGTTTCCAAAATGCAAATAGTGATTTCCTTCTAACTCAACAACAGAAACATGGGAAAAATCTTCAGGACGATCTGGAGTCATGAGCTTATTCCAGGGGTCGTCTTTTCCTAAGATAATAAGTGATGGAATTTTTAATGCTCGCATTTTTTCTTGAATGGCTCGCATACCTTGTCCCGTCTTATCTGGTAATTCATGACGATAGATATCCTTTATCTTATGTCCATATTCAATTTGATGCGAAGCGATCATGCGTGCGTACATTTCATCTGTTAGATCGGAACTTAAAAGGGCAAGGCACATATCTAAAATGCCATACTCTTCAAGTCTTGTAACACTATTCGGCAAATTAAGATGAGCTGGTGGTGTCAGCATAATCAATCCCTTTACATGCGGGCTTTGAGAGGCGACATGTACTGCATCGTAACTTCCACATGAATGACCAATAACAAAATCCATATCAAACTCCGAAAAAATTTTCGCATACTGTGAACGAAGATACTCTTGCCAGTCAGTCGTGCGCTTTACTGCTCCTGTATGAATAGGGTTATTCACCACGTATGTCGTCCCAGGTAGTTTTTCGGCAACCCCAGCATAGTCTGATGGAGCGAAAGCCAAACCTCCTAACGCAAGCGTTCGTGGGTGATCACCATTGCCGTATATCTCTAAAGAGAATGGATCGACTTGCTGTTTGGAAAACATACTTCTATATTACTTTATAGCATATTTATAAAATATTTCAAGCGTCCAAATGCATCAAAATCGTACACCAGAACAGGCGATTACTACTACCCCGTTGGGTCGAGATATTGTTGAGTTATTTGCGTTTGGATGCCTTGAATATATGCAAGAGCACCAATTGCCTCTAACCGAAGAAGGCTTTAAGAGACTTGTTCAAATATCTGAGGAATCGGGGCTAAATGGACGAATTGCTTTTCAAGTGAGCACATGGACACAGCAACGCATGCAGTGCCTTTTTTACCGTGCATCAGGAATTTCTATAACACCAGCAGATGAGAAGAAATTGGTGAAACTTCGAAGTTCTACATCAATCCGAAATCGTTTATTGAGTGTTTTGGACGGTACAGAAGCTGATAGGGATTTTTTTGCATTACTTACCGAATGGTTGGGGGATGAGGTACGCGTTGTACTAGAAGCATTGAAAAATGGAGACTGCCAGAGGGATGTAGTGTGGGAGAAAATAAAGATAATTCTTGAAGGCGAAGGAGATGTTCTAACGAAAATTGATCAGTTTAGATCCAGATGCGAATCGGAAACGTCTCAATTCCTGCAGAAATGATTCATCCTTTTCTGCTATTCTCCTTGTATGTTCCCCGCTTTTGACCGTTACGCCGGCTTTATCGACCTCCAAGCTCTTAAAGAGTGGAGCAGTAAGCCATTGCGTAAAAGCGTGCGTGTGAACACACTTAAGTCTTCTGTAGAGGCGTTTCAGGCCTATGCACAGCAGAAAAAGTGGTCGCTTAAACCTGTTCCTTGGTGTCCGGAGGCTTTTTATTTGGAGCGTGAAAATCGAGAAGATGCTTTAGGCAAAGACATGCTCCATCTACTTGGCCATATTTACATGCAGGAAGCCGCATCGATGTTGCCCCCTGCACTACTCAATGCTCAACCTGGTGATCATATTCTTGATATGAGTGCAGCACCTGGTAGTAAGACGACACAGATGGGAGCACGTATGCTTGGTAGGGGAGTGATTGTTGCAAATGATGTGCAGGAAAAAAGATTGTGGACGCTTAAGTCCTCGCTTCACCGCTGTGGTGTCTACAACAACATCGTCACCAAAAAAGTTGGACAGTGGTTTGCGCGTCACATGACAGAACGATTTGATAAAGTTTTATGTGATGCACCGTGTACTGCGCAGGGGACAGCGCGCAAAGATAGTGATGCGCTTGAATACTGTTCCATCGAAAACATCGAAAAGATGGCGCGTCTGCAGTATCAACTTCTTGAGTCTGCGATTCATAGTACCAAGGTCGGAGGTCAAATCGTCTACAGCACCTGCACCCTCACCCCAGAGGAAAACGAAGGGGTAGTAATGCAGATTCTCGAAAAATTCGCAGGACAACTCGAGATCGTCGATCCGCGGACATTAAATATCGCTCCAGATGGATTTTGGGATCAGGCAATTAACGACTCGATTAAAGTCCAAAAATACTTAAAAAATAATTCTCAATTCTCAATTCTTAATTCTGAATTGCCGCTCTTGCGGCTTTGGCCACAGACCTACGACACCGAAGGATTCTTCTCCGCGCTCTTCAAAAAAACTGCACAGACTAAAAAAGTCGAACCCGTGGAGTGGAAGTATTTTCAAGAGACGCCCATCATGCGAAAAAATCTCAAGGATTACTTAGACCAAGTCGAAGATCGTTTTGGCACAAAGTTTTTTGATGTAGAGGTAGATGCGCTCTTTGAGCGAGGAGGGGAGTCACTGGTGATTGCAAACCGAGAAGTTGAAAGCTTTGGCTTAGCTGTCGAAGATTATGCCTTAGGTATTCCTTTTGGAAAAAAATTGAAAGACGGGCGTGTGTTGATCGATCATGAAATTGCATCGCTTCGCGGACACTTAGCAACAAAAAACGTGTGGGAGGTGGATGATGCATCACTCGAACTTCTGCTTGATGCAAAAGATTGCGATTGTCCCGCGGATCTGCACGGCCACACAGTACTTACGTACCACGGGTTTGGTATTGGCCAAGGACTCGCTAAAGAGGGGAGAATGAAAAACAATCTGCCTAGATGGATGGTACGGTTTGGGTAATAAATGTTGTCACGGTGAGCGGAGACGAGGGGTGACATTCCATGTGGATAGAGTAGTTGTATAATGGACTTTTATTCGCCATTGGTTTAGCTTTATCCTCTATGGATAAACTAGGTTTTTCTCGGTTTGTGGACGTTGCTGTGGGCGTACCTATGGCGAATGAGCAGCTCCCAGCCCCTTTTTCTGCAATCGAAGAACGCACAGGAATTCAATCACGAAATATTGCCAGGAGCACTGACACGATTGCTTCTATTGGTATCGAGGCAGGAAAGAAATTATTTGAACAGCTTAACATCAAAGGTAGCGATTGTGGTGGCCTCGTCTTGGCAAGTTGTTCAGGAAATAAACATGAAAGAGAGCATCAACAAGAGAGTGCGAGAGCAATTGCCACGGCTCTTGGAATTTTACAGGGTCATCGCAACATCGTTGCGACCGATTTTGCATGCACAGGATTTCCGAAGGCAGTTGAAATGGGGTTAGAGATTTCTAAAGAAGTAAATAGACACATTATCATCGTTTCCGCAGAGATCATGAGTCGCATTGTGGATTGGGGGGAAGAATCGACAGCAATTCTTTTTGGAGATAGGGCCAGCGCAACAAGTATTATTGAGGGGGGACATGAAATTCTGGATGCAGCAGCATGGGAGGTTGATAATCCTGAAGAATGGCTGCATTTGGATGCAGTTGCAGGTGCTATTGAAAGTTCCGGAGAATCGCATGACCATGCCTGCATTCGCATGAATGGGAAGGCACTCTATAGACATGCCCCGTCTGCGATGGTGACGCTTATTGAAGATAGTATGCAGCGTCTTGGGATTTCCATTGATGATATTTCGACTATGGTCCCACACCAAGCAAATGGTCGCTTTATGGAAAAAATTCAGGAATTGCTCAGAAAAAAATATGATACTCAAGCAAATCATGTATGGGTTGTTAACGAAATTGCACGAATGGCGAATACTGCAGCGTGCTCAATTCCTTCTGCCATTGCGACTGTTCAGGATAGTCTTGTACCAGGGAAAATTGTCATCTGTCCTGCAATTGGCGCGGGTCCGTCGTTTAAAAGAGCGACGACCTCCGAAGGAATTTTGAGTTTTCGTGTCTCGCAGTAAGGATTTGGGAGTATACTGGACCCCTTATGGACGCTGTTTCCGACATCAAAGCGCGCATCAGCATTGATCAATTGGTAGGGCAGTATGTCCAATTGCAAAAGAAAGGGCGTAACTTTGTGGGCCTTTGTCCATTTCATCACGACTCAAAGCCGAGCTTCCTGGTGTCACCAGACAAAGGAATTTGCTACTGCTTCCCCTGCCAAAAAGGTGGGGATATTTTTAGCTTTTACCAGCTAGTCGAAGGCGTTGATTTTAAAGAAGCTCTTAAAAACTTAGCAGAGCAAGCAGGGGTCACACTTCCTGATGTTCCAAAAGATATTGTGAACAAAGATGAAAAAGAACGAGCGCGTGATTGTTTGTCCGCCGCTCAAATGTTCTATGCAAAAAAGCTCGCCGATAACGCATCTATTCGTGAGTACTTACTTAAGCGAGGTGTAACCGATGAAGAGTCGAAAGATTTTGGGCTGGGGTTTGCGCCAGATTCCTTTACGGAGACGTACGAACATTTGCTAAAAGCAAACTTCAGCCGAAAGGAAATTATTTCTGCTGGGATGGTCGTGCAAAAAGATCTACAGGAAGAACGTGTACACGACAGATTCCGCAATCGCTTAATGATTCCGATCCACGACACGCAGGGTCGTATTATTGGCTTTGGAGGCCGCACAATGGGCAATGATGATGCAAAGTACCTTAACGTTCCAGATGGGCCACTCTATCACAAATCAGGTGTGCTCTTTGGGCTCTATCGCGCACTTAAGGCAATGCGCGAAACAAAGAGAGTTGTATTGGTAGAAGGATATTTTGATGTGATGGCTTGCCATCGTGTGGGCGTAACCGAAGCTGTTGCGACATGTGGGACAGCTCTAACAGAAGAACATGTGAAGCTGATCAAGCGCAGTGTAGATACGGTTGTGCTTTGTCTGGATTCCGATAGGGCAGGACGCGAAGCTGCAGACCGTGGATTTATTTTGTGTGCGAAGGAAGGACTACGTGTCGAAGGAGTGCGGTTGGGGCAGAAGGACCCTGCTGATGCAGCTCAAGATTCACCAGAGATGCTTAAAAAGATGCTAACAGAATCACGGCCATTTCTTAGTGTGGTTATCGATGAACTAGCCGCAGGTGATATGGATAGCCCAACGGCAAGGCAAGAAGCTCGCGAGCGCGTGTTCCCGCTCATTGTGGCACTTTCCTCGGCAACGGATCGTAGTCATTACCTTCAGCAGCTTGCGACAATGCTTTCTTCCGCAGGCTCCGAAATTGGCATGACGGTGATGAAGCTAGAAGACGAACTGCGACAGTTTGAAAAGCAAGGGCGCTCTGTCAAAAGGGAAGAGCAAACGTCGAGTCATACAGCATCTCTCTATTCCAGCGCAGAACTCACGCTCGCATTATTTTTACTCCACCCACGGACATTAGGCTTTTTATCGGAAATGCTGCCGCCCGAAGAGCCCTTTGCCCTCGCGCTTCACGGGGCACTACGTAAAGTTGCCGATAAGCGCGATGCGTCGGTAGAAATGCTGGAGCTTGATGAATTGCAGCGAGAACGGGCCCGTATCCTACTACTTTATTGCGAAGAAAACGGATTTTCAGAATGGAGCGATTCCATTGCGGAGCGCGAAATTCGCCATAACTGCCGACGTACCAACCGCGAACATTTGCAGCGTAAGCAAAAAGAGATAACGCGTAGGCTCATAGAGGCGCGTAGAGACGGGAAAATCGACGAAGAGCACCAGCTAGCAGGGGAGTACCAGCAGCTGCTCCATCTGGGCAGAGTGGCACTCTTGTAAATGGAAGCTTTTTTCGTGACAAAATAGCCTTTCAGGAGTATATAGAAGCGGTAATAGTGTGGTTCACAGCCCCACTTTCCCTTTGCGACAGGCACTTCTTTCAGTACCCTTCCTCTAGCCGCTCTTCCAAAAGCGGATCCGATTTTCTTCTTATGGCTTCACATCCACGAAAATTCATTGCTCAGCCCACCGACGAAGACCTTTCCAAATTCCCGGAAGCGATCCGTCACCTTGTTAAAAAGGGCCGTGAGCAACGCTACGTTACGCACCAGGAAATCATCGCTGCTATTCCGAATGCCGAAGAAGATGTTGATCTTCTTGATGAGGTCTACATGCTGTTCGTTGATCTTGGTATCGAAGTAATCGACGTAAAAGATGCTCTCATTTGGGAGAAAAAAGGAAAACAAGGAATGGTGACTGAGGCAGCAGAAGACCTTGCTGATATTGTCACAGAGGAAGTTGTTTCGGGAGACGATGATGCCGATTCTGACGAAGATGATGCTAGCGTCGCGGAAAAGCTCGACGAAGATGATGATGGTGAGGTGATGCAGATGGTGGCGACAGCCGGTATTGCGATTGATGATAAAGAAGCGAGCGAAGAGGAGAAAAAGAAACGCCGCAAAGAGCGCGAAGTAGATCTGCTTGAAATCTCGAACGACTCTGTGCGTATGTACTTGTCCGAAATCGGACGTGTACCACTCATCGACGGAAAGAAAGAAGTGGAACTTGCTCGTCGTATTCGAAAAGGTGATGCAAGTGCCAAGCAACAGCTAGCAGAAGCCAACCTTCGCCTTGTCGTATCTATTGCAAAAAAGTATATCGGACGTGGCCTTAGCCTTCTCGACCTTATCCAAGAAGGAAATATTGGTCTCTTCCGCGCGGTGGAAAAATTCGACCCAGAACGTGGGTTTAAATTCTCAACCTACGCAACATGGTGGATTCGCCAAGCGATTACACGTGCTATTGCCGACCAGGCTCGCACTATTCGTATCCCAGTGCACATGGTCGAAACCATCAACAAACTCACTCACACACAGCGTCGCTTAGTACAGGAGCTCGGTCGTGAGCCAACGCTCGAAGAGCTTGCAGTCGAAATGGAGATGGATATCAAGAAGGTTCAGCACATCCAAAAGATCAGCCAGGATATTGTGTCACTCGAAGCTCCTGTAGGTTCCGAAGAAGATAGTAAGCTCGGCGACTTCATCGAAGACGAGGAAGCTATTAACCCATTCGAAGCAACTAACCGTCAGCTTAAAAAGGAGAACGTCCACGCGATGCTCGACTTCCTCACCCCTCGCGAGCGTAAAATCATCGAAATGCGTTTCGGGCTTGCAGATGGTATTGGGCACACGCTGGAAGAAGTGGGGCAGGAATTCGGTGTTACTCGTGAGCGTATCCGCCAGATCGAAGCAAAGGTGCTTCAGAAAATGCGCGACCACCCACGCAGCCTTACTATCCGTGAGCATGGCCTGCCACCAAAGCGTGTTGGCTTTGCACCAGTCCCAAGCTTCGCTCAATCACTTCTTTGTCCTAAGTGTCATCAGGGGATTCTCACACCTCTCAAAAAGGGCATGAAGCCGATCCTGAAGTGCGACCACTGCGCCTACGAGCAGGACGACGACGAGATTTAAAAGTTACCCCTCCCGCAGATGCAGGAGGGGTAATGAAGGGAGAAGGAATCGAACCTCCGACCTCTTCCGCGCCGCGGAAGTGCTCTCCCAACTGAGCTATCCCCTCGAACTTTCTTTTTCAAGAAAGCGATGAAATCTACCGTACGTGCAAATATTGTCAAACCTTCAAAAAACTACCCTCTGATCCAATGGACCAGAGGGCGTTCCACATCCTGTATCGTAGCCGCGGGCCAACGCGTACGAGACAGGCAGGAGTGGAGCATAACGGGTTCGAACCGTCACTTTCGGGATATAACCCCCGCGTGCTGCCAATTGACACCAATGCCCCGTATTTCCGGTAAAGGAAATTGCGCATAAGTTATATATTTTTATTGTTATGTCAACTTTACGTCTTCTTTTAAAAAGCCCGGCTTTCACCGGGCTTCTGATATCTGTTAGCTGAAATCTGATATCCGTTTTACTTGTGTGAACAGGCGCAGCGGTTGAAGAGCTTTGCAACTGCGGAAAGACCTACAAGGATGTAGACAATCCATTCGACTGTTGGCCAGCTGCCAAGGAGAAGGTTTACAACGTTCAAGTTCATACCGAGGAAGCCACCAAGACCAACAAGTCCCCAGTTAAGAGCACCAATAAGGACGAGTGCGAATGTAATAGAACAGACGGTACACATGCCTTTCATAGTGGGAAGGAGAAGGGGGTAAAAGAGAGCAATATCTATTGCTGACAAAAGAACTTTACTCTTGTTTCTTGGTAGGATGCATTGCTGATATTTGAAACTGTGATGTTTTGTACTGTCTGTCTATACAGCGATTCACACTCTCGATAGCATGGGCACATGCGCATTTTTGCAGAGGAGTATGGCAGGCTGAATGAAGCTCAGAAACAAGCGGTTGATACCGTTGAAGGACCAGTGATGGTTGTTGCAGGTCCAGGGACTGGTAAGACACAAGTTCTTGCGTTACGTGTCGCAAACATTCTTAAAAAGACACAGGCTCGTCCGGGGAATATCCTGTGTCTCACATTCTCATCCGCAGGGGCTACAGCAATGCGCGATAGGCTCCGGAGCCTGATTGGGGGCGATGCGTATGCAGTAACTGTGAGTACGATCCACGGGTTTTGTGATGGGGTTATTAAACGAAACCCTGCAGTGTTCTCGGAGTGGCAAAACCAGAAATCTATCTCCGAGATTGAGCGCTACAAAGCAATGCAAACTATGATTGATGCAGTGAGTAATGACTCGGCATTGATTAACCCTAAAAATCCCTACGAGAGAATCCCCGCAATTCTTGGTCGTATCAGTGACTGCAAACGCGAGGGAAAGACTCTGGAAGATTTGTTAAAAGTTGCAAATGAGTACGATGTAGCGATGCAGGGTAAGAGCAAAGAGGGGACAAAGCAGCACCAAAAAAATCTGCTCCAAGCTCGTAAGTTTCGTGATTTTGTCGATCTATTTAGTCGTTATGGGGAGTATCTCGCAGAGAAAGGTCTATACGATTACGATGACATGATTCTAACGGTCATTAAGGCCATGAACGAAGAGGAATGGCTTCTAGAAGGGCTCCAGGAACGCTACCAATATATTCTTGTCGATGAAGCACAGGATTTAAACGGTGCTCAGTGGAAGGTGATCGAACGTCTCACGACCTACGAGATTTCGCCGAACGAGCCGAACTTCTTTCTTGTTGGAGATGATGACCAGGCAATCTACCGGTTCCAAGGGGCGAATCTTGAGCACATGCTTTCGTTCCGTGATCGCTTCCCGAATGCGCCCGTCATTGTGCTAACGGTCAACTACCGCTCAACGCAGAAAATTCTTGATGCAGCCGGTAGGCTTATTACACGCAATGATGAACGCCTCATTGGTCGTATCCCGGGGCTCGTTAAAGATCTTGTGTCAGCAGCAGGGGACGATGGCATAGAGCCTATATTGCTTCGTCCGCCATCCGATGCAGCAGAGCCGTGGGTGATTGCTGATATTGCAGCGGAGCGCATAGGCCACGGAGTATCACCCGAAGATATTGCAGTCCTTGTCCAAACCAATGGAGAGCTGCGTCCTGTTTACGATGTGCTACGTGCGCGAAACATCCCAGTTGTTCTGGAAGGAAAGGCAGATCTACTTGCCCATACGATTGTCCGGCAAGCGGTGGTGATTCTCCAAAGCCTAGAAAAAGCAGATGATGATGCGTTCCTACGTGCCCTCGCGTGTCCTTGTTTTGGGTGTCACCCTGCCGACATTGCCCGGGTTATTGCCTCGGCACGTGCCGATAAAAAGAAGGCGATGGAAGTGATGCTTAGCTTAGAGCAGTCAGAATTGGCACTTACAAACCGTGATGTCCTTATACAAGCACGGGACACGCTCTTAGCGTTACGGCTAGAACAAGATGCATTCTCGGTGCTAGAAACGGTTGAGCACGTGCTTCGCCGCTCTGGCATTTCTACCGCTGCACCGCAGATGGACCCGTTAGATTTGGCAGTAGTAGAAGCGTTTTTCCAGTATGTGAAAGAGCGATGCTTGGATCACCCATCTCTTACCTTGCGCGAATTCCTTCATGACCTTAAGTATTACGCAGATGAGGAATATGGCCAGATTCGTCTCACCTATCAATTGCCTCACTTGGTAAAGTCCGGTGTTCGTCTGCTTACTGCACACCAGAGTAAGGGCTTGGAATTCCATACGGTCATTTTGAGTGCCTTCCGCGAAGGGCATTGGGATGAGCGTCGGAACCCTTCTCAGCTCGCGATCCCGGAAGATCTGCTATTTGGGTGGGAAAGTGACCAGAAGAAATTCGAGAAGCATCAGGACGAGCGGCGTGTTGCATTTGTGGCTATGACTAGGGCTGAACGTGAATTGATCATGTTATGCCCAAAGGAGTTTTCGGTTGGGGAACGTGCTCGTACCGTCTCTCCATCTGCATTTTTTGCAGAAGCAGGTCCGTTGCCCGAGCAAGATGCAGTTCCAACGAATCCCGAAAAATGCTCACTCCTCCTGTATACCCCCGAGCGAGAATTGGATAGCGAGCTGGAAGCTTATTTGCGAGAAAAGCTAGAGACGTTTGCTCTCTCCCCAAGCTCGCTTACACGGTTCTTACAAGACCCCAAGGAGTTTATGCGTGTGCAGCTCTTAAGCCAGCCAGAAGAGCTCAGTGAGAATTCCCTCCGTGCCTTAGGGTACGGAAGCGCTGTGCACTGGGCACTGCGTAAATGGGCAGAAGCAGTGCAGACAAAGGAATCTTTCGGGTTCCCTCAATTCCTCCAAGCATTTGAATGGCACTTGAACGAAAAAAATATCCTTACCGAAAAGCAGCGTTTCGATCTACTCGCCCATGCTAATAGCGCGCTGCCGCCATACTTTGTATCACGCTTAGAGAATCAACATCCTTTTATCCATGCGGTTGAACGCGACTATCGTGCAATGTTGGGTGATATCCCCTTAAAAGGAAAAATCGATCGTATCGATCTCCTATCAGAAACATCAGGTGATGCTATCGTCATCGACTATAAAACGGGTCGACCAAAGGCTCCGGGAGAAATCCGTGGAGGGCTTGATGCAGGTGTTGTCTCGCATACCGTTGATGGTGATTACTTCCGTCAGCTCACCTTCTATGCGATTCTCTTAGAGCAGGCAGAGCCGTTGCTTGTGCCCCAATCGTTCTCCTTAGAATTTATTGGTGAACGTGGCGAAGAAGCCATTCGCCGTGATTTTATCGTCACAGATGCAGAAAAAGACGACCTCAGAGGCCTTATAAGGGATGTATGGGCAAAGATTCAGCGCCTGGACTTCACACCCTTAAATGTATAAAAAATGTGTTCAAGAAGGGGACTGTCAGTTAGGGCTAAACTGATTTTATATACTCAATAAATTTACTCATCGCACGCCCACGGTGACTCCATTGGTTTTTCCCTTCAAGACCCATTGCCGCGTAGACACTCTCTGCTCCGTCGGGTTTAAAGCAGGCTGCAATGGGAAGCCCTGGGAGGTAGTCCGCTTCCAATGTTTCTGTAATTACTCCGTCGCACACGCCATCGAAAATATGTTCTATACCTTCTGCATCGATATAACAAAGTGAGCAAACAAAGCGTGCGCGTTTATTTTGCTCCGCACTCATGCGCCTAAGGAAATAGTCGATCCACTCTGCATCCGATGCTTGTTTGCCAGCACCCCAGCGTCTGGTATGAATGCCAAGTTCATTTTGTAGGGCTTCCACCAAAATGCCGGAATCATCACTCAGCGTGGGGATCCCCTGTGAACGCTCAAAAAAGAACCGAGCCTTCTGCAGCGCATTCTCTGTAAACGTTGTTCCTGTCTCCTCTGACTCGTCGCTAATGCCAATGTCTGCTGGCTGCAGCAATTCAAGAGGCAGTTCGGCAAATGCGCTTTTCATATCCAGGAACTTCCCTTTGTTGCCAGTGCCTATCAGAAGTCTCATGCAGGAATGGAAGGAATGTTGCGGAGATCATAGGCAGTTAGTTCATACATCTGCCTTAACCAGTTTGCGTAGAAGAGTCTAGCATGAGCACGCCATCTGTTGATCGGACATTTTCCAGGGTCATTATCCGGAAAGTAATTTTCCGGAATTTCTTCCGGGCTTCTTTTTCCTAGTTCACAGTCACGTTTGTACTCTTTTTGGATGGTCTTTGCTCCATACTCGGGGTGGTTAAACATGTAAGTATCACGCCTATTTGCATGTTGCAGGAGGTGCAACCCTGTATTGTCAGACTGCGCTAAGACATGCAGCTGGGGAATCTGTGCGATATCCGTAGGATTGATTTCTGTATGCCTCGAGACAGGAACTAAAAATTCGTCGTCAAAACCTTCGACAAGAGGGTTTTTCCAATCAGTTACATAGTGAGGAAAAATGCCGAATGCCTTAGAATTCAGTGGCTGCTTTTCAATGCCGTACGTATGTTTTAAAGCAGCCTGTGCTCCCCAACAAATTGAAAGACGTGAACAGACATTTGTTCGCGCCCATTTAAAGACAGTTTCGAGCTCATCCCAAAAATGTACGTCCTTCCAATCCATTTCTTCAACAGGAGCCCCTGTGACGATTAATCCATCAAATTGTTGATCGGAGATCTCTTCCCATTTTTTATAAAACTGTCGCAAGTGATCTTCCGATTCATTTTTGCTTTGGTATGTTGCAGTTCGAAGAAGTGTCAGTCGTACTTGCAGCGCCGTGTGCCCAAGCAATCGAGCAAGATGTTTCTCCGTACGTTGTTTGTGTGGCATCAGGTTAAGAACAGCTACTTCCATTGGCCGGATGTCTTGGTGCAAAGCGTGGTCCTCGGCAATAACACTAATGCCTTCGGATCGTAAATAGGCTGCTTCGGAAATCACGCTAACACCTTCTGAAGCAATACGTCCGGCAATGGGCAATTCGGGCAGAATAATCGGCATATGCTGTACGGATAAAAAGCCTGCCCTTGGTCGAGAGGCAGACAGTCAGCGCGGCGCATACAGAGCAGTTATCGTTCCCTCGAGGGGTATGGAAGAAGCACTGGATTCGCCGGGCAGTAAGGCGAGGAGTTGCTGGACGGGTCATGGAGCCATATCTCTACCCGTCACTCTTGATAAGCTTTGATGCAAAGATCAGCAAAACGATTATAGAGCAAAATTCCTATCATCAACATAAGACTTTCGCTGAACTTTTGGTGCGATCAATAATGATGGTCGTCCGTCTGGCTAGGGGTTCCTGCCATCTGTTCGATGAAGACCTTACGAGGTTTGGCGCCATCTGCAGGGCCACAGATACCCTTTTCCTCCATGATGTCGAGTAGCCGAGCAGCACGCGCGTAACCGACCTTCAATTGCCGCTGGAGCAAGCTGGCTGATGCTTTGCCACTCGCTTGTACCACACGTACTGCATCAAAGAACAAATCATCTCCTCCGTTGTCATCTGCACTTAAGTCAATCTGCTGAGACGAACCCAAGACCGTATCATCATGTGGCGTATCTTCGTCATCCTCTGCGAGTCCGATCTGCTCGGTAATACGTCCACCTCCCGCGATCTTCACTGCATTCATCACGCGTTCAATCTCCTTTGTGGAAATATAGATACCCTGCACGCGTACAGGTTTTGCCGTGTTTGCAGTCATATAAAGCATGTCTCCTTTTCCAAGTAGATCTTCTGCACCAATGGAATCCAAGATCGTACGGCTATCGACCGAGCTCACGACGCGGAAGGCAATGCGTGTGGGGATGTTTGCCTTAATCAAACCCGTAATAACATCCACGCTTGGGCGCTGGGTAGCAATAATCAAATGCATTCCCACAGCACGTGCCATTTGGGCAATACGAACAATCATGGTTTCTGTATCGCGCTTAAACTGGCGCATCATAAGGTCGGCTAACTCATCCACCACAATCACAATGCGTGGGAGCAGATTTGCTTCATCTGTTTGCTTTTCGTTGTATTCAGCAATGTTACGTGCGCCTTGTTCGCTAAACCTGTGTAGGCGTCGTCCCATTTCTGCTACAGCCCAACGCAGCGCCTGTAGCGCCTTATCAGACTCTGTAATTACGGGGGTGAGCAAATGAGGGATACCGTTATAGGGCATCAATTCCACGCGCTTTGGGTCAATCAAAATAAACTTCAGTTCATGTGGTGCGTTCTGGTACAAGAGCGATGTCAGAATGACGTTCATACACACAGACTTACCAGAGCCTGTCGCACCAGCGATCAGCAAGTGAGGCATTTCATCCAGGCTCGCTATAATTGCTTCACCAGAGACATCACGACCAAGTGGAAGCGCCAAGGCAGACTCAGTTTCGTGGAATGGCGGGCTTTCAAGAATTTCCCGCAGGTGAACCATGGTACGCTTGGAGTTTGGCATTTCGATACCCACAAGTGATTTACCAGGGATTGGTGCTTCAATACGAAGGCTTTGCGCAGCAAGCGCCAAAGAAAGATCATCCTTTAAGTTTCCAATAGAGCTCAGTTTTACGCCTTCTGCAGGTTGTAACGTAAACTGCGTTACCGTTGGGCCGGGGCGAGCATCACGGACTTTTACTTCAATGCCGAACTCTTCCAGCTTCTCTTCGATTCTACGTGCCTGCATTTTTAACTCTGCATCATCCACAGATACCTTGCTCTGCGCATCATCCAGCAAATCAAGTGCTGGGAAGGTCCATTCTTCAAAGCGCGTGTCTTTCATTTCCAAAACATCTGCTCGTCGCTTTAGCTTTTCCTTAATAAGCTTCTCCGCTTTATTTTTCATCATACGCTGCGCAAATTCTGGGCGAACGATGTTGAGCTCTGCTTCCTCTACATCATCAGGGTCTTCTACAAGGTCCATTTGTAGCTGATCTTCATCCTCTTCCTCATCGTCATCTTCTTCCATTGATTGTGCTCTAGCTGATTTTTGTCGCTTAGCAGTCATAGGGCGCTCCTCTGAGCGCAGGAGTTCGCCAACCCATGAAAGATCTGGTTCAAATGCCAAAAAGAGCCCAATAAGAAAGGCAGCGCTAAGGACGGTGTACCCAACGGCACTACTCAAAAAGAGCTTAAAGGGCAGTACAACCATGAATCCAACAGCTCCTGCGAGTTCTTGTTGCCTAGGGCCAATCTCTTCTACGGGCGCACCCATGTGCATCACTCCTAAGAAGGAGAGAAGACACACAACCAGGCCAAGACTTCGCTTGAGTTCCAACTTTCCTGCGCCAAAGCAGTGCAAAATACCCGATGCTAACAAGAAGAATGGGAAGAGCATTCCCCACGCACCAAAAAAGAAACGTAGAATGTCATGGATACTTTCGCCAAGCGTTCCCGCATTATCCTGCAACACCAAAAAAAGCAGAATCGCACCACAGATTTGAATGATCCCGCTGATCATTCGTTTTGTTTCCGGGCTTAGTTCGAGGGCGAGCACTTCTGCTTCAGCCTTCTTCCTACGCGCGGACCGCTTCTTTCGTCGTTTGCGGGGCATCGGCAAACAGTATACCGCTGTTTTCCTTTAGTAAAAAGGCCTACCCTATCGAATCGTACTCGGTGTCTTCTCCATTCATACTAGACCTCATAGCGAATCTAAAAGATTGATACATCCGTTGATACAAATCCATTTTGTCATTAATTGCAGTTTCCTGGGATGTAACAATCATGGAGCGCTTCATAAAAACTCTATGCAAGAACTTTTTCCAGTACGTTTTTCGAAGATCTCCAATTCGACTACGTAAATAATCTATAGCTTCTTGAAATTCGCGATCAGCCACACCTCTATCTAATAGATGACATATTAACCATCGATGTGTTTCCTGGTGGATGCTTATAGTTTCTTCTTTTGTATGTTCATGAACACTTTCATCCTCAAAATTAGTGACCAATTTCGCAAGAACTTCGACCATGTCAGATACTCCCGCATCCTTCGCAGACCCAGAGTATGCAGTGTAGTAGCTATGACCGATGCGATTCACGTAACTCATGCTTTTCAATCTTACGCTCAGAAGTAGTTTGGTCTAGTATCAGCATATGAAGGTCGTACTTTTCGGTTCCAAAGGCTATTTAGGAACTCAATTCCTATCTCTCTATCCAAACGCAGTTTGTCCGTCGGTCGATATTGCCGATGTGTCTGCGGTTTCAGCCATTTTGGATGCGGAAAAGCCGGACCTTGTGATTAATGCAGCTGGTAAAACTGGCCGACCGAATGTCGATTGGTGTGAGGATCATAAAGAGGAAACGATTCATGCCAATGTCACGGGGCCCTTGGTACTCCTTGAAGCATGTCGCTCCAGGGGCATCTACTGGGTTCATTTGAGTTCCGGCTGCATCTACACGGGTGATAATGGAGGAGAGGGATATACAGAAGATGATGTTCCTAATTTCACAGGTAGTTTCTATTCCCGGAGCAAGATCTGGTCTGAGCAAATGCTTAAGGAATTCCCAGATGTGTTAATTCTGCGCTTACGTATGCCATTTGATGACAGTACGAATGACAGGAGTCTACTCATGAAGATTCGAAAATTTTCCAAAGTAAATGAAGTCCCAAATTCCCTCACGTACCTACCTGACTTCCTTAAAGCGGCAGCAGTACTTATCGACCGACGGAAATCTGGCATCTATAACATCGTGAACCCCGGCATGATGTCACCGTACGATATTATTGAGTCCTACAAAAAAATTGTGGATCCATCTCATGCAGCAGAAAGGCTCCATGCAGCAGATCTCGCATCTGTCAGCAAAGCGGCCCGCAGTAACTGCATGCTCAGCACTGCAAAAATTGAAGCTGAAGGTATTCAATTGCTGCCGATCAAGGAGGCGGTTGATAAGGCTTGGGATGCAATGAAACCATCGATTGTCTAATTTCTACTGTTTAATCTACGAATTAAGAGGATTTTGTATGTTCTTTGATTGACATAATACTTAGTCATCCATACACTTAGACACTCTAATCATTATGTCGAATATACCCGATACAACTGGCGACATTGCAACCCTGTGGATGAAAACAGGAAAGCTGCTACGACGTAGAATTCTTTCTGCTGTAGGACGCCCAACGGTAAACCCTCAGCAGCTATTTGCCATGTTTCTTATTTGTGAGCATGACCGCATGACAATGAAAGAACTTGCAGTGCACCTTGGCATTACCTCTCCATCTGCAACATCACTCGTCAATCGTCTTGTTCGTATGAAGTGGGTAGTCCGCGTTACAGATCCTCTTAACCGTAAATTGGTGCGACTGCGTATGGCTCCTGCTGGTAAAACTGCTATTCAATCTGCTATGAAAGTGCAATCGAAGGCCATGAAAGACGTCTTATCATTATTGAGCCCGGAAGACCGGACAGACTTTGGTCGAGTACTGACAAGTCTGCATGACGCTCTCCTACAAGATTCAGTTCATTAATTCTCTTTATCTGATATTTTCCTTTTGTTTATGTCTATCCTCAAGCGCATCTTCGGATTCCTCCTCCGTTACAAATGGAGAGTGCTTATTGCCGCACTTATTCTTGTGCCACTTTCGTTGGTTCTTATGTTCGCATTGTCACCGACAGTGCCCGAATATATTACTGATACTGCTAAACGCGGTGATTTGGAACAAACCGTAGAAGCTGTTGGTACAGTTATTTCGGAGCGTGACCTTGAATTGCAATTTGCAACAGCCGGAGTTGTTGCACAGGTGTATGTAAAGGAAGGAGACGTTGTTACATCAGGTCAGCGACTTGCCGTATTAAAGGCGGGTAACTTATCTGCGGACATTGCATCTGCAGCCGCCAGGCTCCAGCAAGCCCAGGCAGACTTGAATGCACGACTAGAAGGAACACGCCCAGAGGATATCGCTGTATCCGAAGCAGAAGTAGCAAGCAAACAAGCTGCACTCGAAACAGCAAAAATTTCGCTTAAAACTGCAGAGGAATCGTATGCAAAGTCACAGGAGAAGCTAGAGGCGCTTCGTGAACAGGCTCGTATCAGTCTGGCTGGTGACGTGACGAATGCTGCAAGCACTATTACGAAAGAACTTACCACTGCCCAGAACTCGCTCTCTGTGGCGAAGGACATTATGAATAACAACGATGTGATTGATGCTATGACAAAGTTTGAATCATCGGACTACACCGAGATTAACACCGCGATCCAGCAGGCAAATACGAAAATTACCTCACTCTTTTCCCAGTCATCTCCTGCCGATTATGAAGCTGCGTTGGCAGCACTAGATGCAACGCGCTTGGGGGTTAATCAAACATTGTCGGTTGTGAACGTTCTCTTTATCACTATCAGCGACTTACCTATTAGCGGTTCATTTACAGAGTCTGCGAAGCAAGGCTACAAGAGCGAGCTCACTACCGAGCGTTCAACATTGCAGACGTCCTTTAACACTCTTGATAGTGAGGCATCGAACCTTCGTAACGCATCAGCCAGTTACCAGACACAAATTGCCTCAGAGGAATCTAGCGTTACATCAGCGCAGGGTTCTATGAACAAAGCAACAAGCGATATTGCTACCTATGAAGCATCATTACGAATTGCTCAGGCTCAGCTGCAACTAAAGAAGGCCCCTACACGCAAAAGCGACATTGATTCAGCGACGGCAAACGTCAACCAAGCGCGTGCTGCACTTGCACGTACCCAGGCGGATTATTCCAATACAGTACTTACTGCTCCAATCGCTGGCCGTATTACTAAGGTTAACGTGAAGCCTGGCGAATTCACGCCAAGTGGCGCTGCTGTCACGATGCTGGGCAATAGCCCCTATCGTATCGAAATGTATGTCTCCGAAATCGACGTACCTAAAGTGTATGTCACGCAAACTGGTTCGATTGAGCTTGATGCATTCCGTGGAACGAACTTTAAACTGCACGTAAGTGACCTCGATAGCGCTGCAACAGACCGTGATGGTGTTCCTAAATATCGCGTTCGTCTCGACTTTACGTACCCTCATACAGAGCTAAAAATTGGTATGACGGGTGATGCTGCCATTGTGACAGGAGTGGAAAAGGATGTGGTAAGCGTTCCACTGCGAAGTGTCCTAGAGAATGAAGACGGTGACTCCTATGTTCGCATTATGAAGGAGGACGGAACTGTGGAGGAGCGTGAAGTTGTCACTGGCCTAGAAGGTGTTGGAGGATTAGTGCAGGTGACCGGCGTCGAAGAAGGCGAAACGGTGATCGTGCTCGAGAAAAAATAATGGACAGATCATTGTATCGCTTTATTCTCCCCTTATGACTACAACCGACAAGCATCCTCTCATTGAAATCAGACATCTTCAAAAATCGTATTTCAATGATGAGATTGAGACTCCCGTGCTGCACGATATTAACCTGACAATCAAACGGGGAGAATTTGTCGCAATCATGGGCCCTTCCGGCTCCGGTAAATCTACCCTGATGCACATTCTTGGATTCCTTGATAACCAGACGGCTGGAAATTACATCTTCCAAGGCAGAGAGACGGAGCGATTGAATGATGATGACCTTGCACGCATTCGTGCAACACGTGTGAGCTTCGTGTTCCAATCTTTCAACTTGCTCCCACGCACAACGGTTCTACAGAACGTATTACTTCCTTTGCTCTATCACCCAACTATTCATGCGCGTGAACGGCTAGAAAGAGCACACAAGGCCATTCAGCTTGTGGGTCTTGGTGAGCGAGCGGGATATTTGAGTAGCCAACTTTCCGGTGGGCAAAAGCAACGTGTCGCTATTGCACGCGCATTGGTGACAGACCCCGAAGTAATTTTTGCTGATGAACCGACAGGTAACCTCGATTCAGCATCTGGAGTCGCAGTCATGGAAGCCCTCCAGGGGCTAAACGAGAAGGGCCATACAATTATTCTTGTAACGCACGAATTAACAACCGCTCAGCATGCTAGTCGTATCATTCGCATTCGGGATGGAAATATTGAATCTGATTCCACTGATTTCAAGCGCATTAAAGCCGGTGAGAAGGACGTTTTAAAGTAATTATGCTTGCTCGTGACCTGCTACAGACGGCATACAAAGGCGTGACCGTTAACTGGTCGCGATCAATCTTAACCATGCTTGGAATTATTATTGGTGTGGGGTCTGTGGTGCTGATGAGTTCTATTGGTGCGAGTATGCAAGGCGTGATTCTGGGGCAAATTAGTAGCCTTGGTGCAAAGAGCATGGTGATTTTCCCAGGGAATGAAGAAGGTGGTGCTGGGCAAGTAATGGCAGGGTTCGATAGTCTCACATTCCGTGATCTTGATGACCTGAAGAAGCTTTCCTCCATTGAGAGTGTTGCTCCACTCATTTTCGTTCAAGGTAAAATCAGTTACGGACGAGAGGAAAGTTCATCCCAAGTGATGGGTGTTACGGAGGAGTTTTTCGTCAATAACAGCGTGGAGGCAGAGTTTGGTAGGCTCCTTCGTAACGAAGATGACTCTGGGGCGAAGTCTGTTGCACTCCTTGCGCCAGATGCTCGTGAGAAGCTCTTTGGTCAGAATGACCCTATTGGTAAACGCATTAAGATCGGTGACCATCACTACGAAGTGGTTGGGGTTACAAAGGCACTTGGTACACAGTTTTTTCAGAACGCAGATGATCGTATTTATGTTCCGTTTGGAACAGCAAAAAATGTAAGTGGTCAAAAGTATTTAAACCAAGTGACAATGCTTGCAACAGAATCATTCGACCTCGCATTTTCCGATGTGAAGTTTTTGCTTCGTTACAATCACGGAATAGAGAATCCAGAAGATGATATAACGAAAGATGACTTTATTGTTCATTCATCCGAAGAAGCGAGCCAGATTCTTGGTGGTGTTTCGCTGGGTCTTACGTTGTTTATAACCACAGTTGCGGCAATTTCTTTGCTGGTTGGTGGTATCGGGATTATGAATATTATGCTTGTGTCGGTGACAGAGCGAACACGCGAAATTGGGCTTCGTAAAGCGCTTGGTGCAACATCCAGGAACATTTTGCTACAGTTCCTCGCTGAGTCTGTCGCGCTCACATTTATTGGTGGATGTATTGGAGTTGTTGGAGGAATTTTTTTAGCGTTTATCGCAGCACTGATGGTGAGAGGCTTTCTTGATACCTATATTTTTACGATTTCAGTTCCGTCAGTTATTGCCGCATTCGGTATGGCGGCAGCCACTGGTCTTGTGTTTGGAATTTCCCCCGCACGTGCAGCTGCAAAGTTGCACCCCATTGAAGCTCTTCGCTACGAATAATGCTTTTTAAAGATACTATAACAACGGCCTTCGCAGGAATTACGGTCAATAAAAGTCGCACGTTCCTTACAATGCTCGGCATCATCATCGGTGTTGCTTCTGTTGTGTTGATGGTGAGCATGGGGCGTAGTTTCCAGAATTACATTCTTACTCAAATTGAATCGATTGGGACAAGTACACTCGATATTATCCCGACAGGGTTCGAAAAGTTTGGAGGGAATTTGGAAAGCCTTACCTACGAAGATTTCGAAGCAATTAGTGATTTGCCGAATGTAGAAAGCATATCGCCGGTTATAATTGTCGGAAAGCCAGTGACCTATGGCAAAGAGGAAAAATCACCGATGATTGCAGGGGCCAGGCATGCATTCGTTGCAAACTATGGTCTTGAAATTGGTCAAGGTCGTATGTTGGATGAAAATGACGAGGATGGTGCGAAATCAGTCGCTGTCATTGGTCCAGATACTGCAGAAGATCTTTTTGGAAACAGTAACCCGCTCGGAAAGAAGATCAGCATTGGAGAATCATCTTTTACGGTTGTGGGAGTCTTTAAATCTAAAGGATCAGCACTCCTCTCGGAATTCGATAAAATGATCAACGTTCCATTCTCGACTGCACGTTCGGTTACAGGTCAGCATTACTTGAACTTCATTACGTTACGTACGATTGGCGACCCAGCTGTTGCACAAGAAGATATAACACTGCTTCTTCGTGATCGTCATGATATTGAGAACCCCGACAATGACCCCGATAAAGATGACTTCATTGCTCGTAGTGCCGAACAGGTGACGGCAATTGTAACGTCCGTCACATTGGGTCTCACCATCTTCCTCTCGTTGATTGCTGCAATTTCGCTCCTCGTAGGCGGTATCGGCATCATGAATATCATGCTCGTGTCGGTGACAGAGCGCACACGTGAGATTGGGCTTCGTAAAGCAGTGGGTGCAAAGAAGCGCGACATCCTTCTGCAGTTCCTCCTCGAAGCAATTAGCCTCACCTTAACAGGCGGCGTGATTGGTATCGTCATCGGTGTGTTCTTTGGCTGGTTACTCTGCCGTATTGCGGCCAAGTTCCTTGGTGAATTTAGCTTCGCCCTTTCTTTCTGGTCGATTTTCTTGGCTGTCATGATGGCCACTGGGACGGGATTGTTGTTCGGCCTGTATCCTGCAAAGCGAGCGTCGGAGCTGAGTCCGATGGAAGCTCTGCGATACGAGTAAGAGGCTGCTTACAGATGTGCCTTGGTAACTTTGCGTCTCTTTGGCGGTATTGATCGAGGCTTGTCTTGAGTAAGCAGTCTATTCACTTCACGCTCTGTCATATCTGCTATCCATGTAGTGGTATGACGAGCCACTAATTCTTCAAGTGATGGCTGCACGGCTTCTTGAGATGTATAGGCCTCCTTTAGAAGCTTAAGATACTCAGCAAGAAAGTGATCTTGCATGTATGCGAGAAGTGGAATGACAGTGGTCATTCGTAGTAATACTCGTCGCGTATGCACATCGATATCGAGGTTATATTCAAGAAGATCTGGGACATGAATAATTCCTTCTGCATTCTGATCGATAAGATCTCTTACAACTTTCCGACTGTCTGCAATACGATCGGGAGCCCTCCCCATCAAGTATTCTAGTTGATCGTTCAGAATTGCGTCTGGAGTATCATGACGATGTATGTTTAGTACATCTTGCTCGGATTTATTCTCCCTTTTTACAGGGCCTTCATGCTCCTCAAACATGGTGAATGCATTATCTGTGTCCTGCAGAGAGATATCCCATGTCAGGAATTCGCGAGAGAAGGATGCCAATGTTGAGCGCGATCTAATCATAAAAGCCCGGCATTTTTGCAGCCTGAAGCCAAAAAATCAACTAAATTTTAGATGGATTTTACCGGACAGATTCATACCCTCCAGCGACCCCATGAGGACTTAGCACTAATTGCCATAGTTGGATCGTGCGTGCGCGGAAAGACCCTGCACAGGAAAGCAGGTAATACGTCCACATGCGGTGGAATCGTTCACCGTATTGCTCTTTGAATTCATTCCAATGAGCTTCTGCATTTTTATGCCAAGCCATTAACGTCTTATCATAATACGCACCAAAGTTATGCCAGTCTTCTAGGACAAAATGATTCTCTGCTGCTTTGATTACTTCCTGAGACGTTGGAAGAATGGAATTCGGGAAGATGTACTTTTCAATCCAGGGTTCTGCACCTCCAGTTCGGTGGTTTCTACCAATAGTATGGATAAGTGCAAGACCCTCAGGTTTTACAGCTTTGCGTACAGCCTTCATATACGTTGCATAGTTTTTAGGCCCTACGTGCTCAAACATTCCTACCGATACGATGCGGTCGAATGTGCCTTCAATTTTTCTATAATCACAGTCGCGGATTTCAATATTCATTCCTTTCGTCTTTTCTCGTCCGTATGCAATCTGCTCTTTGGAAATATTAATACCAGTCACACTTGCCCCGTAATGCTCAGCAGCGAATCGGGCTAGGCCTCCCCAGCCACAACCAATATCAAGCAACGTCATTCCTTTTTGTAACTGTAGCTTTCTACAAATGAGGTCCAGCTTTTGCTCCTGAGCAGTTGCGAGATTATCAGTATTTTTAAAGTATCCGCAGGAATATTGCATGTACGGGTCCAACATCGATTCGTACCATTCATTCCCTAAGTCGTAATGTTGTCGTGCAACTTTTTTAGAGCCAAGCTGTGTTTGTGGATTAAAGAATCTATATTTTACGGCTTCCATCACAGCTTCAGCGGTGACAGGTAGTGCTTGGTCAGCCTGCGAACGAAGGAGCCTTGCGATGCATTCATCAAGTTCAGATGAGTCCCACCATCCATCCATATACGATTCACCCAAACCAAGAGAGCCGTGTGCCAATAGTCGCTGAAAAAACTTTGGATTATGGACCACAATATCCCATGGTCTGTTTCCATTAATCCGCACGTCCGATCGATCGAGTGCATCTTGTAAAACCGCAGGAATGGAGAGATTGCTACTCATTAATCATTCATTTTACTGAATGATAGTTTTGATTCAAGAAATCATTTGGTTTTGCGCAAAATCATGGGATTTTGTATGGTTACCTACTTGGCTTCCAATCGCGCTTCAGCCGGCATATCAGTTCTATACGGCATTGCAGCGAGTATTGCCGCAGTTCTGACATTAGTGCCCATTCCTGCACTCCAAGCACTCGATAGGTTTGAGGCCGATTTACCGCATATTGATGCTGAGGATTTTTTACTGCGCCAAAGTATTCGCATTACAGACAGGGATGGGCAGGAAATTTTTCGTACCTATAACGACGAAGATCGTGTGTATTTAAAACTAGAGGATATCCCCCCTGTAGTGCGAAATGCCTTCATTGCTATCGAAGACGAACGCTTTTATGAGCGGCCGTGTATTGATGCTCGTGCTATTCTGCGCGCTGCCTATAAGACGTATATAAAAAAGGATAGAGAAGGTGGCTCTACTATCACGCAACAGCTTGTGCGGAGTATTACTGGTGAGCGTGACATCACACTTAAGCGAAAGCTGCGTGAGATTGTCCTTGCATGTGAACTGGAGCAATCAATTGGGAAAGATGCAATCCTAGAGCAGTACCTTAATCGTATTAACTTTGGAGGAACACTCTACGGTGTTCAGAGTGCGTCCAATGCATTCTTTGGTTTACCAGCATGGCACTTAGATGCTGCGCGTGCAGCAATTCTTGCATCCATTGTTCAAAAACCATCGTTCTACGCTCCCGGAGGTCGCATTGCAGAAATTCCAGACCGAACCTACGACGTGCTTTCTTCGATGAAGCGGCTGGGGTTTATTACCAATGAGGATAGCCGTTTCGCCCTCGCAATTTTACCGATGGTTACATTTAATGTTCCTGACCCCGATGATCATCCGCCATTTCCATTTATTGCGCTAATCTTAAAACGCTCGACGGATGTTTTGGAAAAAGAAAACTATAGTGACGCATTAACGTATTCGGGTGTAGTTATTACTACAACACTCGATTCCACTGTGCAGCACCGTACAGATGAAGCGATCAGGAATGTTTTTCCAGATATTGCTGCGTGGACAGGCGCACGCGATGTTGCAGCAGTAGTGATGGATAGAAAGAGTCGTGAAATTGTGGGGTATGTGGGGAATATTGATTGGGGCGGCAATACCGATTCACAATGGGTCGATATGGCAGCAGCACCGAGACAGCTGGGGTCTGCCTTTAAGCCAATTGTTTATACGTCGTATATGGAGAATGGTCACACGGCGGATACCATTACCAGCGATTGGCCTATGACGATTAACGGGCTTAAGCCAAAGAACTTTGAAGGAGGATTCCTTGGGCGCATGACTATTCGAAAAGCGCTGGGGTGGTCTCGGAACATTCCTGCTATCAGAGCTTTCTTAGAAGTAGGAGAAGAACGGGTGCTGCGACTTGCATCATCGATGGGCGCCCCAACGCCACTGCTTGTTCGCGATAAAAAACGTCTTTCGAATCCACGATTTTCGTATGGATGGCCCATGGCTATTGGTGCTGCCGAGATGCCACTGTACGAGTTAGTTCAGGCATATGGTGCGATTGCCGAGGGCGGTGTGACTGCTGCTACTCGTACCATCCAAGGTATTACGTCATTCGATGGAACAAGTTTATATACGCCACCCGAATCGCCGCGTATCCAGATTGTGAAACCTTCGAGTGCCAATATGGTGAGTGATATTCTCTCGGATTGGGATGCACGACCTGAACGCTGGAATAGTGTGGTTGATGTTCCTCGCGATTGGAAGATTGCACTCAAGACAGGAACGAGTAACGTCTGTAGGGCACGAAAGTACGATGGCAACTGTAAATCGTATGGTGTCCTCAACACCGTTGCGGTTGGCTTTACCGACAAGTACGTAATTGGCGTGTTAGTCGCTAATGCCAATAATGATCAACTGCATTCACAAGCAGATGGCCTTAATGCGGCAGTACCCGTATGGACGGCAATTGTCCGATCGTTGGCAGGTAGCCAATAAACACGGGTTTCTTAATCTCCTCTTAATGTTCCTGTGTATGATATGTACGTGCATATCTTATTAATCGAAGACCAGCAGAAGCTCGCCGCAAACATTCGCTCGTACCTAGAAACCGAGGGAATGACGGTAACCGTTTGCCATGATGGGAAAGAAGGGTTTGAAACAGCGATGATTCAAGAGGTCGATCTGCTCATTCTTGATATCAACCTTCCTGGAATGGATGGCTATGTCATTTGTACGATTCTCCGGCAGCATAAAAAGAACATGCCGATATTAATGCTCACAGCGCGAACCGAGCGAAAGGAAGTTATTCATGGCTTAAATATTGGAGCAGATGATTACTTATCAAAACCTTTTGATATGGAAGAATTGCTCGCACGAGTTCGTGCATTACTGCGTCGTCGAGCATCTGATAAGCAACCTCTGATGACAGTAGGAGAAGTATCAATCGATACAAACACGCGCGAAGTTCGAAAGAAAGAAAAGCTTATTGAACTTTCACCCAAAGAATTTTCACTCCTAGAATTTTTGTCTCGCAATAGAGGGATTGTGCAAGACCGCCCTACCATTATCAATCATGTGTGGGGTGGGCGTGATGACTTGATGTTTTCCCAGACGGTTGATGTGCACGTTGCGTATCTTCGCAGAAAGCTTGGCAAAAGCGTTATTCAGACTGTGCCAGGAAAAGGGTATATGATCCCACATAGCTAATATGTTTGCACGCATCAGCAATACCATCGCGCTGCAATTCACAGGCTTCATCTTTTTACTGCTGCTCTTAAATGGCATTCTTTTTTTAGCTGCGGATTTTGGGAATGCACGCAGGATGTCCCAAGATCGACTGATTCGAATGTCAGAATTAGTAATGCGGCCTGCTCAGTCGATACTTGAGGGAAAAGCAGAGAAATTTCCTCCGCAGATGCGTGAAAGGATTCGCATCATTGGGTCAGGAGGTGACACCATCTATAACGGAGTGATGTTTGAGGATCTCATCGTCCCGTCAGACCCAGGGTATACACTCCTATCTGCTGATAACGAACAGTATGCAGTAATGACCATTCCCGTCATTCGTGATGGGCAATCACGTGGTTATATTCAGATTATTAACCCAGAGCGCCCAGAACTTCGGGAAATTCCCGTACGAGTCTACTTATATTTATTTGTAAGCATTCTTATTTCGGGGCTCGTGTTTTTGGTTGGTCTAGCTTTTGCACGTAAAAGTTTGAAACCTGCGGAGCAAATGATGCAACGCCTGGAGCAGTTTACTCAGGACGCAAGCCACGAACTGCGCACTCCACTTGCAACGCTCAATTCTTCGCTGGATCTTGCACTTAAAAATGGTGAGTTTAAGGAGGGTCTACTTTCTGCCAAGGATGACGTTAAGGACATTACTCAGCTTGTTGAACGATTGCTTGAACTAACACGTTTAGATTCCTTAAATTTTGATGCAAAGAAGATCGATCTTTCGAGTATGGTCCAAGACGCGGTTGAAAAGCATGCGCCTCTTGCAGAGGTCAAGAACATTTCGATTGAGTCGAAGATTCAAGAGAATATATTTGTGAAGGGTGATGCCGCTCTTATTCGACAAATTTTGCATAACCTTTTATCAAACGCCGTAAAATTCTCTCCAACAAATGGGAGCATTATTGCAGTGCGCTTAACGAAGCAATCGTTGGAAGTAGAGGATAATGGCATTGGTATAAAGCCGGAAGATCTTGCTCATATCTTTGATCGATTCTTTCAGTCTGACCCTTCTCGGACAAATGACGGTTTTGGGTTAGGACTCGCGTTAGTAAAGCGCATCGTGGACTTGCACGGGTGGACTATTGCTGTGAAAAGTACTCTTAAAAAGGGTACAACTGTAACTATTCGATTTACCCAGAAGGAAGCCAAAAAAGCTTCTTAATCTTCTCTTAATAGGTAGTACATACACTGATGTCAGTCGCGACAGTGGTTTTTACTTCATTTCTTTTTACACTTTATGAATAAGTTCCGACTTGGAATTATTACCGGCATGTCCTCGATGGTTATTGCAGTTCCTATCCTCAGCGTTGCTGCATACGCACAGTCATCTACTTCTACAGAAGCAGCAGTTCAAGCTATTCCTTCGCAGGCGTGTGTAGAGGCATTGGCAAATGTTGAGCAGATGCGTTTGGATCAGTTCGACCTTATGAACGACAAGCGTAAGGAAGGCATCAAACAGCGAGTCGATTCACTTAGAACAGCTGCGGCTATTACGAGTGCAACAGATCGTCAGGCAGCGCTTAAGCAAATGCGCGAAGCAGAAAAGGCTTTGCATGACACAATGAAGGAGGATGTCTCAGACGAGATGCAAGCTGCTATGGATGCCGTGAAGACTGCTTGTGGTGATACCTTCAAGATGCGCATGGAAGGATTTGGTGAGCGTCACCCCATGATGGGCAAAATGATGGATAAAGCCCCAGCATTTATTGCAGAAAAACTAGGTATGACAGAAGACGAGCTTAAGGCAGCAATGGATGGTGGAAAAACAATTAAGGAAATTGCACAAGAAAAAGGGATTGAACTCCCAGCACCTCCTCGCGGACGCCATATGATGGAGTACTTCGATGAGAAAGTTGATCAATAATAGATACTGAAAGAAGGGGAAAAAGAGGCCTCAAGGGAAGGGGGCCTCTTTTGTAATTGACCTCAAACATCTTCTTTAGCATAGTGCCACTCCTATGGATAAACAGGAGCCAGCAATCATTGATCTTCAGGGTGGCGAATTGACTAGCCGTCGTGCATTCGTTTCATGTGTAACTCTCGCCGCAGTTTCATCTAGCATGGCTCTGCTTTTCCGAAATGTGCTTCCTGCAGCAGACAACAATAAAGCGGAAGTTTTACACTTGCAGCGCGAAACAAGCAGAAGCTGGTTACAGGCCCAAGATGCAATGTTTGAAAAAAGACAGAAGCCTCTTGCTACGGGTGATGAGGGACTTTCTATCCTTGAAGGAAGAGAAGAGATTACATTTGCGTATGATTTTAACTTGCATCCTCTCCGAGAGTTTCCGGGAGTACATTATGTCGAACGATTCAGGCAATTTATTGAATCGTGGATGATCGAGCATGGGATGAATGAGCGCTGGATTACATTCCCTATAGATGTTCAGCAGGGGGTCGAACCTGATGAGCGCTGCATAGTTCCTCAATCGATGTATTGGTATCACATGAAATGTACTGCCATACCAAAACCCATGAGAATTAGAGGGGGGATGATGGCGTAGATGTGATTAATGCAATGAATGGTGGGCCGGCAAGGATTTGCACCTTGGAAGGCATAAGCCAGCAGATTTACAGTCTGCCCCGTTTGACTGCTTCGGTACCGACCCACGAGTGCGGGGATTGTACAGATAACACTCTTTGATGAAAACCCTGGGCTTTTCTCTGTTGTGACCGGAGAAACAATGATGAATATGTACACCTTTCGTACACCCTATGGTGTAATACATATTGTCTAATAATGGATTATTCCATATTTTGATTTCTACAAACAAAATCTAGAATTTCCAGAATGATTCACAGATGTATTCACGATGCATTTGTGCAAAGGGTGTACGAGTGTACACTGCAGTCATGCCTATCACTTCCACTAACACATTCTCTCTCGCAACGGTTCAGCACATTACCGTCGACTGCTCTGCCCTTGAGCACGACTCATCTGCTAAGGATGAACTGACAAACATTCTTGGATGGATTCGCTCCCGCGACCGTCGTTCCAACATTCATGTATCCCTTCGCTTCGCAACAAAGAGCATTACTGGTCGCAAAGTTCGCACAATGTTCCAATCACTCGGGTGCACAGTCAGCATGAAAACAGACTTCTCCCGTCTGTAGATTCAAACGGCCCTACGTTAGATCTTGATAGATGCTTTACGCATCACAAACCATAATGCGAATGCACCACAGAATGATGCAATCCATAGCCCTGCACCAGAAGAAGGTTGTGCAGTAGGCCTATGTGTTGTCACAGCAGCGACAGTTGTTGTTCCTTTTGTAGTGGGCACAGTTCCTGCATTCGCGACTGTATAGGGGTTCACAGCAATTCCCCCAACAATTTCTGTTGGAATAGGTGCAGGTGCAGTTGTTGTAATAGATGATGATGAAGAAGATGTGACAGAGGGTGCTGTCGTAATAGGCATTGGCTGCGAAGGAGTAGGAGTTGCTCCTGTTGTCGTTGTTTTGACTTCAATTTGCCCCGCAATGGTCACAGAAGTCTGGGATGTGTAATCGTAGAGGCCAACTGGAGTTGTGGATGGAACTTCAAAGGTGAAATCCGACCCTGGGAACATTGCAGTCGTCTCAAACGGCTTCCCATTTTTATCCATCAATGTACTGGAGGATAAGATATGCGGAATGCCACTCGCATTTACCCATTTAATAACTTTTCCGGGTTGAATTTCCTGCTTGAGTGGATCAATACCGGCATCTGTAATAGTGATTGTCACATCTGCAGGCGGAATAACTTGCCCTGGTAGTAAATCCATACCACCAAAATAGGCAAAGCCAATTGCGACAAAGATTCCAATGCCTACAAGGGCAGCAGAGGATCGCTTTGCAGGTTGGACAGCAGGCAGTGCAATTGTTTCAGCTTTGCTCGATTCACGAACGCGAATCTTCACGGGCTGTTCATCTTCGGAGACTTGCCAGTGAGGGTGCATGTTGTCGCTCATGTGTTACAAAGATGTGCGGAACTGTCTGCGGAAGGCAATGAACGTCCCGATTGCTGCTGATGCCCCAAGGAGCATGACAAGAGCAGATGGAAGTCCTGTTTCACCAGAGAGCTCACCACCTGTAGTGGGGGTCTTTGTTGTGAGTGTACTTGCGTTAAATGGAGCGGTAGAAGTGCGAGGGTTGCCAACGCTCACGCCAACTTCTTGGCTAAAGACAGTTTCTTCACCTGCTGCATTTACAGCGCGAACAGCAAAGTAATACGTTGTACCAACAGGGAGTGCGCGAATCGTCAGGCTATTTGCAGCCTTATCGACACTACGACGCTGAATATATTGGCCGCTCACCGTGCCGTAATACACGTTGTACCCAGCAAGGTCCGCAGATGGGAGGTGATCCCATACAAGGAAGACAGAGCTTCCGTCTGTTGTTACACGTAGCCCTAACACCTGGAGCATGGTGAAGATCGTCGTCTTTGACGCAACTGAGGAAGCGGAACTCGATGTCATCGCCATAGATGAGGCAGAAATAGCTGCTTCATGTGGGAGTAACGAAGATGAGTTCTGGCTTACCTGAGCTCCGCCATTAGAACCACCATTTGCAGTCGATGAGTTGGATCCATCAGTTGCTGTTCCGCTCAAACGAACGAATAGTGAGCCAATAGTAGTAGAAAGAATATTTTGCTCAGCGGGTGCTGTTCCTTCAAATACACCAGTTTTACTGTCAGTATTACCTGTTGCCTCGATAAACGTCAGAGGAGTTCCATCGTAGGAATCCGCAAGTACACGAAACTTAATATGAGCGACTTTAATTTTTGAGGACTTTTGTGCACTTTCTGCTGTACCACTTATTTTAATTTCCCCATCTTCCTGTGAGTATCCCGCTTCACCTGGTGTGGGGACGGGGAATTTGTTGGAAATAGCAAAATCCATAACTTCCAAAATTGTTGGATCGTATGAAATCCATGCGCGGAATCTGTTAATGGACTTCTGATCGGGGTTGTTGATGATGAGGTCTAGGTCCAGCGTATCACCTGTTTTTAATACATTTGTTTGTAAGCTTGAAGGGTCACGTACTTCGAATGAGTGACATGTACCTTCTGTTAACTTTGTCATGCCCTTCACATCCGGTGATGGTCCTCCAAATACATTTTCTAAATCCTCTTCGCCTTCACAATGTGGGCTGAATTCAAATGTCGCATTGCCACTTGCAAATGCAAGAGATGGGCACAAGATCGCCGTCAGCACGAGAGCGCTTACGTACGAGGATACTAGCCGTAATTGGCGGTTTGTTTTTCGCATGAGGAACAGGAAAATTACAGAGAAGACAAATCCTGCAGAATGCGCATTGCGTCGTCTACGGTAAGGCTTCCGTCACCGTTGGGGTCTGCTTGCAGCTGGGAAGCACTGGCTTCCTCGTAGCCTTGGGCAACCTCTAGGATATCAATAGCGTCACGAACGGTTACCCGTCCGTCATTATCGATATCGCCGGTTAGGCGGATGCCTCCCGCTTCTGACGGAGCAACAGTTTGGATGTCGCCCGCGGTTCGAACGCCCATGCCAAAGGAGGCAACGACGCTCAGAGTTCCGAGGACAAGCACCGGTACGTGCTTCAGCCGAGAAGGAGATTTTTTAGGAGACATTTCCTTTCATTATAGAGCAAAACCTCATTTTCGACAATCCAGAGGAAATTGACGGAAGTATAATTTGTATTCTTATCTGAGCTCTACAAAAGCGAAAAAGGTATACTGTTTTTCCATGCCATCCGTGTATCTCTTAACAGGCGAAAACAGTCATGAATTATTAACTGAAAAGACACGGTGGATTCATGAATTTTCCAAGAAATTTGGTTCAGAAAACACGGGTAGAATTGATGGTCAAAAGTCTTCTATACGAGAGATTTTGGACGAGGTTGGTGTACTCCCTTTTTTAGCCGAAAAACGCCTGGTAGTCATTGATGGTATTCCTAAGGCATCCAAGGAAGAGATTCAGGCACTTTTTAGTGCTATCCACCCAGCCTGTATTGCAGTCTTTGTTGACCCCAAACCTGATAAGAGATCTGGTGGAGTAAAGGAGCTATTGGCATCTGCCGAAGTTCGTACTTTTGCCCCCATTGATGGGATGCCACTCAAGCAGTGGATTCATCAGTATGCAAAAGAACGTGGAGCAACATTAGAGCCCTCTGCCATCGATGAGCTTCTGGAGTATGCGGGGAATGATCAAGCACTGATTGCTCGGGAAATCGAAAAGCTCGCAGCGTATCGCACTGGTTCAGCAATTACGAAAAAGGATGTGGAGTTATTGTGCTTACCAACAGAGGAGGGGGTTGTATGGAAAATTTCTGACATGCTAGCCGCAGGATCCAAAAATGAAGCGCTGCTCTATGCACACAGGTTAATTGATAGAGGAGGTGATGCGTATGGACTCTGGGCAATCCTGACTTCGATGATTAAAAATCTAACTGCTGTGTATGCCGCCAGCGAAGCAGGGTATCGATCGTCCAAGGATATTGCGGATGCAACGGGCGTGCATCCATTTGCAGTTCGCTCACTACAGAAGCATGCAAACAGACTAGAACAGAAACGGCTATATACGTTTGTTTCGTGGACGGCTGATGCTGATAGAGCGTTAAAGACAGGGGAAATTCGCTCGACAGGAGAAGCGCCCGAAGAGCTATTTGCATTGATCGATGCGTGTATTTTGAAGTGTCCGTAATTACAAATCCTGCACCTTCCTAAGGATTTCCTCTTCTTCATGGTGCTCTGCACTCTCTGCTTCAATCTCCTTTGATGAGCGTTCGTTTGCACGCTTTTTGCGATCCGCTTCTATTTCTTCCGTGGAACGTAAAGGTGCTGTTGGTTCTGAACTTCCTTGTGCGTATTTTGCATCGATTGCTGCAAGCTGATCGTGCTCCTGCGTTAGAATGGACTGTAGCTGCTGGAGCTGATCCTGCGTCATGATGGGGAGAATATCTATCCAATATTGACGCTCTGCATCATCCATACTTTCGGATGCCAAAACCATCTTCACAATCTCACCATGCTTCTGCTCTGTTTCAAGTGGAACAAATACAGCGGGGGGATTTACCCCCGTTGCTCCTGTGCCGGTTGATGCGGATGTGTCGTCGGACATGCAAAAAGACTAGAGGAGAGGTGCGATTCGGTCAAAAGTACTCAGGAAACTTTCAGGATTTCGTAACGGACAATTCCTGATGGAGTTGGCACTTCGACAATCTCGCCTTTAGAGCGAAGAAGGAGTGCTCGTCCAAGAGGGGATTCGTTACTGATTTTATTCTCGAATGGATCAGCTTCGGTCGCACCTACAATCGTGTACGTCTCATCTTCTGAATCTGAGCCAATCTCCTTTACAGTAACGGTAGAGCCAATATTTACATCTCGCACCTTTCCACCATCCTTTTCAGAAATAATGCGAGCGTTCTTAATTTTGCGCTCTAGCTCCAATGCACGTCCTTCAACGAATGCTTGTTCGTTCTTAGCTTCTTCGTACTCGGAGTTTTCAGAAAGGTCTCCATAACCAATCGCTTCTTTTAGGCGCTGAGCAACTTCTTTACGGCGCACATTTTTAAGATGATCAAGCTCTTCTTTAAGCTTTTTTAAACCTTCCTTGGTAACAAGGGTTTCTTCTCCACCGTCGTCATCTCCATAGGAACCTGCCGAACCCGAAGAAGAGGCGGCATCGTCGATCAGAATGTCGTCAGATGTGGTCATAGTGCGCGGGAGTATAGCCGCCCTGTCATGGCAGCGCAAACGGAAAAACCTCTATAATAGCGACTATTCACGGGTTTGAGCCCCCTCTAGTAGGTCTGGCCATGCCAAAGAGGGGAGTGTTTCCTCTTTCTCGGTCTCCATAGCTTCCACGAGTCTTTTAAAGAGCTGGACGTTGGTTATAAGGGGGATTGCCCTGTCTGTCGCTAAGCGACGGATAAAGTAGCCATCTGTTTGCTCTTGGTTCGATTCATGCTGAGGAATATTCACCACAAGTTCTACCCGCTTATTTTCTAAATATTCACGAATATTAGGGCTGCGTGGTTCGGAAACTTTATAGAGAAGTAGAGAGGGGATATTGCGAGACTTTAAAAACTCATGCGTGTTTGGGGTCGCATAAAGTGCGAATCCCATTTTATACAATGTTTGGATGGAGCCCAGCACATCAACTTTGTCTTCCAATCGTCCAACGGAAAGTAGAACACTCTTTTTGGGCATCTTGAAACCGACTGCAAGGAGCGACAGTAGTACAGCTTGTTCTGCAGAGTTACCAAAGCATGCAACCTCGCCTGTGCTCACCATTTCTACACCAAGCCTAGGGTCAGCACCCTTCAGTCGAGAGAAACTGAACTGAGCAGCCTTTACCCCCACGTGGTCTAGGTCGAGCGTGTTATAGCGAATGCCGGTGGGTGCTGTGCCAAGTAATGCTTTTGCCGCGAGAGAAGCGAAGTTAACCCCGGTAACTTTGCTAGAGAAGGGGAAGCTACGACTAGCACGAAGGTTACATTCAATAACCTTGATACGATTATCTCGTGCAAGGAATTGCATGTTGAATGGACCAGAGATGTTGAGGTTAAGAACAACCTTCTTGGCGATTAATTTCACTCGACGCAATGTCTCGACGTTTAGGCGTTGTGGCGGGAGTACTAAGGTTGCATCCCCCGAATGAACTCCTGCATTTTCGATATGCTCGGAGATCGCGTACAAAAGCAATTCTCCATTTTGAGCGACACCATCAATTTCGATTTCTTTTGCACCTTGTTCGAATTTAGAAATAACAACAGGTGCATCTTTCCCTACGGTGGCTGCCTGGTCTACAAATGATTCCAAGTCATCAGCAGAATGAACAACGGCCATGGCTGCGCCCGAAAGCACATAACTAGGACGAACAATTACCGGGTAGCCAACTCCATCGGCAAACTTTTTTGCAGAATCGAGATCCGAAAATTCTTTCCATTCAGGTTGATCCACTTCTAGCTTATCGAGCATCGAGCCAAATTTATGGCGGTCTTCCGCTCTATCAATGTCTTCGGGCTTTGTTCCCAAAATATGAATGCCAGCCTTTGCTAATTTAGGAGCTAGGTTATTTGGAATTTGCCCACCCATAGAGACAACAACGCCGAATGGAGCAATGCAATCATAAATATCTCGTACACGCTCTTCTGTTAATTGCTCAAAAAAGAGTATGTCACATTCGTCATAATCCGTGCTTACGGTTTCGGGGTTACTATTGATCATCGCGACGTTGTAGCCACTCTTCTGCAGTTCTCGCACTGTCTGCACGCAGCACCAATCAAATTCAACGGATGATCCAATCGAATATGGGCCACCGCCAAGAACAATCACGCGCTTTTTTTCATCATTAGGATCAAACGACACATCGTGTTCGTCCCCATGGTACGTCATGTACAGGTAATTCGTTTTAGCAGGGAACTCGCCTGCAAGGGTATCGATTTGTTTAATGAACGGTGTTACATGCAAACTAACTCTTCTTTTTCGCACCGTCTCAAGATCTTCATCGGTAATACGTGCAATCGACGCATCAGAAAAGCCTGCTTTTTTAAGAGAGAGCAGTAAATCTTTTTGTAGAGGGTCTGCTCTCTTTTTATGTAACAACGCTGCAAGCTCTGAGACGTGTCGAATTCTATCGACAAACCACTTATCAATGCCGGTTGCAAGGTTAACTTCTTCCGTTGTCCAGCCATCTTGCACTGCCTGTGCTACTGCAAATATTCTCCGAGGAGTTGGTCGCTTTACCTCTCGTGTCACATTATCAAAAGTGAATGGAACAGGGTACAGCCCATCTGCTCCAATATTTAGCATACGCAGTGCTTTCTGGAGTGCCTCCTCAAACGTACGGCCAAGCGCCATCACTTCTCCGACAGATTTCATTTCACTGGTGACTTGGTCAGAAACGTGTCGGAATTTTTGTAAATCCCAGCGAGGGATTTTTACCGCAACGTAATCAAGTGACGGTTCAAAGTCCGCACACGTCATTTTGGTAATCGCGTTCTGCAACTGAGGGAGGCTATAACCAAGTGCCAGTTTGGCCGCGACGAATGCGAGAGGATAACCCGTTGCTTTAGATGCAAGTGCGGAGCTACGGCTCAAACGTGCGTTTACTTCAATCACTCTGTAGTCACGTGACTTAGGGTCGAGTCCATATTGAATGTTGCATTCACCAACAATTCCAAAATGACGGATCACCTTGAGTGCTATTGATCGAAGCATTTGATAATCCTGATTGTCGAGTGTCTGGCTGGGTGCGACAACAATGGATTCTCCTGTATGAACGCCGAGGGGGTCGACGTTTTCCATGTTACATACAGTGATGCAATTATCCGCGTAATCTCGCACTACTTCATATTCAATTTCCTTCCAGCCAGTTAAATCTTCTTCAACCAATACAAGTGAGGATTCTACAAATGCAGTGCCCAGCAGTTCTCGCAATTCTTCGGCACTTCCTGCTCTTCCGCTTCCTTTGCCACCAAGAGCAAAAGATCCTCTAACAATTACAGGGAACCCGATTTCCTCGCCAGCCTTTAGTCCGTCCTCCATTGTTTCAACAGGGAACGAACGAGGTACTCGTACATCAATTGTACGAAGCTCTGCGTTAAAAGCGGCACGATCTTCTGTTTTACGAACACTCTCAACTGGTGTTCCCAATACTCGGACATTGTACTTTTGAAGTATTCCTTCTTGCTCGAGCTTCATCCCGCAATTAAGCGCAGTTTGGCCACCAAAACTGATAGAAATCGCATCAGGCTTTTCCTTCTGGATTATTTCTTCGACAAAATGTGGCGTCACCGGGACGAAATAAACTCTATCAGCCAACCCCCAACTTGTTTGGTTCGTAGCAATGTTGGGGTTAATGAGTACGACACGCTTACCTTCCTCTTTAAAAGCCTTAATTGCTTGGCTACCGGAATAATCGAACTCGCCAGCTTCACCGATCTTTAGAGCACCAGAGCCAAGCAACAAAATTGTTTTAATATCAGAAAAATCACCGACCCCGCCCGTGTGGGCGACCTCGGGGGCCGTCTGGTGCATTTGTCCGGTCATGTCCGCGGCAGAGTAGCGAAAGAACGGCACTATCGCAAATCACAACATAAAACATCCTGAGTCCTTCCTCAACATATTTCAGCCGATATCACGCCTTCTCCTCTCTTACTACGAGTACAATTCTGTCGTGCGCGTTTACCCACTTGTTCTCACTGCTTTTATTCCTCTAACTGCTTTTGCAGCGACGGGGGATGATCTGTTGAACTTAAGTAATACATGGGAGGACGTAGAAGAAGTACAACAGGAAGACGAGGGCATCGATAAGTCTAATGAAGCGCTTGAATCAACGAATGAATTATTTCCTTCCGATGGGTCAGAGTCGTCACAAGGTACAATTGATGAAGTAAAAGATGAACGCACTGGGAAATATGTCACTGTCTTTTCGGGGGGAGTAGAAATCGTGTTTGGAGATGTTCTTCGGGATAGTTGGTTTGCCCCCTACGTACGTGATATTGCCGAGAAGGGAATTGTGTCAGGGTATCGTGATGCTTCTGGCAAGCCATTGGGGCGCTTTGGCCCTGCTGATTCAGTGACCATCGAACAAGTGGCTAAGGTCCTAATTGGTGCGTCAGGTGCGGCATGTGATAGCACCATTACTCGTAACCTCACGGCATCTGGTTCGTGGTCAGCACCGTACATTGCCTGTACCGAACAGCTGGGTTGGGGTGTGTACCAGGATGGAACGATTGATGTACATCGTAATGCGACACGCGCAGAGGTTATTGCGACCGTGATACAGGCTTTCAAGGTGAGCGAACTACCTGCGACAGGAACTGGCTTTACCGATGTCACCCTTTCAACGCAGTTTGCATCTGCAATTGAACAAGCCTACAGAGATGGTGTTATAGCGGGGTATAGCGATGAGGATGGGAATCCAACAGGAGTGTTTGGACCTGCAGAGCCAGTAAATCGGGCGGAGTTCGCAAAAATCGTCACTATTGCGATGCAGGTCTACACAAAAAAGGAAGAGTAATCGTATTGTTATGGCAAACGCTGCTTAAGATGCTGTTCGAGGTGCTCTTTCGTGGGGTGAGTACCCAGGAGCTCTAGCAAAATGTTTCCAAGGACAATAAACGCACCGCCAAAGTAGTGATACCAGAATACTGGTTCGCCAAGATAGAAGAATGCAAACGCGATGCTCCCAATAATATCGAGAGTTGATACGAGCGATACTGTTGTCACCGGTAGGCGATCTAATGCCATGTGAAACAAAAGCGAAGATCAAAAGTACCGGGATAAGTGCTGCTGGGAAGAGCATTAATTCGCTAATAAACGGGTGTTCAATGAATGGTGAAAGTAAAAAGAATGTTGTAACAGCAACCGTGGAGCGAGTGAGCAGAGCAATGTGAGGCTCGATAATTCCATGAAGTTTCGAACGAAAGGTAATGTTACCTGTTGCATAACAAAGCACAGATATCATCACCATCACGTCTCCTATATGAAGAGAAATACCTTCTGTTAGACCTCGCAAAGAAATAATAACCATTCCAGCAAGAACGGAGAGAATTGCGGCGACATGGGCTCGGGTAATTTTCTCTCTAAGCAAGATCGATGCAAGCGTAAGCATGAAGATCATTTCTGTTTTACCAAAGAGCGAGGCATTAATAGCTGTTGTATAAGACAAGCTACTAAACCAGAGGAGAGGACCCGCAACACCACTACAAAATGCCATGAGAATCATCCATTTAAAGTGTGTGCGATCAATCGCACGGACACTCCTAATAACAGGCAATACTCCAAAGGAAAACAAAACAAAGAACCCTGTAAGAATTTCACTTACAAAGAGTAAAGATATTGCAGAGAGTGAGGACCGTAATTGTTTCGCAAGAGAGGCAAAGGTCGAGCCTGCGAGCGTGCTTACCCCCAAGGCAATACCTCCAATTGCTTTATCGGTATAAGAAGCCCTCACCCAACTGATGTGTGGCCGCTTGCTGAATTGGATGTTAATCAATCTTAGTATTATACCAAATTATGCAACTTTAATCAAACTCAAGAAGCTTCTAAGAAGAACGTAACCGGATGGTGCTGTCGCCCGGACTTGAACCGGGAAGCCCTGTAACGGGCAGGAGATTTTAAGTCTCCCGTGTTTACCATTTCACCACGACAGCATGAGTAAAAGAATACAGTGCCATGCTTAATTCTCAATTCTCAATTTTCTAATTCCCGTTAGATAGGCAGCATTTCCATCTTCGTCTTTGGCAGAGCTTCTTTTGCGTGCTCTCCGACTTCTAGTGGTTTGCCGCTGACTGGGTCCACTTCCTGAGCCGACAGAATCAAGCGTCGTAACGTGGTTCCAACGGGTGTACAGGTCATAAGGGTGCCCGTTCGTTCATCTACTGGCTGGTCCAAAACCGATACATCACTTGGTTTAATTTCCTTTTTTGAATCAACAATGTAACGGTAACGGTCACCGTTATAGAACACCCAGTATTCATCACCGACGTTCAGGTCATGTAGGCGGGCAAATACTGACTTATAGTCGCCTGGGGCCCATGGGTAGTACGAGCTATGTCCAGTAAGGAAGAAATTCCCCGGCTTTCCAGGTCGCGCAGTGCCTGGGTAATGCACAACTCCACCCTGGAGTCCGCTTTGGATTTCCTCTTCCAACCTCTTCCAGTCTTCAGCAATTAGTGCATCGGTAGGAGGAATAACAATCGGGACGTTCAAGTTGAGCTTGGGAATTACCAAGCGATTTTCAGGGGGGCCAACCGGCGGCAAGAAACCTGCCAAATCGGCGGTTGAGTCACTTGGAGTTCCAGACAAATCCTTGAATGTATCGGAGATTCCCTCAACGTCCTTCGCATGCACGATGCCAGTAAGCTCTGCAAGGGGCGTAATGTACGAAGACCCAATAGAAAGGAAACTCTGATAGTTAAGACTAGCGAATAGAACAGCAAAGAGTGTCGCAAATGTTCCACCAAAACGAAGTGTATCGATAAGAAAGAGTGCACCTCTGCTGTACTGCACGGGCTGCTTTTTACGATTAGGAATCCAGACAGGTTGCTTCAAGAATCTCCAGGTACGTACAACTACTCCTCCAGTCGAGCGAATCGCATCGACGCCCGAGTGAGTGCTGTCTGCAAGAGTTGCCTTTAGTTGTTCTGCAGACTCCTTATATGCATCACCTGTGATGCGACGAATATCGCCACGCACTTCGTGCCAGACTAAACTAGCCTGCTTGGCGGTTTCGGTAAAACGCCGGCGTTCTGGTGCTCCTAAATCTGCTGCTTCCTCCACCGTCCATTCTTGAATGAATGGATCGAGTGTTACTTCGGTTACATACATTTCTTCGGGTTCTTCTTCTTTAATTGTCTCACTTTCTTCATCGTCGAGTGCAAATGTATAAAGCTGTTCAGTTGTTTCTTCTGCATCTACAACTGGCACGGTCTCGCTCTGCAACCCAGGTAGGATCACGTTTCCAGAGGCGTCGACAATGGCTTTGTGCTGCTGCATGAGTATCGAATAATTATAGCGTAAAATGCCTATTTCTGCACGCTAAAAGTATAGCAGTATAACACCTTAGACAGGCTCGGCGATTACTCCGCCCCCTACAACTTCTGACCCCCTGTAAAAGACCAAGGACTGACCTGGAGCACCTCTGCTATGGAGTGAATTAAAGCGAAATATCCCATTTTTACCGCTAAACCTCAGGGTTCCACTAATTTTTGTCGATAATGATCGGATGCGACAGTCAAACGCCACATCCTCATTTTCCTGTGGTTGCCACGATACAAATCGGAGGTCTTGGAGGGGCATTTCGCTGACTAGTTCTGACCCGCGATCTGCGACGACGAGTTCGTTCGAGGATGCTCTTTTTTCAACTACTTCTAACGGAATTTTAAGACCGCCAACACCAAGTCCTTTTCGCTGGCCGATGGTATACAAAGGAATTCCACCATGTGTTCCAACAACTGTTCCATCCCGCCGCACAATAGACCCGGGTTTTATTGCATCCGGTAAATAGCGCTTTAAAAATTCTTCGGGGTGCTTCTCGGGGAAGAAGCATAAATCCTGGCTTTCACGATATTCTTCGTCGTGGGGAACATTAAACATCGCAGCGAGTTCATACACATCACTTTTGTTCATTGCCCCAAGTGGGAACAGAACTTTACCTAGTTGCTCCTGTGTCAGACCATACAAGTAGTAACTTTGGTCTTTCGATGCATCAATTGCTTCTAAGAGGACTCGCCGAACAGATCCATCAGGTAGTGTTTCTTCAGCTGTGCGTGCGTAATGTCCCGTTGCCATCATGTCGCAGCCAAATTCTTCGGCAAGCTTCAATAACTTCCCAAACTTTATTGTGCGATTACATCGAATGCACGGATTCGGTGTAAGTCCATTTTTATAACCCTCTAAGAATGGATCGACTACTTCTTCTTTAAATTCTTTTTCTAGGTCGACGATGTGATAGGGGATTCCCAGTGTTCGAGACACGCTCTTTGCTCTCGACGCTGTCTGAGCGTTACAACACTTAGTTGGGAGCACTTGAGCGATGCTTGGAGCAAGTGGATCACTCCAGAGCGTAAAGCGAACACCCACAAGTTCATGCCCTTGGCTTTGGAGCAGGTGAGCAACAACACTGGAGTCGATACCGCCGGAGAGTGCTACGAGGATCTTCATGGACGGCCAATCATAGCGTTTCTCGGTCATTTATTCGACATATTTACCAAAGAGCCTTAAAATTCATGTCCTATGCAAACTTCTCTCAAATCATTCATCGAACACGCACGTAAAAAAGGTATGGATCATCAGACCATTCGCATGCTGCTTTTGTCAGCAGGATGGAAAGAAAAAGACATCGCTCAAGCGCTAACAGAGCAGGAATTGGAAATGGCCGTGCCCATGCCACCCGATGCAGGTGGCGCTCGTGATGCATTCTTTCATCTACTAATGTTCGTGTCGTTCTTTACGACAGCCATCAGTTCTGTGACGTTGATGTTTTCGTACATTAACCGCTGGTATCCCGATGTAGCGTTTAACGAAAATTATTACGGAACTACAGATAACTCCGGCATTCGCTGGGGACTTGCGTCACTCATTGTTGCGTTCCCGCTATTTATTTGGATCAGCCGCATTTTGCATCGTGAAATGTCTGAACATGTCGAAAAGGCAGCAAGCGGTATTCGTCGCTGGCTCACGTACCTTACGCTATTTGTTGCAGCTGCAACGTTGATGGGAGATGTCATTACTCTCGTCTTCTTCTTACTCAACGGTGAACTCACGATCCGCTTTATGTTAAAAGTGCTTGTTGTGCTCTACGTTGCAGGGGCAGGGTTCTACTACTTCTATAAGTCGATGAAGCTTTCACCCGCTTCACCAGAATGGAAGAGCCACAATAACCTGTTTAGAGTTGTGGCAATTACCTCCGTCGCTGTAGTTGTTGCCATTGGTGCATTCTTTATTGGCTCACCAGGGACAGAGCGCGAGCGCAGGTTGGATGAGGTGCGCGTAAATGATTTGCGTACCATTCAGCAGGAAGTGCGAAATATTTCGACAGATACAAGCTTGCCCAAACCTACAATCAAAAAGGCGTTACCCGCAACATTGAATGACGTTGTCGCGCAAGCCGTGTATGTGCAGCCAAGTATTATCGACCCTGTTACAGGGCAACCTTATGAATACACCGTCACAGGGCCATCAACTTTCACACTTTGTGCTGAGTTCGGCACTGCTCTCAACCAGAACTACGATATTTTCTGGAATCACCCAGAAGGCCACCACTGCTTTGCGATCGATGTGTTGGAAATGCAAAAATAACTCTTGTGTGCCTTTCAAGTTATAATCCACATTATAGCAACAGAAAGCGAAAACAGGTAAGCTACAACCATGTTTGAAGGCACAGAGCACCTCCGCAATGAATATCAGGACCTGCAGAAACGTCTGCAGGATCCTGACGTATTCAATAATCCTAAAGAGGTAACCAAGCTTGGGAAGCGTTCAGCGGAACTACAACCGCTTATAAACTTGCTGGATGAATATGATCGCTTGCAAGGTGCATTGGAAGAAGAGAAAAATATGACAGACCCTGAACTTAAAGCTTTAGCAAAAGAAGAAGCAGACGCTGCTCGCACTCTACTGCCTGCACTCGAAGCTCAAATCCACGAGCAGTTAATTCCCAGAGACCCTCTGGATAGCCATAACGTCATGGTCGAAGTGCGTGCAGGTACAGGGGGAGACGAGGCATCACTCTTTGCTGCAGAGCTCATGCGTATGTATCTACGATATGCAGAAGAAAGTGGATGGAAAACTGAGCTCCTCGATAAAACAGATTCCGATTCTGGAGGCATCAAAGAGGCAATTTTGCGTATTGAAGGAGACGGTGTATATGGGCACTTAAAGTTTGAAGCAGGCGTACATCGCGTACAACGCATTCCAGAGACGGAGAATAAGGGGAGAGTGCATACATCCACGGTTACAGTCGCTGTGTTGCCCGAGGTGGAGGAAGAAGACTTTGTTATCAAGAATGAAGACCTCCGTATGGATACGTACCGTGCAGGTGGTGCTGGTGGGCAGCATGTGAACAAAACAGACTCTGCTGTTCGTATCACTCATATTCCAACAGGCGTTGCTGTTGCCTGCCAGAGTGAGCGTAGCCAGACGCAAAATAAAATCCGCGCGATGGAATTGCTTCGCTCGCGTTTGTTTACGGCGATGGAAGAGGAGAAGGCGAAAAGTGCGGGCTCCATTCGTGCAAACCAAATTGGTTCTGGTGATCGTAGTGAAAAAATTCGTACCTATAACTTCCCTCAAGACCGCTTAACAGATCATCGCATTGGTGAAAGTTTTCATAACCTACCTGCGGTGATGGAAGGAAATATTACCGACCTTATTGAGGCTCTTTTACGAGCAGATAAAACGATGAGATTAGAGAGTCTTAATGCATAAAAAATGTGTTCATAGTGCATGGTAAAGAGGGGAGAACTGCCAAAGCTGATTCGCAAATGGCGTACAAATTCAAAGCCTCTCGGACGATTGAGCACTCTTGCTTCCCCCATAAACAGGAGTAGGATCTCATGCATATGGAAATTAGCAATGCAACAAATACGGAAAATAGTCAAGAATCAGGTGACCCTCAATCTAGTGCAACAGCAGAGGTAAAACGTTGTCAGGGCGTGTGTGCCGACTGTGCAGTAAGGCTCTTTATGAGTACAGATAGAACTAAGCCTAAAGCGCGTCAAATAGCTGAGCATCTTTTTGTGAATCGAATGACAGGAATTACCACTCCTGTTTCTCGCTATTTAGTTACCCCTAAAGAGCGACATGACGAGTTAGATAACTACACTCAAAGAGTCCTTGGCTGCAATCAGCTCAATGGGGATCGTCATACAGTATTAGATAGAGTGGCGGGTGCACATCATTTACTTCAAATAGCTGTCCCACAGGTAATCAGTGATGCTTTACAGCAATCTGACGTTTCTTCGCAATAACACAGTTACGGAGCAAACATGCGACAGTCATTGGTCCTACTCCACCTGGGACTGGCGTGATGGCAGAGGCAATGTCTTTTGCTGCTTCGAAATCCACGTCACCCTTTAATCCTTCCATCGTAGGAGTAATTCCGATATCGATAACTACTGCGCCTTTTTTAATCATGTCTGCATCAATTAAGCATGGCTTTCCCACTGCGGTGATTAATATGTCAGCTTCTCTTGTGTGCAGTGCGAGGTCCTTTGTCTGCTCATGACAAATTGTAACCGTGGCATCTCTGTTCATCAGCATGATGGCCAGTGGCTTACCGACTATATTGCTAGCTCCTACAACAACAACGTTTTTGCCTGCTACAGGGATCTTGTAATACTCCAGCATCGCTATGACCCCTGCAGGGGTTGCCGGTGGCAAATGCTCGAACTCTGTTGAAAGGAGAATTTTTCCGAGGTTATACGCGGTGAACCCATCGACATCCTTATAGGGATCAATTTCTCTAAAGAGTAATGGTTGGTTCTTTTCTAAATGAGACGGCAATGGCAATTGAATAATGTACCCCGTTACATCTTCATCATCATTCAATGCTTTAATTTGTGCATGTAATTCGGACTCTGTGACGTTTTCACGAAATTGGATGTGATCGGTCCGCATTCCTACCTTTGCTGCGCTGTCTAGTTTCTTGCGAATATAACTATCGCTCGCGGGGTCGCTACCTACCTGCACGATCACAAGCTTAGGGTCCAGGGCAGCAACATCATCTTTAATAGATTCAAGAATCTCGTTAGCTGGTTCTGCACCTGTAAGGATAACTGTAGACATAGGTTCTAATGTTCAGAGGGCTAAAAAGGAATCAACACGTGCGGCAATTTTTGTAGCAGTCTCGTTAAAATCCGCGTTTGTATCAAAGATGGTATCTGCAGACATGATGGTACTTTGGGCTTTATAAAGTTCGTACACTTTCTTCTGTAAAGAATCATCAGACTCAAAACTGTCTTTATCCCGAAGACCCAATCGTTCCATACATGTTTCAAATGGTGGGAGTGCAAGAAGTTCTAAGTCCGGCATCATGAATGGTGCATTCATGGCCATCAGCCACTGCGGGTCAAACCCAAATGCAGTACCGTAGACAATGGTTGAAAGAGCATAGCGATCACACACAATAATCTTGTCAGCCTCCATTGCTGGTTTTAACACAGCTTGTTCATGCCATGCGCGGTCTGCAGTAAATAACAGCTGCATCGCATTCCCGGGCAGGCCACCTTCCTTTAGTTTTGTACGGATGAACGTGCCTATTGGCCCATCCGTTGCTTCGAAGGTATGCATCGCATTCAGCCCACGTTTCTGCAAATGCTCTACGAGAGCTTTGCTATGGCTTGTAGTACCGCTGCCGTCGGGTCCTTCTAGGACAATGAAACGTCCAGACATACGCTCGTCAGTGTACCGTCTTGCTGCTACCATACCCAGTGGAAATCAACCAATGAGCCCGGATACCACAGTTCAATACCGGCAAGATGCAAGAACGGTGCGACTCTTTCCCGCATTCGTGAGATGGTATTGGGTTGAACATCCCCCAATTATTGGGAAAACGTATCTTCAATTTGCCGATGCATTCAGAGAATCGTTTTCAATTATCTTCATGCTCAAGACTCTTTTTTCTCCATGGAAGAGCATTAAGGACTCCTATCCAACAAAAGGATTTAATTTACAGGCGATTTTGGAAACGCTGTTCATGAATATTACTACACGTGCGATTGGTGCATTCATTCGTCTCTGTGCCATTGTCGCAGGGCTTGTCATACAAATTCTTCTGCTCGCAGGCTTCTTGGTGTATCTCGTCTTGTGGCTTGTCTTCCCTGCGTTAGTACTCGCGCTTATTCCGTATCTTATCGTGACGATATTCCTATGAGCGCCACTCTCTATATTGCAGGCACGCGCTATTGGAACGCCGCTACTGTCAGGCGCCTTGCATTTGGAGTAGTCGGATACAGCATTGCAATTCTCCTTATTGGGTCTGCTGCCGCTATTGGGTACGGCACATCAGATTGGACCGTTCTACTTGTAACTGCTGGAGTCGTGCTACTCCTTAAACATGTTATCTCACTATTCCTAAGTGAGCGACTAGAAAACGACGCAGTCAGCCCATCAACTGATGCTCACCCTTCGGATTTCTTGGCAGCATCTATTATTCGCAATCTTCATCAGCCAACCATTGATGGATCTCTACTGTTACAAGCAGCTCTCAAAACAGATCGCGGGATGTTTTTATTGGACGAGATGGGACTCCGTGAAAAAGATGTAATGCAGGTATGTAGCGCAGAAGCAGCAGAAATCGATGTTGCATCGTTTATACAAGAAGCTTCTACCGCCATGAAGACATTTGGCGAACAGAGAGTCGATGCCAATTTAATTCTTGCCGGGTTCTTTACGCGTATGAAATCTGGACGAATGCTGTTGGAGCAATCAGATTTATCGGATGAAGACCTCACGGGAATTTTGCATTGGGAAACATTTCGTAACCGCTTTTGCCTAACCGAAAAGCCCTGGAGTGCACCTGCAATTCGCAGAAACGCTTCTATGGGGCGGTCATGGGTGATGGGCTACACTGATGAACTCGATTCACTTACCTCCGAGATTGATACATCGGAGCACCCATGCGGGGAAAAGAGTGTCATCATCCATAAAGATTTGGTTGATCGAGCAGTACGCACTCTTGCTCAAAATGATCGCAGGAATATTTTATTGATTGGTCGTATTGGAACAGGACGTCGCACGCTCGTCCGAAATATTGCATGTGCATACCGATCGTTGCAGCGATCTAAACATCAGCCCTTCACTCGTATTCTTTTGCTCCATACAGAAAAGTTGATTTCTGGAGTGGGAAATCCAGACACGTTCCTGTTGAACGCATTATCGAGAGCGCGCAAAGGTGGCACGTTCATTCTTGTCATTCCAGACTTTGCAGCACTCCTAAAATCCGCCAATCAGAATCTGCGAACGGTTTTAATGAAGTGCTTAGAGACAGATTCCTTTGGTGTTATTGGTATTATTGATCCACAGGAATACCACGGCGTCATAAAGACGGATGCATCGCTTGATAACAATTTTGAAAAGATTGATGTCGAAGATGCAACGCCCGAAGAAACAATGCAGGTATTGATGGCTCGCTATTTTTCTGCACGCAGTCGCAACGTTCACCTTACGTATAAGGGAATGAAATCTATCATCGAACTTTCGGGTAGATACATTACAACGAATACGGGTATGCCAGGGAAGGCATTGATGGTCATGAATGATGCTGTGCATAGCGCAGGAGAAAAGGGGGACACCTTTTTGACAGAAGCACACGTGCGCGAAGTTATTTCTGTACGAAGCAAGGTAAATGTTCAAAAGGTAGGAGAGCAAGAACGTGAACGATTGATGAACTTAGAATCTGTTTTAGCTAAACAGGTGATCGACCAGCCAAATGCAATTAGAGCTGTGAGTGCCGCGCTTAAGAGAGCTCGCATTGATCTTTCAGATCGTAAGAAACCAATCGGCACGTTCCTGTTTTTAGGTCCTACAGGTGTGGGTAAAACACAGACAGCTAAAACATTGGCGGAAGAATATTTTGGATCTGCTGATGCCATGATTCGCTTGGACATGAATGAGTACAGCAACGTTGATTCTGTCTTTGCGATTACAGGAGCATCATCCGGTGGTGATGGATTCCTTGCAAGGCGTGTGCAGGACCGTCCATTTTCTCTGATCCTCTTAGATGAGATTGAGAAGGCCCACCCAAGCGTGCTTAACTTGTTCTTGCAGGTCTTAGATGAAGGATTTTTGAACGATGCTGAAGGCAATAAAACAGACTTCCGCAATACCATCATCATTGCAACATCCAACGCTGGCGCATTATTTATTCGTGACTATGTACAGCAACATACCGAGATTGACCCCAAAGCATTTAAGAACGATCTGCTTGATCGCATTCTCCAGGATAAACTTTTCTCACCAGAGTTTGTGAACCGCTTTGATGAAGTCGTTTTGTTCTACCCACTTTCGCAGAATGGAATCGAGGAAGTTGCAATCTTGATGCTCGATGACATCATTAATGATATTCGCGCTAAGCGAGGAATTGAGGTGCGAATGGACGCGGACGTGGTGCAGGGATTAGTGGAGCGGGGCTATAGCGTTGAATTCGGCGCACGCGAAATGCGTCGTACTATTACGGGCATCATTGAGGATTACCTTGCCGATTACATGTTGGCCCACGATGTTAAGCGCGGGGAAATCATCAGTATTCGGACGCAGGACCTTAAATGGTAACCGCGGCGAAGCCGAGTGATCTAAGCCAATGGTGTGTCCAATAGGCTGTTTAGCCAGTGGCGGATGCGATAAAACATGAGAGAATAGAAGGAATACAAAGGTATACGGGGATGTACAAGAAAAGTAACATTCTGTACTATATGGATCTTGCTGCCCCACCGGGCTATGCAAGAGTTGAGAGCCAAGCGGCAGCGCGGCTTTCCTCGGAGACCAGGTCCTTTGTGGCCTGGTTCTCTTTTTTAATAACCCCGCCCCTGATACAGTCGGGCACTGACTTTACCTTTCGCTCATTTAACATAAGGAGATACTGATGCAAATCCAGACGGATTTCCAAACGTGCATTGCTCTTGTGATTATTCACTGGATGCTGTGGAAGAAAGCAACAAGCTACTTACAGAATGTTGACCCCAGCAAACGTGAATGCTTTCAACTGCATCTGTGGATGAACCTCTTCATGTTGGAAGGAATGGCAACTGTCCAGTACTTCTACTTGTATATGAAGGAGGATCGCATTGATGCAACTGGCCAAATGATGCTCTGGGTTTTATCTGCGATGCTGTATTGGCAAATCACAGAGCCATCGATGAAAATGCGCGACCGTCGAATTAAAAACTACATGGAACTGACGGGCCAAGAAGGCCCGTACCAATACCATTGGTACGAGAACAGCGACTGAAGTCAGTGTCAGCTAGAATCCTCAGGAGTCGCGCCCTGGGGTCTCCGAGCCAGTACCTAACGGTATTGGCTCGGATGTTTTTTGATGCAGTGAACTAGCGCATGAAAGCATCAATGTTCTGCAAATGAGCATACGCTCTAAAGATGAAGGAATACTTTGTCTATATTCTTCGGTGCTCAGATGGCTCGTATTACACAGGTGTTACGAATAATTATCAGCTGAGAGTCGCCCAGCATCAAGAAGGGCATGACACGAGTTGTTATACCTATAAACGACGTCCAGTTGAGTTGGTATATTTGGCGGAGTTTCAAGAGGTTGCAGAAGCGATACATTGGGAGAAAGTTTTGAAGGGGTGGAGCAGGAAAAAGAAAGAAGCATTGATTTCAGGTAATCAGAAAGCATTGGAAATGGCTGCCAGAAGCTCCTATCGCATATTTATCGATAGAATTCGATTAAGTATCCACACACGTGTCACCCTGAGCTCGACGAAGGGTGACATATATCAGGGTCATGGTTCGTCGGGCTCACCATGACATATAAAAAGCCCCCACTCATCGCAGGGGCTCCTTTATTGCATTCACTTAGAATCCCATCCCACCCATTCCACCATCACCACCAGGCATTGCTGGCTCTTCTTTCTTAGGGATATCGCTAATCGCAACCTCGAGGGTTAGGAACATCGATGCAACAGATGATGCGTTCTCTAGTGCAACGCGGGAGACTTTCTTTGGGTCAATCACCATATCTTTTACAAGGTCTGTGTATTCACCCGTGAGCGCATTGTAACCGTAGCTCTCTTTGCCATCGCTTACTTTCGATACAACGACTTCACCAGAAATACCTGCGTTCTCTGCAATGTTACGAGCAGGGGAGGTGAGTGCCTGCATCACAATTGCGATACCAATTTTTTCATCACGATCCTTTGTAGCCTTGTGTAGGGCATCAAGCGAAGGGATAGCGCGGAGGTAGGCTGTTCCACCTCCAGGGACGATTCCTTCCTCTGCTGCGGCACGTGTTGCAGAGAGAGCATCTTCCACTCTGTGCTGCTTTTCTTTCTGCTCCACTTCTGTCGCAGCGCCAACCTTAATGACAGCTACTCCACCTGTTAGCTTAGCCAAGCGCTCCATCAGCTTCTCGCGATCGAAGTCGGACTTTGTCGTTTCAATCTGCGCCTTGATTTCGTTAATGCGTGCTTCGATGTCTGCCTTCTTTCCACTACCACCAACGATCAACGTGTTGTCCTTTGTAGCAACCACACGACGTGCAACACCAAGGTCATCGAGTGTGACATTTTCCAACTTAAGGCCGATTTCCTCGCTGATGAGACGACCACCTGTCATGGCAGCAATGTCCTTAAGGATATCTTTGCGACGCTCACCGAATGCAGGAGCCTTCACTGCAAGTGCGCTAAATGTTCCACGTAGTTTGTTGAGGACAAGTGTTGCAAGCGCTTCTGCCTCGACACTTTCAGCGATGATCACGATTTCCTTCTTTCCTTTCTGTGCAACAGCTTCGAGCACTGGGAGAAGCTCCTGGATAGAACTGATCTTTTTATCGGTAATAAGGATGTATGGCTTTTCGTAGACTGCTTCCATGCGCGCAGCATCCGTCACGAAGTATGCTGAAATAAATCCATTATCGAACTGCATACCCTCAACGTATTCGAGTTCCATGCCGAGAGTCTGACCAGCTTCGACTGTTGCAACGCCTTCGCGTCCAACCTTTTCAATGACAGCAGCAACAATGTCTCCGATGTCTTCGTTCTGCGCAGAGATCGTAGCGACGGCCGCAAATTCTGCCTTCTTTGTCACATCTTTCTTCAGCTTCCCAAGGAACTTTGTCACTTCTGCAACGGCCATATCCATTCCCTTTTTAATCAGGATTGGGTTTGCGCCGCTTCCAAGGTGCTTCATACCTTCTTCCATCATCGCATGAGCGAGGACAGTCGCAGTCGTTGTTCCGTCACCTGCTGCGTCATTTGTCTTTGTTGCAGCCTCGCGAACTAGCTGAGCACCCATGTTTTCGAATGGATCCTCTAGCTCGATTTCCTTAGCGACAGATACACCATCCTTTGTAACCATTGGCGCACCATATTTGCGCTCTACAACAACGTTACGACCCTTAGGGCCCATTGTTGCTCGTACAGCCTGTGCAAGCTTTGTAACACCTTTGAAGACCTTATCGCGGGCTTCGTCGCCGAACATTAATTGTTTTGCCATAATGTGAAATGAAAAAGGAAAAAAGAAGAATGAAAATTAATTAACTAACAATTCCTAGGACAGAATCGAGGTGCAAGATCTTTACCTCCACATCCTTACCATCTTTTGTCTTAAGTTTGACTTCGTCACCGGAATATTTACCAAACAGAACCTTGTCTCCTACTTTCACGAAATCTGCAGGATTTACTTTGTCCTCACCAATTCCCCCCTTGCCCAGTGCAAGAATAATTCCTTCCTGTGGCTTTTCACCTTTTGCCGTGTCAGGAATCACAATTCCAGAAGCCGTTACTTGCTCAGCTTCTAATGGTAAAACAACGACACGGTCGCCAAGAGGATGAATTTCAACTGCGAGTTCAGGAATTTTGGACTTAGCCATAATAAATGAAGGGATAAGATGTAATTATCAGTCGATATTCTAGAGTGATAACTAGCAACGTCAAGAGTGACTCACTTGTGTAAGCTCCGATAAAAGTCCTACCTGTCTCAGGAATTTTCAGGTCATTTTCATTGCGATATCAATCCGTGAGTCCATACTACAACGTGATGATCAATCGTTTACTTGCTACAGGCGCACTACTTGGAATGCTTGTAGCACCTGTCGCATCTGCACAATCTTATCGCTATGACGGTGCGGACCCAATAAACAAAGGGCCCCTTAACGTTTATAGACGCGATACACTTAAATGTGGCAAAGGGTGGTCATTCCCTGGTCTTATATGGGGGGATAGGCCCGTGTCTGTCTGTATGATTAAAACGAATAAGAAGAATGTGTTTGGCGGAGATTTTTAAGTTATAGTTACTTCATTCCCCCTTACGCCTCATGGATCCAATCGTTCACTTCGAACTCCCCGTTACAGACCTCGATGCCGCTCGAAAATTTTACGGATCAATTTTCAACTGGGAACTTGCCGATTGGCCAATGCCAGATGGGTCTGTGTTTGTTGGTGCACGTACAACACCCGTGAACGAAGAAACACGTGAGCCACTCAAGCCAGGTGCAATCAATGGCGGAATCATGCTGAAGACAGAGAAAGCTACTGCACCAATTTTTGCCATCCACGTATCATCAATCGACGAAAAGATGGAGATGATTAAGCAGGCAGGAGGGTCGGAGTGGCTACCAAAGTTCGATATGATGGGTATGGGCTTTTATGCCTATGCCAAAGATCCATCCGGTAACGTTATTGGCTTGTGGGAAGACGCACCTAAGAAGTAGCTTCGGCTAAATCAGACTCTTTTTTTGGGAGGATGTGCCCCTCATGTAATTCATCAAACCACAATAAATTATGCTCTACGAGTCGAAACATCAGTTCCTCACTTAAACGTTCAGACTGAAAGCGCCCAGAAGCCCTACTAACCCATACTCCAGCAGGGGGAGGTGTTTCATCTTTTTTGGTTCAGATAATGCTTCATCAGAGAGAATAAGATGAATTTTTGATACATCTCTATAGCCCGCTTCACCAAGGGATGCTTGAAACAATTGTGTAATTCTTCTTCTAAAGATTGAAAATGATTGTTCATTTTTAGAAGCACGTAATTTCCCTTCTACTGTTTTTTCCGAGGTTGATACATCTACAAAAAAAGCAGATTGCTCCTGTGTTTCAACAAGCATGTCTTGCTCACCTAGTCCACCAATCCCTTCGCTGGACTTGTGACCTAAGATGATGAGATTTGTTTTATCAACTGGAACAATGGTTAATCCACTTTCTAAATCTTTGCTTTGATGACGATCCTCCATGTTCCATTCTCTTAGACGAGGAAGTTTTGCATTTGGAATTTTTCCGAATAGTTTAAGCATTTTACGGATAGTCTCTGCGACTACTAGCTCTGCACAGCGACCTGCAAGTAATTGACGCACGTGTTCTTTTGTAAGTCTTTCACAATATTTTAATTTACTTCTCTCTAATACAGAATAAGCATCCTTAAGCATCTCATCTGCACGTGCATCTGGAATAAAGTCTGTTGGTTTGTATGGCTCCGTTTCATGTCCTTTGGAATAATCTTGCAATGCAGCAAGAAATCCTTGAGGTCTTATCAGGGAATTAGGATTTAAAATGCACTCATCACGACTGATTTGAGTATACACTGGCCTATCACCATTACAGTGCGCAGCCCGAACCGTACTGGATGCAAATAATCTTGCTCCAATCTCGTTGCACGTAAGGTGTTCATTTAAAGGCACGCGTAGATATTAGACTACCACATCACATTATGGAAATACGTATATTACACGCTTAATGGTGCCGTCGAGAGGACTTGAACCTCCACAGGGTTGCCCCCATACGCTCCTGAAGCGTACGCGTCTGCCATTTCGCCACGACGGCAAGTCTGTAGCCGCGGCATCATAGCAAAGGGATGGTATGGAGCAACCAAAAGCCTATACTGGCACTCGTGCTTACATTTATGAAAAATAGGCGACTTGAACAGATTCTACTCGTACTCCTTGTAGCATCCGTCCTCTGGCGAGGAGGTAAAAGTATCGATGCCACGTGGATTCTTGCGATTGCTGCAAGTGTGTTGACGCTTGCTGGTCTCATTGGTGACAGATTCCGCATGTCACGCAGGAGGGATTACACCGATGCTGAATCTCTTCCCACATGGATTCGTGTATGTGTTCTCTTTATTATTCTTTGGTCTGTTGTGAGCTATTATTTCTCGAGCGCACTTAATTATGGGTTAGATGAAGTGCTGCGGACAGCGGCGTACCTCTTATTCTTTCTCTGGGTAATTAGGCTACGCGAGCAGGGGATTGCCTCCTCTATACGGGACTGGCTACCACCGACTCTTTCCCTTACCGCTGTGGTCGCAGCCATTGTCGGTATGTTTGTGTATGTCCTTCAGCCAGTAATGCGTTTTACGGGAACGTTCTTTGATGCGCGTTTCCATACAGACTATTGGCCTAATGCATGGGCAGAATTTTTGTTAATCGCACTTCCCCTTACTCTGCTTTGCATCCTCAGAAGTGATGAGCATCGCCGTTATTGGTGTGCAGCAATGACTATTCTCTTATCTGCTCTGTACCTCAGTTTTTCACGTGGGGGCATGCTCGCATTTGGTGGTGAAGTAGCGTTGTTTGTTCTTCTCCTCAGTATTCAAGCACTTCGCACAGTGTCACTAAGGAGAATGCTTAAGGTTCATGCCAAGCGATTGGCACTGCAGATTCTCTTGGTTCTTGCAGGTGCAGTTGCTCTGGTTCTTTGCCTAAATACGCTCAGGTCTCTGCAGTTTGATATTCAATCATTCAGCGAAAAGGTGACATTCACTGCAGCAGAAGGGCGCTCCTCTGTAAACGAACGCGCACAGTTTTGGGACAAAGCAACGACAATGGCACTCGAAAAACCAGTAACAGGGTATGGCCCCTACAGCTTCCGGTTTGTGCATCCATCTTCCATGCAATCCGTCTTGGCAACGTCGGATCACCCACACAATGCCATTCTTAAAATGGCTGCTGAGCGAGGTGTGCCCGTGGCAGCTGCATTTGTACTTCTATTTGGAGGATTACTTCTTTCATCTTTCATTCTGCTTGTACGAGAGAATACCGAACCTTTCGATGACAAAATGGTACGTATGACGATGCTTGTTGGAATTGCGGGAGTTCTTGCCCATGTAATGATCGACTACAACCTTCAGTTCACGGGGATTGGGTTACCACTCTTTGTCCTTCTTGCGTTCCTTGCACCACTAAGATTTGCATCCGAAGAACGAAAGGCTTCCTTTAATCGTTGGAAGGTGCGACGCTTTTTAGACAATGTTCTTTTGTGTATTGGCATCGTTGTTATTGTGATAACTGCATGGGAAGGAATGTTCCTTGTAACATCCTCGCTAGGACGCCATGCGCTAACAGCCAACCATCAAGATGCAGCACTACGATGGTTTGGACGTTCACATATGGAACTCTTTAGTCGCGATTTATATTTGAGTGAAGCATCTATCCATCTACAAAAAAATAATTTCTCGGGCGCACTTTTGTCACTCGATCAGTACCAAGCTCGTAACGCATTTGATGCACGTGGATGGAAAATACGTGGTGAAGTGAACTTGAAGTCTGGTCACTATGCAGAAGCAGTAACCTCTCTGGAGAAGGCATACACACTCGGGTCTTATACCGATGTTGGTATCCTGCGCCTACTCTTGCAGGCATACAGCCAAGATAACTCCGATGCGTACAAAGCACGTAAGACAGAATTCGATACACTCTTTGTCGCCTTTGCAGACGCAGTTGCAGGCAATACTCACTTTATTGCTCTTTCGGATAACGTTGAAGAATTGCAGCAAACATCACGACTGCTTGCACGATTGTTCCCAACCGATGCAGAGCGCTACAAGAAGATTGCTCGCGATGCTGCAACCCACGCTCAAAAGGAACGCCAGTCCTATGATGCACGTCCTGCGGGAACGCTTTGGTAATTCATTCCTCTTTCCTATGACCCACAAGCACTTTCTTCTTATTGCGTGCCTTGCTGCTTTAGCAGGTTGCTCCAGCCCTCAGAAACAGGCCGTAAAGGTAGGGGATGGCACAGGAGCTGGCATTACCTATCGCCAAGAGTTTCAAACAGCGATGCCCGTAGGGACGCCCACTCTCCCGGGCCACGGGAAGGAGACAAGCTTGTCCTATGGAGCCCTTTCGGGGACCGGAGGGACGTCTGCAAACGGCATTGCGTCTATTCATCATTTAGAGGACATGAGCTCTGTGGTAGGCCTCCAATTGAATATCAAAGCAGCCCCCGAAGGCATGTTTTATGAAGGATGGGTGAAATCTGCGGATGGCACAGTGCTTAACGTCGGGCATCTAACGAATCCCTTCAATGATGTACGCCATAGAGTGCGTTTAGAGGCTCAAAAGGACCTTCATGATTTCATGTGGGCTTTTATCACTCTGGAAGCGGATGACGGTAATCCCGAACCAGGTGAAATTGTCGCTGTTGGCACTCTGAAGCAAACAAGCCGATAACGCTGTCAATATCGGCTTTTACACATCATACAATACGCCCGTTGCCTCTCCTGAACGCTCCCCTGGACGTTTACAATGCCCTTGCGGGCTACCGGTGACTTCCTGCGTCTCCCGCTCTTAGCGAAGCGTCGGGAGGCTCATTACCATACTCAGCGAGAGGAAGGTAATGAAGGCTGCGTGCATAAACACGAGCTGCAGTGAAGCTTTCTGTGAGTGGTACTTCACGTTATTCATACTAGGTCCCGGAAGGGACGCGAGCGAGTGTACGGAGAGGGACTTTATTGTCCAGCCACTATTGACTCATTTTAGTGATCGTTCGTAATGCTATTGATAGGAGAGAATTGACAAGAACCTTATTATTTTTCGCAGATACAGCTTATTGAAGGATAGATGTATGTATAAAAAATTTGCTCAAGACGCTTTTTTTAAACATCTTCTAACCATTGCGCAAATAAATATATATTGTCAAATACATGTAAAAATGTAGAATGGCGGAGGTTCTGTTCCTTCCAACAACGCGGAGTAGATGATGAACAATTTTCAGAAGATTTGTGCACTTGGTTTGGCTGTTCTGTTTGTATTGGGCATGAGCTTTTCCGGGATTGGATCCTGGCTGGAGGCCGAGACAGCGAAAGCTCAAATTTCCGTCGAGAAGGTGACAATTGTCCAAACCGATCACTTTGTTACGTTCATGCTCGACGATCAATACATCGAGCATGGCTGGACGCCGGCGATCAAAACGGCTCAGGAAGCTGCTGAACAATGGATCCAGGTGCATCCGGATTACGAGGTGCTGGACTCGTCGACGGCGCTCAACAAGTACGCTGTTATGACCTTCTCCATCACTCTCCGCATCAAAAAGCGCTGATGCACGATGTAGGACCACGATTCTAAGTCCCCCAGAACTCTGGGGGCATTTTTTTGTGCAGAAAATCCATTAATCCAGCGTTACTGGCACTTTATCACCCAATTATGCGTTTCCCAGGGCTATCGGTCGCATAGGAGTTATGGTAAACTGCCTTGTCAATGCACCCATCACCCGACACGTTTGACGGCCACGGAATTTCCCCCGAGATCCTTTCGATACTCACAAAGGTGGGCTTTACGACACCTACGCCTATCCAACATCAGGCGATCCCTGGTGCGATTGAAGGCGGCGATGTGATCGGCATTGCTCAAACTGGAACAGGGAAAACTCTGTCTTTTAGCATTCCGATGATCCAGCGCATTCTTAAGCATGGTGGAAATGGGCTTATTGTCCTTCCTACACGTGAGCTTGCACTACAAGTAGATGAAACATTGCAAAAGATTGGACGACCACTCGGTATTAAGACAGCGGTCTTTATTGGGGGTGCTTCTATGCAATTGCAGCGCCAAATGATCAAACAGGGTCCACATATTCTTGTGGCAACCCCAGGTCGTCTGCTCGACCACATGGAAAAGCGCACGATCACGCTCGCGAAAGTCTCCGTGCTCGTACTCGACGAAGCAGATCGCATGCTCGACATGGGATTCTCCGATCAGATTAACAAAATCCTTTCAGCTGTTCCTAAGGAGCGTCAGACAATGCTTTTTTCGGCAACGATGCCAAGCGACATTGTGAGCATTGCAAACAGGCACATGAAAACACCTATTCGTATTGAGGTGTCACCTGCAGGAACAACAGCAGAGCGCGTGGTGCAAGAAATGTTTATTGTGCACCGCGACGAAAAAATCAAACTCCTTGAATCTATTTTAAAAGAAGAAAAGGGATCAGTCCTCGTCTTTAGTCGCACAAAGTACGGCGCAAAAAACCTTACGACAAAAATCGGGCATCTTGGTATCAAGGTAGCCGAAATTCACAGTAACCGTTCCCTTGGCCAGCGTCGCGAGGCATTGGAAGGATTCCGTTCTGGCAAATACAGAGTATTGATCGCAACAGATATCGCTTCACGCGGAATCGACGTCACCGGTATTGCACTTGTCGTGAACTTCGACCTCCCAACAGACCCCGAAGATTATGTGCACCGCATTGGTCGCACAGCTCGTGCTGGGCGCGAAGGTAAGGCAATTTCTTTTGCCCTACCCGATCAGCGTGATGAATTGAAGCGCATTGAGCGTCTTATTCGCAGTGAAATCCCACGTGGAAAGCTCCCGCAAGGAATGGCAGAGGCAAAGCTTTCCGAGCCCACTCGCAGACCCGTACATAGCGTTTCCTCAGGTTCCGTACGTTCACGACCACAAAAGAAGAAGTGGCGCGTTCATAGAACGGGACGGTAATTGATGTAATTTCAGAACCCTTTTCCCTTTAGACCATGCTGAACATTGGTGACTCAGCACCGGCATTTTCCGCTCCAGACCAGAATGGCGAAGTGCGTACGCTCTCTGAATTTAAAGGTTCATGGGTGCTGCTCTATTTTTACCCAAAGGATGACACTCCAGGCTGCACAGCAGAAGCATGTGAACTACGAGATAACATGAACGGACTCCGACAATATGGAGTCACTATTGTAGGTGTAAGCGCCGACGACGAAGCAAGCCACAAGAAGTTTGGTGATCGCTATGCTGTGCCATACCCACTTTTAGCTGATACAGAAAAGAAGATTATTAAGGATTACGAAGTATGGGGTGAGAAATCGATGTACGGGAAAACCTACATGGGAATTTTACGCACAACATTCCTTATTGATGGAGAAGGAGTGATTCAGAAAATCTACGAAAAGGTAAAGCCCGAAGGCCATGCAGACGAAGTACTGAAAGATGTAAAGGAAATTATCGGTAAATAAGCCCGGTACGAAAATCGCTTGGGGAATGTGCTATACTTCGCGCTGTATTTTCCCCACGCACTCCATGGCCTCTAAGCGCTCACCAATCGTCATCGGAATTATTGTCATTATTGTTGCCATCGCACTCTGGCTCTTTTCTGCTTACAACAACCTTGTAACAGGCAATGAATCACTCGATAACGCTTGGAACCAAGTTGAAACACAGTATCAGCGACGATTCGACCTTATCCCAAATTTGGTAAATACCGTTAAAGGAGAGTCATCGTTTGAGCAAGAGACTCTTACTGCTGTTACAGAAGCACGTACCAAATGGCTAAATGCTCAGGCATCGGGTGATCGTAATGAACAAGTACAAGCTACGGAAGAAACACAGTCTGCCCTTGCACGCTTGCTTGTAACTACGGAGGCTTACCCCGACCTCACCGCAACGCAAGGTTTCCAAGATTTGATGGTTGAGCAGGCAGGAACAGAAAACCGTATTGCCGTAGCACGTAAGGATTACAACGATGCTGTACTTTCTTACAACCTGATCGTGAAGCGCTTCCCAGGCAACATTGCTGCCATGCTCTTTGGCTTCGAAGCGGCAGAAGGGTTTGACGCTGCCACTGGATCTGACACTGCTCCTGTTGTCGACTTCAACTAATGTTTAGATTTGCTATCGGTATTGGCTCTTTGCTTGTTGCACTCACTACGACCGCATATGCGTTCGATGTTCCGGTAAACGATGGGTTTGTGACGGATACAATCGGACTTCTTTCTGAAAATGAAGAACAGACTTTAGAAGATGAACTGACGTCCTATCAGCGGGAAACCAGCAATGAAATTGCCATTCTTATTATTCCAAGCCTCAGTGGATCAGTTGCCTCAGATGTATCAGTAGAAGTAATGCGTACGTGGGGCGTAGGTACGGAAAAAAATGACAATGGCATTCTTATTCTTGTCGCATATGCAGACCATGAGGTATGGATAGGAACAGGATATGGAATGGAGGGGCCTGTGCCGGACCTTGTCGCAAAAGGCATTTATGAGAAGGACATGAAGCCTTTCTTTAAAGAAGCTCAGTATTTTGATGGACTGCAGTCCGGTGTAGATTCTCTTAAAAAACACATTGGAGGTGAATTCACAGCAGAGCGATACGAAGAACAAGAAGACGCGACTGGCGCTTTGCCGTGGATTCTCTTTTTCTTCTTCGTCTTCTTCGATTGGATCGCAGCTGCCCTTGCCCGCACAAAATCGTGGTGGGCTGGGGGACTATTTGGTGGAGCAGCAGGTCTATTCTTAACACTGTTATTCTCGTGGTGGCTTTCTATCCCTATCCTCGTCATTCTAGGTCTACTCTTTGATTACATCCTTTCTAAAAAAGGATATACGCGAGGCCGTGGAGGACGCGGGGGATTCACAGGGGGAACAGGAGGATGGGGGAGTGGAAGCAGTGGGGGTAGTAGTGGTGGATTTGGGGGATTCGGAGGCGGATCCTCCGGAGGTGGCGGTGCTGGTGGAAGTTGGTGAGTTTTTTTCTTTCTATACAAAAAAGTGGCGTATGCTGTACGCATGCTACGTTTCATTGTTTTAGCCCTCACTATTTTTATCGCTGAGCCAGTGTTTGCAGAAGAGCTCATGATTGACCAGCGATCACTCTCCGCAATTTCTGTACCACACGGTGCGCAGCGAGTTGGCCTTGTACAACTTACACTGAAAGCAGGGTGTGATGCTGATGCCATTATTCGCGAAGTAATCGTCAAGCATGGGGGACTTGGTTCTTCTTCCGATATCGAACGTGTGTATGTAGCAGATGGAAATAAGCGTATTTCCCCTCCGCAATCATTTTCAGCGCGCACACGCACTGCGATCCTACGACCAATGAACCTTACTGTTCAAAAATGCCAGGAACGAACAATCGACGTACGTGGCGATTTTTCGACCGATGCTGCATCTGGCGGGGAACATCGACTGATTGTCTCTGCCATACGACTAGATGATGGAACACTTATACAACCAAACGTAATAGCAGCCACGGTAACTGCAAAAACTGTCCCACAAACAACAGGGACTGTCACAGTTGAATACCTTCCATTATTAGATACTGTCCGCTTTGGTGCAGGTAAAACGGTCGCTCGATTAACATTGAGCGCGGATAATCAGCAAGATCAAGCAATACAAGTGATAACCCTTACCAACGATGGCAGTGCAAAAGACAGTGATCTTCAGAACCTTAAACTCATGAATGGTCAAAAAGTACTTTCCGAAGAGATCAAGCATCTCGATGGCTCCATTGCCCGCTTTGTCCTTAAGCAACCGCTACTCATTGGCAAAAACTCCACTGTCATGCTGACGGTAAAAGCAGATGTTCGCGCGAGTAACAAGCGGACAATTCGATTCATTGTCGAAGAACCCTCTGATATCGAAGCAACTGTGCAGCAACGTTTGCGCCCGAATACGCGCTGAAATCAAGCGTCTGTTCTGGCATACATGCATGGTGTAGGGCAAAATGTGAACCAATAATGACTAACTATATTATTGCTACCATCATTGGTTGTTCTGTCTTAGTTTCTTGCGCTCGCCAAGGAGAATTTCCAGCAGAAGAAGTACTACGCCGTTCTTCGATTGCAAACCGTGGATTAGTTTCTGCGCATTTGAATCTGGAAGCCAATTTTACGAATGGTGAACTAAGTGGAGTTCTAAACGCAGAAGGAGGAATACAGCAAGGTGGAACACAAATGGACATGTCGATTTTCTCTAGTGGACAATCGCCAACACTTCAGTGGAGTGCGCAGGGTCAATTAATCGTAGTCTCGCAGAATGAGGTATATGCGAAGCTCATCAATATTCAAACAACGCCCCTGCACCCAATGCTCGCATCCCCATCATTCCCGTCGATGCTCAATGTGTGGTACAGGCTACCACCCACACCTGGTGTAACAACGAGCCAATCCATTACCCCTGACCCACATTTTCTACGAATGCAGGCAGAGGTTGTGCGTGTTGTAAAAGATAAAGGCGTGCAATCATTGAACGGACGCGATACTTACCGCTATGACGTAGAAGTAGACGCTAAAAAGCTACGAGATTTTATGATTCAAATTTCGCAGAATGAAGGAGATGCCACTAACCAAGAGGCATTACTCCAGCAACTTTCCGCTTATAAGGCATCAGGAACAATTTGGATAGACGCAGAAACATTCTTACTAACGCAAGCTGATTGGGCTATTTCGTCGTTCAATGAAAGTGACAACTCAAACTTGAATATTCACATGGAACTTTCATCGTTTGATCAGCCGATCAATATCGGAGCCCCTGCAGATGCTAAGCCTTTCCCACAGGTCCCTCTTCTGCCACCAGCAGAAGCTGTAATTATGCAGGAATTCTAAATTATGGACCCCAACTCATCAGTCGACGGCTTATCGGAACCAGCGGTTGTCGCTGGCCCCGCCCCTGCTGTAGCACCACCAGCTGCAGTACCTACAGGAGATGCAAAAGTGCTTCTTCAGTGGAAACTCATTATTGGAGTGCTCCTCGGAATCCCATATGTGCTGTACATCGTATGGTGTCTCTTTTTATTAGCAGTGCTCCCTGATGCAGATGCATCTCCATCGTTTGTAACGATTGGTTTGGCTAGTTGTGGAATCGGTTCTCTCATATTGCTGGCAGTCTCTGCTTTTGCATTTATGAGAATTAGTGCATCTCACGCGATGCCCAATGCAAAAATGATCGCACTTATTAAACTTGTAGCATATGCACTCCCGGGGCTAATTCTATCGGGTGCTACTGCGTTCATGATTTCACAAGAGCCTTCACTTTCAATCGTTATTACAAATCCAATTTCTACAGAAGCCTTTGTAGCGCCGCTCTCTATAAGCTTTAGCGCGGAAAAAGCAGTAGGATCACTAGCTAAACGTGGATTTAAACCCGTGGAATATTCGTGGGATATTAATGGCGATGGCCAACCTGACCAAAAAACACTCACACCAGAGCTTACAGCATCATTCGATCAGCAAGGAATATTTACAGTGCGCGTCGGTATTAAGGGCACTGACGGAACAGTAAAAGTCGCAACGAAGAAATTCCTCATCAGCAAGGCTGTATTCTCGGTAACACCCTTGCCACCTATCATCGATAGACCGACTGTGTTTAACCTAGAACAGCTCTATCCACGTGCTGAGGATGTCGTAGCAGTATCGTGGGATTTTGATGGAGACGGAAAATTTGATGAAGAAAATGTCGGAATGGTTACTTCTTATACCTATCTTAAGACTGGCAGTTTTAATGTATCTGCCGTTGTCTCCTTGGCAAATAAAACACAGGTTCGTTACGACAGATCCATTGTCGTGCAGGAACCTCTGCCACTCCCATTCCCTGTAGCAGTGACATCTCAGCCAAAAAATCTTATTGGAACCCCACCATTTGCAGCACTCTTTACCGTGGAAACGCCAGAGCCCATTTATAGTGTGCAATGGGATTTTGGTGATGGACAAAAGGCAGAAGGAATTCGCTCCACTCATACATTCACCCGAAGAGGAACATTTCCTGTCGTTGCCCGTGTGCGTTCCCAAAGTGGGGTAATAGCCGAAGTAAACACCGTCGTAAAAATTGTGGAAGAACTTTCGCTCTCCGATCTGCGCTTTGAAGGCACACCAGCAGTAGATAGAAATAAAATTACAGGAGAAGTTCCACTCACCCTCAACCTAACGCCCATTACACAGCAACCATTTATTCAGTTCTCATGGGAAGCAGAGGATGCAACAGAAGTTGGCTCTACGAACGAAAACCTCCAGGCAATTTACCGACGACCTGGTACGTACACCATTGTGATGATTGCTCAGGACTTAGAGAGCCATGCACTTCGTTTCCCTATCACAGTAGAAGTACTGCCACCTTCATCGGTAATTTCGTTCCAGATGAAACCAGAAACAGGAGTTGCCCCACTTACCGTATTATTTGATGGTTCTGAATCGAGCATTCCAGATGAAACTATCAGTGGATTCATTTGGGATTTTGGTGATGGCTCAGCAGTCGAATATGGCGGAGCAGTGACACAGCACGTGTTTACAAAAGCTGGAACATATCGCGTCTCACTCTCTGCCAAAACAAGCAGCGGCCGACAGGAAAATACTTCACGTACGGTGGTCGTACGCGCACCAAGTTTACAGGCTCGTATCCTTGCTAGTCGCTTAAGTGGACCGGCTCCACTCACAGTTGCGTTTGATGCATCTCCATCGAGTGGTGTAATCCAAACATACACATGGGACTTTGGTGATGGCGTGCAGAACGAGGGCATGAATGTTCAACACACTTTCTTGGAAGCTGGCGTTAAAACTGTCACACTGACTGTCAAAGATGTATCGGGGGCTTCGCACGCAGCGACGGTGGTTATTTCTATTCAGTAATTCTCCTATGAAGAAAAAGAATCTTGTACGTGTTATTGCTGCAATCGGTGTTATCGGTATTGCACTTAGTGCCATTCTACCAATGATTTCGTTTTAACGTTTAATGGCATTTAAAAGCCATAACAACGATATACGTCATCAACTGAGTATGGTACGATTATCGTATGCGACACGGGTTTTTGCTTGTCGATAAGCCAAAGGGGCCAACTAGCCACGACATCGTCGCCATGGCCCGGAAAGCCTTGTCTGAGAGGTCTATCGGCCACATCGGTACTTTGGACCCTGCAGCTACAGGGCTGATGGTATTGGGCGTTGGTTCGAAAGCGCTCAAGGTAATTGAATTATTCTCTGGGCTTTCCAAGGAATACGTAGCAGATATTACCCTCGGGAAAATAAGTACGACGTACGATGGCGAAGGCGTTATTGAAGTAGTAAACCTAAAACCGGGTTGGCCCATGCCCGATGAAATTGGTGTTCGCAGAATGCTGGAGGAACGATTTGTTGGAACAGTCTCACAAAAACCGCCGGCTCACAGTGCAGTACACGTAGATGGTCAACGCGCATACGACTTAGCCCGCCAAGGGAAAATCGTAGAGATGGAAGCACGACAAGTAACAATCGACGAATGTTCAATCATGTCCTACAGCTACCCTGAGCTCACACTCAACGTACGCTGTGGCAGTGGAACGTACATTCGCTCACTCGCGCACGACTTAGGACAAGCACTACGGTGTGGTGGATACCTCAGCGGCCTGCGTAGAACGAAGGTAGGGGAGTGGAAGGTAGAAGACGCGGTGCAAACCGATGCGATCAACTGGACCGATGTAGTGCCTCTTAAAATCATTCTGGAGAAGTTTACAAAGTTAGACCTAAGCGATGCAGAATGGGAGGATATCAAGCATGGTCGTACGATTAAGCAACCAATCGACAAAGAAACCTTCGGCTGGCATCAAGAGCTGCCTGTGGCACTTTTGACCCCCTGCCCAGGTGGTTGCAGACCTCGAAAGGTTCTGTAAACTACGCCCAAGCAGCCGATTCTGATCGGTAGCTAGGTTTCGCTTCTTGCAAATCAATGGATCGGTAGCTCAGTTGGTAGAGCAGGAGACTCTTAATCTCTTGGTCGTGGGTTCAAGTCCCACCCGGTCCACCATTCGTCATCCGCTTTCAGCGGACTCCTCATGGCAAGCAGCCATAGCGATTTTCACGTGTAGGAATACGTTATGTGGTTTTTCAAGATATTGACATTTAATTCTAATATGTTAAAATTGCTAATGCTGTACATTCGCAGCATCGGTTGTAGCTAATACAAGGAAGCTGAGATGAAAAGAAGATCGGGTTTGATCGCAGACTGGAATAATTTGCTGGATCTCGCTTCATCAGAAGCGTGCATGCCCGCCACCCTGGCTTTTCCCAAAAAAGGAAAGAATCCTCAGCATGTTAAGTGTCGGCAGCAAATGATCCGCTTGATCCAAAGAAGCCCTCTGCTTGGAGAGGGAGGAAAAATGGAAAAGGCAATGATCGATTTTCAGAAGAAGTACAAAAAGCAATGAACGCTACAACCAAACTCTATATAAGCCCAGACCTCATGGTCTGGGCTTTTTTAGTATCTCATCACCACTTGTTCCGCTGGATTCACTGCTAATTCACTCAAGAGTCCTACCCCTTGTGCTGTCGCATACTTCTCGCGGAGTAACTTGGGAAGCATCGTATACGTCGAAACAATTGGCTTAGTGACCGTGTGTCCATCAGGGTAGGTCACGCCGTAGTTCCACCCAATCTGCTTAATGCTCAGCTTCTTATCGAATCCTTCATTTGTGGTAGAGAAAAACGGCCCATCGAGGCTCACTGTACGACCATCGGATTTACCATAAAACTCAACAATCGCTTTTGTGCCATCATGACGCGCGGCAACAATCACCGGTGCACTTGTATCATTGGTAAAGACAAAGTCTTGCTTACCTGGGTAAATCGTCGCATCCAACCCAACCCCGTACTCTTCGTAATACCCAACATACAAGCTGTGGTTTGCACGTTTCACGATTGGGAGGCCTGCAAGTAGGGCAGCACGAAAGACTGTAGAAGCTGTCTGACAGATGCCACCACCTGGCTCGCTGACCAGTGTCCCACCTTCGGCAATCACCAATGCTTCGCTCCAACCATAGCTCTGTTCAAATGCCGTGTTAAACGAGAAATCTTCCCCAGGCATTACCACAATACCGTTGAGGTAGACATCCAATGCACGGCGAATATTGGCATCGCGCCCAGCAGGGGATTTTGCAAAATCGGACATGCCACGCGAGAGGAGCGGTAGTTCCTTCACCCCTGCATCTGTCATAAAGAATAATGATGGCTCCTGATATCCCACTACAATGCTGACAGAGGTATCTCCGTTCATCAGTGCATCAGTTATTGCATCTGCAGCTGAGACCGTATCTAAGCGATATCCTTCCTGTGCGGTTCCTTGGATGCTTAATTGATAAGATTCCCCCACGGTCGCAATAGGATAAGAAGGGGCGGGGAGAATTTGGGCTTGGAGTTCCTCTAGAAAATATCGAACAGAACGTTCATCCACCTTGAATTGCTGATGCGATTGATCGTAGACAATCCACTCACCATGTCCTGCAAGTGCTAGCTCTACAGGTAGCGGATCTTTCTCCGGATGCTTTTCATCGTGAAAATGGATAGTGATTGAACGATCATGCAGATCATTTTTCTGTGCAATCATCCCTGCTGCAACTTCTGGTAATACAGGTGCTGCAAATCTAAGACCAATGCGCTTGGCTAAGCGCAAAGAAACAGAACGTGAGACAGGGGATGGATGCTTAAATACTACTCCTTCAGCAGCTACTGCATGTGCCCCTGTAAGGAGCACACACATAGTTACGGCGCTTATCCATCGGCCGGTACTCTGCGGTGGAGAAAATCGCATCGTGTCAGTAAGACGTATCAAGGGTGGCAACTGTTGCACCGGGTTCCTTCATTTCTAGGAGTTTTTTCCCGAGTGTCCCTGCGTACTTATCCTTGATACTACGAGCGAAGCCTTTAACGTAGGTCGAAACGATCGCTTTACTCTCTACTTTTCCGTTGGCGTAGGTCACTGTACGTACCCAGCCAGTTTCATCCCAATCGAGCGGGCGAATAAGCTTTGGACGATTAGCAGTAATATTGAAGTAAGGGCCATCAAGAGCAACTTCGCGGTTATCATCCGTACCATACATCTGCACAAAGACCTCATCACCAATAGTGTATGCCTGAATAAGAATAATGCCGGATGTGTCATTGCGGAATGTCATATCATGAACACCGGGGAAGACCGTTGCATCAAGCCCAATACCATAGGGTTCGTAATGGTCTACAAACATGCTGTGGTTACGACGGTAGGTGATGGGGAGGCCTGCTAGCAGTGCAGCGCGATATACTGTTGTGGCTGCCTGACAGATGCCAGCACCTGGAGTGAATGCAGTTCCACCACCAAAGAGTCCCATACCTTCCTTCCAACCCTTTGCGGTTGTCACAGGTACATCAAGTGCATCGACAAAGGAGAAAATCTTTCCTGGTTGAACGACAATGTTGTTCACACGCTCATCAATCGCCTTATGTACGTTCCATACTCGCTCCTCGGGAGAGTTAGAGAAATCTGAAAGGCCAGTGGCAAGCACATCAAGTTCCTTAAGCGCACCATCTACCGAAACCTTCACCGATGCCTTTGCATAGGGCAAAGATACGCTTGCTGTGTCGGAACCATTACTAATGGCATCACGTACAGCCTTAGTAAAAGTATCAGAAGTATAATCAAAGCCATCACGAGCAATGGGAAGGTTTACCGCTCGCTCAACGTTGTTATGATCGGTTTCAGTGTTCTGTAATACGATAGATGTTCGTGAATGTGTACCAGCAATAACACCATCATCAATATATTCCTGTAGCAGCTCTTCATTCAGCACAAATGTTGCAGATGCCCATGTGTGTCTCATTGTTAACAACTCTGGGTGCTTGGCAAAATTTATAGTCCATGTAACAGGAGAAACTTCTGGGTGTGCATCATCACGTACTTCCACCATTACAGACTTTTCGAGAATGCTCTGGCGATCTTGCAACGACTGCTCAAGGGCGAGCAAGTTAGGCTTGCCATTACCATTCGAAAGCCTCTGTTGCAGGCGCAGTGCAGTGTTAGAAGTTTTGTCGGTCGCAATAGCTGCATGCATGTCAGAAGCTTCTGTTTTTTCAGGGGCCGCACCGTGCAGAGTTCCTTCTGTTCTGGAAACGGGCTGAAGATTGTAAGAAACTATTCCTAGCAGTACTGCAAGTACCACAAAACCGCACAAAATACGGTCATCTGTATTGTTTTGTTTGTTTTTCATATTTGATAATATTATACAACATTTTACTAAATATTGCAAATATTATCCGCTACGATTTATTGCTTATCGACGAGCTACAAAGCTGCCGTGAATGACAGCTAAAACTGCTGCCAGTACAACGAGAAGCAATGCAACAAGAGTCACCGCATCGGAGCCAGTAGTGGGTAGTTCAGCGATAACAGCAACAGAACCAACTGCCGTACGACTATCAATTGTCTGGTTACGAATACCATCACCTTCAATCGTTGAAACAACAGAAACTGTTGACCCATTAGGCAAGTCCCCCGCAGCTAGTACAAAACTTCCTTTCCATGTTTCATTCTCATCTACATCCTTAAGGGCAAACACAATCGAAGATCCACTGCGTACACCGTTACCCTCGTCGATAATAACAGCTGTAGAAGGGTCAACACGTACCGTCACTGTTGCTTCATCAATAGTTTCGCTAGATGTATTTTTTACTGAAACGGTGTAGCGAATGCGACCACCTGCAATAACCTCTGTTGTATCTGGCGTCACGCTAAAGCGCACAGCTGCATTGGCTGTTGTACCCGATTTTGCTGAGCTAGAAGACGATTTCTTCGAAGAGCTGCTCGAAGACTTTTTAGATGAGGTGGCAGAGTTTGCAAGTACACTCGTGGTATCAGTTGCAGATGCATCGCCTGCGCGCAGCTGACTAGATAGCAGGTAGTAGTCTGGCGCTGCACGGAGAATATCGGCAGCAACAGTAAAAGTTTTTGTAGCGCTTGGACCAAAGTCTACATTCGTCCATGTAAGGACACTTCCATTTACCGATGCAGATGGGTCTGCATCATCAAGGACTAAGAATGTACCGAGCGATAGTCGGACATCCGTCGTACGGGTATCTGGTGTGAGGTTTGTGACAGTCGCTTTATACGTAATGCTTTCACCTGGCTTCACCGTAGATTTACCATCAGTCAGAGTGACTTTATAGAGTGATTGTTCGACACCTGCCGTACCAATAGAGGTTGTGTCAGTTGCCTTTACCCCTGCAACAAGTGCGCTAGCTGTAAGCACAGTGCCCTGAGGGATAGAAGGAAGCAGCGATACTTGAACGGTATAGGTAATGCTTTGTCCTGGGTACACGTTGATATTCTTCCATGTAACGACATTTCCTAGCCGAACACCACCTTGATCGGGGCTCACCGTGTTTACGTAGGAAGGAAGGGTAAAGTCGATATCAACAGTCTGGGACTGCGCACCAACTGCTTTAACAGTAATGGCGTAAATAAGGCTATCCCCGGCCTTAATCGTCGTTTTCCCATCTGTCACCGAAACGGTTACCGCCCCATTAGAAGAAGATGACGAGGCAGATTGTGCACTCGCCAAGGGGGCGATAAGAACGCAAAGAGCCGCTAAAGAGCCGAGGACAATGGTTTTGAATGACATAGGTACGTATTTTACATATTATGAAAATATTGTAAAGTACTAATAACATCATTCGTAATGTTTCTTACAATTTTATGCGTAAATCGACCAATTGAGGTACTTTGCCTGTTACACAGCGCATACAAAGATCTTTCTGGAGTAGACCAATAGCTTCCACCGTATCGTTTACAGAGGCATAGCGCAGGCTATCGACCCCATAGACTGCAGCTAGACCTTGCAATTCTTCCTCCGGGAGAACATCTGTCCTAAGAACATCTGAATGGACCTTTCTAGCCATAAGTTCATTCTCTTTATTGATCGCGATACCATGCTCACAAATAGTGGTAATAGGAGGGCTGCCAAACCGAATATGGATCGATGCAGGGTTAAACTCCGACAGCAAACACACCAATACTTCCAGCGTTGTCCCCCGCACACCGCTGTCATCCACTACTACAATATTCTTCCCTCGTATGAGGTCACCATTGATAGGGTACTTCAAGCGCGCAATACGTAGACGCTCATGAAAATCATTAATAATGAACGTACGCCCAACGTTTTCATTTCTTCCAATTGCTTTGCACAGTATTCCTCGTTCCTGGACATAGCCATCTGCATAGGCCATCCCAGAATTTGGAACAGGGACAACTAGAACGTCTTCCGGTAAATCTGTATCCCTGGCCGCAATTTGACGGCCTATTTCTTCTCGCACTTTTCGCGCATAAACGCCCTCAAAGGTAGTATCGACATTCGCAAAATAATTCCACTCAAAAAAACAGTGAGCTTTATCTCTTACGCTTGCGACGATACTGGAGGTGATGCCCTGAGAGGCAGAATACGACACACATTCACCCGGCTTAACTTCAACAATATGCGACCCAGGAAATGTATTTGCCAGTGCATGAGTTTCAGATGCAGCGGCAAAGACTGTATCTGTAACACAATAGGCAAGTGGTCTCATGCCCAGTGCATCCCTATAGAGATCAATCGTTCCACCACTTCGTAGAGAGGCAATACTGCAGGCAGCGTTACCCATTTTTTGCTGAAGCCCAGCAAAAACGCGGCACATATCAATGCGTCCGTTTACCGCAATTTGGCTGACCATATCATTCTGCATCAGCAGACGAAGAACGTCGGTATCTACATCCTTTTCCAAAACCAAATTCTCTGTTAATAGCTGATCTTTTAATCGAGCGAATCCTGGAACATTTCCATTAAACGCCAATGCAAAAGGAGTGGTAATACTCGATGCGATAAACGGTTGTGTAAATTCTGGATCTTTACCATTACAGGTGTCGTATCGTGCATGACCAATTCCCGCCCATCCCGACAAACGTTGAACACTTTCTAAAATTCGTTGCTGCAATTCTTCTACATACCCCGTGATTTTCATCGTCTCAAAATTGCCCTGGCGCAGTGCAGTTGCTCCAGCAGCTAATTCTCCTCGCTTCTGCACGCCATTCATTAACTGGAGCAACTCCGGAATTACATCGTAGTGCTCTCCGTTACGCGATACGACAGCAGCTATTCCGCACATAGGAGGCAAATGCTACTCCCATAGCTTCGTTGATGAAATGAATTTGAATGGTGGCCCAGACCAGGGTCGAACTGGTGACACCTCGCTCTTCAGGCGAGTGCTCTACCAACTGAGCTACCGGGCCACGGTTTCTCGTATAACAAGAGAGCCCGAGGACTATACCAAAGCGTTACGGATGCGGAAAGAGGGGATTTTAGCCTATAGATACTCATCTATACGCATATCTGCGACAAAGACCAAGGCTTCCTCATCCTTATCTCGAGCCTTCTTAATAGCCTTAGAGAGTCCAATTCGGTCAATAACGTGTCGGAAGCGATCCAGACCACCAGAAGCACCAAAGTTCGTCATACGGGTGAACTGCTCTAGGCGCTTACCGCGGATGATGATTGTGCCATCCTGCTTCTTTTCCAGTCTGTACGCACCCATCTTCATCGATTCCTGCTGAGGCTTAAGCACCGGCAAGTTTTCTAGATCCTCTTCTTCGTCTGCAACCAGTAATCGCTTCTCGCGCTCTTCGAGGACAATCGGCAGCAGTGCGTCGGTCAGCTCTTTGGTACGAAGGGTAATAGCCGCTGAGATAGTCATAAATACATCAATCTTTTTCTTTTTAAGCGCTTTTACCAGAGCGTCTACTTCGTCATTGAGCAGATCTGTCTTATTGACCACAATCAATTCTCGCTTCGTTGCCAAAAGAGGGGAGTAGGCTTCGAGCTCTTTTCGAATTGCTTTGTAGTCTGCCTCCAGCTGATCGATATCAAGCTCGTTTCCATGCAGAAGCGCACGCTCAATATCCAGCACATGGAGCAATACTCCACAACGTTCGATATGTCGGAGGAATTTATCGCCAAGCCCCTTTCCTTCGCTTGCACCTTCGATAAGTCCTGGCACGTCACACACGACATACCCACGGTCATGGGCAGTAACCACACCAAGGTTAGGTATGAGGGTGGTGAAAGGATACGCAGCAATTTTTGGACGCGCATTACTAATGACAGAGATAAGCGTGGATTTGCCAACGCTCGGGTAGCCAATAATCCCCACATCTGCGACGAGTTTGAGTTCTAACTTTAGCTTTCGCGTTTCACCAGGTTCGCCAAGCTCTGCGAAATCCGGGCGCTGACGAGTGGAACTCACGAAGTGCGCATTACCGTATCCACCTCGTCCACCGTAGGCGATGATGATTCGATCGCCGTTTTCACGAAGGTCGGCAATCACACCGATTGTTTCCAGTGTTTCTGGGTTTACTTCGGTAATAAGCGTACCTGGTGGCACGTAGAGCTCGAGGTCCTCACCATCTCGTCCTGTCTTATTCGATCCACTCCCGTTTGCACCCTTATCAGCCTCAAATTCCTTGCGGGAACCGAAATCGGAGAGCGTATCGGTGTTTTCATTCGCAACAATGATCACGTTTCCTCCGTGACCTCCGTTTCCGCCGTCTGGGCCTCCTTTTGCGACATATTTCTCACGACGCCACCCGACGCAACCTGCGCCTCCGGCTCCTCCAATGGCCTGGATGATGGCTTCGTCTAAAAACATGGCGAGATAGTAGCAGCCTTATGCCAAAAAAGCTTGTCACTTACAGCACGATTATACATAGGAGGGGATACGTTTGACTTGAATATTTATCACTCTATAATACCGAGTGATAATAGATTATTTCCCCTTATACTATGTCTAAAATTATTGGAATCGACCTTGGAACGACAAACTCCTGTGTAGCGGTTATCGAAGGAGGAGAGCCAGTCGTGATCCCAAACTCCGAAGGAATGCGCACAACACCTTCTGTTGTCGGGTTTAAAGATAGCGAAGTACTCGTAGGTGTTTCCGCCAAGCGCCAGGCAGTAACCAACCCCAAAAACACTATTTTCTCTGCAAAGCGCTTTATTGGTCATCGTCATGACGAAGTAAAAACCGAAGCAGGACGCATGCCATTCGAAGTAAAGGGCGGAAAAGAGGGGAGGGCAGTGATTGTCGTTAATGGAAAAGAAATGCTCCCACAGGAGGTAAGCGCCAAAGTTCTGCAGAAGCTCAAGGCCGATGCAGAAGCATTCTTGGGTAGCCCCGTGACCAAAGCAGTTATTACCGTGCCTGCGTACTTCGACGACTCACAGCGCCAGGCAACAAAAGATGCAGGCCAGATCGCAGGACTCGAAGTTGTTCGCATTATTAACGAACCAACGGCAGCCGCGCTCGCGTATGGTCTCGATAAAGGAAAGGAGCAGAAGATCGCTGTGTACGACCTTGGAGGAGGAACATTCGACGTCTCGGTATTGGACCTAGGTGACGGTGTGTTCGAAGTACTTGCGACAAATGGTGATACGCACCTTGGTGGTGATGACTTCGACCAAGTGATTATTGAATGGATCGTTGCAGAATTTAAGAAGGATAATGGTGTAGATCTCTCCACCGATAAAATCGCAATGCAGC